>NZ_CBCOOP010000010.1:0-1792 GCF_965111635.1 Azospirillum sp. Marseille-Q6669 | reverse complement strand
CGGTCGGCCAGACCGGAAGGAACCGGATCGGCCTGGATTGGATCGGCCTTGATTGGGTCGTGGTGCGGGCGTCCGGCCAGCAGCAGCGCCGTTCCGGCTTCCCGCGTCCAGGCGGCGAGGTCGCTCAGCAGGCGGACGCGCTGAGTGGGGTCGAGCGCGGCGGCGGGGGAGTCGGCGAGCAGCAGCGCCGGCTGCGCCGCCATGGCCAGCGCCAGCGCGGCCCGCCAGCGCATCGCCTCGCCCAGCTCATGCGGGTGGAGCGCCAGCCGGCGCGCGGCGGCGGGCACCTGGAAGCGCTCCAGCGCCTCGGCGCCGCAGCGCAGGGCGGTGCGCTCGTCCATCCCGGACTGGCAGGCCAGCAGGTCCACGAACTGAGCGCCCAGCGTGCGAAGCGGGTCCAGGGCGCCGTCCTGGGTGACCAGGATGCGCCGCCCTCGGATGTGGATGTCGCCCAGCACCGTGATGCCCTTGGGCGCGAGGCCGGCCAGCGCGCGCAGCAGCAGCGTCTTGCCGGCCCCGGCGCCGCCTGACAGGGCCAGCACCTCACCGGCCGTGACGGCGAAGCTCAGCCGGTCGAGCAGGATGTCGCGGCTGGTCAGCAGGGACAGCCCTTCCACCCGCAGCGGCGCGCGCTCTTCCGATCCGCTCACCGGCGCCCTCCGGTCGTGGAGAAGGCCAGCCGCATCCCGTCGCCCACCCCGTGCAGCGCCCACAGCGTCAGCGCCAGCAGCAGGGCCGGGCCGGCCAGCGCCGTGGCGTCGCCCGCCCGCGCCGCCGCGCCGATGGCGGTTCCCCAGCCGGTCACCCCCTCCGGCAGGCCGAGGCCGAGCAAGCTGGCGAGGCTTTCCGCCATCAGGGCGCGGGGAAGGGCGGTCCAGGCCGCCGCGGCGAGCGGCAGGACGGCGTTGGGCAGGATGTGGCGGCGCAGCCGGCGTCCGCCGGTCAGCCCGGCGGCCTGGGCGGCGCTCAGGAACTCCCGCCGCAGCAGGGCGCGCAGCTCGTCCCGCGCGATGACGGCCACCGCCGGGGCGGCGATCAGGACGGTCACCACGGCCATCGGCGCCAGCCCGCGCTCCGGACCGAGCAGCCCACCGGCCAGCGGAACGGCCAAAGCCAAGGGAAGGCCGGTCAGTGCGATGGCGGGCGCCATCATCGCCCGCTCCGCCCGCTCGCCCAGGGCCACCGCGGTGCCTCCCCAGAGCAGGCCGAGGGCGGCCCCGCCCAGCCCGCCGAGCAGCGCGAAGGTCAGGCTCTGGTGCCCGGCGGCCAGCGCCGCCCCCACCGGGCCGCCCCCGACGACGAGGCCCGCCGCGACCGCCAGCATCAGCGCCGCGCGCACAGCCCGCCCCGCGGCGGCGGGCCGGTGCGCGGTCAGCCGCTGCCCGGCCTTCTGCCAGGGGCCGTCGCGCCAATGAGGATCGGTGCGGGAGTCGGTGCCGGCAGGTCCGTGCATCAGGCCATCCGGACCCGTGGGTCGATCCGGCCGTGCAGCGCGCCGCCCAGGGCGCCCAGCAGCACGGCGAGGCCGCACAGACCGGCGAGCGCGGCGACGGCCATGCCGGTGTCCCCGGCGCGCGCCGCCTCGCCGAACAGTTGTCCGGCACCGGTGCGGCCGAACAGGCTTTCCACCGCCACGGCCGCGGTCACCGTTCCGGCCACGGCGCTGCGCAGGCCGCCCATCGCCGCCGACAGCCCCAGCGGCAGGACGAGCCGCCACAGCAGGGCAGGGCCGTCCATCCCGCGTCCGCGCGCCGCCAGCAGAATGGTGTCCTCCGCCCCGGCCCGCGCCCGG
>NZ_CBCOOP010000009.1:0-2219 GCF_965111635.1 Azospirillum sp. Marseille-Q6669 | reverse complement strand
CGGCGGGTCCGGAGACGA
Organism: Azospirillum sp. Marseille-Q6669; assembly: GCF_965111635.1. Classification (NCBI taxonomy): domain Bacteria; kingdom Pseudomonadati; phylum Pseudomonadota; class Alphaproteobacteria; order Rhodospirillales; family Azospirillaceae; genus Azospirillum; species Azospirillum sp. Marseille-Q6669. Next base: position 2,201 of record NZ_CBCOOP010000009.1, on the reverse strand, counting down.
TTTGCTGGACGGCGGCAGCGAGAACGACACGCTCTACGGCGGCTCCGGCAACGACACGCTGATCGGCGACAGCAACGAAGACGTTCTGTATGGCGGGCTGGGCGACGACCTTCTGGACGGCGGCACCAACGCCAACACGCTCTATGGCGGGGCGGGCGACGACACGCTGCTGGGGGGCGGCAACGAGGACCTTCTGGACGGCGGCAGCGGCGATGACCGCATCATCACGGGAACCGGCAACGACAGCATCCGCGGCGGCGCCGGCAGCGACTGGATCGACTCCGGAGAGAACGACGACACCATCGACGCGGGCAGCGGAAACGACCTCGTCCTTGCGGGCGGCGGCGCGGACCGCATCACCGCGGGCGATGGCGACGACACGGTCTATAGCGACGGCGGCGGCGACCATGTGGACGGCGGCGACGGCAACGACGTTCTGTATGGCGGCGAGGGCGACGACACGCTGCTGGGCGGCGCCGGGAACGACCGGCTGGGCGAGGGCGGCTCCTACTGGAGCAACGACCGCTACGACGGTGGGGATGGCGACGACACGCTGGAGGGCGGCTTCGGCAGCGACACGCTGATCGGAGGGGCGGGCAACGACAGCCTCAGAGTCGGCGACGACTACAACGGCGACCTTCTGGACGGGGGTGACGGCGACGACACGTTGGTCGGCGGAATGGGCGACGACACGCTGACCGGCGGCGACGGCGACGACGTTCTGACCGGCGGCGGCGGGCACAACGTCCTGATCGGTGGCGACGGTATCGACACCGTCGATTTCGGGGCGGGCTCCGGACCTATCGCCGTGGACCTCTCCAACGGGGGCGTGCAGCACGGCGGCTGGATGAGCGAAAGCCTGTCCGGGATCGAGAATGTCCGGGGTGGGGCCGGCAACGACACGCTGATCGGCGACGCGGGCGACAACCAGTTCTCCGGCGGGGCCGGCGACGACAGCCTGGACGGAGCCGCCGGGAACGACAGCCTGGAGGGCGGCGCCGGGGCCGACACGCTGATCGGCGGCGAGGGCACCGATACCGTCGCCTACAGCGGATCGGCCAGCGGCGTCACGGTCGATCTGGCCGCAAGCACCGGGGCCGGCGGCGACGCCGAGGGGGACCGGATCAGCGGGGTCGAGGACATCATCGGCTCCAGCCACGACGACCGCCTGACGGGCGACGGCGGCGCCAACCGCATTGACGGTGCGGCGGGTGACGACACGCTGGACGGCGGGGCTGGGGCGGACACGCTGATCGGTGGCGAGGGCGCCGATACCGCGGACTATTCGGCCTCTCCGGAGGCGGTGACCGTCGATCTCGACGCCGGAACGGGCCATGGCGGCGATGCGGAGGGGGACATCCTGACCGGCATCGAGAACGTCATCGGCTCCGCCTTCGGCGACCGTCTGACTGGCAACGGCGGCGGCAACCGGCTCGACGGTGGTGCCGACGACGACACGCTGGCCGGTGGCGCCGGGGCGGACACGCTGGTCGGCGGCGAGGGCACCGACACCGCGGATTATTCGGCCTCGGCGGTGGCGGTCACCGTCAACCTGACGACCGGGCTTGGCAGCGGCGGCAACGCGCAGGGCGACCGGCTGAGCGGGATCGAAAACTTGCTCGGCTCGGACGGCAACGACCGGCTGACGGGCGACGCCGGAGGCAACCGGATCGACGGGCGGGCGGGCAACGACACCCTGGCCGGCCTGGGCGGGGCCGACACGCTGATCGGCGGGGCTGGAACCGACACCGCGGATTACTCGGCCTCGACCGCCGCGGTGACCGTCGATCTCGCCACCGGGACCGGCCTGGGCGGCGATGCGGAGGGGGATGTTCTGGCCGGCATCGAGAACGTCACCGGTTCCAGCCGCAACGATCGGCTGACGGGCGACGGCGGGGCCAACCGGCTCGACGGCGCTGCGGGAGACGACACGCTGGTCGGTGGTGCGGGCGCCGACACTCTGGTCGGCGGTGCGGGCACCGACACCGCGGACTATTCCGCCTCCACCGCCGGGGTGACGGTCAGTCTGGCGAGCGGCACGGGAACCGGCGGCGATGCGCAGGGTGATCGGCTGTCGGGGATCGAGAATCTGCTCGGCTCCGGCGGCAACGACCGGCTGACCGGCGACGCCAACCGCAACCGCCTGGACGGGCAGGACGGCAACGACACGCTGGCCGGCCTGGGCGGGGCCGACACGCTGA
>NZ_CBCOOP010000008.1:0-142945 GCF_965111635.1 Azospirillum sp. Marseille-Q6669 | reverse complement strand
ACGGTCCAGTCGATTTCCTGGATCGTCCACGCCGCCCAGCGTCCCTCGGCCACCGCCCGAAGGTGGCGTTGCCGCCCCTCGTCGGCGCGGGCAGAAGCGTAGGAGAATAGATCATCAGGCATGCGCCACCTCCGCCGCCAGCTTGTCGATGTTGCAGCGATGGACGGCGAAGGTCAGCGCCACGATCTCCGGATTGTCCTCCCACCGCTCACCCGGCTTGTCGTGCAGGCTGTTCCAGAGTTGGCGGAATGCCTCGGCTGGCTTCACCGCTTCCGGCTGCCCGCAACAGCCCCCGAGATGCACCCCACAGACGTCGCTCGGAACGCCGCAGCACCGCTCTGTCTCAACACCTTCAGCGATCGCATCATCCTCGCTGATGTCCCGGAGACGCTGGAACCGGACGTCCTCCACGACGAGCGTGATCCGGCTGGCCCAGCGCGGCATATGGATGGAAGGGCGCCACGGGTAGCCGCGGATCTCCCGGTCGGCTTTCGCCAGCGTGTCGGTCGCGGCGTACCGGACATCACACGGCTGGTACCGTGTCACCTCGTAGTCGCCCCAGGACAGGAGTTGGTAGCTTTCCCGCACCCATAGCCGGTCGTTTGGCTGCACCTTGGCGAGTGGTGACGTCGCCAGCCGGCGGGTCTGCGTCTTCAAGTCGGCCAACTCGGCGCGCACCATGCCTTCGCTGAAGATGATCGGAATGTCCTTCGGCGGGCGCGGCGTCACGGAATCAAGCGGCATGGGGTTCCCCCTGGTTGGCAGCGGCCGGTGCCGCGGCGCGTGCTTCGCGCAGCCACCGGACGAGGTTGCGGGTGTGAATGGCGAGCATCAGGACCTCGACGTGGATCATCCCCCACATGCCGTCGTGGATGACGAGCGTGGTCCATAGCAGCGTCGAGACCAGCCCGATCATCGGGCCGGCCAGCACCTTGCTCCCCATCAGCCAATGGGTGGCCATGGAGAACGTCGACGCGAGGAACTGAAGAACGTAGGAGACGGTCAGCGTCACGATGAAGACGTGCCCGGCGATGATGATCTCGATCATGGGGCCACCCCCGGCGGCAGCGGCTTCATGCTGAAGCCCGGCAGATTGTCGAAACGGAAGGCGGAGCCCTGAACGGAGCGCAGCATCACCTCGGACGAGATCCAGTGCCGCCCCAGCTCCTGCGCCACCATGCCGGTGACGTTGCTCCCGGCCATGGGGTCGTAGACGGTCTCGCCCGGCGCTGTGCAGGTCAGGATGATCGAGCGCGGCACCTCCGCCGGGAAGCGGGCGCTGTGCCGCGGCAGGCCAGCGGCCCGGCAGCGGCGGCTGTAGGCATCCATGCCCGGCGCGCCGGCGGCGACGATCAGGTTGCCAGGCAGTGCGCCGGCACCCTTCGGTTCAAACGCCTCTTCCCGGATATCGTAGCCGGAGGGGCGTTTCTGAGTCCTGCCCTTCTGCTTCCGCTCCCACCAGCGCTGGGTGTCCGGGCTGTACGGCACCGGCGGGAGCCGGGTGATGTCCCAGGCCGGATTCGGGTTCTTGCTCAGCAGGACGATGGGCTCGACCTGATTCTTCGGCCGGACCTTCGCCTTGGAGGTCCACTGGATGTTGCCGATCCTGGTTGGGCTGAACCAAGGCATCCGCCCGGCCAGATGGAGGCCGCATTCATCGATGGCGCTCAGCACGTATCGCTCGACGTAGGGCGACAGGGCCGGAGAGCCCGGCACATGCACGTCGCCCAGGTTCAGGGCCAGCGTTCCGGTGTCGGTCAGCAGATCGCGCCACAGGGCCGTCAGCCGCCGCATCCAATCCAGCCACTGCGGAACATCCATGCGACCGTAATCGCGCGCCACCACCGGGTACGGCGGGCTGGTCAGGATCAGGTCCACCGATTCCGGCGCGATCACGGAGGCGGCATCTTCGGCATGAGCCCACAGCGCGACGCCGAGGTCCGTCGAGTAGATCAGCAGCGTGACGCCGCGCCGGGCGCGCAACAGCTTTGCATGACCGGGATCGGCCAGCTCCCAGACGCCGCGGGTGCCGTCGGCGATCAGCCCCTCCATCACGGCGGTCTGCCGGGCCCAGCGGACCTGCTGGTCGAACACCCGGTAGCTCTGACCATCGCCACAGGTCCGGCGCTCCTGGCGGAGACCTTCCGGGACACTGAGGCGCGTGGCGAGCTGCTGGTAGAGGTCACGGGGGCGCGCCTTGCCGCCGGCTTCCTCCAGCGCTTCCAGCAGCGGGAGTTGCAGCATGCCCTGGAGCGATGCCTTGCTGGTCCGCTTCCGGGCCTCGGCTTCGGTGGCCTCTCCGCGGTTCACCCGGCGGGCGCGGGCCTTCAGCGCGGCGGCACTCGGGGTGGTGGCCTTCAGATCCTCGCTCATCGCCCCTTCCTCCCGCTGCCGGTTTCAGCCCCGTATTCCCGATCCGCGATCCGTTTCACGAATTCCCGCTCCAGATCGTCCTTCAGCATGTCGGGGAACAGCACGATGACGCCGGTCTCCGCCCTGCCGCGCTTGGCCGCCTCACGGGCGCCGACGCGGGTGGTGTGAAGCCTGCCCAGCGGGCACTTCGGTGGTTTCGGGCCGGCGGTCATGCAGCCTCCACAGCGCCGAGGATTTCGTCCACCAGGGCCTTCGGCGCCGTGGAGCCGGGCTTCCCGGGCTGAGGCCCCCATCGGTCGTCCCAGGTGCGGGAGTCCCGATAGCGGGTGAGCCGCTGGCGCCAACGGGCGACATCTGCGTCCGCCGCAACCGCAGGGCCAACGGGGGCGCCCTGCCGGGGCCGGGAATCAGGCGGTGGACCAGCCTGCGCCTTGCGGAACTTCGCGATCTCGGTGTCCAGGCTGAGGTTGAACGCGCTCAGACTGTTCGGCGGCGGCTTTCCGAATTGGCGCGCGTCCTCCGCGGCGCCGATCATGCCACGCTCGATCGTTTCTAGGAGGAGCGCGACGGGTGCGCCCTTGGCCACGTACTGGACGGCCTGGGTTTCGAGGGTCATCCGGTTGGCGGGAAGACGGCTGTCACCAGGGAAATGTTTCTCCCGGCTCGCCAGAAATCCATCCACCACCGCCACCACCTCCAGCGAGACGGTCCTTGCGGGTTTGGCGGCGGGGGTAGGGGGTGGTTGTTTTCCGTTTAAGTTTCCATTTCTATTTGTCTCCGTTACGGACGCCTGACGGACTCCGTTTCCAACCGCAACGGACTCCGTGACGGACGCAGGTGAATTCCGTTGGTTGTCCGTTACGGATGCCTGACGGATTCCGTTACCCCCCTGCCCCTCATCAGGGACGGTATCCGTACCGGTGCCGTTTCGGTCGGAAGTAGCTTCCGTTACGTCGTCCGTCTGCGTTCCGTTCGCCTCCGCAGTTTTCGCCTCGCGCTTGGTGCGTCGGGCTTCCGCTGCGGCTTCCGTAGCGGACTTCGTCTGCGTCTTGGTTTTGCGGGACTTCTCCCACACCTCGATCACTACCTCGGCGACAACCGGGTGGTACCAGCGTCCATCGTTGCAGAGAATCCAACCCGTGCCGGACATGATGTCGGCCTTGATAGCCTCCCATTCATCCGGGGGGCACATCGCGGCGTCAGCAAGAAGATCATCATCATCCGGCAGGCTGCCGGCTTGCTCATGGCTCGTGAACGCCTCGGTCCACATATTCATGAGGTAGAAGCCGTGCGCCGGCCGCCGCTTGCAGCGCACCCAGGTCCGCGACTTGCGGAGCCGGGTGACGTAGAGCGGCATGTAGTCGTATCCGGACAGGTCGATACCGGCGGGAACGAGAGGTTCGGGAAGTTCGTTCATGATGGGCTACTCGCCGCGGTCGAGATTTGAGAACAGGGTGCGGGGACCGTCGAAGAAGACCTTCACGGTGCCGATGGGGCCGTCCCGGTTCTTCTCGATGATGATCTCGGCGACGTTCCGAGCCTCCTCACTGCGCCTGCACCAGCGTTCGTATCGCTCGTTGTATTTCTCCTCCGTCTCGTCGGCCCGCTTCGCCGGCTCCTCCCGCGCCAAGTAGTATTCGTCGCGGTAGAGGAACATAATGACGTCGCCGTCCTGCTCGATGGAGCCAGACTGCCGGAGGTCCGCCATATTCGGCCGCTTGTCCTCCCGCCGTTCCAGGTCTCGGTTGAGTTGGCAGAGCAGCAGGACCGGGACGCCGAACTCCTTCCAGATCGAGCAGAGGGCGGAGGTGATCTCCGTGATCTTCGCCGTCTCGCCTTGGTCCTCAGCCCGCTTGCTGGCGCGCATGCGGTGGAGGTGGTCAACGATGATCAGGCCAAGTCCGTGGCGTCGCTTGTGGCGGCGGGCTACCCGGCGGATGTGCGGGACGGTGACGCCGGGTGTTTCGTCGATATGCATGGGCAGGGTGCCCAAAGCCTGCTGGGCGTCCATCAATGCAAGCCATTCACCTTCAGAAAAATCCCCCTGCGTCTGGCGGTCGGACGAGATTCCGGTTTCTGCGGCAAGGTGGCGACGAGACACCTTCTCGGTTGCCATTTCCGTGGAGAAGGCCAGCACAGAGTGCCCTGCCTTGGCGGCGGCCAGCATGATGGTGTTCAACCCAAGACCGGACTTGCCCATCGAGGGACGGGCACCGAGAACGTAAAGACCGGGGAGGAGGCCTCCGAGCTTGCGGTCAAGGTCGACGAGCCCTGTCGTCACGCCCAGCACCTGCCCCTTGCTCTTCCAGGCCCGCTCGTTGGCCTCCATAGCCGCCGCAACGCCATCGGCTGACGACATGACGGGGCGCAGCGCGGAACCGTGGTCCCCAAGGGCGAAGAGTTGCGATTCCGCCTCCTCGATCAGCTTGCCGGCGCGCATGTCGGGGTCGGGTTGGTAGCCCGTGTTCACCAAATCGAAGCCGACCTCGATCAGTTGCCGACGGAGGAAAGTGTCCCGAATGATCTCGCCGTAATCCCGGGCGTTGACCACCGTGACGACGTTGGCCACCAGGCGGGCGAGATAGGCCGCTCCACCCCCATCCCCGGCCAAGTCGGCATCGCCGGCGAAGCGGTCACGCAGCGTCACCGGATCGGCTTTACGGCCGGCCTCGGCCTCTTCGGCAATCGCCGCGAAAATCCTCTGGTGCGCCGGGTCGTAGAAATGCTCCGGACGAAGGAACTCGCTGACCTTCTCATAGGCCTTGTTGTTGATCAGGATGGCGCCGAGCAGCGCCTGTTCCGCCTCCTCGTTGTGGGGCGGGGTCCGCTCGATATGACCGGGGTTGCCGATGTGGTTCATTTCTGTGGTTCCCCGAAAAACGTGTTCAGTCGGTCATTGATGACGCGCTGCGCATCGGTGACCTGTTCCGCCGTCCACCCCAGGGCGGCACGGTAGGCGCGCTCCGCCTCCAAGAGGCCGGCGCGCGTCTGGCGGCAGGGGCTGGCGTCGTGCGCCCGCACCGCGGCGGAGCGCATCTCCAGGAGGTATTCCGTTTCGGTCATGCCCTCCGTGACGACGATCAGGTGCGGTGCGGCCATGATGCTCATCGTCCACCCGCCTCTTCCGCCAGACGCGCGCCGGCGGCCACCGCCACGGCATCGTGCTCCAAGCTCTGTGCAAGCTGCCGGGTCAGCAGAACGGTACGCACCGAGTAGGCACGATCCTTTCCCCGCTTCTCGGCCTGGACTTCCATGGCTTGGGCTTCCGCCCGAAGAGCGTTTTCCCGCCCTGGGATGGCTGCGGCAGTGGTCATTCGCTCAGGCCCCGACTGGAAGCTGCCGCGCTCGCCCGCTGATAGGACCGCTGCAGGTGATGGCGGCAGTAAGGGTGCCGCGCGCCCGGCACCGTGCTTTCCTGGCAGTAGCTCCAATCGCTGGACCGGACATCGCCGTCGATCCAGCGGCATCCCCTCGGCTCCTTGGGGCCGCGGTCGCCCGGCTCCGGGCCGGGATCGACAGGTTCCGGCACGGCTTCCCGGATGATGCCGAAGTTGCGGCACGCCTCGGCGACAGCGGCCTCGGGGAGTTCAAGGAGTTCGGCAATGGCGGCGACCGACATGCCGAGCTCGACATGCAGTTCCAGGAAGAGTTCTTCCGGATCGGTCGGCCAGTTGACGAGGGGAGCCGGGGCGCCCATCACCGTCCTCCGGAGATCTGGCGCACCCGTGCGGCTCTCGCGGTGATCTCCGCCGCCGTCGCCGGCCGGTCATTGAGCCGGAAGGGATGGGTTTTGTTGCCGGGGACGCGGATCACGGGGACTCTCTTCCCGATCAGGAACTCGAAATCCGCATCGACATCGGTTGCAGCAGCGACGGGCTTTCGTGCGCCCACCACCTCCTGGAGTTCCAGTTCGGCTTCGGAGAGCTGCCGCCCCTTGCTCGGCGTCAACGGGACGCGGCGCGGGGGAGCAGCCGCAGCGACGGTTTTCGGCGACGGGGCTGGGGGGGATTCAACGGATAGCTCAGCGTTTCCAGCCTCAGCCGGGACGACGTTCGCCGGCTGCGGGGCCGCCGTGGTCACCTTGTCGGCCACCATCGTGAAGACGCGCTGCCAGCCTCGAACAACGTCGCTGCTCCGCTTCCCTTCGGCGCTGGCGTAGCTGACGGAAATCCGCCCCCGCGACTTCATCATCGAGAGGGTGGCGGAGATCGAGTTCGGATTCGAGTTGACGTGCGTCGCCAGCGCCTGATTGTCGGGGCACGGTTTCCCTTCACGGGCGAGCAGCAGCAGATGGGTATAAAGCCGGTCCTCCAGCGTGGGGGGAACGGAAACCTTTTCGGGTGCCGGTGCCGGATCAGTGATGCAGCGCTCCGCCTTCTGCAAGCCCGCGTCGTTAATGGAGTCGTACGCGGCCGCCGGGCCTTCCGGCTCCACCGCTCCATCGGAAATCTGGGTGGCAACATCCACGATCTGGTCATCGCCGGCTTCGATCGGCTGCGGCTGCTCAGGCTGAAGCGGAACGTCATCCTGCGCCGGCGGAACCGGCACGGTTTCGGGCTCGCCCAGGCGCGGCGCGGCGCCCTCAAGCTGCGGGAGTTCCCCGATGTCGAGCGGCGCTGGCGCGGTGCCCGCAGGCGGGAACGGCTCCGTCTCGCAGATTGGTGACGAGGCTTCCGCGCCGGTCAGGTATTCCGAGCGGATGAACGAGTCTGGAAGCTCCACAATCAGGACGCCGTTCTCGACCTCGTACCGCTTCGAACCTTGCGCGCTGCACTTGGTGGTGACGCAGGTCGGCGGGAGGGTGGACGCGAAATGCAGGGCCGCCTGCTCGGCTTTTTCACTCTTCGCGCCGACCCGATATTCCTTCGTTGCGACGCCGAACAGCTTCCGGCCAACGTCCGGCGCGCATAGCGCGATAAACTGGCCATCGGTGTAGATCGCCGCCTTCAGCCCAACATCACCGATTCCGACCTGCTTCCCCAGTTCACGGGAGAAGCTGATGTCGAGGCGTGCTGCCGAAACGTGGCGACCAACGCGGGCCGGCTGTATGGCGACACGGACATCGGGGAAATTGGATGCCTTGGAGATGACGAGCGGCTTGAAATTGAGGCGTGAAAGCAGGCTCATGGGGATCATCCCTTCTTCGGGGTTTCGTTCAGCCGGCGCCGGGTGATCGGCAGGCTCGGCAGTGTGGGTTGGGCATCGCACAGGGCTTGGGCGCGCTCTCGCTTGGCTGTGGCGCCGGCACGCGCCTCATCGCGCTCCCACGCATCGGCGGCAGCTTCCAGGACGAGTGCAGGGCCGTGGTTGGTCGGCTCGTTTCGGCGGGTCTGCCGGGCGCGGGCGCGGGGCCACACAGCGGGATTGCAGTGCAGGGTGGCGCTCATGCGATGGCACCCCCTGCTTTCACCGGAACCTGGATCTCGCCGATGCCGGACGCGGTGAGTTGGTCGATCTCGTGGAAGGCAGGTGTCAGATCGGGCGCCGTCGTGAACAGGCCAACAGCCCGGAGACGACGGTCGAACGTTGTGGCCAGGGGCTTGGCCTGCTCCAGGATCTCGGCGTCCTCCGGCGCTTCCGGATCGGCGGCGCAGCGCTCCACATCCTCCATGATGGAGACGACGGCGCCGTGGAACGCGGAGCCGGCGCGCAGCGTCAGGAAGTCGGTCAACAGCAGGGCGTCGGTCCAGCGAACCGCTGCCCGGTAGATCAGCGTCGCAGGAGCGGTAGGCGGCGCCGCTTCGAAGGCCACCCCTGCCGCCCAGGCGGTGACGCCGGACGCGATGCGCTGCACGTTCAGGGGCAGCGAAGCGAACGGCTCCGCGACGGCGGCCTCCAGCTTCGGAAGCAGTCCAGCGAAGAAGCTCCTGCGGGCCTTGGGCGCGCGGGGGGCCGCCGCGATGGTCCTGGTAGCGGCAAACAGCATCACCGCCGGAAGCGCCATCTCGATGACGGGCCGATGCGCCGCGTTGCACGCGATCCATGTCCGGTTCGCCGCGGCGACCCTGATCGGGGATCTGGCCGTCATGCCGCTTCTCCCTGGAAGAAATCGACCTGATTTCCCCAGGCCGCCCAGCCGGGCCGACGCTGCCGTGCGAAAATCTCGACCTTCGGAACGCCGGGGAACATGCGCTCCAGCGCCTCGTGCATCTCCGGCGGCTTCCGGGAATGCTCCCGCAGCAGCCCGATGAGGGCGTTCAGATCCAGTTCGGCGTCTGCCTCGATCTCGGTGAGGATGCCGTTGCGCTCCCGATGGCTGCGGACCTTCGGGGCACCGATCGAACCGGTCAGGAACGGCTCGCAGCAGCCACGGAACCCGTATCCGGTGCCCATGGCCGTTTTGCCGGTCTTGGTCACCTTGAACCAGGCGCCGCCGCTTTTCGGTTCGAACCCCCATCGCCGGATGGTGTCGCTCGCCCAGCCCGGCGCGACGAAGTTCCAGAGGGTCCACATCAGGATAAAGCAGTTCGGCGCCGCGAGTTGGCCGACCGGCAGCGCCTGGATGTCCTCCAGCGGCATGCAGTCGTACTTACCCTGCGGCGCCTTCTTGGTCCCGGTCTCCTCCGAATACATCTGCTGCAACCATGGGGGGTCGATCAGGATGAGGCCGTAGCCGCGCGGCTTCAGCTCCTGCCCCCAGAACCAGCCGGGCACCGACGCCAGCGGTTCGCGCGCAGCCGGTGCCGTGATGGGCGGCAGGTCGAGCAGCAGGGAGGGGCCGCTGAAGAGGTTCACAGCCCCAGCCCCCGTCGATGCTTGCGCTGCTCCTTCGTCACCACGTCGATGGCGTCCAGCCGGGCGTCCAGCGCGGCCTCGCAGTTCACGCGGGCGCGACGGAGGGCTTCAGCATCGCCGCCCAGCGCCGCGGCGCGGTACAGGTTGGTGTGCGCCTCGAGGGAGGCGGTCGTCGCCAGCTCGGCATCGATGGCGGTTCCCAGGCTCATGGTCAGTGCCTCCGCTCGGTGGTAAGGAAGAAGTCCGCCCACACTTGGCCGGCGGCCAGCCACCACGCGGCCAAGCCGGGGTCTGGCGTGAAAGCGGCGACCGTCGCGAAGGTGCGGCGCGTGGCATCGGCCATCCGCGCGGCGTGATCTGCGGGGACGACATGACGCCGATAGCAGACCGGGCGTTCCAGGCGATGTCCATTGACGGCAACGAGCTGCAGCATGGTCGTCCTCCCTCGAATCGTTGTCGGTGGTGTCGGTGTCGAGACCAGACAGCGCTCCCTGGCGCGGGTCGGTCGGGTTCTTCGGAACCTGCATGCGGGCGAGCTTCGCCTTCACGGCCCCTGCGCTCCGGCCTACGGCATGCGCGGTGACGGCTTCGAGCTTGCCGGCGCGGTGGTCCTTCTCGGCGCGGCGTTTCTCGCCGGGGGTCCATCGGGGCCTGGGGGTGCAGCGGCGGCAGGCCATATCAAGCGGCCTCCTCGGCTCGAATGACGCCTGCACGGCTCAGCAACCCCGCGGCGAGAGCGGCGCCGACGAAGTACCGGACCGTCGTCTCCCGGTTGGCGACCGCCTTGGCAATCACCGGCACCTGTTCGGACATGGCACCCAGGTCGGTGTCGGCGTGCTCCGCCGTCAGTACGGCGCCGCGCTCCAGGTCGAGAAGCGCGCGACAATGGGAGGGGGATGCGGTGATGAGCTGCTGTTGCAGGGCAAGATAGAACGTCGGCGAAATCGTGGCTGTCTGCCCTTCGCCTTGGTCATTCGCGACATCCGCCGCCAAGGCGCGCTCCAGCCGATCAAGCCCGGCGGTTTCGTGGGCGGCCCGCTCTTCCGCGGTGTCCGCTTCCATCTTCATGACGCCGTAGTATTGGGCCATCTTGGCGCCCAGCACCTCCATCATCTTCGGGTCCTTGCCGAACCGCGAGACGACGAAGTAGGCGAGTACCTGTTCGGTCTGGCCGTCGCGATGCAGTCGCCCGATGATCTGACGGTGAACCTGCGGCGACCAATCGAGCTCACCCGCGACGAATACGTGAGCGGCGTATTGCAGACCGTCGACGCCGGCGCCGGATCGGAGATTCATGATCAGCACCTTGATGGTGCCGCTGATGAAGTCCGCCTTCGCGTCCTCCTTCCGCTTTTCGGATTCCCGGCCCGTGACGCAGCCAACGCCAAAGTGCTTCAGCCCCTCGACGTAGAGGTCCACCACATCGTGGTGCCACGCGCCGAGCAGCACGCGCTCTCCGTCTTCGACCAGGGTTTTGACCAGCGCGATCACGTCCCCGGCCTTGGCGATACCTGTCGCGCGCCGTTCGGCGTTCTCTGCAGCCTCTTCCAGGCGGGCGCGATCGAAGGCACCGTTCTGGTTGGCGGCTTCGGCTCGGAGGCGTTCGGCCTCGATGTTCAGGCGGTTGAAGGTCGCCTCGTCGCCATCCACCCAGTAAGGCATGGGATGGACCGGCGGGACTTTGCTTTTCACCATTTCCTTGGTGCGACGGATCAGCAGGCCCTCACGCCGGAGATAATCGCCTAGCGCTTCCGGGTCCTCGACTTGCACCGAGTTTGCGCACCACTGGCGCATGAACTGGTCACGGGTGCCAAGGCACTGCTGGTCGATGGCGTTCATCAGCGACCACATCTCGATCCCGTAGCCGTAGATCGGCGTGTCGCTCATGCCGACGACATGTTCGGCGCGCCATGCGATGTCCGTCGCCGCGAAATACCGCTGGGAATCGTGCTTCCTCAGCGCCTGGATTTCGTCAAAGCCGATGACCTGAACCGCGGCGTCCACCAGCTCCTGCCGCCAGTGGCGAAGCAGACCATAATGGGTCACGTAGATGTGCGCCTCGGGCAATCCGCCGGCCGTCTTGGTCCCCTTGATCCGGTGCAGCTTCAACGCGCCGGAAACCAGTTCGACAGGCTTGGCGTCCTCGTCGATCCCGAGGAAACGACAGGTCTGCTTGATCCACTGCACTTGGTTGTGCGTCTCGCACACGATAAGCGCCGGCCATTTCGATAGCTGGGCGAGCAGCGCCAGAAACTGCACGGTTTTGCCTAAGCCCAGGTCGTCACCAAGCAGGGTGCGCGGGTTCGCCACCATGTGGGCCAACCCTTCCTCCTGCCATGGACGATCTGCGAGGGAGCCGTGGAATGCAGCCGGCGCCGACAGGGCAATGCGCTCACTCTCCCCAGAGCGGCCGCTGTTCGTCTCGAACGCCCTGTTTGCGCGGATGCGCTTCAGCAGGAACTCGACGCATTCTCTGTACGCACCGTCGAACGCCGCACGGTCGACAACGCGCAGCGCGTAGCGCTGCATCAGCCAGACCAGATCCTGGAAAATGCGCGGGTTCGCGATGAAGCGGAGACGATGGCCACCGCGGGCATCCGCGCCGGGAAACAGCTTCGTCCCGACCATGATCATGTCGCGGTCGCCGGACAGTTCCCACACGGGCCGATTGGCCCCGTCCAGCTTGTCGTCCGAGCCGACCGGCACCACCCGCAGCTCACCGCACACCCGCACCCCTTCCATGACCGGATAGGCCATATGCGCGGGAAGGTCGGTAATCGCCTGGGCCTCGAACGGCGCGGACATGATTCAGCAGATCCCCCAGTTGGCGTTCAGGGAGACGACGCGTAGCGGCTTTCCCGCGATCTCACGGGACAGCACCATGCTGCATTCCAGCACCAGGACGAGCGCCCTTACCTCGGGCAACGCGGCGTAGCGGCTCAACTGAGCGACAACCGAAGCCTTCGACGGCCTGGACTTCTTGAACTCGACTGCGATGCCGGAAGCGGGAACCCAGAAATCCAGCCGGCAGCCGGGCGCGACCTGAAATTCATGCTCAACGGTGATATTCTGCTCAAAGAAGATGGCAGCGGCGCGATCGTGAATTTCGGCTTCAGAAAGCCCGACGCGGGTCAGGCGAAGCGTCTTGATCGCCGCCACCACATCATCGAGGCTCGGCACGCATTCCTTTTTTAAGGCGCTCTGCTGGACAGTTGGAAGCATCACAGCGTCTCCCCATGCTTGAGCACGCGGACACCGCATTCGAGGATCGCGCAGCCATCTGCGGCGTTGTGGTCCGGCGGGTTCCATCCGCGATCGTGGCACGCGGCGATCATGGCCGGCTTCTCGGCTCGGCCGTTGCCGGTGAAGGCCTTCTTCACGGTGTTGTTCGCCACTTCGCGGACGGCCTTCACGCCCCTCCGGTGACAGAGCAGATCGACGACGGCTATCTTCCCGAAAGCCCGCCGTGCCGCCTCCTGCCCGCCGTGGTGAGGAATCGCGGCCTCGAACACCACGGCGTCAGGACCATGGACGGTCAGCATGTCGTCCAGCCACTTGGCGAACCGGTCGTAATATTCGCCGTGCGGCAGCCCGGTCGGGCCGATGGTGAAGGTGCCGCACAGGATGGCGGGGCGCTGCGGCGTGCGCCCCAAAAGGAAACGACCGGCGGGCCACGCCGAAATGGCCGAGCGGTTGGCGACCGCCCAGCCCGTCATGCGCCCGAGATCCAAAGACAGGATGCCGCCGGCCATTCCCCGTTACTCCGCCGGGGCCATGAAGGCATCGGCGGCGCCATTGCTGGCCATCGCCGGCATCAGCACGTCCGCGTCATCGTCTTCCGGCAGGTCCGGCAGTTCGTCGCCGTCGTCCGCATCGGCGAAGACCACCTCCCCGCTCTCTCCTGGCGCCTCGACAGCGGCCGGACCGGCCTCATCGAACAGGGCGTCGTCCTGGCGCTCCCAGCCGGCCAGCCACGCGTCGGCCTTGGCGCTGCCGGCGGGATGCGGGCATGCGGACTGCGGCTCGCCGGCTTCGCAGGCGGTGGCGCCTTCCGCCTCCAGCGCTTGGACCTCCCCGGCGCTCAGGGCCTGCTCGGTCTGCTGACCACCGCCCTTGGCGGCCTGCTCCGCCGCGCGCTCGGCGGCGCGGGCCGCGTTCTGGGCGTCCTGCTCGGTCGCCCAGCCCTTCATGACGATGCCGGCCTTCACCGGGTCGTCGCCGTAGGCGTGCGCGCCGGGGGCCTTGCCTTCGCGGAACAGCTTGATGCCCTCGGCGAGGAGGGCGGTATGTTCTTCCTGCGTCATGCCTTCCGGGAGATCGGAGCCGACGGCCGCGCTGGGTCCGGCCGCCGGCTGGCCCCCCTCCGCCACAGCCTTGATCGCGGCATCCATGGCGTCCCACGCCTGCTCGAAGATCGCGACGGACTCGGCTCCGGTGAGCAGGCAGTCGGAGCGCTTCTCGCCGTTGCGGCGGGCTTCGCAACCCTTGGCCCAGGCGCCGATCTTGCGCTTCTTGCCTTCGAAGTCGGCCGGCGGTGGCGGGTTCGGAATGGCTGAGAGGTCCGGCCCGACAACCGCTGCCATCGCGCCGGCGACAGCTTCGGCATCCGGCATCTCGTCGAACAGCGCCTGCTGACGGGGCACGTTGAGCTGAAGCGCCGGGATCAGATGAAGAAGCTGCTGGGCCTCGATGGACGCTTCGGGGTCGTCGTTCCGCTTCCTCGCGAACAGCCGCGCCAGTGCCTTGAACACGGGCTTCCGAACACCCGTCTTCGCTGCGTCGCGAATCACCTCCGCTTTCTTGGAATTCGCGGCGGCGGCTTGGGACTCCCGCTCAAGCAGCTGATCCATCGCCCGCTCGAGGTCGGACGGGGAAATGCTTGATGGGTCGATGGCAGGTTTCTCGTTCAGCTTGCGGGCCATGAGGCCACCTCCTTTCGGTCTTCAGAAGTGCTTGGGTGTGACGCTGAGGCGCCTGTAGGAATCAGGCCGACGCTTCGGCCCGGAGCTGGGTGACGTTGCCGGACAGGTGCGGAGGCTCCGCCGCATCCCGGATTTCACGCGCATGGTCGATGACGTTCTGCGCAGCACGGGCGATGCGCTGGCGCTCCTTCAGGTCGACGTGATCGTCGGCCAGGGCATTGTCGATTTCCCTCGCAAGGGTGCCGGACTCAGCGTCGAGACGGACAAGCTGACGGGCGAAGTCCGTTTCCGGCCGTTCGGTCCCCTGCAACTCGGCCAGCTTCGCCGCAGTGATCTCCTGCATCACCTCGATGAAGACGGGCGACTTCCCGCGGGCGACCAGCGCGGCATCCAGAGCGGCGGCGTCAGCCAGTTCCAGATCCGTGCCGTAGAGGGGGTTGCTGGTCTTGCGGAACTTCGAGTCACCGAGCCCGGTGGCCAGCTTGATCTCCTGTGGGCTCAGTTCCTGGACGGCCTGACGCAGCGCATCCTCAATGGAGCCGGGCTTCCGATAAATGGTCATCCAAAATAGCCCTTTCGATTGGACGTGACTCCCCGAAGTGGCGACCGCACATTGGGGACATGACTGCTCAGCTTCCGCTTCCAATCACTGACGACACCGGCATCGCCACGCCCGTTACGGGCGGCGCGCAGCTCAGCACCGTGACGCTCGTTGACCGGGCGGCAGCGGAGGCGATCCGCGCGCTTGCTCGGCTGGCCGTGGTGGTGCCGCAAGATGAGGAGCGGGAGGTTTGGGCGATCAGCAGCCGCGTCGGCGCCCTTGCGCAACGCCTTGCCGATCGAGAAGAACGTGTGCAGTTGAATGGTGCTGTCGGCGCCGCAGAGCTGGAGGCGTGAGGTGATGTCGATGACCGGCATGCGCTCAGCCTCCCCAGCACTTGCGGATGCCCAGCACGGCCAGACCGAACGCGACAAAGGCGTAGTATGGCCAGAGCGCGGTGGCGAGCTGTGTGGTCCAGGGCGGGTCGTAGAGCGGCATCAACATGGTTCAGGCCCCCGCTGCGAGGGTCAGCAGAAACGCAAGCCAGAGAGCGAGGAGACCGGCGAGCAGCGGCAGGAGGGGTCCGGCATTACCACGCGAGGAGTATCGCCCCACCCCGCATGCGCGCGTGACATACTTCCCGGCTCCGAGGCATTCTTGACACGGTTCCGAAAGCTGGAAGTCTGTCTCCAGATCAGCAGCGGCGAGAACTCGGCTGGTAAGATAGCCCGTGGTCATGGGTCACCTCACCGCAGGTTCGTCGAGCAGGGATTGGCGCGGGCAGCCGTGACAGCCACCCGCGCCGCGCGTACCATGGGAGTTACCACACAACCCATGGAGCGTTTCGGATGCCGATATCCTTCAAGTCCATTGAAACCGATGTCCGCCTTCCCGGCGTTAGCGCTCGATTCGTCCGGATCACGTTTGTCGCAGAAATCGATAACCGAACAATCGAACTGCCCTCCCTTATCGAGCCCGACGCGGTTCAGGAGGTCGATTGGATTCGAACTGCTCATGAGGATGTTCTGCAGATTCTGCATCGTCTCACCCACGAGGCTGAGAAGGCATGGCGGCCTCGCGCTCTGCCTGAATCCGAATAAGGTCTTCTTCTGGAACGCCGTACTCACGAAGAGTGCTGATGCTCCAGTGACCGGGATTGGCGGCACGATAGGCAACGTCTTCCGCGCTGGGTTTGCGGGCTTCTTGACGTCCGGTCCCGTTGAGGAAATCCGACATAATTCGAGCGTAGGCGTTCGCTGCTTCGCAGTACCCGCCCGGCTTCAGCAACAGTGGAGGCCCTATCAGCACCGCGTGAATGGCCAGCGCCTGGACCATCGCCTTGGAGACAGGCGCGTCCTCGCCGTGGTGCTGGGACAGATCGGCTCGGAGGCCCCGCAGCTCAGCGGTGTTCTCCTGCACGGCTTCGGTCAGTTCGCGCAGCAGGCGCGCGATGTCGTTCAGTTCAGCCATCAGGCGGGCCTGTCTTGGTCGGGTGATGGAGCGTCGAGAGGGGGGTACAGGTCCGGGCGGAGTTCGTGGCGCGCCACCTCGCCGTTGGTCGCGTCTTCGACTTGCAGTACCCGCTCAGGCGGACAGCGCTTCCACTGCGACACGGCTTGGCTGGAAATGCCTAACCGGCTGCCGAGCTTTACCGCGCCGCCAGCGCGATTGATGGCTTTGGTGAGTGCGGGATCTCGCATGCGGGAAAATGTAAGCGGAACTTACCATGCTGTCCACTGAAAAAGTAAGCGGAACTTGCGTTGCCGGATGTAAGTCAAGCTTTCAAACTGCCGGCGTGTTAACAAAAACTTCGGCTACGGTGATGGATCTCGCGACCGCGTTGAAAGCAGCTCGAAAAGCTAAAAGGCTTACCCAAGAGAAGGTGGCAGAGGCTGTTGGCGTGTCTCGCGTTGCCGTAGGCAACTGGGAAAAAGGCAAGGATAACCCGCGACCGCACAATCTCGCATCGGTCGCAGAGGTCTATGATCTTGACGTGAATTATCTGGCAACGCTCCTTCCTCCAGGAGAGCGGGCAATCTTCCATGCCAGCGCTAAAGAACCCTCTGCCAATGATGAGGAAAAGTCGTCATGGGTTGCGCAGATCAAAAATTTGACTCCTGACCAACAGAGCGTGGTCCAGGCGATGGTTGTCCAGTTACTGCGTTCAAGTGGGAAGCATTGAAGCGCTGAATTATCGAATTAACTAGCGCTTTATCCTTATCAGACAAGCGGGCAATGCTGTTTACGAGGACCATCTGCGGAATGGTCAGGTCGCTCCACCAAGTCATTTCGACGACTCCTTAGCCTCCGGTAGAGCATACCCTTTACGGTCGCCGATAGCCACGCGGCTTAGCCCGCCGAGGTGCGCCGAGGTGTGCGGCAATTCAGAATTCCTTACGCTAGATATTTTGTTCGCAAAAAAAGATTTTTCCTTCATGCTAGTCATCTGCATTCCTCCGTATGCATGACTGCTTGCCGGCGCTGGCCGGCGGAGTGAGGCTCTGGCGACGGCAGGAATAAGCCGGTCGCTATCTCTGTCAGCGGGAGTATCCGCTAAGGCCCTATTGTGCATCAGCACCCGCATCCCTCCGCCGCTGGCGGCTGGACGGGCGCCCCGACAGCCAAGGCCGCCGGGGCGTTGACTTACGCTGCCTTGTGAATCAGTAGCCAACACGCGGCAGCGCTGCGCGCATCGGCCTTGTCGGCGTCGCGGTAATCGGCGGGGAGGTCGACGCCATGCGCAGCGAAGGCGCCGCGGGTGTTGGCCCAGGCCGCGGCGAACTCCGGCGTCCCGTAGGCGGTCGGGTCGTGAATGATCGTCGCCCCTTCGCCGAAAAGGGTCTCCGCGAGCTTCTGGACCGCGGCGCCATCTTCCAGCAGCAGGTGCAGAGCTTCGTCGGCAGCGGCGGTCACCGGGTATGGGACGGCTTGGTTCTTCTGCATGCCCTCCAAGAGAATGCCCAGGTCGGTCCACGCCTGCTCGTTCTGCCCGTCCGTGAAGCCGGTTCGCGATTGCAGGGCGCTCTTGTGCTTGCTGAAATCGTAAATATTGCTCATAGCCCGAGCCATCCTCCTAGTTATGCGCGAAACGCGCGGGCAATCGCCGCGACTTTCATGACCAATGCTGAGATATCATGAAGTCCTTTCGCGGCGAAATTTGATCGACGCAGAGACGCCTTGATCGCCTTTACTTGATTGTAAACTGTGCCCTCCGACACACCTCGCTCATGCGATATTTCGGCAATCGACATTCCGGCGCCCAGTCGAGCGGTTACTTGGGCCTCTGCCGCCGTCAGGTTGAATGCCTGCTGGAGCGCAGACGCGATGTCATCGATGCTCTCGCCGAACCTCGACACCACCACGACCGCAGTTCCCGGAGAAGCCCCCGAGGACACCGCCAGGAGGTGCGGGGAGCGCCCATTCAGGCGCCGGATTGGGACCAGGACGGGCGTCCGCATCGGGCGCTCCGCCGCCAATGAAATCGCCCGCTGGAGCATCATATCATCGCACTGATCGCAGGCGCACAACGAGCGATTGGCCGCCTCTTCTAACCCATCGCACTTCTTGATCAGGTCTCGCATGCTGCCGTTCGCGTGGATGATGCTGCCAGAGCGGTTCACGAGCGCCAACCCAAGCTCCAGGCCGTCCAATGTGGCCTGGAAGGTCTTCAACTCGCGCTGCGCCTTAGCGGCCATCACCACGCCAACGCCGACCGCGGGGGCGTTGAAATACCGATCAACCCCAGCGATTGCGAGATCGACGCGCGCCTGGATGCTTACCCCATTGTCCAGGCGCAGTTGGGAGACAAGCATTTGCCCCCAAGGGTACGTGTTCACGAACTCCAGGTTCGCCATCGAATGCCGGGTAGCGACAGCGAAGGCTAGCCATTGCTGCGGGTTGCTTGCCGCCATCTTGTTTCCGATGCGGCCTGTCTCTAGCATACACCAGAAAATCGTCTCGTAGGTCTCCTCGGCGCCGTAGCGAAGTTCCGGCACGAGACGACGCTGAGCATCGTTTGCCCAGGCGATGCTGTCGTCAGGCGCGTACATCACCACCGCTCCGCCCACTTCAGTAGCGGCCTCGACCAGCGACAGGGCTGGACTGGACAGGTCAACGGGGAGGTTGTGCATCACCATGAGCGGGCACCGGCAAACAGAAAACTTCCGGTGATGCTAGCATGGTTATCAGGATTGTCATATCCAATTTCAGACATGGCGGCGGTTAATACAACAGAGCGCTTGCATACAATAATATGCATGCTTCCATGTGTGAGATACTTCACATGATTTTACGGGTAAGTAGAGGTTATGAGGCGGGGCGCGTCTTTGGCTGTCTGCTCTTTGACGTGCGAATACTGGTATTATCGCTGTAGACGTGCCGAGGCGCGGGCAGATCGCGCCTCTGAATTGGCCGCCTCGAAGAACGTAACGATTGCCACAGCCCCGAGGACAACTGCGCCGCCGACGATCATCTCCGCGCCGGGAATTTCACCAAACAGCAGGGCACCAACGACGGCGGCGGCCGGCACCGTCAGAAAGTCGAACGGCGCGACGAAGGGAGCCGGTGCCTTGGAGAAGGCCTTGGCCGCGCAGAACTGTGTGACAACCGCAAACGCTCCGATCAGTCCCAGCACAGGAATGTCAGCGAGCGCCGGTGTCACCCATGTAACCGCAGCGGCAGGGCTCAGGGCCAGCGCCGAGCCGATGGAGAAGATCAACACGATCAGCGCCGGGTCGTTGGACATGGTGAGGCGGCGTACCGCCACCTGAGATCCGGCGGACGTGATCGCTGCCAATCCGGCTAGAGCGACGCCAAGCCCCATTTCGACGGATGGAATGCTCCCGGTGGACAAGACGACGCCAACCGTCCCGAACACCACCCCCACCCAGACGGCCGCCGAGGCCCGCTCGCCCAGCATCAATCTGGCGGTGACGGGGAGCAGGAGCACGCGGGAAAAGTAGATGAGGCTGACCAGAGCAATGGGGATGAGGGTGATGGCATGCATGAAGGAGTAGCCAGCCGTCACCCCAAGGGCAAGTCGGACAGCATGCCACCCGAGATCCCGTGCCTCTCGGATTCTGGTCGCGTATCGCCAGAGCCCAGCAATCGCCACCGCCACAAGGACAGCGCGAATGAAGGCCATTTCGCCCGGCGGAAGTTTCAGGCCCAGGAACTTGGCAGAGGCCGCGCCGAGTACAAAGGCATTGGCTGAGGCGATGGCCCAGGATGCTGCCTTGAGTGGTTCCGGAGCCGTGTAAGAAGGCATGAATAGCGCTCCAAATCGGTGCATATGCATTCCACCGATACCAGAGCCAAGGATACACCCGCAATCAGAGTGCGGCAGGCTGTCGCAAATAGGCGCCAGTCGACACGCGAAGTGACTGGTGTGGCTGACCCAGCGGACAGTGGACAGCCGACAGGCCAGCCCCGGTCACTGGCGCTCCAGGCACCGGCTCACACCCCCGGTCGCCATAGCGAGCGCAATGTCCCCCGCCCAGCACGCTTCTGGGTTAGCGCGACACCCGGAGCGGCTCCAGGGTGGATAAGTTTCGAGGCTGGCCGACCGCTCTGCCGTTGTGGTTGAAAAGCAGAAAGATTATTACTCGCGTATGAGCGCGGGGATGCGGCGGCCTCTCGGCTCCGAAATGATCCTTGCCGAACCGGCAGCTTCATTTCAGGACGTCGAGCCGGACTTTTGCTCGTTCTCTAACACCGCTATAAGCGGCTCCATAATAGCTATCAATCACAGCCATATACATTTCCCGTGCAATAACCTTACATCCATATTTTGCAGCAGTATCGCCAACGTACAAAAATGATGATGCTGGCACAATTGCGGCTTCAAAGTCCAGGCCCCTACGCTGGGCATAGACGTTGTAAATTCCAAACGCCTTTCCGGCAGCAGACTTTAGGTTATCAGAGGTGCAGTTACCGCGATCCTCATTCTGAAAGCGCTCCAATGGTCCGTTGACTATATTGATTGCTGTTTCTTCTAAATCTCTCTGAGCCTTTTGTATGCCCGTCTCGGCCGGAACAATTGTTGAAGTGCCAACGATTACAACCCACAAGGTCGTTGCTACAAAACGCCTTCGCATCTGATCCTCCGCGTACAAAAGTACGCACGCCTAACGCTGTGCGCTACCATGCCGAGTATGGCGAACTGCACGCCGACCCGGTCAATGAAAGTTGCGCTTACTTTTTTCCCTTGCATGCTAAAGTAAGTTTCGCTTACATTGCTCCCGTACCCCGCACGGTAGCGGTTCACACCACCACCCAAGGGGTACGCGCTCCTACGCTCGTTCGAGCGCTGGGCGTTTCCTCCCTAGACTGTGCCCGCCGGTCGAGCCGGTCGGCGGGCACCTTCTCAGGGCGGAGCGTGCAACCCGGAAGAGGACACCGCCATGGGCCAGCCTGCCCTCCGCAGCATCGCTGACGCCGATCTTGATCAGGACCTTCTTGTCGCCTGCCGCACGGTCATAGCGCCGGTGCTGGAGCGCGCGGCCCAGGACATGGGCGTGGTGGACGAGGCCCGGCATCTCTGGGCGATCAGTTCGCCGATGCTGCCCAGCCGGAAGGGCAGGGCGGGGCATCCCGCAACGTCCTGATCACTCCCCTCCCCTTCTCGGTTCCCAGCCCCTTACCCGCGCCGATCCCGCGGGTGGGGCATGAGGCGTTGAGGGCGGCCCCATCCGGTCCGGCCAACCACCACCATCAAGGATCACCGATGCTCGACGTTTCCATCACCGAGGTTTTCGGCGGCTGCGGCTGCGAGGGTTGCCGCCAGACCCGCTCGATCAAGCTGACGGGCGCCGCCATCGACGCCGCGCGTCAGCTCGACGCCAACCACGACGCCACCGCCCAGCAGATCAAAGCGCTTATGGGTCAGGTGAAGGACCTGATCGGGCAGAACAAGGCTGACGCCGATGCGCTGTGGGAGATCATCAAGCGCGAAACCGGCACCGAGGGCGTGACGGGGATGCGTCTCGACACCGACTACCTGACGGAACACGGCATCGCCTTCCTGCATGTGCCGGTCGCGGTCGCCAGCGCCGGCGCCGGTGACACCACCGAGCAGGACGTCGCCCCCGCCTCGCAGGACGTGGGCGCCGTCGAGACCGCCGAGACGCCCGCCGCCGCGGCCTGACCTCCCTTCCCCGCCTGTCGCCGGGGTGCGCTGAACCTGCAAGCACCCCGGCGGACTTCCTCCAAGCACTGAACGCCAGAGGGACCCATGGCCTCCCCTGCCCCACTCAACGCCCCTGCCCCGCACTCCACCTGGACGCACTACCCGTTCCTGATCGCCATGAACCGCGGCGGCCCAGGGGCGGTGGACTTCGGCAAGGCCCGAGGCGCCTTCGGCGTCCATGGTGACGACGACGGCTGGCATCTGACCCATCTGCCGACCGGCGCGCTGATCGGCGTGGCGCCGAGCGCCGAGGCGGCGATGAACGCCGCCGAGGGGATCGAGAGGGTCTGGGATTGGACCATCGCGGATGACCCCGACGACGTCGCCGCCCCGGTCATCAGGGAGGTCTTGCGCCTCTACGGCGTGAAGCGGTCGGAAAACCGGCCCGTCCGGGTGGCCCGACCGTCCGACGCGGCACCCAACGCCTCGACTGGAATCGCTCAATGAAGATCAAGACCGTCACCGTCTCGCCCGAGGTCGCCGCCGTTCTCGGCGAAGCCACCGTCCAGGGCAACGCCATCATCCTTCCGCCCGGCCAGCTCGCACGTCCCTTGTACGACGCCGTGAACAAGGTGCTGACCGCGATGGGCGGGAAGTGGAACCGGAAGGCCGGCGGCCACCTCTTCGCCCAAGATCCTCGCGCAATCCTGGAGGAAGCACTCGGCACCGGAAAGGCACTGAACCGCCAGCAGACGCTTCAGTTCTTCCAGACCCCCGAAGACCTGGGTGAGCGCATGGCGGAACTGGCCGGCATCCGGGCGGGGGACCTCGCGCTGGAACCGGAAGCCGGCCATGGCCGCTTGGTCAAGCCGATGTTGGCGCGGGGCGCCGAAGTGGTGGCCGTGGAGATCGACCCGGTCAACGCAGAGGTGCTGAGCCGCATCGGCGGCATCGAGGTTCACCAGGATGATTTCCTGGAGTGGGCCAAGCGTGAACGCCGTCGCTTCGACAAGGTGGTGATGAACCCGCCCTTCACCGGCAACCAGGACATCCGCCACGTCATGGCCGCCTTCGGCTTGCTGCGTGAGGGTGGACGGCTGGTCGCCATCATGAGCGAGCACGGCTTCAACGGTCAGGAGCGCGAGTGCCGCGACTTTCGGAACTGGCTCTCCGACATCAGCGCCGGGGTCGAGCAGCTCCCCGCCGGCACGTTCGCCAAGTCCGGAACCGGCGTCCCGGTCCGCCTGATCACCGCCCGGAAGGCCGTCAGCATGCGGCAGGCCGCCGAGTAAGCCCTTTCCACTTCACCTTCGGATGGATGCCTGTTGCCATGCCCGATTTCAAATACTCCGACAAATCCTCCGCTGAGCAGGACATCAAAGACCTTCGTGAAGCTCTGGATGTCACGCCGGAAATCGCGGACGGCAAGTGGGTGATGATCTCCAAGACCGAGTTCGAAGCCATCCAGCGCGAAGGCGGGAACGTCATCGCCCACCTCGAATCCTGCATCAGCGAGATCGAGGACATCGAGATTCCCGAGCCGAATGACGGTGCTTCTTGACCGCTTAACCGGCCCTCGCGCCCCGGCGCGCTCCAGCCCCTAACGGTCCGGCCGCAGGGGTTCGGGGCCGTGAGAGCGGGCTCCGGCCCGGCCCGACACCAGCACGGCCCGATGCTGGCCCCAACAGGAGGGGATTCGAGATGCCCGACGACCTCTGGGACCTCATGAGCGGCATCTTTGTCCCGCGTGAGCGCCCCGTCGATTGGGGGAACTGGCCGCGTCCGCTGGATGACGCCGACCAGCCCCAGGTCGAGCGCGACCCGCCCGACCGCCCCGGCACCAGATGCGGGGCCGAACGCCAAGGCTCGCCGGTGCACAGGCCCGGCCTTGGTCAGTAGGTCCCAGCTTCGGCTCCCGCAATGCGCCGGGAATTGGCGGAGTAAGGGCGCGCCATCTCCTCAGCCGGAGGAGTCAAGACGGCAGCCTGCCGGGACTTATCCCGGCCACCTCACCCCCTTACCCGGCCTGACCGCTGGGTGGGGGTCGATGCAGTAGAAGGGGATGGCACCCCTTCCGCTGCACCAAGAAGAGGAGGGCCGCACGCTTCAACTGATCCTGCTGGCGCTGCTTTGGGCGATGGGTGGGCTTCCCCCAGTCGCACCGGTCGGGGGAGCCGAGGCAATACCCCGCGCAGCAAGCCAAGCCAGCACCACTGCCCAGCAGAAGGACGGCGGCAACCGCACCGAAACGGCCGGTGTATGGAGCCCGATCCTCTCCGGGCTGAACCAGACCTGACAAACGGAATGCGCCAGCCGGGCGCGCCAAGCCCGGCCCATCAGCCAGCCAGCCGCAAGCCGCGGCACATCGCAAGCCGAAAAGGAGAATGGGCATGCCCGACGAAGACAGCGTGATCACCAAGCCGACCCAGCTCGCCAGCACAGAGCCGACCGACGCCGAGGTCGAGGCCCTGGACGACGGTGACGACGAGGACGGCGACGAGGACCAGGGCGGCAGCGAGCCGGACGAGGACGAGTAACGGCGGCCCCCGCCGGCCTGAACCGAGCCACCGGGCGCCATCCCGCCCGGCGGCTTCCTAGGAAGCCCGGAGACGATCCGGACCTCCCGGTAAGCCGATCAGCACCATCAACAAGGGCGACATCGCCATGGATCTGAACCAGACGCACCCCACGGGACAGCCGAAGCACGTCATCCACGCGGACGCGGCGAACGCGGCCATGAATTACATGTGCGGCTTCCTTTCGCTCGGTGTGGCGGGGGATGAGGAAATCCTCTCGCCCTATTCCCCCGAATTGCGGGCCCACCTTCAGGCGGTTCTCGGGCGCTTGCCGACCTGGGGACAGCGCGGGACCGAACCGGTCCAGAACCTCGCCGACTATCTCCACGCTCTGGCCGATGTCCTGGCGCCGCCGGTCGCTGCCGAGGCGCAGGGGGCCACTGATGAAGATGCGCCCCTGCCGAACACGGTTCCGGTTACACCGGCTCCGCTCTCCCCCGTCGAGCAGGCGGGCAACCTCATGAAGCTGGCCGTGGGCCGCTTCGTTCGTCCGGAGCGGTATGTGACCGGAGTCGGGCTCACCCCCGGCGAGCCGGGCGTCATCGCGGCGATCACGATCGACATCACGGCTCGTCCCTCTGCTTTGAAGGTCGCCCCGTTCGTCTCCGTGAAAGCCGCCACCGCCGATTTCCGCAGCACCGTCATCGCCGAAGGTTTCGACTTCGACGCCGTGATCGCCGAGGCCAAGGAGAAGCTCGTCGCCCTGCCGACCACCCCGGACGTCGAGGAGCTCGCGGTGGAAGCCGCGCCGGCGCCCGACGTCCCCACGCCGAGCGAGGTGGCGTGATGGCCGACTTCCGCCCGAACCGCGACCGCACCGACCTCCCCGCCGACGCCGAGCGCTGCGTCACCATCTGCGCGCGCTTCCACCGCGGCATCGCCGCGAACTGCTTCGCTCGTGGCCTGACGCATGTCGGTCGCCGTCACGAACAGATCGCCGACCGGCTGGTCGCCCTCCGGAAGCCCATTCCCATCACCATCCTCACCGCGCCGACGGCCGAGACGAAGAAGCGGAGGGCCGCATGAGCGCCCAGCCCCTCTGCTCCGGCTTCAAGATCGGTGATCGCGTCAAGCACGCCAGCGAACTCGTCACGCTGCCGGCGGCGCAGATCGACCGGCTCAGCCCCTGCAGCAACGGCGTCGTCTTCGCCGAAACGTCGAGCTGGAGCGCTCCGGTGGATCGCGTCCGCCTGGCCGGGCCGGGCTTCGCCGGGATGGTCAACGGTGGCCCCGCCGCTTTTCCGGTGGGAGGTGCAGCGTGACCAAGAAGCCGAACGAGCCGGAAATCTACTTCGTCGGCCAGAACGAGGTCGGCCCCCGGCACCCGACCGCCGGGTTCTACGTCGCACCGCTCACCGCGGCGGGGCGTGCCGAAGGACCGTTCGCCAGCCGTGACCGGGCGGAGGAGTTCGCACGGGGCCGGTCGATGGACCTGAGGGTGGCGTGATGGATTTCCGGAACACCACCGCCGCTACGACCGCCATCGGCACGGCTCTCCGCCAG
The DNA here is from genome assembly GCF_965111635.1 of Azospirillum sp. Marseille-Q6669. Classification (NCBI taxonomy): domain Bacteria; kingdom Pseudomonadati; phylum Pseudomonadota; class Alphaproteobacteria; order Rhodospirillales; family Azospirillaceae; genus Azospirillum; species Azospirillum sp. Marseille-Q6669. The sequence goes on along the minus strand of NZ_CBCOOP010000008.1, from coordinate 117,169 downwards.
CATGCGGACCAGGACGGCTACGTGCCGGTCTCCGCGCTGCGCGAACGGTTCCCGGTCGAGGTGCTGGCCGCTCATCTGCTGCCGGCTCTGGCCCAGGTGAACCGACGCCGCGAAGCGGTGGGGGGCTGAACCCCATGGCCGAGCGCTTCCGCTTTTACGCCGACTTCACCGACAAGTGGGGGGACCTCCAGACCATCAACGTGCTGGCGGACTCGGCTGAGGATGCGGAGCGCCGCCTGCGCTGGGAGGCCGGCAATTTCATCAGGAATTTCAAGTTCCGCCCGGATTGGGACCTGATCGTCTTTGACGACGGGACGCTGATGCTCCGGGCGGAGTGGGAACAGTTCAGGCGCCGGCAGGGAATGCCGGCTGCCGCTGCGGAGTGATCAGCATGATGATGACCGAGGAAGAGGCACGCACGAAGTGGTGTCCGCACGCGCGAGCTTCTGACCAAGCCGACCCGCCGAGTTCCGTTAACCGCGTCCGAACCAACAAACCGGATGGTGATTGCCTTTGCGTCGCCTCCGGCTGCATGGCGTGGCGCTGGTCCGAAGAGGATTGCACTCCGCCCGGCTCCAATGGGATCGGGGAGCCTGTAGAGGCACATGCCGTCGGCTACTGCGGCGCCTTCGGCAAGCCGGAAGCCTGACCGATGCGCCAGCCCCCTTCCCCAGCGCAACTCGCCGCCCAGGTCGAGACCTGGAACAGCCAGCACCCTGTCGGCACCAAGGTAGTCGTCCGCCGTGACGACGGAACCAGCCACGTCACCGTCACGACCAGTGAGGCGTGGCTACTGAGCGGCCACAGCGCCGTCATCCTGCTCAAGGGCATCTCGGGTTGCTACCTGCTGAACCGGGTGACCGTGATCAGCGCCGACCACACGGTGGAGGCCTGACCGCCATGGTCGCCACCTCCCATCACCACCACTCCACGGTCTTCGAGAACCGCATCAACGGCAGCGTCGTCGCCTCGGCCCAGGTCGTGATCGCCTTCAGCTACGCCGCCCTGCCCCTGCCGCCCCCTCCGGGATGACCAGCGGCGCCCCCGTGACGTTCCTCGGCGCGGACACCGTCTGCGGCCCCGGCACGTCGATCCGGAAGACCCGCCCTGCCCCGCCGCACATCGAGATGTGGGCCACGCGCTACACCACGGCGAACACCGCCATCCTCATCGCCGAAGCGACGGCTGACCACGCGCCGCAGCAGTGCGGCACCGGGCCTCAGAAGCTGCCGGTCGCTTCTCCCCACACCCTCTCCTCCCCTGCCCTTCTCCAGCACGGAGCCTGAATCCCATGAACGCTATCTCCCGCCGCCTTTCCGCTGAATCGCTCCCCTGCTCCAGCATGAGCACGCCCAAGCGCGGCCGCGGCGCCACGGGGCGCCCGCTGCACGGCGAGGCCCCGAACCCCGTCGATATCCATGTCGGCGCCCGCGTCCGTCTGCGCCGCACCCTGCTCGGCATGTCGCAGGAGAAGCTGGGCGACGCCCTCCGCCTGACCTTCCAGCAGGTCCAGAAGTACGAGCGCGGCGCGAACCGCATCAGCGCCAGCCGGCTGTTCGACCTCAGCCGCGTCCTGGACGTGCCGGTGTCCTTCTTCTTCGACGACATGTCGGAGGCGACCACGGCGGCGGTGACGGACGACGTGTGCACCACCAGCGCCGACTCCTCCGAACCGGACCCGATGGCCAAGCGGGAAACGCTGGAGCTGGTGCGCGCCTACTACCGCATCCCCGACTCCACCGTGCGCAAGCGCCTCTTCGAGATGACCAAGGCGCTGGGCAACAGCGGCGGCGACCAGTCCGGCGCCGCGGCCTGACCGCGGGCGGGACGGCACAGGCATAGAAGGAACCGCGCCATGAACATGATGCTGAACTCGACGGCGCTTCGTTCGTCTCGGACGGCACCGCTCGTCATCCGCGCATCCTCGCTCAGCGGCTATCCGGATTGCCCGCGCCGCTGGGCAGCGAGGCAGATTCCCCGCGAGATCGTCGCCGCTGGCTACGACCTCCGCCAGTTGCCCAACGGCATCGGCGCCGCAGTCGGAACCGCGGTTCATGCCGGTGCGGCTTTGGCTCTTACCGAGAAGGCGCAGACGGGGAATCTCCCTCCGCTCGATGTCGCGACTGACTGCGCGGTGGAGACCGTCCGGAAAGGCATCCGCGACGGCGTGATCTACGACAGCACGACCGGCTCCCTCTCTGTTGCCGAGCAGCAGGTCGTCCGGATGACACGCGCCTACAACGCCGCGGTGGCTCCGCTGGTTCAGCCCGTTCTGGTGGAGGAGAGGCTTGAGGCTCAGGTCACCGCGGAGATCATCGTCTCCGGGCAGCAGGACGTGCTGGCGCGGGAACCTCACCGGGTCCGCGATCTGAAAACCGGAAAGCGTGGCAACCACAAGCCCCAGCTCGGCGTCTATGCCTTGCTGGCGAAGACCCACGGCTATGATGTCCAGGGGCTGGCCGAGGACTTCATCGAGCGGGCCTCCATCAAGAAGCCGCAGCCGGACCCGCAGTCCTTCCTTCATGACCTCGCCGGCGCGGAAACCGCGGCATGGTCGGTGATCCGGCACATCCAGACCGACCTTAAGATTTGGCGGGAAGGCGACCCGGTTCAGGGCATTGAGCCCGGTGATCCGTGGGCCTTCGCAGCCAACCCCTCTTCGAAGCTCTGCAGCGACCGCTTCTGCCCGGCCTGGGGCACGGACTTCTGCCGTGAGCATCAAACCGACGACAAGGAGTAACGACGATGGCTGATGGTGGTGGCGCGCGCCCCGCGCTGGTCCCGGCGCAGCAGAACAAGCGAGGCATCCTCGACTTGCTGGAAAGCGAACGCGTGCGCAAGGGACTGGCGGCGGTGGCCGGCAAGCACATGAACCCGGAGCGCATGACCCGGCTGATCATCAACGCGATCAACCGGACGCCGGACCTGCTGAAGTGCGATCCGCGCACGGTCCTCGGCGCGACGATGACCACGACCGCGCTCGCGCTGGAGCCCAACACGCCCCAGCAACTTGCGTGGCTGCTCCCGTACAAGACCCGGCGCAAGGTCGGGGACAACGAGTGGGAGGACTATTACGAGTGCCAGTTCCAGATCGGCGCCCAAGGCTGGAAGGAACTGATGTATCGGAGCCCTGGCATCACGCGTGTGAACGCAGGCGCGATCTACGAGCACGACCGGTTTGTCTTCAAGGATGCCGCCGACATCGTGTTCGAATACGAGCCGAACTATTTGGTCGATGATCCCGGACGGATCGTCGCTGGCTATGCCTATGCCAAGCTGGAAACCGAACGCGGTGTCGACCTCATTCCCACGGTCGTCCCGTGGAAGGAAATCGAAAAGATCCGCTCCCGCTCGGAAACCTACCGCGCACTCCTCCGTGGCATCGACAATGCCCGGAATCAGGACCAGCGGCAGAAAGCGGAACGCAAACTGGCCGAGACGCCGTGGGTTATGTGGGAAGACCAGATGGTCGAAAAGTCCTGCACCAAGCGGCTCCGCAAGAAGGTTCCGATCACCCCGCAGATCGCGGCGGCGGCGGCTATCGATGACGGTGCCGATGTCGGTCAGATCGACTTTTCCCAGATGACCGATCCCGACCTCGTGCGCGCGGTCGCCTCTGGCGAAGCCGAAGCCCCGCTGATCGAGCATGGCGAAGACCAGCCGATGAACAACGACATCGGCGCGGAGCAGCAGCGGGAACCCGCCCCCGCGCAGCAGCAGGCCACGACGACGCGTGAGCCGAAGCAGAACCCGCGCCGCGCCGATGCACCGCCCGCCGAAGAGGCCATGCCCGACCTCCCGCCGGACGACGCCGGCACCGACAACCTCTTCGGGGAGTAACTGCAGATGCTGACCGCGAACATCCGTGCCTTCCAGATCCTGGAGCGCGCCGACATCACCTTCGGCGAAGGCGTCACCCTGATCGCCGCCGAGAACAGCAACGGCAAGTCCTCCGTCGCCAAGGCCATCGCCGGCGCCATGGCCGGTGACCCGCTCCACGGCTATCTGAAGAAGGACGTCAAAGCGCTGGTGAAGGACGGCGCCAAGTCCGGCTCCGTCACGATCACCGTGCCGGGCGGGTCCATCTCGGTCTCCTATCCGAAGGCCGAGGTGAGCAGCACCGGCACCCCGCCCACGCTGGGGCGCATCGCCGCCGGCCTCGACTCCCTGGTGGACATCGACCAGAAGAAGCGCGGCCTGGTGCTGGGTGAACTGCTGAAGACAGCGCCAACCCGCGAGGATCTGGCCGCCGCCCTGGCAGACGCCGGCTTCAAGGATGAACCCGCCGCGGTGTCCATCAACAAGGCCCTGGAGGAGGCCGGGAAAACCGCCGACCCGGCCCTCTCCCTCATGGATTTCGCCAAGCTCCTGAAGTCGGTCGGTGTCGGCCTGAACATTGTCCACTGGCTCTGGTGGCAGATCGAGACGCGCGGCTGGGACGGCACCCTGAAGAAGCTGGAGGGGGAGCGCACCGAACTGAAGGGCCGTTGGGCCGAGGTGTCCGGCGAGGCCTTCGGCGACCAGAAAATCCAGGACTGGAAGCCGGACGGCTGGGCGCCGGATCTCGCCGAGGTGTCTGCCGACGGCTTGCAGGCCATTCTCACGGCGGCGAACACGGCACTGGAGACGGTTGTTGCCGAACAGGCGGTGGACCAGTCCGAACTCGACCGCCTCCGTGTCGATGCCGGCAAGCTCGACGCACTGAAGGAGGCCGAGCAGGCCGCGAGCAAGAAGAAGCTCGACGCCGAGGTAGCGGTGGTCGATGCCGAGAAAGTGATGAGGGACGCCGACCTCGCGGTGGCGAACCTGCTCCCCGCGGAACCGGACAGCGGCCTGACCTGCCCCCACTGCCAGGGCAAGGTCCATTACCACCGCGGGGTCGGTGGTGAGCGCCTCGACAAGGCGGAGCATGTCGCCGACGACGAGCTGAAGAAACGTCGCTTGGAACAGGCGAGCGCCGAAGGGAAGCAGTCCAAGGCGCGCGGCGACCTCAATCTGGCGCGCAAGGCTCTCACGGATGCACAGCGTGCGCTCGACGACGCCCAGCGCGCCGTCGCCGGAGCGGAATCGGCGAAGCGGAAGCTCACCGATCTGGAGGCGCATAGCGCCGGGAAATCCGGTTCTGCGGAAGCGGTGCAGAAGGCCCGTGACGCGGCGGCGGTCGCACAGCTTCGCCTCAGCCTCTACCAGACCAAGGCCCGCGCCGATGCTCTGGCCCGGCAGATCACCTCGATGTCCGCCATCATCGGCATCCTCGCGCCGACTGGTCTGCGGCAGGCGAACACGCAGAGGGTGCTCGACACCTTCAACGACAGCATGGTCCGCCCGCTGTGCGATGCCGCTGGCTGGAAGGCCGTCCGGATCGAACCGGACATGAGCATCAGCTACGGCGGCCGGCCCTACAGCCAGCTTTCCGGTCTGGGCCCGCAGCTTTCCTCCGACCAGTACCGGGTGCGTGCGATCCTGCAAATCGCCCTCGCCGAGCGGGCTGGTGACCGGCTGGTGATCCTCGACGCCGCCGACATCCTGGACAACAAGAGCCGAAACGGGCTGTTCGTCATGCTGAAGCGCGTCGGCATGGCCGCCGTGATCTGCATGACGTTCAATGCCGAGGCGTTGAAGGGACGGAAGGTCCCGGACCTGGAGAAGGCCAAGATCGGCCGGACCTACTGGATCAGCGCCGGCGTCGCCCAGCCGCTCGCCGCGGTGACGGCTGCCGCCCCGAATGCCGGCAGCCAGAACGCCCAGGCGGCGTAAGGGCTCCCGACATGCTCGCTTTCCCCTCCCCTTCCCGATCCACGAGCGAGGTGCGCTCAGCACCTCGCCACGCCACCCAGCTCACGGATTCCTTCGCCCGTCACCTCATCGACACAGGCATGGCCGAAACCTACGACGCGGCCCTCTTCAGCTTCATCCACGTGCGGCGCTGTGGGGAGCGGTCCATGGGTCTGGTCAAGCATCGGGAGCGGGTGCTGGGACTACCTCTGGACCCCAAGGACTGACCACTATGGGCCGCTCTATTCGCACCGCCTGCACACTGTGCCGGAAGACCTTCAAGAATCCGACGCGCCTGCTGAAGCACCTCCGGGATGTCCACGGCGTCGTGTCGGCGGCGGAAGCGCCGACATCGCGGCGCTCCGCCGGTACCCCGCCCGCGGTGCCGGCTGGGATCGTCCACGTCTACACCGACGGCGGCTGCAATCCCAATCCCGGCCCCGGCGGCTGGGGTGTGGTCCTGATCTGGGGAAGCACCGAAAAGGAACTCTGCGGCGGCGACCTGGAGACCACCAACAATCGGATGGAGATGACCGCGGCCATCGAGGCGCTGAAGGCGCTCACCCGTCCGGTCAACGTGCAGATCCACACCGACAGCCAGTACCTGCGCAACGGGATCACGAAGTGGATTGCTGGCTGGAAACGGAACGGATGGAGAACAAAAGACAAGCAGCCCGTCAAGAATATTGAACTCTGGACTGAACTGGACCAGCTCGTCGCCCTGCACACCGTCACCTGGATGTGGGGGAAGGGGCATGCCGGCAACGCCGGGAATGAGCGCGCCGACAAGCTGGCCACGCGCGGGCGAAAGGAGGTTCTAGCCCAAAGGCGCGCCGCCCTGCCCTGCCCTTCCGCGCCCTCCTCAACCCCGATGAACACCGCGCCGACCCGACGCCTGGTTGCGCAAGACCTGGAGGTGGCTCGTGCGTGATCCGCGCCGCCAGCTTTCCCGCCAGATATTTCCTGCACTTCAGGAATGGTCCCCTGATGACCCGGTGGTTTGCCACCGTTGCGGACAGACGCTGCGGGCCGGGGACACAACCATGTCCAACAGCTCCAGGTGTCTTGCCAAGACGCCGGGACTGCAATGCCCTGGATATCGGTCTCCCTGTCGCTCGCGTTCGATCATGGACTTCCTGCCGATGAAGGGACGGCGCCGTCATGGCTGAGCCAGCACTCCCCACCCACGTCATCCTGCCGGCGGAATCGCTCTGGACGATCCTGCACCATGCCGAGAAGGAGCATGGACGTCTCTCGACCTGGGTTGAGATGGGTGCCCATGCATCGTTCGCTCAAGATGCCACGGATCTCGCCGTCGCTATCACGGTGGCCGTCCGGACGCTCACCCATGGTCCGGGCGTTTCATCCGTCGCCCTGCCCGTCATGACCGCCGCCACGCTGCGCTACTACGCGACGCGCGAACTCGCGCGGCTCGTCGGCATGGGTGCGTGGTTCGACGATGCCGACCTCGACCAGCAGGCCGCCGAACTGAAGGAGGCGCTGGGGAAGATTCCATACACGCTTCGGATGGAGGAGATCCCGACGCCTCCTGCCCCAGCAGCTATGCACCCCGCTTCCGCACGAGGGGAGGCCGTCCATGGGTGACACGCTCCGGAAGAACTTTTCCGTTTCCCCGTGGGAAGCACAGCGCGTGGCGGAGATGGCATCCGCTGAGCAGACATCGGAAGCGGTGATCCTGCACCGCCTGTTCTCCATTGGGCTGGCCCACTGTGACACTGCCGAGACCCTGGAGCGGCGTCTGCGCACGCTGTCGTTCCGGAAGGCCACCGAACTCCTTTGCGACCACCCACTGGCGGCCAAGGTCGACATCAAGCAGGGGGTCCTCACCGTATCCCTCCGATCCGGCGAAACGCTCATCCGTCGCAAGAATGGGGAGGTGATCCATGGGTGAGATCGCCGACATGATGCTGGACGGCACCCTGTGCGAAGGATGCGGCGAGTTGATCGGAGACGACGACGGCGACGGCTTCCCGCGCCGCTGCGCCGGGTGCGGTGGTGGTGCAGACCGTTCCCACCGGCGCCGGGCCGAACGGGTTTCCCCGGCTGATGGCCGCGACGTCCTCGACCGCGCCGCCCGCGCGTATCTCTCCACCATCGCCGCCGCCAGCGGTGGCCTGAAGGTCCGGTCCTCAGCCTGGAATGATCCCCGGTTCCAGGCCTGCCAGGAGGCCGGATACGTCAGCTACCACAAGATCAGCAACCGCATCCGCGTGATCCGCGTGACGCCCGAGGGTGTCGCCTATCTGGTCGCAACGCGGCGCACCAGCTCCAGGAGTCTGGCCCATGCATGAACCGGTTCTCGCCCTGCCCTATTACGGCCCCTCCCACCACTTGGACGTTCTGGAACGCCTCGTGACGCGGCAGACCTGCCGACTGGGCTGGCCTTGGCCGGACCTGCCGAACGATCACCGCAATGCACTCCTCGAGGAAGCCAACCACCGGCTGACCGGCGCGCTCCGGGAGCTTAACCGCGACCTGTTGGTGGCCGAACTGAAGATGTTCGGCTTCGACAGCGTGACCTCGATCTCGGAACTGAACAGTGTGGAATATTGGATCGGCGCTCTCCTGGAAGCCGCCCGCGAACAGGCATTCAAGCTGTCCGGCTATCAGCGTGATTTCGAGGGAAGGGAGAGCCGGTGACCGAGGCCGCCGCCCTGCCCCGCCGCCCGATCTCCGCCATTCCCACCATGCCGAACCGGGCGTCCCGCGCCTCCGTGGCTATGGAGTGCCGGCTCGCGCCTGAAGGCATCCGCCAGAACGGCGACGGCGGCTATCGTGTCGCGCTCGACTTCCACCCGCACGACCGGCCCGACCTGTTCTTGAACGCGTCGGCCGGCGCCTCGTTCATTCTGGTCGCCGTGGAGCTGGATGACGACGGCGAACCCAAACCGCCGGTCTTCCTCGGTCGCCCTGGTCAGAACTGGGACGAGATGAAGCCCGCGGCACAGGCAGCCATGCGGTGCCGCGATGCTGCATTCCGCCGCTTCCTCGCCCGCTGGGCCGGAGAGCCCATTGAGACGATAGAGGACGCCTCCGACACCGTCTGCCTGCACTGCGGCGTCAATCGCAAGCGGCAGATCACCCCCCGCTCACAGGCGGCCAGCCTGTGGGCCGAACTCGATTCCACCTTCCGTTATTGGCAACTCCGAGGAGACCTGCCGTGATCCCGATCACGTACGCCACCAACCCCAATCTCCAGGCCGTCAAGAAGGCTCTCGCCGCGGTGCGGGGAACCGAATTCAAGAGCCTGATGCTATCCCGGATCGTCGCCTATGCCCTGGGGGATGGTGACGCCACCAGCCGCAGTGTCTTTGAACGCTTCGGGCCGACCATGACGGAGCCGGGCGACAAAAGGCAGAAGTCGGGATGGCTGCCGACGGTTTGCTACGCCGAGCGTCTGGAAGGCGCGTCCGCCGCCCTGCCGAAGCCGAAGAGCAAGGAGGCCCCGGCTTCCGAGCGCTGGGCCATCATGAGCGGCGTCCGGCCCGATGGCCGGGCGTTCGCCAAGGCCTGGAAGGGGGATGGCGCCGATGCCGTGACGATCAACGTCACCAAGGCTCACAACGAGGTGCACGCCCGGCTGGACGCCGCGCTCCAGGCTCAGATCTGGGAGCTGGAGCGGCGCGCTGCGGCACAGGAGGCGACATGCGCCGCATAGCCGAGGCCGGCGAGCCGGGCAGGGCGGCGATGGGGCAGGCGCCCTATCCCCCCGTTGCCGGCGCAGTTCAAAACCCCGCCCAGATCCCGCGCCGCCGCACCCTCTTCGAGCGCCTTTACGCCCTACGGGAAATCCCCGGCCAAACCGAAATCACCCCGCTCTCCCTGGAGCACTGAAATGCGCTTTCCGATCCTATCGGCCCGCCCGGTGACGGCGGGCAACACCCGAGCTTTGCCCTTGATGGCCGACATGCTGCGCCAGCAGGCGGACCTTCTCGACCAGGACGGCGACCGCCGGACCGCCAATGCGGCCCCTGCCCGCGCCGGTCGGCTCACGCTTGAGGCGGCGGTGGCCAGCATTCGCTCCGGTGCCACCGTCATCGGGAGCGCCGGCCATGCGTGACGCCCTCGCCCGCCTGCCCCGCTTCCTGCTCGGCTGGCCGCTGTTCGCCGTCGGCTATCTGGCCTGCTGGCTCTCCCACCCCGTCAAGGCCGGCTACCGCACCGCCGAAGCCCACATCGCCGGCGCCGACGCCGATCGTGCGAGCCGGCTGGTCACCATCTCCGGAGAAATCGTCCCATGAGCCACCCGGCCCGCACCCTTCCGCCGCTTGCCTCTCCAGGCATCACGGCGCCGCCTCCGGTCCAGGTTGAGATCGCGCCGGCGGAGATCGCCAACGTGACCGTCTCGGATGCGCTGTCCGCCCTCGACCTCGTCATCCATGAGGCCCGCGTCGTCGCCAGCAACCCGACCCGGTACGAGGGAAGTGCCGAGCGGCAGCAGCGCCTTCACCAGCAGGATCGCCGCCATCTGGCGCGGCTTCTGGCCGTGCGTGACTTCATGGCCGGGCAGGGGGCGTGACCAATGCTGACCGAATATCGTGAGGTCCGCCATTTCCACGTCTGCGGCGGCATCGGCGGCGGTGTGAAGGGCTTCAACCGGGGCACGGCCCGCGTCGGCAACATGGAGGCTGTCTTCCGGTGCATCGGCTCGGTGGACGTCGATCCTGTCGCCACGGCTTCGCTGGAAAAGGTGACCGGTATCAAGGGCACCGTGCTGGACCTGTTCGACCGGCGCCAGTACGTCGCCTTCCATGGGAAGGGGCCGCCGGCAGATTGGCGCCCGGCGACGGCGGAGGACTTCCGCCGCGCCGCCGGCAACGAGCGCCCGCACATCGTCTTCATGTCCACCCCATGCAAGGGGAACTCGGGCCTGATCAGCACGAAGACGGCGCAGGCGCCGAAGTACATCGCGCTCAACGAACTGGCGCTACGCGCCGTCTTCCTGACGCTGGAAGCCTGGAGCGACGATCCGCCCGAACTGATCCTGTTCGAGAACGTGCCCCGCATCGCCCAGCGCAGCCGGGGCCTGCTCGACAAGATCATCAAGATGCTGCACCGCTACGGCTATGCCGTCGCCGAGACCGTCCACGACTGCGGTGAAATCGGCGGGCTGGCGCAGAGCCGCAAGCGGTTCCTCATGGTGGCCCGCCACATGGCGAAGGTGCCGCCGTTCCTCTACGAGCCGCCGAAGCGCCGCCTGCGCGGCGTCGGCGAGGTGCTGGAGCGCCTGCCCCTGCCCGGCGACCCGTTGGCCGGGCCGATGCATCGGGTGCCGTCCCTGCACTGGAAGACGTGGGTGCGGCTGGCCTTCGTGGAAGCCGGTTCGGACTGGCGGTCGCTGAACCGGCTGCGCGTCGAAGACGGCGTGCTGACCGATTATGGGATCGTGCCTGCCGGCCGGTGGCGGGACGACATCCTTGGTGTGCTGCCCTGGGAAGGGACGGCGCCGACCATCACGGGGAACGCCGGCACGACCACCGGACGATTCAGCGTGGCCGACCCGCGCGCCACCAGCACCCGCGAAGGCACCGGCTATCTCGGGGTTCAGGATTGGGCGCACCCGTCCGGCACGGTCACCGGCAATGCCCGCCCTGGCGCGGGCGCCTTCAGCGTGGCGGACCCTCGGCACCCCGAAGGCGCTGATCAGTATGGCCAGTACGGCGTCCGCACCTGGGACCAACCGACCGGCGCCATCATCAACGTGAAATCGCCCGGCCAGGGTCCGCATTCGGTCGCTGATCCGCGCTACAACGAGCGGGGGCGGTTTAACAACGTCTACCGCGTCGTCCGATTTGGTGAGCCCTGCGCAACGATAACAGCCGGGCAGGGGCCAACCTCTGGCGGCATGGCGGTTGCCGACCCCCGCGCGCCCGTCGGGAGCCATACCAGCAAGTATCGGGTGACCGGCTTTGATGAATACGCCGGGACTGTGATCGCGGCCAGCACTACCGGCCAGGGGGCTTTTTCTGTTGCCGACCCTCGGTGCCAGTGGAACCCGAACGCCCACACCAGCAAACTCCGCGTGATCCCCTACGGAGACCCGTCATCGACCATCACCGGGAGCGCATCGTCCTCCCACGGCTTCACCTCCGGTGCCCTGTCGGTGGCGGACCCACGCTGCTCGACCGACCGCCGGAACGGAGCGCTGGGGGTGCGGACCTGGGACGAGGCCGCCGGTGCCGTGGCGGGCGAGTCCCTGCCGCCCAACGGGGCCTTCTCGGTCGCCGATCCCCGGCCCGACTGCTTCCGGGATGGGAAGGAGGCCTACACGACGGGCGGGCATTACGGCGTGCTGGGATGGGATGAAACCAGCGGAGCCGTGACGGGCCACCCGAAGAACAACAACGGCCGCTGGTCCGTTGCTGACCCGCGGGAAGTCGCTGGCGAGCCGGTCAGCGGCCTGCCCGCCCCGGACCAGAAGATGGTGGCGGTCATCCAGGCCACCGATGGAACGTGGCACCGCCCATTCACGACGCTGGAACTGGCTGCGCTTCAGAGCCTCGTGGATCTCGACAATCCCTGCCTGACGCTGGCCGGCAGCAGTGATGCGGCATGGCGCGAGCACATCGGAAACATGGTTCCGCCCGATGCCGCCGCAGCCATGGCGTCGGTGATGGGCCGCACGCTCCTGCTCGCCTGGTCTGGTGAGAGCTTCATGCTCAGCAGCGACCCCATCTGGGTCCAGCCGCTGACCATCGCGCTCGCCGTCGACACCAGCAGCCAGATCGTGGCGGAGTGACCCGTCATGCCCAGCACCAACCCCGGCGCCACCCCGCCGCCGTATCATTACCAGCGCCTCGATGCCTATCAGAGCCGGTTCGCCGAGATCGAAGAGGATTTCCGGGCCGGACGCATCACCCCACAGGAGAGGCGGACCAGGATGGAGCAGGCTCGCGATCAATCCGGCATCACCAACGCGGCGCCACCTCCGGAATACAGGGTGCCGAAGGCGGCCCACCTCACCGAACTGGAGTACAGCAACAAGCGGCGATGCGAAGGGCTGCGATCCCGTTCCCGCCGGCAGGCTGCATGAGCCCACCACCCACATTGGAGAGGTCGAACGGCATGAGCATCAGCAGCTTGCACACCCCTGAGTTCATCACCTTCACCGGCCTGGACGCCAGAACGGACCTTGCCCGCGCGCTTCACATCGCCACGGTCTACCCGGTCGAGTTCGGCGTACTGTTCAGCGAGTCCCGGCAGGGCAGGGAGGCCCGGTATCCTGATCGAGGGACGATCACGCACATCGTGTGCGCGGGGTTCCCGCGGCTGGCCGCGCACCTCTGCGGAGCGCATGCCCGACGGATCATGGGCGGCACGCCAACCGGCCTCCACCTGACCCCGTTTCGGCGGGTGCAGGTCAACCACCCTTCACCAGACGCCGGGGCGATTGGGCGGGAGATGGAAGAGTGGGGTGGGCCACGTGGCATCGCCCAAACTCGTGACCTGGAGTTCCCAGCCGGCACGGCGGTGGACTGGCTGTTCGACCGCTCGGCCGGGGAGGGGAGGGCGCCGGACGAGTGGCCACAGCATCCCGGCGGAAACCGGTTGGTCGGCTATGCCGGTGGGATCGGCCCCGGCAACGTGACCGAGGTGCTGAGAAAGATCGCCGCCACGGGGCCGTATTGGATCGACATGGAAACCGCGGTCCGTCCCGACGACTGGCTTGACCTGGATAAAGTCGAAGCCGTGTGCCGGGCGGTTTACCGATAGGACAGGGCGGAAAGGGGAGGGGCTGGAGCATCACCAGTTGGATGCGCTCCAGCCCCACGGCTCCGGTTTAATCGATTAAACTCCGGCCCGGTTTAATTGATTAAACCGGCAAGCTCGTCGTCGATTTTCTGGATCTCCAGCAGCAGCTTCGCTCGACGCGCTTCCAGTTCCGCCCGGCGCGTGGCATTTGAAGGCGCCGGACCACGCAAGGCCTTCCAGAACTGCCGAACTTCGGACTGCCGAACATCCGGGCGCAGCAGGCCGCGCTCGGCCGCTTGCTGGCGCTCATCGTCGGACAGCCGGGCCAGCATGTAGACCGTGCCGTAACCCGCTGCAGCCACCTCGACCGGCACCACGTTGTCGCGGATTGCGCGATAGGCGCTCATGAGCTGGGAGCGGGCCGACTTCCCGAAGCGACGGTTCAGTCCATCGTACAGAGCCGCCCGGTCCTCCTCGCTCAGTCGGGTTTCCGCGATGGACAGCAGCTCTCCGATCCGAAGGAACCGCTGTTGGGCGTCTTCCCAGAGTTCCGAGATCCGGTTGATGAACTCATCAACGGTCTGGGGAATCCGTCCCTCCGGAAGGGGAGGGAAGACGTCGCCGTCCATCGCTTGGACCATCGGCGGGGGAGGGGGCTCAACCGGCGCGGCGACGGTGTTCATCACCGTTGTCAGGTAGGCCGATTGAGCCAGAGAGGGTGGGGCCTCCTTCGGCTTCCGAACTCGTGGCTTCCGCACCACCTCGAAGTCCTTCCCGGCAACCTTCTCTTTAGCCACGGAAGGTCTCCAGCAGGGCGAGGGCCTCGGCGCCGATGGCTTCAATGTCGTCGCCCATGGCGGAGTAGGGCGCCGGCTTCTGTGCGAAGCTGGCATGGTTGATTGAGGCCTTCAGCCCGAGATCCGCCTTCAGGGTCGGGATCGACAAGCCTTCGAGTTGCTTTCGGGCGATCTGATCCACCGAGGCCCGGCGGTCAACCTGCGACAGGACAGCGGCCGCGGGTATGTGCGCTTTCGGAGAGAACCGCCGCGCCTTCGTGATCGCGTTCACGACGTGCTGATAGGTGCGGAACGCCTCCACGACATCCTTCGCGTCGGCCTTGGTCGGGATCAGCACAAGCGACGAGATGTCGATCGCATTGACCAACGCCGTGCTGTTGGCGCCAGGCACGTCGACCAACACGAAGTCGTGGCTGGTGGAGACCTCATTCGCGACCTGGACCAGATCATCGGCCTGGACGATCCGGAACTCGACCATCGTGGTAGCGGCAAGCCACCCGCTCAGGTTCTTGTTCGGGTCGGCATCGATGCAGAAAACGGATGCGCCGCGGCGCTTGAGAAACTCGGCAAGCGCGTTGACGAGCGTGGTCTTGCCGACGCCGCCCTTGCTGCTGCCAACGGTGATGATTCGGCCCATTCCAACCTCTGCCGGTTTGGCCGGAGCGTCGCGTGAAAGGTCGCGAGCGGTACCGGTGAAATTCGGCTGAGGGTGCGCGATAGGGGAGGGCGGCGTCAAGAAGCGATGGGTGTGGGGTTAGGCGACCGGTCGCTTTACCCCACACCGTCATGCGGTCAGGCGGGCAATCGGAGGCCGGCTCGGATGCAGGATGAACCCTTCATCGGCCCCTTCGACTTTGGCGCCGGGGTAGGCCGCGAGGGCGTATTGCATGGCCTGGACGAAGCGCGGCTTGAAGTGCTTCATCTGGTCGTAACCGGCGCCGAATTGTCCGTAGAGGGACGCCCAGGTGATCGGCTGCGGCTTCTGGAGCGAATGCAGGCGGTAGGCGAGCCAGACATAGAGGTCCAGGCTCAGGCTACGATCTTTGAGCTGTCGAATAGCTTCTTCCAGCAATGGGACCGGATGATCTTGGAGAGCCTGGAAGAATGTCTCGTCGAGCTGGACCACATCTTCCCAGAGCGAGCCTTGACGTTCATCGGTGGCATTGTCGTGGAAAATCAGGCCGCGCTTTACGATGCCGCCCTTCTCGAAGGCATCAGCCTCAGCGCCGTCCCAGAAAAATTTCAGGCTGCACGCGGAGATGCGAAGCGACTGTTCCCGGAACCCTTTGAAGGTCTCCCCGCCGACGCTTATCCCCATGCGGGTCAGCCAGTCACGCATTGAGCGGCCGAGTTCGACTTCGCGGCGCCCGGTTCGAATCGCTTGCGTCTGAAGGTAGATCAGAATCATACGGGCGCGGGCACCGTAGGGTATGCCGAACAGCTTCATCTTGCCGTTGACCTTGAGGCGGCCTGGCTCGACAAGCAGAGTCACCTGATGGCCCCGCTTTTCCCACGGAGCATCGTCGGCGAGCTTTTTGTGTGGCAGGCTGGTAAGGCAGAAACCGGAGTAGGTGATGCCCAGGTTCTGGCGCTCATCGGCAAGGATTTCCGCAGCGATGTCGACCAGCGGTCGATCTTCCGGACGCACCATGGCCCGAGCGACTTCGCGCCCGTGCTTGATGACCAGTTCGTGTATATCGCCCATGACCATCCCTCACCATCTGGCAGCATGCTGCTGGGCGACTGTCCAAGAGTCAATGTGGGGATAAGCGACCATGCTATTTGTTGGTATTAGGATTCATAACTAGTTGATTCGTCGCTTTACCCCACGGGAAAAACCGAGTCGCGCCTCTTCTCCCCACAGTTTGGTCGCTTTACCCCATGGGACAATAGTACCTTGTCGTTCCCGTGGTCGCTTTACCCCACGGGATAACGGTGCTGGTCGCTTCTCCCCACGAGATGGAATTGGCGAATCGAGGGGCGAAGATCGGTCGCTTCTCCCCACACGTCGCGACTCGGCAACCAGGGTAGACGTTCATCCAATTAGAGATCAGTTGGAGAAATGCCTTATGAAATATGCAAGCGTTATGGGGCAAATGTTTAAGCATCATTAATGGGGAATCTTTACAATGTAAAATCCATATTGACCATAACAGCAATATGCTCCAACTTCGTTGGGTGAACTCTATTATAAATGTGAGCGATAACAATTATGATAAGAATAGTACTGTTGCTTGCATCGGCTGTGGGGCTGACTTTTTATGCCAGTTGTATATTAACGCCATTATCTGATGAATCACATACCACACAAAATGAATCAAAGGCGGGAGACGTTATAGATGAGGCAGGTAAAATTCGGTTAATATCTGCGAGGAAAGTTGGCAAACTTAATGATAATGATTTTAGGTCGGTAGTTTCGACATTATCCTCTAACCGAGTGCGAGGTTGTGGGGAAGTGTATGGAGTTCCCGCGAGCATAGATCGTTCAGAGTATCTTGTTTTTTGCGATGGCGGGCTGGCTGATTATATAAAAGAGGATTTTTCGCGCCCTGGATGGGATGTTTATACAGTCTATCCAATGGATAACAGGGTCATAACTGGCAACATGACAATGCACTGTAGCGTAGTGGAAAGCAAAATCTATGATTGTCCTTAAATACAGGATTGTCACAGATTCACACAATCTACTGCCGCCTTACGCTTGCACCACCGGCACGTCGTCCAGCTCCGTCGTGTAAGAGGGCGACCGGCTGTCCTGCCGCATCCGCCACGCCCGGCCCATGGTGGCCGCCGGCACCAGCGTGTCGCGGCCCATCCGGCTGTTGATCGCGTCCATCGCCGCCATGAGCCGCGCGCCGCGCGCCCGATCGGCAGCAGCCAGCAGGTCCGGCTGCACCTTGGATACGGGCACGAGCCCGGTCAGGATCACCCCGGCCTTGGACATGGCGAACCCATCGCGCCAGATCCTGCGGGCGCCGGCCGTCGCCGCGGCGATCAGCGTGAAGGTGTCGTCGGTCGCTGGTCGCAGTTCGACGGTCGCGACGTTGCTGTAGGCCGAGCCCGGCCGGAAGGGTGACGTGTGCATGAAGACCTGGAGGGCCTCCGCAGCCAGCCCTTCGGCGCGCAGTTTTTCCCCGGCCCTGGTCGCGTAGGCCGCCACCGCCTCCCGCATCGGCTCCCATTCTGTGACCGGCTGGCCGAAGCTTCGAGTGACCGCCGTCGTCTTGCGCGGCGCCGGCGCTTGATCGAGGGGCAGACAGGAGAGCCCGCGCAGCTCGTAGACGATTCGCTCCCCAACCACGGTCAGCACCTGACGGGCGCGCCGGGGCTCCATGTCGCGCAGGTCCGCCGCAGTCTTCACGCCGAGCATGCCCAGCTTCTCTGCCGAGCGCCGGCCGATGCCCCAGACGTCCTCGACCGGCACGACGCGCAGCACATGCTCACGCTCCGATTCGCCGCCCAGATCGCAGACACCGCTGTCGTCCAGCAGTGCCTTCTTCGCGGCATGATTGCTGACCTTGGCGAGCGTCTTGGTCGGCCCGATCCCCACGCAGGTCGGAATGCCGGTCCACCGGCGGACCGTCGCCCGGATCTCTGCGGCGTAGGCCAGCAGGTCCCGACCCTCAAAGCCGCTCAAGTCGAGAAACGACTCGTCGATGCTGTAGACCTCAAGGCGTGGGGTGAAGCCGCGGAGACAGTCGGTCACCCGGGCCGACAGGTCGCCATACAGAGAATAGTTGGAGGACAGCACCCGCACCCGGTGGCGCCGGACAAGATCGCGCACCTCGAACAGGGGCTGGCCCATCTTGACGCCCAGCGCCTTCAGCTCGGCGGAGCGGGCGACGAAGCAGCCGTCGTTGTTCGAAAGCACGCCGACCGGGACGCCTTCGAGCCGGGGATCAAAGACCCGCTCGCATGAGACGTAGAAGTTGTTGCAGTCCACCAGTCCGTAGACCCGCGGCGGCGCCATAACCATCACCGCCGATGCAGGCGGATGGTGCTCGTGATGACGCCCCAGATTTCAAAGTCGGGCCGGTCGGTGACCTCGACCGGACGGTATGCGGTGTCATCTGAATCCGGCACCAGCCACACGCGGGCGCCACGCTTCAGCAGTCGCTTGCACGTCAGTTCCCCATCCAACACTGCGACGATCACATCGTCGTGACGGGCGGTCAGCGATCGATCGACAATGGCAAGGTCGCCGTCATGGATGCCGGCCCGGACCATGGAATGACCGGAGACGCGCAAGGTGAAAGAGGCGGAAGGGTGGGGCACCAGCACCTCGGCGAGATCGATTCGTCCTTCTATGTAGTCGGCCGCGGGCGACGGGAATCCCGCCGGCACCACGGCCTCGACAGACACGACCGGGCATGACCGCATCACTATCGGCTCTGGCGCCTGCATGCTCCCCTCCACCCACCTGACCTTGTTGGGAGGATGGCGCGGGAAAAGAACTTTTCAAGAACAAAGAGTCGTTGACACCAAAGCTGGGATCACGGTGACCAGTTCCGCTGTCATGCCCATCCCAGCGCCGGGACCAGCGGGCTGGCGCTCAGCGACAAGGTCTCGAAGAGGCAGAAGTCGGACGCGACAGTGTGCGCCAGGAACATGGCGTTCATGGCATGTCTCCGTTGGGATTGGATGAAAAAGGAGCGGTTATGCGACAGGATCGGCGCAACCGGGAAGCTGTGTTGGCGCCTGTTGCAAAACCTGTCGCGGTATGCTGTCGTCAAAGGGCATGGACCAAACGCGACACAACAGCCCCGCGACGCATCTGATCGGTTACGCCCGCGTCTCGACCGAAGATCAGCGGCTCGATCTCCAGCTCGCCGCTCTGGCGGCCGCCGGGGTAGCCGAGGCCGACGTGTGGAGCGACAAGGCAAGCGGGGTGCGCTCCGACCGTCCCGGCTTGGCCGGCGCCCTGAAGGCATGCCGCCGCGGTGACGTACTGGTGGTGTGGCGCCTCGACCGCCTGGCGCGCAGCACCGCCGAGTTGCTGAAGATCGCCGACCAGCTCCAGGCGCGCGGCGTAGTGCTGCGCAGCTTGACGGAATCCATCGATACGGGCGGCGCGGTCGGTCGCTTGGTGTTCACGGTGATCAGCGCCATGGCCGAGTTCGAGCGCAACCTCATCAGCGAGCGGACCAAGGCCGGTATGGCGGCGGCGCGGGCCAAGGGACGGCGCGGCGGCCGACCACCCAAGCTGACCGACCGTCAGCTCGTTATGGCCGAACGGCTGTTGGGCGATCCGGCTGTGACTGGCCAGCAGGTTGCCGACCAGTTCGGCGTGCATCGGGGGACCTTGTATCGGGCGCTTGCCGAGTATCGGCGACGGCGCGAACCCAAATCGTGAAAGGGCGCTCTCGACCTACACGAGGCGCATCATAGAAATGCGCCATCAACTGCTTTTCAATGTCGATCGCCGGTCGTCGACGCAGTAGCTGGCAGCTTGGCCGACCGCCAGGAGCGGACAAGGTGCGTTCTAAATGACTGCGAGGTTTGTCCGGAAACTCGTCGCCGTGGTGGATTGGCCAACAGCCTGTAGTGTGGCCGTCAAAGAGCCGTTTTGCGGACTGCGGGGGCGTCTGCCTTGGGCCAGAAATAGACGGACAGCTTATAGATTTCAAAATTGCAAAAACTGCGGTTGAAGATTGCGATCTCGAGAGAATTATCACACTATCGCCTAAAATGGAGGGAGCAATGGCGCACGATATTGACGGAATCGAGGAGTTCGACCCTCAATCCTCAATCCTCTTCCTTGGGTCCGGGTTCAGTCTCGGAGCGACCAATATCTCGAATGAAAGTCCACCGAACGGCAAGGGGCTGCGGCGCCATTTCATTCAACAACTCAAGCTCCCAGCGGATACGGACTATGATCTGCAGGTCCTCAGCGAGGAGTTCGCCGAGGATAACCCCCGGAAGCTTCGTGACGAACTCTACAGGATTTTTCGGCTGACCGCATTAACTGCGGGACAAACGGCCGTACTCGACGAGCCATGGCGACGCATCTACTCAACTAACTACGATGATGCAGTAGAATTGCATCGGTTGAGCAAGAAAGCACCGCCGAACGCGTTCGATGTCTCGGAGCCGGTTCCGAACAAATTGCCTCATGGAGCAGTCGTGCATCTCCACGGCAGTATCCGGCTGATCACGCCAGAGAACGTGAAGGAGAGTCTCGTCCTCGGCGAGGGTTCCTACGTGAACCAGTACGTCATCCGCTCGCCGTGGTACGACCAGTTTCAGCGCGATCTCGCCTTCGCTAGCGCCCTTTACGTCGTCGGCTATAGCCTCGCCGACTACCATATCGCTGGCCTGTTGATGGCCAATCCGAAGCTCGCCGAGCGTACATTCTTCATCCAAGGGCCCACCCCAGACCAGACTTTCGTGCGCCGCACCGCGCAGTACGGGCGCACGATGTTCATAGGCACCGACGGTTTCGCCAAGGTGCTCGCGTGCATTCCGCGCCCAACTGCCACAGCACTCGAGAGCCTGCGGGCGTTCCGCTCGTTGACGCCAACGCCGGACAAGAAGGCAGGCGCCCGTCCGACCGCCCCGGAGGTGTTCGATCTGCTGGTCTATGGCGATTTCAGTGCCAGCCGTCTTGCTCGTTCGCAACCCAGTGAAGATTACGCGATCGCGCGGGCGGACGCGGTGCGCGCAGCGGCAGACGCCGTTGAGTCAAAACGATCGCTTGTTGTCGATGGCCGCCTCGGTAACGGCAAGTCGATCTTCCTTCACCTGCTTGCATTCGAACTTACGTCGAGAAACTGGACCTGTCTCCTGCTCCGGCCAGGCCATCCGGACCTCCAACGCGAGATAGCAACGCTAGCCAGCATCGACCGTGTTGTTGTGTTCGTCGATCAATATTCTACCGCCCAGGACAGTTTGCGCGGTCTTCGCGAAGCGCTCCCAAATGCTAAACTCGTACTGGAGGTTCGCACAGGGACGTTCGAGGTCCGGTTTCACGAACTCGCCCAGCTTCTGCCCAACCCGTTCGATCGGGTGAGCCTTAACGCACTTACGCGCTCTGAGGTGATAGCCTTAGGCCGATTGTGCGAGCGCGTCGGGCTCCGCGCGCCCGCCGCGGATCGCCGGGGGGACCTCCGTGATTTGCTGCTTGAACTTTTCAAGAACACGGCGATCCGCGACCGTGTACGGGCAGCCCTGGCGCCCCTCTTCGAGAAGCGAGCTACGCGGCGCATCCTGACCATGACGATGTTGATCGCCACGCATCAGGGGGCAGTCGGTGCTGCCTTCGTGCGATCAGTGGTGGGAGAGGATCCATTCGTGGCGCTCAAGCCACTTGAGGATTTGTCACATGAGATCTTCGAGACATCTTCCGATAACTTCAAGGCCCGCTCGGCAGTCTTCTCGTCATTCGTGATCGACGCTTTCATTGAGCCAGACGAGATCGCCGATGCAGTAGTCGAGGTGACGCTGGCCGCAGCCCGGCGCCGGATTGAGCGGCCGTACCGCATCCTTATGTCGAACATGATGGCCTATTCGAGCCTGCGGAGAACTTTGCGGGGCAAGGTAGATCCAGACGCGATCATCATCGGCATCTACGAACGTCTTCGTTACGATGAACGTGTAAACGCGGAACCGTTATTCTGGCTTCAGTATGCTATCGCGATGGCCGAGACGACACGGCTCGATACGGCCGACGAGTATATTGGCACGGCGTACCGGAAGGCGCAGGACCTCCCAGGCTTTCAAACCTACCAGATCGATACTCAGGCTTTCCGCATCGCGTTGTTGCGCGCGACACAGCAAAACCGAGGGCAGGCGATCTTCAACATTGACGTGATCCTTGAGGGGATCGAGCGGATTGATGCGATGCTCGGCGACGAGAGCCATAGGTATTATGCCGTGAAGGTACTCGATTACGTGCAGCCGTTTGTGGCGGCACGAAGCAGCGATCTCGCAGCCGGTGAGCGTACAGCGCTACAGTTCTGGCTACTGAAGGTAGCGAAGTCTCTCGCCTCGCTGCCGGCAGACTTCAGGGCTACCGCAGGTTCTGAGGCTATCCAAAAGCGCGTCGAAGCGGCCGCCGCGAGTTTTGTCAAATAACGGGAGTAAATATTTTTTGATAAGACTATCGAACACGAATGGAACAGCAGCATTTAGGATCAGGCGTTCCGAGCATAAACGGCAAACTTGGGCGCAAAGCTGATATTTGTCCCTATCCGTCAAAGGGAGGCTGGCGGATACACCGTAGACTAGTTTCGGGTGTCCGCTTCAGGGCTGAATCTCACTCAAGCTGCAGCCGAAAGGGGCGGGCTTGCCCGTCCTGGTGCTGTCGCGAAAGGGCGCGAAAGGTGGCCGGCCTGTTTGGTGGTGCCGGAGAGCATGCACCTACAGTTTCGGCCCCCCATTTCTTCCAAGTCGCAGTCGGCGGAGCGGTTCTGGCCCTTCATCAACGAACCACTCACACCGCCGGAATGGCAATATCCGTCAGAGCGCTGGGCTGAACACCAGTGCAGCGTTGGTGCCACCGAAGCCAAAGCTGTTGGACAGGACATGGCGGATACGCCGCTCCTTCGCCCGCAAGGGTACGAGGTCGATATCGCAGTCCTCTGATGGTGCATCCAAGTTTATGGTTGGCGGCACTATCTGGTCGCGCAACGCCAGGATGGCGAAGATCGCTTCCACGGCACCCGCCGCTCCCAGCAGATGGCCGGTCGCCGATTTGGTGGAGGACATGGAAAGCCCAGTCACCGCCGGGCCGAACAGGCGCTTGGTGGCTGCGATCTCCACCGGGTCGCCAGCGGGGGTGGAGGTGGCGTGGGCGTTGACGTAATCGATGGCGTCCGGTGCCAGCCCTGCCCGTCTCAGGGCAGCGCGCATAGCGCGGAAGGCGCCGTTGCCGTCCTCCGCAGGCGAGGTGATGTGGTAAGCGTCACCTGACAGGCCATAGCCGGTGACCTCGGCGTAGATCGTGGCCCCGCGCCGCATCGCATGCTCCCTCTCCTCCAGCACCAGCACGCCGGCTCCTTCGCCCATCACGAAGCCGTCGCGGTCGCGGTCCCAAGGGCGCGACGCCCGGGCCGGATCGTCGTTGAAGCCGGTGGACATTGCTCGGGCAGCGCAGAAACCGGCCAGCCCCAGTCGACAGATTGCCGCCTCACTGCCACCGGCCAACATGACGTCGGCGTCGTCAAAGGCGATCAGCCGCGCCGCGTCGCCGATGGCATGAGCTCCGGTTGCGCAGGCGGTCACAACAGCATGGTTCGGACCGCGAAAGCCGTACCGGATCGACACATGTCCAGAGGCGAGGTTGATCAGGTTCGATGGCACGAAGAAGGGTGAGATGCGACGAGGCCCCTTCTCATGCAGGGTCAGCGCCGCTTCGGCCAGTCCCGGCAGCCCGCCGATGCCGGAGCCGATCAACACGCCGGTACGCTCCTGAGCCTCCGCGTCGGTGGGACGCCAATCCGCATCGGCCACGGCCTCCTCCGCGGCAGCAAGAGCCAGAAGAATGAACCGGTCTATCTTCCGCTGGTCCTTCAGCGGCACCAGCGCGGCCGCGTCGAAGGCGCCTTCGCCGCTTTGCGGTACTTGGCCCGCTACGCGACAGGGCAGATCGACGACATCCATACCTGTCACCGCCCGAATGCCGCTCTTGCCGTCCAGCACCGCGCGCCAGCTCGGCACCACGCCGGCGCCGAGCGGGGTAACCGCACCCAAGCCGGTGACCACGACACGTCTCATTCCATTTCTTCCTTTGCAGGGATCGTCATCTCGGCCCGCAGCCGGTCCGGCTGGATAGGTTCGCCAGTGCTGCGGTCGACCAGCACCGGTTTGACGATCCGGCCAGTCTCGCCATCAACCAACTCGAAGGCTCCACTGGGTAGCAGCCAGCGGCGGCCCCAGTCGGCCATGGCGATGAGCACCGGCAGGAAGTCCCGGCCTTTGTCGGTCAGGTGATAACCGTAGCGTAGCGGGCGTTCCTGGTAAGGCCGCTTTTCCAGCAAGCCGGCCCCCACCAGCACCTGCAGACGGCGGGTCAGCATGTTCGTGGCGAGCCCGATGCTGCGCTGGAACTCGTCGAAGCGGGTCAGGCCGCGCATCGCATCGCGCAGGATCAGCAGGGACCACCATTCTCCGACCTCATCGAGGCTGCGGGCGATGGGGCAGGGGGCATCGGTCAGACGTTTGCGTCTCATATTGGAGACCATCGCATAGTAACTTGCGTTATGCAAGTTACTAACGCAGAAGCCTGTCCATGCTACAAACGTGAACCGCGAGGTTCATGCTAAGCCGGGGTAAAGGTGTGTCGATAGGTCAGGCGCGTTGGCCGCCCTGGTGCTGTCGCGAAAGGGCGCAGAAAGGAGCGCTGGAGCGCGGCGGAGCTCATGCTCATCCCGCGTTCTCACATCTCGGACAGTTTGCGCTTTCGTGTAGTGACCCCCAATAGACATTATGCGCCTTGAAGGCCGTATCATCGCTTCGCAACTCACCCGACTGGATGATGGACAGAGAAAGGGAGCGCCGGATGCGCGTCGAGCGATGCACGCACGAGACGCTTGATGATTTGGTCGCGTTGCGATGGAAACTGTGGCCGGAGGCGCCGATCGCGACCCACCGCAGAGAAGCTGCCGATGACCTCTGTTCTCCAGATCGAGCGGTCGCTTTCATCGTTCGGGACGAGGACGGGGTAGCTGTAGGCTTTGCGGAGGGCTCGTTGCGCCAGGACTATGTGAATGGATGCGAGACCTCGCCCGTCGCGTTCCTGGAGGGGATCTACGTGCGGGCGGAGCAACGGAAGCGCGGCGTCGCCCGCCTGCTCATCCAGGCCGTCGAAGGTTGGGGAAAGGAGAAGGGCTGTTCGGAGTTCGCCTCCGACGCGGACATACGGAATGATGCGTCCCGACGCATGCACGCCGCGCTCGGCTTTGAAGAGACGGAACGCGTCGTTTTCTTCCGCAAGTCGCTGTGAAGAAGTGGCCGATCCGAGATAGTGACCGTGCTCAGGTGGTCTGAGCCAAGGCCACCAGCGCAAAGCCGGTGACCCCGGCGAGGTCGGAGAGGAGGGGAACAGTCACAGCGAATCCCTCACTTCCGGAGCAGCTTGTCCTTCGCCGCGGACCCGGCGCTGGAGCCGACCCAGTAGGACACCACCGCCGAAGCCATGGTGGTCAGGGCGCCGAGCATCAGCGTGGCGTTCTGATCGATCGCGCCGGCCGGCTGACTCAGCACCCGGTACAGGACGATGCCGAACGTCACCAGGACGATGGTCGAGACGATGGGCGCGCCCCAGGAGATGCGGCTGCCGGACTGGGCAAGCTGGACGGTGTGGGCGCGAGCATCGGCCCGGTCCTCGTTGTCCAGCCGCAGCAGCGCCACGACGTGGTCGCCCTGCTGGCGGTACAGCTCGGCCAGCTTCGCCGGATCGGTCTGCACCGCGGCTACAGCGCGCTCGGCATCCGCCGGGGTGCTGATCGGCACTCCGGTCACGGCGGAGACGACGGACACCGCGGCCTCGCCGACCTTCTGGGCGGTCTCGCCGCTGCCGAGGGCGGCCTTGGCGACCTCGGGCAGCAGCACTGGGGCCATGGCGGTGAGGATCGGGATGAGCAGTGGAAGCATGATGGGTGCCCCTCCTTCGGGCATGAAAAAAGCCGCCTCGGCGGGGCCGGGCGGCGGGGTGATTGTCAGGGTGGCGCGTCAGGCGCATCCTGTTCAGATGCGCAGGTCATCAGAGCTTGGCGTGCCCGAGCCCCAGTACCACAACTGGATCAAATCCTGTTTTTGCCGACAGCCGATCTGTGTACTGGGGAGATCGATGGCCTGCGTCGGTCAGAACATCAGATCATCGAATCGAGTTCGCGACGGCGCGCGTCGGTCAGGCCGAGACGAGAGGCAAGGTAGGCAAGATACTGCCGATCGACGTCGTTGCCGCCGCGCACCGCCAGTTCGGAGGCGAGATAGACCTGTTCGGCTGTCTCAGGGTCGCGGACTTCACGGATGATTTCATCCATGGGCCGCGGCGTGCGCAACTCGGCTTCGACGATCCGACGGTCTTCCGGTTCGGCTTGGGCAGCGTCGAGGCTGTCGAGTATCCGCCGCTGCTCATCAATCGAGATGCGGCCATCGGCATTTGCCGCCGCGATCATGGCGCGGATCAACAGAAGCGCCTTTGCGTCACCGAGGTCAGGCTCCGGCGTGCCACCACGCAGAACGTTGGCCAGACGGTCGCCGAGGCCGCCGACGGCCCCTCCCGCCGCCGCGCCGCCCAGAACACCGCCCAGCGCCCCTCCGAGGCCGAACCGGTCGAGAATGCCACTCAAGCCCCCGCCGCTCACCGGTCCGCTCGGCTGGGCCGAAGGATGACCGGCGGCGGTGGGGCGCTTCTGGTTGTCCTGATACGCCTTGTAAGCGAGGTAGGCGAGAGACGCGAGCCCCGCCTTCTGGAACAAGCCCATGCCACCAGCCGGCGCCTGCGGAGCGCCGTAGCCATGGCCGTAATGGCCCTTCTTCTTCTTTTTGCCTTTCTTGCCAAGGACCAGAGGCAGCGCAGCGGCAAAGGCTGGTCCCCGGCCGGTGCGGCCGGCCAGTCCATTGGCCAGGATGACACCGAGAACTTTGCTCAGGTTGCTCATGGTTCCCTTCTCTGCTGGGGCTGGGGACTCCTTTCCCCGCCGTGACCGGGTGCCGTAGAGATGGGAGCGTTTCCCGCCGGTGAAACCCGGTATGCCGTCATAAGCGTGCCATTGGCACCGGCACCAGGGCGGAGATGATGGGGATGAGCAGTGGCAGCATGGGGATCGCTCCTCCTCCAGGAATAAAAAATGCCGCCTCGGCAGGGGCCGGGCGGCTGGTGGGTGAAACCTCGGTGCTGTAAGCTCTGGGCAGTCTGCGAAGACGTTTCGGACGTTGGGTGGCGGGGGAGCCTTGGCTCAGCACGTACACGTCGCGGACAGTGACCGCTGTGTGGACCGGACAACACGGGCCGGCGTCGGCCCATCTTCGGATGGCTCGACCGAACGTAGGGGGTGACGTCCCTACCCGGCGGTCACGCCCTCAATCCAGCTCGTCCGCCGGGATGTCCGGAAGGTCCACCGTCTGGCCGGCGAGCGCTTGCGAGTTGTCGCCGCAGCCATGTTGCTCGGCAGCCCGTGCGCGGAGCGCCGGGACGCCCTTGTCATCAGGGAGCCCGAGGACGAGGTGCGAGCGGCCTTTGAGGCGCGGGCGCGCCAGATCGGCCAGGGCGATTGCGGGCTGTCGGGGATACCGCTGTGGCGTTGCCAGCCGCGGAGCGAGCCTCCTCGCTCTATGTGAAGTCCATCACATGTATTTCGGCCCCGACTCCGCGATGGTGAATACACGAGAGTGCAACCAGACACACGGCGGGTGGCCATGTCTTCGAAGAAGCTCAAGAATGTCTGTGTCGCCGGGAAACGCACCAGCATGCGGCTGGAGCCGGCCTTCTGGGACGCCCTGACCGAGATCGCGCAGAGGGAAGGGCTGACGGTCGGCGCGCTGTGCACCCGCCTTGCCGAGCGCGTGGAGGCGCTGGACACCAACAGCCTGTCCAGCGCCGTGCGGGTCTACGTGATGGAGTATTTCAGGTCGGCGACGCCGAGGCAGGAAGAGGCCCGCTGCGAGATGGCCGTGGCGGCGGAGTGACGGGCCGGAAGGCGGGTTGGCACTGGTCAGGCAGAAAGGTCGGTCAGGCTGTTGACCTTCCCGGCGAACCAGTCGGTCAAACACCGCTTCGAACAAAAGCACGCCTCGGCCTGGGCGTGGCTGGTATCGATGCCATCCAGCAGATCGACGGAGGCCGTGCCGGACAGCTCCGTCAGGCCGTGGTCGTGAAAGCTGATGTCGGCGGAAAGCGTCACCGGCATGTCGGCTTCATCGACCATCACGGCGCGATCAGCGGAGACCACCTTCATCGCGGCGATGCTGAGAACGTAGGACTTGGCGGCGAGGGGCTTGTGGCAGTGGTGGCAGGACATGGTGGGGTCTTCTTGCTGGGCGAGCGGCGCAGACGGGTGATGGCGCGCGGGGGTGACGCAGCCAAAAACGCTCGTAAGACTGTAGCAGAACGCCCGATAAATTGCGCAAACCTCTTTAGATGCGCCTAGCAAGAGAGTTTCGTCCTTTGATCGCACGGTCGTTGGTGGAGCTGAGAAATGTCAAAGAAGCGCGCTAACATACCCTTGTTCATTCAGGGGGAGCTAAGGAAAACCATAGCCCTCGAAGAAGACGTCAGAGGCTACATGCCATCCATTCAATTTAGCCACCAGAATGGACAGTACGGTGCGTTTGTTACTTTCCACCACAAGGAGTATCGCTCACTTCCTGCGGTTTACGAATATCGCGAAGACCGGACGAAGGGCGCATATTTCTGGCGACGCTCAAGTGACTGGCTAGACTGAATGGCGACACGAGGCTGCCCCCTAACCGGGGCGGCCCTTGCCGTTTCACCGGTTCCGCGCGTTGCCGACGTTGAACGCCAGCATGTCGAGCACCTTCCGCGCTTTGGCGGCCCACTCGTCATCCTTCGGCGTCGGGGTGACGGAGGCGATCACCGCCGCGGTGCCGATGACGGACGAGGCGACGATGAAGATGGTGCCGATGTTCTCGATGAGCCACATGATGAATGCCCCTCCTTTGGGCACAGAAAAGCCGCCGGGCGGGATGCCGGGCGGCTGGTTGACAATTCGAGGCGTGGTTGACAAACCGGCGCGCTGTTGACGTTTTGGCGGATTTGCCCACGTTGACGGTGCTGGGCTTTACGGAATCGGGTGCGGATTATGCGCGCGGCTATGCGTGGCGGGTTGGACTATTAGAAAAGCGCACATTCATCAGGGTCCGGCGGGCGATCACCGAACAACCTCCCTCGCTCAGGGAAATGAACGCCAACAATTGTTGCGTAAGCCGGATACAGAACAAAGTGCACAACCATTCTTGTGGCGAATGGAATAGGCTCCAAAGGCCCACGTCGAGCTTTCGGCGCGTACACAACAATCCTACGCGTATAATCCTCTCCAAGATTAATACCTTCATAGAATCGTTTAGCAGCAGACACCATGTCCCAAAGACCGGCGATCTGCTGATCTGCAGCTTTAAGCTCACGCCGAAGAGCGTCAGAAATATTGATAACGTGCGATCCAGCCACGATTATGCATGCGCCCAAGCTCGAATTTCTTCGGGGCTCGCGTCGATGACCTCTTGATTGTCAGGCTGCAGGCCTTCATCCATGACCGCTCGAAACCACGCCTGCATACGCTCAGCGTCAATGTGATCGTCACAGTAGCGAAGGCGCGGAACGTTGGCTTCAGAGCGTACTTGCTCCCATGGCGCACCTGGAATGTGCGTCATTCCGACCAGCGTTCCTGGTTCCATTCCGCCATATGTACGATAGACCTGTTCAATCAGATCTATGACTCGTGGCGCAAGAACATGCTCAGGCTGAGTATCTACTATAGAGTCCGGAATGTCGCCCTGGCCAAAGTGCTTCATCCTTCGATACACACTTGGTAGAGCTGGACCGTTCGCCCACGCCTGAAACTCTTCATCAAACAAAGGCGCGCCCGTGATCGCGAGATGCCAGCCCTCGACAAAATACAGCAACTTCTGAAGCGGCAGAGGCGAAAGAGGTTTCCCCGCCTCGTAGCTCAGTTGGATCAGGCGATCAGTCGCTGCTCGGATCATATCGGTCATGTCCGAATTTGAGCATACCAGCGGAAGACTGTCCAGAAATGGCGGGAATGCTTTGTCTACACATATTGTTGCGCCGCCCCTGATAAGGAGGAAAACGTGTTGAGTATGAGGCATATCAGCCACAAAGGAGTGAACCATTTGAGAACATCCGACGGACGCGAAGGACGGTGCCTCTCCCGCTTTCGAAGGCGTTTCTCCGGAAAATGCAAGCGAATCGAGCGAAGCTGATCCTTTCCATCCCCCCTCACACCAGCCCCAGCGCGATCGCCGTCCGCGTGTCCACCCGCCCGGTGATCGGCAGCCGGTGCACCGCCTGGACCTGCTCGACCGCATTGGCCGTGCGCCGCCCGAAGTCGCCATCCTCCACGATGGCCGGGAAACCGCAGCGCTGGAGCGCACGCTGCAGGGCCGCCACGTCCGGCCCGACGTCGCCGATCCCCAGCACGCCGTCACCCGCTGCGCCGCGAACCCTCTGATAGGCAGCGGCCAGCTTCTCGTCGTAGGCATTGGCCGCGAATGCCGTCCCGTTGTAGCCACGGGCGAAGTCGGACCAGCGCTTGCTCCGCAGGGCCGGCAGCAGCCCGCGCGCCACGACGAAGGCGTTGAAGGCGGCGAGCTGGGCGGCGGCACTGTCCGCCATGGCCCGGACGAAGGACTCGACGTCGCCGAAGCCGCACATGGCGTGGTTGCTGCCCAGGATCTGCGGCATGCCCCAGGACGCGGCCTTCAGGGCGACCGCCGGCCCGATGGCCCGGTGCTGGCAGGCCCGGTTGAGCCGGTCGTATTCGCCGGCCGCCGTGCTGGAGTAGAGGCCGCGGTCCCAGCTTCGTTCCGCCAGGCCGGGCACCGTCACGCCGCCGTTGAGGCGGTAGGCGATGTGGGCCTCGAACAGGATCGGCATGCGGCCATCCGCCCGGAAGGCGCTGCGGCCGCCGGTCTCCACGATCAGAACGGCGCGATAGGCCGCCTCTTCGACGCCGAGGGCGGCAGCAGCGGCGGCAATGTCGTTCGGGACGAGCGGGCGCGCGGCGCCGACGACGGTGGGCAGGCGCACGGCTTCGGCCGCGCTGGAGGGCGTGGTGATGATCATCGGAAGGGTTCCTTCATTCGATAGCAAGGGAGGCGGTGGCAGCCCGTTTCCCCGGCTGGTCGGGATCGGGCGGGGCCGGTAGGGTGGCCGTTCATTGCAGCGGGCTCGCGGCCAGCCCGAGCGAACCAAGCTCCGACAGAGGAGCGGGCCGCCCATTCTTCGTCAGGATCGGATCAGCGGGTTGCGGCGTTCGCGCCGAGCCGCAGGTGGCCGGCGCTCATCCCCCTGCGGGCGACGATGAGCTGGTGCGCCAGAAGCAGGCGGGCAGCGGGTTCGTTCCCGCCGCAATCGGCCAGGGCCTGCGTGGCGACCTGCTGGGCGTCGTGCTGGCCCGGCTCGTTCAGCTTTTCCATGGCCGCTCTCCGGGCACTTGCCGCGCTGTGGGCTTCGAGCCGGCCGGTGCCCCACGGGCTTTTGCTTCAGCGACCGCGGCGTCTTCGACCAGCCGCTGGTTCGTCGCCATCAGGTTCTCGTTCTCCTGCTGGACCCGAACGAGCGCGGTCCGGGCCTCGTCCCGCTCGGTCCGCGTCGCGGCAAGCCGCTCCTCCGTCATGCCGATGCGGGCTTCGAGCTGGCCGCGCACCTTCACTGCCTCGTTTCGCTCGTGGGCCATGTCGGCGATGTTGGCCTGGAACTGCACCACCTGTGCTCGGAGGTCGGCGATCTGTTGGCGGAGGTCGGCGCGGATCTCCGCCTCCATCTTCGCGGCCCGGTCCTGGCGCCCGAAGGACACCAACAGCCGCCACGCGACGAGACTGCCGCCGACACCGGCGGCGACCTGCGAATAGATGTTGGACAGGACACCGCCGTCGGCGGCGGACGATGGATCGGGCATGGGACCTCCTGCAGCCCAGCGCGGTGGCGCGGGCATAGAAAAGGCCGCTCTCGGCGGCCGGGATCGTGGACGGGGTTGGGAGTCTTGTCGCGGGCGGTCAGGCCCGGAGGTGGGTGCAGGCTTGGAAGACCTGGACGGGCGTCTCGGCGGCTTTGACGGCCTCCACGGCGGCGCGGCGCTTGCCCTCCAGGTCGGCGTTCGTCGCCGTCCAGGCGGAGGAGGTGGCGCGGACCAGCGCGGCCACGTCTTCCAGAGTGGAGCCAGTGGCGAGCGCTTCGGCCTCCAGATACGGGAACGGCCCGGCGTCGCCCGCGGCATGCCGGGCCGCCTCGTCCTGCTTTTCGAGGTACGTCGCGCTCTGGCCGGTGGTCACGGTGATGTGCAGGCCGCGCAGTTCACCGACGCGCTTGTTGATGAGGTCCACCGCGGCGGCTTTCAGGTCGGCCAGCGGAACTACCGGGGCGGCGGGCGGCGCGGGGATGACTTCGCGTTCGGCGGTCACGTTGCCGTCGGCGTCGAACTCCCTGACGATGATCGGCTTGGCCGGCGGCAGGGCCGCAGCGGCAAGCGCCCGGACCTCGACATTGCCGGCCAGCACCCTGGCGATCTCCTCCGGCGTCGCGTCGAAGACGTCCAGCGGCGCGTCCGGGCAGCGCGGGCCGAACACAGCGGGCTCCAGCTCGTCCCCGGTCAATGGGTCCAGCATCGCCGGCTGAACCTCAACCCAGTCCCACCGGTAGAGCAGGCGCCCGCCCTTGTAGCTGTCGGGCATCTGGTCAGGCTGCATAGCTGGTCTCCTCGCTGATGCGGTTGATGATGAAGGTGGCCTCCCAGCGGATGCGCTTGCCGGACACCCCGGTCACGCGGGCGGACACCCAATCGCCGACAATCGCCAAGGTGGCGTCAGCTGTGCCGGTGACCTCAGTGTCCGTCCCTACCGGCTGGACCGCCCCCTGGAGCGTGATGGCGCCGCCCGCGTCCCGGTAGTAGGTCGCCCGCCGACCGTAGCTCCCCCGCTCGGTGTCCGCAGCGCCGACGACGCGCCCAATGATCCGGGCCTCAATGATGACGGTCTCCCGCTCGCCGACAGGGACGCGCGGAGCCAGATCGAGGGCCGCCCCATCGGTGGTCGTTCCACGGGCCACGAAGCCGCCGCCGACCGGGCGCGGGCCGCCCACGGCGATGGCCTCCTTGCCGCCGATGGCGTCACCCACGAAGCCAATCTCCGCCGCGGTGCCGATCAGCAGCGAGCCGCCGCGCAGGGAGACGGACCGCACGGTGTCGGACGTGGTGGCCGCCAGAACAGCCTCGTCAAGATAGGACACCCGGCGCAGACCCTGGAAGACCGACACCCCGTCGCCGGTCCCTACCGCCAGCCGGCCCGTGAGCGGGTCTTGGCTGAGGGCCGACACGGCGTTGCTGGTGCCGCCCAGCAGCGCCTTCGCGCCGGGCTGGAACAGCGCCGGCTCGTCCACATACATCTTGCGAATTTGCGCGGGGGTGGGGGCATAGGCAGCAAACCGATGGAACAGCATCGTGGTGTTTGCCGCGGGGTTGGTACCGTCCGGGCGCACGCCGATGCGGGTGACGGCAGCAGCGTTGTTGACGTTCTGAACGTCTGCAATGGTTGCGACGCGCACGCTGTCCACCCACAGCTCAAGCACACCGGATCGGCGCACCGCCATGATGAGGTGCAGTACGCCATCGTTGAGCTGGGCCGGCCCGGTCAAGACATTGGTGCCGACAATGGCGCGGGGAAAACCGCCACCGAAGTCGATGGCGAGGCGCATCCCGGCCCCTGCGGTGTCCTGCCGCCACCACAGCGCCTCAGTGCCCGGCACCGTAATCTTGGCCCAGCACGCAATCATGAAATCGCCCGTACCAACGTCGTAATCGGCGTTGTAAGGCTGTTCCAGATAGTTCGGGACGCTGAACCCTGACCACGCCACCACGTCGGAGCCGGTCGCCACCGGGTTACGCTGGAGCGTCCCGTAAACGGGGAACCCCTTGCCCTTGTAGCTGCGATCCGGGGCGGCGAGATTGCATGAAATATTATCGAATTCGACGTACGCGCCAGCCGCCGACTGCTGCACAAACACCCACACCGCCGTCGTCATCGACGTGGCGGTGAACTGCATAAGCCGACCCGACACGCCTCCGGCCGATACATAAGACTCAGCCAGGAGCAGCCCCAGATAGCCGTCCTGCCTCACCTGGATGGACGCCACAGCCCCAGCGTAACCGCTTGCGTCCACGTCGATCTTAAGCAGATATGTGCGGCCAGCTACCGTCGGCAGCACCTGATACGCTCCGGCGTTGGCTGCGCCAGATGACATACAGCGCAGCCGGCCCGACATGACCGACAGAGACGCGCCATTGACTGCCGTCCAACCCGCCGTGCCCCCGACGAAATCCCCGTTCGTGACCAGTTCGCCCGAGCCACTGATACTGCCCGTCGTCGCGTCGCAGAGTGCGGCAAGCCTGATATCACCCGGCATCCAGCCGGTGGCGTAGGCGGGCGTGGAATAGGCCACCATGCCTGCGGCATCCAGGCCATAGTCTTTGGCGAGGAAAGTCAATCCACCGCCATTCCGCCCGCCGACCGCGCCGTCGCCCATGATGTAGGCCGCGTTGGCGCTGCTGTTGATCGGCAGGCCGCCATAGGTCGTGCGGTAAGCCCCAAACCGCTGAACCACCGTCGGCGCGCCGGTCGCGTACGGCAGCGCGACTTCCACCGCGTCGAATCCGAGCTGTTCGCACATGAGCGTCCCGCGCTCGGTGAGGTAGACGCTGGCACAGTTGGAGAGGCCGGTGGCCGTCGCCACCGTGCCGTTCGGGTGGATGACTGCGACAACGCCGCCCGCCCCGCATGCCACAGCCACCGTGGGGATTGGCATACCGGCGGCATCGAGGGGGGCGCCGGGGTAAACGCGAGCATGCACAGCGTTGATGGCGTTCGCTGGCAGGGCGCCAGAGGCAATGACGACGCCCTCCTGCAACACCGTGTTGCGCTGGGCGATAGTGCCGAGCCGCCGCCGCCGCCCGCTGTTGTCGTGCCTGTCGCACCAGTCACCGGTCAGGCTGACGATGTGCAGGCCCGTGCCGACGCCGAAGTAGAGGTACCCGTTTCTTGCGTGGACGCTGGTGATCGGCCCGGCGGGGCCGCAAAAAATCAGCCCGTTACCGGTTGGATTGGACGCCGCCCACAGGCGCGGTGCCCCGGTCAGCGGGTCGGGGTCCAGCGCATCGAAGATGTACCACTGCTCCCGCAGCGCGACGATCAGTGCCACCGCCGGGAAGTCACGCTTTACCCCACGGTAGACACCCTGCGCCTCGTGCCAGTACGACAGGTGCGAGCACCGGCCCGGCTCGTTCCACCGTCGGCCATCCGCCGTCAGATCATCAAGGCGGGTGTCGTAGACGAAGACCTGCGCAACGTTCGGCGTCGACAACAGCAGCTTGTCCACCGACGGGAAGGCGAGCGCTTCCGTGCTGCCCTTGGTGATCTGTGCCACCAAGGCCTGACACAGTTGCAGGATGGTCGCCACTGACGCCTGGGCGGCTACGAAGTTGGCTGCGGACAGGTAGGTCGCCATGTCGTCCAGGCCCTGGGCGATCAGCCCCAGCGCCTTCGGAAAGTTGGCGTCCATCCCGCCGGGTCCATCCAGGCCGCCGGGATTGGTGCTGGGATTGTAAACGTCGCCGTTGATGGCGCGCAGTTCGGTCGCAGTGGTCACGTCGTGATCTCCTCAAGAGAGGTCGTGGAGGAGGTATGGGAGGAGGCAAACCAGCGGTTGGTATGGTCGCCGCGCCGTTGGAAGAGCCCGCCATACCGAAAGCACGCCGCCGGATCGTCGATGTTGGGGAGCCAGACCACCGGCTTTGAAAAGTCCACGCGCTTGGCGAGGTCGAACAGGCTGTCCCGCATCTGGCGGTTATTGGCCTGCCGGGGGATGGTCACGGTGCGGTAGCCGGTGCCCGGCTCCACAGAGACGCCGCCGCCGGGGAAGCGTGTCACTTCGTCGGTCGAGACGTAGCCGTCCTCGGCGTCCAGAGAGCGCCAGAACTGGAGGCTGTCGCTGAGCCAGCCGTAGCCCAGACTGTAAGCGTCCGCGTCGGTCCCGTCCGGCTGATAGGAGGCCCCATAGAAGGTCCAGCGGCAGGAGCCGACCCGGCAGAGGGGAAAGGTGACGTGCAGGTTCGTCGGGTAGAGAGCGAAGTCCTCCGCCGGCAGGTCGCCGCGCCAGAGGTTGGAATCGCCCCAACGAAGCTGCCGCCAGTCCAACAGCGACGGCACCACGGCCCGGTCCCGGCCTGTGGTGGGGTTCCGCGTGTCGAACAACAAGCCGGTGAACGTGGTCGAGGCGAACAGCTCCAGCCGGTACCGGGCGGCCTGTCGGAAGCTGGTGCGGAACCAGCCGGCGTAGGTGCAGGCGTAGCGCTCCGGGAACACCGCCTCGATCACCACCGGGTCCGCGGCGGTGCCGAGCCGCTCCGACACCGCCGCGGTCAGCAGGGGGAGAGACTGGCAGGACGCGAGCGGCGAATTGGGCGACCAATCGGCATTGCTGGTCAGCGTCGCAGCCGGCCAGCGGTTGCGATCAGCGAGAAGGCCATAGCCCATGGGCTGCTACTCCCGAACGACCAGGGTGGGGATTTTCGAGCGGGCGTTGTTGATCCGCCCGATGACCGTGACGAGGCGCCCCGCCTCATAACCGGCCAGATCATCGAAGACCTGCAACACGGCGCGCCGGTCGATGCCGGGGGCGCCGTCCTGGGCAACCAGGTCGTAGACCCGCCGAACCTGCTTCAGCTCGGCCAGAAACTCCGCCTGCTCGGCCACCGCCTGGGTGCGGTCCCACAGCAAGGTTTCGACCGTGGGCGTCCGAGCGCCCGGATAGGCCGCTGCGGTCGCCTCGTCGGTGTCGGTCACCTCGCGCCACAGCGCCTTGTGCAATTGGACATCTTCATCCAAGGCATCGCCGACGATGGTCTGCGTGACCTTCGGCAGCCCCGCATAGCGCAGGGTCACCGTCTTCGCCGGCAGCCCCCGATCATTGGTGTTGCGCGGCGTCAGGCCGGGCGTGTTGATCCCGCGCCGGTAGACGCGGGCCGCAGGCGCCGCGGGCGCCAGCAACCGACCAACGGTCAGCAGATCATCGGCGGTCACGATCCAGTAGCCGCGCGCCAGCGAGCCGAGCACCTTGTCCAGCGCCTCGCGCAGGGTCGGGCTGGAGCCGGTCGGGATCGCATAGCCGACCTCGCGCGGCACGGCGTCCAGGGCCGCGACCGACGCCGTGTCCAGGCGGGCGAGCGGCACCTTGCCGGCAACTGTCACGGCCAGATGCTGGGCCACCTCCCCAACGTACCGGCGCCAGACGCCGCCGGTCTTATCGCCCTTCACCTCGCACAGGATCTCCGGCGGGCGACTGCCGGTCACGATGATCCCGGTGGCCGGGTCCGCCTTGAACTCGTTGCTCGCGGGGGTACCGGTTGTGCGCGGGATCAGCCGGAACCCACGGTCCCAGAGGGTCGGCACGCCTTCGATGGGGTGCCCGCCGTTGACGCTCCAGTGATACAGCCCGCCGATGATGCCGAGATAGGTTGGCTCCATGTAGCAGTGGCCGAAGGCCCGCTCCTTCGTCCTGTCAGCCAGGGATTCGCCGTCGCTCGCGCCGTACTTGTCGGAGAGCAGGGGATCGTCAAAGTCGGCCTCCCGGCCCCTCACCGACAGGTTGATGGTGCTGCGCTTGGAATCCGGGTCCGGCATCTCCATGGTGACGCTGGCCACCACCTGGGCGGTGCTGTAGGCCGCCCCCTCCTCGATCACCTTCTCAACCAGCGGCCAGCCAGCCAGGGCGTAATCGGTCAACAGCGGGTTGAGTGGCCGGGCCGGCAGCGTGACGGTGATCCAGGCATCCGCCGTCACGTCGTAGACCCGCACCTGTCGGCTCCCCTGCCAATCGCGAGCGTTGTCCAACTCGATGGAGCCGAGCGTGACCCGCGTGGCACCCATCGTCTCGCCAAGGCTGGCGATGGACAGCGACACGTCGGAGGGCTTGCCGACCAGGGGCAACCAGGGCAGCGATTTCGGCGTGTCACCGGGACCGGACCGGTAACCCGGCTTGGTCGCCAGGAACCAACGGTGGGTGTGGCCGGACGCCAGATGATAGGCGTCCAGCTCGATCAGGTGGATTGTCGGCATCAGAACCCTCCGGTCCCGGTGATTTTCTTGTCCATGCCCTCGGCGGCATCGGCAATGCGGTCGAGCAAGTCCGCATGCTGCTGGGCGATCTTGGCGCGCTGCTCCTGGTCCATGTCCTCGTTTCGCTCCAGGATGCGTGCCAAGCGCTCGACGGCTTGCCGAAGCAGCCGCAGCTCAGCCGCCGTGCGCTCGTCGCTGCCGGACCGGCCCTGCGCCGGGGCGTAGTCCTGCCGCCGGATCGGCGTGACGTTGGGCGCCCAGAGGTCGTTGGATGGTGGCGTGATGCCCCCAGCCTCGTACCCGACACGCCCCCAGCCCGGCAGGGCGTGGTGCTCGTTGATGTAGTCGATGGTCGGCTTGCCACCGATTGCAGCGGTGGCAGGCGCCGTCAGGATGCCCTCCAGCCCGGCCAGCCAGATCGGCATGCCGCCCGGCCCGCGGGCGACAACGCTGTCCCGACCGGGGGTGCCGTTGGCGACGATCCCACCATTCTCGTAGCCCGGCACAACGCCGCCCTGTTCGAAGGCCACCCACTGACGCGGGTCGCCGGTCGGGCGGGTGCGGACCATGAGGCCGTCACCGTCCACGGCTCGCTCCAGCAGCTTCTGCATTCCGGCGGCGGAGTCCTTGGTCCCGACCGCGGCTTCCTTGATGGAAGCCAGGATGCCCGACATCTTGTCGTCGATGCTGCGGCTGATCTGCACAGT
Source organism: Azospirillum sp. Marseille-Q6669 (assembly GCF_965111635.1). Taxonomy (NCBI): domain Bacteria; kingdom Pseudomonadati; phylum Pseudomonadota; class Alphaproteobacteria; order Rhodospirillales; family Azospirillaceae; genus Azospirillum; species Azospirillum sp. Marseille-Q6669. The sequence continues at coordinate 78,372 of NZ_CBCOOP010000008.1, read as the reverse complement.
CTCTGTCGTCTCCACCGACTGCGTGACCGTGCGCGTGATCGTGCCACCAGGAACCAGAACGGCGCCGGTCGCCGGGTCGATCTGCTGGCCGATGGTCCGCTGCACCGACCCGGGCAGGATGATCGCTGCCTGCTCGGCGGCCGTCAGCGGGCGGCCAAGCTGCTGCTCGACGCTGCGGATCACCGTGGCCGCCGTGACCAGCCCTGCCCGCTCCTCAATGGTCAGGTCCCGGCCAAGCTGCTGGGTGACCATCCGCTCGACAGCGCCGCCAACCACCAGCGCGGCAACTTCCGGGGCCGACAGGTTGCGGGCGAGATGCTGGCTGATGTCCCTGGTCACGGCCCCGGCGCTGACGATGGACGCCGCCTCCGCCGCCGTCAGGGTGCGCCCAATCGCCTGCTCAATGGTGCGCGACACCGACCCTGACTGGACAATGGATTCCACCTCAACCGCCGTCAGCGTCCGGCCAAGCTGTTGCTCGACGGTCCGCAGCACATCACCGCCGCCCACCAGCGCCGTCCGTTCGGCGTCGGTCAAGTCCCGGCCCAGCGTCTGCTGCACGTCGCGGGTCACCAGGGCGTTGTCCACAAGCCGCCCCAACTCGGCGTCGGTCAGGAAGCGGCCAATCCGCTCTTCCACCGTGCGCAGCACCACTGCCGCCTGCGTCAGCTTGGCCTTGTCGACGTCGGACAGCGCCGAAAGCTGTTCGGTGATGACCCGCACCGTGGTCAACTCGACCTGCACGTTCACCGAGCCGCCGAGCTTCCGCAGTTCCTCCAGCATCTGCTGGTCGTAGCTCTTGGTCGCCGGCAGGTTTTCCAGGCTGGACATCACCCACGCCCGCATCGTCTGCGTCTCCGTCCCGGAGGCCGTCAGCGCCTCCTGCGACAACAGCAGCCGGTCGGCGGCACCGGTCAGGCGGCCATAGGCCTCCACGTCGCCCCCACGGGCCAGAGCCAAGTCGCGGGCAAATTGCGCCTGCGCCGCGTCTCGCGCATCCTGCGGAGAAACGCTGGTGCCGGCGGTCGCCCGCTGCTGGTCCAGCCACCCACGGACGGTGCCGCCAGCGCTGATGAGCGCCTGCTGTTTGGCGGCCAACTCGGCCTGCGCTTTCGCTGCCTGCTGGGCAGCGAGTGCCTGGCGCTCGGTCGCCTGCACCTCCAGCAGCTTCGCGCGGTAGACCGCATCGGTGACGCTGCGCAGTTCGCGGTCCTGCTCCAGCAGCAGGGCGCGCATGTCGTAGGCGTCCTGGGCTGCCTGCTGCTGCGCCGGGTCGCCGGCCAGCATCTGCACGCTCGCCTGCTGCTGCCGAAGGTCAAGATCACTCAGGAGCTTGTCGCGGACCTGCCCGGCGCGCGTGTCCGCCCACAGCGCGGCCACCGGGTCCGTACCCCGGACGGCGTTCGCCAGCCGGATGATGGCTTCCAGGCTGGCCGCGGTGTCGCCCATGCTGCCCAGCAGGGACTCCATCTGCGCGCCGTAAAGCTCGACAGCCTTCTGTCCGTCCTGACCGGCGGCAAGAAGCTGTTCGGCGACCTTCGTGAAGGTCTCGCGGATCGCCAGGGCGGACGAGACTTCGTTCTGCCCACGTGCGGACCGGATCTCGGCGTCAATCAGCCGGTCGGTCGCCCGCTTTTGGCTCTCGGCCAGCCCGTCGACAGCAAGGCCCAATTCAATCGCGCGGTCGCGCATCGCCAGGAAGGACTGCGTGACCTCGGTCACCGCCCCAGCGACCTGTGCCGGCTGGGCCGCGCCCACAGCGTCGAACGCCTTGGCGAAGTCGGTGCTGGCGAGCTGGAGATCAGCGACGAACTGCTCGACACCGCTGGTCACGCCGCGATCCAAGACGACCTGGAGATTGTCGGCCACCTGCGCCGGTAGGTCGCCGCGCTCGAACCCAGCCTTCATGTCGGCTGCAAACTGCTTAGCGAACCACGCGGCCAGCCCAGCGCTATCCTCCTCTCCAAAGCTCTGGGTCTGTCCACCATATTCCGCGCGCAATCCGTCCCGGTCGCCGACCGCGATCAAGCCGCGGCCCTTGATCTGTTGGCCGGGCAACAGCGCTTCCAAGGTCGCGGCGAGCTGCTGGATCTGGCCGCCGATGCCCTGCGCGGCCTGCCGGTTCTCGGCGGAGAACTTCTTCCCCTCCTGCCCTCCGACCGTGGCAGCGCCGGTCTCGAAGTTGATGCTAACGTTGCCCTCGCGGTTGCTGGGCTTCTGCCCACCGAACAGCCCGCCCAACAGGGACGAGCCGATGGCGACCAGCGGGGCGAATGCCTGCGCGCCAGGAATGAACATCATCGCAGCGGCGGCGGTGTTGCCGATACCACCGACGACGTTGCCCTGCTTGAAATTCATAAAGGCGTTGACGCCATACCCGACGGTGGACAGCGCATTCCCGACCGTGAACCCCGGAGCGCCGCCAGCCCCCTGCGCCGTCATGGCGCTTTCCGAGCCGCGAATCATGCCGTTTGCCGCAGTCGGAGCGCCACCCAGATTGAACAGCTTTGCGTCCATGATGCTGCCGGTGCCGCTCAGGCCGAGCGATTCCAGCGGCTTCTTGGCCCACTCCCCAAGCGCCGAGCCGAACTGCTGGACTGACGCCATGATGCCCTGCGGTCCGCCCGCGGCGACCACCTGCCCGGGGATGCCGCCGCCCTTGATGCCCGACAGGGCGCCGACAATGGACAGGATGCCGCCCACCGCCTGCTGAGTGCCGCCCACCATCATCATGGCGGACTGCTGGGACGCCTGCGCCATGTCGCGAGCGCTCTGAACGTTCAGCTTGGCGGCCTGCCCCTGCGCTTCGGCAGCGCTGATAGCATTCTCACGGAGCTTGTCCATGGGCCGGGCAACGACCTCAATGGACTTCGCGGTATCATCATTGGCCGCCGTGAGCCCGAGGGCGGCGTCGATGGTCGCCCGCTGGGCGGCCGTCCATTCAGCCTGTGCGGCGGTGCTGGAGCGCTGGACCGGCACGGCGTCGAGCCGGGCCGCCATCTCGTCTTCCATCGCCCGTGTCACGCCCGTCGCCTGGGTGCCGGCCTCCTGCATGGCCCCGGTGAACTTCTGGATGTAGGCGACGGTTTCCGCCGGCAGCGACGCATCGCCGCGCTGCCATGCCTGGGCGCGGGCCGGGCCAGTGTTGTAGGCGGCGGCGGCCATTGTCCAGTTCCCGCCGAACTGGCGGCCCAACATCGACAGGAATTTCACCCCGCCAGCGATGTTTTCGCGCGTGTTTGTGCCATCAACGCCGAGCCAATCAGCGGTACCGGGCATCAACTGCATGACGCCCTGTGCGCCGGCGGAGGACGTCAGAACTCTTCCGTCTGCCGCGTGCTGGCGATACCCGGATTCGATCTTGGCAACGGCCAGAGCGACTTCCTCCGGAACCCCCTGCGCGCGGGCTTCGGCCCGGATCGTATCGACGATGGCGCCGCCATTGGCGATGGCCACCGGCACTGGCCCGGACATCGCCTGGGCTGCAATGGTGGAGACGTCCAGGGCGGTGTTGCCGGCGGAGGCGACACGAACCCACATGGGGTTGCCCTGCGACCCAACCGCCCCAGACTTTCCGCCGGTCAGCCCCTCGAAAAGCGCGCGATAGCCGCCGGGGTCGTTGTCGTTGACCGGCTGCACGAAGTTGTCGTTGGCCGGCGCCGGGGCAAGCACCTTCGTCATGGTCCCGGTCAGCCAGTTCTCCAGCGGCTTGGTCACGGTCGCGCGCAGGAAGATGCGCTCAATGTCGGACTGAAGCCCCTTCAGGATGTCGCTCAGCTTGCCGCCGGCGAGGACGGCGTCCTCGAATCCCTTGCCGATCACGGACGCAAAGTCGCGGGATGCCTCCGTGGCATCGGCGACACGGGACCGGTACTCGGCAACGGCGCCAGCCTGGGCAATCCATGCGTCACGGGTTTCCTGCGGCACCTGTGCCCAGTCCCCAGAGTTCTGCACCTCCAATTGGGCGCGCATGATGGCGACGGAGCGCTCCCGCTCCGCGTTGCTCATGCCGAGCATGTCGTACTCTGCACGGGCCAGCGCGAGGTCCTGATTGCTCTGACGTATGGAAGAGTTCACACGCCCGGCGGCATTCTGCGCTTCGAGCGCACGGGTGCCGGCTTCAATGGCCTGGGCGCGGGCGGAATCGAGATCGACGCCTTCCTTCAGGATCTGCGCGCGGATTCGATTCTGGATGTTGGCTTCGGCGACGGCGGCGCCGGACTCCGCCTCTGCCTGGGCCAGCCGCCGGGCGGCGTCGATTTGGTCCGCGATATCGCGGTTCCATGCCCGCTGCTGTGCGGAGAGGTCGGCCAAGGACTTCTGGTAGTCCAGCGCGGCCAGGGTGAGAGCCTTCATCCGGTCCACGCCGCGGGCCAACTGTTCCGCTAGCACGTTCTCCGACCGGGCCCGCGCCATGGCGATGTCGCCCCCGCGCGCCTGCGCGTCGGCAAGACGCTGTGCAGACGCGACGGCAAGCTGGCCGTTTGCGATTGAGGCGTCCACCTGGGCGTTGAACTCGATCATGCCCTTGGTGAGCGCATCCTGCTTTGCCTGCTGTGCGGCCTGCACGTCGCCGAGTGGGTGCGTGGCGTCGGTCGTCTCCCGGATGACCTTGTTGTAGGCAATCTGCGCTTGGGCAGCGATCACGGCTGCCGACGATGCGGACGCCTGCGCTGCCGCCAGAAGCCGCGCGTCCTGAATGGCTTCTTGGGCAATCCGGTGGTTGTCCTTGGATTGCGCTGTGTACTTGGAGTCCAGACCAATATTGATGTCAGCCATCTCCTGCGCAGTCAGCTGGTCACCCGGCTGAGCGCCGCGACGTTGCAAAATGGCCTGACGCTGCTGTTCGAAATCGCGCGCCCGGCCCGCGGCGGCCTCCGCTACTTTGCCCTGTCGCTCCATTTCCAGGGCGAACGCTTTGGCTGGGTCCATCGCATCCAGGAGTTGGGCCTTGAAAAGGGCCAACGCCCGATTCCCCTGCTCTTGGAGTTCCGGATACTTCGCCACCGCATCATTGACAAGTTTCTGGGCGTTCGCGAAGTTGGTCGTCGCGGCTTGGGCCGGATCGACTGAGCGCGCGAAGTCACCAACGGTGTTGCTCGTCCTTACGAAGTCTGCGCGCACCCCCGCTGCCCACGCCTGGATAGAGTCGTCCCGTTCAAGCTGTTCCAGGGCCGCAAGCTCTTCAGCGTCGGACTGGCGCATTCCGCTGGTCAGGTAGATGCCGCCGGCCTGCTGGAGTTGCAGCGTCTCGATGCGCTTCTGGCGGGAAGGCTGGCCCGCAGCCTCACCAACCCATTCCACTCCATCAGCCGCTTGCTTCTTGATCCACTCCCATGCCTTGCCGAGATCCGACATGCGCTCGGCTGCCGCCTTGGCACGATCCTCAATCCCCTGAAGGAGGAGGGCCTGCGCGCGCTCCAGGTTACCCTGCGCCTGGTAGTTCTTGATGAGCTGCCGCTGAGCGTCATCGAAAACACCGTACTTCGTCGTCAGTTCGTCGACGGCCTTCGACGGATCAGAGAACAGTTTGGCAAGATCGTCGCTGGCAGACTCGACGTCCTGCGCGGTGGCGAGAGCCCAGCCCTTGGTGGAGGCCGTCAGATCGGCCAGCACGGCCCCGCCGATTTTACCGGTGCCTAGGTAGGCGTTTTGAATATCGCGCGCGGTGTCGGTCGATATCCCGGCGGCGTCGCCGACAGCTTCAGCCTGTCGCAGCAGGGCGGTCGTCGTCATCCCCGCCGATTGTCCGACAAGTGCATTAATGCGCTCGACTTCCTTGACCTCTGCCCGGTAGCTCTGCACGGCATAGATCACGCCGACGAATGCTGCTCCGATTGCAATGATTGGAGATGCCATAAGAGCAAAGCGGGCAGCGGCAAGCGCTGCCTCCTTCCCGGCCAGCAGGAACACGTCGACGATCTGCGGCCCCTGCTGGATCAGGATCATCAGTGGGTCCATGCCCATTGCGGCGGTGGTGAATACATCGCTCAGCTGCGGCACGAGAAGCTGAGCAGCCCTCATATGGGTGACGGCGCCGCGCGCGGCATTTTGATGTGCCGCACCTTCCTCATTCAGCACCTTGGTCAAGGCAGCGTGCCGCTCCGGGGACAGATCGCCGCGGTCGCGGGCGCCATCGAGACGCGCCTGCTCCTCGGCCATACGCCGGGCCGCTGCGCCGGACTTGTCCAGACGGTCCTCAAGGGCCTGTAGCGCCGCGGCTTCTTCCCGAGCGGCAACAGCCGCTGGCGACAGTGCGGCCTTTACGTGGTCCATATCGGCGGCCATTTCCGCTGTGGAGGAATGGACGCTCCGATGGTAATCCAGCACATTCTTCAGTGCTGCATCGTACCGTTGCTGGGCCGCCACCGCGGGGTCGATACTCGCCATCACCGATTTGTAGGAGGCGGCGAGCCGGTCGTTCTCCACAGCCGCCCGTTCGGCGGCCTGGGCCTGCTGCCGGGCTGCTTCTTCCTCGCCGGTGATACGGCGGCGAAGGCGTTCGTAAGCCTCATCATCGTCGATGATGTTCTTCTGGCGGAGAAGGCTCAGTTTTTCGAGAGCATCGTCTCGTCGGTCGAGCGCGAGGGTTTCCCAGTCATAGGAAGCCAGCAGTTTCTGACGGATGGCGAGGAGGCGCTCGATCTCCTCCGGGTCTTCGGGTGGCGGGCTGGGGGGAGTCGGCGGTGATGGCGGTGCCGAGATGAAGGAGGATGCGAGGCTAGCATTGGAAACTGGGGCGTATCCATTCGGAATCTGGAGCGCCATCTGCTCCTTAAGCGACGTGGTGGTGGCGTCGATTGCGACGGTCTTCTTTTTCTCCCGCTCAACGACCTGACCAGCCAAATCGTTAAGCCGCTTCTCGCTCGCCTCCGTGGCCACCAGCATCGCGTTGCGCTGCTGCTCGGTGGCCAGCAGCCGATTCAGCGAGCCATCAAGTTCGGTGGTGGTCCGCTTCAGTTGTTCATCGGCCCGCACGAGGTCCGCCGCGACCCGGTTCTCCTCCTTTTTGATTGTGATGAGCTGGTTCGAACGGGCTTCCATGTCGGCGATGATGCCGGCGCTCGCACTCTTCGCTGCGGCGACACTGTCCGTTGCGGCCTTCGCGGCAATCTCAAGGGCCTGTTCGGCAGCGGCGCGCTCCTGGGCGGCGATCTCGGTCTTGGCGCCCTTGTGCAACTCCTTGATCCGCACCCACTCCGCCTGGGCGCCAGCGATGCGCTTCTGCGCTTCCTCCTTGACCAGCGCGAGCTGTTGGTCGAGGTGCGCCCGTGCGTAAGCGAGCATTTCCTTCTGGGCTGCACGGGCAGCCGTCACCGCTCCCTTTCCACCGGCATCCATGATACGCGTCATGTCGGTGGAGAGGCGGTTGATGTCGGCAACGATGTCGCCTGTAAACTTCGTCTTTCCGATCTGCTGGAGACCGGCAACGACATCCTTCGCGGCGCTCCGCACGATGTCGAAGCGGAAGTTCAGCTCTTCGACCGCACGGGACTGCGCCCTGAAGGCATCGTCCGCAGCCTTCACCTGTGCTTCCATCACCTTCATCTGGCGCTGGAAGATCTCCGCCGCCGACGCGCCTTTCCCGAGGGTCGCGTTGTAGCGGTCCATGGCCGACATGCTGCTGTTGGCGGACCGGTCGATGTCCTCCAGCGAGCGGCGGACGACGCGGGCACCTTGTTCAACACCGGACGGATCAACAGCAACGGAGAGGACTGCATCGACCATGGCGATCTCCTAAAACGACGAAGCCCGCTTCCGGTCGGAACCGGAGCGGGCTTCATAGGGAGGCGTAGGAATCAAAATGGCGCCTCGCGGCGCCGTCGTACTGGAAAACCGAAGGCAGAAACCTTCAGGGGTTGGACATTCTCCCGCTCTTCCGGAAGGGCAAGACACCTTGGCCGCTCACACGCGCGATGTGCTCGGCGATGAAGCGCCGCCCTTCCTTCTCCAGCCAATAATCCACGACATGGGATGGGAACATGCGCCGGCCGGTTACCGGACAGAGCTTCACTGGCACCTCCCATTGGGCGCAGATGTGAGCGAGGCGATTGCCCATGCCCTGGGTGAACCGGCGCCTGCCGCGGACTGGGACGCTGAACTTCTTCGCGATGGTCAGCGGGGCGATGTACTCCTGGACCGCGGCACGGGGGTCGGTGGCCATCTTGGCTTCGACGGTCTGCTCCACGACTTCCGTCACCATGTCCTTCAGTCCCATCATCGCGGCGGTCATGGCTGCGCCGACCGTCTTCGTCACCAGGGATTCCAGGGTCGCCGGATCGAAACCGCCGACCTTCAGCATGGTCTCCATCCGGTTGAAGGCGTCGATGTAGCATTCCTTGAACGCCGCCGCCGTCTCTCCGGTGAACCCCATGACGAGGAACGTAAAGCCATCCTTGGTCATGTTGATCGACGTGAGCGTTTGGCCCAAGTGATTGATTTCCCGAACTTCCTCAAAATTGAGGGAGCGGAAACGGGCGGAGCACGACAGCCCTTCAATGGCGCGGGCCACGTTGTCGTGACGCTTGCCAAAGCAAGCCGCCACATCGCGGCTATTGGTCCAGATGGTTCCGTTCCGCTCAAACACCAGCGGCGTCTTTCCTTCGAAGCTCATGTAGATGGTCTCCAGTGTGGCGGCCGTTGGCCCACCCGGCACGCACGGGGATCGCTCACGCGATGCAGCCGCCACACTAAAGTTGGCGAAGCTCAATCGCATGCTCCGCGGGGCCAACCCGCGGGGGCCGAACTTTCAGGATGGTGAAAAAGCAAAACCCGCCGCGGAGGAACCGGGCGGGCATTCAGCGATTTGGGAATCGGAGGGGGTGCGATTTGGGCAGGCGCACCGGTCCCCCTGGGAACTTATAGGACGCGCAATGGAATGCGGTCTACGCCCAGGAGTTCGGATTTCCCATTTTCGGCGAGGTCGCATTGTCGCTGTATCCGCACTTCGGCGTGTCGCGGACAGGCGCCTGGGTTTCCTGGATGGTCCGCTCGCCGTCGGGGCCCATCACCGTGCGGCTCATCAGATACTCGACGCTGGCACCGCCCGAGGGATTGGCCGGGCAGGTGTTCTGGCTATGGTCCATCATGAGCGGCTACGAGACGGAGCCGTTGGTGCTGATCTCGGATAACGCGGTGATGGTCTTTAGCACCAGGGTGGGGATGATGGTAAGAACCACCTTGCGCATGCGTGGTCGACATTTTTGCACCGACATGGCACATTCGCGTAACTCACTTTAGCTAGGCACGGCCTTTTAACAAATGCGGAAAAATGCGGCCAAAGCACTTAAGTTTGTGATTGGAAACCCCACTTGTAGGTCAGTCGTTACGTCGCTGATGAACATACTAAACTCTGCATTTGCTGGGTTTTTGGTGTTTGAGATGACGTCGGCTGTAGTAAAGACTACAGAAGATAAAGGAGCTGTCGCTACGTTGACCATGAACTGGGGGAGTTACTCGGATGCGCGCTCCTTCTGGATACTCTTGTTTAGCGTCATCGTTACAGGATTATATATTTATGCTTCTGATAGATATGATCGAGGAGTTATGAGATATGGAGACATGAAATTTATTAGAGCTTTAGCGACACAGAGGCACATTGAGGATTTAATTGCCAAGACAAGCGATGACATAAAACAGGGAAAGATTAACAGTCTTTCCGATGTCCTGAAGAGGTACGAAGATGACGGCAAAATTTAAGTTTCGTAGATTTATTGGTGCTCCTATTACCGGAGAGGCTGGGAAGGTCCTCATAACCGATCATGCAATGTCACATTTGAGCGAAATTGATGATCGCGACAAAGTCGAAAACCTGCTGCGCCACGTGAAAAATCTCGAGGTCGCGCCAGAGAAGGCGGGCGCTAAGTATGTCAGGAATTCATTGGGGAAAGATATTTTAATGATTAAAGAGGATAATTTTAGAGCTTACGTTCTAAAATCAAGCGATCCGAAAAACAATAAGCCTGTTTACTACGTAATGGGCGTCGAAAAGAAAAATAACCCAAAAAACGAACAAAAAGATACCCACACCTTTCATGCGGGATATCGCAAAAGAATGTTTTGAAGCTTATCTACCGCCCAGGGGGTGAGCGCATTATAAGGTTTATAATGCGCATAAAAAATATTCTAAATTTGAAATCAGCCGTGTGTTATGGATATTTTTCAATAATCAAAAGAGACTTCGCTTCAAGGATACCATCATGTATCCTACTTCGGGGGAAGGGCGGTTTTATGGTTCCGCCCCGCCCTCTTTCGGCTTCAGGAACTCCAGGTCCATCGCATGGATGAGGTCCCAGAAGTCGTCCAGGTCATCGGGATCGTCGATCCCGCATTGCTCCCGCCCGTACTGAGCGACCGCCGTCCATGGGATCTGTCCCGGCGCCATGCCTACGCCCCGGCAGGTGGTGAGCCGCCAGAAGGCGGCCCACACCCAATCGAGGGAATGATCGTTCTCCGGTTCTCCGTCCAAGGCATTCGGGTCGAGGCCGGAGGCGACCAGACCCTCAAGTAAGTCCCGCTTGGGCTCCCAATCGAGAGTCCACCTCAGGCGGTCACGGAGTTTCCCGACTGGTCCTCCACGACCTTCTTGCGGAAGTTGCCCATTTCGGCCGCTTCCTTGTAGAAGTCGTTGAAGCTGTCCGGCTGGAGCGTGAACAGGGCGACGGCGTTCTCGACGCTGAACGGCGCCTCGGCGTTGGGGTCGATTCCTTCGGGGACGGTCTCGTAGATGTCGGCCATGACGACACCCTCCCACTTCGGGAGGAGCAGCTTTTCCGCAGCGGCCTGGATCAGCAGCTTCTGGAAGATGTCCTGCTGCTGCTGGGCCAGCGTCTCGTCATTCGCGCCGACCTTGGCGTTCAGGAGGCGCTCATGCGGCTTACGGAGGACCGTCATGCGGGCCTGGAAGGCGGTGTTGGAGCCACCGGCGCGCTTGGACCAGAAGATCCAGTTGCCGATCTCGATGCGGATGCCGGTGGCGGACTCCAGGTCACGGTCGGTGCGATAGAATTCACGGTTGGTCAGAACGGTCATGATCTCAGCTTTCCAATGTCGGTTGGATGGGATGGGGTAGGGCGGTGCCGACACACCGCCCCGTGACGCTCGCTATGGACGAGCGCCATTAACCCCGCCGGCCAGGGGCAGGCAGGTTTCCCGGCTGTCGGGCCGGGGTCTCGGTGTTCTGTTCGGGTTGGCCGCTCAGCTCCGGCGGCGGGTCCGCTCGGTGCTGGGGGGCGTGGTCTCGGCGGTCGATTCCGCTTCCGTGACCGGCTCCGGCTGCTCGCCCAGATCCTCGACGGGCACCGGTTCAACGGTCGCCTGTTCAGCGGTCACTTCCGGCTCCAGCTTGGTCCACATCTCGGGGTGGGAGATGGACAGCACCTCGGCGTCGGCCTCGAAGGCATCGACCTTCTGGAAGCCGTCTGGAAGGCCGGTGACGACGACGCTCTCGACGTCACCACCCTCGGTGCGCCGGAAATCGGAACGATCCGGGTCGGTCCAGATGAGGCGGAAGCCGGTGTCCTCGACTCCATTGATGGTGATCGTCCAGGTGTGGCCCTCGGCCCGCTTGATGCGCGCGGTCTGCATCGTCACTTCCCTCACGCCGCCAGCCGGTCGAGCTGGAAGGTCTTGCCGGTCACCGGGTCCGGATTGCCCTCGATCTCGAACTTCGCGACAACCGGCTGGTTGCGACCACCGGCCACGATCTCGGGGTTGTTCAGGAAACCGTTCAGGACGGTGAGGACATAAGCCTGGCCGGCAGCGTCCACCTGCCGGAAGGAGAGCGGCCCCGTCGCCTCGTTCCGGTACCGGTCGTAAAGGTCGAAGGTCTTGAAGTAGATTTCCGCGGTACCGTTTGCGGAGAGGTCGCCGCGGATCATCCCCTCGGCGCCGGTCGCACCCATGCCGTAGTAGGCGGCGGCACCTTCCTTCTGGAAGTTCAGGTTGAGCGCCCGCACCGTCGCGGCGACGACGGCGCCGTCCAGCAGCAGCCCCTGGAAGCCAGCGACATTGTCGATGACCTGCCCGGTGGGCGCCGGCATGACGCCCCCCGTCGAACTGTCGCCAATGGCCTTGGCTTCCTGCTTGCTGAGGGCGTTGAAGCTGCCCGAGGTGAACTGGCCCTGCTGCGCGTTGATGCTGCCACCGGTGAGAAAGGTGCCCGGATAGGTCAGGTAGCCAGCGCTGCCGAGCTTCTTCTGCACGAACAGCGTCTGGACGTCGGCGCTGTTGCGAATCATGGAGCCCTTGATGGTCACGGCGGCGGCGGCGGGGGTTTCATCCACCAGCGTCTTGCCGACGACGACCAGGGTCTGGTTGTCGGGCTTCGACCAGACCTGGACGTAGAACGAGGGGCCGTTCCCGGCGGGGCCAACCGGGTTGCAGCCCTTCACCTTGATCCACTGCCGGACCTGCACGTTCTGGAACTTGTTGGCGGTGGTGCTGGTGATCTTGTTGCCGCTGGCGGCGAAGGAGATATCGCCGCTGGCCCCGGTGATGTTGAGCTGGGCGCTCCACGACGCATTCAGCAGCGAGCACCAGAGATCGTCATGCGTGCCGAACGACATCGCGAAGTTCAGCGAGCCGTCCGCCGATTCCTGCGTCGTCACCGCGGCGGAGACCTGCGCGGCATCGTTGATCTCCTCCGGCCGGCGGCGCTCCTTCTTGCCCTTGAAGCCTTCGCCGGTAAAGCGGACGGCCTGGAAGGTCGTCGCCGGGGCCTCGCCCCAGACGGTTTCGAGTCCGTAGGACAGCTCGACATTGCTGGTCTCGACGGCACCCTGGTAACCACTGGTTCCCATTGGTTCACCTCATTGTGGATGTGGAAATGCGAAGGGCCGCCCGGATGAGCGGCCCTGGTTCTGCGTCTGCGAATTGCTGTGTGGTGTGGCAGGCGTCAGTAGATGGTCTGGCGCAGGAAGGTGATGGTCACCGATCCCTGGTACCAACCGCGACCGTCCGGCCCGACGTCCGTGTAGACCATGCTGCGGAGGGCGAGCGGGCCGGGCTGCCGGAAGAAGTTGGCGAAGTCGGCCAACACCTCGTCACCGTAGAGGGATGCCAGCGGCGCGCCGTCGGCTTCCGGCACGAAGGCATCGACAAGGGCAAGGCCGGTGCTGCCGACGTTTACGATTCCCATCTCCATCGGCTGGCCGCCGGCCGCCTTCCTGGAGAGGCGGATGTAGGGCTTCACGGCGCCGGTCACCGGGTCCTTGCAGGCCGTGTCGATGTCCAGCTTCTCGCCCCAGGGCTTCGCAATGGGGATGCCGGGATGGCGTTGCGCCCAGCCGCCTTCCAGGATGCTGAACAGCGTCTCCAGTTCGGCGGCGCTGCCGTAAGGGATCGCCATGCTCAGCGTCCTCCGATGCCGTTCTCGCGCGTCGCCTGGGCGACGATCTGGTCAAGCTGGGATTGCACGTCGGCCATGGTGACGCGGACCATGCCCTCAGGAGCCTGTGCCGAATGCCCATACTCCAGCCGCTTAATGTAGGCGGCCCCGTTCGCGATCAGGATGGTCCCGTGACCGATGACGGTGTAGCCGGCGAGCGACGCGACATCGGCGGCGGTGTGGTCACCGATCGGGCGCACCGCGACCTGATCGCCGCGGACGAGGATCTGCCATTGGCTGCGGGCGTGGCCGGTGTCGATCGGGGTCCTGCCGATGACGCCGTTGTAGATGGCCAGCGCCAGCCGCTTGGTGAGATCCTCCACCGTCGCGTCGAGTTGGTCGGCGAAGGTGCGCAGGTTCCGTGAGAACTCGAAGAAACCGCCTCGGCTGCCGGACGCGGCTTTGAAGGGCATCGGTGCCTCCTGAAACGGGATAGGGCGCCACCAGCAGCCTTGTGCCGGGGCGCCCTATCCAGGTCGATGATGGGTGGCGAGGGTCAGTCCGCCAGAAGCGCCGTGGCCTGCCTGAAGGACACCTTGGTTTTCGCGCGGACCGTGACGGGCTCGCCGGTGCGGGGGTTGCGTCCCGGACGTTCCCCGGTGTGCTTCACGGTGAAGTTGCCGAAGCCGTGAAGCTGGAGGGAGTGTCCGTCCTTCCCATCCTTCAGGTCCGCGCCGATGGCGCCCAGCACCATGTCCAGCGCCTCCCCGGCAGCCTTCTTGGTGACGCCGTGCTTCTCGGCGATGGCGTCGATGATGTCCTTCTTGCCGTGCGTGCTCATGGTCGTGGTTCCTTTCACTTCCTCTTGCCGAGGCCGATGTTCTTCGCGAACTCGGAGCGCTGCGCTGCGTAGTTCGGGGCCGTCATCGGATAGTCCGCGGGCAGGTTCCAGCGCGCCCGGTATTCCTCCGGTGTCAGGCCGTAGGCCGTGCGCAGATAGCGCTTCAGCATCTTCAGCTTCTTGCCGTCTTCCAGGCAGACGATGTAGTCCGGCATGATCGACTTCTTCACCGGCACGGCGGGACGCAGTTCCACCGGTTCCGCTTTGGGGGCTTCGTGGCCAACGGTGGAGAGGGCGCCGAAGGTGATGGACACCAGATTGGGGATCTTGTCCGGGGCGACGTTGTGATTGCCGACATAAGCGGCGACGACTTGGGCGGTAAGGGCCTGAAGGCCGGCGTTGTCGGACGCGGCGGCAGTGTTCACTTGATGGGCCTCATGGATGTTTGGTGGTTGCTGTGCATCCACCGTAAGTCCGATGAGTTCTGCCGAACAATACGGTTTCTTGTGCTCAACGGACGCGAATTCTATTTTTGTTTTGGAGAATTCGCGGCACCGATATTTTCGGTTCCAGCTATGCCGCTTTACGGCACGCGATCAGCCCCGGATCGGTGTGGCGTCGGTCGGGGCGACGGCCCGAAGGCGCGGCCTCAACGCCCGCCCGTAGACGCGACGATAGAGGTCCGCCACGGTGGGACGCTGATCAGGCTGGAACGGGCGCCGGTGCACCAGGGGGAATGGCTGGCCGAGGCAGGAAGGGCGGCTCACGGAACCGGAGCCGGAGCCGGAGCGGCGGACATCGTAGGACGCCGCCTCCGTGAAGAACGGGGACGTGAAGTCGGTCATGGTGGTGATCCGCGATGGTCGAGCTTGGGGTCTACTCTGGATGGTCGAGGCTGAGGTCAGCCTCTCAGGCGCAGCGGCACTCGAAAGCCGCGCTTGCAGGATCGGACTGCACCGGAGGAGCGCCAGCGGTCCCCGCGGGCACGATGCTGATGATGCCTTCCGGGGTCGTGATCCGGTCGCCGGGCCGAGGCCTGACACCATCCGGCAGGGTGGCGCCCAGGATGATGGTGCGCTTGTCGGTGGCGCGGGCAATGCCCCCGGCGATGACGTGATCCGAGTACTTGGTCACCAGCCCCTTGCAGGGGTGCGCGACAGCGAGGGCGGCGAACTCGACGGAGCCGCCGTTGACCGGGGCGGAGGGAAGGGGAGGGGCGAACTCCACACCGGCCAGCTTGCCGCCCGCTGCCACGGTGGTGTTCGTCACCGTGTAGGCGGTCGCGGAGGCCCCGATCCGGAACGTGGCGCCCGGCGCCAGGCTGGGGATGGAAGCCGGCACGTCCTTCAGGCTGATGCTGGTCGCGCCCGCGGCGAACGAGCCGTCGATCCTGGCGCTTCCTCCGTCCAGTTGCCGGTGGAGGGTCAGGCCGTAGGCGGCGCCAGCGGCGGGCAGGGCCTTGGCCGCGATCTGCGCGACCCGGCGGAGAAGGCGGGTGGTCATGGCGCGTTCCCAGAACAGGAAAAGGCGCGGCCCCGGTGAGGGGGCCGCTGTTACGATGCTGAAGGGTGTCAGGTGAAGGTGCGCGCCACCATGAAGGCCGCCGTCGAGACGCCACTGTTGAACGAGAGCTGACCCGCCGTGGGATTGACCCACGTCACCTCGATGGTGTCGTCGGCGGACACCCGAGCGGTGGTCGGCTTGAGGTGGCCGGCCACGACGGGGGGTTGGAAGCCGACCACGATGTCACCGGCCATGACGCCCTCGGCGTTGACGGTGCTGGTCGCCGTAGCGTTGGCCGCAACGTTGCTGACGGTGATGGGGGCGTGGAAAATGGTCAGCGCCTTGAAGCCGGTACCGCCACCGACCTGAAGGCCACCGACACCGACACCGCCCTGGTAGCGCTTTTCAACGTTCATGGGCATGCTCAGCCCTCCTTGTTCTGCTCGGCCGCCAGAGCGGCGAGCTTGTCACGGACACGCTGGCGGAGCTTGTCGTCGCCCAGGGCCGGAGCCGGTTCATCGCCGGTCCTGATAAGCCATTCCCGCATCTCCTTGCGGTCGGCCGTCTCCGGGTCTATGGGCGGCAGTGCAGGCTCGGCACCATCCGTGCTGTTGCCGCCCTCACCATCCGTCCCTTGGCTGGTCTGCCCTTCCTCCGCCGGGCCAGCCTGCGAGCCGCCCTCGGCGGTTAACGGCTGACCCTCGGCGCCCGGGCGCGGTGCCGGCTGCTGGTCGCCGTCCGTGGTTGTGGTGGCCGCATCGGTGTCAGGTTGCGGCGCCGGATACCAGAACACATGCTCCGTTCGCGCCATCGCCATGCGATTTTGCTTCGGCCACTTCATGGCCTTTTCGGCGGTGATCTCCGTTCCGATGCAGAGAACACCGCCCGCGGTGCGGAGGGGCTTGCGCACCCTCCCACCGTGTTCGCCGAAGGCTTCCTTCATCATGGCCGATTACTCGACGATGTTGGCGAAGAAGAAGCCCAGGGGCTGGCCGGTTACCTTGGCGTTGATGAACAACTCGCCCTCGATGCGCTGGGTGCCGATGCCGAGTTGGTCCATCGGAATGCGGGCCATGCGGACGCCCTTGTCGACCCCTTCCACGCCCGAGCCCTTCTTGGAAAAGGTGTAGCCGCAGGACGGCGTTTCTTTCGCGGGCTTCGGCGGGGCGTAGGACAGGAGAGCGTGCTTGCCGGCGATGAAGTCCCCGGTGCTGCTACCTTCCGGGCCCATACGGTGGACGCCGCCCGCGACGAGATAATCGTCCACCTCGAACAGCTTGGCGAGCACCTTGTCGTCGATGGTCTCTTCGGTGCGATCCAGGATCAGCGGGTGGTTCTTCAGGATCTCGTGCGTCGTCGGATCGACGGTGAACTTGTTCGGCTTGCGACCGGTGTTCTTCCAGATCCACAGCCGGGCATCCGCGACATCGGTGATCGGGTTGCTGGAGGCATAGTCGCTCCAGTGGGCGATGTTGTCGCCGCCCGTCTTCTCCCCGCCCCAGACGCCGGGCTTAAAGAAGTTGCCGACCCACTCCTCCTCGGCAGTGACGAGGATGTTGTGCGTCACGAAGTCGGTGGCGTTCTGATCCGGATCGAGCGGACTGTCGGCGTTGTCGCGCTCCCGGCTCGTCACGTCCTTGTGGAACGCGAACGGGTCGCCCAGCGAATAGCTGTCGGTGGACAGCTTGTAGCCGCCGCCGGCGGACTCGGTGCCGTCGGCACGGCGGCGGGCGCGACCCCGCAGGAAGGTCTCCAGGTCGAAGACGTAATACTTGTCGCTTTCCTTATCGACATAGACGGTGGGAAAGACGCGGTTGAACACGAATCCCGCCGCCGACTGCATGTAGGCGATCGACATGTTCGTCAGCGGGCGGTCCACATGGGCTTGGCGCAGAGTGGGCGAGGGCATGTCGGAAAGTCTCCTTGTCCGATTGAAGTGTCAGATTGTTCCGGAAAGAGAGGCGCCCGACTTGCGGGCGCCGCCGCTCAGGCGAGCGGCACGAGATGCGGCTGGACGATCATCGACTGTTTGGCGCCATCGGTGACGCTCTGGGTCAGGATGCCCAGCACGTAGTCGCCGGAGCTGGCGGCCCCAACCTCACCGTCCGCCGCGTTGACCGTGACGGGGTTGCCGCGCGTCACCGAGGCGCCGCCGATCACCGGGGAGATGCCGGCGATGCAGATGTCGCACTGCTCGCCGACCTTAGGGGCGTTTTGCAGGATGCCGATGCAACGGACGCCCTGGCCGCTCGGCTTGACGGCGGTGTCGTCGGCGGTCGTGGACAGCGCCACGGCCTTGTATTGGTGATCGCTCATGTCCTCGCCGGCAACGAGCGTGCCGATGCGGGTCATGTTGGCTTCATAGGCGAGACCCATGGGTCAAGTCCTCCTTCGTCTGCGTAAATTGCGGGTCCGGATCAGGCGGTGCGGCTCTCGGCCTGGACGCGGGCGTAGAGGTCGGGATGCTCGGCGTAGACCTTCGAGATCGCCTGCTCCTTAGTCAGGTTGGGCTGGGCCTTCCGCAGATCCTCCGCCTTGACGAGCACCTGGGTTTCCGCGTCGCCCGCCGCGGCCCCGCCGCCGCCGGACTTGCCGATCTCGCCGGACAGCACGTTCTTGCCCACGGCCTCGTTGCCGGCCTTCAGCACGGCCTCCAGCGTCTTGCGCACCGGCTCGTCCATGGTCTCCATGGCCTTCAGGACGCCGGCCATCTCGACCGCCGAGGCGGGCAGGTTGCCGAAGTCGGTGCCGGCCTTGGCGACGCGGGCGGTGTGCTCACGGGCGTCCTTCTCGGCCTTGGCGAGGGCGGTGGCGTCCGCCGCGGCCTTCTCCAGCGCCTCGAAGCGCGCCTTCAGGATGGGGTCGCCGGCGATGGCCTTGGCGATGGGGTCCTCCGCCGGGGCCGCGCCCTTGGCGATGGCGTCGGTGATGATCTTGGCGGCGCCTTCCGGCAGAGCCTTGATGACGTCCTCGACGGTCGCGGCCTTGGCGAGCGTGTCGGACAGGGTCGGGTTGTTGTTGCCGCTCACAGCGGGGTCTCCCTTGTTGACGTCGGAGGGGGTGGGGTTCGGGGCGGGCGCCGCGCCGCCGGCCGGGCCGGTCTTCAGCAGGGCGTTGGTGGCGGCGTTCGCGGCGGCGATGGCGGCGGCCATGCGCCGGGCGATGGCGTTCTTGAACTCCTCCAGGCTGGTGACGACCATCTGGAGCTTGGTGTCGTCCGGCTCGGACGATTCGAGGATGGAGCGCAGGGCGCTGTAGAGGGCGTCGTTGAAACGCCACCAGTCCTGCATGGCGAGTTCGGCCGGCAGCACCTGACCGAAGGTCTTGGCGTCGTCGTCATCGGCCTTCGCCACGGCGGCGGTGCCGGCGGCGATGGCGTCCTGGGCCTTCTTGACCTCTGCGGCGCCGATGGCCTTGGCGTCCGCGATGGCCTTCACGACCCCGGCATAGAGCCCGACCGGCGGATTGGCGACGCCCTTGAACAGCCCGTCCATGATCTCGGCGACCGACTTCGCCAGCGGGTCGGCGGTGGGCGCGGTCTGGGGGACGACGAGCGGCGCGCCCTTCGCGACGGGCGGCTTCTGGGACGCGCAGCTCCCGGCCTTGGTGCAGGCGTCGTTGGTGGTGCAGTCGGGACAAGGGGTGAAGGCGGGCGGCGTGCCGGCCTTGGTGACGGGATCGCCCGTGGTTCCGGGCGACGCCCCTCCTGGGGCAGGGGTGCTCATGGGATTGGCCTCGCTGGTGGTGGATGGGGAAGGGGAGGGCGGACCGGCGCCGGTATCTGCCTTGTGGAGGGCGACCGTGGCGCCGGGGTTCATCCCGCGCCGACAGACAGCGACTTCGCCGATGGTCATGTTCGAGAGGTTGGCGATGGGCTTGTCCGGCATGGGCTGGCCTCATTGGGGAAGGGCGGGGGAGGCGGAACGCAGAAAGGCCGCACGGGTGGGGTGCCCGGCGGCCTGTCGGTGGAGCGGCGATGTGGAGCGGATCAGCCCGCGGCGGGCGTCCTGGTGCCGGTGCCGCCGATGCTGAAGGAGACGTAGTTCCCGGCCTTGATCTCGGCCCATACCTTGTCGTCGGTGATGTAGTAGCCGCCCCACCAGCCGACGCAGTGGAGGTCCATCACCGCCGGGATGCCCATGGCGATCAGGCTGGCCACCATTGCCTGCTGCTTCTCCACCGTGAAGACGCAGGACTCCACCAGCTTTCCGACACCGATCAGGACGTGGGTGTCGGACGCGACGCGGGCGTTCAGGACGTGCCCATAGGCGGCGGGCTCCAGCTCGTCAGGCGCGATGCGGTCGCCCTCCCGGTCGGTGACCGGCTTGCCGTCGATCTCCACGATGGAGAACCAGCCGAAGACGAGGCGCTTGTCGTCATCGACCTTGCTGATGTTGGCGGAGAGGGTGAAGCGGTCGGTGCTGGTGGCGGCGGTTCCCTTCGACACGCCGTCGGCGCTGGGTTGAGCCTGCTGGTCATCCGGCTTGCCGTGGACCGACCAGACGACCTTGCCGCTGGGTTTCGTCCACCGGTCTGCCTTGGCCTTCTTTGTGACGGCAGGCCAGTAGATCGTCTCCAGATCCTCCGGGTAGCCGTCTCCAAAGTTCACGATGATGGTCTTGCTCTTCGGCACCACGAAGGCAACGGTGCCGCTGGCCGGTCCCTTGTCGGTGAAACGGTCATCATCGAAGTCGATCAGGTCCCCGACCGCCGGGATCGTGGTGGCCTTAGTGATGTCCTGCCCCGGGCTGGCCACCACCTCCACCTTCGCCTTCGCCGCGTCCAGGCCCCGGTACATGCCGCTGATGCCCGGCGTCAGCCACTCGACGGCCAGTGCGACCTTGCCAGTGTTCTCACCCGCCTGAACGATCCACGAAGCGATGACTTCGCCCAGCGCATCACCGACCTGTTCCAGGAACCAGTTGTCGGCCCGATGCTCCTCCTTCACCCGTACCAGCGTCCCCGGCGCCACCGGCATGTCCGCCTTCAGCACGTTGGTGACCGGGGTCAGGTCGGCGAAGCGAACCGCCTTCTCATCCTCCCCGCGCAGCCAAGCGGCGGCGAGGTCGTGATGCCCGTCCGCGATGTGCAGCCGGCCCGGCTCCAGCATGACGACGATGGGCTCGTGCCCACCACCGCCATTCTCCACCTTCGCCATCACCTTGCCCGTGTCGACCCTGTTCTGCATCGCCAGGAGTTGGTCCAGCTTCACCGTTTGGAGCGGCCAGCGCTCCCGGTCGGTCAGCACGCCGAGGAAGCGCGGCACCTGATCCGGACGGATGCGGGCGAACACCGTCTGGTCGTAGGGGAAGGGCGGGTAGCTGGTCTTGTCGTCGATGGGCTGGAGTGCGCGAGGCGGGGCCGGTGCGACCTGTGCGGCGCTGCCGGCCTTCCCGAACGCTTCCTTCACCTGGGTGAGCCGAACCGGAATCGTGGCCTGTCCGGTCTTCCGTGCCGCGGCCAGCCGCTTCTTGCCGCGAACCAGCACCCGGTTACCTTCCGGGTCCACGGCGATGTCGATCGGCGGCGGCACCTCGCCGGCCTGGAACTTCGCGACGGCATCGAGTAGCCCAGCGTCATCGTCCGGCACATCGGCGGCGATGTCCTCCAGGTCCGCCAGCGCGACGGGGGTTCCGACGCGGAACTTGCCGTCGGCGTGGCGGAAGTGGCCCTTTCCGACAGTCTGTGCGAGGGCCTTGCCGAAGGTGAGCGGGGAGTTTGCCGTGGTGGTCACAGGAGCGGCGGAGCCTTCCGCCTGCGCCTTCAGGGCATCAAGGAAGGAGAGCGGAGCGGGCATGGGGTGGATTCCCTCAAACTGCGGGCGGCTTGGTGGACGGGACGAAGATCGGGGCGGCGTCCAGCGTGTTGCCGGCGCGCAGCAGAGGCGCCAGCAGCGCCTCCGCCTCCGTGTAGCTGGTCGTCAGCGTCTGGCCCGGCTCGAACTCCACGGAAACCGGACCGGCCTTCACGGAGCGGATGCCGGTGTCGCTGTCCTCCAGCAGTGGACCGGCCTGCGCCTTCAGCGCCAGGAGGCACGCCGCCTCCTGGTACCGCCACGGGATATCGGAATCGCCGATGGCCGGCCCGCCGGTCTCGTTGCAGCCGGTGCGCGGGAACGGGAGCCGCCCCCGCGCCGCGCCCTTGAACGGCAGCCCGGCAAGATACCGGGTCGCCGTGCGGATCGCGGCCTCCTTCGTGCCGGAAGCGGCCAGGAGCCATGCCGCCACCCCCTCCGTTAGCGGGTTGTCCGCGGCGAACTGGTCCACGTTGTCCACGGAAACGGCGGCGTTGGCACCAGCGGGGAGGGAGCCGTCTTCAACGATCAAGGGCATAAGAATCTCCCTTCAGAGCAGTTCAGGGTGCCGTGCATAAAACTCGGACGCATTTCGGCGCAGTCTCATTTGGCCGGCGAAAGGTCCGGCTTTCCTGAGGTCAAGACGATGGACACTTTCATCCTTACCCCCAACAACCCCAATGCCCCCGAGTGGAATGCCAGCCGCTATAGGGAGCCAATGCGAGTCCGCGCACAGAACGAGGACCAGGCCCGGCGGGTTGCTGCGAGGGGGACCAAGCTGGCAAGCGGCAAGGACATTGCCGATCCTATACCCGTCTCGCCTTGGCTTGATCCCTCCCTCGCCTCCGTAACGCGCGTTCCCTGCACGGACGATGATGACGGCTCGGAGGAGATCCTGGAGCCCGCATGGCTGACGGAGGTTCCTTACCGCGCGCCCTAAACAGCGGTGATCACACCGTTCGGTTCCCGGTGGAGCACCACGTCGTCATTGCGGGCGTAGCCCACCGGGTCCGGGCTGCCCACCCCGTAAACCGGGATAGGGTCATCTCCCGGCATGCTGCCGGTGGTCAGGTACTCGCGGGCGAAGGCAAAAGCTCTGTCCAGCGTGGTTGCGGTCAGGCCGACGCAGGTGCCGTCCGACGCCGGGCCGGTGTCGGCGGTGAAGCTGGCGCCGGTACGGCGGATGGTGACCTCCGCATCTGGTCCGCCCGCCAGCGTCGCCTTTCCGCCAGAGGCCCACCCCCGCTCCAGCCCGGCCACCATGGCGTCCAGGTCGGCGCCGTCGATGCGCGCCGGGCGCAGCGCGGTCCAGAAGCTGAGCGGCTTCACCTCCACCGGCTGGCCGTCCAAGCCGGTCAGCGGCTCCGTGGCGAGGCCGGCGGCCAGATCCGGCGGAATCTGCGTTGCCTTCAGCCGCAGATGGAAGGCGATGGCCTCGCTCATCACCTCGATGGTCACGTCCTCGCCCGGCGCCGGCACGTCGTCACCGAACAGGCTCTTCGCGACGGCGTGCAGCATGCTCCGGGGCTCGAAATCCAGCTTCAGCGTCATGGTGACGTTCCGGTCCTCCGGCTCGCCGGCGGCCTTGAGCGCGACAGCGCCGATCTCCCGCATCACCGCGGCGTAGCGCTCCGGGTCAGCGGGGTCGAGCAGGCCCAGCAGGTCGTGAATCGTGTCGCCATAGGTCGGCTCCCCGGTGCGCACCGCCGGAGGATTGACGGCGAAAACGCGGGAGGCGCCGCGCTCCGTCGCCCAGGTCAGAAGGGCCTGGAACTGGTCGGCGGTCAGGCGCTCGGCGTTGCCGATCAGCAGCGCGTCGAAGGTGATGTCGGTCTTGCTCAACAGGTCCTCGACCGGGAACCCGGCCAGAAAGGTGACGTGATGCGACACCAGCGGGCCGAGCCGCTGAACGGAGTTCGGGAACTCTTCACGGTCGAGGATGAACGCCGGGCTTCCACCGTCGTGCACCAGACCATCGCAGATGTGGATCAGGGTGGAGGACAGGGCGTGTGTGTCGGCGGGGCCGGTGATGGTGAAGACGCGCGGAAGCGTCCGCGCCGCGGTGGGCGTGTCAGTCATGGCTGAAAACCTCATGTCGGTGACGAGGAGAAGCGCAGATGGTTGCTCGGTTATGCCTGCCCGAGCGGGCGACTGCCGAACAAGTCGAGCTGACGGCGCAGCACGCGGGCCTTCATGCCCCCCGTCGACGGCAGGCCGAGCTCAATCCACATCTCCTGGAGTTCCGCCTTGCTGAAGCCGGAGAGCCGGGCTTCACGGACCAACACCAGCTTCTGGGTAAGAGACACCGGAACGCCGGCCGCCTTGCCGAAGAAGTGCGCGAACAGCACATCGGCGCATTCGGTCTGGTATTCGATGACCTTGGCCTTGGTGGCCGGATTCTTAACGCGACCCGGCTGAACGGTGGCAAGCCAAAAGTTCACGCGGGTGAGCGGCAGGAACGCCCATTCACGGCGCTGGTCGTCGCCCGGCATCTGGACCGTGGCAAACGTGAGGGCAGATGCCAGGACCGGGTGACGGTGCAGCTTGCGGCGTTGCTCCTCCCAATCCAGCCCCATGCCTTCGACAACGGGCTTCATTGCTACCAGCGTCTCTGCCGGGGTCTCGCCGCGGACAGCGATCAGGGTTGCGCCGTGGAACTCCACGGTCGTCAGTTCGTGCTT
Organism: Azospirillum sp. Marseille-Q6669; assembly: GCF_965111635.1. Classification (NCBI taxonomy): domain Bacteria; kingdom Pseudomonadati; phylum Pseudomonadota; class Alphaproteobacteria; order Rhodospirillales; family Azospirillaceae; genus Azospirillum; species Azospirillum sp. Marseille-Q6669. Next base: position 54,226 of record NZ_CBCOOP010000008.1, on the reverse strand, counting down.
CATTTCTCAGGATCTCCAAGGCAGTGCCGGTTGGCTCACCCGGCAGCGCGTTCGGGGAATCGCTCACGCGACACCGGCACCGCCCTGGAGAAGGGTGAAACCGCATATCGCGCTGCTTGCCGCCAAGCCATCGGCGGGAGCCAGGGAATTCTGAAAGGAATGTCGAAAACCGGTAGGCCGGATTGGACGTGGCGCCGGAATGGCGTCGTGTTACGGTCGGGGCCTGATGGACGACGCCACCGACACCCCACTCTCTGACGATGATGCCCACGAGCGCCTGGTGCGGCTCGCGGACGAGCTATCCGCCGACGCGGCCCGGTGCGCGAACCAGCGCGGCCGCACCGCACTGACGGCAGGCGGGGAGGCGCTCTACCGGGTGGCGGAGCTGTTGAGGATCGGTATCGCGGTGGCCGGAGAGGGGAAGACGCCGCCCCGTTGATTGGGGCGGCGCGGGCCGATGTCGGGTGATCAGGTGACCGGGGTGAAGGTCACCATGTAGTCCATGCCCTCCTCGAAGCGCTCATAGGCCGCGGGGTTGGTGATCGACAGGCTGACCTGCCCTGAAGGGGTCGCCTTCGACCACGCCGCGTTCGGCCCAGACGGGTCGTTGTCGTAGACCGGATGCAGGTGGACCGTGCGGCACGTGTCGGACGTCTGGATGTAGTGGCAGCGCAGCTTGGCGGTGACGGTCGGCGGCGCGTCCCCATCGCCCTGGGCCGTGGCGTTGCCGATGGCGCTGGTCACCATGTCGCCTTCGGCGCCGGACTCGACCAGCCGGTAGCCCTTCTCGAAGACGTCCTTGGGCGACCAGCTCATGTAACCGTCGGGCTGGTAGATCACGAGATAGTCGCCGGCGACCGGCTGGTTCTCCGGCTCGGCGAAGAAGCGCGCCGGGGCGGTGACGGAGTGATACTCGCCGGTCGGCAGGGCGACCACCACGGAACTGGTGCCGGGATCGGCGCTGGCGATGGGAGCGGCGAACACGGTCTTGTGGCAGACGAAGAGAGACAGCGCGACGCCGATGGCGGCGCAGAAGGCGGTGCGGGTGTTGCGCAACATAGATCAGCCCCTCCTTCAGGGCAGTAAAATGGCCGCGGGCGGGATGCCGGCGGCCTGAAGGTTCAATCGCTGGGTCAGCCGGGAACCGGAAAGGCCAGCATGTCCAGCCAGCGATTCCCTGAACCCGTCAGCCGGATCTGCATCCAGCACCGGCATTGAATGATGTTCTCTGCATCCCCCTCCGGGTCCCGCGGGTGGAGCAGCGGGCCGAGCGGGGTCACGAAGGGCTCCTCCAGACCGACACCATCCGGGTTCAGGTCCGGAATTTCCTTGTGCCACACCCTGGTCCGCTCATCATCGGTGTCCATCCAGAACCGGCGGATGCTGTCGTAGGGCAGGGCGCCCGTCGCCACGGCGTTCAGCAGGGCGGCATGCTGGCCGACGCTGGCGCTGCGGAGGCTTTCGGTGCGGCTCACCACCTCTGCCCGGTAGCGGAGATACCGGTTGCTGTAGGCGGTGCCGGCCTTCTCCTGGATCGCTTCCGGGATCGGTTCGCCTGACCGGATGGCGCGCAGCACCGCGGCGTCGTACCGGCGGTCACGGAGTTCACGCCCGAGATATCGGCGCAGGGTAGGGGCATCGGTAGACGCCAGCTCGTCCCGCGCCCGCTGGACGCTGCGGGCCTGGGTCTCGGTCAGGCCGAGGATGCCACCCTCCCGCTCCCCGCTCTCCCCAATGCGGCCGCAGAGGTCGAGGGCGGACTGCACCGGATTGCGCCCGGCCTCCATCCCAGCCTCGAGGAACGTCCGCACCCCGTCCCGGGTGTTGTCGTTGATCTCCCGGATCAGCCCCATGTCGTAATCGCGCAGGGCTTTCTCGGCCGGCAGGTTCCGGACGCTGAAGGAGGCGAGCAGCCGGGCATCGGAGCCGGGCGGCAGGATGTCTTGCGCGATGGCATCTATGATGAGCGCGCGGACCCCGGCGTGGGTCTCCTGGCCACCGGCAACGAAGCCCTCGGCCATGGCTGCGCGGAAGCTGTTCAGCCAAGCCGGATCGTTCAGCCCGATTGCATCGAGTACCCCGTCGACGTCGCCATTCTCCAGCAGCGCCGCGATGCGGGCTGGGTCAGTTTGGGAACGGAGCGCTCGCACCGCCTTCAGGAACGCCTCGCGGATGCCCGGCTCCAGGCGCGCGGCGATGTCCTCCAGGTAGCTGTGAGGGAGCGGCATCGGCGGGTTCCTGGAATGCGACGGGGCGCTCCGGATGGACGCCCTTTCGTTGGATAGCAGAAGGATTCGGGTGGGAGACTTTGGTCGGGAGGGAACCGGAGAACAGTCCGGTTAAAATCCCATAAGTCCTATTATGAAAAATACCGGAATGAGGTTTTCCAACGGCTTCCCGCAGGGTCACCGCACCACCCCCATTCCTACGCTACATCTAGTGGGTCGTTTGGGCCGGTTTCGGCTGTTCTGCCGTCGTCACCGTTCCTACGCTGGGAACGAAAGCCGGGCCTGCCCCGTCACAGATCGGTTCAGCAGCGGCGCCTCGACTGGTCCAGGTGGCGGTCCCAGGCCGCGCTCACCACCCGGTTTCCGCACGGACGGAAGAGGGACAGTTGCTTCCGTCCGCACCTCGTCGCCGTTCCATGACGGGGCAGGCCCGCATTTTCGCACGAATGTATGGTCGGTGTGGCGGGATTCGAACCCGCGGCCTCCAGTACCCAAAACTGGCGCGCTGACCAGACTGCGCTACACACCGTTGCCCGCTGGGCGAAACTGCTTGGGGTCACGACACAGAAGTGACTAGATCGTCCGGTTCGTGAGAGTGGACCGTGAACACAGGGCCACAACGGCCCCGCCATTGTCCGGAAAATTCGTATTCGATCCTGCCGTGAACGCGATTCGCGGCGGCATGGCCTATTGCCGTGGCGCATATGAGATCTTATCCGTCCGGATAGGCGCTTACACTTATACCGGCATTGCTGTTTTTGGGCACATCAGCCTAACATTTAAGTAGGTAAACGATCTTGTAGACTTTGACATCTTGCACGAATGAGCGTTTAGAAAAACCAGGGGGGGGGTTGTTATGGCTAGTTACGAGACGCTACTTGACCTCCAACAAGATGCGCGAGAGCTATACCTTAAACATAATATCCTGCCGCAGCGCACGGAGCATGGTTACGTCCGGGACGCTAGGCCACTGAATATGACGCTTGACTTTGATGCCGGTAGTATTCGCGATATCTTGGACAATCTCAATGACACATTTCAAATTCCCAATAAAAGAATGATTTTCCTTGAAACAACGGCAATAGCATTGCTGGAGAAGGATGGTGTCGGCAATGCAAAGGAAGTATTTTACGACCTAAGGGATACTGTTGCGCGAGAGCAATATGGGGCCACCGCGGCCACTGTTGCCGTGTCTGATTCCATAATCGGACAACGAAATCGGTTACCTAAAATTCAATATGATACCTTGATCAGATTAGCATGTCAGGTGCGCCCTGTCGGGAATTGGTATCTGATGTTCGCTGACTTGGCTGGGGACCTAAGAAGCGAGACGCTTCTTTGCAAGAGTGTTCCTAGAGTGGTCGCCTCACATCCGACCTCTGTAATTGGGAAATTGGATGGAGCGCACGCAAGCATTTTCATTAACGCGATCGATGCGGCAAGGAATGATCTTAAAGCTGCTTATGAAAGTGCTGCTAGCAGGGTAGTCGATCCTGTAACTGGAAAACTTGATCCGATCATTAAAGCGTTAAAGTGGGCATGGGACAACCTCGACAAATTGAGCATCGCCTACACGATAGCTAAAGAGCTATGGGATGAGCACGAGCGGCGGCGGGAGGCCGAAGAGGCGAGAAGAAGGGCCGAAGAGGCACAAAGAAAACTCGACAGAGAAATCTCACTATCTGCCCCGTTAAGGGGTGCAGAACATCATGTAGATAGCTTTGAGAAGAACCGCGATTGGATTAGCAGAACAGCTTGAGTATATCGTCGGGTGGGGCATGTTTTGTCAGCGACGGAAAGGGGGGCGTCATGGGTTGGCCCTGAAGGGGCGCCCTCCCCTGCCAAGGATTGTGAAACGGCGACGGTCCAGGACGCGTTCTTTCCTCGCTACGTGCCGGCGGCCACAGTGCGCCACTATCCGACCATCGAGGCTGCGGCTCTCCCGATTTCCCTAAGGTTTCGCCGTGCCGGCCTTCGGAGGAACCGAATACCATCCACCTATGCCGAAGCTGCCCACCACCCGACCGAAGCGCGATCGTGATGCTGACGCCACCGCCCGGTGCCGCGCCGCTGTGGAGTTCCGGCGCAAGCTGAAGGCGTCCGGCCTCTCCCAAGCGAAGCTGGCAACGGCGCTGGGCGTCCAGCCGTCCACCGTGTCCTCCTGGGCGACCGGCACGGTGATGGTGCCGGCCTACGCCCTGGCCTATCTGGACCTGTTCACGGAGCTGCTGGCGATCCGAGCCGTGGTCAGCGCCGCCGTGGAGCAGGTCCGCAAAGCGGCGTGACCTTCGGGATTTCCGAATGATCGTGCGCGGGAACGTTCGGCTGCTCCGAAGATGGTCAACAGCGTCACGCCCCTCGGGATCGGCTCCTTGAGGCAGTGCTCGCGGCGAGTTAGTATCGCGCAGGTGGCGGCGTACTGTAAGGGATGCCGGGTAGCCTTCGGGTCCGTGGGGCGTGTTTCCCTCCCCAGCCGCCACCGCTCGCCCCAGCCCGGCTTGAACCGAAGTCGGAATGAGGTTATATTTCTATCAGACGCCGGCGAGAATTTGGCCATGCCGGGAACCCTTCGGGGCCGCTGGGATGTGTTGGCTCCCAGGCCGGCGTCTCTCACTTTCCTACCGGCTTCCTTATCATCTCTCCACGTTGGTAGAACCGTGGGAGGTCGGCGGGACGCATCCGCCGGAACGATTGCAAATAAACTTCCTTCTGATCCTTGGTCACCTTGAGCGCGGCATACCACCACTTATCATTGAGGTGGGCGACGATAACATGGTGCTCGCGGTCTGCTCTGACCTCGCCTCGATCAAGCACTTCCTGAAGGTTGGCGAAATCTTCCGCCGTCCAATTGTGATGCCCATGGGTGTCGCGCGTTGACGATGACAGAAAGACGCGAGTGGTCTTTGCTCCGAAGTGCGTTTGAATATCAACTGGCAGCCGGGCAACGACTACGATGCCTGAACCTTGAGATTCGAGAAAGTCCTTCAAGCTGCCACCGCCGCTACCACTTCCGGATTCCGGCCCGAAGGTAAACCGGCCACGGGCGTCGTGGTAGGGATTATGCTTGGCGATCTGCCCGCCAGTATCAAAAGGGCTTTGCCCGGCGCCGGGCAGGCCCCCTTCCGCCTTCTCGACGTTCTCCGGGATCGTGCCGCCGGCCAGCACCGCCAGCGCCTCTCGGTAGACCGGATCATCGGGACCCAGCGCGCCGAGGGCGGTGATGTCGTCGGGAGCCGCTTTGCCGACACCTGTCCTGGCGCTGGCGGCGCGCGGTCGCTTGCCGCCCGCTGGATCGTCCGGCGCGGCATCGACCAGCCCGTCGTCATCGGCCGGGGCCTTCGCGGGCTTCTGCCTGGGCGCTGGTGCTGCGCCCGTCCCGGGCCGCCCGACCGCTGAACCACCTTCAGCCCCCTGCCCTTCCAGCTCCTTCGGCTTCAGCGGCAGGTTGGCCGCGGCGCGCAGGGCGTCCTCCAGCGTATCGTCCATCACCATCCCGGCGCCGGTCATGGTCGTCAGGAAGGCGCCGAGCACCTGCAGGTTCACCTTGTCGAGATCGCCCGGCACCGCCTTCGGCATGGTGTCGCGCGGCAGACCGTTGACCGCCCAGAGCCGGGGGATCACCACCCTGTTTACCGGCGCCGCGATGCCGCGGATGTAGCTCATCACCGCGTCGCGCAGCAGGTTCGTCTTGTCGGTGGAGAGGTTCAGGGCGCCCTTGTTGTTGTGGCCGAGGAGGATGAAGTCCGCCAGCGCCACCGACGCCATCTCCTGCTTCTTGCGCCCGATGATGGGGGAGAAGTCGCCGCTGCGGCGGCCGTCCGCCACGGTGTAACCGACTTTGTAGGCCTCGACCTTCTTCTTGTCGTTGTCGAGAACCGTCGGCAGGAGGATGAAGCCGGCGCGGTCGTCCGCCATCTCCTTGGCAAGCTGCTCCCAGGAGGCCCGCTTGATCGGGTCGTTGTAGTCGCCGACCGGGATTTCCAACGTCACGATGCCGCCGGCCCGGACCGCGACGGAGGCCTCGGCGTTCTCAAACATCCGCAGCGCCGTGTAGGGCCGCACCGCAGGCTCCAGGATCGACTTGCCTTCCGGGTTGCCGCGGTTCGGGGTGGTGCGGATCAGCACCAGGCGCTCCATGGGGATCGGCACCTCCCGGCCCCGCACCGGGTCGAGCTGGTAGAGGCCGAGCAGGTCGTCGCTCTGCTCATCAAACCACCACCGCGCCACGGTGTCCTGTGAGCGCAGCGCGATCTTCCGCAGCCCGATCTTGCCGTCCTTGTACTGGCTGCCGGCCCGCGGGTCGGCGCCCTTCGGCGTCCCGGCGCGCTTCCGGTAGACCATCTCGAACGGCGCAAACCCGTAGGGGAACATCGTTACGGAGTCCGCAACGAAGTCCTCCCAGGTGTGCTCCATGTCCTCGAACAGCACCCCTTCCACGAAGTCCCGAGCCTCGCGGTGCGCCGGCGTGTCGCCGCTCGCCTCGATGCGCCAGGACACCGACCGGAACAGTGCCGTCAGCGCGAACAGCATCGCCGCGATGGTCGGGTCCTTGGTCATCTCCCGGTACTTCCGGATGGCCTGGAGACCACGGAGCTGCGGGTCCTCGTCGTCGTAAATGTAACCGCCCCAATGGCGGAGACCGCCGCGGCCAACCTCGGTCAGCAGGCTCTGGCCGGAAGCGCTTCCCGCGTTCGAGCCCGCGGCCTTGGTGATCTGGTCATCGGACATCGGCAGGCTCTATCTGGTGCAGGTGGGTGGGTTACGACAGCAGGCCGGCGCCACGGCCGCCGAAGACGGGCGTGACGGAGGGCATCACGAATTCCTCGATCGGTTCCGGCGCATAGGTCAGCACCAGCGCTTCCGCGAAGTCGGGCGACGGGATGCCGCGCCGGGCCAGGGACAGCTTGGACTCGATGCCGATCCGGCCCTTCTCGTTCTTCAGCCATTTCGGGACCGGAAGCTGGCCGGTAAGTTCCTTGCTGTCCGGCAGGACGATGATGTCCTCCAGCGGGTGGTCGCAGCCGCCCTCCTGCCCTTCGAGGAACAGCAGCAGCTCGTGGGAACGCTGAAAGGCGCAGCGGACCATCCACCAGAGTTCCGCTTTCAGGTTGGCGAACATTTCCTTCGCCTTCCGTCCATCCTCCCATTCGGCATCGGTCGGCAGATTACCGACGTTGATCGGATAGACCTTCAGCCCGTCCGTGTTGGCGTGCTTCAACGTGCTGGTGACGGTGTTGCCAACCCCGATGGGGTCGTAGTTCATGATCCTGGCGCCAGCCGCGCGCGTCTCATCGAGGGCAGCGTGCGTCGTCGTGATGTTGTCCGGCGTGTTCCAGGACTTCGGCACCCGGACCACCGGCCCCTTGCGGATGACCAGGACCGTCTTGCCTTTGCCGCCGCCACCGACGTCCATCCCGGCCACTCCCGGCGCCGTTGGCGATGCCCAGCGCGCCAGCCGGTCGCCCAGCAGCTTCCCGAGCTTGACGGCGGCCTGCACCCACGGGCCGGGGATGCAGACACCTTCCGCCGAGGCGCCGTAATCCAGTTCGTATTCCTGCGCCCAGGTCACCGGGTCGGTGGACGCCTTCTTGCGCGCGATCCATTCCGGCGTCTTGCGGGGATCGTCCTCCAGCCGGAACGTGAAGACCTTCACGCTGTCGTTCTGGCGCTTCCGGTAGAACAGGTTGCCCATGCCGTTGACGGAGGAGACCCAGCCACGGCAGTCGGCGTTGCCGATGATGGCCGCCTCGACCTTCTCGGCCTGATCGATGTGGGCGCCCTCATCCACGATGTAGATGGAGCTGCGGCCACCGCGCCCCATGTTCTTGCCGCCCTGCCCGCTGATGACGCTCCCGTTTGCCGGGTTGATGAGGCGCATGTACAGGCTGTGCCGACGCTCATCGAAGCCGGGCGGCAGCATCCATAGCGGAAGCCGTTTCAGGATGATCCGGGCCTTCTCGAAGATCGAATCCGGATCGCCGCCCTTGTCGACGGCATCCTCGACGCGGCTGCCGAACGTCGCCTTGAAGGCATCATGGAACAGCCAGCGGTGCATGCAGAACGCAACCGTCAGGTAGGACGCCCCGGCGTCACGGCACTTCTCGACGAGCCACTCGTCCCCATTCTCGACGCATTCCTGGAGCCACCACAGGAACTCGACCTGCTTCGGGAACAGGTCGAACGGCATGAAGGGGGACTTGTCCTTCCCGATCTCGCGGGGGTCGTAGGTCCAGCACCAATCGTTGACGAAATCGACGACGTTATGGGCGAGGTGCGCCTTTGTGAGCACCTGGAGCTTCCTGTCCCGCGCCGTCCTCTGGGCAAGCTCTAATCGCCTCAGCATAGAGGCGTGCAAGCTCGGACGGAGGGAGCTTGTCGTAACCGGAGTTTCGGACATCGACGCTGATCTCCGCATCCACCTTCACCGGCGTTCCTTCCGGCGAGCTGAGGCCCTGGTTCTCCGTGGTCTGGCCCAGCGCCAACCGCCCGATGCGCTGCGCCCGCTCCAGTGTCCCGGCAAGGCTCAGCAGGTCCTTCGGCGCCAGCGGCTGCGCCTCCTTGTTCCCGGCGTTCCCGGCGGCCGGCTTCCGTGACCGCTGGGACCGCTGGATCGTAACCGCGACCTCCGCCTGGAGCGCCTTGGCCAGGGTGAGGCTCGTGGTGTCGAACTTCGCCCGCTCGCCGACGATGACGTGGGTGCGGAAATCCGGGGTCGGTCCGGGCTGCTGAGCGGCTGCCGGTTCACCAGGAGGCGGTTCGACCGCCGCCGGTTGCTGGGCCTCTTCCTCCGGTTCCGGCATCGAGGCGCCCCGCTCCGGCGCAGGCTCAGCGGGTGCCGCTGGAGCCGGGCGGACCTCCACCCCATGCTCCTTCAGCTCCTCAGCCAGTTCCGCGGTGCGCTGGTCCAGGCCCGGCGCATTGGAAAGCTGGCGCGCCTTCTCGGCGTCCGTCGCCTCCTGCATCCGCTGCTGGTGGAACGCCCGGTCCGTCTCCCAATGCTCGCGGTTGATCCAACGCGACACCGTTTCCCGGGCGACGCCGAACTGCTCCGCGAGCTGGATCGTGGTCGGGTAAACGAGGCCGCCGTCCGGCAACAGGATGCCCTCGACATAGGCCCTCTTCACCGCGGCCTTCGGTACCTCACGCTTGGCCCGCCCCATGTGACTCACCTGTGACTTGCTGTGATGACTGCGGCGGTCACACGATCACACCGCTTGTGACAGGGCACCACCCTCATCGCCCCAGAATTCAGCGATATCAGTGCGTTGCGAATTTCGTCGCCGCGTGATCGTCGTGTGATCCCCGCCCATTTCGCCCTTAACCCGGCGCGGCACCGTGATCCGCTGTGATGCCTTCCAAAAGCCATCCGGCAAATTCTCCGAACCGGAACCACTCGATGGCGTCGCCACCTACAATGTCCGCGGTGATCGGGCGCTGGACACCACCGAGGCTGAGTTCCTTCGCGACGATCTCAGCAGGATCAACCCCAGCGGAAACCTTCCCGGCGAGCGTCAGCCTCCACAGCACCGTGGCGGGGTAGCCAGTCGCCGCTTCGCACTTGTCGAAGACGATGAGGGCGCCACCGGGCTTGATCCGTTGCCGCAGCTTCTGGACGAACGCAGCCCGGCGGGATACCGGCAGGAACATCAGAAGGAGGAAGCAGACGCCGAGGTCGAAGGGCTCGAAATCGAAAGCCATGGCATCGGCCTGCATGACCTCTCCAGGGCCGTCGTACCGGGCGACCATTTCCGCCGCCGCCTCAATGGCGACCAGCCTGGCCCTGCGATCCTTCAGCGTCTCGGAAAGTGCTCGCCCGATGTTTCCGGTGCTGGCCCCGATGTCGTAGACGAGCCCGCCGGTCGGGATGTAGTGGCGGGCGATGTGTGCGATTGCTCCCGTGGCGAGATCATACCAGGGAAGCTGTTCCCGGACGTGGCGGTCAAAGGCAGCTGCAATCTCTGCCTTCTCAAAGGTCCAGTTCCGGGGAATGTCGATAGGAGATGGTGAACCGGCGCTGAATGCTCCGGAGTTTTGTTCTTGGCTCATGGCACGATCCGTTTTCCGTAGCGGATTTGATCGTGCGCGCTTACCTCGCGCGGTTATCAAAGGACGCGGCTACGTCCGAATTCAATTTCCTGGAGGCTCGTGATTTCCAGCGGAAACCGCTGCATTCCTCTGTACAGCGCAGCGGGACACACCTCAAAGTCGCATCATCAAGATGTTTTGCACCGAAAGGAACCAAGCGATGATCGACTTGACGAAGCTCTCCACCCGTGAACTTGTCGCCCTCTACAATCAGATCACCTCCGGCACCACCCAGCGCTTCGAGAGCCATGCCATTGGTGTCGAGCGGGTCGGCCGGAAGATTTCCCAGCTCCAGATGATGCAGTCCGATGTTTATGCCGCGATGACGGCCTGCGGGATCGAAACGCCTCCGATGCCGAACTGCGGTTCCGATCAGGAAACGGGGACCGAGAGCACTCAGGAGGCCGGGGTTTCCAGCGAAGACTCGTTGCCCGCGACGGAAGCGATCATCATTGAGGGCGCCTCCGTAGGGAGCGTGGAGACGGACACGGCCGAGGACAGCCGCGCTCCCGACGAGACGCCGAAGACCAAGGAGGGGCAGGATCTCGTGGACCGCCGCATCCTCGACATGCTCAAGGCGCTGGGCCCCTGCAAGATCGGAGCGATGCGGGAGCGCTGGAAGGCGGAAGACGCGAATTTCCGCACCCTCGCCCCGACTCAGCAGAAGGGCGTCATGCGCCGCGCCGTCCGCCGGCTGGAGGAGAGCGGGAAGATCAAGAAGGATGGCCAGACGTTCTCTCTACCCCCCGTCTGACCTTCCCCCGGTGCCGGGGCGCTCACGCGCCCCGTTCCGCTGGCCTTCCCTTCCCTTCCGGTAGCTTCCGGAGGACGCCATCACGGACCGCGGCGGCGATGTGCATCATCATCACCGGCGGGACAGCACGCCCCATCCGCTCCCATTGCTGCTGATAGGTACCGGCGACTTCGAAATCATCCGGGAATCCGCAGATCCGCTTCAATTCGGCGATGCTGAATTTCCGCTTCTCATAGGGATGAACGACGGATGCCGCGGATGGATTTCCGCCGGCCTGGAGAATTGTCGGGCATGGCCGGTCCGGATCGACCTTCACGAGATTGAATCGTTCCGGGTGCTGGCCTCCCGGCTGAAGCTCGTCCCATTTTTTCCCGATGTCGAACCGGGAAATATCAGCTTCTGCCTCAACCTTGAAATGGAGGCTGTTCACGCTCCGGACACCGACGGTGATGGTTGGCGACGGCCGGTCGGTGACGTCGCCCAGGCTCCGGTCCCCGCTGGTGTCATGGACCACCCTGTTGATCCAAGGAATGGCATCCCGGATCGTATAGCGGTACGGCAGCGGGCGCGGAAAGACCGGCTCAAGCCCGAGATCCTCCCGAACGCCGATGAAGATCAATCGCTGGCGAGCCTGCGGAATTCCGAGCCATTGGCCGTCGAGCACCTTCGCCGTGACGCGGTAGCCGCGCTTCAGCTCCTTCAGGATTTCCAGGAAATAGCCTTTGGCCGTTCCCTTGACCAAGCCGGAGACGTTTTCCGCGACGAAGGTTTTGGGCCTGATCCCATCCCGGAGGCGGATGTACTCGAAGAAGAGATCATCCGTGCGCTGGACGGTATCGCTGTAGGCCTTCGCCCGGCCCCATCCCTTTTCCCGCTTCCCCGCCGTCGAGAATGATGCGCAGGGCGGGGAGCCGTCGAACAGATCCAGTTCCCCCTGCTTCATGCCGATCGCGGACAGGATGTCCTCCGGCTTGACCTGACGGATATCGCGCGGGTCCAGGACGGTGTAGGGAGCGGCGTTGGCCCGGTAGGTGTCCCGCGCCGCCTCGATGAATTCCGACGCCCAGGCAACCCGGAAACCGGCCATGCGGTAGCCCAGCGAGGACCCTCCCCCACCGCTGAAGGTCGAGGCGGCTGTGAAGCCGTTCCAGGGCAGCGCGGCGATCTCCTCCATGCTCGGGACACGGTAGGACGGCTTACTGATCTCCGCCATCTGCGCCCCCTTCTGCAAGACCGCTCCCGTCGGCTCCACCGGCATCCGGCTTGCCGGACCAGCGGTAGCCGCATTTCGGGCAGCAGAACTGCGTCGGGATGTCCTCGCCATAGGACGGGAAATCCTCAGGAGGCTTCCCATCCTGGGCAGCGCTGTCCCCGGCCGCCGGCGAGGAGTCATCGCTTGCCAGGTCATCCAGGGCCATTAACCCTGCATCGGCGCCGATCTCAGTCAGCAGCTCCATCAGCGTGACGTCATCGACCGACACCTCCTGGAGCAGCCGCTGAAGCGCTTCGGCATCGACCTCCGCCAGTTCGGAGAGCGGGTCCAGGGTCGCAAGGACCAGGGCCTCCTCTTCCTCGCTGAGATCGACGATGATGACCGGGAGCATTTCCTGACCATCGCGGCGGGCGAGATCGAGACGTGCCGCACCGTCAACGAGTCGGTTGGTCCTCTCGTTGAAAATCAGCGGCTTCACCAAGCCGACGTGATCCAGGGCCGCCCGGAGCGCGTTGCGCTGCTTCTCCGGATGCTTGCGCCAAGCCTTTGGATTGTCGAGGATTTCCGATACCGGCATGACCCGGTATGCAACGATGCGGATGCGCCAGGGGGTGCTGGCGCTATTTGTGGTACTACTTTCGTGTGACATTCGTACACAGCTCTGCGACTATGCCCCGTCGCCTGCAGGCGATGACGGGATGGCCGGGTCAACCGGCTCTGGTCTGGCTGTGCGTGCTTACCTCACGCGGCGAAACGGGGCGGCTACCCCGCGGTAGCCCCCGTCTCCTAACCTTCGTGAAGGCGACGGGAGCTGAAGGCCGGGCCGCCATTCTGCGACCCGACGTGAATTCCATAGCTGCTGGTCAGGATTGAAGCCGGGGCCGCCCGATCCGCACCACGCCGTCCCCGGCGCCTATGCGCCGGCTCTGCGGCTTTGGCTGTTGGCGGGACTGCCGCCCCTGCTTCGTGAACCTTCCGGCTTTGCTCTTTCCCCGCTGGTGCCGACACGGATGCGACGCTCCGGTGGGGTGCTTTCGGTGATGATCGCGGCGAACCTGCGCGCGCCACGGAAAAGGAATCGATGATGCTGCGGGCGCCACCCGCTCGGACTACAGCATGACGCACCTCCGGTTGGAGTGAGGGAACAGGCCAGACGCCACCCTGCCCTATTGGCGGGCCGGCGGCAGGCCGTTGACCAGATTGCTTTGGATCACCCAGATCACGGGACGGCTCTCGGGATCGACGACCTCCGCCCAGACCTTCACTGTGGTGTGGCCGAGGCGATGCCAGTGGCCTTCGATGCGGGTGGCCAACGCCTTGGCCTCGCCCTCGGTCATGAGGTCGCGCGGTGCGGCTGCGGTGCCGGTTTCGGCGCCGTTGATATCGGGCATTCGTGTTGTCCCTGGCGGAAATGGTCCGGCGCGGACAGCGCTGTTTCAGCCGGCGGCCTGAGACGGCCAGCGGGGCGAAACCGAGTTGGAATCTGGAGGGGATGAAATTTGTGCAGGCACACTACGCCCGTCAGGAATCGATATGTCATTTCCGCCGGATCGCGTCAACACGCATTCCGAGTCCAATTTCAATTTTACTCGACTCACGATGAGTCGTTCAGAAATCCGGAGCGCCTTTCCCACCAAACGACGATTTGTCGATAATTGTGGGGATGAGCCTTTTCTCGCGTTGTGCTACGATTCCGGGATGCCGATCCGCCGTGAAACCCGCTGGCTGTACCCGATCGACTGGCCCCTGATCTCCAGGCGCATCCGCTTCGAGGTCGCCGGCCCCCATGGTGCTGGACGGTGCTGGAAGTGCGGGCGCCCTCATGGGCAAGAACTGCGGGTGATCCCTGACGGGCGGTGGTTCGATGCGGAGTTGCACACCTGGAGGGACGCCCGCGGCAAGGAGGCGGCTTGGCCGGATATGGTCGATGCTTGCCGGATGCGGAAGACCAGGGTGATCCTGGCGGCCTGCCACCGGGATCATGATCCTCCCAACGTGAAGGCGAAGAACCTCGCGGCGTGGTGCCAGCGGTGCCACATCCTCAATGACCGGGAACATCATCGCCAACAGTTTCGTCTCACGATCCTGCAGCGGCGGGCGATGGGCGATCTGTTCGAGGGGACGTATCGGCGCTGGTAACTCCGCATGCCTCGCCGGAAGTCCAGGTAAGGTGCGGCGCGGCCTCATTGACGATGATCAAGGCCGATCACCCTCTCCACGCTCAGCTTTCATGTTTCGCCAGAACCGTCACCTGAACCAACAGAATCGATGGGTGTCCCATGAACCAAGCCCAGATCGGACTACTGATCGTCACGCCGCTGCTGATTGGCATGGTCGTGCTGCTGCATCGCCAAGGCGTGATGACGCGAAGCGGTGCAGCGCTCGCCGCGCTGGCTTCTCTCGGCACAGTCGCCTGGTTGTTCTTCACTCAATAGGATCTGTTTGTTTTCGAGCGCTTCTGGTCGACCCTAGGAGGGATGGTGGACCTTGGGGCGGTGGTTACGCCGCATTGCCGATGTGAAGGAGGTGAGCGCTCCGCCGGTGATGGAAATCGCCTAGCCGGCTCTCGTCGGCGGTGCCGATCTTGAGTGGAAAACGAGCAACTGGTTGGGCAAGCCTGCGAGCCAAGCGTAATGCACCTCAGACGAGGCGCAAGGTTTCAGTCTTATAGACCAAGTCCTTGTATGCGAGCGCCCGGTTTCGCCCCGCTCTCTTTGCGGCATACAGAGCTTGGTCAGCATGCTCGAGCACTTGGAGAACCGCCCCTCCATGCTCCGGCCAGGACGCAATGCCGATGCTGCACCCCACTTGGACCGCACGGCCGGAGATGATGATCGGCTCGTTCACCGCGGTGATAAGGCGGGCGGCAATGTCGTCGATATGCGGTGGCTCCTTCCCCGGGACGGGATTGATGATCACGGCGAACTCGTCGCCACCCAGCCGGGCGATGACGTCGTCGGTGCGCAGGCAGGAGGCCAACCGAGCGCCAACCTGGCGAAGGACGGCATCGCCAGCCTGATGGCCTAAGGTGTCGTTTACCGGCTTGAAGCCGTCCAGGTCCAGGTACATGACCGTGAACGGCTTGGTGCCGGGCCGGTTCGCCAGGGCCTCGGAATACTGTTCGAAGAACCGCCGGTTGGGCAGAGCGGTCAGCCGGTCCTGGTAGGCGATGTCCTCCATCCGGGCCAGCGCGCTTTTGGAATCCGTCAGCGCGGCGATCAGATCCCGCAGGGAGCGTGACAGGTCCTCGACCTCCGCGGCACCGCCGACCACCGGGATCTCCACGCCGGGTTGGCCGTCGCGCAGCCGTCTGGCGGCGTCGGCAATTCGGTGAAGGGGACGAGCAATCCAACCTGCGGCGAACCACGCTGCGGCGGAGAACAGGCACGCGAATGCCCCACCCCACAGCAGGATCTCGCGCTGAAGAGCATCCGCTTTGGCGTAAGCAGCGTCGACCGGCTGACGCGCCAGCACGGTCCAGCCCAGCCCCCTGTAGCTGGCATGGCCTGGGCTATGGGCATAGCCGGTCAGGTACCGGTGAGCATCCGGCCAGGTTTCGACCGTCCAGCCGATGCCATTCACCTTGGCCGACGCGACGCTTCCCACCGAGAGGGGCTGCCCCAGCGTGCCCTCCGGCCCCAGGAGGACGGTTCCGTCGGCGCTGACGATGAAGGTCTCGAGCCCACGCCGCTCGCGCATCGGCTTGAGCAGGGTTTGCTGGACCTCACGGGCCCAACTCCACGAGAAATGGGTGGCGAAGACGCCGACCACGGTGCCGTTGTCATCCTTCAGCGGCGTCGCGACGTCAACGAACTTCATGGGCTCGCCGCTTGGGTTCGGCAGCAGCTTGGCGAGCATCACGGCATCATGTACGTCGCCGACGAAGTGGCCCTTCAGACCCTCGCGGTAGACCGGGCGGGACGAAGCGTCGACCCCGAGCAGGATGCCGCCGCTGGAGGCGACGATGGTGCCCTTGGCATCGGTGACGCCGACCCAAGCCAGGGTATGGTCCTTGGCCTTGAGCTCATCGACGACCTTTTGAGCGACCGCCCAGTCGCGCACGGCATCAATCTTTGCCAGCACGCTGACTTGGTTCGAACGGGCCCACATGTCGGCATCGAGTTTCTCAGCCATCTGGTAGGCGGCCTCGGACAGCGAGCGGCCAATCTCATGCTCAAGCTGTGTCCTGGACCGCTCGCCAACGACGGCGCTCATCAGGAATGCCATTCCAACAATGAGAGTGGCGCCGGTGACCGCAACGATCCCCCGCAGCCCTTTGCGCACCACCGCCATATCACCGCGCCTTCGCCAAAATTTCCTTAGAAGTTTACTCAATTTCGGCTGGGCGGGGAATGAGGTAAGTCAAAGAACTCACATGGCTCCGCAACCTCTAGTAAACCCCATGAGAGAACAAATACCAGCGGATGCGAGCTACAAGGGGGCACTAGACGAAAGTGCCCAAATTGTCGGGGATGTGACAGAGCAGGGTGAGCGAGAGCTCCACCGCCCACCAGCGCTCGTTTCCACTACGCGCCAGAACCGAGCGGTTCCAGCACGGGCCGCCATCAACGGCGGAACACATCTCCCGCGAAAGCAGAGACTCATTCCGCGCCAAAAATGCCGAGTCGAATCGCTTCTGCTAGCTGGTCGGGAGTGAAGGGCTTGCAAAGGTAGTAGACCGGATTGAGCGCCTCGGCATTCCGTCGGGTCGGTCCGTCGCTCTGCCCGGTGACGAAGACGATCGGACAGCCATGCCGCTCCCGTAGGCGGCGGGCGGTCTCAATGCCGTCGAGGTCGCCGCGGATATGAATGTCGACCAGGGCCAGCGCGGGCGAGGTGCCGGCCGCC
Organism: Azospirillum sp. Marseille-Q6669; assembly: GCF_965111635.1. Lineage (NCBI taxonomy): Bacteria > Pseudomonadati > Pseudomonadota > Alphaproteobacteria > Rhodospirillales > Azospirillaceae > Azospirillum > Azospirillum sp. Marseille-Q6669. The sequence continues at coordinate 37,098 of NZ_CBCOOP010000008.1, read as the reverse complement.
AGAGCCATCGCCTCGTCGCAGCTCTCAGCCGGTCCGATAACGTCATAGCCTAGTGAGTTCACGATATCGACCGTCGCGAGCGCGACAACCGCCTCGTCCTCGACGACCAAAATGGCCTTAGTCATCCTAAGTATTACCTATTAAGTGGTGTTCCCCTCACTGGGCCTGCTGTCCTAACGTGCGCGGATAGAAGGAGGGTTTCGATGAGTGAACTGGCCTATTCGGGCATCCCAGCGGTTGGAAGCATACCCTGGGGAAGTCACTTCTGCCAATTCTACGAAACGGCAAACGATTTGGCCGACACGCTGGTGCCCTACTTCAAGGCTGGGCTGGAGGCGAACGAGCAGTGCATGTGGGTGACGTCGCCGCCATTTGGCGCGGATGACGCACTGGCCGCTCTGCGGAACGTCGTTTCCGACGTCGATGCGCGGATGCACAAGGGTCAGATCGAAATCATCGACCACGGGGACTGGTACCTACGCACGGGCAAGATGGGGGCTGACGACGTGATCGCCGGTTGGCTTCAGCGCAAGGAACGGGCCCTCGCACACGGCTACTCCGGCTTTCGCCTTACCGGGAACACGTACTTTTTGGAAGCTGAGGATTGGGACTCGTTCACCGAATACGAGGCCAAGGTCAACGATTGCTTCTGCAATCACCGTGTGCTCGCGCTGTGCAGCTATTGCCTCGCGAAGAGCTCGGCTGGCGATGTCATGGACGTGGTAAAGAACCATCAGTTCGCGCTCACTCGCCGGCATGGTGATTGGACCCTCATCGAGCACGGCGCGTTGAAACGCGCCAAGGAGGAACTGCGCCGCGCCAATGAGGTGTTGGAACAGCGGGTCGAGGAGCGCACAGCCGACCTGAGCGCCGCGTTGGCCGTGCTTCAGGAGACGACCGCCAATCTCCAGCGCGCCCTGGCCGACAAAGACGTCCTGCTGCGCGAAGTCCATCATCGCGTCAAAAACAATCTTCAGATCATCAACAGCCTGCTGACCTTGAAGGCGCTGCGGTCGACCGATGCATCGATCCGGGAGGCCTTCAACGACACACTGCGCCGGGTCACCGCGATGAGCCTCGTTCACGAGGCGCTCTACCAGCACGAGGTAACCAGCGCGATCGACTTCGGCTGCTACCTGAACACCTTGTGCGAGGCGCTGGTCACGAGCTTCGGCATGGTTGAGAGAATCCGCGTGGAGGTTGCTGCGGACGGACCATCCGTGCATTTGGACACGGCCATCCCCTTGGGCTTGATCGCCACCGAGGCGATCAGCAACGCCTTGAAGCATGCCTTCCCCAACGGCGCATCCGGCTCCCTGTCGGTAACTTACCAGGGCGTGCGCGACGGCACGTCAGGAACGCTCCTGGTGTGTGACGATGGCATTGGCGCGCCGGACATATCTAGCACCGGGACAGGAAGCGGGACCGGGCTGCGGCTCGTGCACGCCATTGCCAAGCAGGTCAGTGGTCAGGTGAGGATCGTTGGTGGTCAGGGGACCACGTTTGCCCTAACCTACGGTTCTTGAATGCGCTCTGCCGCTCTCACTGACCACGGAAACCGAGCTACATGAGCTTCCGGGCAGGTGCATCTGCAGCCCGCGACCGCTTTGCATACGCGTTCTAATCGGAGGCGGGACGGCAGGAAGGCTTGCCGAGATCGCGCTCCGACAGAATGCAGCCGCAGCGGCGGTTGCCGCCTCCGCGAGTGCGGCAAGATTCACCGCCTTCACCGACCAGTGCCGGAACTCCGTGGGGGTCTTTTCTCCTTCACGGAGCTTTCGCGGCGCCATCCTATGCCCCACCCACGCCTTCAAGGTCGGCTCATAGGTCGCCACCACCTTGAACCGGCGGCTGCCGACCAGGAAGGACAGTTCCACCGTCCCAACCACCCTGACCTTCAGCCCACGGCGGCGGTGCTGGTGCTCGACCGTCGGCGCGGCGAGATAGGCTGCGAGCGCGGCCAGCCCCTGGCGCAGAACGCCCTCCGCCTCCTCTACCGAAAGCCAGCGCTGGCCGCCGGGCATGCGGAAGTGGCGGGAGGTTGCGAACCTGTCGAGCGCGGTCTGTGCCCCTACCACCGACCACACCGCCATCGCCGCCGGCGAGGCGCCGCCGCCCAGCGCTTCCATCGCGGCGAAGATCCAGTGCCGGGCTTCTTCGGCCTCGGTGCCGGGGAGCTTCTCACCATTCGACGCGGCGGTTCCTCTGATCTGGCTGTAGTCCGTTCCCTTCCCAAGATCGAAGTGGGCAGCGGCGAAATGCGCGGCGAAGAGGTCGCCGGCCGCGGCGAGCAGGCCATCGATCCGGTGTGTGGAGTGCAGGATCTGGAGCGGGCTCTGCGTTTCGCCAGCCGGCGCGCCAATCTCCCCATCGTCGGCAATCACGGTTCGGTGCCGCTCGCCGCTCTTGCCCTCCCGCTGGAAAGGGACGATCACCTTCTGCCCCCCAACTTCCTTGATCTTAAAGAGATCGAGCGGGTTTGTCGCCGCGGCGTCGGCAAGCCGCTTCAGGTCACGCGCGGTCGCAAGCTGGGCGTCGGCACGCCGTGCCTCTGCGCGGTCGCCGAGCGCCACCCGGACCTCCTCCGTGACTTCCACCACGCGCGGCCAGTCACCGGATGCATCGAGGCGGAAGAAGCGGCTCCAGCGCCGGGCGTCGGAATCGCCTTCGTGCTCCGGGTCGGTCAGCTCGAAGGTCGGCGGGAAGCCAAGATCGGCGCGGCGATGCGCCAGCCGGTCGGCGTCGGGGATGCTGATCGCGGACAACGTGTCGACGGCCAGCCGGTCACCGCCGGTCCACTCCCCGTCCCGTTCGGTGGCGGCCTCGGCGCGCTCCAGGATCTCTGCCGGCACCATGAACGGGCCTGTGGGTTCGACGTTCAGATCGCCAAGAGAGGCGCGGGCATAGGCGGCACCCTCCCGGCAGACCGCTGCGGCGGCGCGAAAGCTGATCGCGTCGAGGCGGGCGGCATTGCGGGCGCCGTGCACCCAGGGGAAGTCTCGCGCGGTCCAGACGTTCAGGCTGGACGAAATCCCATCCCGGCGCGCTGCTTCCAACTCCATCTCCCGCGCCTTCCGGCGAAGCCGATCCTGCATGCTCCGCCAGAACGTGAGGCACCACTGCACCGCATCCGGTTCAGCCGGGACGAGCTGGTCACCCGCCGGAACCTGAATCGTTGTCGCCTCGCCGGCGGGCTCAGCCTGGACGTCGAGAACCGCCATCGTCACGATGCAGTCCGCTCCTGCCCGCGCCGCAGGCCGATGTAGATGCCGGTCCCGATCCAGGGAGGATTGCGAGGCTGTTCGCTTCGGGTGGAGGCATCGGCGGAACGAGGATCGAGCGATGAATAGGCGCTCTTAGAGTTCTGCACGTCCGCGTGCGTCTGATCGCTTTTCATTCCTGGCCTGCCCAGCATCTGGTGTGTGTCCTATAGCCTGGACACTATACCGGGCTCGGGATTACCCCAGAATGGGCAACAACTTTGCGCACCTCCCGAAATTCAATTTTGTTATGGAATCCCGATGCGAAGCTGAAATTCCCCCACTTACATAGAAGGAGGCAAGTCACAGAAGTTGTCAGGCCGTCCGGCTAAAAAGCAGGACGTGAATGCGAGACCTCATGGCCCTGCGGATTTCCTTGGAAGCCGCTCCCTGATGAAGGTGTCCACAGAAAGGGGCCATGACGCGGCAAGCGAAGAGCACCTGACACATTGCCACGCGCTTTCACACAGTTTCAAATGACATCCGAAAGTTGCTGTGCGCTCCTATCCATTGGGTGATCGGCGCACCGGGTGCGCCACCTTCAAGGAGGCCATACGTGTCTGTGGATGTTCAAAATGCAGCGACACCCCCATCTCAGCGCTCACGTCTGCGTTGGCGCGGCTATGGAATTGGGATTGTGCTGCTCATCGTAGCCCTAGCAGCTCTTGTGCAGACATCATCGGGCAAGACGCTACTTCCCCCATTCCTTTCATTCGACCAGTCGGCGAGCGAGCACGTAACCAGCATGACCGTACGCGCATCGGTCGCGTTCGTGTCTGCCAAGTCGATCAATGCTGCCCTCTCGGTCGCCAAGTCGGCTCAGTTCAGCCTTGGCGTTGTGCTCTCGGGCTCCATCAGCCCAGCCCAAATTTTGGACCCGCTGGATGAGCTAATCAGCCAGTTCTCGACAATTCTGCTCTATGCCTCGGCGTCAGCGGCCGCATTGCGCTTCGTGCTCTCGACGATCACCGCTCCCTGGGTCGAACACTTGGCGCTCGTCGGGTTGGCGCTGATGGCTATCGGATATGCTCGGCAACCCGACACGCTACGTCCTTCAGGGCGGCTGTTTTCCGTCGGCCTATTTGCCCTCAGTCTGGCTGTCACGTTGCGCATCGGCCTCCCGGCTGTGCTCGCACTGAGCAAGTTGGTTTCTGAAAATTACATGACGCCGGAGTTTGATCGGGCCGCCGCTGCTCTTGCTCAAGCCGCTAGCGATTTGGCGCCGCCAGTCACGCAGGGTTACGACGCCATTGCGGACTACGCCCGGCGCATCAGCGCTGAACACGTGTGGACCAGACTCGGTATGCTGTTCGACCACACAACCACGATCATAACTGTAATGTTCCTTGATATAGTGGTCTTTCCCCTGGCCCTGGGATGGCTGGGATTGCGTCTTTTTAAGCATTTCTTCGGTGGTGTGGTGAAAAAGGAGGGCGCCGAAGTCCGCGGGGTTTTGAATGCAATTGAGAAAAGATTAGCAGCGCTCTCCGATCGGAAGGCTTAAGAGCTTATAGGTGGTCTGAAATTATCAATCTATCGTGGATACCAGGGCCTTCAACGACCGTCATCGCTAGGACAAAATCTCCCGTAGCCCTCGCACCTTGGTCGGCGCTTGGCGGCCCAATCAACCCAAAGGGCGTTAAGGAAACGCCCCTTGCACGGATCTTCCTGGCCGCCCCCGCTTCACTCCTGTCCACGGGATACCCGGAACCAGTGTTCGGCATACTGCCGGCAAAGTTCGGCCTGCACGCTGTCGCCGGAGCGCTCCGCTTCATCGGCGCGGGCGAGCCATTGGGCGTGCTTCTGCAGGGCGGAGCCGTTGACGCGTGGCTGCTGTCGTGGCGCACCATGCGGTTGGCCTGTATTCTGGCGTGGCTTGCTGAACTGTGGACGCGGGGGCCGGAATCCGGGTGGTTGCCCAGGGCGCGTCATTCCGATGCTAAGCCTTCAATCGTCTCGGAGACACCATCATCAGATACCTGCTTCCGCATCCGCACGCCCGGCCCCTCGCCGTTTTCTGGGATAAAGATGACGCCAGCGGCTTCGAGGGCGTGCTGCATGGCGAGCAGATTGTTTTTCATCGGTCGAGTGTTGCCGGACTCGAACGACTTTACCGTCGAAAGACCGACGTTGGCGGCCTCCGAAAGCTGCGCCTGTGACCAATCAATCAGCGCACGTGCGGCGCGGCACTGTGGGGGGGTCATCTCCATGACCGGAATCTACCCAGGTCAAATTTTATGGGCAAGGGCAAACTTAATGTTTGACCTTTGGTTTGTTGACAGCTAAAAAGTTTGCTGTCGGCTCTTTCGTTTGCGCGAGGCTAATGATGTTTAATCTTCCTCATATTGGCGAGTGCGACCGTGTTTGCGCCATTATCGTCTACATGAACGGGAGCCCGCAGGATCGTGGGCCGGGCATTCTGACCGCACTCGGCTACGCGATGCCGAAAGCCGTAACGCGACCGGCCTGACAAGGATGTCACGTTCAAAGTCGGCGCGACGCCGGCAACGCCTCGCCAAATTCCAGGATAGTCGTTGCTTCCTCTGCGGCGATCCTCTGGGAATAGAGGATGGTGGGTTGGACGCGCCAAGCACTCACCATTTCATTCCTCTTTCAAAGGGAGGGCCGAAAAACGCGCTGGTAAATCAAGTCGTAGCTCATCGGCGGTGCAACCAGATGATCGGCGACCGGATGCCAACGAGGGAGGAGTGGATGTGGTACCTGAGAATTATGTGGGCGCGTGGTTTTGTAGGTACTGAGGGCGACGCCGTATAGTTTCTACCACAAACGCGATTTTAAAATAACTGCACCAACAAAATTGAATTTCATCATTGCTGAGCCCTTCATCGAATGGGCGGCAAGAGGTAGATTCCCTTCTGAGGCAAGCAATGCCTCGATAACAGCAAGTCTGCCCGAGTGGGGTGTGCGTGTCATTCGCGCGCCAACGGAGGAGGCTTGCCTATAGCCCGGCCCGCCAGCCGGACGAAATGGACGCGACCATTCGGAACTCCCCGATCTTCTCGGGTCCGGTGGGTCGCGGAAGTGACCACCCTGATCGCGTCTGGGGCCTGGCGGCTCCGGACCCGAGGAGACTTCAATGTCGAGCTTGCTCACCCGCTGCGATGAAGCGGCCCGCGGCCATGAGGCCACCCACGGCCCCGGCGCCCGCTGCCTGTTCCACGACTTGGCTGACGAACTGCGTCGGCTCTACCCCATCGAGCGGGATGTCCACACCCTGCTGACCTACAGCGGCAAGGCCGTGCCGGGTGGCGGCTCCTTCCAGGGCCGCTATTACGATCCGATCAAGAACGATTACACGACGTTGGAGGGGATCACCGCGCAGCGCCTCGAAGCCGGCAAGCGGCTCATGGCCGCCGTGAAGGGGGCGTGACGGCATGACCGACCCCACCCTCACCGCGGCGCAGCCCATCGAACTCTGCGGCCACGTCGGCAAACTCCCGCCCAGCCCGCAGAGCTACCGACACAACTACCGGGTCGACAGCCCGAGCATGCTCCAGCTTCTCGCCAGGGCCGACGCTGCTCTGGAGGATGCCTTCGCGAAGGACAAGGCGATCCATGAAGCGAACGCCCCGGCCATCGCCCATAACAAAGCGCTACGTGAGCGCGTCGCCGCCATGATGAAGGCGGCCGGCGTTCCGGAAAGCTGGTCGGACCTGGAGTTCCCGTCGTCGCGCTCCCGCTACAAGAAGCGAATCACCAAGCGCGCCGGGTACCTCACCGACCTGGAGCGGTGGATACCGATCGCCGACGGCTTCGCGCATCAGGTCACCCACTACGAAAGCGCCAAGCGCCGGCACGCGGAATACCGGGTCAAGGCTGAGCAGGAACAGCAGCAGGCTCAAGCCGCGAAGGAACGGGAAGCGCAGGCGCGCAAGGCGAACCTCGACCTCGCCAGGATCATCGTGCGCTACGGCCGGCCCGAGGAATCCGATTGGAGCGAGGTGATGTCCGAGCTCCGGAAGCGGAACAAGTATCTCGACCTCGCTGTGGCGATGTACCAGACCCGCTGCGACTGGAGCGACGGGCCGCGCGCCGTGCGCTACGCCCTGGAGCGCTTCACCATCGAGAACGACCGGGACAAGGACATCGCCGCCGACGTGGCGGACAGCCTCGCTCATTGGGATGGTGACGGCCGGATCTTCCGGGACACGACCTGGAGCTATGGCGCGCTCTGGCCGCTGGTCGGGGATGTGCAGCTCGTCGCCGATGTCCAGCGCGCCATGCAGGAGGACGATTGATGCCTGCCCCCTTCTCCTTCTACGTCGAATCCCGCTCGGGCAAAGTCGTCACGGCGGCGTTGATCACCGAGCCCCTTCCCTCTCTGGACGGCATCCGGACCGTCTGGGACGAGTGGGAGGATTCCGACCATGTCCCGCAGGTCAACGAGTTCATTGGCAACGTTCTGCTGACACATGCCGACGGCAGCCGCCGGATCGTCGATTTGGCGGACCTTAGTGCCGGTTTCCTCCCTGGTGGCTGCGGCCATGGCCGCGTCTGGACGCCGGAGTTCCGCTGCCTGGACGGCACGCTCTGCTTCATCGCGACCCAGCGCTGGATGTGCTGCAGCGAAGAGGCGGCGGTCCTGCTGGGAGCCCGGTGGCATTCGGTCCCCGGCGACTCCTTCATGCTGTATCCGTGCGGCCCACAGCCTACCGGAAAGGCCGTGGAACTGGACTGGTCGGAAGACGGGAGGATGACCCTCGTCGGTTCCAACAAGCCTGCACAGGGCGGCACCTGGAAGACCTCTCTGGGCAGCGGGCTGCGTCTCGGCATCGTGGCGCTTCCCGCCGCGGCGTCTCCCGAACCGGAGGAGGGCTGAAGCCATGGGCGAATGCACCTGCCATCTCGGCGCTCCTCCCTGCGGCTATTGCGTGAAAGGAACGGAAAATTACCAGGAGGCCGTCGCCTATGCCGAGGGCCTGGACGACCGCGAACTGGACCGGCTGTACGTCGATATCCGCGACATGATGGAAGAGCGGGGACTGAGGCGGGCGAAGGTCGCCGCGCTCGCCCCTGTAGTCCAACCGTCGCCCTGGTCGGCACCAGCTCCAATTCCCACGCCGCCCTTCGCTCAGGCATCCTTCCCTGCTCTGGTCCCGGCGCCGACCAAGGCGGAGTGGGTGGCCCGCATGAAGGCCAATGCCGCCCTCGCCGGCGCGATGCAGCAGGTCGGCGGGGCCTTTGCCCGAGCGGCGCGGCTGCCGATCAACCGCGGCCTCTGGGACACCCTGGACAGGGCGGACGCCGCTTGCTGGCGGAACAGCAAGTTCTGCGGCCCCAACGGTGACGGGTCCCGGCACGACAATCGGCGGGATGGCGGTGGACAACGGCGTGCCGGAGGGTGATCCCGCTTTGGCTCTGTGCCGGGACACGTGAAGCGCACCGACCTGTTCAGCGCACCGGCGCCAACCACCGATCTGTCCATGGCTCATCCTGGACCAACAACCGAAGAAGCAACGGAGTCACCGATGCCCGCTCCCCGCCTCCCCGTTCTCCGCAAGGAAGCTCGAAAGCCCGTCACACGGGAGCGCAGAACCCTGTCATTCCGATGGCCGAACCGCGACATGCTGGCGGGGGAGAAAGCACGGGCTGCCCGCTCCTACGCTATGCTGACCAGCACGCTCGCCGCCGCCGCAGGGCTCACCGTCGCCGCCGGGCAGATCGGGCTGGACCAGCAGGCCGCTGCCGCCATCCTGCTGTTCGCGGTGGCACCGCTGGCACAACGGGCATTCCCACAGGGAGACGGGCCTACCCTGCCTTCGGCGGAGCGCACCACGCCCACGGCACCCTCTACGGCATCTTCGTCTACGCCCCTGGTGGCAGCCTGCGACGTCGTGATCCTGGAGACCGGGCGCCAAGTCCAAACCTTGGACCTGCCCCGCCACATGGGCTACGAGAACCCGGATTTCGATCTGGCCGGATATGCGGTGCGGAATCGCGGCGCCATCCAGATCCGTGGCCGTACGATCCGCCTGCGGCCTGACGGAGCTTCGTCAGCCGCCATTGAGGTCGCCTGCGGCATCGTCGCCAACATGGAGGACGGCCCCGTCACGCTGTCCACCTTCACCGATGGCGCATGGCGGTTCGCGAGCTACGGGTCGCCCATGGCAGCAATCGATGGTCTGCTCGACGTGACCGGCGCCCACATGTCCTCGATGTTCGAGGCGGTGTCGGAAGGGATGCATGCCGCCGAGGGTCACATGCGCGCGGCATTCCAGACCTGGAGGGATTCCGCCGGCGAACTGAACGTCGGCAGCATCGAGCGACTGCGCGAGACCGGCGCCTGGAGCCGTGCCGTCGCTCTATGGCCGACAGGGTCGCAGGGAACCGGCTTCGCCTTCGTGCACATCGGCGACGGGATCACGGCTTTCGGAGAGCGGTGGCGCAAGGAGATGATCGGCAAGGTCGATGACGGCCAGCCGGACCCCGACTATGCCGCCTTCGTCTCCGATCTCTATCGCCGGAGCATCGATGGCGAGATGCCCGCGGTGAACCGGATCAGCGCCAGCCTGCGGCTGGACAGGCGGGCGGCACCGTCGCGGCTCCGCTACCGGCAGCTTCTGCTGCCGTGGACGGTGCGTGACGGCGCCAAGCGCCGGACCATCATCACCAGCGTCACGCAGCGCCACGCGGTTGGTTTTCGCCATGCCGTTGCAGGAACTGCGTGAGGTTCGGGAGAAGCTCAGCCTCGGTCATCCGGAGCATGTGCATGCGGACGGTCTCCCCGTACCGGCGCCACTCGATGCCCGGCTCCGCGGTGGTGACGCCATAGGCCGGGAGGAGGTGCGGGACCAGCGGGTCATCCACCAGGCTGATCCATTCCTTGACGTCCCACATGGTCAGCGCCAGCGCCTTCACGATGCGGGACGAGATCGCGGAGAGCCCCTTGCCGCGATAGTCCGGATGGTGCCAGCCGCCGGCCTGGAACGAGGTCAGGCCGTGAAGCTGGTGCGCCGACGGGCAGTCGCAGAACAGCAACTCGTCGGGTGCTCCGCCACCGATGCAAGGTTCATAGAACAGGCGCAAAGAGGTCAGTTCGTCGTGCAGGTTCCCGCTCCCGAGATCCAGGCGCCGGCACGCCCTGGTGAGGACCACCCGCCCGGCGGCGTCGACGCCGCGGAGCCAGAATGCCTCATCGGGGCCGAAGCGGTGATAGCGGGGGTCCACCGCGGGGAGCAGGGATTCCCATGAAGCCCGGTTCGTCCGGTTCACGGCCAACAGCTCGTCGAAGTCGGTGCTGATCGACAGCCGCACGCCCCGTTCTCGCGCCAGCCGGTCGGCGGCCAGGAAGAAGGCGGACAGCAGGTCACGGGGGCCATGCTGAAGGGTGACCTGATCGGGGAGGCGCGGGAGCGAAGGCGGATCATGCGGGCGTGCGACGGCGCTCACCGCGTGGGTGCCGAGCGACATAGGAGCCTCTTGGATGGTGGATTAATGATGCGCAGAATATACGCGCACTTGATTTCGCTCAAAGTACGTCGGTATGCGCCAATTCTTTTTATTCGCGAAAATTCGCAAAGCAAATTGAATTTCAATTTGCGCCATCTCTTCGGCCATCAGGTCAATGATTGTAGGCTTCCTTGCATCCCGCAACCGGTTCGGAGCACCTGGAGGATGAAGAGGTTCATGCGCTGGGCGGCGGCCGCCTACATCACCATCGGCGTCCTTTATGCCGGCTTGTGGGTCAACGCCACGAACGCCTCTCTGCTGTGGTGCGCGTTCCTCGTCATCGGCTGGCTGCCCTGGCAGGTCGCTCCGGATGCCACCGGAACAGCGCTGATGGCCATGGGGCTCGGCAAGCACCTGTTCGCTCCCCGCTGACCGCCGATGACCATCAACCCAAGGAAACCCTCATGGCAAAGAATGACCGCACCATTGAAGTCACGATCCGCATGACCGTGCGCGGCACCACGGAGCGTGGGCGCCTGAATCCGAAGCGCGCCGTATCCGGCGAGGACGCGGAAACAGTCGCCCGCCTCGGCGCCGCGGCCCTGTCCAAGGATTGGGTGATGATGAAGGTGATGGACGGCTCGGACTGCCTCGCCACCTGCATCAAGAGCGAGGTGGTCAGCACGACGTTGCTGGCCGACGCTGGCTGATCCCCCCGCCTCCCTTTCCGAGAGACCGCCGCCATGGCCGAAACCGAAATCTCCTGGACGCACCGCTGCGTCGGTGACCGCATCATCCCCGGCTACACGATGAATCCATGGATCGGCTGCGAGAAGGTCGGGCCGGGATGTGCGAATTGCTACGCCGAAGCGTTCAATGACCAACGCCTGAAGCGCGACCTCTGGGGGCCGCACGCCGTCCGGCAGACGGTCAGCGATGCCACCTGGGCGAACCCGTTGCGCTGGAACCGGCTGGCGGAGAAGGACGGCATCCACCGTTTCGTCTTCTGCGCATCCTGGGCCGACGTCTGGGACAAGAAGGCGCCGCCGGGCGCGCGGGAGCGCCTGTTCGAGCTGATCCGCTCGACGCCCTGGCTGATCTGGCTCCTGCTGTCCAAGCGCATCGGCAACGCGCCGGGGATGCTCCCGCCGTTCTGGGACGAGATCAAGGACCGCTGCGTCATCATGGCGACGATGGTCAACCAGCCGGAGGTGGACCGCGACATGCGCAAGCTGCTGGCGCTGGACGCCGGCGCCTATGGCATCTCGATGGAGCCGATGCTGGGGCCGATCGTCCTGCCGCGAGAGTTCCTTGACCTGGGCCGGCGGGCTTGGGCCATCGTCGGTGGGGAGAGCATCGGGCGGGAACGCCCGCTCCACCCGGATTGGGTGCGGGGCGTCCGAGACCAGTGCGTGGCCGGCGGAGCGAACGGCCCGGTGCCGTTCCATTTCAAGCAGTGGGGGCGGTGGTGGCCGGCGGCGCCGGTCTATCCGGACGAAGACACGACGTGGAAACGGCTCCACGTCACGCAGCAGCACGGCCCGAACGCCGACCCGGATGAATGCGAGGTGGACGCATCCGACGCCGTGAACCACACGCTGAAGCGGGAACGCCTCTGCGCAATGGATCGGGACGGCGGTTTCTCTTGGCACCCGATCTACGCAGGAAAGGTGCAGCCGCCGCCAGCCGCCGGATCGTGGTGGTTCGAGGATCACGGGACGAAGGGGGCAAGGAAACGGCAACTTGATAGGCTAAATCATGATGGTCAGCCAGATTTATCCATCTTCGACTCGCCCAAATCAACGTAATATAATTTTGTCTTCCCGTACCTCCTTATTTTCCCATCCCTGATGTAACCAATAGCAACAATTGACAATAAAGCCATATCAACCATTAATATGCATGGATAACGAATCATGCTCTCGAATGTACTTGCTTGATTGATATTATACCTCCTCATCATTCCGCGATGCTGTGTACATACCGATAGACGTTTGGCATTCTTGTATCCAACAATTCTTAGATGTTCCAACTCAGAGCCAATACAATCAATGAAATCTTCATACGGAATCTTAGCCATCCTTAAACTAACGCCAATATGAAGGCCGCGAAACCAGACCATCAAGAAGCCTTCATTGTTCAGCTTGACCGGCATCACCCCAAATCTTTGTAATCTTGAACATACCATTGATATCGTTCTTCCTAATAGACTGACACTTGATATCGAGTGGACGACCTCACTAAACCAAAGACGTGCTGCTAAATAAAATGATAATGTAAAGAAAAAAATAACGCAATTATGATAGACCACATAGCAAATTCGCTAAAGTGGCTTAATTTATAATTTATCTCATCGCGCAAATCATACCCATTAATAAATGACTCAACAGCACCAGTGGCGACAATAATTAGGGCCGATGGCATGATGGACATGGCAGAAGCAAGAAAAGCGCACTTGATTGTTCTATAAATAGCGATTCGACCGTTTTTAGACGAAATAAGTAACGAAATGAAATTTTTAAATGATGCCTGATTATTCAAATCACTAGTTACGCCAGCGCGCGAACCCATAGCTCGTCTCCTCGTCTTTCTCTTCGCCCATAGTTCTCACCAACCCAACCCCAGAACCACGTACAGATCCGAGATACCCCCTCACCTAGCCACCGGATCAAGTTTGATCGCCTACACAGCTCCCTCCCACGGCCCACCACAACCGACTCTAACACGGCGGCGACGTATTTATTCGACCTTTGATACACTTTCGCCTAATCTTCTGATAAAGCAACACCCCGAAATCACCACCGATGGATGAGCGGAGGCAAGGGCGGATGTGGGCTGACGTCGACACAAAGCAGGACTTCCTGAACTTCTCCGAGGTTGCGGACTTAGTGGTGAACGTGGTCAGTTCGCCAGCGATGCGGCCGGTGTCGGTTGGTGTGTTCGGTACCTGGGGCACCGGCAAGTCCACGCTGCTGAACCTGATCGAGGACGACCTTTCCACCGTGGAGAGGAAGGGCGAGTTCATCGTCGTCCGCTTCGACGCTTGGCTCTACCAAGGGTTCGATGACTCCCGCGCGGCGTTGATGGAGGTCATCGCAACGACGCTCCTTGAGGCGGCCAAGGACAATGAGGGCCTCTTCAAAAAGGCCAAGAGCCTGCTCGGCCGCGTGAACAAGATGCGAGCCCTCGGTCTGGCTGCCGAGGTCGGCGCCCTCGCCATGGGCGTCCCGACAATGGGCTGGCTGAACAAGGCATTCGGGGCAGTCGGCGACTTCATCTCCGGCGACGGTGATGCGGAGGACCTCGATGCGGTGCAGGAGGCCGGAAAGACGGCCAAAGAGCGCGGCAAGGGGCTTCTGGATCCCGAGAAGCAGAGAACACCACCCAAGGAGATCGCCGCCTTCCGCACTGAGTTCGAGGAAGTGCTCCGCGGCCTTGGGAAGACCCTGGTGGTCTTCGTCGACAACCTGGACCGCTGCCTGCCGCCGCAGACCATTCATACGCTGGAGGCGCTCCGCCTGTTCCTGTTCATGGGGCACACTGCGTTCGTGGTGGCCGCCGACGAGGAGATGGTTCGCCACTCGGTCTCGGAGTTCTTCAAGGATCCTGGCAGACGTCACGTCACCGACTACCTGGACAAGCTGATCCAGGTGCCGGTGCGTGTCCCCCGGTTGGGCGTCCAAGAAGTCCGGGCCTACCTGTTCCTCCTCTTCGCGTCGGCCAGTGGTAACGTGCCTGCCGATAAGGTCGAGGTTTTGCGCGTCGGCCTGGAGGATAATCTGCGCAAGGCGTGGAAAGAGGAGCCGATCAGCACCGAAGCGGCGCTTGCGCTGCTTGGCCAGACCCCGCCCGCCGAGGTCGCCTTGGGATTCAGCATCGCGGACCGGATGGCGCCGATGCTGGCCAACTCCACCTTGGTGCAGGGCAACCCCCGCATTGTCAAGCGCATGCTGAACGTCGTGCGGATGCGCTCGCGCGTTGCCAAGCGTCGCCAGATGCCGGTAAACGAAGCCCTGGTCGCCAAGCTGGCCCTGTTCGAGCGCTGCACTGACGCCACCGCGGTCGCCCACTTGTACACGGAGATCAACTCCGCGGCAGCAGGCCAACCCAAGGTGTTGGCGAAGCTTGAAGGCTTGCTCGAGGATCCGTCGGGGTTCAAGGATGCCTGCCCGGAGCCTTGGGCCTCGAAAGTAGAGTTCCTCCGAGAATGGCTCTCGTTGGCCCCGTCTCTGTCGGGGCAGGATCTGCGTCCGCTGGTCTATCTGAGTCGCGAAACCATCCCTCTGCGGGTACTCAAGGGCGGCCTGTCGGCGCCTGCCGCTGAAGCTCTGACGGTTCTTCTTCGAACGACGTCCGCCACGTCGCGGTCCGGACAGGCCGCTATGGCCACCATTCCAGCGGCTGAGCATGCGGCCGTCATGTCGGCGATGATCGAGACCTTCCGGCGCCATAACGACTGGACAGAGGACCCTGCCGGGTTCTCTGGCGCACTGATTCTGGCCGACCATTCAGGCGACGCGGGCCGATTGCTTGCCGCCTTCATTCGGACGGTCATGCCGGGCAAGCCGCGGCCGTGGCTCAATGTCCTGATCAAGGACAAACCCTGGTTCAAGACTGCGGAGAGCCGTTGATGGGCACCTCGACATCTAGCCGTGGTCCCGGCAGCAAGTCGCCGCTGGTTCCGGCGTGGGCCGACACGGACGGCCAAGGCCCCGGTCCCGATCCCGCACCACAGCGGTTCAGAGGCTTCCGGACGAGCCTGGGCAAGTTCGTGGCTGGTGGGAGCCAAGACGACCTTCGCTCCGCGTTGGGCAGGTACGCCAAGACCGCCACTGGCGGCAGGGCGGTGGGACCGCGTCGGTTCGGGTCCATGGTCCGGGCTGGCGGCGCCCTGTTCGACACCATGGCGGCATTCCGTGACGGGCAGAATGCCGCCGGTCTCGACCTCGCCACGCTCAACGGGCAGGACACGGACGTGGTCATTGAGGCCATCGTGCGTGTACTGGTGACCGCGGACGGCGACGCCGAGCGTGTTCGTGTCGCGATGAACGAGGCCCTCTCGGAATGCCTGAAGGGCTTGGACGAGTTCGACTTCGCTCACATCACGGACGACATGATCGTCGACATGATGCTGACCTATGTCGCCCACTGCA
The DNA here is from genome assembly GCF_965111635.1 of Azospirillum sp. Marseille-Q6669. Classification (NCBI taxonomy): domain Bacteria; kingdom Pseudomonadati; phylum Pseudomonadota; class Alphaproteobacteria; order Rhodospirillales; family Azospirillaceae; genus Azospirillum; species Azospirillum sp. Marseille-Q6669. The sequence goes on along the minus strand of NZ_CBCOOP010000008.1, from coordinate 21,275 downwards.
TCTTCGAGCAGATCATGCTCGATTCCCGTAACGCATTCGCCAAGGCGGCTGCGTCAGGCCGCCTTGAACAGGCGGAGAGGGACCTGCGGGCATTGGTTCGGGCCGCCACGGGCAAGCACATGGGACCGATGCTCTCCGGCAACGTGCGCACGCTCAACGGCCTTCAGGTCGAAGGCGTCCAACTGCGCGCCATTCAGGAGATCTGGGCGGAGTGGGAGACGTACGAGCCATGACCGAAATCATCTGCCATCACGACGCTGCCCAGCTTCCCGTCGGCGGGCCAAGTATTGTTCCAACGCTGATGTACGGCCGCAGACCGCCGCGCGCAGGGACGGCCTCTATCGGAGGCCCGGTTTGCGCTGCGGTACGGCGCCTCGGCGTGCCTGCGCATCGCTGCGCCTTCGACCTTCTGACCGTGGCCATGGCAGTTACGGCCGCCGACACCTTCGTCGACAGGAGGGCATCGGCGGACGGTTGGGCTCGAGAGCTCAGCTTGCGGGTTCCACTCGCCGATCCTGCCCCATGGCGACCAATCCCCCCGCTGCTGGAGGAAGCGCTTCGCTTCCTGAGCGGGGATCTGTGGACCATAGAGTTCCTTCCCGGAGGACCGGACCGACCAATCCCGCAGAGCCGAGGGCGCCTGACGAGTCTCGCCGGTCACGACAGCGTCAGCCTCTTCTCGGGAGGTCTGGACAGCGCCATCGGCGTCCTTGATCTCATGGCACGCGGCAGGAAGCCGGTGCTGGTCAGCCACTCCTACCGAGGCGACGCTGAGCGCCAAGGGATCGTCGGCGCGCGCCTTCCGATCGCCGTATCCCGCTTCGCAGCCGTCGCGAATCCCCTATCGAAACTGGACGACCCCAACGATGTCCAGATGCGGACGCGCAGCTTCAACTTCCTGGCCTATGGCGCTTTGGTCGCGGCTACCATGGCCGAACGCAGGATTGCTCCGGCGCCGGTGGAACTCTTCGTGCCGGAGAATGGTCTCATCGCGCTGAACCCGCCCCTTACGGCCCGCCGCATCGGAGCGTTGAGCACCCGAACCACGCATCCCCATTTCCTCAACCTGATGCAGCGCATCTTGGACACGCTCGCCATCCCGGTTCGGATCACCAATCCCTACTCCTTGAACACCAAGGGGGAGATGCTCAGAGGATGCGCGAACCAGGCGATTCTGGGCACCGTTGCTAAGCGCACTGTGTCCTGCGGGAAATGGAAGAGGACGGGAATGCAGTGCGGCAAATGCGTTCCGTGCCTGATCCGACGCGCTTCTTTCCACGCTGCCGAGATGGCGGACACGACTGATTACGACCCCGACGGTCAGAACCTTGCCGCGGTCATGACCAGAGAGGACGCTAGAGATGACTTGGTGGCGATGGTGCTGGCGGCCAACAGGCTCCCGACTGCGGACTTCGCCCGCTGGGTGCCCCAAGCAGGCCCCCTACCCACTGACCGTGCCGAGCGCGACGCCCTACTGGACGTCGCCCGCCGTGGCATGGCAGAGGTGAGAGCCTACCTGACCAGCATTGGCCTGATCTAGTGAGCGTCCCAGCCGTCGACCTTCATTGCCACCTTGACCTCTACCCGGACCCCACAGACGCCGCCCGGCGCTGTGGGGCCTCGGGGGCTTACGTCCTGTCGGTGACGACGACGCCCAAGGCGTGGCGCGGGACGGCGGCGCTTGCCAAAGGCCATGACCGCATCCGGACGGCGCTCGGGCTGCATCCGCAGATCGCCCATGAGCGCATCGGTGAGTTGCCGCTGTTCGACGCCATTCTGCCTGAGACCCGGTATGTCGGTGAGATTGGGTTGGACGGCAGCCCGGAGTGCAAGCCGCACTGGCGGGAGCAGGCCCGCGTCTTCGACCACGTCCTGGCCGCCTCGGCACGAGCGGGTGGGCGCATCTTGTCCATCCACAGCCGTCGGGCCGCCACCGAGGTTCTGGACATGCTGGCCCGGCACCCAGACGCAGGAGTCCCTGTGCTGCACTGGTTCTCTGGTACCAAGGCCGAACTCCGGCGAGCCGGAGACATGGGCTGTTGGTTCTCCGTCGGCCCGGCAATGATGATGGGTAAGCGCGGGCTCGACTTGCTCGCTGCCATGCCCCGAAATCGCGTGCTGACCGAAACGGACGGCCCGTTCGCCGCGGTCAACGGCAGGCCGCTTTTCCCCGGCGAGGTCTCTACTGCCTGTGACGCGATGGCGGCTTGCTGGGGTGTCACCGCCGACGATGCAATGGCAGAGATCCTGGTGACCTTCCGCAGGCTGTCCGAATCGAAAGTTGGTGGCCCGTCGGCCACCTCACCCGGCCCAACTGCCCATCGGCATGAAGGCTTCTCGTGAACTGGTTGCCGAGCCATGCTCCCGGCTGGCGGGTCTTGGACACCCGCTTGTCGCTGCCCGCTCATTGGGTCATGACCCTCGGATTGCCGGCGTCCGCCGCGCTGTAATCCGCCTCCTCCGGTGCCCAGCGCGGCAACACTCGGGGAAGCCGGGGGCTCAGCTCCGGCCCGACCATCACCGCCACCCTCTCCGTGACGGCTACCTTCGGACCATCAACACCGTCCCCCGTCGAGGGGTGGGTTTGCGGCGGGGCGGGTGTCCAATCCGCCAGGGCCGGTGTCTGGAGTCACCGACCGTCCCTCCGCCGCAACTCGGCGCTCGCCGAAGCGGGCAGAACTGAATGCAGCGGGCCGGGCGTCCACCGGCATGACCACCCCCGCGGGATAAGGAGCGACCAAAGCTCCGCTGCAACTCGATGCCCGTCGAAACGGGCGAAACTGGTAGCGGGGGACGGACTTGAACCGCCGGCCTCGTGGTTATGAGCCACGCGAGCTACCTCTGCTCTACCCCGCATCAGGTGCCGGCTCCCTCCGGCTTGGGCTGTCGGCACGGGCACAGCAGCCCGTTGAATCTCGACCGACAACCTATTCCCTGTTGGCTCCCCGAGGGACGCGCTCCACGCGCCGGGTACCACGCTCTCCCACTGCCGGGCCGTCCCGATCCTGCGATCGGCGTCCGGTTCTCCCGGCATCTGAGCTACGCCGTTGATCCCATCATCGCGTTGCCTGCGCTCAGGGCGGCGGCGGGGGTCGAACCCGCGACCTCGACTTGGCGCCCCGATATGGGGCGAAACTGGTGATCAGGCCGCCGCCTTGGCCGACGCCGCGGTGCAGGCGCCCGGACGGACCCGTCGCTCCTTGCCGTCGTCGCCCTTGGTGACCAGAAAGGCGCCCTCGATGGCGCTGACGGTGGCGGTCACGTTGCCCTTGGCCTTCGGGCCGGGCTTGAACGACACTCGGTCGCCCTTCTTGAAGTCGGCCATGCTGCCCTCCTGTGCGCTGATTGGTTCGGCGCCCGGAGGGCGCGGATATTGCTGTCTCGTGAGCGGAGATATGAAAACGAGTCCACAGCATCGTCAACCCGGTCATTTCGCAGAATTCCAATTTCTGAAAATGAAATTCACGTAGATATTTTGAATTTCAGAGTTCTACCTGTGTAGGGCGGCCAGTTCATAGCTGGTAGACTTCGCCAACTCAATCTCCATGCTTGGCGCCGACGATGCTGACCGACCTCGGCCAACCACCCAGCATTGCTGGGGGACAACCCCGCGTCTCCCCTGCCCTCTACATCGAGATCCGCGACTGGCTGCTGGCCAACGATCCGGACGGGCGAGAGAACTACGAGTGGGCGCAGTCGATCACGCCGCCACAAAAGGCGGAACACCTGGCTGGTGACGTGATCTGGATCATCCTGTGCGCCGGCCGTTCAGCCCAGGCCGCACGGACCCTGGAGAAACGGGTCTGGGCGGCCATCCGCGCCGGCCAGCCCGCGGTGACGGCCTTCGGCTATCGCGCCAAGGCGGCCGCCATTGACCGGGCGTGGGCGGAACGGGATGCGGACTTCGCCGCGTTCCAGGCGGTCCACGCCAAGGGTGACGTGGACGCCATGCTGGAGTGGTGCGGCGCCATCCCCTTCGTCGGCGCCATCACGAAGTACCAGCTCGCCAAGAACGTCGGCTTCGACGTCTGCAAGCCGGACATCTGGCTCGCCCGATGCGCCGGGCTGCCGGAGAAGACGCCCTCAGCGCGGCTATTCCCGGCCTGCCAATCCCTGTGCGCCGGGCTGGCCGCGGCAACCGGTGACCGGATCGCCACCGTCGACTCCGTGCTCTGGCTGGCCGGGAACAAGCAGCTCCTGGACATCGACGCGGCGGGCGTGCGGTTCGTGCCGCGGGTGGGTGTGCGGCGGTCAATTTTCGAGACGGCGGAGTAAGCGGACGTGCCCATTTCCCTGACGTTCGACCCTATTGGAACTGTAATCCAGGCATTCCAGAACCTGCATTCTGACCGCTCCGTCACGGTGTCGTGGTCCTCCAGGCCCCGTACCAAGGGTGTGGACGGCGTGACGATCATGGAGCGTCGGGAGCCTGACGGCTGGATCGACCCGGCGCAGACCTTCGTCGTCCTGGTCGAATCCGAACTGCCGATCGAAGCCGCACTTGAAGTCCTCGCACACGAACTGGCGCATGTCGTCGTCTGCGATAATGACCGGCACGGCCCGGACTTCGACGCCGCGCTTTCTGCCATCCATGCCGAATACATCCGGCTGCATGAGCAGCGGAAAGGTGCAGACGACATTCTGGATGGGATGGAAGCCGCCGACCCGGAGGACCACGACGCCACCGAGGGGTCCCCGCTGTTTGCGAAGGCCATCGAGCTGCTCTCCGGCACGCTGGGCGTTCCGCCGGAACGTGTAGATGCGGGGCTGCAGGAGATCTACCGGCACGGTTACATGCTGAGCTGCTTCGACAGCAACGCGCAGATGCACGCCCAGACCTCGGCGCCGATGCGGGAGGTGGCCGATGCCGCAGACTGATCCGTCCGCCCCGGTCTCAAGCGCTGAAGCCGCCTTCGCTGAGACGATGGCGGAGACCGGCAGCACCCGCGCCGCTGTGATCGCGGCCGTCCAGGCCTACCAGTTCGCCGAGGCCGCGGCGCAGGATGCCGGCGCAAGCGCATCGACCTCGGACCTCCAGTTCCCGACGCAGGAAGACGCCGAAACCCTGTGGTCCTGTCTGACGGTGATGCGCACCGTGATGGAGGAGCAGCACGACATCTCCTCCTTCATGTTCGCCGCCTCCTGCCTGGAAATCGCCGTCGCAGTGCTTGCGGAAACCATGGCGCCCGAACTCATCGCCGCGCATCTCCGCAGCACCATCCTGCGGGTGCAGTCCGGCGAATTCGACCCATCCGACATCGCCAACATGCAGCCGGCCTCGGCTGCGAGGAACTGACCATGACCGAATCCAAGTTCGTGCGCCGCTACGTGAAGCGCTATGACGAGCCGGACAGGTACACCTGCGATGTGGTGTGGACCGACCGGAAAACCGGACGAGAGGTCCTGTCGTACGACGGTGGAGACCCTGCAAGCACGAACCCCGCCTATGGCGGCAAGTCGGATGCGGACAGGTTCAAGAAGATGGGCCTGGACATCTTCGCCGAGATCCCAGTCGAGGACTCCAAGCTGCCCGTTGAGCCGGGAGAGGTTGAGCGCTGTACCGCCGCCCGCGCCGCCCGTGAACAGCGTGAGCGCGAGGAAGCCGAGGCTGTCGACCTGCTCGACTTCCTCGGGGCCGATGCCGAGAAGTTCCGGTTCGAGGATTGGGAAGAAGGCGAAGACCAGATCCTCCGTCCGGCGCTGGAGCGGCGCGGGTTCACCGAAATCAGCTTCTCGATGGGCGAGCAGGACAGCTTCGGCCCGCTGTCGCGCTGGTGCGTCGCCACCGACGGCGACGGTAAGCGCCGCCGCTTCATCTACGGCTGAGGACGCGAGCATGCCCCGCATAGCTCCCCAGCACGCCGCCGATCCCTGGCGCCCCATCCTCGCATGGCCCGACGACTGCCTGGTGCAATGGGGCGGCAAGGGCGTCGTCCTCTCCGCATCCGGCTCCTATGGCACCGCGTTCTTCGAGGCGTTCCCCAACGACGGCAGCGGGGGTTTCCTGCGCGGTGAAGGGAAGACCATCGATGAGGCGGAAGCGGACTGCTTCGGCCAGTGGCAGCGGCAACATGCCTGCCACACGACTGGCGGTCACCGATGGACGCGGACGCGCCGGCTGAAGTCTCGTGGTGACGGCATGGACCCGCGCCCTCGTCGCGGCCATGTCGTCCGCGTCAGCACCTACACCAACGGCGGCTGCTTCTGCCTGAAGTGCATGGCCTTCGCGACCGCGATGGCGGAGGTGGTGGAGCTGGGGGCCTGGAAGGCGCCGCTCTCCGTCTCCGAGTTGGAGACGATCGCGGACGGAGGCCTTCGGCAGGAACCATGGGAGCGCCGCGATCCTGTGCGCTGGGCGAAGTATCGCCGGCGCCTCGCGCTGCGTGCAAAGCTGCATGGCCTGAAGCTGCCAAATCCGAACCACCCCGCGCACGCCCTTGCGCCGGATGCCGACCCGTTCGAGGACGACGTCTATCGCATGGCCTGCCGGGAGGCAGTGGTCCGCTTCTACGCGAAGGAGCACCTGAGGTTCCGGGCGGCGTCCAGCGCGCAAGGCGCCAGCATCACCGGATTCTTCGACGGGCTCCACCTCGCCTCATTCCACCGTGACGCCGTGAGCATGGGCCTGCTGCCTGCGGCGGGATCGCTCTTCCAAGCCCTAGCTCCCAATCCAGCACCAGGAAACGACATGCCCCATTTCATCACCGAAGATGCACCCGTTGTGCGGCAGTCCACGAACACGGACACGGCCGCCTCTTCGCTTCCCGCACCAATCTCCATGCTGCTGTTCTGTCCCCGCTGCGGCACTCAGCACGTCGACGCGCCGGACGAGACGACCGGCTGGACCAACCCGCCTCATCGCTCTCACCTCTGTGCAGGTTGCGGCTGCGTCTGGCGGTCGGCCGACGTACCGACCAGCGGTGTGCTGGCCATCGCCACTTCGGGAAAGGCGGACAACTGGAAGGGCGCCGATGCCGTCGCCGCGGCAGAGGCGAAACTGCTGCGGACGTTCAAGGACATCATGACGCTTGCCGGTGCTGCCCGCGAAGACGCAGCGCAGCTTCCCGGAGTGACCGACATCCTGATCGGCAAAATCGCAGGCCTGTCGCGCGCAGCCTCCATCGTCGCAGCCGCGATGGACGACCCCGCAGAGTGCAGCATTCAGGTTGGCGCCTTCAGGGAAGCGTCAATGCATCCTGGCGCGCTTGATCCGTTCCAGGTGGTTGAGCAGGTCGGCCAAGTCGTCGGCGTCCTCGATGCTGAGCGAGGACATCTCCCGGTCCCCGACGCGGGCGACGTCGCCGGTCGTCGTGTTGATGACCATCCAGCCATTTCCGGCGGGGTTGGGGGCGATGTCGTAGATCGCGTTCATAAGCCGAGATTGGTTCTCGTCGGCGGTCCACGCCATTGCGATGAGGGGGTAAACCGGAGAGCAACCGGACAGGCCCCTTTGACGGCCGACGAGAGCGCCCTCACCGTGCCGACGGGAGACCGGCCATGAAGACGATCTCCCTCTGGCAGCCGCACGGCTCCCTGCTGTTCATCATCGACCCCGCCACCGGGCGCCCCTTCAAGCTGCACGAGACGCGCCATTGGGCGCCGCCGGCCCGGCTGATCGGCCAGCGCATCGGCATCCACGCCGCGAAGAACACCGCGGACCTGGAGGGGTTGCAGGACTATCTCCGCGACCGGGACGCCGGGGGACCTGAGTTCGCCTGTGACGAAGCGTTCCGCATCGCGCTGCGCCAGCGGTTCGAGAAGCTGGTCGACATCCCGCGCGGCTGCCTGCTCGGCACCGCCGTGCTGGTTGCCGCGCACCGCACGGAATCCCAACCGATGGCGGAATGGAGCCACTTCGGCGACTTCTCCCCGGGCCGTTGGGCTTGGGAGATAGGAGAGGTCCGCGCCCTTCCGGAGCCGGTTCCGTGGCGCGGGGCGCAGGGCTTCTTTGACGTGCCGGACGAGGCGTTCGCCACCGCTATTGGAACTGCAGCATGAGCCGCCCCACCCTTCCAATCACAGAAGCCGAGGCACGGCGCACCGATCCCGCCGTTGAAGCCGCCGCCCTGGCGCTCCTCAAAGCCATGGCCGAGGCCGGCCTTTCCGGTGAGTTCCTCGACATCACCGCCGTGTTGACCCCGCGGGAGGGCGGCGTCTGCCGCCGGGTGCGCGCCGGCATCTCGGTGGTGATCGGCGATCCGGAGGAGTTTGAGGATGCCTGATCCGGTCACCACCATCACCGCGGTGCTGCGCGCCGTGCTACCGCCGGGGGTCCCGCCTTCCTTCCGCCGCGTCCTGTGCGCCCGCTTCGATGGCGCCGGGCAACGGCGCATCGTCGTCGCCGACCTGGAGATGGCGGACGGTCTCACCGCAACGGTCGAGGCGTGGCGCTACGCGCCGGGCGGCTGGGCGCATCGGTGGCTCGCCATGGCGGGTGGGCCGATGTCCTGGAATGGCCGGCGCTGGGTCCGAGACGATCAGCAACTACGGCTTAAGGGGATCTGACACCATGGCATTGACCTTGGATGACATCAGCGACGCCAGCCACGGCGAACGCATGGCGCACTTCCTCCATCAGACCAGCGGGAAGACCGGAAGCAGCCCGGACCTCACCCCGGCCGAAGTGGATCATGCCTGGTGCTGCGCCACCGAGGAGATGCTGAACGAGGCTCACTGCATGCTGCGGCACCTGACCGGCGTCACGCCCAGCGTATAGGAGGAGAACCCGTGAAGCTGATCCTCTCCCGCAAGGGCTTCGACTCCTCTGCCGGCAGCGTCCCCTCCCCGATCTTCCCGGACGGCTCAATGGTCTCGCTGCCGATCCCGAGCCGTGATCCGGTGACCTATTCCCAGATCCGCTGGAAGGACACCAACCTGGGTGAGATCGCCGCCGCGCTCACCGGGCGCCCGCTGTTCCGCCGCATCCCGGCCCACCTCGATCCGGACCTCGCTTTAGACGCCCGCCCGCGCCTGCCCGGCTGGCGGCCTGCATTCGGCCAGACCGGTGCCGCACAGACGCACCTCGCCAACCAGGGCGTCGGTGTCGGCGACCTGTTCCTGTTCTTCGGGTGGTTCAAGGAGGTGGAGGAAGACGGCGCCGGAGGCTGGCGCTACCGCCGCCGGGCGCCGGACCTGCATGTGCTGTTCGGCTGGCTTCAGATCGAGGAGCTGCTACGGCTTGGACCCGACAGCGCCACGCTGCGCGCCAGCCGTCCGGAGTTCGCCGAGCATCCACATTTCAATGGCCGCTGGGACGCCTCCAACACCGTCTACGTCGCTTCGGAGCGGCTGGTGATCGACGGGAAGGATCTGGGCGTGCCGGGCGGCGGGACGTTCCCGCGTTTCCATCCCGGACTCCAACTCACCAAGCCGGGGGAGAACCGGGGGACTTGGTCCCTGCCGGGCTGGTTCCTGCCGGCGGACGGGCCGGTGCTGTCCTACCACTCTGACCCGGCCCGGTGGGCGCGGGATGGGGAGCGGTGCACGGTGCGGACGGTTGGGCGAGGGCAGGAGTTCGTGCTGGACGTGCCCAGCACGCGAGACGCGGTAGATTGGCTTGCAACCCTCATCCAAGTGGAGCGCCAAGCGCCTCCATCAGAAACGACGCAATCTCAGCGCCTTCCTGCCATCTCGGCAGGTAATGATCTGTATTAGGAAAGATCACCAGCTTTGAAGAGCAACCGCATTGACAAAGTTTCTCATGCAAATCAACGGCGGTCCTCACGCTTACTCGGTCATCCTTATCGCCGTGCAGTATGAGGGTCGTAGTTTTAATTTTCTCGGCGTGATACAGGGCGGAACGCTCGATCCCAGCCCTTTCGGTACCGCCAGATTCCTCAACAAATGCGGTGTGGATGCCCTTTATGAGAAAGGTGCTTTCATCGACCAAGTCATAGGAGCCCGCCGCCAGCACAAGCGCCCACAGGGACGGCTCGGCGGTGGCCACCATGGCCGAAACGACAGCTCCACGGCTCCAGCCGCACAATGCGATCCGGCTGGAATCTACGCTCGGCATGGCGCGAAGGTGCGCCAGCCCTGCCCGAACTGCTGCCTGAGACCGCGGCCCGCAGAAATCCGGAAGGCCATCGGTCGCCCCATAGCCGGGCATAGATACAGCCGCCGCCACGTAGCCCATGGCGAGAACCGAACTGAAGAGGCCGGCTCGAACCGCCCATTCCGCACCGGGCCTGGGTTCATCCTGATGACCGTGCATGAGCATGACCGCTGGGCGGGAGCCGCCGCCGGGTGGGCACTCGATGATGAGTTCCACCTTGGCGCCGCCCATGTCGGTCGGGGTGAGGAACATCCGTTCGTGCATGCCGCCTACTTCACCGCTGATCCGGACAGGTGCGAAACCTCCTCCGCCCTGACCTCGCTTTTCAGATCATCCGACAGCAGGGCATAGGCGCGGAGCAACCTCGCAATTCCTATCAAATCTCTCCCGACATCAGGTTCCGGCGCAAGCACCTCTGCCCGCTGCGCTGACGACAGGCGCTCCAGGCACGCCACCATGGCATCCAGGATCAGATCGACCGGGCGGCGCGCATGCCACCTTGCATTGACCGTCGTTCCGTCAGAGCCAAGATTGGGGGCTATAAGCAAAGCTGTCTGCGTCAGGCCAACTCCATCGAGCCGCGACCGCTTCAGTCCGGACGGCCAGCACTTGGATCATGCCGACGCATTTCGCCGCATATTGGGGTCGAATCCGTCGAGAAGCGCGGGGACACGGATACGAAAGGGAGAGAGCATGAGAGCGACACGACGCGCCGTTCTTCACAGTGTTCTGGCCGGGGCCGCCCTTATGATGCCGCTGCGCGTCCAGGCACAGATTGCAGAAACGCCGGTTCGACGCATTCCATCCACGGGAGAGGCCATTCCTCCCGTGGGCTTGGGCACCTGGATCACGTTCAATGTCGGCGACGATCCTGAACTGCGCGCCGAATGCGCGGCGGTCATGCAGGCATTCTTCGAAATGGGGGGCCGGATGATCGACTCCTCGCCCATGTACGGCTCCTCCCAGGAGGTGGTCGGGGATGGCCTCCGGAAGCTGGGGCACCCCCCTGCCCTTTTCGCGACGGACAAGGTCTGGATTTCTTCGGGCACGCGCGGGCCGTCGCAGATCAAGGAGTCGCGCCGCCTGTGGGACGTGCCCCGCTTCGACCTGCTTCAGGTGCACAACCTACTGTCCTGGGAAGACCATCTCGAGACGCTGTTCGCCATGAAGGCGGCAGGTCAGCTCCGCTACGTCGGCATCACGACGTCGGAGGGGCGGCGCCACGACCTGTTCGAGGAGATCATGCGCCGACAGCCTCTCGATTTCGTGCAGCTTTCCTACAACATCGTCGACCGCGAAGTAGAGGAGCGCATCTTGCCGCTGGCAGCGGCTCGGGGGATGGGTGTCATCGTCAACCGCCCATTCCAGCAGGGCGTGCTGCTCCGCAGGCTGTCGGGCCACCCCCTGCCCTCCTGGGCCACTGACATCGACGCCTCCAACTGGGCACAGTTCGTCCTGAAGTTCATCATTTCCCATCCGGCCGTCACCGTAGCCATCCCGGCGACCAGCCAAGTCGCCCATGTGCGGGAGAACATGGCCACAATGGCGGGGCCGATGCCCGATGCCGCGATGCGGCGACGCATGGCCGATTATGTAAGGGACCTCTGATGCCGGAATGGTGGACCTATTCGGCCGAAGACTTTCTGCTCTTCAGCCCGCGCACCTACTGGCGGCTTATCGAACGGCACAACGAGGCACTCTGGCCGGCGCATGTTCTGCTGCTGCTCGTCGGCGCCGCCATTCTGCTGGGTCTCATCCGGCCTCGCCCCTGGTCGCATCGGGGAGTCGCCTGGACCTCGGCCGTTCTGTGGGCGTGGTTGGCCTGGAGCTTCCTATGGGAACGCTACGCCACCATCAACTGGGCGGCATCCTATGTGGCGCCGCTGTTCGCGCTTCAGTCCATCCTGCTGGCCCTGATCGGGAGCCGGCTTCGCTGGTCGCTCTCATGGAACGGACGGGCGCTCGCAGGGCTCGCGCTGTTCCTCTATGCGCTTGCCCTGCACCCCCTCGCGGCATTCCTCGTCGGACGGACCCTGCGTGGAGCCGAGGTCTTCGGCATCACTCCGGACCCAACCGCAATCGCTACCATCGGCTTGGTTATGATGGCGGAAGGACGATGGTCGTGGTTGCTGCTCGCCATGCCGATGGCGTGGTGCCTCGCCAGTTGGGCGACATTGCACAGCTTGGGCGCACCGGAGCAATGGGTGCTTCTGGGGGCGGCACTGGCTGCCCTCATTCCGGTCGCACGTCGGCGCACGGCCTGCCCGCCCTCGAAGGAGCATTCCTGACTGATACCGTCGAGCACAAGTCAAGCCTTACGCTCGACGGTAATGGTCCCGACGGCTGCCCAAGAGAGCCCGCTGAATTCAAACGCTTTTCGATCGACCCGCCATAGTCCTGGAAGCCCAACACCTCCCGGCCCACCGCGTCTGGTAATTGGGAGCAAGCACGTCGCCCAGCTATGGCCGGATCATCGCTGACGAACAGTGCACGCTCAGAGTGGAAGCAAAATTAGCCTTCACGTGAACTGCTTTCCATTTTTAAACGCGCGTTTTCTTTCGAACATAAATTTCCTATTCCGTTCTGTGTGTTCGTTGTCCACTCAATAGCACCACCGTAAAATCAACCATCACCGCCCGCTCTACTGACCCGGCATCCGTTTCGCGATGCCGGGCACACCCCGTTCTTGCCCTCATGGGGAACCCGCATGTCCGTCTCCGCCCAGGTGCGCGCTCCGCAGCTTGCCGACCTCTCCGCCCAGATCGGCGCCGGTACCAAAATCTCCCCGCAATTCCTGATCGGCATCGCCAACCAGCACTTCGGCGGCACCATGGCCGCAGGCACCTACACGACGGCGGACGCCTACGACCTTGCGGAACAGGCGCTCAATCGAGTGATCCTGGAACGCCGTGTCATGCTGGCCCCCACGGTCGGGCTGGTGTCGGCCCAGGTCCGGGTCAGCGACCTGGAGGCCATGGGCGCCCTGCTGCCGACGCGCACCCGGCGGGATGATGAAGTCGAGGCTTTCGACCAGTTCAGCACGCCGCCGGCCCTGGGCTTCGCCGCGGCGTGGCTGGCGGACCTGAAGCCCGGCGACGTGGTGCTGGAGCCGAGCGCCGGTGTCGGTGGTCTCGCTGTCCATGCCCGGAACGCCGGCGCATCGGTGGTCTGCAACGAACTGTCGGAGCGCCGCGCCGTACTGCTGGAGGGGCTGGGGTTCGCTCCGGTCTTCCGTGAGAACGCGGACCACCTCCATTCCGTGCTGCCGAAACAAGTATTGCCCACGGCGGTACTGATGAACCCGCCGTTCAGCGCCACCGCGGGCCGGCTGGGCGACAAGGCAGACCCAATGACCGCCGCCCGCCACGTCGACCAAGCGCTGAAGCGGCTGCTGGTGAACGGACGGCTGGTGGCGATCTTGCCGCCGGGCATGGCCTTCGGCGCCGCCCGGTTCCGGGACTGGTGGCGGCAAATCATCCAGGTCTATTCGGTCAAGGCGAACGTGCTGCTGGACGCCCGCGCTTTCCGAAAAGCCGGGACCGACATCGCCGTCCGGGTCGCGGTGATCGACAAGACCGGTCCGACGTCCGCAACGAACCGCCCCATCGTGGCGGAGCTGGACTCCATCACCAGTATGCTGGCGGTGCTGGAGAGCGTCCGGCTGAACCGGCCGCACGTCGTTCCCGCCGCAGGTCCGAAGATGCCGGCTGCGGTCGCCCGCCCCGCGACGCCGACACCGGCCCCAGCGCGCCGCGCCGATGACGCGGCCAAGCCCAGCGCACCGTTCACCGAGCCGCAGCCGGCACCCGTCCCACCCCCGGCCTCGGCCATCGCCGTCGAGCAGACCAAGACGCGCGACCGCCACGATGCCCCGATCACCGACACCAAATACGAGCCCTATGAACCGCAGCGCCTGAAGGTGCCTGGCGCGCGGCCGCACCCGTCCAAGCTGGTCGAGAGCGCCGCGATGGCCGCCGTGCTGCCACCGGAGCCGCGGTACACCCCGCACTTCCCGGAGAGCGTCATCCTGGAGGGGCGGCTGTCGCTCGCCCAGCTCGAAGCCGTGATCTATGCCGGTCAGGCTCACGGCGAATTCCAACCGGCCGCGCCAGGGGAGACACCCTGCCGAGCCGGTTACGCGATCGGTGACGGAACAGGCGTCGGTAAAGGGCGCGAGGCCGCCGGCATCATCTTCGACAACTGGCACCAGGGCCGCCGCAAGGCGCTCTGGATCACCAAGAATGATTCCACCCTGCTCGGCGCCGCGCGACGGGACTGGTCCGATCTCGGCGGCGATCCCTCGATTATCTTTCCGCTCTCCAAGACACCCGCGGGCGAAGCCATCAAGGCGCCGCACGGCATTCTCCTGGTCAGCACCGGCACCCTGCGCAGCAAGCCGCGAGAGAAGATCACCCGTCTCCAGCAGATCCTCAACTGGCTGGGCCCGGACTTCGACGGCGTCGTCATCTCCGACGAGCATCACGCCGCCGCGAACGCGGTGGAGACGGACGGCAGTCGCGGCAAGACGAAGGCCAGCCAGACCGGGCTGGCGTCGGTGGACCTCCAGAGGTCCCTCCCGCTGGCGCGCATCGTCTACGTCTCGGCAACCCTGGCGGATAAGGTCGAGAACCTGTCGAGTTGCGACCGCCTCGGCCTGTGGGGCTTCGGCACCCCCTTCGCCACCAAGCTCGCCTTCATCGACCAGATCAAGTCCGGTGGCATCGCCGCGATGGAGATCGTCACCCGCGACCTGAAGGCCCTTGGCCGCTACGGTGCCCGCTCCCTCTCCTACGAGGACATCCGGTACCGGCGGCTGGTCCACGACCTGACGCCGGAGCAGGTCGCGCTCTACGACGAGATGGCTGAGGCGTGGCAGATCGTGCTGGCCAACGTCCACCAAGCAACCAAGCTGGTCGGCACCGCGAGCGACGGTCAGGCGATGTCCAAGACAATGAGCGCCTTCTGGGGAACGCACCAGCGCTTCTTCAATCAGGTTCTCACGGCCATGATGATGCCGACGATCCTCCAGGAGATGGAGGAGGATGTCCGGGCCGGGCGGTCGCCCCTGCTTTACTTCGTCAACACCAACGAGGCCGCCCAGGAACGCGCCCTTGCCCGTGAAGGCGCCGAGGAGAACCTCGACGATCTCGACACGTCGCCGCGGGAAAGCCTGATCCAATACCTAGAACTCTGTTTCCCGGTGAAGCAGCACGAACCCTATGTCGATGAGGCCGGAAACATCCGGACGCGGGTCGCCACCGACAAGGCCGGCGCCCCGATCGTGAACCAGGAAGCTCTGGAGATGCAGGAGAACCTGCTGGGCCGCATCGGGTGCCTCCGCGTCCCGAACGGCCCGCTGGAGCAGCTTCTGGACCGCTTCGGCCCCGACATGGTGGCGGAGCTGACCGGGCGAACCAGGCGCATCGTGAAGAGGCCGGACGCCAGCGGTGTTGTCAGGCCGGTGATCGAGCCACGCGGCAAGGCCCACATGATGGCCGACCTGATAGCCTTCCAGGAAGACCGGAAGCCCATTGTCGCCTACAGCAACGCCGGGAACACCGGCATCGACCTCCATGCCGGTCGGAAGTTCAAGAACCGCCGGCAGCGGGTGCTCTACATCGCCCAGGCCGGGTGGAGCGCGAAGGAGGCGACCCAGGCCGTAGGCCGCCCACACCGCTCCGACCAGGACTCTGCCCCGGAGGTCGTGCTGTGCACCACCAGCCTGAAGGGGCACAAGCGGTTCATCACCTCGATTGCCCGGCGCCTCGGCCAACTCGGCGCCCTCACCAAGGGACAGCGCAACACCGGAGAGCAAGGGCT
Source organism: Azospirillum sp. Marseille-Q6669 (assembly GCF_965111635.1). Taxonomy (NCBI): domain Bacteria; kingdom Pseudomonadati; phylum Pseudomonadota; class Alphaproteobacteria; order Rhodospirillales; family Azospirillaceae; genus Azospirillum; species Azospirillum sp. Marseille-Q6669. The sequence goes on along the minus strand of NZ_CBCOOP010000008.1, from coordinate 5,401 downwards.
GTTCAGCGAACGCGACAACCTCGAAGGCGAATATGGCTCCGCCGCCCTGTTCCAACTCATCAAGGATCTGGACTCCGGCAAGGAGGTCGGCGGCCTCAACATCGATGAGTTCCAGCGGCAGTTGGGCTTGAAGCTGTTGAACGACGAAGGCGACCTTCTGATCGCGAAGCTGCCGACCGTGAAGCAGTTCCTGAACCGTCTGCTGTCGATGCGCGTCGATCCGATGAACCGCCTCTTCGATGAGTTCGCCTCCCGGCTGGATCAGGCCGTGGAGGCAGCGGCCGAGGCCGGCCTGCTCAACGTCGGGGTGGAAACCGTCATCGCGGACAGCATCGAGGTCATGTCGCCGCCGCGCGTCGTCTACACCTGCCCGCGGACCGGCGCCGAGACCACCTACACCGAACTCAAGGTCTGGCGCCGGAACAACCCCGTCACGTACGACGAGGTGATGGAGAAGCACCCCGACATCCTGCGGTTCGTCAAGAACCGGAAGACCGGGCGTGTCTATGCCCTCCGCCCGGCGCACAACCGAACCGACCTCAAGGATGGCTCCGTGGTACCGCAGTACCGGCTCGTCGGGCCGCTGCACACCCATTATGTCGACGCGAAGCACATCGATGACCGCTTCGCGACCTACGACCGCATCGGCATGGAGAAGGCCCGCTCCGCCTGGGCCGCAGAGGTCGGACAGAGCGAGCCGTTCCAAGTCGAAGCCATGCACGTCATCTCCGGCATCCTGCTGCCGATCTGGGACAAGCTGGCGGACAGCGGAGAGCCCAAAGTCTATCGGCTCCAGACCGATGACGGCGCCCGCCTTCTGGGGCGCGTGGTTCCGGCGGTGCAGATCCGTCAGGTTCTCGCCAAGCTGGGGGCCAGCTATGGGAAGCCCTGGTCACCGAAGGAGGCCATCGAGACGGTTCTGGCCGGTCATGACCTCCAGCTCGCCAACGGCTGGCGGGTGGTGCGTGCCAAGGTCTCCGGCGAGGCCCGCATCGAACTGAAGGGGCCGTACTGGGCGGACTATCACCAGGATCTGAAGAAGGTCGGAGTGATTCAGGAGATGATCTCCGGCGCCACCCGGTTTTTCGTGCCGCACGGCGGGCCGGGGGTGATGGCGAAGGTGATCCAGTTCCGGCCCGTGGTGGATGGAGGGATAGCGGGGCGCTAAGGGGCCGTTTTCAGAACTCCACGAGGCGAGCCGCGACGAAAAAGATGCAGGCTGCGGTGAGCAGCGCATCGACGATGGCGCCCCGCCTGACATGGCGGCGATCCAGGCGTTTGTTGGCGAGTAACCAAGCATTGACGTGCTCGACGATACAGCGGACCTGGCCGAGGCCGGAGCCGTGCGGCTGGCCGATCTTGCGGATGATGGGTTGGATACCTTCACGCAGGCAGAGCCATCGGTTGTCGACGCTGTCGTATCCGGCGTCCGCATACAGGCGCGCGATGTTGGCGCAGACCACCATGGCCAACCGGAGCAGGTCGGGGAGGAGCCGGGTATCGTGAACGTTCGCCGCGGAGGGCAACGCCGCCAGCGGAAGGCCGTCCGCCGTGACGACCAGGTGGTACTTCGTACCCAGTTTGCCGCGGTCGGTCGGGTTCGGGCCTGTGAAGGCCCCACCGCGCTTGGCTCGCACAGAACAACTGTCCACCACGATGTTCCATGCCTCAGCGGCGGCCTCAGGGCCGGAGCGGACCATGCGGGTCAGCATGGCATGAACCCGGCGCAGGACGGCGGTCGTGCTCCAATTCATCAGCCGACGGCGCAACGTTGACCCGCAGGCTCGGTGCGGCGAGGCCCGGAGTTCCCGCCACTGCACGCCCTCGCGCAGGAAGAACTGGAGCGTCTCAAGGACCATGCAGGTCGGGATCGGTGGTCGCCCTGTTCCCGCCGTGACCCGCTCGATCTGGTCAATGACGCCTGCCACCAATTCGACCTCGGTCGGCCCCATCCTCACTTCCCCATGCCAAAGGCAGGGAAACCGGTGCGGGATCACCGAATGTCGGAGCGTTGTGAGTAGGGTAAAGGCAACCGCATGCCTGAGCGACACCGCCGGGCATCGCTCCACCTATGCCCTTTACCGACTATCGCCAGCCCGTACTTTGGATCACCATATATCAGGAAAATATAAATCTGACGCCATAAGTGAAATCCATCGCACTATGATGCAGAAAGGGCGATATGACGCCAATATCCCGTCTGAAAGAAATGATACCAAATCTTCGATGCTATTCCAGGGCGCTGACTGGAAATTGGGATCTCGCCGATGAGCTAGTGGCAGAATGTTTGCACATTGCCATGGAAAATTTAGATGAGATCCCCCATGACGGTATGCGCGTTTGGCTGTTTACCCGTTTGCATAATTTGATCGCCCACATGGCTCCTAGTGGTCAGCAACCGCGAAAGACGTCGGCCCTGGCACGCGGTCCGCCCAGCGACGCTCACGTTGCAGATAGTCGTGAACCCGGACTGCAATTGGCCTTTCATGCACTCACGTTTGCGCAGAAAGCCGTTCTCTTTCTGGTGGTCATCGAGGAGTTTTCGGCCCAAGAGGTGGCGATCATCACGCGCATGACGGTGCGCAACGTAAGGCAGTCCCTTCGCGAGGCGCTCGATCAACTCAGCGCATTGCCCTTGGGCTTCCTTGCCCTCAAGGAAGGGGGAAGCGGATGAGCGAACAGGCACCAGGGATCTCTCGCCAGCAACTTGATGACTACGTCAGGGGCAAACTCGACGCGGCGAGTTCTGGGCGTGTGGAGGCTTATTTGGCTGACAATCCTGACGTCACGGTGCAGATCCAGCAGGATTGCAGGGTGCAGGAACGTCTGCGCGAGATGTTCGCTCCTGTTCTCTCCGACCCAATTCCGAAGCGTCTGCTCGACATTCTCAGGTCGGTTCGGTCCAGGGTTTCTCGCTCCGGTAAGCCTTGATGGAACTCTTCGTTCCCTGATCCTGTCCGTCGCTGCTGGCGTCAGAGATTGACCAACTCGCGGTATCGGCGGGCAATGGCAAGGATGGCGTGCAACTCTCCGCCATCAGTGTGGATTTCTACCTGGTCCAGGTCATGGGATGGGGCAAACTCCATCACGAAGATAACCGCAGCATCAAAGGTTTCGAACTCGCGCGGACTGATAGGCCAAAATTCACTATCGACGCTCGATGCTGAGGGGTTAAATCGGGGCCCGTGCACGCGGCAGACCATGGTCTCCTCCGTCGTGCTGGCGATCAGTCATGCTGACAACATGTCACTCTACGCCGATACCAAGGCACCACCTAACTGTTTCGACACGACACATTTGCCAATCAGATGCTCGCGCCCTGGTAGGCGCCGATCGGCCCGTTTTACGCAGAATGATCGTTACGGAAAGCCGCAGGCGGTGATCAGCAGATCAACTACAGGTACGTGCGGAGGGCTTCGCCCGAGTTCTGGAAACTGCCCCTAAGCTCCGCTTCAAATTTGGGATACCGTGAGCCGTCTCGCCAAACAGCTTTGCCTTACACGGCGGCTCGCCCCCGTTGGAAAGCCGCCGTGATAGTCTGCGCGCCTATCGCCGTGAGCGCAGACCGTTACCCTTTCCTTGTGCCCGCTCCCCAGCATCATGAGCGCTGCGCGTCATGTCTTGCATGGCTCGCATGGCGATCTGGCTCAACCGCGAGCCCACTTCCATCATGGCCTGCATGTTGTCCTGCACATATCGGCTCTGCACCTCGGCGAGCTGCATCGGGGTGGCGCTATGCGCGAAGGCCTGAGACGCACGTTTGCTCGTTTCAACAGACTTGTTCATCCAATCCATCCAGGCATCAACCACCTCACGGGTGGCGTCGGCGGTCGCCATCGGCAGGGCGGCCATGGTCTGGATGGCGGCGCGAGATGGCAGCGCCGTATCGGCGTAGCTTCTGGCCGTGCGAGCCATGGTCGAAGTCGTCTGTTGCGCCGCTTGGCCGATGAGGCCCGCCGCTTGGCGCGAAGCTTCCGTAGCGACCTCGGCTCCGGCCCGCGCCATCGTCCCACCGGTCTTCAGCGCCTGCACGCTGCCCTCCGTCATCGCCTCCGCTGGGCGCGTCAGCGCGGCACTCGCTTCACGGATGCGTTGCTTTTCGGCCTCCGCTTCAGCCTCCACGCGCTCCGCCTCCTCGCGTTCGCGGCGTGCGGCGGCTCGACGTTCTTCGGCTTCGTCGCGCTTGGCTTCTTCGATCCTGGCCCGGCCAGCCTCCAGCTTCTCGGTGACCGCCTGCGCCTCTTCCTCACTCAGCGCTTTGCGCACGGCCGGCAACAGCTCTTTGCGCTCGTCGCGTACGTGCTGCTGAAAGACCTTCTTCAGTGCCGTAACCTTTTGAGCGAAGCCATCATCGTCCTTGGGCGTACGCTCCAGGTCGGTCAGCAGCGCACGAACCTGCTTGTTGTCGTTGATTGCGTCCGCCACCAAGTCCTTGGTTTCTCTGTGTTTCTTTAGAACCGGAAAGAGATGTTGCTCTTCCAGGCGCGCTTGAACTTCCAACTCTTCCTTCAACTCGGCCAGCAGCTTTTCGCGGGTTTTCACCGCGCCGCTGGAGGTGTCGGCCAGTTTGGCGAACAGCTCGTTTGCCTTGGCGGGACTGTTTTGAAGCAATTGCGTGATGGTCATCGCATCCTCCCAACCTGTCGGTGCGTCACACTTGCAGGGCAATGTTGCATCGCAACAAAAACCCAACTCGGGAGCCTTCCAATAGTTCCCACCTCCAACGGGGAGCGTGCCTCCCTTCGGTCGAGGGTGAGGAGTGGGAAACACCCGTCGTCGTACTCTCCATCAGGGACTCCGCCATTCTGTCACCACCGACTGCGGGTTCCCGCCGGCGATCAGCCAATGCAAGATCAGAATAGGGAAAGTTGAATGGCTCTGCCTATGACCTTCTCGAACGTTTGGCTCACGGGGGCTGACGCGCGCTCGCCCCTCCTGACAGGCTCAATCACTTGGATTTCCAGGTCGTTCGCCTCGAACAGGCCGCGCACCACCCCGTCAACAGCCACGCACTCGTTGATGTGGCCGACAGCCTTCCCGCGCTCGTCCAGCAGGCAGATGGAAAAGCACGGGTAGGAAGGGCCGGGGTCAGCGTAATGGTAAGGACCGGAAACGGACGAGACCGTGAAGTGATCGACGTGCAATCCTCCCCAGGTGCGCCGAACCTCGATGCGGTCACCCGATCGCAAAAGCTCTGGCACCATCGGTTCTCCGGGCGGCGTCTGCCGGAACTTCAGATTCCACCCGCCTTCAGGCGCCGTGTAGGCGCAGTCGCGGAGAAAGGCATTGCTGGGCTCACGCATGAGCGCCTCCTTGTGACAAGGCAGCAGCGCCGGCCGGTGTGAGGAAGGCCAGCCCACCTTCGACATCAATCAGCCCGGCGGACATGAAGTCATCGAAA
>NZ_CBCOOP010000007.1:0-233679 GCF_965111635.1 Azospirillum sp. Marseille-Q6669 | reverse complement strand
AGCGCGCTGTTCTCGCCGTTTGTTCCGGGTCGACTTATGGTCCGATCCATAACACGGCGGGTTGACACCCGCAATTTGGAATCTTGTCGCGCAGACTATTAGTAAGGTTACTAGATTCTCCTATTAGTTTGAGCGACAAGACTCCAGTAGAGAATCGCGATTCGCGCGACAAGAGTCCAGGAATCCCGCGACAACATTCCAGGGGATAACCCGTTCGTCCTGTGGAAGCTTGGGGCGACGCGACAAAACTCCAGTTCTACGTTTCCGAATCGCTTTCGGAAGCGATTCGCTCAGCGACTCGGCGATTTGTGCTCCGGGAGTGCCGTCCATGCTCCGGGCTGCCGGGTGGCTCGGCCTGAGTCGGGAAGGGGGGCGCGACAAGACTCCAAACCTGGACCGGTTCGTGGGGAGCGGTATGAGGGAGCCGCGGCAAGAAAAAAGGGGAGGATGCCCGATGGCATCCTCCCCTTTCAGGCCCTTTTCGTGGGGGCTTCGTTCACATCAGCCGAAGAAATGGCTGCGGAAATAGTGGATGGTCCGTTCCAGCCCGTCGCGCAGGGGAATGGTGGGTTCCCATTTCAGAAGGCTCTTGGCCTTGGTGATGTCGGGGCGGCGCTGCCTGGGGTCGTCCTGGGGCAGCGGTCGGTGTTCAATGGCGGAGCGCGACCCGGTCAGCGCAACCACATGCTCGGCCAGTTCCAGCATGGTGAATTCGCCGGGGTTCCCGATGTTGATCGGCCCGGTGACATCGGCGGGTGAGTCCATCAGCCGGATCATGCCTTCGATCAGGTCGTCGACGTAGCAGAAGGAGCGGGTCTGGGAGCCGTCGCCATAGACGGTGATCGGCTCGCCCTTCAGCGCCTGCATGATGAAGTTCGACACCACGCGGCCGTCGTTGGGATGCATGCGCGGCCCGTAGGTGTTGAAGATGCGCATCACCTTGATCGGCAGCTTGTGCTGGCGGTGATAGTCGAAGAACAGCGTCTCGGCGCAGCGCTTGCCCTCGTCGTAGCAGGAGCGCGGCCCGATCGGATTGACGTTGCCCCAGTATTCCTCCGGCTGCGGATGGACGCTGGGATCGCCATAGACCTCGCTGGTCGAAGCCTGGAGGATGCGGGCGTTCAGCCGTTTCGCCAGCCCCAGCATGTTGATGGCGCCATGCACGCTGGTCTTGGTCGTCTGCACGGGGTCATGCTGGTAATGGACCGGGGACGCCGGGCAGGCGAGGTTGAAGATCTGGTCCACTTCGACGTACAGGGGGAAGGTGACGTCGTGGCGGATCGTTTCGAAGTTCGGGTTGCCCAGCAGGTGGGCGATGTTCTGCCGTGAGCCGGTGAAGTAGTTGTCGACGCACACCACCTCGTCGCCGCGGGCGATCAGCCGCTCGCAGAGGTGGGAACCGAGGAAGCCGGCGCCGCCGGTTACCAGGACGCGCCGATTGTAACTACGAATTCCGGTCATGGACTGTCTCTGGAGAGTTTCTCTGGGCGGTTCGGACACCGGGCGTCACCGCCGGTGTCCGAATGGAAAGCACTCTTGCACATGGCCGCAAGTCCACAGCTTTGGCAAGCGATTATGCCGCGACCACGGTTCCGCAGGCGAAGGCCGTTCAAACTCCGGCGATGCCTTTCCGGCGCAGAAGCTCCACCACCCGTTCGGCAAGCGAGTCAGCGTCCTCCGCCACCGTGTCCAGCCGCAGTTCCGGCGCATCCGGCGCCTCGTAGGGCGAATCCACCCCGGTGAAATTGCGCAAGGTTCCGGCCCGCGCCTTGGCGTACAGCCCCTTGGGATCGCGCCGCATGCATTCCTCCAGGGGCGTGTCCACGAATATCTCCAGGAAGGCGCCGTCCGGCAGAAGGGAGCGCATTGCTTCCCGCTCCGCCCGGAAAGGGGCGATGAAGGCGCACAGCACGACCAGTCCGGCCTCCGTCATCAACTTCGCCACCTCGCCGACGCGCCGGATGTTCTCCACCCGGTCGGCGTCGGTGAAGCCCAGGTCGCGGTTCAGTCCCAGCCGGACGTTGTCGCCGTCCAGCATCATCGTGTGGTGGCCGAGCGCGTGCAGACGCCGCTCCACCCGGTTGGCGATGGTGGACTTGCCGGATCCCGACAGGCCGGTGAACCACAGGACCGCCGGGCGCTGCCGCTTGAGCGCCGCGCGTTCCCCGGTGGACACCGCCAGCTCCTGCCGGTGGAGATTGGCGGCGCGCCGCAGCGGGTGCCGGATCATGCCGGCGCCCACGGTCCGGTTGGAAAAGCGGTCGACCAGGATGAAGGCCCCGGTGTGCCGGTTGGTCTCGTAGGCATCGAAGGCGAAGGGGGCCGCCGTGCACAGGTTGCACAGGCCGACCGCGTTCATTTCCAGCACGGTGGCCGCCCCATGCTCCAGCGTCTCCACGTTCAGCGTGTGGCGCAGTGCGGTGACGGTCGCCGGAATCCACCGCGCGCCCGCGCGCAGCAGGTAGGAGCGCCCGGGGATCAGCGGCTCCTCCGCCATCCACAGAAGATGGGCGGCGAACTGGTCGGCCACCTCCGGCGCGGCGCCCGGCCCGCTCAACAGGTCGCCGCGTCCGGCGTCCACCGCTTCTTCCAGCGTCACGGTCACCGCGTCGCCGGCCCGCGCCCGTTCCACGTCGCCGTCGAAGGTCACGATCCGGGCGATCCGGGCGGACCGGCCCGACGGCCACACCGTCACCGCGGCGCCCGTCTCCAGCCGTCCCGACAGGACCGTTCCGGACAGGCCGCGGAAATCCGGGTCGGGGCGGTTCACCCACTCCACCAGGAAACGCAGCGGATCGTCCGCTTCCGCTCCCCCCTCCACCGCAATGCTCTCCAGACGCTCCAGCAGGGTGGGCCCTCGGTACCAGGGCATGGCCGCGGAGCGGTGGACGACGTTGTCGCCGCGCCGTGCCGACAGCGGGATCGCCGTCACCGACCGGAATTTCAGGGGGCCGGCGAAGGCTGTGAAGTCCTGCAGGAGGGTGGTGAAGACCGCCTCGGCGCCGTCCACCAGATCCATCTTGTTGATGGCCAGAATGACGTGGCGGATGCCCATCAGGGAGGTGACGATGGTGTGGCGCCGCGTCTGCGGCAGCAGACCCTTGCGCGCATCCACCAGCAGCACGGCGAGCGACGCGCCCGACGCGGCGGTGGCCATGTTGCGGGTGTACTGCTCGTGCCCCGGCGCGTCGGCGACGATGAAGCTGCGGCGCGCGGTGGCGAAGTAGCGGTGCGCCACATCGATCGTTATGCCCTGCTCGCGCTCGGCCTCCAGCCCGTCCACCAGCAGGGAGAAGTCGATCCCTCCCTCCTGGTCCGGCCGGCCGCGGCTGTCGCGCCGAACCTGTTCCATCTGGTCGTCGGGGATAAGGCCGGCATCGTGCAGGAGCCGCCCGATCAGCGTGGATTTGCCGTCATCCACCGACCCGCAGGTGAGGAAGCGCAGCAGGCCCTGCCCGGAGCCGGCCGTCGGAGAGCCCGCCATCAGAAATATCCCTCCCGTTTCTTGCGCTCCATCGAGGCCGGCTCGTCGCCGTCGATCAGGCGGCCCTGCCGTTCGGAGGTCCGGGAGGCCCGCATCTCCGCGATGATGTCCTCCACAGTTGTGGCATCGGAGTCGATGGCCCCGCTCAGCGGGTAGCAGCCGAGCGTCCGGAAACGTACCCGGCGCATCTCCGGAACCTCGCCGGGATGCAGCGGCAGCCGCCCGTCGTCCACCATGATGAGCGCACCCGAGCGGCGGACCACCGGGCGCTCCGCCGCGAAATAGAGCGGCACCACGGGGATGGCCTCCGCGGCCACGTAGCGCCAGACGTCCATTTCGGTCCAGTTCGACAGCGGGAAGACGCGGACGGACTCTCCCGGCCGGATGCGGGTGTTCCACAGGCGCCACAACTCGGGCCGTTGATCCCTCGGGTCCCATGCGTGGGCAGCGTTGCGGATGGAGAAGACGCGCTCCTTGGCGCGGCTCTTCTCCTCGTCGCGCCGGGCGCCGCCTATGGCCGCGTCGAAGCCGTGCCGGTCGAGCGCCTGGCGCAGCGCCTCGGTCTTCATGACACGGGTGTGGACGGAGGAACCGGACCGGATCGGGTCGATGCCCCGGGCCAGCCCGTCCTGGTTCGTGTGGACGAGCAGGTTCAGTCTTAACCGCCGCGCCGTCTCGTCCCGGAAGGCGATCATGTCGCGGAACTTCCAGCCGGTGTCCACATGCAGCAGCGGGAAGGGTACCGGCGAGGGGTGGAACGCCTTGCGCGCCAGATGCAGCAGCACGCCGCTGTCCTTGCCGATCGAATAGAGGAGCACCGGCTTGCTGAAGCTGGCCGCGGTCTCGCGCAGGATGGCGATGGATTCCGCTTCGAGGAGCCTGAGATCGTCGGGCAGGGTTGGCATCGGTTCTCCGGTTGCGCGGCTTCGCCTTGTGAAGTGTATGCACTTTATCAACGGGCCGTTTGGGCTCCGCCGGCGGGATGGGGCGGTTCAGCCGGTGTAAGCCGGCCGGCCCTACTCAGCCCGCCGTGTCGGGAAACCCAGCAGGGACCGCCACAGAAGGACGCTGCCGCGCAGCACCGCGCGGGCGTCCGCCGGGGAGCGGGCGGCGAGCGCGTGGGCCAGCCGGGTCAGCGGCTCCACCATCAGGGTCGCCGCCGCCACCAAGGCGGCGGCGGGGGCGGAAAAATGCTTGGCGGCGAACTGCATCCGGCTGCGCAGGGCGTAGAACAGCCGTCGGTCGCGCACTTGCTCGGTGGTGCCGCCGCCGCGGTGGTAGGCTTCCGCCCCGGCGAAATGCACCACCTCCCAGCCGGCGCGGCGGGCGCGCAGGCACAAATCCACGTCGTCGAAATAGACGAAGAAGCGCTCGTCGAAGCCGCCCAGTCCTTCGAACAGGGAACGGCGGATCAGCAGGAAGGCGCCCATCACCTGATCGACGGGGCGGCTGTCCAAATGGTCCCACTCCGTCATGAAATGCGGCGGGAACAGGCTGGGCGCCAGCCGGTCCAGCCCCATCGCCTGGGCGAGGATGCGGCCCGGCGTCGGTGCCCGCGCACAGGACCGCTGGGTCCGTCCCGCCTCGTCCACAAGCCGGATGCCGAGGATCCCGGTGCGCGCTTGCGCCGGCTCCGCCAGGAAGGCGAGCGCCGGGGCGAGCGACCGGTCCGACAGCCGGGTGTCCGGGTTCAGGAACAGCAGCCAGTCGGCGTGCGACCCGGCGGCGCCCTGGTTGCAGGCGGCGGCGAAGCCGCGGTTTTCCGGGTTGCGCAGGACGGTCAGCGGCCCGCCACCTGCAACCAGGGCGCCGGTCTCCAGCCCGTCCGCCGACCCGTCGGTGGAGGCGTTGTCCACCACCACCATGGCTTCCAGCGTCATGCCTTTCAGTGGGGCGGCGCCGGTCAATGCCAACGGCACCGAGGCGGCGCAGGCGCGCAGCAGGTCCCCGGCATTCCAGTTCACGGTGATGATGCGGACGCTTGGGATCATGGCCGGTGGGGGGCGATTCGGCGTTCCAGCCGCCAGGGGAATGTGGTCTGTTACCGCGCTCCCCCCATCCTGGGCAACGCCTGTCCGGCGTGAAGGAAGAAAAAAGAGAGGATGCCCGGCCGCATGCGCACGATCTCCCGGCATGAGCCGACCCGCTCCGGTCCATCGCTGGCCGCCGCACTTCTCTACGCCGCCGCGGCGCTCTTCTACGTGCTGTTCAGCGCGCAGCTTCTGGTGAAGACCCCGCCCTACGCCGGGCTGGACGAGCCGTTCCACTGGCAGCGGGTGCTGCAGATCGCCCAAGGGCACTTCCTGGCGGAGGAGCTCGGCCCCAACTCCTGGGGCGGGCCGATCGATCGGGCCAGCTACCTCCACATGCTCCATTACATCGAGCTGATCCAGAAGCACGCCCCGGTCGACGCCGCGCAGGCCCGCGCGCTGTCCGACCATCTCGCCACCCTGCCGCCGCGGGACGAGGTGGTGCCCTTTCCCAGCTCGGCCAGCTTCGCGCCGCTCGCCTACCTGCCGCAGGCGGCCTTCACCGCCGCCGCGCGCGCCTGGGGGCTGGGTCCGCTCGACCAGATGCACGCGGGGCGGGTCGGCAACGCCGTGGCCTACGGGCTGATGGTGCTGGCGGTCCTGTGGGCGTTGCCCGGCGGCCGGCTGGTCTTCACGGCGCTCGCCCTGTCGCCCTTCGCCCTGCAAAGCGCCTGTTCGCTCAGCGCCGATCCCCTGAACCTGACGATTCCCGCCCTGCTGCTGGCTCTGGTCTGGCGGTTCCGCGCCCGCGGCGCACCGCTCGGGGCTTGGGAGGTGGCGGGGCTTCTGGCCCTGTCGGCGGCGCTCGGTTTCCTCAAGCTGACCATGGCGCCCTTCGCCGCCGCGGTGTTCTATCTGCCGGGCGCGGTGGCGGGCGGGACGCGGTGGCGGATCGCGTTGACCGCGTTGTGCCTCGGGCTCGCGTTGGGCATCGCGCTGTCGTGGAACATGGCCTATCCCTTCGTCCCCGGCCCCTATTGGGGCACCGCCGCCGACCCGGCAGCGCAGATCGCGGCCATGCGCGCCGACCCGCTGGAGGCGCTGCGGATCTTCGGCACCACCACGTGGGACTGGGCGATCATGTGGTGGCGCGACAGCTACGGGCGCTACGGCGGCCACCCGCCGCCCTGGAGCGGCTACGCCGACGACCGGCTGATCCTGGCTGCCTTGTGGGTCCTGCCGGCCCTGGCCCTGTGCGATGGCGCCCGCCGCCGCGATCCGGTGATCGGGGTGGGCTATCTGCTGCCGGCCCCGGCCTATGTGCTGCTCGTCATGGCAGCCTTCTGGGTCGGCTTCACCCCGGTCGGGTCGGACATGGTGCTGGGACTTCAGGGCCGCTACTTCCTGCCGGCGCAGGTTCTGGTCGTCCTGGCGCTCGCAGCGGCGGCGGGTCCCTGGACCCCGGCGCGCCTGCGCCACGGGCTGCGGCTCGGGCTGTTCGCCCTTTTCATGACGCTGAACGGCGCGGTTCTGCTGGACGTGCTGGCGGCCTGGAACAGGCTGTGGGTTCCGGTAGCCGGCGTGAATTGACAGCGGTCGCGCGCAACGCCTATCTGTTGCGGCCCGTTTCTCCTTCCCGCGCCGGTGGCGGTGCCGCCTGCGGAGCCTTCCAGGACAGTCGCATGGAACAGCGCCCTTCCGCCCTCCGCCTCGCCGCCAGGACTCTCCGCGCCGCCCTGACGAGGAGCGGCCTGTCCGCGCCGCCACCGCAGCGCAAGCCCTTCGTCTATGCCATCGAGGTCTTCTGGTGCGACCGCGACGGCGCCTATCTGGAAGGCTGGATCCACGCCTATGAGCGCAGGATCCTCACCTTGCGCGTGGTCGCGGGGGACGATGCCTATGAGATCGTCAGCTTTGCGCCCCGCCCGGACGTGCTGCCCCATTACGCGGAGTTTCCCAACAGCGCGGAGAGCGGCTTCAAGCTGTACCTTCCCTGGCGGGCCGGGACGCCGGTGACCTTCGAGGTCGTCACCGCCGACGACCGTTTCGTCGAGACGGTGGAGCTTCCCCGTTCTCCGGAGGCCAGCCGCAAGCCCTACTGCCTGACCGACGGCAGCGTCTGGCAGGACCCCAAGCCGGAGCACGGCGCGGCGGAGCGGGCGTTCGAGGATTTCCAGCGCGCGGTGAACGAGCGCAAGCTGGTCGTCGCCGAGGTCGGCGCCCGCGTGGTCAGTTCGCAGATGAGCCCGCTGCGCGCCGCCTTCGCCGGGGCGGAACGCTACATCGGCATGGATATCCACGCCGCTCCCAACGTCGATGTGGTCGGCGATGCCCATTATATCCACGAGCTGATCGGGAAGGGGGCCGCCGGGGCGGTCTTCTCACTGTCGGTGATGGAGCATCTGGCCCAGCCCTGGCTGTTCGCCTACGGCGTGAACCGGGCCTTGGAGGTGGGCGGCCTGACCTATCACCTGACGCATCAGTCCTGGCCCCTGCACGAGGAGCCGAACGATTTCTGGCGCTTCAGCGACGAAGGGCTGAAGGTGCTGTTCGGACCGGCGATGGGGTTCGAGGTGATCGCCGCGGGGCTGAGCAGCCGTGTGCGCATCTATCCGGACCAGCGCCAGCCGGCGCAGGCGCTGATGCCGTTGGTGTCCTCCTTCGGCGGCGCCTTCGTGCTGGCGCGCAAGGTGCGGGACCTGCCGGACGGCGCGGTGTCCTGGCCGACCGACCGCGACACGTCGGAAAGCCGCGCCAAGCATTATCCGCAGCGCGGCTGAACTCGGCATCAAGGGCGCGGCATCAAAGGCATTGCGCTTTGCCGAGTGTTTCCCTTAGGTCATCCCGCAGCGTTGCGGGCGGAGACCGCATGTCGAGGCACCGTTTTTCGAGGGCAGGGGACTGATGGATACGATCTCTTGGGATTCCGTGTCGTGGGAAGACGGCGGCGAGACGATGCCGGCGGTCTGTCCGGCCTGCGGCGACGCGGCGGCCAAGCCGGTACGCCTGAAGGTCCGTTCGCCCTGGCCGCCGAACCCGGTCCAGTCGCTGGTGGTGTGCAGCGCCTGCGGCACCGCCGCCTACCCGACTCTGACCCAGCCGCCCTACGAGGCCGTGTTCGACCCGCTGGTCGCCTGCTACCTGGAACAGAACGCCGGAATCGACAGCATGGCCCGCGTGCTGTCCTCGGTCGAGCCGTCGCAGGTGAAGCGCTATCTGGAACTGGGCTGCGGCTACGGGCTCCTGCTCGACTACGCGCGCACGGTGTTCGGCTGGCAGGTCCGCGGCTTCGACCCCGGCTTCAGCGCCCAGGAGGGCCGCGAGACGCTGGGCGTGGACATCGCGCACAGCTATCTGGAGAAGCCGGAGGACGCCGGGGAACCCCATGACCTCGTCTTCTGCTCCGAGGTCATCGAGCATGTCTTCGACCCGATCAGCCTGCTGGCGCTGCTGCGCGGCGTGCTGACCCCTGGCGGCACTCTGATGCTGACCACGCCGAGCGCCGGGGCGATCCACGCCGGCACCCGGCCCGGCACGCTGCTGTCGCTGCTCAGCCCCGGCTATCATTTCGTGCTGTTCAGCAAGGAGGGGATGGAGACGATCCTGCGCCGGGCCGGCTTCGCCGATGTGCGCGTGGTCGACCAGGGCCATTCGCTGCTGGCCGCCGCCTCGCCGGGGACGCTGTCGGTCGATTTAGACCGGCCCTATGACCGCCGCCTCTACCGCTCCTACCTGGAGACGCGCATCCCGACGCTGGACGCGGCGTCGCCGCTCGGCCTGGGCTACCGCTACCGCCTGCTGAAGGAGCTGACCCACGCCGGCGACTACGCGGCAGCCCGCGGTGCGGCCGATCAGGTCGCGGAGGCGCTGCGCCTGCGCTGGGACCATCTCGACCTGTCCGATCCCGCCGCCCTGCTGGCCCATTTGAAGGCCGCCCCGGTGCCGCAGGGGGTCGAGCCCTACCACGCGACGGCGCCCTTCAACCTGTGCGGCATCCTCTATTTCCACGGGATGCTGGCTTGGCAGCTCGACGGGCGCCGCGATCTGGCCGCCCTATGGTTCGAGGCGTCGGCGCTCGCCGGGGAGCGGATGCGCGCGGCCCTGCACGTCATCGGCGCCGACGACGGCGAGACGGAGGAGCTGTCCTGGCGCGCCTGCGCCAACATCCCGCATGTGCTGGCCTGGGACGCCCCGGACCGGGCGGCGGACGGCGCCGCCGCGCTCGGCACTCTCGAAAGCCCGCTGCTGCGCGAGCGCATTCCCGGCGACATCTTGGAGGACGCGCAGCGCAAGATCTTCGTGGATCTGGTCAATCTCGGCCAGTACAAGGCGGCGGACCGGCTGGCCGCGGCGGTGGAAGCCGCCCTGCCGGAAAGCGGCGCCGTTCTGGCCTCCACCGCCTTCGCGCTCGGTATCCTGACGCTGAACCACCGCAAGGCCCCGCGGAGCGCCGCGGCCTTGTTCGGGCGCGCCCACCGGGCCTGCCTGGACCTGCCCGACCGCGCCACCGCGCCGATCGTCCAGGCCCTGCTGTGGCCGTCGCTGTTCCACCAGGGGCAGGCTCTGGTCAACGCCGGAAGGAAGGATGAGGCGGGCGAGGCCCTGCGCGGCCTGCTGAAGCCCGAGGCCGGCCTGCCGTCCGTGCCGCTCGACCTGCGGGCGCGGACGGAGCTTCTGGTCCGCACCCAGCGCCTGCCGGTCTGACCACGCGTCCGAGGACGGAAACGCCCCCATGCTGAGCACCCTGATCCGTCTTCCCTTCCGCCTGCGTTTCCTGGTCGCCTGGGCGATCGTGCAATGCAAGATCATGGCGGGCTATGTGTCCTACGCGGCCAGCACCTTCCGCAAGGACAGCTACGTGCGGGAGCGCTGGGACGGGCGGGTGCCGCTCGCCGGGGCGCGCCGTGTGGTGGTGTTCGTGCATTACGACCGGCAGGGCATCGTCCACGATTTCGTGTGGCATTATCTGCGCCAGCTCCACGCGCTGGGCTTCGCCATCGTCTTCTCCAGCAATTCCCCGCGTCTGGCCGAATCCCAGGTCGAGCCGCTGCGGGACATCTGCGCGCTGATCCTCCGCCGCGACAACGTCGGATACGACTTCGGTGCTTACAAGGAGGGCATCGCCGCCGTTCCGGATCGGGCGGCGCTGGATATGCTGCTGCTCGCCAACGACAGCGTCTACGGCCCGCTGCACCACTTGGCGGGTTTGCTGGAGCGGATGGACCCGCAGGACGCCGACGTCTGGGGCGCGTCGGACAGTTGGGAGTTTTCCTTCCACCTGCAAAGCTATTTCCTGCTGTTCCACAAGGCGGCGCTCGCCTCTCCCGCCTTCACGGCCTTCTGGGACCGGCTGCGCTACGTGCAGTCCAAGACCTGGATCGTGCGCAAGTACGAGATCGGGCTGACCCGTGCGCTGCGTCGCGCCGGCCTGCGCTGCCGCGCCGCCTTCCCTTATCGTCAGGCGGCAACCGCCCTGATCGAGGCGGTGGTGGAGCGCAACATCGCCGGTGATGGCATGGACCCGGTGCGAAAGACGTTCATCCAACAGGTTTTCCGGACCATCAATGCCGGCGTGCCGCTGAACGGGACGCATTTCTTCTGGGATTATCTGATCGCCCAGATGGACTTCCCCTTCTTGAAACGCGACCTGTTGCAGAAGAACCCGGCGCGCATTCCGCTGCTCAATTATTGGGAGCGGGTGGTGAAGCAGTCGAGCGACTACGACACCGAGCTGATCCTGCGTCATCTTGAACTGTCCCTGAAGAACCGCAGCGTCTGACCGGATCCGCAAGCAAGAGGCGGAGGGGGGCTGGTCCGAAGGAAAACGACGCAAGGTGCGCGTCGCCTCTTCCCGCCGTGCAGGGTGCTGCCCTATGGTCGGACCGCAACGGTTGCCGTGCCGCGAACGAGATCGTCGATGGAAGAGCCACTGGTCAGCGTCGTCATACCGGCTTTCAACCGGGCTCATACGCTGCGCCGTGCCATTGAGAGCGTGCAGGTGCAGGACGTCACTTCCTGGGAACTGATCGTCGTGGACGACGGCTCCACCGACGGAAGTGCGGACATTCCCCAATCCTTCGGCGATGCGCGTATCCGTCCGATCCGGCACGCGATCAACCGCGGGGCGGCAGCGGCCCGCAACACGGGGGTGGCGGCGGCGCGCGGCCGCTACATCGCCTTTCTCGATTCCGACGACGAATGGCTTCCGGGAAAACTCCGCGCCCAGATCAATGCCTTGGAAAGCGGACCGGACGCGCCGCAGGCCTTGTGCACCGGCTTCCTTCTGCACCGTGAGGAGACCGGACGCTGCACCAAGCGATGGCCGAAGCCGGAAGGGACATGGTTCGAGACTCTTCTGGATGGCTGCTACGTCTCGCCTGGCTCCACCCTGATGGTGCGGCGCGATTGTTTCGTCGCCGTTGGGCCGCTCGACGAGACGCTGCCCCGGCTTGAGGACTGGGACTGGCTCCTGCGCTGCATGGAACGCTTCGCCTTCGATTGCCTGCCGGTGCTGGGGGCGGTCGTGCATGTGGGACGGCCCGCACGGTCCGGTCCGGTCGCCATCGCCATCGACCGCCTCGACCGGCAGCACACCGACCGCGTGCTGCGTGTCGCCGGTCCGGACGGGCTGCGGCGCTTCCGCGCCAGCCTCGCCATCGAACAGGCGGTCGCCGCGGTGCATGAGGACGCCCATGCGAAGGCGCTCAGCCACATCGGCCGCGCTTTCTCCTGGTCCCCGACGCGCACCGCGCGCTTCCTGGCCCGTTGCGCGGTCAGGGCTTTCTGACGGCGCGCCCGTCTTTGGCGGCGGGCGGTGAATGGATTAGTGGCGGGCAGGCAGGCGGCGGTAGAGGGCCAGCAGCCGGTCGGTCGCCGCCGGCCAAGTGAAGTCGCGGACGCGGCGGCGGCCGTCGGCGATCAGCCGGTGCCGCAGAGGGCTGTCGTCGAGCACCCGTTCCAGGGCCTCGGTCAGGCTCTCGGGCGTGGCGGGGTCGAAGTAGACGGCGGCATCGCCGGCGATCTCGGGGAAGCAACTCCGGTCGCTCAACACCGCCGGGCAGCCATTGGCGAAGCTTTCCAAAATCGGCAGCCCGAATCCTTCGTACAGCGATGGGAAGACGAAGGCGGCTGCGTGCGCGTAGGCGTAGGCGAGGTCGTTGGCCGGCAGCGTGCGCTGGTGCAGGCGGGTGGCGCAGCCGGCCTCCAGGAAGGGCTGGCGCTCCTCGTCCTGGAGATGACCACCGCCGACGCAGACCAGATGCAGGTCGGGTCGGCGCGCCAGCAGGGCGGCCAGACGCCGCGCCACGCCCGCGAAGTTCTTGTAGCCGTCGCGGCGCCCTACGATCAACAGGTAGCGGTCCGGCAGCGCGATCCCCGCACGGCGTCCCGGCACCCACACGGCGTCGCGCGACAGGCCGTGATGCACCACCTCCACCCGCGCCGGGTCGATTCCATAGAGCCGGACCAGATCGGCCTTGGTGTGCGCCGACACCGCGACGATGGCGGCGGCGGCGGCGCAGAGCGCCCGCTTGCCGGGGTGGATCTCCTCCGGCTTCGGGAAGATCTCCGGCATCAGTTCCGGCGCCATGTCGTGCACCGTCACCACCATGGGCCGCCCATGCAGGAGATCGATCAGGCCGGCATCGTAGAAGGTCTGGTGGAAGACGTCGAAGGCTCCATGGCCGAGCGCCCGGCGGACGAGCCTGCGATTGTGGGCGCGCAGCAGGCTGCGCTTGCCGGGAAAATGCCCGCCCCCCAAGAAGCCCCGGACGTCCAGGCCCGGCTGGTCCATCAGGTGGCTGTTGATGACCTGCCGGAAGGGCAGGACCACCTGCACGCCGGGACGGGCGCGCATTTCCGTGACGACCTCGGCAAAGCAGCGGGACACTCCGCCATGACGCTGGATGGAAAAGATATGGTCGTCGAAGAGGACACGCATGCCGCGGCTCAGCGCCGCCAATTCACGCCGAGTCGCACCAGGGTGCCCAGCGTGACCGCGCGCAGGCGCCAGAAGGGGCTGTTCTGCATACTGCTCAGCTCGTTCCGGACCGTGTGCAGATGCTGTTCACTGCGCTGCAGGCGGCGGCGCAGGACCCAGGGTGACTCGTCGTCCTCGTCGCCGGTGCCGGCGGCCATGCCCGCGGCCTGCGTCGCCCGCAGTTCCTGCCACACCGGCGCCGGCGGGGCGAGGCGCCCGTCCTTCAGCTTCGCCGCGCTGTCCAGCAGATGGGCGGCCATCGCCTCGGCCATGGCGCCGAAGGTGAAGCGGGCGGCCTGTGCCAGACCGCGGCGGACCAGTTCGGCGCGGCGTTCCGGGTCGCGGGCGGCGGCAAGGGCCGCCACCATGCCGGCGGCGTCATCCTCGCCCACGAACAGCGCGGCGTCGCCGGCCACCTCGATCAGCGAGGAGTTGGCGCAGGTGACGACCGGGCAGCCGCAGGCCATCGCCTCGACCACCGGCATGCCGAAGCCTTCGTAGCGCGAGGGGTAGGCGAGGGCCTCCGCTCCGGCGTAGGCCAGCCGCAGTTCCTCATCGGTCAGCGACAGGCGCAGCGTCCGGGTGTCGGGGGCCAGGGCGCGGAACATCGGCTCCACCTCCTTGCCGCCGCCCACGCACACGACCGTCAGGTCGCGGGTCGCCGGATCGCCCAGCCCGAGCGCACGGAACAGCAGAAGGCCGTTCTTGTAGCCCTGATAGCCGGATCGCTCGCCCACCATCAGCACATAGGGGCCGGTCAGCCCGTGCGCCTTGCGGAAGCCGTCCACCTCCGCCGCGTCCGCCGCGCGGAAAGCGTCTCCGACGCCGCAATAGGCCACCGCCGTGCTGCCAGCTGGGACCGAGGGAAACAGCCGTTCCAGGTCGCGGGCAGAGTTCCGCGAGATCATGATGTGGGCCGAGGCGTGCAGAATCGCCCGGTGCTTCTCCCGCCAGGTCTCGTCGGCGAGTGGGAAGCCCAGCGCCTCCGGGATCATGTCGTAGCCCATGAAGACCGAGGGCGTGGCGGTCGGCGCCGTGTAGTAGGTGGAGACGAAGAGATCCGCCCCCTCCTCCCGGCAGACCCTCTCCAGATGGAGGCTGTCGGCGCCCGGGGAGGCCTTGTTATGGGCACGGATGGTCCGGGTGTGCACGCCGGGAATCCGCGGCGCGGTGCCGGCGCGGTCGAGCAGGACGACATGTTCGGCGAAGCCGGATGCCGCCCAGGCCTGCAGCACCGCCGTCCAGACCCGCGCAATGCCGGAGCCGAGATGCTGGTAGAACACCCCATCCACCAGGATCTTCGGCCATGTCGGCGCCAGGGCCTTGCGCCGTTCGGCGACCTCCGCGGGATCGAGGAAGCGCCAGGCCCCGCTCCCCGCCGCCTCATCCGGCACGGCGATGGGCACCACGCCACGGGCGGCGGCTGTGTCGGCCAGCGTCTCGTCGCTCACCCAGGGCAGATAGTCGCGCAGCAGCGCCGACCCCGTCACCTCCTTCTGAAGGCGGCGCCAGTGGGCACGGGCGTCCTTGTAGCCGTAATAGCTTTCCTTGAAGGCGGCCTGCGCCTCGGTCGCGTAGGCGAAATGCTGGAAGACGACGCCGGCCTCCTCCATCTCGTCCTGGGTGAAGGGGTCGATCTGGGCACCGTCCTTGCCGTCGGCGCCGACAAGGGTCGGCGGCTCGTGGGCCGCCCAGGTCATGCCGGGCTCGAAGCGCCAGGTGCGCAGCCATTCCTGTTGCGGGTTCTGGGCGTAGTTGTGGCGCGTGCTGACGATCCGCTCCGGCCCGACGAAATAGTCGCACCAATAGAAGGCGGCGGTGCGCTTCGGGTTGGCCTGGAACATGGCGTGGACGGTGCGGATCTGCTCCGCCGTCCACAACTCGTCGGCGTCCACCTGCCAGAGCAGCCCGGCCTCGCGGATATGGGGCAGGGGAGCGTTGACCATCTCGCGCTTGCCGTCCCAGAAGGAATCCAGGGGCTTGCGGTGGATGGTGATGCGGTCCGGGTGACGGGCCGCCAGATCGTCCAGATAGGCGGAGGTGCCGTCGTTGCTGCGGCCCCGGTCGTGCACGCTGTCCAGCACCCGTCCGCCGGACGCCAGGCTCCAGCCGGTATCGTGGGACAGCGAGGCCACGCCCTCCACGATGTGCCAGTGCCACCGCAAGGGCAGCGAGGCGAAGACCGCCTCGTGGTAGCGGATGAAGGGCTCGCCGTTCAGGACGATGGTGAAGAAATGGATCGGCAGGTCGGACCCGGACTCCAGGGGGCGCCGCCGGAAGGCGACCCAGTCCTCGCCCTCAGCGATCGTCTCCCAGCCGGGCTCGTCGCGCAGGCGGCGGCGCATCAGCCAGCCGCTTCCGGTCTTGGAGGAAGCCCGGATCACGACGGTGGCGGTGTCGTCAGCCCGATCCAGCGCGCGCAGCCCGGTGAAGCCGGCGTCTTCGACCAGCACCAGGCCGAAGCCGCCGCGTGCCCGCCGTGCGCCGGTCTCGGGAGGGGCG
The DNA here is from genome assembly GCF_965111635.1 of Azospirillum sp. Marseille-Q6669. Taxonomy (NCBI): domain Bacteria; kingdom Pseudomonadati; phylum Pseudomonadota; class Alphaproteobacteria; order Rhodospirillales; family Azospirillaceae; genus Azospirillum; species Azospirillum sp. Marseille-Q6669. The sequence continues at coordinate 217,745 of NZ_CBCOOP010000007.1, read as the reverse complement.
GCGGGGTGGCGCTTCAGGTCCTCTTCGAGTTCGGCGAGCAGGCCGGCAAGCGGCGGCAGGTCGGCGTCGTTGCGGAAGCGCAGCCACGTTTCGCCGATCTCGTGCGCGTTGGGAAGCGCAAGGGCGGGACCGTCCCCGATTCCGGCCTCCGTCAGGGACGGGCGCAGCGGATTGCCTTCCAGCCCGCGCCGCAGGGAGGCCCGCCCCGGCCCCGAACCGACCGCCAGAATTCGGGCGACCGGCTCGGTGCTCGCAAGCCGTTCGACAAAATCGGCGAAGTCGGGCGCGGACTGGGACTGGGATAAGGACATGGACAAGGAACTCGGCTGGAAAGACGCGAAGGGTGTCAGGGTGTACCGGGGCGTTCCTTTGCCCGTTCATGGCGACGAAGGCAATAGTGGCGAAGGCAATAGCCGCTCGCCTGAAGCGCGAAGCGGGCCGGCCAGACGGGGTCCGTGGCGATGCCGCCGACGGCCAGCCGGGTGGCCTGCCCAGCGCCGCCCGTGGCCAGGGCGCGGGTGGCGGCCCGGCCCAGTTCGAAGGCATGCCAGTCCCGTGCTTCGCGGCACAGCGCCGGTGAACTGGCCGGATCGTTCATCACCCGGCGGGCGAGCCGCAGGTGTTCGTCGAGCCATGGGACCATGTGCCGCATGCCGCCGACGATGGTCATCGAGCCGGCGTGCTGGCGGTAGAGATAGACCCGCTCCGCCACCGGAACGGTCTTCATGCCGGCGGTCCAGGCGCGGATCAGAAACTCCCGGTCCCCGGCGTAGCGATAGGACGGATCGTAGACGCCGACCCGCTCGTACAGGCTGCGTCGGAAGAAGCGGGCGTTGATCATCGGCACGCCGCGGCACAGGTCGAAGGGGCGCAGCCCCTTCATCGCCGGATCGTCGTAGCCGCAGGTCTCCCGCGGCCCTCCGGCCCCATTGATGCCGGAGCCGCCTTCGACGACCGTGGCACCGCCACAGGCTGCATCGGCGTCCGGCGCCATGGCCAGGGCGCGGGCAATGGCGGTCAGTGCCCCCGGAAGCAGGAGGTCGTCGCTGTTGAGATGCCCAATGACCGAGCCGCGGGCGACGGCCAGCCCGCGGTTGATGGCGTCATAGACGCCCCGGTCCGGTCCGGTCAGGACGCGCAGGTGCGGATAGCGCGCCAGCACATCCAGCGTCCCGTCGGTGGACCCGCCGTCCACCACGATGTGCTCGACCGTCATCCCGTCCTGGGCCAGAACGCTCTCCACCGCCTCCGCCACGAGACCGGCGCGGTTCAGGCAGGGCGTGATGATCGTGAAGGCGGGCGCCGCGGCATCCTCCCGCTCTGCCGCGGATGGCTTCAGAGCTGTCGCGCCTTGCTCGGAGGATCGGTGTTCAGGCATGCCTATGATCGTCACTTTCTCGTAAGAAGCTCTGGCTTACGGATGTTACAGTCTTGAAACCGCGGGCATAAGGAAACAGACCAGAAGGCTGCGGGCCATCAATAGGCGATGGAGTGCATCAAGCCACTACGGGAATCGTGTGGCGGGAAGCTCCGAAGCATCGGATTTCGCTGTAGCATGTCTGTCCCAAAACCTCTACACAGGGAACCGGTTTCCTTTCCGATAGTGCAAGTTCCGGCTGCCATGACGATTTCCTTGCAGAACACGCGCATTCATCCCGTCATCCTTTCCGGCGGCGCCGGGGTCCGGCTTTGGCCGATGTCTCGGGAACAGTATCCCAAGCAGTTCCTGCCGCTCTGCTCGGAACGCTCGATGCTCCAGGATACCGCGCAGCGGGTGTCCGATGCAGCGCTGTTCGCCGCTCCCCTGATCGTCTGCAACCAGGAACACCGCTTCGTCATCGCCGAACAGATGCGGCATGCCGGATGCGGGAAGGCGCGGATCGTTCTGGAGCCGGTGGGGCGCAACACCGCCGCCGCCGCCGCCGTGGCGGCGCTGCTCATCGCGGAGGATGACCCCGACGGACAGCTCCTGCTGCTGCCGGCCGACCACGCGATCAAGGACGAGGGCGCGTTCCTCCAGGCCGTGGCCACGGCGTCCGCCGCCGCCGCCGCCGGCCATCTGACCACCTTCGGTATCGTGCCGACCGCTCCGGAAACCGGCTATGGCTACATCCGCCGCGGCGATGCGGTGGGTGGCCATGACGGCGCCTTCCGGGTCGCCGCCTTTGTCGAGAAGCCTCCACGCGAGCAGGCCGAGCGCTATCTGGCGGAAAAGAGCTTCTTCTGGAACAGCGGCATGTTCCTGCTGCCCGTGCGCCAATATCTGGCCGAGCTGGAGCGCTGGGAACCCGCGGTCCTGGACGCCTGCCGGAAGGCGCTCGCCCAGGGCCGGTCCGACCTTGATTTCTTCCGCCTCGACGAGGAGGCTTTCGCCGCTTCTCCCAACATCTCCATCGACTACGCGGTGATGGAGCGCACGGAGGCCGCCGCCGTGGTGCCGTGCAGCATCGGCTGGACCGACGTCGGCGCCTGGTCGGCGCTGTGGGACATCGGTGAGAAGGACCAGGGCGGCAACGTCTGCCACGGCGACGCCATCGCCTGGGACAGCCTCAACTGCTACGCCCGCAGTGAGGACGGCGCCCTCATCGCCTTGCTCGGCATGGAGGACACGGTGGTGGTCGCCACCGAGGACGCCATCCTGGTCGCCGCGAAAGACCGGGCGCAGGACATCAAGCCGCTGGTGGAGCATCTGAAGAAGCAGGGCCGCAGCGAGCCGCTCCTGCATCGCCGGGTGCACCGCCCCTGGGGCTTCTACCAGTCGCTGCACGCCGGCGACCGCTTCCAGGTGAAGCGGCTGACGGTGGCGCCCGGCGCCCGCCTGTCGCTCCAGAAGCACTATCATCGCGCCGAGCATTGGGTCGTGGTCAATGGGACCGCGCTCGTGACCCGCGGGGACGAGCAGATCCTGCTGCGCGAGAACGAGTCCGTCTACATTCCGCTGGGCACCCCGCATCGGCTGGAAAACCCGGGCAAGGTGCCGCTCAACCTGATCGAGGTGCAGTCCGGCTCCTATCTGGGCGAGGACGACATCGTCCGCTTCGACGACCATTACGGCCGCTCGTAACCGCACCGTTCGGCTGGGGTGCTCCGTCCACGGCGGCGGGTACCCCGGGACGGGAGCGGCCAGACTCCCGATGGAATTCTGCCCGGATGCGACCGACACCGATCAGCCTGCCCGATGACTCGGTCATTCTCACGCTCGCGTCGCCCGGTTTCGATGCCAGTTACCCCCGTGTCGTCAACAGCGAGCTGATTCCCCAACCCATTCTGCAAGCCATGGAATGGGCATGGAACACCTCGCGCTTCCCGGAGCGCGCGGTGCGTGTCGCGCGCCTCAAGGACGTGTGGGTTGCCAGGGAGGGGTTGGTCTTCGACCAGAAGGGCGATCTCTACCGCGAAACCATCACCCAGCATTCCGAGGCGGAGATCGACCAGGCCCACGCGGCCGTTCTGGCGGCGATCGGGCAGGGCGGACGGGCTGCCGAACCGGACACGGCTGGCCCCATCCTTCTGTGCAAGAAGCGTGGAATCGGCAATTACGGCCATTGGATGATGGAGATGCTGCCCAAGGCTCATCTCGTCCACACCCATCTGCCGGATCTCGGTGTCCGCTTCCTCGTTGGGCTTGCGCCGGGCCACCTCAACGACAGCATGGCCTTTTCGCTGTCCATGCTGGGCATCGACCTTGCCCGGACCCTGGTCGCCGACGACACGCCCCTGCGCTTCGCCGATCTTCTGCTGGTGGACGGGCTGAGCGAGCACGGCGGCTTCATGTCGCCGCTGGTCCTCGACGCTGCGGAAGCCGTGGCCCGAAGCGTGGCTCCGGGCGGTGCAGACCGGCTGTTCGTCTCCCGCCGGGCGACGGGGATCCGCCGGATCGTCGATGAGGATGACCTGATCGGCCTCGCCCTGGCGCACGGCTACCGTCTGGTCGAGCCGAATGCGCTTTCGCTGCCGGAGCAGGTGGCTTTGTTCAAGGGAGCGTCGCGGATCGTCGGAGTGATGGGGGCGGCGATGACCAACATCGTCTTCGCACCGCCCGGCGCGCGCGTCGTCAATCTGACGCCGGCGGGTATGCCCGACACGTTCTTCTGGTTCATCGCGACCCTGCGCGGTCTCGACTATACCGAGATCCGCTGCGCGCAGAGCGGCCCGGTCCGGGGGGTCATGCCCTGGGACACCGACCTGATCCTGTCCCTGGAAGACCGGGAGCGTGCCTTCGCCGGCTGACCGCCTGGCCGGGTGCGGCAAGAGAGGCATGAGACAATGACCACGGGTGGAGCGTTCGGCTACTTCATCGAGCGGATCGAGGTCGGGACCGAGTTGCGGATCGAAGGCTGGGCCTTTCACAGCCGGCATGGCGCCTGCGCTTTCGACGTGGTGATCGACCGTGGGAAACGGCCTCCCGCTGTCCACGTCCAGGCGGGGATCGACCGTCACGACGTCGGCCTTGCCCTCGGCGATCCCCTGGCGGACCATTCCGGGTTCGTGGTGATCGCGGCTTTGCCGCTCGACACGTCCGCCGTCGTTTTGCGACTGACCGCCGGGGACGAGGAGTGCCTCGTCCCGCTGATGCTGCGCGAAGGGCTGTCGTTGCGCAGTTGGCAGGTCGCCTGCGAGCGCGGTCCGGCGGCGGTGGACTACCGTTTCCTGACCGAGCGGGGGTTGCGCTACGCCACGGCCCTGCCGTCGTCCCTGAGAGGGGCGCGCCAGGCGCTCGGCCTGCTCGGTCCGGCTTCGGGGAATAAGGCCCCGCCCGCTCCTCCGCTCGCCGCACCCGTGTCCATCATCGTGCCGGTTTATGGCGGCAAGCGGTTCCTGACCCCGCTGGTGCATGCGCTGATCGAGACGGTGGAGCCCAGGCACAGGATCGTCTTCATCGACGACGGCAATCCCGACCGCGGCATAACCGCCTTCCTGATTGCTCTCGCCACGTCGCTGGACAACGTGACGGTCGTGTCCAAGCCGTCAAACGAGGGGTATCTGAAGGCCGTCATCACCGGATTGGAGGTTGCGACGCGCCTGAATCCCGATGGCCATGTCGTTCTTCTCAACACCGACGTGGAGGTGCCGCCTGGCTGGCTGGAGCGGTTGGTCGGGCCGGTCGAGAGGATGCCGTCCATTGCCAGCACCACCCCCTTCACCAACGCCGGGACCATCTGCGGCTTCCCCGCGATGCCCGAGGACAACGAGCCTTTTCTCGGCGCCACGGTGGAGCGCATCGACGCGGCGTTCGCGGCCTTGTCGGACCTGCCTCCGGTGGAGGTGCCGACCGGTGTCGGCTTCTGCATGGCGCTGAACCGGCGGGCGCTGCGGGAGATCGGCTTCTTCGATCTGGACGCCTTCGGACGCGGCTATGGCGAGGAGGTGGACTGGTGCCGGCGGGCCTTGCGGCGCGGTTTCGTCAACGTCGCGGTGCCCAATCTCTATGTCCACCACCGGCACGGCGGCAGCTTTTCCAGCGACGAGAAGAAGGCCCAGATTCAGGCGTCCGGCGACATCATCCGGCAGCGCTATCCCGAATTCGACGCGGAGGTCCAGGACTTCATCCGCGCCGACCCGCTGCGCCCCGTACGCGCGGCGGCGGCCGTCCGGATTTTGCAGGAAGACGCCCGGCCGCGGACGGTGCTGCTGTTCGACCACGCCGGGCACGGCGGGGCCGCCACCTTCCGGGCCAAGGAGATCGCGCGACTTCATGCGCAGGGGCAGGCGGTTCTGCTCGTCCGCCCCACCCGGCAGCCGGTGCTGGGGATGCCGGACGAAGCGGTGGACATCGAGTTGCTGCACAAGGAAGCCACCTTCCGTTTTCCGGCGAACGGCCTCGCCGATCTCGGCTCTCTGGTCTCCGCCCTGCCGCTGTCCGAGATTGTGGTCAGTTCGCTGGTCGATCATCCGAATGCCGTTGCGTTGATGGAGTTCATCCGGACGCTTCGGAGCGGGCAGCGGGTGCCGTTGCGCGTTTTGCATCATGATTACTTGCCGGTCTGCCCATCCCTGAACCTGATCGACGCCGAAGACCGCTTCTGCGGCGTGCCGTCGCCGGAACGCTGCCGGGAATGCGCCCCGGCCAACCGGCATTTCCGCCGGCGGGAGGGGGACAACGGTCCGGCCGCTGGGAGCTTCGACATCAAGGCGTACCGCCGGACCTGGCAGGATTTCTTCGACCTTGCCGACCGCCACGTTTTCTTTTCCAGAAGCGCGCTCGCCGTGGTGCGGCGGGCCTTCACACTGCGCGACGAGCGTGTCCGGATCATCCCGCATCTGGCCGATCATGTCATCGTCTCGCCGCTGCCGACACCGGCGGCGGCACCGCTGGCCCGCGTGGCGGTCATCGGGGGGATCAACGTGGCCAAGGGCTCCAAGATCCTGGACGCGATGGTGCGGCTGGCGGACACCCACCAACTTCCCTTGCGGTTCGAGCTGTTCGGGAACATCGACCGGCCCATCGACTCCCCGCGCTTCCACGACAACGGCCGCTACGAGCCGGACGATCTGGCGCGGCGTCTCGCCATGCGTGGCTGCCACGCGGTCTTCCTGCCGTCGGTCTGGCCGGAAACCTACTGCTATGTCCTGGACGAGGTGGCCGGGCTGGGCCTGCCGGTCGGCGTCTTCGACATCGGTGCCCCGGCGGAGCGGCTGCGCCACTGGTCCAACGGCTTCATCGTCTCGTCGCCGACGCCGGAGGCGGCGCTGTCGGCCCTGCTGACGGTAACCGCTGGCGTGGTGAGGGCGTCTGTGGATCAGCCTCCCTCATCGTCGCCGTCATACCCACGGGGCTGATAGCCAAGCGCCGCCGCCGGATGCAGACGGGGGCTGTACCACCGGCTCCGCCGCGGCACCGGGCCCGGTAGGCTGGCGAGCACGGCTTTGCTGGGAAGCGGCGGCTGGACATGGGTGCGTTCCGTCAGATGCCAAACGCTGAAGGGCGTGTAGAGCGTCCTCTTGTCTTCCGCATGGGCGTGCAGCGCGATGGCGCTCGCGATCTGAGCCGCCGGCGTGTCGGGCGGGAGCCGGCGCAGAAGATCGCGCAGGAAGCCGGCGCGGGCCAGCCAGTGGCTTGGCGACACGCCGTCCACGAACCGCTGGCAGAACAGCATGCCGTGATAGCCGGCGTCGCCGGCCGGGCGACCGTAGTCGGCGGTGGCCAGGAACCCTCCCAGGCCGAAGAAACCACCGGCCCAGGCGACCCGCTCGTCGGGATCGAGAATCCGGCCTCCGATGGCGACCGCCTCGCCAACTCCGTTCAACAACCCCGCGAGTTCGAGCAAGGAATCCGGGGTTCCGGGACGGCAATCCGTCCGCAGAAAAGCCACGGCGTCGCCATCCGCGCAGGCTTCGGCGAGCAGGATGGCGCACGAGTCCCTGTGCAGGGAGATGCGCGCCGGCCACCGCTGCACCCCGGCCCTCTCCAGGCCCGCCGCCAGGACCGCCGCGTCTGCCGGCGAGGACACCTGTATCCGGACCGACGCGATCGGGCAGTTCCGTTGCGCCAGAACCGCGGTGACCATGTCCACCGCCGCGTCGTCGTCCCTGTCGGCCGCGATCATGTCGGCCGCGATCACCAGCGCCATGCCGCACCCGGCCCCGTCCCTGGGCGCCAGCCGCCAGATCCCCGGCTTGGGGAACAGGTTGTTGATGGCGACGGTCAGCGTCCGGTCTTGGCCGGTCAGGGCCAGATGCCGTTCCAGAACATGCCGCTGGCTGTGCAACGCGTCCGGTTTCAGGCTGGTTTCGGCGGACGCGGTGGAGCCGGGATTGATCCGCCAAGCGTACAGGAGATGCGGCACATGCACGATGCCGTATCCGGCGCGTTCGACGCGGGTGAAGGTGTCCCAGTCGTGGCTCCAGGTCGCCTTCGGGTCCGTGTAGGCGCCGATCCGCACGGCCACGTCGCGGCGCAGGGCACAGAGATGGCAGGTGAAGCAGATGTTGGTGTGCAGAATCCGGTCGAAGCCCGGCTTGTGGAAGGGGGAGAAAAGCCGCGACTGCGGATCGCTCTTGAACTCGTCGGAATAGAGGATCGCCGGGAAGCCGTGGGCATGTATGTGCTCCGCCATCACCTGGAGCGCGTCGAGCGTCAGGAAATCGTCGGCATCGACCGGCAGGACATAGTCGCCGCGGGTGGCCTGGAAAGCCAGCCCATAGCCGGCCATGATGCCCTTGTTCTCCGGGCTCACGATCACCGTCACGTTGTCATGGACGGCCACGCCGCGCAGCCAGTCGAGCAGTTCAGGACGGTGGTCGCCGTCGCTCACGATCACCCATTCGAAGTTCCGGTAGAACTGGTTGAGGATCGTCCTCTCGATCTCGCGCAGAAACCGGAGCGGCTGTTTGTAGATGCTCATGAAGAAGGAGAAGCGGATCGTCTCGGCCATCTGTGGCCGGGTCCGCGCCGCCGCGATGCGGGCCAGGATCTGGGCCTCCACGTCCCGGACGGGGGTGGTGGCGGGGGTGCGTTCGATCTCGTAGAAGGGATTGGTCGTGGAGAAGTTGGGGTTGAGGTACGGGTCGGCTTCGATCCCCCAGCGCTTCACGAATTCCTGGAGTTCCCAGTTGAAGGTGCCTTCCTTCGACAGGGATTCGAAATGGTAGAGTTCGATGGCGGGGTCGATGACGATCCGCAGCCCCTTCGCGCGCACCTTGTTGCAGAAATCGACGTCGTTGTAGTTCAGGCTGAGGCCGGTGTCGAAGCCCCCGACCTCCTGGTAGAGAGCGCGCGACACCAGAAGGCAGGCGGCGGTCGTGGCGGCCGCGTTGTGCGTCAGTTGCGCGATTCCCTGCGGCCCGGAGGTCAGACGATGCTCGCCGATGACGGCGTGGGTCGGCACGCCGTTGGGAAGCAGGACGCCGACATGCTGGATCGTGCCGTTGGCGAACAGCAGGCGCGGACCGACGACACCGACGCCCGGCTGGCTGGCCAGCCCCACCATGTCGCGCAGGAAGTGCTTCGAGATGGCCTGGATGTCGTCGTTGAGCAGAAGGACATAGTCGCCGCGTGCCTGTTCCACCCCCAGGTTCACCCGCTCCGAGAAGTTGAAGGACGGGCGGTTGGCGTTGATTTCGCGCAGGTTCGGAAAGGCGCGTAGAAAGCCCAGCGCTGTGGCGTCCAACTCGCCGTTGTGCACGACGACGATCTCGAAGCGCTCATAGCATTCGCTGCCGAAAAGGCTGAGGATGCAGTTTCGCAGGATGTCGACCGACGCCCCTGAGACGGTGCCCTTGCGGCCCGCGGTGGGGATGACGATGCTGACGAGCGGGGCGGGCGAGGGTGGCGCGTAGACGACGCGCCAGTTGCCAGCCGACCAGTGCGGATGCACCTCGAAGGGGGTGGCCGCCTGCCGGGCCAGGGCCTCCTCGATGGCCGTCTTCTGCCGTTCGACCGCGTAGCTCTTGGCCGACAGGACCTCGGCGCTCGATCCCGGAATGGCCACCCAGTGGTACAGGATCTTCGGAACATGCACGAAGCGGTCGGTGATCCCGGCGACGCGGAGCGCCAGATCGTAATCCTGGGTCCCGTCGTACGCGCTGCGGAATCCTCCGGCCTCGTGGACGATGGACGCGCGGTAGCAGGTCAGGTGCCCAATGTACATGGTGCTGCGCAGCAGCTCGGGCGACCAGCCCGGCTTGTGGGTCGCATCGTAGAAACGACCGTCGACGCTCATCTTGTCCTCGTCGGAATAGACGGCGTCGGGGTCGTGGGCGACGATGGCGGCGGCGATTTCATAAAGCGCGTCCGCCGTCAGCAGGTCGTCATGGTCGAGCAGGGCCAGCCATTCGCCGCCGGCCATAGCGAGCGCGGCGTTCGACGCGGCGGCGATGCCGCCGTTGGACGGCCGGTGAGCCACGCGGATGCGGGGATCCCGCGCCGCGAACTCCCGCAACAGCTCCTGGATGTGCGGGCTGGGGGAGGCGTCGTCGACGATGCACAGCTCCCAAAAGGGATAGAGCTGTTCCAGGACGGACCCGACGGCAGCGCGCAGCCACCGCTCCGGCGTCTGGTAGACCGGCATCAGGATGGAGATCGTCGGCCAGCCGTCCCGTTCCGCGATCCGTCTCAGGATGCCGGCGGGAGAGAAGGTCCTCGGCGCGGGTTCTCCCGTGTCGAGTCCGCCCTTGCGGTTCTCCGCGAGCCCATAGCTGAGAAAATGATGATAGCCCGAGGGGGTGTCGCCGCCGGCGATCGCCTCCGACACGTCCGGGTTGTTCACGAGATAGCGGTGTTCGCAATAACCAGGCAGGCGCGGCGTGGTTCCGGCCAGATCCTCGCGCAGCCCGTAATGGCGCCAATGCTCGGCCCCGGATGGGAGTTCGTCCCTGGAAACCGCGCCGGCCACATCGGGGCGATGCGCCTGGTAGAGGCTTTCGGCAAAGCTGCCGAAGGTCGGATCCACGGCGGCGCCCGCGGCTTTCTCAGCCGCCCAGTTCCGGCCGGTCGCGGTGCTTTTGCCATGGGCGTCGGCGCCCTGGACAAGGTTTGCGAATTCCGGTGTCCCCAGGAGTTGTTGGGGAGGAAGCGTGGGCAGCGCGCTCCATGAGCCCGTGCCGCGGCCTTCGGCGGCCCCATGGAGCAGATAATGCTGGTATCCGCTTACAAAATGGCGCTCCTGCACCAGGGGGTGGATATCGTCGTTGCGGTCCAGATAGGTCTGTTCGTCGAAACCCGGAACGGCGTCGAAGCCGAAGAGGCTTCCGGCGATGTGATAATGGTCGGCGACGGTCCTGGCCTGGACGTCAGCCATGTTCCGGATGGCGCTGCCATAGCGTTCGATGTACCAGGACTCGTTCATGGGAACGTGAGGAAAGCGCCCCTGCGCAAGACCAATGGACAGATAGTGCAGGTAAGGCGACGCGGCATTTTCGTTGCACCAACCGGTCACGTCTGGATAGGCTCGCTCGTACCAGAGCGCGTCGAAGACCTTCCCGTTGGCGAGCAGGGCTACATGCCCGATCACGTCGACCGGCCAATGCTCCGGAGAAAGTCCTGTTTCGGCCAGACGGGGTGGAGTGCGGCCATGTCCATCAAGGCGGTGCCCCCTGAGGGAGACGCTGCCGATCAGCGTAGTATCGCCGAGAACGTGAACGACCGGCGCGTTCTGACTGGACACCCGTTCCGTGGGGATGAGGATGGAAAAGGCATGGAACCCGGCGCCCATCCCGCCTTCCAGGAGGTCGCGGCGAAAATAGCGTGCGGATGAGAGTGCTATAGGCTGTCCTTCGGAAACAACCGTGATTTTGACTTTTTTTGCCAAATCGCCATCATTTATAGACCACCCCTGCACAATGAAGCCAAAATTTTCATCAAATGTCACAGAGTCAAGAGACCCTGATACTATGCCTGTCTTTTTCACTTCATTTCTCTTTTAGTTTTTCTTGGTAGGGATTCAATTTCACGGAAATTTCCAATCCCCATAGGATATGCTTTAGGGCAAAGGTAGATAGTAAAAATATTGTCTTTGTGCATCAATATCCCTCTTCCTCTCCGTCCATCGCAAACAGGCTGCTGTCATTTCTCATGGTGCCCTCCGAAGGGCGGATGCCAGGCGCGGCGTGATGGCACAAACATGTGGAATGGCGTGCCCTCATCCAGCGTTCACTTGCGAGAGAGGTCCTGTAAGAAAAATTCATCATCCAAAACATTGATCCCTGTTCTGGAGGAGGCACGGTGAAGGATGTCCCGCGTTACATTTCTGAAATGGTCCAGCATGGCTTTGGCTCTCTCCAGGCGGCATGGTTTCGTTGTCCCGAAATGAACCATTGCCTGTACCTGACATTGCCTTCCTGCATTGCGCCGGCTGGAAAAACGCGTGTTTTTTTTAAGCCTTCCCCAATCTTGGCAGAGGTTTGTTAGTAACCTGTTAACTGGAAGTTCTTGTATATCGATGTGCGCTTGCCAAGCGTCGATAGGGCGGAGTACATGTGCGCTTCCGTGCTCCCATCTCTCTACAGTGCCGGGCGGGCTATCAGTCGCGGCGTATCAAGTCCAAGTAATGCACTAATTCGGAGTTGTGTGTGATGGCTGAATCGACTTTTGGCCTTGATTCGGTAGAGGCGATCAATTGGACGAACCGCCCCAGCAATAGGCAAGCGGGTGAAGTGAAAAAGAGTGCAGGTTTTCCTTTGAGCATCGTCGAAAGTCATGAATATTGTTCATTTGATTTGCAGAATTTTTCACAGGGCCCGCAGTTCCGTGGCTGTGTTGAGCGCATCGATCAAAGCTGCATTGGTGGATGGTGCATAGATACGCATGGGTTTTCTAATCAAATTTACCTTAAAGTGTTGTTTCATGGTATTGTGATCGGCGAAACGGCTGCTCTGCAATCTCGACCGGACGTCCAGGCTGTTGTTGGGCAACCCTGTATGCCAGGGTTCAATTTTCCTCTGCAAAACTGCCGCATCACGGTCCAGGAACTGGAGATCGTCCGGCCCTTTGCCGAGGTGAATCTGGAGGCGCCCGCGGTGCTGGACATTATGATCGCCGAGGATGGCGTCCTGCTGCCGCGGATTGGTCAGGGCAGTTATGGCCTGACGAACGGAGCGGTCCTCAAGATCCTCCATCATCTTGTTGTCAAGGATGGGGACGCTGCGGTCGAGAGAGGCGCAGGGAACGATCCGAGCCCGCAATGCTCGGCGTTGCTCGACGACATCGTTCTGGGTGTCGCGTCCCCCAACGGAAGCGTGCTGCGGGGTGCTCTGGAGCGGGTTGACGAGGAAGGGGTCGTCGGCTGGTGTTTCGACCCGTTTGCTCTGACGAAGCATGTTGCCCTGAAACTGGTCTTCCTGGGAATCGAACTTCGACAGTTCCTGGCCAACATGCCCAGGGGCGATGTCGAGAACGCTGTTGGCCATTCCTGCGCTCCCGGCTTCGCCGCGCAATGGTCGAGCGTCAGCCTGACCCCGGAGATTGCCCGCATCCTCTTCGCCCGCGTGATGCAGGACCCCCAGTCGCCCGCTGCCGTCGCCGTTCTGACGGTGGAGGAAGGCATCCGTGTCGAGCAGATCGTGGAATGCTCCATCCGCATGACGAACATCGAGCTTTTCTCGATGCTGATGGCGTCATCCCTGGCGACGGGAGGCGACACCACGTTCCTGGATGAATTCCTGGACGTCTTTATGCGCAACGAGGCTCTGTTCCATGAGGATTGGGCCATCTTCCGCCGTCTTTTCAGCACCGGTTCCCTGGTCTGGAAGGCGTCGGATGCCGCCGACGGTGAAGTCGGGGCGAGCAACGCGATCATCGATTACATCAAGGGGCGGTGTGTCCTGCATGGACCGCTGTTCGATGATCGCCATTACGTCTATCTGAACTCCGATGCGGCGGCTTCCTGCTTTCCGCCTCTTCTGCATTACATCCTCTATGGCCGGAAGCGGCAGCTTCAACCCCACCTTCTTTTCGTTCCGAAGTCGCTTGATCAGCAACCGGTCCCCCGTGCCGACTTGGCTTATCTCGACTTCTTGGAACGGCGGACAGCGGAGGACTGGTATCCGCTGATTGACATCGTCGCGTTGCGCGCGGAAGCCCGATACAATTCGGTCAAGAATGCCGATATTCTTGTTTCCCTTCACAAGGGAGAAATCTCTCCGATTTCGCTTTTCGATGTCGATTTTTACAAAAAATCCTGTGAGTTGAATGGAATTTCTTTGGATCAGGCGCCCGTCTATCATTACATGATGGAGGGGTGGAAGCTCGGCATTGATCCTCATCCGCTTTTCGACGCCAAATATTACCTTGTCGATCAGCGATCGGTCGACAAAATCTATAGTCAAACTGACCCCTTGACGATGTTTGTTCAGTCGAATGACCAGAGCCGGTTTTCGCCGTCTCCCTTCATCGACCTGATGCATCTGCGGCATTTGATGTGCATGGGAGGGTATGTTTACACCGGTGACGCCCGGCTCATCATCGATGCCCTGAAGAAGGATTGGATTTCGACCCACCCGCATTTGCAGGAGGCGATGATCGGCTTCCTGATGCAGGCCGACGAAGTCGCTGTGCTGAAAAAGCCACTGACGACCATGAACGACCTGCACACTCTGGTGGGAGCCATCCGTCTCGGCGAACTTCCGGATCATAAGGCCGGACCGGATGTCCCGAGCATCTCTGCTGCGGTGCAGCCGGCCATGGCGGAAGGCGAGACACTCCTCAGCATCATCATCCTCAACTACAACAAGCCGATCTACACGCTGCTGAGCGCCTATTCCGCCTGGGTCGCCGTTGCCGGCAGCAATTCGGAGGTGCTTGTGGTTGACAACGGCAGCTCGCCGTTCTTCGTTGAGCTGCTGTATCGGTATCTGGCACGCCTGCCCGGCGTCCGCGTGATCTCGAACCGGAAAAATCTGTTCTTTGGCGAAGGCAACAACGTTGCGCTCGACGTCGCCATCGGAAACTACATCCTGTTTCTAAACAACGACGCGGTGGTCCGTCGAGAGACTCTGGAGCGTCTTGTCGGCGCTATGGAACAGGACAAGGACATCGGTCTTCTGGCCCCGGTCTTGCTACTTCCCGACCGCCGGGTGCAGGAATCCGGCGGCATCATCTCGGGCTGCGGTCAGGTCATCCAGGAATCCAAGTTTGTCTCCTTCGAAGACTTTCACCGGATCTTCTCGAAGCGCGACCAGGTCCGCGTCTGCGATTACGCTTCGGCGGCCTGCTGCCTGCTGCGCAAGGAGGTCGCCCGCAAGGTGCTGGGCTTCGACATGCTGTTCGAGCCCTTCTACTTCGAGGACACCGATTTTTGCGTCCGCGTCCGTGCCCAGGGGTACCGGGTGGCGGTCCATCGCGGGGCGTTCGCCTTCCACTTCGAGAACGCGTCGACATCCGAGTTCCTCGGCCGCTCCATGCTCGAGGTGATCGACCGCCAGAAGACCAAGTTCCGCAAGCGCTGGTTCGGCGTGTTCGAGGAAGGGGGCTTGGCGCTGCCCGCGGAAGCGACGACTCGTTATGCCGCCGCCAGTCGCTACGAAGTCCTTACGCCGCTGGATGTCCGGCCCGGCTATTCGGGGAAACCAGTGGCGTGGGTTTATTCCCCCTATGAAATCCGCGTCGGTGGCGGCGAGCGTTACATCCTCAGCCTGACGCAGGTGCTGTCCAACATCTTCGAGGTCTGGTTCCTGACGCCCAACAACGTCAGCCGGGCCCGTCTGGCCATGACCATGGACGATCTGGCCATCCGGCCGGGCCGCTTCCACACCGCCACGCTGGAAGACACCGCCAACTGGCCGCGGCCGGAGCTGTACGTCTCGATGGGCAACGAGATCGAACCTCCGTCTCCCGGATTTGGCAGGCGCAACATCTTCCATTGCCAGTATCCGTTCCCGCTCCACCACACCGGTCCGTTCTCGATCAAGCGCATTCACGGCTATGACGCTGTTGTGGTGAACTCGCGCTACACGGCGGGGGCGGTCGAAAAGCTCCTGAAGGTCTACAACGTCGCGCCCCGGCCCGTTTACGTGCTCAGCCCGCCGGTTCCCGTTCCCAGCGAGGAGCAGCAGGCCCGGATTCTCTCCGAGAAGCCTTGGGACACGGAAAAGGCCCTGGCCGTCAACATCGGCCGCTTCATGGCCGGTGGTCACAACAAGCGCCAGGACATTGTCCTGCACCTTGCCGAACGCGCCCAGAACGAGAAGCTGCCTGTAAATTTCGAACTGTATGGCGGCTTGAACAGCAGCGCCGATGACCAAGCCTTCTTCGCCGGCCTTGTCGAGCAGGCGACGCGGATCAAGGCGCAGTTGCGCATGAACGCGGCGCGGTCGGAAATCGAAACCGCGCTCACCAACGCGCTGCTCTACGTGCATCCCTGCGGAATGGGATGCTACCCGGGTTTCAAGCCGGAACAGGTCGAGCATTTCGGCATCACGGTGGTTGAAGCCATGGGCTACGGCGCCTTCCCGCTGGTTTACAAATGGGGTGGGCCGGCGGAAATCGTGTCCGAGACAGGTGTCGGCGCCACCTTCGAAACGATGGAAGACGCTTATGGCAAGCTGAAGGAACAGCTCGCGCGTCCCGCCGAAGAACGCCGTTCCCGGATGGTGCAGGCCATGAAGCAGAGCCAGCGGTACAGCGAGGCGAACTTCCAAGCCACGATGCTGAAGATCGTGGAGGCGGTCGCCCTGGCGCGGTAACCGGTTCCCGTTCCAAGCGGGCAGACATGAAAACGGCATGACGGTGCGCAACGGCACCGTCATGCCGTTTTTCATTTCCGGTTTTTCCGGTGCGGGTGATGGTGTCCGGGTGCGGAGTAAGCGGCTGGGGAACGCCCTTCAGGAGGTTGCTGGTTCTGGTGGCATGGCCCAAGGCAGAAGAGCATCATGATCGGTGAGGTCGCGCTCACGCCCGATGGCCTCCAGGACATGGGTGAGCCAGAGGCGCGGGTTGTGGCCGTTGCTCTTGGCGGTTTCGATGAGGGTGTAGAACACCGCGGCGGCTTCGCCCCCGCCGTCCGAGCCGGCGAACAGCCAGTTCTTGCGGCCCAAGGGCCACGGCGCGCATGGCGCGCTCGGCGATGTTGTTGTCGATCTCCAACCGGCCATCGGCGAGGTAGCGCGTCAGCGCCGGCCAGCGGGACAGCGCGTAACGGATCGCCTCGGCCAGGGTGGACTTGCCTGGAACTTGGCGGAGCAACTGGTCCAGCTGCGTGCGCAATGCCGTGATCTCCAGCGCCGCCTCGGCCTGACGCGCGGTGGCACGCCGGGCCGCCGGCTGGCCGCGCACGCGCTCCTCCACGGCGTAGAGGCGGCCGATGCGCTCCAGCACCTCGTTGGCGGCGGCTCCCTTGTGGGCTTGATGGATATCGAAGAATTTCCGCCGCACATGCGCCCAGCAGGCCACCTCGATGATCTCCGGCGGATCGCCGCCCCTGGCCTCGTAAAGGGCGTTGAAGCCGGCGTAACCGTCGGCCTGCAGCGTGCCCCTCCAACCGGCGAGCTGGCGCTGGGGATGCTCGCCCTTGCGGTCGGGTGTGTAGCAGTAGAGCGCCGCGGGCGCGGCGTCGTCGCCACAGGCCCGGTCGTCGCGCGCGTAGACCCACAGCCGCCCGGTGCGGGTCTTGCCGGCCGTGTCCCGCCGAGTGGTGTCTGATACCGACGGCGTGTGAAGGCTTCCTTTGAGGCGAGCCCGATCCACCTGATTTGGCATGGGCAGCAAGGTTCACCTGGTTCATCACCTTGACGCCGATGAGCTGCATCGGCTGTACAAGGCCGCGACGGATGCGACGGAGCGGACGCATCTGCAAATCATCTGGCTGCTGACCAGTGGGCGCTCGGCCCAGTTCGTGGCCGAGGTGACGGGGTACACGCCGCGCTGGGTCAGCGTCATCGTGGGACGCTATAACGAGGCCGGGGTTGCGGGGCTGGGTGACCAGCGCCAGTTCAACCCCGGCGCCAGACCGCTGCTCGACGAAAACCAGCGACAAAGCCTGAGGACTAGCCTGGCCGATCCGCCGCCCGGCCGCGGTTTGTGGACGGGCCACTCGGTCGCCCAGTGGATCGCCGGCATGCTTGGCCGGCTCGTCTCACCCCGGCGCGGCACCGATTATCTGGGCCGGCTCGGCTTCACCCGCCAAATACCGCGCCCCCGCCATGCCGAAGCCGATCCCTTGGCCCAGGAGGTCTTCAAGGCCCGGTTCCGCCGCCGTGTGCAGGCCCTCCAGCAGGAAGACCCGGACACACCCTTGGAGGTGTGGGCGATGGATGAGCATCGCGTCGGGCTGAAGCCGGTGCTCCGCCGAGTGTGGGCGCCGCGCGGCCGCCGGCCGGTGGCGCGCGGCCACCAGCGCTTCGAGTGGATGTATCTCGCGGGCTTCGTACGGCCGAGCACCGGACAGGTGATCTGGTTTCTCGTCGATGGCCTCGATGCGCCCATGTTCGGTGCTATCCTGGACGCCTTTGCCCGCGAGGTCGGGGCCGGGCCCACCAAGCAGGTGCTCATCGTCCTCGATGGCGCGGGCTGGCATGTCGCCGGCTCGCTGGACATCCCGGAGAGCATCACGCTGGAGTTCTTACCCCCGTATTCCCCCGAATTGCAGCCCGCCGAGCATCTCTGGCCACTGACCAACGAGACGATCGCCAACACCTACTTCGAGGATCTCGATGCCCTCGATCAAGCACTCGCCGATCGCTGCTGCGGTCTCGCCGATGATCCCGACCGTATCCGCGCCGCCACATGGTTCCACTGGTGGCCGCAATTCGCATGAATTCCAAGCAATGGAAGCCTTCATGCGCCATCGGTATGAGACGTGAGGCTGGCCCGCCGGAGCGGTCCCCATAGCTGGCGCAGGCGGGCCAGCCGTCCGGGAGCGGGCGGCCACCGTGCTCTTCGGCTAAGTTGAGGTTGCTTGACGACCATCAACCGAGACGGAGTGACACGATGACCGGGGACAGGATCGCTCTTCACGAACTGATTGGAAAGAGCGCCGACGCCGACTTCCTGCGCGAGATGGTCGGCTTCGCCGCTCGGCGCCTGATGGAGTTGGAGGTCGAGGCGTTGACCGGCGCCGGTTACGGCGAGCGCTCGGACGAGCGGTTGACCAAGCGCAACGGCTACCGCGAGCGAACCTGGGAGACCCGCGCCGGCGCCATCGATCTGCGCATCCCCAAGCTGCGACGCGGCTCCTACTTCCCGGCTTTCCTGGAGCCGCGGCGCACAGCGGAGAAGGCGCTGATCGCCGTGATCCAGGAGGCGTACGTGCAGGGCATCTCCACGCGCAACGTCGATGACTTGGTCAAGGCGATGGGCATGACCGGTATCTCCAAGAGCCAGGTCAGCCGCCTGTGCGAGAAGATCGACGAGCGGGTCCACGCCTTCCTGACCCGCCCGCTGGAGGGCGACTGGCCGTTCGTGTGGCTGGACGCGACGTATGTGAAGGTGCGCCAGGACGGCCGCATCGTCTCGCTCGCCGCCATACTGGCGATCGGCGTCAACACCGACGGCCGGCGCGAGGTGCTGGGGCTCGGCCTTGGGCTGTCGGAGGCGGAGACCTTCTGGAGCGACTTCCTGCGCTCGCTCACCCGCCGGGGGCTGCGGGGTGTGAAGCTGATGATCGCCGACGCGCATCTCGGGCTGAAGGCCGCCGCCTCCAAGGTGCTGGGCGCGACCCTCCAGCGCTGTCGAGTTCATTGCATGCGGAATCTCTTGGCCTGCGTCGGCAAGGCGCACCAGACGATGGTCGCCGCCACCATCCGCACCGCCTTTGCCCAGGAGACCGCCGAGGCGGCGCACGAGCAGTGGCGCCGGGTCGCCGACAGCCTGCGGCCGCGCTTTTCCAAGCTGGCGGCGCTGATGGACGAGGCGGAGTTCGACGTGCTGGCCTACATGGCCTACCCGAAGGATCTGCGCACCAAGCTGCACAGCACGAACCCTCTGGAACGCCTGAATGGCGAGATCAAGCGGCGCACCAACGTCGTTGGTATCTTCCCTGGCGAGGGGGCGGTTCGCAGGCTGGTTGGCGCCTTGCTGCTGGAGCAACACGACGAGTGGGCGGTGTGCCGGCGCTACATGACCATGGAAAGCCTGACCGAGCTGTGCCACCCTCACGCCGCTGACCCGCTGCCGATTGCAGTGGAGTAGACCGGCGGCTTCAACTCGCCGAACAGCACCTACGCCCCCTCAGACACCACGCCTCGGGGCACGATCCAGCAGCGCGGCGTCATCACCCGGCCGCGGATCAACCATCCCGCCGACCAGCTGGCGGCGCCACGTGTACAGGCAGCTTTCCGCCACCCCATGCCGGCGGGCGACATGGACGACGATCGCACCCGGTTCCAGCGTCTCCGCCACCAGCCGCGCCTTCTCCGCCTCGCTCTACCGCCGGCGCCGCTCCTTGCCGGTGATCACCTCGACCCTCTGCATCAAGCGAGCCTCCTTCTGGACTCCAATGGAGCCTCCGTAGACCCGCTCTTCACCTACTTTCTCACCACCAACAAGGCGGCGTTCCACAGCTGCTTACGGTGCGGATGTCTCCATGTCCGGTGTGGCAGCAAACGAATAGGATTGACATCCTAGGATATTTTGCTGAATAAATTCCTTTTGCAGGGCGGTCAGAATCTGCCGCATCCCCTCCAACGCCAACCGGAAAGGGCCAGTTTTCTGATGACCACTCAAATTCCCAGCGATGCCGATGGTGTGCCGATTCCCGCGTTGCGGCTGAAGCCCAGCGGCAGTCATGCCCTAGCGGTGACGGCGACGAGCGGCCGCCTCGGTCCCTTCGATCCGGACACCCGCGTGGTGGCCCTGTTCGCCACCGGCCCTGTGTTCCTGAGATCGGGGAACGGCACAGTGCAGGCGTCCTCGGGCGATCATTACTTTCCCGATGGCATTTGGTGCACGCTGTCGTTGGGCGGCGGCAAGACGGACCGGCACACCCATTTCGCGGCGATCACCGCGGCGGCCAACTGCACTCTGTACCTTTCGGAGATGGAATGATGCTGGCCCGTTTTTCCCTGGGACTGATGACCATGATGCGGGCGCCGTGTCGCCCGGACAGCACGCTCATGACGAGCGAAAGCGCCCTTCTTCTCACGACCGAATCGGGTCTCTGTCTGATCCAGGAGTAGAGCTGCCATGTCTCAGACCGTTAGGATCTCCCAACTGCCCGGCGCAACGGCGCTTTCCGGCGAGGAGATCATGCCCGTGGTTCAATCCGGCCAGACCCGCCAAGCCAGTGTTGCCCAGTTGCGGGCGGGGTTGGCCCGTGCGGTGAACCCGGCTTTCTCGGGATTGGCCTGCTTCGGCTCACGCTCGGTGGCCATGGCCGGGGAGACGTTGCTGCTGTCGCCGGCCGCGGCGACCGCAACGGGCGCCTCCGTCAAGCTGGCCGTGTCGTCCAGCGGCCATGGCGACGGCAGCCCGAACATGGCTTATCTCGGCGTCGAAGGCCCGGCGCTTGGCGGCGTGGCCTTCCTGGACACCGGCTATTTCGGAGTCGCCGCGCGGACGCCGCTGGAACTCCGGGTGAGTGGCGTGGCGATCGCCAAGTTTCTGCCGGCCCAGGTCACGGTCGCCGGAAACATCCTTCCGATGGCCGATGGCGCTCACCACCTGGGCGCTCCGGCCGCGCGTTGGGATGACGTTTACGCAATCAACGCATCGATCCAGACCTCCGACGCGCGCAGCAAAAGCAACGTGGCGGACTGCACCCTGGGAATCGACTTCATCAAGGCGTTGCGGCCGGTTCAGTACCGTTTCGCCGACATCGACGATCCCGGCGAAGTCGCCCGCCGGACCATCGAGCGGGTGAAGACCGTTCGTCGCGTCAGGGTCGGCGAGGAGATCCGCATGGTCGAGGGCCAGTACCGGGTGTTTCCGGTGGAAGAGACGGTCGAGGAGGCTGTCCTCCGTTACGAGCCACTGTTCGATTCCGAAGGCCGTCCTCTTCTTGATGATGAAGGGAGGCAGCGCCTGCACCCGGTGCCGGAAACCGAGACGCTGGAGGTCGAGGAGGTCATGCGCCCGGCCTGCGTCAAGCAACACCGGCGTCCGCACTATGGCCTGATCGCCCAGGAGGTCAAGGCAGTGCTGGACCGGTTGGGGATGGACATGGCCGGTTACGTCTATGAGCCGGATGCCGACCGCCACGGGCTACGCTACGGCGAGTTCATTGCCCCGCTGATCCGGGCCCTCCAGGAACTGGCGGGACGGGTTGAAACGCTGGAGAACTCAACCGCCGGCAGCTGACGACGACCGCTGCGTCTCTGCGACGGGTGATGGGACGGGCGCACCCCATCACCGCCGCGGCGAACCGGGCATCGCGCTGTTGAAAACAAGCGGCCAGACTTTATCCCGATAGCGCTATGAACGCTCGTGGACAGAGTATTCCCGTTGGTGTATTCTCCCGAACACGCTTCTCGCAAAGGGCTGAAAGTAAGATTTTCTGAAGCCTCGGCTAAAGGCAAATGCCGTTTGGCTGTGGCGCCAGGATGGGAAGCGATGGAACAAGGCATCAACAGGATTCTCTGAATGACGAGCCCCCACCTGTTCAGTCGCGATGAGCTTATGGAGATGGGGCTCCGTTCGATTGGCCGCAATGTGCGAATCGATCGAAGTGTTCGGCTTTTCGGTGCAGAGAGAATGTCTTTCGGGGATCATGTCCGCATTGATCCTTTCTGCATTCTCAGCGCGGGGCCGGATGGAATCCGGGTGGGTCGCAATGTGCACATCGCCGCCTATTGCTCATTGGTTGGACAGGCAAAGATCGAGCTTGAGGATTTCGCGGGCCTGTCGGCGCGAGTATCGATTTTCTCATCCACCGATGATTATTCGGGTGGCGCGCTGACCAACCCGACGGTGCCAGCGGCCTTCCTGAATGTGCGCAGTGCGCCGGTCTTTCTGGGACGGCATGTCATCATCGGCGCTGGAAGCGTCATTCTGCCGGGCGTCACCATCGGCTTGGGCGCCAGCGTCGGCGCCTTGTCGCTGATCCGGAAGGATGTGGACGAATACGCCATCATGGCCGGCAACCCCGCCAAGCAGATCAGCACCCGTGCGGACAGCCTTCTGCAAAGGGAGGCCGAGTACCTTGCATGGGAAAAAGCCCAGGACGATCATCGATAGCGACGAAACTTGTTCACCGCATCCTGTTGATGATCCGGCATGTTGAGAATCCGACAATGTCATTTGCAGGCGGCAGTGTAACCGGGGGGTATCCGGTCCTATAATTGATCCGCCCAAACAAATCCTTTCCCTGCGATCTTGAATGCAATCCCGCATCCTGCCCAGCGGCGGGCCGCAAGAAGAGAAGCTCTCCATGATCCCTGTTTTTCGTCCCAAATTGCCGACCGCGTCGAAGCTTCTTCCGTATCTCGAGCGCATCGACGAGGCGCGCTGGTATGCGAATTTCGGCCCGCTGTACAAGGAATTCCAGGCCCGCATCGCCGCCCATTTCGGCCTGGGCGCCGATCAGGTCGTCCTGGTGTCGAACGCCACCATCGGCATCACGCTCGCCTTGCAGGCGATCGGGTTGCAGAGGCCGGACCGTCAAGCCATTTGCCCATCCTGGACCTTCGCCGCGACTCCTCACGCCATCGCGGCGGCCGGGCTGTCTCCGGTCTTCGCCGACGTCGATGCCGAGACCTGGACGCTCAACCTGGATCTTCTTGACGAGCAGGATGTGCGCAGCGCCTCGGGTATCGTGATGGTGTCGCCGTTCGGAAGCTTGGTGGACACCGACAAGTGGGAGCGTTTTTCGGAGCGCAAGGGCATTCCGGTGGTGTGCGACGCCGCCGCCAGCTTCGATGCGATCGGGCGGGACAGCTTCCGCGTCGGAACCATTCCCATCGTCATCAGCCTGCACGCGACCAAATCGCTGGCGGCGGCGGAAGGCGCCATTATTCTCTGCACCGACCCCGACGTCGTGGAGCGGATTCGCCAAATGTCGAATTTCGGCTTTTCCACCACCTCGGTTGCGCAGGTGCTGGGAACCAACGCCAAGATGAGCGAATACAACTGCGCGGTTGGGCTTGCGTCGCTCGATGCGTGGCAGGAGACTCGCTCGCGGTTGGCCCAGATCCGGAATTATTACTGGGAAAAACTTCGTAACGTCTCCGGAGTCACGCCGTTTGGAGTCGGGCAGGATTATGTGGCTAATTACATGGTCATTGAAACCGTGGGAGACGGTTATCAGCTTTCCAACCACTTGGCTCAGCGCGGAATCGAAACCCGGCGGTGGTGGCGCAGCGGGTGCCATCAGCATCCGGCCTTCGCCTCCTACAACGTGAAGCCGCTTCCTGAAACCCGTCGTCTTGGCATCCATACCCTCGGCCTTCCGTTCTTCACGGAACTGACGGAGGCGGATATCGATCATGTGGTCGGCTCCGTTGCCGAGTACCATTCCAAGGAACCGGCACTCTCTGCTCATTGACGGCTTGGTGTTCGTGCTATGAGGATGGGCTGCCTTCTGGGAAACCGGGACGTGGCCCATCTTTGTAATCTCTTGCTTTACCCACTCACGCCCGTTTTTTCAACGTGGCGTGAGGTCCGTAAGGCATATCAAGGCTATGATACAGGAAAAATCCAATAGATTTTCTTGTTGAGTAGCTGCGTATCGATTCTGGATTTTCCTGAATTCGAAATGATCGAGTTTAGAGTACCGGATCACAGGGGGTTAAAATGAGTGCTATTGAAGAAATGAATCGCTTTCTTCTGGAGGAAAATTCTATAGCAGCTCTCCACATTGCACTTTCATCTAATGAATTTGACGAGACAATCTGCAATTCATATTTTTCGATCATATCCCGTCGTTTGCAGGAAAACGATACTGAAGGGGCAAGTAAGCTTGCCGATAAAATTCACCGTATTAGCATGGGAAATGGCCGTTGGCTTGAGAGCATAGCGGATACTTTTATTCAATTTGATAAGTATGATCATGCATTGAAATATATGCAGCATGCTCTGACCATTAACTTTCAGGTATATCAGTGGCATATTAAAGCGGCATTTTGTTATGAGCACATTGGAGCAAATGATATTGCAATATATCATTTGCAGATGGCTCTTCATTTCTCAAATTTTGAAAAAAGCGTTTTCACCAAGCTTCTGTCCATGCTGCGACGTAGTGGAAGAAATCTGGAAGCGGACGGTTATAGTCTTCTCGCGACCGCTCGATTGAGCAAATTTGACTTGATGGATGTTGCAATTAATTTCGACTTTACGGAATTGCCCAAGCATGTCGGCCAAAATATAGTCAAGGCACGTCTAGAGCTTCCTGTTGAAAACAGCGGATACCGTACTGAAGACAATGCCGACATGTGGGGGAAGGTCATTGTTTCCATCGTTCGCACAACTGACGAAGACGCGCAGACACGAGCGCAAATGGTTCTTCGAGTTCTATCCTGGATCAAACACACTGAACACGCGCTTGAATTGGCCGTTGGGCAACTGTTTCGCACATTCGACTTGGATACGTTCCTTGTTTTTCAGAGTATGTCGGCTGCAAGCAAAGACTGGAGCATTCTCGACAGAGTGTGCCGGACCCTGATTGCGTCTGGAGCGGATTGCAATGTTCTTGCAACGGTGCATGCTGAGCTTTGTCAGTGGGAGTTCCAGCCGCAGGTTTGGGGCTTGGTCCATCCAGTAATTCTTACTGTGCGAGAAGTGCTTTCAAAACAGATTGAGGACCACGCTGCCTTTTCTGAACCAAATCTTGTTCTCGAATCTGTAGACCCTTCTAAGATTCTATTGATTCAGTCGACGCTTCGGGGCTTTGCGGAGCATTCGGTGCTGCGTCTTATTATTGATCATGCAATAGCAATTCTTCGTGTTAACAAGAATTCTGAAGTCATGATCCTCTCAACAGATGAGGTCGTTCCACAGAATTTCGACGGAAGCAATCATTTCAAGTGCTATCATGATCAAATAATTTCGGAATGTGTGAAAAATGGAGATGGCAACATTTGCGATCGCCTGAAGATAGTTTACTGCACCAAGCCAAGTCAGATGATCAATTACGTTGATCATGTTTTCAGCTGCATTGATGAGTTTTCTCCACATTGCATAATTAATTATCATGGCGTAGCCGACGATTCGTTTATCTTCTCTGGGGGCATATATAAAAAATATCCCTTTATATATCACCAGACTAATATTTTGCAAAGGCCTCGATATGATGCAGATTTGTTCCTCTCGAACGGACGTATTGTTGATCAAGGGGATATTCATCTGGAAAACCGTGAGCGTTGGGTTAATGGAAGGATTGGCTTTACTCCCTTCAAGAAGCTGAAGTCCTACCAGAGGTTAGAACTCCCGTTTGCCAACCATTCGATTATCATGGTTACGGTTGGCAACCGGCTGCCGCATGAGATTAGCGATAACTTCTGCCATATCGCCATGCGGGCCCTGGATCGGTATGAGGAGCTGGCTTGGACACTCGTTGGGCCGAACTCTGATTCAGTCGGCATGATCGATGAATGTGCGAAAGCCTATTCCAAGAATGTCCGGAAGCGAATCTAT
This sequence comes from Azospirillum sp. Marseille-Q6669, assembly GCF_965111635.1. NCBI lineage: Bacteria > Pseudomonadati > Pseudomonadota > Alphaproteobacteria > Rhodospirillales > Azospirillaceae > Azospirillum > Azospirillum sp. Marseille-Q6669. Next base: position 191,809 of record NZ_CBCOOP010000007.1, on the reverse strand, counting down.
AGTATTCCGTTCGAGAAAGACCTCAGGGCACTTTACGAGCATTGCTCTATTTACCTCAATCCTTTCCGCGCCGGTGGCGGTACAAGCATCGCCCTGGCCATTTCTGAGGGAATGCCGATCGTTTGCATGCAAGGATGTGATATCGAAATGGCTTTGCCTCCGGAAGAGGTGAGGCGGGATTTGGAAGATTATGAAAAGGCTCTATCCAAATTTATCGAAGACCAAGCTTTGCGCGAGCGTGTTGGTTCCTATTGCAGGGATTGGTTCTCGGAAAAAATATCGATTGAAAGCGGCGCCCGGCACCTTCTCAACAATGCACTCTTGGCTTGCAAGCTGTTTTCAGAAAGAAAAAAAATTCCGATCTTTCAAGCCTAACCGAGAATTTAGCCCCCGCCGAGAAAAATTCGTCGGCGGGGATGTTATTACAGATTGAACTTGTTTTCGACAATATCGAAAGTGTAATCGTTCACGAAACAGGTTCCGTTGAACGGGCGAGAGAATTCTTCTTCTACTGAAGATACCCAGTCGCGTTCGCCTTTATGTCCCCAAGATATAACTTTCTTTAACATTTCGTCTTTACTTCTGACCCACGAAAAGTGATGTATCATTACCTGGCCTTCGTGAGTTACATTTCGCACTTGCCGTCCTTTTACATATTGATGAACCTGCTGGCGGTCTCCAGATTGATCCGCAGGGTCAATTCTCACAAATTCCCGTCGAATGAGGACGGCTGATGTCTCCAAGGTTTTTGCCCGAATTGTCGGATCACGGAAATACCAATAATTGCTTAGCGCAATGGTATCATAGTTTCTCCAATCGCCTTTCTCTAAGTACAAAGAAAATATATCTGTGTCTACGATTTCATCGCAGTCAAGAAAAAGAACCCAATCGATTTCTGAGCGTAATTTTGAAACGCCTAGCGCACGCGAATAAATACCTGGGCGTGGTTGATATTGATTTTGTGCATTATATACAGTGAATTCAGCATCAGAATTTGCGTTGGCAATTCGTTTTACTAGATCAAGGTCCTCGGGCTCTCCATCAAAAAAATGGTCACTTACCGGAACGACAATTTGCTTGGCAATTTTTGAAACGCTGTTGATACACGCATTGATGAAGCGCTTTTCATTTGTGCAGAAATTGATGACGACGCCAAGATTCATCGTTGATGCCTTTCACTTGAGGGATCGCGATAATTCCAGGATTTGACCGTTCTGCCGCTTAAGAGTGCCGATCAAAACCTCTTTCAAACCGAGCAGAATCAATGGCTTGGCTCCACTAAGGCTGGGTTTTGATCCGCGCTCTAAGTCGGATGTCCGGTCACTCCGGCAAGGGGCGCAGCAGGCGGTATGGTGGGCCCAGCGGTTCGAAATGCGGGTTGTAACAGGGATCGTTGGACAGGCGCTCGCCCCAGCGGTTTCGCAGATGGCGGGCTTCTCCGGCCAGGCGGGCCATCTTCTCTGGCGTATCGTCGGTGCCGCGCGTCTGGGTTTCGAGGTGATAGAGCCGCGCGTGCGGCGTCCACAGAACCCGTAGTCCTGCCTGTTGGAGCTTCAGGCAGTAATCGACGTCCGCATAGGCGACGGGCAGATGCACCATGTCAAACCCTCCGACCGCTTCGAAAGCGGCCCTCGAGGTCAGCAGGCAGGCGCCGGTGACCGCCGAGACGGTGCGGGGCAGCGCGGCTTGGCCAAGATGTCCCGGCTCGTCGGCGCCAAGTCCCACGAAGGCGTGCCCGGCCGCGCCATCGGCGCCGAGGACGACGCCGGCGTGCTGAACCGTGTTGTTGGGGTAGAGCAATTTCGCCCCTACCGCCCCGACTCCGGGCCGGGCGAGCAGGGCCACCATCTCGCTCAGCCAATCCGGGGTGATGGCGACGATGTCGTTGTTGAGGAAGCACAGCGCGTCGCTCTGGCTGGCGCCGGCTGCGGCGTTGTTGATGGCGGCCCAGTTGAAGGGACCGCGGAATCCGGCGACACGAAGCCGCGGATCACGCGCCAACGAGTCGAAGAAGGGGCGCGACCGAGGATCGGTGCTGTCGTGATCGACCAGGATGATCTCGTAGTTGGGGTAATCGGTCCTGCTCAGAAGGCTGGATACGCAGTCCCGAACCAGATCCACCGCATCCTTGGTCGGGATGACGATGGTTACCTTCGGGGCGGGCGAGGGGAGGGAGTAACGGACACGGGCACAGAACAGCCCGCCCGACCGGCTCCGCGTCTCGTGGTCGGCCGTGACGGTGGCGCGACTTCCGATGCGCCGCTGGTGCTCGCCCACCACGCGCTCAATTCCGGCCATGATGGCGGCTGGGTCACCGCCCCCCGACAGCGAAGTCGGGTTGATGCGCCAATGGTAGAGGATTCGGGGAATATGCCGGATGCCGCCGGCGCCGACCCGTTCCAGAAGGCGCAGCACCAGATCATGGTCCTGGACGCCCTCGGTCCCCTCGCGGAGTCCTCCGACCTCAAGCATCAGCCGCCGCTCGACCACCAGGAAATGGCAGACATAGTTGATGGATTGCAGCAGTTCGGGATCGAAATCCGGCTTGAAGGCGGGAGCGGTGTGCCGGCCGTCGGGGGCGATCCGGTCTTCGTCGCTGTAGAGAACGGGGGAGGGCGCCTTGGCCAGTTCCTCCGCCATGCAGAGCAGGGCATCGACGGCCAGCCGGTCGTCATGGTCGAGAAAGGCCACATGGCTTCCGGTCGCCAAGGACAGCGCCCGGTTGGTGTTGGCGCTGACACCGCTCCGGGTTCCGCTGAACACCGCGCGGATTCGGGCATCGCGGGCAGCTTCCCGCTGGATCAGCATGCGCACCGCGTCGTCGCGGGACGCATCGTCGGCGATGCAGAGCTCCCACTCCCCATAGGCTTGGGCGCGGACGGACTCGATCGCCTCCGCCAGCATCCACAGCGGCGGATCGCAGACCGGCATCAGCACCGAGAAGAGCGGGCGTTTCTCCAGCGCGGCGGCCCGCTTCGGCAGTTGGAGCCGGCGCATGGAGGTTTCGCTGTAATGGTCGTCGAAATAGGCGGCGTAGTCGGCAATGGACCGGGCGGAGGACACCCGCCGCCGAGGCACCTCGGCCCGGATTTCCCGCAGAATGCCGGCAAGCTCGTCCAGCCGATCCGACAGCGCGTCGGTCCGGTCGGCCTCGGCCTCGTTCAGCTCGATGGCGAGGGGGCCGAACACCACCGCGCCGCTGCGCCGGTCGCACAGTTGCAGGGTACGGCCCGACCGGACGGTGAGCAGAACCTCGAATCCATGGTCGCAGGTGGCGAAGCGGCTCAGGAGATCGCGGCGCTGCTGATTGGCGACCGCTCTGGCAACGATGCGGTCGTCGACCAGGACATCGAGTTCGACCGTTTCCCGCTCATCCTCGGCATTGACCGCCCAGCCAATGACCCGCGCCCCTTCCACGCTGTCGACATTCGCCTCCACCTTGCGGCTGGCGGACAGAGACAGGCCGTTCTCCAGGACATGGCCGGTCGCGGCGACACGTAGGGCGACGGGGGTGCGCGCCGGGTCGATCCCGGGGAACAGGGAGGCGATATCCAGGGCGAAGCCGCAGGGCACCGGGCGGCCCAGCAACTGCGAGAGGCTTCCGCTCTCGCGGTCGGGCGTGAAAACCGCCTCACCCGTGCCGGCCGAGACGATGAGCGGAACGGGCGTGTCGGGCGCCGTGACGGATAGCACCCAGCCGGTCACACGCGTCCCGTCCCATGCTTCCACCCGTCCATAAAAGGGGGCGGTTGCCGAGGGTCGTCCCAGATCGCCGGTGGTCGTGCCGCCGTTTTCCGGTTCGGAGGGGCGTGCAGGCAAATGGGTCATGGTGAGGGTATCCTGAAAAAGCTGCCGCACGGTCCCATCAGGAGGAGCGCCGACGCAGCGCCTCCGTGATCTCCCGGCGGAACTCTTTCATCTCATCGTCGCCACGCCAAGCCGGACGATGGATCTCGTCCTTGATCACCTCGTCCAGCACGCGCCCGTTGGCCGCCACATGGGCTTCGTTGTAGTAGGAGTGCCCGGTGTCGACCGAAAAGCCGTGAGAGAGATAGAAGAAGTCGGCCTCATGCGGGTTTTCGGTCGGAATGGGTCGGCCGCCGTACCCCGCCTTGACGATCCGGATGGTGTGATCGGCGTGTTCAAAACCATAATGCTTGAACCGCGTGTCGTAGTATCCGCAATAGGAAATCACCTCTTTCGTAAAGGCGGACACCTGCGCCGTCAGTGAGCGGCATATGTACGGATCCTGCGGTACGCCCGCCCCTCCGACGATTTTGTCCTGATACCAGGGAGGCAGAAGGTTGATGTGCCCCCAGAGGTTCAGGGCTTCAACCCATGGGGCCTCCCATTCCGGCTCGATCGGATACGAGTCGTCTTCAATGATAAAATATAAATCGGCTTGCGTAAAATTATTCAAGTAAAACAGGGCTCTATTTTTGTTCCATGATATTCCTTTGTTTTGTCCTGTTACGTAATTTATTTCATTTTCTTCAAGAAATAGCTTAGTGTCGTCAGATGATCCATCATCGGCGACGATTATTTCGTATGAATGATTTGTATTTTCTTTGATTTTTTTGATAGTTTTGGCAAGACAATCAACGCGATTGTAGGTAATGACGCCTATTCCAATGGTCTGGCTTTCAGTATTGTTTTTATCTTTCATAATTCTGTCCTGCATCGTATGCGATATGCCCCAGCGATGTTTGCGGAGATCATTGGAGCATATTTTAAAACTTCGGTTTGCACTTTTATTCGTAAAATTGCTTAAAGCCAATGTCTTGTCAACCGGCGTCAAGAGAAGGGGGCAGCTCGATGCCTGCTCCTAGACACGCTTTGGGGCTGCGACAAGCCTGTGGATATGGACTGGCCAGACAGCAAAGATGTTGACGCGCGTAATGGAACCGCGCACTCATGCACAGCCCTTGCGAGGGGTGCGATCACCGGTCTCCAGCTTGGGCTGGGTGGCTGGGCGGTATCGGGGAATGGCTTCGGTGCGCGACATACCGCCTGGAGCGTGGAAGATCACGATCTCTGAAACAGGAGCGAGCGTTGAGCAAGGTTGCTTTGATCACTGGTGTTACGGGACAGGACGGCGCCTATCTCGCGGAGCTTCTGCTTTCGAAGGGCTACACCGTCCACGGTGTCAAGCGGCGCTCGTCCTCGTTCAACACCGAGCGGGTGGAGCATCTGTACCATGACGTTCATGAGGGCAACGTCCGTTTCCGGATGCATTACGGCGATCTGACCGATGCGACCAACCTGATCCGCATCGTGCAGGAAGTCCAGCCCGACGAGATCTACAACCTCGCCGCCCAGAGCCATGTGCAGGTGAGTTTCGAGACTCCGGAATACACGGCGAACTCCGACGGGCTCGGCACGCTGCGCCTGCTGGAGGCGATCCGCATTCTTGGTCTGGAGCAGAAGACGCGCTTCTACCAGGCTTCCACCTCCGAGCTGTACGGCCTCGTGCAGGAGACGCCACAGAAGGAGACGACGCCCTTCTACCCGCGCAGCCCCTACGCGGCGGCAAAGCTCTACGCCTACTGGATCACGGTGAATTACCGTGAGGCCTATGGGATGCACGCCTCCAACGGCATCCTGTTCAATCATGAGGGTCCGACCCGCGGCGAGACCTTCGTCACCCGCAAGATCACCCGCGCCGTCGCGGCCATCCAGCTCGGCCTGCAGAAGGCGCTCTATCTCGGCAACCTGGACGCCAAGCGCGACTGGGGCCACGCCCGGGACTACGTCGAAGGCATGTGGCGCATCCTGCAGCAGGACAAGGCCGACGATTACGTCCTCGCCACCGGCGAGACCCATTCGATCCGCGAGTTCGTGGAGTTGGCCTTCGATTGCGTGGGCCGCAAGATCGAATGGCGCGGCACGGGCGTGGACGAGAAGGGCGTGGACGTGGCGACCGGCGACGTGCTGATCGAGGTCGATCCGCGCTATTTCCGCCCGACCGAGGTGGATCTGCTGCTGGGCGATCCGTCCAAGGCCCACTCCAAGCTGGGATGGAAGCACACCACCACCTTCCCGGAACTGGTGCGCGAGATGGTGTCGAGCGACCTCGCGCGTTTCGAGCGCGAGGCGGCGGGACGCCGGGCCTGATTCCGCCGGAGGAGCCGCCGTGGCGCGGACCGCACTGATCTTCGGGGTGTCCGGGCAGGATGGAAGCTATCTTGCCCGGCATCTGCTCGACCGCGGCTACACCGTCCATGGCACCTCGCGGGACTGCGAGATCGCGTCGTTCCGCAATCTGACAATCCTGGGCATCCGTGACCAGGTGAACGTCCATTCGGCGACCCTGCACGATTTCCGCAGCATCGTGCAGGTGATCCGGGCGGTGAAGCCCAACGAGATCTACAATCTCTCGGCCCAGTCGGCGGTGGGGCTGTCCTTCGAGCAGCCGGTCGAGACGATCGACAGCATCCTGAACGGCACGCTGAACATCCTGGAGGCCATCCGCTTCCTGGGGGTGGACGCGCGCTTCTACCACGCCTCCTCCAGCGAGAGCTTCGGCAACACCCTGGACGAGCCGGCCGGTGAGGCGACCGCCTTCCGCCCCTGCAGCCCTTATGGCGTCGCCAAGTCGGCGGCGCATTGGATGGTCGCCAACTACCGGCAGGCCTACGGGCTCTATGCCTGCTCCGGCATCCTGTTCAACCACGAGTCGCCGCTGCGTCCCGCGCGCTTCGTCACCCGTAAGATTGTCCGCGGAGCCATCGCGGTGGCGCAGGGCCGGGTGAAGACGCTGGAGCTGGGCAACCTCGCGGTGGCGCGCGACTGGGGCTGGGCGCCGGAATATGTGGACGCCATGTGGCGGATGCTCCAGCAGGAGGAACCGGATGATTTCGTCATCGCCACCGGCCGCATGCACGCGCTGGAGGACTTCGTCCGGACAGCCTTCGCGCATTTCGGCATAGACTGGCGGGAGCATGTGGTCCAGGGTGCCACGAACCTGCGGCCGATGGACATTCATCGCAGCGTCGGCAACCCGGCCAAGGCCGCGGCTCGTTTGGGGTGGAAGGCCGAAACCCTGATGCCGGATCTCGTCAGCCGGCTGATCGAAGCGGAGCTGGCCCTGGCGCCGCCGTAAGAGGGGCCCCGGAAAGGAGCCAAGAGAGGACTGTGACGGTGGCCGAGATCCAGGGTATAGAACCGGCCCGTTCCTGCCTGTGCCGTGGGGCTGCCGCCCATGGATTTCCCCACCCCGTCGGCCTGGCTTTGAGTGGATTGCGAGAGAAATGACCACCGAGAGCTTTCCCGGCTCCGTCAGCCAACAGAGGAACGGAGCCATCTACGACTCCGGAGACCGCAGCGAGGCGGCGCGGGCCTGGGAGGATCTCAGGGACGGCGCTCTGCGTTGGCGGCTGTGGAGCCGGCTCGGCTGGCACGACATCCGCAAGCGCTACCGCCGGTCGGTCCTGGGGCCCTTCTGGCTGACGCTCAGCATGGCCGTCATGGTGGGCAGCCTGGGGCTGATCTACGGCACGCTGTTCCGGTTGGACTTGGAGGGCTATCTGCCCTTCCTGGCGGTCGGGCTGGCCACCTGGACCCTTATCGCCTCATTCCTCAACGAGGGATGCATCAGCTTCATCGAGTTGGAGCCGCTCATCAAGAACGTCCGCATTCCGATGTCGGTGCACATCTTGCGGGCGCTGTGGCGCAATCTGATCATCTACGGCCACAACATCGTGATCTTCGCGGTGGTGGCGCTGATTTTCGGGATCTGGCCGGGAGCGGCGGGCCTCCTGGCGGTGGCCGGGTTGGCGCTGCTCCTGGTGAACGCCGGCTGGATCATGCTGCTGCTCGGCATGATCTGCACCCGTTTCCGCGATGTGCCCCCGATCATCGGCAGCGTGATCCAGCTCCTGTTCTTCGTGACGCCGGTCATGTGGAAGCCGGAACTGCTGGGCGACCGCCGCTACCTGATGGTCCTGAACCCCTTCTATCATCTGCTGGAGGTCATCCGGGCCCCGCTGCTGGGCCATGTGCCGGGCTGGGAAAGCTGGGTGGCTGGCCTGCTGTTCGCCGCCGCCGGCTGGGCTTTCACCTTTGCCTGCTTCGCCCGCTTCCGCAAACGCATCGCCTATTGGCTCTGACCCGCTGGATCTGGAATGGCTTCGATCCGCCTGAACGACGTCTCGGTCGATTTCGTGCTCTATCAGGGAAGCGCGCGCTCTCTGAAGAAGACGCTGCTTCGCACCTCCACCAGCGGTGCGCTGAAGCACGACGCGCACCACCGGATCACGGTGAAGGCGTTGAACAACCTGAACCTGACGCTGGAACACGGGGACCGGGTCGGGCTGGTTGGCGGCAACGGGGCCGGCAAGACGACCCTGCTGCGCGTCCTGGCCGGCGTGTATGAGCCGACCGCCGGGCGCATCCGCGTCGAGGGCAGCGTCACGCCGCTGTTCGACCTGGGGCTCGGCCTGGACATGGACGCGTCGGGCTACGACAACATCCGGATGCGGGCCGCCTATTTCGGCATCGACGGGGACGAGATCGAGTCCAAGATGGAGGACATCGCCGTCTTCACGGAACTCGGCGACTACCTCGACCTGCCGGTGCGCACCTATTCGGCGGGCATGACGCTGCGGCTGGCCTTCGCCGCGGCGACCGCGGTCGATCCGGAAATTTTGCTGATGGACGAATGGATCGCCGTCAGCGACACACAATTCCTGGAAAAGGCGCAGCGCCGGGCGGAAGGCTTCGTGAACCGGTCCAGCATCATGGTCGTGGCCTCCCATGTGGACGATGTCTTGAAACGGCTGTGCAACAAGGCCCTCTGGCTGGAACGCGGCGCGGTTGTGCGCATCGGTCCGGTTGACGAGGTGCTGGCGGCGTATCACAAACACAACGCGGGCGGCGAACCGCCGCCGCGAGACGGAGATGAGTGATCGGATGACGACGGGTACGGCAGCCTTTTCCCTGGACGGCAAGCGGGTGTGGGTCGCAGGGCATCGCGGCATGGCGGGGTCGGCGGTCGTGCGCCGGCTGGAGCGGGAGCCTTGCGAGATCCTGACCGTGGGCCGTGAGACGGTCGACCTGCGCCGCCAGGCCGAGGTCGAGGCGTGGATGGCCGAGGCGCGGCCCGACGTCGTCTTCCTCACCGCCGCCCTGGTCGGCGGCATTCACGCCAACAACACCCGTCCGGCCGAATTCCTCTACGAGAACTTGGCGATCGAAACCAACATCATCCACGCCGCCAAACAGGTTGGGGTGCAAAAGCTGGTCTTCCTCGGATCCTCCTGCATCTACCCGCGGATGGCGCCGCAACCCATCGTGGAGGACGCGCTGCTGACCGGCCCGCTGGAACCGACCAACGAGTGGTACGCGATCGCCAAGATCGCCGGCATCAAGATGTGCCAAGCCTATCGGCGGCAGTACGGCTGCGACTTCATCTCGGCCATGCCAACCAACCTCTACGGCTACGGCGACAACTTCGACATCCAGCAGGGCCATGTCGCTGCCGCTCTGATGATGAAGATCCACCGGGCCAAGACGGAGGGGGCAGGCAGCGTCGAGCTGTGGGGTGACGGCAGCCCGCTGCGCGAGTTCCTGTTCGTCGATGATCTGGCCGACGGGCTGGTCTTCCTGGCCAAGCATTATTCGGGCGAGCCGCATGTCAACCTCGGCTCCGGCCATGAGGTTTCCATCCGCGGCCTGGCCGAACTGCTGGCTGAGGTGATCGGCTTCCAAGGTGATTTCCGCTTCGACCCGTCCAAGCCGAACGGCACCCCGCGCAAGATCATGGATGGTCACCGGCTGGCCGGCATGGGCTGGACCGCCCCGACGTCCCTGCGCGAGGGGTTTGCGCGCACGTACCACTGGTATCTGGAAAAGCTCGATGCTGGCACCCTGCGCGGCATGACCACCGGCCGCTGAAGCGGCCGTCAGCCTTGACGGATGCGGCGCAGCAGCCGCCGCATCCGGTCGCGCCCGCGACGGGCGACGCCGCGGGCCAACCGACGCCAGGAGAGGTCGAGCCCGGCCCCGGTTTCGGCCAGCCGCCGCTTCAACTCGGCGTTCTCCAGCCGGGTGGCCAGGAAACCCTCCTGGTACAGCTCGATGCGCCGACGCAGCCAAGCTTCCGACTGATAGAGGGGCAGGGCGTTCTGGATGGCGTAGACCTCCGGCTGGCCCTTGGCGAGGTTGCTGGACGTGCCGCCCAGCCCGAAGGAGGCGATGATCACCGGCATGTGCATCAGCGTGACGGACGGGTCGGCGATGGCCTTCAGGAACCAGTCGTAATCGGCATGGACCCGCCACCGCGTGTCGAAGGGACCGGTGCGGTCGAACACCGCCCGCCGCGCGAAGGTCCCCTGGTGCGGCAGACAGCCGCACACCATCGTTTCCGCGGCCTTGTCGGCCTCCTGGGGCGTATGAATGACCGACCCGCCCTCCGGCAGGCGGACCTCGATGTCCCCATAGAAGAGGTCGCCGTCCGGGTGCCGTTCGATGAAGCGCACCGCGTTCTCGACCGAACGGGCGTCGTAGAACCAGTCTTCGGCATTCAGGAAGTGGATCAGGTCCCCGGTGGCCCGCGCCAGTCCTTTGTTCATCGCATCGTAGATTCCGGCGTCGGGTTCCGACACGAGAAGCGCCGGCCGGTGCCGGTGACCTTTTAGGATTTCCAGCGTTCCATCGGTCGAGGCGCCGTCAACGATGATATGCTCAACGTTCTGGTAAGTCTGTTGTGAGATGCTGTCCAGAGTACGGACTATGCCGTCACGGGCATTCCGGCAAATAGTAATAACCGAAACCTTCATCCACCTGCTCCTGTTGAGATCGCCCTGATTGAGCGTCCCGAGTGCAGAGCTTGTATCGGATGAGGGTGCTACAGTACAGTCGCGCCACCGGTGGACCACCGGAAGAGCGACCGGGACACAGGGGCCAGATGCAGAGCAAGACCGCCGCCGATCCGACAGACGCCTCTGCCGAGGCGGCACGGACCACCAGCCTTCATGCGCTTGCCGTTGTCGCACGTCATCATGGGCTGCACCTTTCGGTCGAGCAGCTCAGGCGCGATTATGCCATCGAAGCCGGTGAGCCACCGACGAAGCTGTTGCTGAAGATTGCCGAAGACAATGGCCTGACGGCCCGCGCCGTCAAGCTGCGCTGGAAGCAGCTGTCGCGTCTGGGCAAGGCCTTGCCCCTCCTCCTGCGGTTGCGGGATGGAAGCACGATGGTGCTGGTGTCCTTCCGGGAGGATGGCGGCGCGCCCGTGGCCATGCTTCAGGACCCGCTGAGCACCGATCAGGCCTGCATTGCCGTGGACGAGCTGCGATTGGCCTCCGTGTGGGATGGCGATGCCGTCTTCATCAAGCGCCGCTATCGCATGACCGACCAGGAGCAGCCGTTCGGCTTCGGTTGGCTGTTCGGGCAGATCCTGCGCGAAAAGCGGATTTTCCGCGACGTCGCCATCTCCGCGCTCGTGCTCAGCATGTTTGCGCTGGTCCCGCCACTCGTCTTCATGGTCATCCTGGATCGCGTGCTTGTCCACCAGCGCCTGTCCACCCTGTATGTTCTGGTGATGGGAATCGCCTTCATCCTGGTGTTCGACACCCTGTTCGGCTACCTGCGCCGCTATCTGGTCGCGATCGGGACGGCCAAGGTGGACGCGCGTATCAGCACTTACATCTTCGACCGGATGATCGGGTTGCCGATCGATTTCTTCGAGCGGACGCCGACCGGCGTCATTTCCTACAAGCTGAACGAGGTCTGGCGCATCCGAGGCTTCCTGACCGGCCAGATGTTCGGGACGGTGCTGGATTCCATGACCCTGCTCGTGCTGATCCCGGCAATGTTCGTTCTCAGCCCACCGCTCGCCTTCATGGTGCTGGGCGTAGCCGCCATCATGTTCTTTGTAGTGGCGGTCTACATCGGACCGCTCGCCCGCGCCTACGGTAAGGTCATCCAGGCGGAGCAGCGCAAGGGCTCTTTCATGATCGAGGTGCTGCATGGCATGCGCACGGTCAAGTCGCTGGCGCTGGAAGGCCGCAAGCGGCTTGACTGGGATGTGCGCGTGGCCGAGGCGGTGCGCGCCAACACTGCGATGCAGCTCCTGTCCAATCAGCCGCAGACCATTCTGCAGCCGCTGGAAAAGTCGATCTATGCGGGAACCCTGGCGATCGGCGCCTATCTTGCCATCGGCGAGGGAGCCATTGTGAACGGCGGTACGCTCGTCGCCTTCAGCATGATCGCGAGCCGTGCGACGAGCCCCTTCGTCCAGATGGCTTCCCTGATGCAGCAGTTTCAGGAAACCCGGGGTGCCGTCGGCCAAGTAGCCTCGGTCGTCAACCAAGCTCCGGAGCAAGCGCTCGGGCGCCAGGGCGTGCGACCGGCGATCAAGGGCGAAATCACGTTCTCCGATGTGCGGTTCCGTTATCCCGGCGCACAGAACCCGGCTCTCGACAACATCTCCTTCTCAATCGAATCCGGCCAGGTTATCGGCATCATGGGCCGCTCGGGGTCGGGCAAGACCACGGTCACGCGCCTGCTGCAGGGCCTGCATCAGAACTACGACGGCCTGATCAAGATCGACGGTGTGGACCTGCGGGAGATCGACCTCAGCCATCTGCGCTCGAACCTGGGCGTGGTGCTTCAGGACAACTTCCTGTTCAACGGTACGATCCGCGAGAACATCATGGCCGCCAACCGCAGCGCCTCGCTCGAGGACGTGATGCGGGCAGCCCGGCTTGCCGGTGCGGAGGAGTTCATCGAACGTCTGCCCCGCGGCTACGAGACGGTGATCGAGGAAGGGTCGGCCAACCTGTCGGGTGGCCAGCGTCAGCGCATCGCCATCGCCCGCGCTTTGCTCGTCGATCCCAGCGTCCTCATCATGGATGAGGCGACCAGCGCACTCGATCCCGACAGCGAGGCGATCATCAACAACAACCTGACCCGCATCGCGCAGGGTCGGACGATGATCGTCATCTCCCACCGTCTGGCCTCTTTGGTGAACTGTGATCAGATCATGGTGCTGGAGCGCGGCAGTCTGTACGACATGGGCAAGCACGACGAACTGCTTCAGCGTTGCGACGTCTACCGCCATCTCTGGTTCCAGCAGAACCGACATCTCTCTCCGGGAAATTCTCATGACCGCGCTCCTCTTACGTCAGCCGCAAGCACCTGACCGGGAGGCCGAACAGGCCATCATCGATTTCCAAGGCGAGACCGAGGAAATCACCGGTCAACCGGAACCGCTCGGCGCGCGTGCGGTCGTGTGGGCTTTGGCGGCGATGGCCGTCGTGCTGATTGTTCTGGCTTCGGTGACTGGGCTGGACCGTGTGGTCAGCGCGTCCGGGCGCATCGTGTCCCAGGCGCCGACCATTGTCGTCCAGCCCCTGGAAACCTCGATCATCCGCAACCTCAACGCGCGTGCGGGCCAGACCGTCCAGCGCGGACAGGTATTGGCGACGCTGGACCCGACCTTCTCGTCGGCCGACGTCGCCCAGCTCGAACGACAGGCCAGCAAGCTGTCGGCCGAGATCGCCCGGTTGAACGCCGAAGCCGAAGGCGCACCCTTCAAGCCCGGCAGCAAGGAGCAGGATCTGGTTCTGCAGGAGTCGATCTGGCAGTACCGGCAGGCCGAGTACGCGGCCAAGCTCGCCAACTTCGAACAGCGCATGGCCACCTTGCAGGCCACGATCAAGACCAGCCGGACCGATGCCGAGTATTACCGTTCCCGCCTGAAGATCGTCGGGGAGATCGAGGACATGCGCCGGACGCTGGAGAAAAACCAGACCGGCAGCCGCTTGAACTCGCTGATCGCCAGCGACACCCGCGTGGAAACGGAACGGACCCTCGGCCTCAGCGAGAACACCATCCGCACCTCGTCGCATGATCTGGAAGCGCTGCGCGCCGAACGGGATGTCTATATCCAGCAGTGGCGCAGCACCATTCTGACCGATCTGTCGACCCGCCAAGTTGATCTGGAGCGTGTTCGCGAAGAGCTCTCCAAGGCCCAGAAGCGCCGCGACCTGGTCGAGTTGCGTGCGGTTGAGGACGCCGTGGTGCTGGAGGTCGGGAAGTACTCCGTCGGTTCCGTGGTGGAAACGGCTCAGCCGATCTACACTCTGGTTCCTCTGAACGCGCCGCTTGAGGTGGAGGCGGAAATCGCCGGCATCGATCAAGGCTTCGTCAAGCCCGGTGACCATGTGCAGGTGAAGCTTGAAGCCTACCGCTACATGAAGCACGGAATGGCGAAGGGCATCGTCAAGACGATCAGCGAGGATGCTTTCACCCGTCGTGAGGACCAGAGCCAGGCGCCGCGGCCATTCTATCGTGCGCGGATCGAACTGACCGAGGTGAAGCTGCGCGACGTGCCGGAGGATTTCCGGCTGGTGCCCGGCATGCCTTTGACGGCGGACATCGTGGTCGGCGAACGGACGATCATGTCCTATCTTGTCGAAGGGGCATTGAGGAACACCTCGGAAGGGATGCGTGAGCCGTAAAACCGCGAGGGCTCCGGCCCTCGCGTGATCTATTGGGAAAAGGATGTTGAGGCCGATGCGCAAGCTCATCAAGGCCGCCGGGCGGCTGTTCGGCTCCACGTCGCCAGACAACGATCACGCCAGAGGTCTTAAAGCGCACGAGCGGGAGGACCACAAGGCGGCGCTTGAAGCGTGGCTGGCCGCAGCACGCGCGGGCCATGCCGACGCGCAGTATCGCCTTGGCCGTCTGTACGACTTGGGCAAGGGAGTCGTGCGCAACGCGGTGGATGCGGTCGGCTGGTACCGGCAGGCCGCCGAGCAGGGACACGGCGAAGCCCAGGCCCGGCTTGCCGAAATCTATTACTATGGATCCGGCCAGCCCAAGGGCGTCGTTCCGACCGACGAGGCGCTGTCACTCCTCTTTCCCAACGGTCTGAAGATCGAACAGGATTACAAGGAGGCGCTCCGTTGGGCGCGGGCCGCCGCTGAAGGCGGAGTCGTCGGCGCACAGGCCATGCTCGGCTACATGTACGCCTCCGGTTTCGGCATCACCCCTGACTACGCAATGGCGGAGCGCTGGTACCGTGCCGCCGCCGAACAAGGCAACGCAGCCGCTCAGCTTGGGCTTGGGACGTTGCTCGCCGGTGGTTACGGGGGGGCTTCCGATCCCGTCGCGGCCCACGAATGGTTCCGCAAGGCGGCGGATCAGAAGAACGTCATGGCTTGGTACTACCTCGGCACCCAGTACGCCTCGGGGCTGGGTGTCGAGAAGGACCATGGCGAAGCGGCCAGATGGTTCCGCAAGGCGGCGGAGGCCGGCGCCGCCGCCGCCCAGAGGGCGCTCGGCCTGCTGTACGCGCGGGGCATTGGCGTCGCGGCCGACCCGCACCATGCGGAAACCTGGCTGCGCAAGGCCGCTGTCCAAGGCGATGCCGAGGCGATGCTGCAACTCGGCCATTTGAACAGCCGTGGTGGCGGGATGCAGCCCAATCTGTTCGACGCCGCCTCCTGGTATCGTGCAGCGGGTGAGTTGGGCCATCGTGAAGCCCAGAAAATCATCGCTCAGATGTATCTGGCCGGATCCGGCGTGCCGCGTGACGAGATGGAGGCAGCCCGCTGGCTGGAGCGTGCCGCGGGACAGGGCGACCCGCAGGCGCAGTTGCGCATCGGCACCTTCTACGCGGAAGGGCGCGGGGTGACCCGCGACTATGACCGGGCGCTCGACTGGTTCCGACGGGCCGCCGACCAGGGAAACACCGACGCCGTCTACAACATCGGCATGCTGCACAGCCTGGGGCTGGGGGTGCCGCGCGACCCGGTGGGCGCCATCCAGTGGCTGGAACGGGCCGCCAGTCAGGGCAGCGTGTTGGCCCAGTTCCGTCTGGGGGCGGCGCTCGCGTCGGGGGACGGTGTGACGCAGGATTACGCCGCTGCGGCCGAATGGTCGCGCAAGGCGGCCGAGCAGGGCCATGTCGGTGCCATGGTCAATCTTGGCCGCTTCCGCATGCAGGGGTTGGGGGGAGACCGCGATATTTCGGAGGCAGTCCGTTGGCTGACCGCTGCCGCCAACCAGAAGGAGCCGGCGGCGATGACGGCGCTCGGCGAGTTGCACGGCCATTGGAGCGACCATAAGGACTTCGTGCAGGCCCATCTCTGGCTGGAGCGGGCGGCGGCGCTCGGTGACGAGCGTGCCAAGGTTCTGCTGGAGCGGATGCCGGTTCCCTCACCTTCCAACGCATCCGACAAGAACGATGGTGGTCGCTCCCGCGCCGCTGGGGAAGGCTGACCTCTGTCCTACAGGACTAGGGTAACGCCGTTCCAAAGGCGTCGTGGCGGCAGGGAAAGAGCCATATGGCGATGGATATCCCCCGTCACCGGATGCGCCACGGGGCCGAGGTCGGCGTAACCCAGCCTGTGGTACAAGGCTTGGGCGCGTGTGTTGTGGGGCAGGACGGCCAGTTCCAGCCGTGGGCAGCATCCGGCGGCCCAGCGCTCCGCCGCCCGCATCAGGGCATGCCCAAGCCCCCGACCACGGACGTCCGGGTGAAGCTCGATGCCCAGAGCAAGGCCGCGCGATTCCGGCATAACGGGCCAGTCCGGTCCGAGCCGGCATTGTCCGATGACGCGCCCGCCCCGTTCCGCCACCAGCCAGCACCGTCCGGCCGTCCCCTGCGCGGACGCGGCGAGCCAGGACCGGATGCTTTCCAAGTTTGGGACGCCGGTGGCGACGGTGCCGCCATTCCAATGAACCATCCCGGCCAGGAATGTCCACAAGCGTTCCGCATCGCCGTTTGCGGGATGCATGGCGCGCAGCGTGACAGGGCCGAGAGCAGGGATGGCGCGGCGGGGGGCACCGCGCAGACGCATGCCGGAAAAATCGGGCAGCCGCAAGTCCACGTCGTGCTCGTGATCCGCGAACGCAGCGGGGACCGCTAGGTCGAAACCGTAGCGCCCATCCCCTCTGCCGGCTGATTTGAGATCGTCGCGTGGAAGGTCGGCCGCCGTGTCCAGCCGCAGCGCATGCCCCGAACCGGAGTCCAGCAGGATCGAGAGGCGCAGCCGCCGGTCGGGATCGGCGGGCATCCACGCCCATCCCCTCACCCGGGGGCCGACACTTTCGAGAAAGCCTTCGATGCACGCCGTCATGGCGCGGCGATCCAGCGTCCGGGACGCGGCTATTCGGTCAGCAGGTTCAGCAGGTAGCTGCCGTAGCCGCTCTTGGCGAGCGGTCGGGCGATGCGGGCGAGCTGTTCACCGTCGATGAAGCCCTTGCGCCAAGCAATCTCCTCCGGCGCGGCGATCTTCAGGCCCTGGCGGGCCTCGATGGTCTGGACGAACTCGGCGGCCTGAAGCAGGGACTGGTGCGTACCGGTGTCGAACCAGGCATAGCCGCGGCCCAACTTCTCCACCGCCAGACGCCGCTGCTCGAGATAGACATTGTTCACGTCGGTGATCTCAAGCTCGCCGCGCGGCGACGGCTTGATCGTCGCGGCGATGTCCAGGACGCTGTTGTCGTAGAAATAGAGGCCGGTGACCGCGTAGTTGGACTTCGGCTGAACCGGCTTCTCCTCGATGGCGTTGGGGCGGCCCTCGGCGTCGAAGCTGACCACGCCGTAGCGTTCCGGGTCGCGCACATGGTAGCCGAAGACGGTCGCCCCGTGTGTCCGGCCGGCGGCGCGGACCAGGGCCGGCTCCAGGTCGTGACCGAAGAAGATGTTGTCGCCCAGGATCAGGCAGACCCCGTCCGTGCCGACAAAGTCCCGTCCGATGAGGAAGGCTTGGGCCAGCCCTTCGGGCTTCGGCTGCTCGGCGTAGGTGAGCGAAATGCCCCATTGGCTGCCGTCGCCCAGAAGGCGTTGGAACTGCTCCTGGTCCTGCGGCGTGGTGATGATCAGGATGTCGCGGATGCCGGCCAGCATCAGCGTCGACAGCGGATAATAGATCATCGGTTTGTCGAACACCGGCAGGAGCTGCTTGCTGGTCACCTGCGTCAGCGGATAAAGCCGCGTGCCGGACCCGCCGGCCAGAATGATGCCCTTCATGCCTTTGTTCCCACGCCCTGGGTTTCGTCGAGGATGTCGTCCAGCACCCGGTCGAGTCCGGTCATCCAGTCCGCTGGCGGAATGCCGTAGGCTTGGCCGAGACGCGTGGTGTCGAGGACGGAGTTGGCGGGCCGCCGGGCCGGTGTCGGGAAGTCGGCGGTCGTGATGGCGGTCACGGTCGGGCGGCGTCCGATGCGGGGGGCGGCGCGTTCGACGATGCGGTCGGCGAAGCCGTGCCAGGTGGTGGCCGGCGCCCCGCCGTAATGGAAGGTACCGGACGTCCAGCTTCCGCCGCCCAGCCGCGTCCGCGCGATGGCGGTGATGGCCGCGGCGATGGCCGCCGCCGGGGTCGGGCAACCGTGCTGGTCGGCGACGACCCGCAACTCGTCCCGCTCGCGGGCCAGCCGCAGCATGGTTTTGACAAAATTGTGCCCGTGAGCCCCGAACACCCAGGCGGTGCGCAGGATCACATGATCGGGCTGGGCGTCTCGCACGGCCTCCTCGCCGGCCAGCTTGCTGGCGGCGTAGACACCCTGCGGGGCGACGGGGTCGTCCTCGCTCCAGGGGGTGGACTTGCTGGTTCCGTCGAAGACGTAGTCGGTCGAGATATGGATCAGCGGCACCCCGGCGGCGGCGCAGGCGCGGGCCAGATTGGCCGGGCCGTCGCGGTTGACCGCGAAGGCCGCGTCCCGCTCGCTCTCGGCCCTGTCCACCGCGGTGTAAGCCGAGGCGTTGACGACCAGGGCCGGGCGATAGGCGGCGATGGCCGCAGCCACCGCCCGCGCGTCGGTGACGTCGCCGGACGCACGGTCCAGCCCCACCGGGGTCAGGTCCGGCGCCCAGGCGGCGCGCAGCAGCTCAAATCCGACCTGACCGTTGGAGCCGAAGACGAGAACGGCGCGGGGGTGAGACGTTGCTTCAGCCATGGGTCGATTCGGCGACGGGAGCCACGCCGAGACGCTGGCCGCCGTAACCGGTGGACAGGCGCTCCCACCAGGCACGGTTGTCCAGATACCACGCGACGGTGCGGCGGATGCCGGTTTCGAAGGTTTCAGCGGGCGTCCAGCCCAGCTCGCTCTTCAGCTTGGAGGCATCGATGGCGTAGCGATGGTCGTGGCCGGGCCGGTCGGTGACGTGGGTGATCAGGTTTCGCCGCGGTCCGCCGGGCAGCGGTCCGGCCAGCTCGTCGACCAGATCGCAAATGGCGTGCACGACGTCGATGTTCTGGCGCTCGCTGTCGCCTCCGACGTTGTAGCTCTCGCCCAACCGGCCGGTCGTCAGGATGGTCCAGAGCGCCGAAGCGTGATCGTCCACATAGAGCCAGTCGCGCACGTTCAGCCCGCTGCCGTAGACCGGCAGGGGTTGCCCTTGCAGCGCCTTCAGCGTCATCAGGGGGATCAGCTTCTCCGGAAACTGCCAGCAACCGTAGTTGTTGGAGCAGTTGCTGGCCACGGTCGGCAGGCCGTAGGTCTCGTGCCAGGCCCGGACAAAATGGTCGGACGCCGCCTTGCTGGCCGAATAGGGAGAATTGGGGGCGTAGGGCGTGGTCTCGGTGAAGCGCCCATCGTCGCCCAGCGTGCCGAACACCTCGTCGGTGGAAACATGGTGGAAGCGGAAGGCCGCCTTCGCATCGCCTTCCAGCGCACGCCAATGATCGAGCGAGACCCGAAGCAGGGTGACGGTGCCGACCACGTTGGTCTGCACGAAGGCCATCGGACCGTCGATGGAGCGGTCGACGTGGGTTTCCGCCGCCAGATGGATGACCGCCGTGGGGCGGTGGTCGGCGAAGACGCGGCGCAGTTCCGCCTCGTCGCAGATGTCCACCTGTTCGAAGGCGTAGCGCGGGTTCCCGGCGAAGGGAGCCAGGCTTTCCAGATCCGCGGCGTAGGTGAGCTTGTCCACGTTGACGATCGAGGCCGTCGTGTTCGCCAGGACCCAACGGATGAAGGCCGAGCCGATGAAGCCCGCACCGCCCGTCACCAGTATGCGCATGCCATTTCCCCCTACCGCGCCTTTTCGAAAGGCGCCATCAAACCGTCAAAGAGCCCACTCTGAAGCCCCCACCCGGCCGGATCGTGCCGGCCTCAGGATGGCTGGAAATCAAACAGGTCGACCGTCTCGGCCAGCCGCGGAGCCACCGCGTCCTTGTCCGAAACCGACACGCCGGCCGTCGCCGGCCAACCGATGCCGAGTGCCGGATCGTTCCACAGGATGGACCGCTCGCACTCCCGCGAATAGAGCGCATCGACCTTGTAGGCAACGGTCGTGTTCGGCTCGAGCGTGCAGAAGCCATGCGCGAAGCCGGCGGGGATGAAAAGTTGCTCCAGCCCGTCGGCGGTCAGTTCCACCGCAGCGTGCCGCCCGAAGGTCGGCGATCCGCGGCGGATGTCCACCACCACGTCCAGGATGCGTCCGGCCAGAACCCGGATCAGCTTGGTCTGGGCGAAAGGAGGAAGCTGGTAATGCATGCCGCGCACCGTGCCGGGCGTGGCCGACAGCGACTGATTGTCCTGAACCCAGCGCCGTTCCAGGCCGTTCAGGGCAAAGGCCTGCTCGTTCCAGGTTTCGACAAAATATCCCCGCGCATCGCCGAACCGCTTCGGCACGACCAGTCGGACATCAGGCAGTGACGTTGACGTTACCTGCATAGGGAGGGATCCCATCGATCAGAAAGCTCCGCGCGTCGAGGCCGAAGGCTTCTCGGGCGGATTGCGGTGAATGGCAAGGCGACGTGCCAAGGCAGGCGGATGATCGGTTGCATCGAACGTTTCGTCAGGACGCCTGCATTCGGCAAAGAATAAATGGAATAGACCGTTCCTTAGCGCAAACACCTGTTGCATCGCAAGCAAAAGCCGGCTGGAACCCGTGCATAACTTAGGACATCATCCCCTGTGCCGGGGCGGCCTCCTGTACGAAGCCGTACTTCATCAGGTGGACGAGGCTGCGCAGCAGCAGCAGGCGGCGCTCCTCGGGGACGAGCGTCAGGATCTGGGCGACCGTGCGGCCTGGGGCGTCCAGGGATTCCAAAGCCATCAGCAGATCGGTGGCCGGTGATACGGTGCCGCCGCGCGCCGTCGAGTTCAGCGGATCGGCGTGCAGCGCTGCCAGGGCCTCGGCCATTCCCGCGCGGGTCAGACTGCCGGCCCGCGCCAGCCGGGTCGACGGGGTCAGGTGGCGCGTCGGGTAGGACGCGAACATGCGCAGGGGATCCGGGCGCAACGGGTTGCCGTCGCGGTCGGGGCGCCGCGGGGCGAGTTCCGCGGCGTGGTTGCGGATTTCCGCCAGCTGGCGCCAGACGTCGAGATACTGCGGGATGATCGCCCGCCAATCGAAGGCGGCAATGGCGCGGGCCCGGCCGGCCTCACCCATCCGCCGCCGCAGTGCGGGGTCCGCAGCCAGCCGCGTGTAGGCGTCCGCCGCCGCGGCCACGTCGACGGCGCTCACCTGCGAGACGCGGCCGATGTAGAAATCATAGGTGTCCAGCCCGGCGGCGTAGCGGTCGGCAAAATCGGGTCCGGTGCCCGGCGGCGGCAGGATGGTGGGAATCCGGAATCCGTCCACTCCGTCGCGCACCGTCTCGCGGTAGCCGTTCCAGTCGGTGACGACGCAGGGCAGCCCGGCCGCCATCGCCTCCACCGGGGAGATCCCAAAGGTCTCCTGCACGTTGTCCACCAGCGAGGTGAACAGGTCGGCGGCGGCCCAGACGCGGGTCCGCACTTCCGGCTTGCGACCGTCCAGGAAGATGGCGTTGACGCTGGGGCAATAACGTTTGGCACCCTGGATGAAGGCGGCGCCGATGGAGTCGTTGCCGAACCAGCCGGCCTGGATCAGGTGGATCCGCTTGCCGGTTCGCCGGACAGCTTCCTCCAGCGCCAGATACATGGCGATCGGGTGCGCCTTGGCGTGGAAGCTGAGGCGTCCCATGAACAGCACAGCGACGTCGTCCTCGCCGATGCCCAGCGCCGCGCGCTCCGCGTTGCGATCCGCCGGGCCGAAGCGGAACGCGTCCGTGTCCACGCCGAGCGGGATCACCGGCAGATGAGGCATCGGGACCCCGGCGGCGCCCAGCCGGTCGCGCAGATACTCCGCGTAGGGCTCCAGAACCGCCTCCACCGAAGCGCGGGCCGCCCAGGATGTGCAGATCACCGCGTCCCACGGTTGCACCGGCGCGGTGGCCAGGGCGCCCAGGGTCTGGGGCGATTCCGAGGTCGTGTGGGTGATGCCGCACAGGCTGTAGCCCCGCTGGTCGCGGGAGCGGCGGCGCCAGGCGAACTGGTCGATGCCCGGTCCCGGCAGGAACAGGCAGCCGACACGGGCCAGCCGCGACGGTTCTCCGGTCGGGTAGAGCGCCACCTCCCGCCCCGGCGCGTGACGGGCGGCGAGATCGGCGAACAGGCGCGCCTGCTCCGCTCCGTCGGCGTGACAGGCGAAGCTGTTCAATCCGGAGTGCCGGAAGAAACCGACGAGGAAGGATTCCCCCGCCACATGGCGGCCCTTCAGGTCCGCCCGCGCGGTCTCGTAACCGTCGGGGTGGAAATAGATGGCGGCGTTGGACACGGGCGGTCGGGGTCCTTGGCGGTTGTGCCGGCGCTGCTCGGGCAAGGTCGGCGGGAGAGTAACCGCCCATCCTCGCCAGAGCAACGCGCCCGAATGTCCGTCCGCACCCCGTTCAGCCGTTCAGCCAGACCGCCAGATAATCGGTGCCGTTCACCGTGCCGGGCATCGCCGTCAGGGACCCCACGGACTTGCCGCTCAGTGTCAGGCTGGCGTCGATGTTGCCGTCGCCGTTGAGATCGATGTGGGCCGTGGCGCCGGTGAAGCCGCCGGCGCCGCCCATCTCCGCCCAACTGATGACCGACGTTCCCGGTTGCCAGCCCCAGACGGTCACGATCTCCCCCGCCTCCAGGTCGGTCACGGTGGACCAAACCGGCTCGCCCGAGCGGGCGTCGAGGAAGAAAGTGTCGTGGCCTTCGCCGCCGGTCAGGAAGTTGGACCCTGTTCCGCCGTCCAGCACATCGTTGCCGGCGCCGCCGTCGATGGCGTCCGTGCCGCCCCGGCTGTTGATGAAGTCGTTGCCGTTGCTGCCGACGATCGCCTCGCCGTCGTCGCTGCCGATGAGCTGCCATTCCAGGGTCTGGACGGGTCCGGAGTAGGTCGAGGCCTCCTGGAGGATCCGTTGTCCCGACGCGCTGTTGGCCACACCGAAGAAGGTGCTGGCCACCGTGCCGGGCGTCGCGTCCCGGCTCAACGCCAGGGTCATGTCGCCGAAGGACAGATGTTCGATGCTGCGCAGGGTGTTCGTGCCCTGCGGGCCTTCCACCATCACTTCACCCGCTCCGCTGTGGCGGATGGTGTAGGACGAGGGCGCCCCCTCGAACACCGCCGTGTCGAACCCGTTGCCGCCGTCCAGCAGGTTGTTGCCGGCCCCGCCGATCAGCGTGTCGTCGCCGGCCCCGCCGTACAGGGCGTTGTCCCGTTCGTTGCCGATCAGGACGTCGTTCCCCGAGCCGCCGATGGCGTTCTCGATCCAGCAGTCGTAGGCAATGCCCAGCGTCCGGGATTCCATGTAGAAGCCGGCCCGCCAAGCCGGTCCCAGGTCGCTGTAGGAACCGGGGCGCAGGTCGATCCGGGCGTCACTGGTCTGGTTGGCCCAGCTTATGGTATCGTTGCCGCCGCCGTCCCAGATGGTTTCGAAGATCGCCTGTCCAGGCGCCCAGGAATAGACGGTGTCCCCGGCGTTGGTCGACATGTTGGCGCCGTACAGATACTGGATGGCCGCGATGTCGTCGACCATGGGGGTGGTCGGAAAACGATCCTGCCAATAGCCCATCTCCGGAGGCGCCCCGGGGTAGGACCGGTAGCTCATCGTGCTGTAGAGCTGGCTGTCGATTCCGGTGGGAGCGATCGGAAAAGCCCCGTATT
The DNA here is from genome assembly GCF_965111635.1 of Azospirillum sp. Marseille-Q6669. Lineage (NCBI taxonomy): Bacteria > Pseudomonadati > Pseudomonadota > Alphaproteobacteria > Rhodospirillales > Azospirillaceae > Azospirillum > Azospirillum sp. Marseille-Q6669. The sequence goes on along the minus strand of NZ_CBCOOP010000007.1, from coordinate 167,901 downwards.
CCTCATGCAGGTGCTTCAGGCCGAAGGCGTGTCCGATCTCGTGGACGATGGTCTGGTAGGTGTAGGAGCCGGCTGCCCAGGACAGGGTCGGATCGGCAAAGAGGGAGCCGAACCACACGTCGCCCGCTTCCGGCAGATCCACCACGGGCAGAACCGTGTAGGCGGTTGCCGGGGCGTTGCTCCCTCCGAAGCGGAGGTCGCCGCAGGACAGGGCGTTGTCGGCGACCTCGGTACAGGTGATGTTCGCCACCGCCGTCCAGGTGCCGAGCGCTTGGCGGATCGCCGCCTGTGCCGTGCCGGACAGGGTCCAAAGGCTTCCCGGGTCTGGGGTCAGATAGCCGTCCCGATAGGCCGACAGGCCGGCAGTACCGAAAGAATAGGTCAGGGAAACCCCGGCCCCCGGATTGCTCCCTTCGCCCCATTTGTATCCGGAAAGCAATGAATCGATTTCAATGCGTCCGTTTCCCATGATTTCGGATACCGGGGATGTGTAATCCGGTGCGCTCATGGCCACCACCTTTTGAATAAAAGAGGGTTGTTTGTAAAAACATCTCTTCAATTCAGAAACGGAGCGCGGTCATTCAACGAATTCTGAGGAGATATAAACTAAATAATTAATGTAAATAAATAAATTAAGGCTTTAGCGCTTAAGTTACCGTGCTGGGTATTTGATTTTCCTGTGGGGCGTAACGCGGGTGACAACAATGTCTTGGCGGGTGATCTTTCTTGGGCTGACCCTATCCGTCCGGACGTCACTTGCGGGGGCAGTGGGCTGAAGGGGAGTGGTCCGTCTGGACGCGCCGTGCCCATTCCTCTTGCGCGACCGGATGCTTTCGCGGCCTTTTGGACCTGATCGATCCTTGGGATCAGCCCTTTGGAAAGACCGGAGAGGGACGATGGAGCGGGTGGACTGTGTGGTGGTCGGGGCCGGGGTGATCGGGCTGGCGGTGGCCCGCCGGCTGGCCCGCGCCGGGCGGGAGGTGGTGATTCTGGAGGCGGCGGACGCCATCGGCACCGGCACCAGCTCGCGCAACTCCGAGGTCATCCACGCGGGCATCTACTACCCCACGGGCAGCCTGCGGGCGCGTCTGTGCGTGGCCGGGCGTGACGCGCTCTACGCCTACTGCGCGGCGCATGGTGTGGAGCACAAGCGCATCGGCAAACTGATCGTCGCCACCGAGGAGGCTCAGTTGCCCCGCCTGGAGGCCATCCGCGCCCAAGCCGCCGCCAATGGGGTGGCGGATCTCGTCCCGCTCTCCGCGTCCGAGGCCGTGACGCTGGAGCCCGGCCTGCGCTGCGTGGGCGCCCTGCTGTCGCCGTCCACCGGCATCATCGACAGCCACGGTCTGATGCTGGCCCTGCGGGGCGATGCGGAGGCGGCGGGCGCGATGCTGGCCTTGCTCAGCCCCCTGGAGCGCGCCCATCGGGCCGCGGACGGTTTCGAACTGGAGGTCGGCGGGGCGGAGCCGATGCGCATCGCCTGCGGCACGCTGGTCAACGCCGCCGGGCTGGGCGCCTGGGGGGTGGCCCGCAATCTGGAGGATTTCCCGGCGGAGCGTGTGCCGCCGCGGGTGCTGGCCAAGGGCAATTACTACGCGCTGGGGCAGGGGCGCTCACCCTTCGCGCGGCTGGTCTATCCGGTGCCGGTGGATGGCGGGCTGGGTGTCCACCTGACGCTGGATCTGGCCGGGCAGGCCCGTTTCGGCCCGGACGTGGAGTGGCTGGACCCCGCGGGCTACGACCGGCTCGACTACCGGCCTGACTACCGGGTGGACCCGAAACGGGCCGACGGCTTCTACGGTGAGGTTCGGCGTTATTGGCCGGGCCTGCCCGACGGCGCCCTGGTGCCGGCCTATTCCGGCGTCCGTCCGAAGCTGAGCGGCCGCGGCCAGCCGCAGGCCGATTTCCTGATCCAGGGACCGGGGACGCATGGAATGCCGGGTCTGGTCAATCTGTTCGGCATGGAATCCCCGGGCCTGACCTCCTGCCTCGCCATCGCCAACGAAGTGGCGGAACGGTTGGGAGGTTTGTCGTGATCGAGGGTTGGCATGGCCGCAAACGGTGTTCTCATAACTTCGAGCGTAAAGCCTGATTCATCAGGCTTTACGCTCGCCCTCAAACGGCGGGTACGGCTGTCCGGCCGCTTGCCTTTGCAGGTATGGGTCTTCGCGGCCGCCGTCGCGGCCCCTACCGTCGAGTGTAAATGAGGAATTACGCTCGACGGCATCCAGTCCATGATGGGTTCCGCCTGCCGGGCATGGGCCCAAGGCTGTGGTTCGTCGGGCTTGGTAAACGCGTGGCCGCTGGCGATTCCGAGGCTTGAGCCGTTTTTGCTGCGGGGCAGGGGGCAAGCAAATGAAATTTTGCCCCCAATGGTTGCGTTGCCGGCCCGACACTTTGGTATGGACGTCTTCCGGTTGGCCGTGTAACAGGAACCGAGATGCGCGGTGCGGGTTGCAGAAACGTTGGGAGCACCGATGCATTCCGGTCTGCGACGCTCCTGTTGCGACCCCATCCAAGAATGCGTGCTTGATGAAAATCCCATTTAACCTTCCTTCCATCGCCGGCAAAGAGATCGAGCATATTAAGAATGCTATTGAGCGCGGGCAGTTGGCTGGTGATGGGCACTACTCTCGACAATGCCACGCATGGCTGAAAGACTTCACAGGTGTTCACGCATCCCTTCTGACGCATTCCTGCACGGCAGCGTTAGAAATGGCCTCCATCCTGCTCGACATTGGGCCTGGGGATGAGGTCATCATGCCGTCCTTTACTTTCGTCTCGACCGCCAGTGCGGTGGCATTGCGAGGTGGGGTGCCGGTGTTCGTGGATATCAGGCCGGATACTCTGAATCTTGACGAGACCCTCATCGCCGATGCAATCACGCCACGCACGCGAGCAATCAGCGTGGTCCACTATGCTGGTGTTGTCGCCGAAATGGACGCTATAGGTGCCATTGCCCGCCAACACGACCTCGCTGTGATCGAGGACGCGGCACATGCTTTCGGTTCCAAGTACCATGGACGGGCGGCGGGTTCGATCGGCGATATGGCTGCCTTCAGCTTTCATGAAACGAAAAACATCATTGCGGGTGAAGGCGGGGCCCTGCTTCTGCGCGACGCCACCTACAATGAGCGTGCAGAAATCATCCGTGATAAGGGAACGAACCGACAGAAATTTTTCCGTGGCCAAGTCGATAAGTACACCTGGGTCGATATCGGCTCCTCTTACCTTCCAGGCGAGTTGATCGCCGCGTTTTTGTTTGGGCAGCTTGAGCAGGCGCACCGTATACAGAACGAGCGCATGGGATACTGGACGCGGTACGACAAGGCACTCCATGGTTATCGATCGCAGGGCATTGGCTTGCCGAATATTCCAAGCCACTGCACTCATAATGCACACCTCTATTACGCTCTGATGCCAGATTGTGAGACCCGGCAGGAGATGATCCGTCGGTTGCAGTTGGAGGAGATTTTTGCCCCGTTCCATTACGTCCCGCTGCATACGGCGCCGGCTGGCCGACGTTTCGGCCGTGCGGCAAGTGATCTGGCGGTGACGGATGCCATTGCGCAGCGGCTTCTAAGGTTGCCTCTTTATCCAGGAATGGGAAACGATGCTGTCGATCGGGTGATCGAGAGCTTCGGCAGGCATCTTGAAGACATTCTGTGAGCTTTCCCAAGGAAATGGCAGGGATAATTCGAAATTAAATCGGGTGTTTCTATTTCCATAAATTCTTTTTGTTAATTCCTGGATAGAATCCTGTATTATTCCAATCTGGAGTGGAGTCAATGGCAGATAATTTACCAAAAAAGAAGAGATTGCTCTCCATATCAATTTATTTTTTAGTGCCTGCTATTGTTTTTATCTGTTTGTTTTCCTGGCGCCCATTATTTCTTGGTTTCTACCACGATGACTGGTATAATATATTAAGACCTTTGCGTTACTCGGAATACGATGAATTCATAAATCAAATTACCAGACCTCTGTATTGGGCGGGAACGGCTTTTCTCAGGCACACGATTTTTGACAACCCTGTGGCCTGGCACACTGTTCTTGCCGGACTGGTGACGTTGAATGCGGTCGCGATCGGCGCCGTCGGCCATCGCCTTGTCGTGCTCATCTCGGATGATCGGGACATGGCACGCTGGAGCATGGCCTTGTGCGCCAGCGTGTGGCTTGCACTCCCTTGGGCGTTGGGCCTGACCGTTTGGCCAACGCCGACCGTTGGGCAACTGGCAATCACCTGTTTCTGCGGTGTTGCGCTTGTCCTTTTATCGGAGGCTCCCCTTCGAAACCGGCTTTATGCGGGAGGCGGGCTCTTTTTACTTGGTCAATTGATCAATGAACTGTTCTGGTTCGCCTTCATTCCTCTGTTGATAATCAACGCCGCTGCGGATCGTACTCGTTACGGTGCGGTGCGATGGCGCCATATTGGGCTATTGACCGGTGGCTTTCTGGCGCTCCAGGCCATCCCTTTGTTTGCCAACCGGGCTTTGCACGCCTTCGGCATCGGCATCAATCGATCATTCAACCCGAATTGGTTCGACACGATTTTTCTCAGCCTGCGTCTTTTGCCGCAGGAGGTGAACCGTGCCGTAGTCTACCCTCAGGCCTTTTGGGCGGTGCTCGCTGTTCTGTTCGCCGCCATCGCTTACGGTCTTGCAACACACCGCAACCGGTTGCTGATTTTTGCATGTCTCATGGCTGTCATAGCGGGCGGGGTGGGCTCGGCGATTATGTTCGCATTGGCTGGCTATCGGTTGGAGTCGGTCGGTGTTTTTTCCCGGACCATGAGCACAGCCAGTGTGTGGTTCAGCCTGCTGCCGGCGCTTGTCCTTGGCGCGTTCGGAGCGGTGGGTCGGTTGGGGCGCCACGCCGCCATCTTGGCCCTCTGCGCACTGATCGCCATCCTCGGCGTTTCGACGCAGTACCGTTTAGCGGAGTGGGCAACGTCCTGGGAGCGGCAGAAAGCCCTTCTTGCGTCCTTCCCTGGTGAAAAAATCGCCGACACTGCGTCGCCGAACGCCTTTATCGTCGTCTATCTTCCAAAGCAAGAAACGGCGGTTGAAGGGTTCGAGGCCTTTTGGGACATGACCGGTGCGCTGATGAACGCCTTCCCAAGGCTTCAAGAGCGGCTTGCGCCCGAACAGGTCCGTTATTTTGCCACCGCTGTGCGGGCCGACCGCCATCATGTGAAATGGGATGGCGCCGGTATGACGACATCCTGGTGCGCTCCCGCGCAGGGGGAACTTTGGCGTCTTACCGCCGAAGGAGAACTGTATGTTTGGGAAGCTGAAACGGGGAGACTTCACCGTTACGACAAGGGGGTCGACTTTGGGTGCGACGCCCCTCCGCCAAAAAGCGGGTCATGACGAAACGGGAAACCCGCTGTGCAGCCGGTGTCATCGCCGCTCTTCCTGGATCGCCAACCCGAACCCTTCGCGGCCATAACCGTTGCCGTTGTAGAGCATGTAGCGGTGGCCGGCGTGATCGAAAACGCATGGATAGGTTCGTTCCCGACTCTCCCATGGTTCAGGAGCACCCTGGAAGCGGATCGCTGCATCGTCCCGTTTCCAGGTCGCGCCATCGGCCGAGCGGGCAAAGCCCAGCGCATAGTCCGGCCGCCGCCGCGCGTACCACATGGACAGGCTTCCATCCGGTTCACGGATCACCGAAGGGCGGGAAACGGCGAACTCGTCCGGGTCATCGGCCCCCGCGATGTCAATGACCGTTCGATCCCCAGGCGTCCATGTCGTCAAGTCAACGGATCGCGCCTCCTTGATCACGTGGGTCATCTGTAGCCCTGTGTCGCCCCAAGCCAAATGCGAACCGAACCACATGCGCCAGCCGATCCCATCGCGGATCACCCACGGATATCCAAGGGTGAAGGGGTTCTCCCGGCTGCGCCCGACTATGGGAACGGGCGAAACCCGGATAAGCGCCCCGTCGTCCTCGCCGACGGCAAGACCAATGAAGTTCGTGAACGGCACTCGCTGGAGCACGGTCCAACCGAGATAAAAGACGTATGTTCGGCCGTCATGACGAAGGACGCAACCGACCGTCACACCGTCGGCATCGAAAGCCCCTCGCGGTCCTGGTGAGAGAAGAGGGCCTCGGGGCGCCCCCAGCACCTCGAAGCGGTCGCCTTCAAGACCGAGGTCAAGCGCGGCGATGGACGAGCGTTGCTGCGCGTCACGGGTGGAAAAGAAGACGCGGACCCGTTCGCCATCGAGCGGCAAGACCGTCGGATAGCTGGCGTGACTCATCCCCCAGGGGGCAATTCCCGGTGCAGCCTGTACTTGGCCAAGCGGGCGCCAAACATTCCCGATACCGAGCAGCAGAGCCACGTCCTGCCCCCCTTCTGTCAGATGGATTTCAGGCGTGTACTTTTCACGCGCCGCTCTTCCGTATGGTCAATGGGCATATGGACGCTTTCCGCGGCGGTGTCTTTTGTAATCAGCCCTCCTGCTCCCACGAGGGTGAACGCTCCCAGCGAGACATGGTCCCGAATTGTCGTGTTGACGCCCAGGAAGCTGTTTTCGCCGATCGTTACTCCACCGGACACCACCACATGGGACGTGATGAAGCAGTTCGATCCGATCACACTGTGGTGTCCGATGTGGTTGCCGCTCCACAAGGTCACGTTGTCGCCAATGGTCACAAAGGGCTGGATGGTGTTGTCTTCCAAGATGAAAGCGTTTTCCCCGATGCGCTTCGTATAGACGGTGGCCCGCGGACTGATGTAACTCGCCAGCTCATAGCCGGCCTCTTTCAGGGCGGTGCATTTGGCGGCGCGGAGCCGGTTCATCGACTGATAGGAAAGCGCGACAAAAGCGTCGTGCGAAGCGGCTGGAAAGCGGGCTGAGATCTCATCAAGGGCAACCAGCGGACGGCCGAACCGAGTGTGCGCATCAAGATAGCCGGCGTCGACAACAAAAGCGGCGACCACCCGCCCGGCCTCGCGCGTGAAGTAGAAGTCTGCCAATTCGGCAATGTCGCCGGCCCCGAAGATCACGATGGGCTTCATGGCCGTTCCTCCGGGGTGTGCCGAACCAGCAGAGTGAACTCGTAAAGCCCATAATCGTGCCGCAGGGCGACGTGCCGCCCGAAACGTTGGATGCACCAGTCCAGAAGCTCCGCCGGCGAGGCATAGTAGAGGCGCGGGTCCATGCGGTCACGGTCGGAATGGGCGGTCAGGACGTTGAAGGCGATGCCACGCCGTGCCTGTGCCGCCATCGCCGCGATCGTCTCCTGAACGAATCCCAGCCATTCCTGGTCGGGAATGTCAAAGCGGACATTGAAGATGCCGCTGGCAACGACGTAGTCGGCCGGTGGAGGAGCATCGCTTTCCTCAAACACCACATCCACCAATCCGCCATGGGTCTGGCGTGCCGCTCGCACCATGTCGGGGGCGATGTCCACCCCATGGTAAGGATTGGGTCGGCCGTTGCGGCGCAAAAAGGCGGCAAGCGCTCCATATCCGCAGCCCAGTTCGGCGATGCTGCCGCGGTTGTCGGTTCCGACAAGGTCCAACAGCCGGGCGAAGCGAAGTTCCTGCGAACACTCGTCACGCCAATCCGCGCCGCGGGCGGTCGGCCCATGGGTCGCCAAGCGGTCACTGTAATAGGCTGCAACTCGGTCGAGGAATGGCCGGCGGCTCATGGGCTTGCGTCTTCCAGGGCATTGACAGGGGATACGGTGCTCGGTGGCGCCGTCGAACGGTGGATCGCCGTTATGATGGTCCGCGGACGCCGCTTGACCTCAAGAAAGATCGTCCCGATGTAGATGGCAATCACACCGTTGATGAACATTGACAGGCCGCTGAACAGCAGAAGCCCGATCATCACCGAGGTCCATCCCGGAACCCCAATTCCGGTGATGAAATACCGCAGGACCAAGAAGGCGATCAAGAGAACCGATCCGGCGCTGATTGCGAGCCCCGTTAGAAACACCCCGATCAGCGGCGCGATGGAAAACGCGGTGACCGCCATCAGGAACAACCGGAGCAGTTTGCGGAGCGTGTATTTCGTCGGTGCGAGCGCTTCCTTTCTGACCGGTAGCGGAACCTGCCGGAAGCCGGTCACGTGCATGATTCCAACCAGAAAGATTTCCCGCTCATCGAACGTCAGAAGCGCGTCGATGTACCGCCGTGACATCAATCGGGCCGTTGTCACATCGCGCGGAAAATCAAGGTCGCTGAGGAAGCCGAGCAGGCTGTAGAACGCGTTGCGGCACATCTGATAAAGCGGGTTGCCCTTGGGCCGAACCTGAACGCCGTAGACGACATCCGCCCGCTCCCTGACCATGGCTTGATGAAAGTCCACTGCCCACAGCGGGTCCTCTTCCAGGTCGCCGTCCATCATCATGACGAGATCGCCGGTTGCGATGCCCAGCCCGGTCCATAATGCCTTGTGCTGGCCAAAGTTGCGGGACAAGTCCACGACGACGACGCTGGGGTCCCGTTCGGCAAGCGCCACGGCGACGGCCGCCCCGTTGTCGGGAGAGCCGTCGTTGACGAAGACCACTTCATGGTCGAAACCGAGCCGTCGGGCCGCCTCCGCCGCCCGTTCCGCGAAAGGCTCGATGTCATCCGCGGTGCGATAGATCGTCGTGACGAAGGATATCTTCACGGACCGTGAACCTTGACAAGGGACTGGCAATAGGCCGGCGCATCGGGCCCGACCGCGAACAGTACGTCGATCACGGAAACGGCATGGTCGAAAGCCGGCCCCCGTTGGGGATAAGGCGGATAGGGACCATAGCTCATCCAATCGACGGAGATTCCTGCCGCCGTGAACGGCGCCTCGTCAAGATAATCGCGTGCCGACGGGCCGGACAGATAGCGGGTGGCGCCCGCCTTGCGGCAGATGTCCAGCAGCCGGTCTCCACGCTTCCCTTCGGGTTCGAAGTTCCGGTCCCGCACCACGCGGGTGGTGATGCCAAGCCGTTTCAACAATCCGACAAGGAACAGTTCGTTCACCTCGGTCAGCGTGGACAGGCGGTCGGCCTGCTCGTACAGCGTCCGCAACGCCGGAGCTTCATCGGCGAAGAAGGGCGCGCGCCGGTAGGCAAGTTCGATCGCGCGCCAATGCTTTTCCGCCCAAGGTTCGGCAAAGCGGACGTCCTCAATTGACTGTTCGAAACGCGCCTTCGTCGCCACCGGAATGGTAAGCCAGATCGGGCCGTCGGTCGTCATGATCCGGTTGCGGTTATGCCAGTGCCGCTTGACATATTGCGCGCCATCCAGAATGACGTGGACGTCGGTTCGGCCGATCAGATCGAAGAAGCCCTTCCAGGGAATGTAACAGGACTGGATGATCGAGACGTTCATGAAGGGTCCGGTCGGCTGGTGCGTCGTGGGGCTGGCGGTCCGCCGAGAGCTGGTGGTATGCCTATGACGGGGCGGGGTGGCCGCTTGGTTGGGTTGTGCATTCCATGTTGAAATATCTGTTCCTTGCCGGAACTCTGCTCTTCACGGTTTATGGCCAGTTGATCATTAAGGCCCGCGCGGGCGTTCTGGCAAGCGATGTGAGCGAAGGCGCCGGTTCTTATCTCCTGCGCATGTTCCTCGATCCGCTGGTGATAACGGGTTTCGCAGGGGCTGGGATGGCCGCGCTGTGCTGGCTGCTCGCCGTGCGGTCCCTGCCGATCGTGTATGCCTATCCGTTCATGGCCTTGAGCTTCGTCCTGGTGCCTTGTGGTGCCGCCCTGTTCTTGGGCGAGGTCATCAATTGGCCCCAGATGGTCGGTCTCGCTCTTATCGTTGCGGGCGTGGCTCTCACCGCGGTGTTTCGGTAATGCCGTCCTTGGCGATGGGGCTTCGGTTGTGCCCAACCTGCGGTGCTGGCGATACGGTCGAGGTCGATGGGATGCTCTGGCCCACCGGCTGGTGCTGCCCGGCGTGCGGCGGCGGTGTGTCCAGGGTTGACGGTATTCCAATGTTCGCCCCGGATTTGGCAGACACAGTGTCCGGCATTGATCCGTCCGCTTTCGCTGCGCTTAAGGAGGTTGAGCAAAGGCATTTCTGGTTCCGCACCCGAAACCGTCTTCTCACCGGCCTGATCAACCGGCATTTTCCGCAGGCGCGCTCCTATCTGGAAGTTGGCTGCGGTAATGGTGCCGTGTTGGCCGAGGTGGCCGGGCTGCGCCGCTGGACTCGTCTGGTTGGCAGTGAGCTGCATCCTTCCGGCTTGGTCAACGCTCGGGAACGCCTGGAACCGGGAGCGGAGTTCATGCAGATGGACGCGCGGCGCATTCCTCTGCGCAGCGCTTTCGAACTGGTGGGCGCATTCGATGTGATCGAGCACATCGAAGAAGATGAGGCCGTGCTGACCGAACTGGCGGCGGCGTTGGTGCCCGGTGGCGGTTTGCTTTTAACCGTGCCTCAGCATCCCTTTTTGTGGAGCGAAACGGATGCGGCGGCGCATCATGTACGGCGGTATCGCCGTGGCGAACTCGACGCCAAAGTCCGCAAGGCCGGTTTTGAGATCCTTCAGTCTACGTCCTTCTTGTCTTTGCTGTTGCCATTGCTGATGACCTCGCGTCTGGCGTCTGGCCGCCGCTCGTCGCAACGCGCTGCCCACACGGCCGAATTCGCCATAGCTCCCGCATTGAATCGTATCCTTGGTGCCGTCACGGACCTGGAGGTTGGATTGACGCTCCGCGGTGCTTGTTGGCCGGTCGGCGGCAGTCGTGTCGTGATAGCCCGGAAAACGGCCTGAAGTGGGCTGAACCGTGCCGGGTTTCCCGGCAACTGCATTCAGGTTGCTGCTGGCTGTCGGTAATCGGTGCCCGTTGCGGCCATGGCGCTGAGGGTGACGGCGTGCACTGAGTCGAGGAGGAGCCGCTCCTGGGTAGGGGGCCTTCGTCAGACGAAGGCGTTCTCGACCAACTCGCACAGCATGTGGCCGGCGGCGATGTGCATTTCCTGGATGCGCGGGGTGTCGGTGGACGGGACGCACAGGCAGACGTCGCACAGCTCCTTCATCCGCCCGCCGGCTGCGCCGGTCAGGCCGATGGTGCGCATGCCGAGCGCGCGTGCGGCTTCCAGGGCGGCCACCACGTTGCGGCTGTTCCCGCTGGTCGAGATGCCAACCAGCACGTCGCCGGCCCGCCCCAGTCCGCGAACCTGCCGGGCGAACACCTCGTCGTAGGAATAATCGTTGGCGATGGCCGTCAGGGCGGAGGTGTCCACCGTCAGGGACACCGCCGCCAGTGGCGCGCGGTCCCGCAGATAGCGGCCCGTCAGCTCTGCCGCGAGATGCTGGGAATCGGCGGCGGATCCGCCGTTGCCGCAGAACAGCACCTTGCCGCCACCCTTCAGCCCGTCGATCATCAGCCCGGCGGCGGCGTCGATCTGCTCGGCCTGCTGGGCGAAGGCCGCAAAGTTCCGGGACGTCTCAAGCAGGGCTTCGCGGACGCGGTCGGCGGCGGAATGGCTCATCTTCAAGTCCTGGGGTGTGGAAAACGGACGAACCATACGACGGGGCGCCGATGGGCGCCACAGCCCTTTCCGGCGCCCCGCCTTCCATCACAGGATGCCGAGCCGCTGCCACACTGGCAGCTTCTGCGGCAGGAAATCGGCCAGCTTCGCGGCGACCAGCGGGCGCATGACGTCCGGGTCGGAGATGGGTGAACCATCCTCGGCGAAGATCGTGCGCCCAAGCGTGCGCAGCGCGTCCATCACAAAGCCGCTGAGGGGCTGGATATCCACCGGCTGCCCGGCCAGAAGACCGGCCAGGACGAGACGCTCCAGAGAGTCGGCCCCGATGCCCAGCCCGATCGTGGGCGCCGCCAGGAAGAACAGGCTTTCGTCGACCAGCATGCGCCGACCGATCGCGCGGTTCAGCCGTCCGGCCGCCTGATGGCCTTCCTCCGCAGGTTCCACCAGGGGATGGACTTGGTTGGCGGAAATCAGGAGCGCCACAAAGCGGGAGATCGTGCCGAAATCGTGCCGCGCCATCGTCGGCAGCGCCGCGATCTCGCCGAGGCTCGGCGTGCCCGTGGCAAGCGCGTCGAGGATTGGCAGGCCGAGCCCCGGATCGTGGCGCAGTTCGCCCAGCGGAACCGGAACCGCCAGCCCGGCGCTCTCGCGCGGGACCGTCAGGGTGAAACGAAGCCGCTGGAGTTCCGCGGTGGCTTCCGCGGCGGGCAGCCGGTCCAGGCCGCGGACGAAGATGTCGCGGCGGAACACCTGATTCATGGCGAAGTCGCGCACCGTCTCCGCCAGCGTCGGGTCGGCGATCTCCGCCAGGATGGCCCGCAGTTCCGGACGGACCGACAGCTCGTCGAAATTGTGCGGGATGTTGGCGGAGCAGGCGTAGCCCAGCTTCGCTCGTGCCATGTCCTGCGCCACCTGGGCATGGCCCAGAGGCTCCCAATGGGTGTTCAGATACTCGTGCGTCAGATAGTGGCGATCCTGCTTCGCGATCGTTTCGAGATGCTGCCCGGGGGTGGCGTTGGCGGCGAAATAGCCGGCCCCGCCCTCGCTCAACCGGCCGATGAAGCCGAGCGCCGCGTCGAGCTGCCGGTCGCTGCGGGCCGGGTTGGCCGCCGCGTGCGCCAACATCAGCTTCTGCAGAGGAAGCAGCGGCGCCCAGCCGGGCATGGCGTTGTAGCTGACGAAGACCAGCCCGCCGGGCTTCAGCGCCTTCTCCAGGATGTCCACCACCGCCCGGCGGTTCTCCGGGCTGACCCAACTGTAGACGCCGTGCAGGACGATGACGTCGAAACCCTCGCCGGCCTCGTCCGCCGGCAGCGCTCCGGCGGCCACCTCCTGGAAGCTCCGCTCCAGAAAGGTGACGTTGGACAGCCCCGCCTCTTCGGCCAGCCGGCGCGCCCCGGCGACGTGCAGCGGGTTGAAGTCGATGCCGGTGAAACGCCCGTGGGGGTGGGTCGCCGCCAGGATGTTCAGGGTCATCCCCTGGCCGCAGCCCAGCTCGCAATAGCGGAAGGCCCGGTCGGTGCGCGGCGGCCGGATGCCGTTCAGCAGGCAGACGTAGGACAGGTAACCGGGCGTCAGCTCGCGATAGGCACCATGGGTGTAGGCGATGTCGGCGTTGTAGCCGTCGCTCCACGCGCTCATGTCGGGGTCCTTTCCGCGGGGTTCCGTCCGGCGATCAGATCGTCGATCAGAGCGAGATGACGGGGCAGGGTGACGGTGCGGAGATCGTAATTCTCGACCACCGTCCGCCGCGCCCGGTCGCGCAGGGTCTGCATACGGTCGGGATGCTCGAACACCTCGTCGACCCGGTCGGCCAAGGCCGCCCCGTCGAAGAAGTCCACCAGCAGGCCGTTCTGCCGGTCGCGCAGGACCTCCTCAACCGGGATGGTGGCGGAGCCGATCAGCAGGCAGCCCGACGCCATGGCCTCCAGGAAGGACCAGGACAGAACGAAGGGATAGGTCAGGTAGACGTGGGCAGACGAGACGCGGAGCACCGACAAATAGGTGCCGTAGGGGATCTTGCCCAGGAAATGCACGCGGCTTCGGTCGATACCCGACCCGATCTCGGCCATCAGGATGTCACGGTAGCTCCTCCCGTCACCGGACACCTGCCCGTAGCTGACCTCGTCGCCGCCGACGATCAGCACATGGGCCTTGGGCCGCCGCTTCAGGATCTCCGGCAGGGCGCGCATGAAGACATGGAAACCCCGGTAAGGCTCCAGGTTGCGGGCGACATAGGTGATGACCTCGTCCTTGCGGGTCAGCGTCAGGCCCGACGGCAGGCGCAGCCACGCGTCGGGCTCCGGGTGGACGATGGTGGTGTCCACGCCCTCGTGGATCACGCTGATGCGCGAACGCATGTAGTCGGGATAGAGCGACCACTGCCAGCCGGTCGGGGTCTGGCCCCAGTCGGCGGCGTCGAAGCCCAGCGTGTTGATGACGTTCTTGGTGCGCACCCGTGGGCCGTCGTTCTCGGTGACCGGCACCGTTGGATCGAAGCCGATGTCGGCCCCGTGCAGGTGATAGAAGAACTCGAAATAGGCGAGCAGAGGAACATCCGGCCAGACGTCCTTCATATACAGCGTCTCGCCCCAGCCGTTGTGCCCGATCATGATGTCGGGGCGGAAGCCTTCGGCCTTCAGGCGGCGGCAGACCTCATGGACGCTCTGCCCATAGACGACCGCCAGCTCCAGTTCCTGGATGTAATGGTGCGTCGTCGGCTTCGCCGTCCGGAAGGGCTGGTAGACCGCGCGCTCCACGCCGGGAATCTGGGCTGGGCTGTCGTGCGAGATGAAAACCACCCGGTTGCCCGGCTGGGCTGCCAGATGCTGCACGATGTGCTGGTATTGGCCCGGAAAGTTCTGGTGGACGAAGAGATAGTTCATCGCGTGCCGCCGATTCCGCAAAGAAGGCCCGCCATCCGCTGCGGGCCAGGATGAGCATGGTTCCCGAGCCTCAGCCGGCGGACGGCGGGACGAGGCCAAGCTCCTTCAGCGCGTCCGCCGGCGCGGGTGGACGGAAAGCCTTGACCTGCAATTCGTACGCCTCGGCCCGCCGCCAGATCGCCACCGGTTCGAAACCCGCCTCCTGCAACAGGCGCCCGAGCAGGTTCGGGGTGAAGCCGGTGCGGTGGGCCATGAAGCGGTTTCCCATGGCCAGGGCCGGACCATAGCCGTACACGACGTCCAACGGCCGGATCGGGCCGTTCCTGGAGTCATAGAGGGGCTCGTCCAGCCGATCCTCAGCCACCAGCTTCGCCACCGCCTGCAGGTCGGGCACGCTCAAGAAGAGCGTGCCACCCGGCGTCAGGACGCGCAGGAACTCCCGCAGCGCCACCGGCACGTCGTGCGGGTCGAGATGCTCCAGATTGTGCGACGACCAGACGGCATCCACCGACCCGTCGGGCACCGGAACCATGTCCGTTATCGAAGCGATGATGTCCGGGTCGACCTTCGGGTCGATGTCGAGACGCAGCTCCCGCCACCCATCCGTCGGCAGGGAGCTGCCGAGGATGGAAATGGCGCGCTGACCGCATCCGACATTGAGCACGGTCTTGAGCATCGGCCTGTGGGCGTTCCGGATCAATAGGAACGCGGCTGGGTGCCGCCGGCCTTCTCGACGAAGCGCAGCAGGAAGCCTTCCAGAGCGTCGCTGATCGCGTCGGAGCGGCAGGGGCTGCCGTTCTGTCCGGCGGGCGAGCGGTAGCCGCTGACGAAGGCCCCCTCATAGACGCAATCGAAACGCTCGGCCGTGGCGCCGCGCAGGCGGATCGAGAAGCCGACCAGGGGCGTGCCCAGGCCGCGGCTGCCGCACATGCCGCCACCGCTGATCCAGGGGGTTTCCCAGCCGTTCGCGGTCAGGCCCTTGTACTCGATGTCCTCGGAGGCGATGCCCTCGACCGGGGTGATCGAGAAGGCCTCGATCCACAGACGCTGTCCGACCGCGCCGGCCCAGTTGGAATCGGCGAAACGCAGATCGCCCTGGCGCTGGATGTGGGCCAGGATTTCGGTGCGCGGACGGACAGTCGATGAAGCTGCCGGCGCTTGGAACTGCGCGCCCTTGACCGGAGCGGACGCTGCCACCGGAGCGGCGGCCTGCTGAGCCGCGGGAGAATCCGCCGGGGCATCGTCGATGCGGGCGAACTGGAGCGAGAGCAGCGCGTTCTGCCGTTCGGTGTGCTTGTAGGAGGACAGGATCAGGTTCGCGGGCCCACCCGACACCTTGATGATGATGGTGTCGCCCGGCTTGCTAAGCCAATTTCCGGCCACGCTGCCAATCATCTCGACGGTGGTGCCGGAATGGTTGTTGGGGGACGCAGCGAGCTGAACGCTGGGAAGAGGAAACTCGCCGGCCGCCGCCATGCCGCCGCCGCTCGTGACGATCAGCGAATAGAAACCGGGTGCCAGCGACAGGGTCTGGGCCGTCGCCTTGATCTGAGAGGGTTGTTGGGCTTCTGTGGACGCAACTTTACCGATCATCGACGACCCCCCGCGGGACTGGGAAATTGAACAGAAGGCGTTCGGACCATCCGAATCCGCCCCCGGAATGCTTGGCCTGTAATCTGACCGAAAGGAAGAGGACTGCCCGATTGCTACGCCATGCGGCGTATGAGCGTCAAGAATGCCCAGGAGGGCGTCGTTGATTGTCGCAGCCTCCAGCAACGGTGGCAGCAGATGGCCGCCACCCTTCTCATGGATGCGCTCGGACATCGCTCCCAGGTCGAAGGCCACCACCTCCAGTTCGGCCTTCCAGGCGGTGGACAGGGCGTAGCACCAGGTCTCCGGCGAGATGGACGGCAGAAAGGCGATGTCGGCCTCCTGCGCCCGCACCAAAGCCACCGCCTCCGCCTCCGTGAAGCGGCCGGTGACGAAGCCGTGCCCCGTCTCGAACAGGGGCGGGTCCGCCTCGCTGAAGCCGACCACCACGAATTCCAATGGCAGGCCGCGCGCCGCGGCGTCGCGGGCGCAGGCCAAGAGAACCTCGTAGCCTTTCTGGATGCCGACGGCGCCGATCGTGCAGACGCGCCACCGGCGGCCGTCCCGGCGGCGGGGCGGCTGGGGTGGCGGCGGGGCGATATCTTCCCAGGGCCTGACCTCGATGGGGCGCGGGGCGATGTGACGCAGCAGCCGCGCCGCCACATCGCGGGTCGGCGCCGTCACCCGACGCGCGCCGGCGGCCAGAGTGCGCGTGCGCCGGCGCAGAGCACCCACCGTCAGTTCCGGGTCGGCACGGTCGTCCGGATCGGCGGTGCAGCGTTCGCAGGCGGCCAACTCCGGCTCCCCGCAATAGCGCCCGTCCTTGTCCACCAGGCTGAGGCGCGGGCAGATCAGGCCGTAATCGTGGATGGTGAGATCATAAGGAACGCCGAGCCGCCCGGCCAAGTCCAGCACCGCGGGGTCATGGCCCAGCAGATGATGGATCTCCACCGCCGCCGTGCCGGCCAGCCGCAGGGCCTCGACCAGTTCGTCAAGTTCTCCGCGGGTGCGGAACACCAGATCGCGCAGGTCGGGCCGGTCCATGGCCTCGATCCGGCAGCGGCGCTCGGACGGGATGGAAGGATGGCGCCGGGCATTCTCCTCATCGTCCTCGTCATCGTCCTCGTTTCCCTCCGCGGCTCCGGCGGTTTCGGGAATGAGCCGCAGGACGCGCCAGCCCTCCGCGCGCAGAACGTCGGTGCGCTCCTCGATGAAGCGGGCGACCCCGCCACGCCCGGCGAGCGTGACCAGCAGGACGGCGGGTCCCTGTGCGGTTCCGCCCCCCTCCGCCCAGCGGGCGAGGTCGAGGCGTCGGCGCGCGGCCATCAGCGGGTCGGCGGCGATAAAGTCCTGGACCAGCGCGTCGTATCCGGGATGCAGCCGTTCCAACAGGTGGCTGTTGCGCGCGGCGAGGATCGCCTTCTGCCGTCCGAAGGAGCGTCCGCCCACATGTGCTACGAAAACGTCGGCGGCCCCGAGATGGCGCCAACCCAACCGGTGCGCGCGCAGACAGAAATCGTTCTCCTCACCATAGCCGCGCCCGAACAGCCACTCTTCGAAGGGGCCGGTCTCCCTGAGGCAATCGCGCCGGATGTAGGCGCAGAAGCCGACCGCCGTCGGCAGGTCGACCCGCAACCCGGCGTTCACCGTGCGGGCCAGCCGGTCGAGCGCCGCCGTTTCCGTCAGGGACGGCGGGAACGGCCGGTCCGCCCCCGAGGGGTAGTTGAGGATCGTTGCGTCGTTGGACAGGGGGGTGACCGTGCCGACGTCCGCCGCCGACCAAGCCGCGGCGCGCAACCGTTCCAGCCACGGTCCGGCGACCAGCGTGTCGGCGTTCAGCAGCACGGCGTCACGGTCGGGATGCAGGGCCAGCCCCCGGTTGACCGTGGCTGGAAAGCCGAGATTGTGCTGGTTGCGGAGCAGCGTGATGCGTCCCGCCTCGGCGAGCGCCTTCAGTTCGCGGACAAGGTCCTCATCCGGGCTGGCGTCGTCGATGACGACGATCTCGCACGGCGTGGCATCCCCCGCCGCGAAGACTGACCGCAGACAGGCCATCGTCTCCTCCCGCCCGCGGTGGACCGGGATCACGATGTCCACCATGGGCGATGCCCCAGTGGTTGGCGAAGCGGCTGGAGGGCGCCCCGTCCCTGCCGGACGGGATGGCCGCGGACCGACCGGCGTGGAACGCCGTCCGATCCGGCGGGGGCCGGGCCAGGGAAGGGGGCTGCCAGCCAGGGGAGCATGTCCTGGTCCGGCGGTGACGTGGAGACGGCCGGGCGAGAGGCCGGCGACGACCGGATCGATGAGGAAGCCGTAATGGCCGTCCTCGACCCCTTGGGCTCTCACCCCCTGTACCGGACGGTTCGCAGTCACGGTCACGGTGCGTCCGGCCTCGTCCGTCACTTGGACGGTGACGGACTGCGGCGGATCGCCGGGGCACCAAGCCCAGCCGGAAAGCACCGCTTCGGCGGCCCCGCCGGGTCCATCATCAAGCAGGACGCTTCCTTCGACCGCTGCATGGTGCCTGGGATGCAGGGGCGTGCCGAGCAGGGGCTCTCCGTCCAGGGTGATGGAGAGTGGCTGCCCTTCCAACTCCGGGCCGACGGGAAGAACGAAACGGATCGGCCCACCGTCGCCCTGCTGGCCATATTGCCGCAGGAACGACGCCCGGCCCATGACGAGCAGGGCGGCATCCTGGGAGGATCCGATTCGGATTAGGCCGTTCCGGTTCGGTGACGACGAATCCGGCGCAAGGGCACCGACGATCCTCAGGCCTATGTCGGCAGTCGCCCAACCGACGGCCTGCCCGGTCAGTACGGCGTGGTCGGCAAGGTCTCCCAACAGGGGGGCGACGCTCACCGGGAAACGGTTCAGTTGTTGGACGATCAAGGGAAGCAGGCGGTCCGCCGCTCCCAGACGGGCCAAGGCCTGTCCCAACGCGATAGCCGCGGTTGGAACGGCGGCCTTTTCAACCGTATCGCTCAGCAACGGCGGCACCTCGGCCGGGCGGTCCGCCGCGATCAGCAGGGCGGCGAAGAAAGCCTTGAGCGCGATGTCGTTCGGAGCGAAGCGGGCGCCGCGTTCGGCCCAGCGCAGCGCGGTGCCCAGATCCCCCCGTGCGAGGGCGCAGCGGGCAAGGCCGGCGGCACCATAGACGTGGGTGGCATTGTGGCGCAGCAGAATGCCCGCCGCCGTCTCGGCCTCGGCGATGCGCCCATCGGCAATCAGCCCTTCCAGGCGCTGCACGTCCAGGCGCCGGGCCTGGGTTTTCGAGCTGCCGGCCGAACCCATGAAGAACGATCCCCTGCCTCGATTTGGGGTGTCCCGATCAGGGATGTCCCGATCGGAGTTGCGGCTGTCCGCAAGGGCGCCGGAGCCGCCCGGCGGATCCTTGTCGGTCTTCGCTTCCACCCTTCATGCCGAAGAAAGGCAGAGACATGAAGCGCATAAAAATGGACCTGCCGATCGCTCGGCAGGTCCATCAGATAATGCAGAGACTCTTCTTAGACGGCGAAGTTGCTGGAGGTCAGGTTGGTGACCCCGGCGACCGTGATCTGGGTGCCGTCCGACAGCGAGATGACCGAGCTGCCGCCGGTGACCGTGACGCGCGACGCGACCTGGGCCGCGGTGAGGCCGTAGCCCTGGACCGCGATGAGGTCGGTGCCGGCCTTGAAGTCGCCGATGACGTGCTTGCCGCCGCCGAAGACGGTGCTGAACACGAAGATGTCGTTGCCTTCACCACCGAACAGCGTGTCGTTGCCGACGCCGCCGATGATCGTGTCGTTGCCGGCGAAGCCGCCAAGGACGGCGTTGCCCGACTTCGCGGTGCTGCCGATCAGAAGATCGTTGCCCGAACCGCCAGCGATCGTGGTGTTGCCCGAGCCGCCGAAGATCGTGTTGTTGCCCGCCGCCGAAGCGATGGTGGTGTTGCCCTGACCGCCGGCGATCAGGTTGTTGCCGCCGGTGATCGCCAGGTAGGCGTTGCCCGTGCCCGCGCCGATGGTGGCGTTGCCGCCCGCCGCGAAGACGGTGTCGTTGCCCGCCGCGAAGATCTGGTTGTTGCCGCCCACCGCGAGGATGGTGTTGTTGCCGGCGCCGGCGGTCAGCACGTTGTTGCCGGCCGCGGCCACGACGGTGTCGGCACCCGAGCCGCCGAGGATGGTGGCCGAAGCGCCCGCCACGGTGCTGGTGCCCAGCAGCTGGCCGCCCGAGCCGCCGACCAGGGTCTGGCCGGTGCCGGTGCCGGCCTGCAGCACGGTGCCGGCGGCGTCGTTCGCGACGAGAACGTTGTTGTTGCCCGAACCGCCCAGGAGGGTGGCGGCGGTGTTGGTGTTCAGCACCAGCGCCGTGTTGCTGTCGCTGATCAGGCTGAGCGTCTTCGTCGGCGGAAGGGCGCTGTCGCCGATTACGAGCGCCTTGGTGTCCTTCGTCGTCGCGACGAGGCTGGTGTTCTGGAGAACCGCACCCGCCAGGGTGGACGCGGTCTTAACTTCGCTGGTAATACCACCGGTGATCGTGGTCGACGTCGTCATATTTTTGAACCCCCGCCAAAGTGTCTAAAACTTTGCGCCTTATGGCATGCCTTGCGCTCGATATCATTGGTAACCCGTTTTTGCAAGTGCGGAATGGAACCATCCGATAGAATAACCACTTATGGGAAAGCAATCCGAACGGATGAGGGGCTCTAGCGATAATGTTTCACATCAGTAACAGACTCGCAGGTTGCGCCAAGCCTGGATGCGAGAAGCGGATCGCATGATTTGCTTTCCTCACAGCATGCGCAGGTGGATTTGTTCAGCATCTTTTAGGAAAATGACTGGGAACCGGTTTCGCGTCGCATCCCGAGCGTTCCAGGTACAGCGATCCATCCCTTGGGGAAAGCCGGGGTTCCGGCCTTCCCCAAAGGCCTTCCGCCGTTCCTGGTTTGCAGCACCGCCGCCGCCGTGCCATTGTCCGAAGAAATATATACTGCGGCCATGCGTATCCTGCTGCTCTCCCGCTACAGCCCTCGGGGCCCCAGCAGCCGTCTCCGGCATTACCAGTTCCTTCCGGCACTGGCTGACGCGGGAATGTCGGTTGCCGTGGCTCCCTTGTTGCCCGATTCCTACCTGGAAGCCCTTTACACGGGGCGGTCGCGTCCGTTGCGCCGCATCGCGGCGTCCTATGCGGCGCGCATCCGCCAGATGGCGTCGGTGCGCAATTTCGACCTTCTGTGGGTCGAGAAGGAATTGCTGCCCTGGATTCCCTATGGGATGGAGCGTTGGATCCTGGAATCGGCCCCACCCTACGTCGTTGATTTCGATGACGCCTGGTTTCATCACTATGACCGCAGCCGCTGGTCCCTGGTGCGCCGGCTGCTGGGCAGCAAGCTCGACCGAGTGATGCAGCGTGCGGCCCTGGTGACCGTTGGAAACGATTATCTCGCCCGAAGGGCCGAGTCGGCTGGTGCCCGCTCGATCGCGACCCTTCCCACCGTGGTCGATCTCGCGCGCTACCCCACCGGAACGGCCCAGGCCGATGGTCTTCCGGCGGTGGGCTGGATCGGGTCCCCAATCACCGACCATTATCTCAATCTGGTCGAAGAGCCGCTGCGCCGGATGGTGACGGGGAGCGAGGCCCGGATTTTCCTGGTCGGCGCCACCCCCGCGGCGCTGAGCGGGCTGCCGGCCGATCGCCATGAATGGCGGGAGGAGACGGAAACCAGTCGCATCGCCCAGTTCGACATCGGCATCATGCCGCTGGCCGACACGCCCTGGGAACGAGGCAAGTGCGGTTACAAGCTGATCCAGTATATGGCTTGCGGCAAACCGGTGGTGGCGTCTCCGGTCGGCGTCAACCGGGACATTGTGGAGCATGGGGTCAACGGCTTCCTGGCCGAAACCCCGGAAGAGTGGACCGGCGCGCTGCGTCGCCTCGCCGCCGACCCCGACCTGCGGCGGCAGCTGGGTGCGGCCGGCCGCGCCAAGGTGGAGCGGCATTACTCCCTGGAAGGCACGGCGCCGCGCCTGGTCGAGTTGCTGCGCGCCGCGGCGTCCTGACAGATATGGGACGGTGCGGTTTCGCATTGCGCCACCCTTCGAGTCGGGACTAGAACGCCCGCGCCCTTTTCAAGACGGAACCCGTCGCTCATGACCATGGCTGCAAGCACTTCCCACGTCCCGTCCGGCCTGCTCGGCCTGTTCACGGAGCCCTGGCACCACCGGGCCCTGGTCCGGCGCCTGGTCCGGCGGGAGATCGAGGCGCGCTACCGGGGATCGGTCCTGGGAATCCTGTGGGCCTTGCTGACCCCGTTGCTGATGCTGGCCGTCTTCACCTTCGTCTTCTCGGTGGTGTTCCAGGCCCGCTGGGGAACCTCGACCGGTGGAAAGGGGGAGTTCGCCCTGATCCTGTTCGCCGGCCTGATCGTCTTCACCATGTTCTCCGAAGCGCTGGTCCGCGCACCCGGCCTGATCCTGGAGAATCCCTCCTACGTCAAGAAGGTGGTGTTTCCCCTGGAGATCCTGCCCTGGGTGATGGTGCTCTCCAGCCTGTTCCAAGTGGCGGTCAGCCTTCTCATCCTGACCGCCTTCTATCTGGCGGTCTTCGGGCTGCCGCCTCTGTCGGTCCTGCTGCTGCCGCTGGTGTGGCTGCCGCTGCTCCTGTTCTGCCTGGGCGTCGGCCTGCTGCTGAGCGGGCTTGGTGTCTATCTGCGCGACCTGCGGGCGATCATGCCGGTGATCAGCCAGCTCCTGATGTTCCTCAGCCCGCTGTTCTACCCGGCGAGCGCGCTGCCGGAAGCCTTCCGCGGGCTGCTGCACCTGAACCCGTTGACCGGCATCATCGAGAACACGCGCACGGTGCTGTTCGCCGGCGCGGCCCCCGACTGGACGGTGCTTGGCATTCAGATCCTGGCCGGCCTGCTGTTCGCGGTCCTCAGCCTGCGGCTGTTCCGCTATCTGCGGACGGGGTTCGCCGATATCGTGTGACGGCGCGAACCGGACGATGAAAAGGCGCCCGGCGGACGAGCCCGCCGGGCGCCTTTTTTTGTTGCGATCCCTGAAGACTCAGGCCGGAGCCTTCACTGCCACGACATGGTAACCGACGGTGAACTGCGGGATCGGGCAGGCATCGTCGAGATTGTGGAGATAACGGGGCAGCAACTCCCCAAACAGCCGCCCGACGGCGCCGTCGAACCCGCCGTGCAACTCGCGATGGCGGTCCATGGTCCAGGCCACGCGGGCGCATTCCTGGGACAGCATCCGGAAGAAGCCGCCGTTCGGCACGGTTTCCCGCAACGTCAGCCCGGCCCGCTCGCAGGCGTAGCGGTACCAGTGGGGCGTGAAGCCGCCATAGTAGTGATAGGGTTCCTGGTGCAGCCCCGACCCGAGGGGGGCGGTCAGCAGCAGCGTGCCGCCGGGGGCGAGGACGCGCGCCATTTCCCGAACCGCGGCGGCGGGTTCGGGCACATGCTCCAGCACCTCTGTGCACAGCACCACGTCGAACGCGCCATCCGGAGCCGGCAGGTTCAGAATGTCGCTGACAAGATCGATGCTGCCGTAGATTCCTTCATTGCGTTCCGGGCTCTGGAAGCCTTCATACTGCTTGAAATCATGGGACGTGTAGGCACCATGAGCGAACAGGGGCCGGTAGCGGCAGGTCCCCGCCCCAACGTCGAGTACCCGTGCCCCCGCCGGAATCCG
The DNA here is from genome assembly GCF_965111635.1 of Azospirillum sp. Marseille-Q6669. Lineage (NCBI taxonomy): Bacteria > Pseudomonadati > Pseudomonadota > Alphaproteobacteria > Rhodospirillales > Azospirillaceae > Azospirillum > Azospirillum sp. Marseille-Q6669. The sequence goes on along the minus strand of NZ_CBCOOP010000007.1, from coordinate 144,304 downwards.
GGCGGCCTGCGCGGCAACCCAGCGGTCGCGGTCCCGCTGGTTGAAGTCATGGATCTCCTCCAAGGAGGTGGATGCGCCTTCTGTTGCCGTGAGCCTGGTGAGGAAGCCCGCCAGATCGTCCGGAACGGAAGCGGGCTGCGAAGAAGATACGCCAAAAAGAGCGGGATGGGCGTTCGGAGCCGGCGGTAGCCGACCGTCGGCCAGGAAGGCGCGGAGCTGTTCGCGCCAGCGTTCCCAGGTCGGGCGCTCCGCCTCGGCGACGGTGCTCTCCCAGAGCAGGGCTTCGACCGCGGCGATCTGCTCGTCCAGCGGCCGATCCTTGTCCTTGACGGCACGGGCGGTCACGTTGTGCAGCGGCGGCTCGTGACCGGACTGGTGCTGCTCGATCACCACGTCGGTGAAGCCCAGCTTTTCCAACGTATGACGGAAACGGTCACCGAACCAATGGCCGACGTGATAACCCCAACTCGCCGTCTGGTCGCCTTCCATGTGGCGGAGTGCGCGCAGCTTCAGCGTAAGGGGCAGGTCGCCGGCGACCTCGCGGGCACAGGCCACCGTGTCGGGGGTTTCCAGATGCAGCGTGCCACCCGGCTTCAGCCAGCGGTGCCAACGCACCAGCAGGCCATAGGCCGCCACGCGGTTGAAATGCTCGAAGACGTGATGCAGCCGGACCTCGTCCACCGACCCATCCGGGAAGTGCAGCCCCAGGACATCGGCTTCCAGATCGGGGCGCACCGCCATGACGTTATGGGCATCCGCCGGATAATCGATGTTGACGTAGCCCGGCAGCCGCGTCTCTCCACAGCCGAGATGCAGGCGAAGGGGAACGCCGGCATAGCTTAATCCCAGAGCCACCAAGGCCGTCAGCCCATCGGGCCACTGCGGCGGGGGCGGGGAGGGCAGCAGCGGGGTTACGATGGACGGTGGTGCTTCCTGCCACGAGGCATAGACATCACCCCACACGAGCGGGTGCGGATGCTGTGCCAGTTCATCAAGCAGCCTGTCCGCTCCGACCCAGGTTCCATGACGGAACACCGCGGATTCGCCAAAAGCGACATTGAAATGGCGATAGCCGAGCCCTGAGAGCCGTTCGATGCAAATGCGTGTTTCGTCCAATCCTTCCCGACAGAATTCGAAGGAAATCACAGGAATTGGCTGAGTCAACCCAGCCAGCACGAACCGTTCGAATCCCTCGACGTCGATCTTGCAGTAGTCTGGCGTTCCATGAGCCGCGATGGCGGCGTCCAGGGTATTGACCTCCACCTCGACACTACGGTCCCAATTGTGCTCTTTGAAACGGCCTTGCTTCCACGTTTCCGAGAAGGTGGAAATGGTCGGTGCATCCGAGCAGACCGACAAAGTCAGGTGGCCCGACTCGGCGCCCATCGCCATTGGAACCACCTGCACAGTCGGCACATCGGCGAAGCGGCGGCGAAGGGATGCCGCACAATCCGGCTGCGGCTCGAAGCATATCACGCGCGCTCCTCCCGCAGCGAAGGCAGCAGCCTTGTCGCCGATGTTCGCACCGACGTCGAAAATAAGAGGAGAGCGTGAGATGGTGGTCATAGTTCCAGAAATCTCCATAGCCCGTTCGGCACTTCAAGCTGGAAGTAACGGGCGGATTTCAACGCGATGCATGGGAATGCCGATCAGGCCGTTGGCGACACTGCTGTAACGCACGTCAAATTCGAGCACATGGTAGAGCCAGTGGTGCTGCACATGGTTGTCCGCCGTCCCGTCGGCAACCGCGAGATTCATTGTGTAGCGCCCGCCTGCGATGTACGGGAAGGTGAAAGAAAACTCGGCTTTGAAGCGATCCCCCGGCTCGGCGGAGAAGGAATAGGCGTCACAGCTGCGGGCGGTGTCCCAGGCAAAAATGACCTGTCCAAGCCGGTCGTAGATGGCAAAGCCGACGATCGGGCTCAGCACAGGGACTGTGGTTTCCATCTCGACCACAAGGGTGACGTCCGTACCGCCGTCGATCAGGCTCGTGTCCTTGCCCGCAGTGTCCCGGAATGCCGCATGGACGATGTTGATGCCACGCTCACCGGTCCAGTCGGCGTCTTTGCGGAAGTCGAAAACATCGACACGGCTGACCGGAGCGGGCAAGGGAGCGGAGTTTTCCGGAACAGCCCGGCTCGGTTCGGCAGTGTCCGTCGCCGCAGGCTCACATTGCGCCAGCGTTTCCTGCGAAGCAGCCGGCAAGGGCTCCTCCACGTCCTTCTCCTGTCTTTTGCCAAGTTCCTGGGCGAGGTAGGCGGCAGGGTCGGTCCGGCCCTGGGGATTGGCCATCCACGCCTGATAATGATGAACCACTTCCTTGGGCACGCCGTCTTCGATCAGCCGCCCGCCGTTCAGCCAGACCGCCCGGTCGCACAGGGCGGCGACCGCCGCCATGTCGTGCGACACGAACAGCAGGGTGCCGCGCTCGCGGAACTCGCGGATGAAGCGGGTGCATTTCTGGGTGAAGGAGATGTCGCCGACCGACAGGATCTCATCCACGATCAGCACTTCGGCGTCCACATGGGCGGCCACGGCGAAGGCCAAGCGGGCCTGCATCCCGCTGGAATAGGTGCGCACCGGCTGGTGGATGAAATCGCCAATGTCGGCGAAGGCGGCGATGGTGTCGCGCCGTTCGGCGATCTGCTCCTCCGTCAGGCCAAGCACCGAGGCCGACAGGGCGATGTTCTCCATACCCGTGAATTCGGGGTTGAAGCTGGTTCCCAGCTCCAGAAGCGGGGCGATCCGCCCGGTGATCGACGCGGTTCCGGCGGTCGGCTGAAGCACGCCGCTGATGACCTGGAGCAGCGTGGACTTGCCCGCCCCGTTGCGCCCGACCAGCGCCACCGATTCCCCGCGCCGGACCGTCAGGTTCACGTCCTTGAGCGCCCAGAACTCCTTATAGAAACGGCGCTTGCGGCCAAGGAGGAGCTGAAGCAGCCGATCCTGCGGCCGTGAATAGATATGGTAGCACTTGCTGACGTTCCGGACATCGATGGACACGTCGGCGAGGGTGGGTGACTGATCGAGCACGGCCGCTTCCCTGGTGAAGGCCGGAAACCAGACCGGTATTCCGCCGGAAAGTCAAGAATCCGAAGCGGGTCAACGCTGCGGTTGCGTCCCGAGGCTCCTTGCCGGTGTGTGGCGGGATGTTTAAGGTGCGCGCGCGAAACGGTGTGGCGTGCTCTGCTCAGGAACTCCAATGATCTTCGAAACCCTTGACCGGATCGGGCGCGCGGGCGTCCGGGTGCAGCGCCTTGCGGCCGTTGGGCCGTTGGGTGCGATTGCGGAGGGAGCGGAGACGCTGGCGCTGGATGGGCCGCCGGCCTCCTGGGTCGAGCGGCTGGCGGCCGGAGCCGCGGAGGGCACGCCCATCGACGGGCTGCTGGCCGGGGACGACGAGGCGGTGCGCGCCCTGCTCGCCGCCGACACCGACGGGCGGGCGCTCGATGCCCTGGCCGTCGTCCTGGTCGCCGGCGAGGCCGCCCGGCCGCCGCTCAGCGCGCCGCTGTTCGACCGCGGCTTCGTTCCCCTTCGGGGTGACGGGGAGCTGCGCGCCTATGTCCGCTCCAGCCGGCTGGCCGATCCCGCGCTCGCCGGGGGGAACGGCCCGGGCTCGGTCAGCATGACCACGCTGGGCGGCAACGGCCGGTTCGCCAACCAGCTCTTCCAGTACGCCTTCCTGCGCCTGTACGGGCTGCGCGCCGGGGCGGGGATCGCGGTGCCGGCCTGGGAGGGCGAGGGGCTGTTCGGCCTGTCCGACCCGCGCCCCGGCGCCGAGCCGCATCCGGAGCTGCGCTTCTACGGCTTCGACGACGACGACCTCGCGCTGTGGGCGATGGACGCCCCGCCGGTCGGCGTCGATTTCTGGGGTTACTTCCAGGAGGTGCCGGAAAGCTGGACGCGCCACCGGGACTTCCTGCGCCGCCTGTTCCGCCTGCGCGCCGACTGGAGCGAGCCCGTCGACGCGGCGGTGGCGGGGCTGCGGGCGCAGGGGCGGACGCTGGTCGTCCTGCATGTGCGGCGCGGCGACTACGCCGGCTTCGACAAGCGCGAGCTGCCCTGGTACCGCATCGTGCCGACGCTCTGGCACCGCGCCTGGCTTGAGGCGGTGTGGCCGACGCTGGCGGACCCCATCCTGCACATCGCGACCGACGATCCGGGGGCGGTGCTGCCGGAGTTCGAGGACTATGCCCAGCTCGACGCGGCGGCGCTGCGGGCGGCGACGGGGATGCCGGCGCACGTGCTGGACTTCGCGCTGCTCGCCCGCGCCGACCGTCTGGTGCTGGCCAACAGCAGCTTCTCGCGCTTCGCCGCCCTGCTGGCCGGGCCGGAGCAGCAGGCCGTCCTGCCCGACTTCCAGGCGAAGGGCTTCGTGCCCTACGAGCCGTGGGCGGACCGGGCCTTCTGGCAGCGCTTCGCGACGCCGGAGGCGTGCCGGGACACCTACGGCTCGACGCCGGAGGCCCGGCTGCGGCGCTCGCTGATGGTGCGCGGCATGCTCGGCCAGACCCAGGCGGCGCTGCGCTGGAACGAGGGGCAGGTCGCCGCCCTGACACGCGAGGCCGAACGCCTCGCACGGCTGAACGGAAATCTCGAAAACCTGCTGACGCTGCGCGACATCGCGATTGCCCGGCTGACCGCCGAACAGGCCACGATCACCGCCCGGCTGACCGCCGAACACGCCACGGCCACCGCCCGGCTCACCGCGCGGTATGAGGACGCCATTGACGATCTGGCCATGGAACACGAAGCGGCCATGGAGCGTCTGTCCGCCGAACGTGACGCCGCGCGGAACGAGCGGGAGGCCCTGAAGGCGGCGCACCGGGCGGAACTGAACGCGGTCGCCGCCAGCACCTCCTGGCGGGTGACTGCACCGCTGCGCCTGTCGAGCCGACTCCTGCGCGGCGCGGCGCGCAAAACCCGCGGGGGGGTCGGATTCGCCCTGCGCCGGGATTGGCCGGGGCTTCAGGCCGCCGTGCTGGCCAACCTGAACCGCAGCGGGCAATCCCTTCCGATGGATGCCGCGCCGGCGGGGTCCGAGGCCGCTCGGGAAATCGCCGCTCGGGAAATCATGGCCGTGGGGATGGTGAAGGCGCCCCCCCTTCTGGAGCCGCCAGTTCCGGCACCTCCCGCCGTCGCCGCGGCGCTTCCCTTCACCTTCTCCGGCAACGTGTGGATCGGCCGCGGCGAGGTCCCCGCCCGCCGCACACTGGTGGCCGGCATTTTGCGCACGCCCCAGCCCCACCGCTCGCCGCTCGTGACGGTGGTCGTGCCCTGCTACAATTACGGGCGCTTCGTCGAGGAGGCCGTGGACAGCGTCCTGGCCCAGACCTTGACCGATCTGGAGGTGATCGTCGTCGACGACGGCTCGACCGATCCCTTCACGAAGGATGTCCTGGACCGGCTCGACCGGCCCCGCGTCACGGTGTTGCGTCAGGCGAACGCCGGATTGCCGATGGCTCGGAACAACGGAATCGCCCTGGCGCGGGGAACCTACATCTGCTGCCTGGACGCCGACGACACCCTCGAACTCTCCTACCTGGAAAAGGCAGTCGCCGTCATGGAGGCGCGCGCCGATGTCGGCTTCGTCTATTCATGGCTGCGCCTGTTCGGGGACGAGGAGGGGATCTGGCGGACGGCGCCCTTCGACCTGGAACGCATCACCATCGAGAACCACGTCAGCGTGTCGGCGGTTTTCCGCCGTTCGCTGTGGGCGGCCGCCGGCGGCTATTCCCCAGTCATGCGTGGCGGCTACGAGGATTGGGAGTTCTGGCTTCGCCTGGGAAGCCTGGGCGTGGAGGGCTGGTGCATCGCCGAGCCGCTGATGAACCATCGCCGCCATGGCCGGACGATGACCGCGGAAGCGCAGGACATGCACCAGGAGCTGATCGGACGCATCCGTATGCTCAACCCGGAAGTCTTCGAGCCGGCCTTCCGCGCCGACGTCCGCGCATCCATGGCTCCGTTGCCATCGGCGACCCCTTTCGACTGGCTCGACCGGACGGCGGCGGGCAAGGGAGCGAAACCGGGATTCCTGCTGATCGTTCCGTGGCTGGAGGTCGGCGGATCGGAGACGGTTCTGCTGACCATCCTGGAGGCGGTGCGCGACGATTTCGACATCGTCATCGTCACCACCTTGCCGGCTGACAACGCCTGGGCGGACCGCTTCCGCGCCTTCACGCGGCGCCTCTACCATCTGCCCCAGCTCTTCGATGCGGAGTTCCATATCGCGTTCCTTCAGGCCGCCGTCCGCGCCTGGAACATCGAGCAGGCGATGATTTCCGGCTCCGCCCTCGGCTATCTGGCGGCGCGCGCCCTGAAGAAGGCCAATCCCCGGCTGCGGATGTTCAACCTGCTCCACAACGCCTGGGGCGACGGCTACATCCGGTTCAGCGTCGAGAACGACGACGCCATCGACACCCATGTGGCCATCGCCGAGCGCGTGCGGTCGGGCCTTCTGGAACGGAAGGTCGATCCGGCGAAGATCGTCTGCATCCGCAACGGCATCGACACCGAAGAACGCTTCAACCCGTCCCGCCACGACCGGGCCGCCGCCCGCGCCCGGCTTGGCTGCCCGGACGACGGCATCCTGATCGGCTTCGTCGGCCGGCTGAGCGCGGAGAAGCGGCCCGTCGATTTCGTGACCATGGCGTCGCTCCTCGGCGACGACCCGCGCCTGCGCTTCGTGATGGTGGGCGACGGCCCCCTCGCGCCGGAGGTGCGGGCGGCCGCGAGGGTGTCCGGACTGGAGGAGCGCCTGACGATGCGGCCGCACGGGGACGCCGGCGAGATGCCCGGCCTTTACGCCGCTCTCGATCTCCTCGCCCTGACCTCCGACATCGAAGGTCTGCCGATGGTCCTCGTGGAGGCGATGGCCATGGAGGTGGCCGCCGCGGCGACCGATGTGGGCGATGTCGCGACGTTGGTTCGGGCGGGCGAAACCGGCACCATTCTGCCGATCGGCGACCCGGCCAAGGCGGCGTCCCTGGTCCGCTCCCTGGTCGCCGACCCCCAGGCCCTCACCGCGATGCGGCGGCGGGCGCGCGCCACCGTCCTCGAGGAGAAACTGACCACACGAAGCATGGCGGCCAGCTATCGCCGGCTGTTTCTGTCCGAAACCATTCCGGCGTAGGCCCGAGGGCTCCGGAACGGCGTGTCCATGGCCTTCCCGCGAGCCCCCTCGGGAGCCTCGGCTGGGTCCCGAGGCTCCTTGCCGGTGTGTGGCGGGATGTTTAAGGTGCGCGCGCGAAACGGTGTGGCGTGCTCTGCTCAGGAACTCCAATGATCTTCGAAACCCTTGACCGGATCGGGCGCGCGGGCGTCCGGGTGCAGCGCCTTGCGGCCGTTGGGCCGTTGGGTGCGATTGCGGAGGGAGCGGAGACGCTGGCGCTGGATGGGCCGCCGGCCTCCTGGGTCGAGCGGCTGGCGGCCGAAGCCGCGGAGGGCACGCCCATCGACGGGCTGCTGGCCGGGGACGACGAGGCGGTGCGCGCCCTGCTCGCCGCCGACACCGACGGGCGGGCGCTCGATGCCCTGGCCGTCGTCCTGGTCGCCGGCGAGGCCGCCCGGCCGCCGCTCAGCGCGCCGCTGTTCGACCGCGGCTTCGTTCCCCTTCGGGGTGACGGGGAGCTGCGCGCCTATGTCCGCTCCAGCCGGCTGGCCGATCCCGCGCTCGCCGGGGGGAACGGCCCGGGCTCGGTCAGCATGACCACGCTGGGCGGCAACGGCCGGTTCGCCAACCAGCTCTTCCAGTACGCCTTCCTGCGCCTGTACGGGCTGCGCGCCGGGGCGGGGATCGCGGTGCCCGCCTGGGAGGGCGAGGGGCTGTTCGGCCTGTCCGACCCGCGCCCCGGCGCCGAGCCGCATCCGGAGCTGCGCTTCTACGGCTTCGACGACGACGACCTCGCGCTGTGGGCGATGGACGCCCCGCCGGTCGGCGTCGATTTCTGGGGTTACTTCCAGGAGGTGCCGGAAAGCTGGACGCGCCACCGGGACTTCCTGCGCCGCCTGTTCCGCCTGCGCGCCGACTGGAGCGAGCCCGTCGACGCGGCGGTGGCGGGGCTGCGGGCGCAGGGGCGGACGCTGGTCGTCCTGCATGTGCGGCGCGGCGACTACGCCGGCTTCGACAAGCGCGAGCTGCCCTGGTACCGCATCGTGCCGACGCTCTGGCACCGCGCCTGGCTTGAGGCGGTGTGGCCGACGCTGGCGGACCCCATCCTGCACATCGCGACCGACGATCCGGGGGCGGTGCTGCCGGAGTTCGAGGACTATGCCCAGCTCGACGCGGCGGCGCTGCGGGCGGCGACGAGGATGCCGGCGCACGTGCTGGACTTCGCGCTGCTCGCCCGCGCCGACCGTCTGGTGCTGGCCAACAGCAGCTTCTCGCGCTTCGCCGCCCTGCTGGCCGGGCCGGAGCAGCAGGCCGTCCTGCCCGACTTCCAGGCGAAGGGCTTCGTGCCCTACGAGCCGTGGGCGGACCGGGCCTTCTGGCAGCGCTTCGCGACGCCGGAGGCGTGCCGGGACACCTACGGCTCGACGCCGGAGGCCCGGCTGCGGCGCTCGCTGATGGTGCGCGGCATGCTCGGCCAGACCCAGGCGGCGCTGCGCTGGAACGAGGGGCAGGTCGCCGCCCTGACACGCGAGGCCGAACGCCTCGCACGGCTGAACGGAAATCTCGAAAACCTGCTGACGGAGCGGGACATCGCGGCGAACGCACAGGTGGAAAACCTGCTGGCGGAACGGGACGCCGCCATCGCCGACCGCCAGACCGCCGTCGCCATCGTGGCCGGCGAGTATGAGGAAACCCTCGCCCGCCTGTCCGTGGAGCACACGGCGGCGGTGGGGCGTCTGTCCGCCGAACGTGACGCCGCGCGGAACGAGCGGGAGGCCCTGAAGGCGGCGCACCGGGCGGAGCTGGACGCGGTCGCCGCCAGCACCTCCTGGCGGGTGACCGCACCGCTGCGCCTGTCGAGCCGACTCCTGCGCGGCGCGGTGCGCAAGGCGCGCCGGGCGGTTGGACTGACCCTGCGCCGGGATTGGCCGGGTTTGCGGGCTGCCCTTCTGACCAACCTGACGCGGGGAGCTCCGCCCGCGCGCCCGGCGGATCAGCCGTCGGAAACGCGGTCGCCGGCGGAGCGGGGCAACGAGAACCGCGCTCTGTCCCACGCTCTGAGGAAGCCGGCCCGTGCGATCGATGCCCTGGTCGCAGGGTCGAGCGCACGGGTGACGGTGGTCATCCCCTGCTACAACTACGGCGCCTACGTCGCGGACGCGGTCCGGTCCGTCCTCGACCAGACCTACCCGCGGGTCGACGTCGTCGTGGTCGACGACGGCTCCACGGACCCGGATACGCGGGCCGCGGTGGACGCCCTGGCCGGGCAGCGCGTGCGCGTTCACCGGCAGGTCAATCAGGGCCTGTCGGCGGCGCGCAACAACGGCGCCGCGCTCAGCGACGCCGACTATCTGATGTTCCTCGACGCCGACGACCGTCTGGCGCCGGTGGCGGTGGCCGCCCTGCTGGCCGAACTGGAGGCCAACCCCGACCGGGCTTTTGCCTACTGCCACCAGCGCTTCTTCGGCGACACGGAGCTTGTCTGGGCGCCGCAGCCCTACAACGCCTACGACCTGCTGTGGGCGAACCATCCTTCGGTCTGCGCGCTGGTGCGGGGCGACTGGTTCCGGCGTTCGCCCGGATACCGTCCACAGATGCTGTTCGGCTACGAGGACTGGGAGTTCTGGCTGGCCCTGTCGGCGATGGAAGGGTACGGCCTGTGCGTTCCCGTGCCGGCCTTCGAACACCGCCGCCACGGCGTGACGATGACGCACGAGGCGCATCGCCGGCAGCGCTTCCTGGCCGGCCGCATCCGGCATCTAAACGCCCCGCTCTACCGGCTGGACGCCGTGGCGGAACGCAAGGCGGAATGGCGCCCGCTGGTGTCCGTCATCATCCCCTTCTACAACGGCCATCTGTTCCTGGACGAAACGGTGGCCTCGCTCGGCGCGCAGACCATGCGCGACTTCGAGGTCATCCTGGCCAACGACGGGTCGGAGCATCCGGACTCGCTCGCCATGCTCGAACGCCTTCGGGAGCGGACGGACCTTCGGGTGCTCGACTGTCCGCACCGCGGCCTGCCGGCCACCCGCAACGCGGGGGCGCTCGCGGCTCGCGGCGAGTACATCTTCTATCTCGACAGCGACGACCTGCTGGACCCGACCGCCCTTGAGAAGCTGGCCCTGGCCGCCGCGACCCGGCCCGGCACTGCCTTCATCTATTCCGGTGTGGTGCATTTCGGGGCGATCGAAGGGGTCTGCCTCGACCCGTTCGACCGCGAACGGCTGACCCGCGAGAACTATCTGGCCTTCTCCTGCCTGATCCGCCGCGACGTCTACATCGCGGTCGGCGGCATGGACGAGGGCCTGACCGACTGCTACGAGGATTACGATTTCTGGCTGCGGCTGATCGATGCGGGCCATGAGGGCTACCTGGTTCCGGAACCGCTGTTCCGCTACCGGCGCCACAACCTCGGCAACCGCACCAAGCTGGCCCGCGAGACCAGCCACGAGGACATGCTGGAGCGGCTGCGGCAGCGCAATCCCGGCCTCTACGGCCGCCCACCGGTCGACCGCTCCGGCTGGAAACTGATCGCGCCCGAATCGCCGTTCGACGGTCTGCGGCCCGAAATCCGCGCCTTGGCCGAGGTCTGGCAAACGCATGTCGGGGTGCCCACCGACCGCTACCGCCGGCCCAACACGCCCCTGCCGTTCCCGCCCACGCAATGGCGGGACCCGCGCACCGGCGTTCTGTTCTTCATTCCCCACTGCGCCATCGGCGGAGCCGAGCGGGTGGATCTGGAAATCCTGGCCGGCCTGCCACGCGACCGTTTCCACGTCACCTTGCTGGTCGAGCAGGCCGGGGAGCATCCCTGGCTCGACCGCTACCGAACGCTCGTCGACGAGGTCGTCCTGCTGCCGTCGCTCACCCCGGATGCCGAGGAGCAGCAGGCCGTCTGCCTGCATTACGCCATGGCGCGGGCCGCCGACCTCGTCTTCGTGCGGAACAGCGGTCTCGGCTATCGTTTCGTCGAGCGGCTCAAGGCCATCACCGACACGGTCCGCGCGGTCGATCTTCTGCACCTCCATTGCAAGGATGGGGATTGGGTTCGCGCGTCGGTGCTGCACCACGACCAACTCGACCGCCGTTTCGTCATCACGCGGGAGCTGCGCGACCACGCCACCCGGACTTATGCCCTGGACGAGGACCGCTTCGAGGTGATCCATTGCGGGGTGGACCCGGCCCGCGCGCTCGCCCCGGAGGACCGGGCGGCGCACCGCTGCCGCATCCGGGAAACCTTCTCCATCCCCCTGGAGGCCCGGACCATCGGATTTGTGGGGCGCGTGGCCGCCCAGAAGGACCCGCTGCGCTGGATCGAAACCGCCGCCGTGCTCGCCCAGGCGGAGCCGGACCTGCATTTCCTGGTGGTCGGGGACGGCGAACTGATGGAGGAGATGAAGGCCGCCGCCGACCGGCTGGGCGTGGCCGGGTGCATCCGTTTCGCCGGCTATCACGCCGATGCCGATCCCTTCATCGCAGCCATGGATCTGCTTCTGGTCAGTTCGGCCTACGAAGGGCTGCCGCTCGTCATCATGGAGGCGATGCTGCAAGGGGTGCCGGTGGTGTCCACCGACACGGGAGGTACCGCGGAGTGCCTGGACGACCGCCTCGGAGCCCTGGTTCCGGCGGACGCGCATCCGGACGTCCTGGCGCGGGCGGTGCTGGATGTCCTGGCCCGCGCCGCCACCGATCCAGAGCTGCCCGTCCTGACCCGGGCGCGGATCCTCGACGGCTTTTCCACCCCGCGCATGCAGGAGCGCTACCGCGAGACGCTGGCCACGCTGGGGGCCGGTCTCGATCGGGACAAGAGGCTGTCCGACTACCAGCTCCGCCTGATGGAGGCACCACTCTTCCGTTGAGAATCCAATGAGCTTCGCGGACGGACCAATCATTCGGGCCATGTTGACAGCGCCGGTGCGATCTTTTAGCCCCGGGTGGCGCGGACATCGGGCGAAACAGAAGGAAAGATGCTGACATGTCTTACGAAGCGGTGACGCAGGGCGAAGCGGTGGCGCAAAGCCGTGTTCTCGTGACCGGTGGGGCGGGCTACATCGGCAGCCATGTCCTTCACGCCCTGACCGATGCCGGTATCCCCGCCGTGACGGTCGACAATCTGTCGACGGGCCGCCGCGCGGCCGTGCCGGAGGCCGTGCCGCTGGTGGAAGGCGACATCGGTTCCGTCGACCTGCTGGAACGGGTGATCCGCGAGCACGCCGTCGATGCGGTGATGCATTTCGCCGGCTCCATCGTCGTCCCGGAATCGGTGACGAATCCGATCGCCTATTACCGGAACAACACCCTCAACAGCCTGACCCTGCTCGACACCTGCGTTCGGCTGGGCGTCGACAAGTTCGTCTTCTCCTCCACCGCAGCCGTCTACGGCGCGCCGGAAACGGTCCCGGTCGGCGAGGACACCCCGACCCTTCCGATCAACCCCTACGGCGCCTCCAAGCTGATGACCGAGCAGATGCTGCGCGACGTCGGGGCCGCCCACGGCCTGCGCAGCGTCATCCTGCGCTATTTCAACGTGGCCGGAGCCGATCCGGCGGGCCGCACCGGGCAGGCGACGCCGGCCGCGACGCATCTCATCAAGGTCGCCTGCCAAGCGCTGCTCGGCCAGCGGCCGGCGCTGTCGATCTTCGGCACCGACTACCCGACGCCCGACGGGACCTGCATCCGCGACTACATCCATGTCAGCGACCTTGCCGATGCGCATGTGCTGGCGCTCCTCCACCTGCGGCGCGGCGGGGAGAGCCTGCTGCTGAACTGCGGCTATGGCCGCGGCGCCTCGGTGCAGGAGGTCGTCCGCACCCTGGAGACGGTGAGCGGCGAGACGGTGCCCGCCTCGTTCGCGCCGCGCCGCGCCGGCGATCCGCCGCAGCTCGTCGCCGGCGCCACCCGCATCCGGGAAAGCCTCGGCTGGGTGCCGAAGCACGACGATCTGGAGGTGATCGTCCGCAACGCCCTCGACTGGGAGCGCTCGCTTCAACGCCAGGGAGCCGCCCCGCCGCGATGAGGATCGCCGTCCTCAGCAAGGACCCCGCCCGAGGCGGAGCGCCGCGCGCCATGCGACGCCTGATCCGGGGGCTGCGGGAACGCGGCCACCGGGTGGACCTGTTCTGCCTCGACCATGACGCCGACCCGGCGGGCAGCATCGGCGTGCGCCCCGTGGCCGAATCGGGCGCCGGAGACGCCGCCTGGTTCTTCGGGTCCTACATCGCTGGGCGCCGGACGGACCTGTCCAACACCGTCTTCACGGCCCAGACGGTGGGTTGCGCCCTTGCCGAAATGCCGGTTCTGAGGCGTTACGACGTCATCAACATCCACTGGGTCGCGGAATTCCTGTCCGCCGGCGGGCTGGCGGCGCTCGCCCGCCTGGGCCCTCCGGTGGTCTTCACGCTGCACGACATGGCTCCCTTCACCGGCGGCTGCCATTATTCGGCGGGCTGCGAGGGCTACGCCGCGGGCTGCGCGCCCTGTCCGCAACTGTCCGGCGATCCACTGCGCGTGACGGGGCGGGTGCTGGAGGGCAAGCGCGCGGGTCTGGCCCGCCCGAACGTCGCCGCCGCCTCGCCCTCCGTCTGGCTGGCGGAGGCGGCGCGGCGCAGCGGAGTCTTCGCCGAGGGCAGGGTGCATGTCCTTCCCAACGCCCTGGAAACCGATCTGTTCGTCCCCGCCGCCAAGGCGGATGCCAAACGGGCCTTCGGCCTCGACCCGGAAGACCGTGTGCTGCTGTTCGGGGCCTATCACGCGGGCGAACGCCGCAAGGGCTTCGAGCATCTGACGGCGATGCTCCGCCACATGCGGGAGGAGGGGCGGGGGCGTGGGCTGCTCGACGCCGGGCGCCTCACCGTCGCGACCTTCGGCCTTGCCGCGCCGGAGCTGTCGGAGCAGGGGGTGCGGCTGCACGATCTCGGCTACATCGGCGACGACCGGCGGCTCGCCGCGGCCTACGCCGCCGCCGACGCGGTCGTCCTGCCCTCGCTGGAGGACAACCAGCCCAACATCATGCTGGAGGCCATGGCCTGCGGCACCCCGGTCGCCGGCTTCGCCGTCGGCGGCCTTCCAGATGTGGTGGAGGACGGGGTGAACGGCCGGCTGGCGGCGCCCTTCGACCCGGCGGCCCTGGCACGGGCCGTCCTGGATCTGGTGACGGACCCGGCGGTGGCCGCCGCCTGCGGCCAAGCCGCGCGCCGGACCATCGAGGCGGGGTTCGCCCTCGGCCATCAGGCGGAACGCTACGAGGGGTTGTTCTCCGTGATGCTGGAGGAGAGTGGCTGGCGGGCCGAAGCGGGGGAGGCGGCCCCGGCTGGCGGCACCGTCGCGGCGCCGCTCCGCGCGGATGCGGGCTTCGCCGACGGCCTGTACACGCTCTGCCGGGATTTGCACGACGAGAAGGCCGCCTTGCAAGCCGAACTCGACCGCAGCCGCGCCGATCTGGCGGCCATCGACCGTCGCATCGAGGGCACGCTCGAGCGGGTGCGCGGCTCGACCGCGCGGCGGGTCCTGGGCCGCCCCCTGAGCGGGGCGCTGCCCCCGCCCGGGGCTCCGGCGCCGGAGAAGCTCGACCGGCTGGCCGCAGCGTTGCTGTCGGGCTGGTGGGATGCCGGGGCGCCGCTGCGCCTGCTGGTCCGCGCCGCTTACCGGCTGGGATTCGGACGGAAATCGGAAGGCCTGCTGCCGTGACCATGACATCCGAGGCACCGCCGGTGACCGCACCGGTCCGGGTTGCGGCTTCCTTCCTGACGGGCCTCGAAGCGCTGAGCGAATCGCAGGACAGCGGGAGAACCGTTCCGCAACGGCCCCGGACGGTCTGCATCGTGACGCCGGACATCGCCGGACCGATCCGCAACGGCGGCATCGGCACCGCCTACCGCGAGATGGCTCTGGCGCTCGCCGGCCATGGGCACAGCGTCACCATCCTCTACACCCATGGCCGCCACAGCGAGACCGACGGCGTCGAGGCGTGGATCGACCGCTACGCCGCGCAAGGGGTCACGCTGGTTCCCCTGCCCGAGGAGCCGGCGGCCATCGAAGCCATGCACACGCCCAAGGTCGCCTACCGCGTCCACCGCTGGCTGAGCGAACGCCGCTTCGACATCGTTCATTTCCCGGAGTGGGGCGGCACCGGATTTTACGCGCTCGCCGCCAGACGCCAGGGCGTCGCGCATCGGGACACGGTCATGGTGGTGACCGCCCATTCGCCCACCCTGTGGCACCGGATCAGCAACGGCGAGATGGTCTCGTCCCTCGACCATGTCGTGACGGACTTCTGCGAGCAGCGCTCGGTCGAGTGGGCCGACGTGCTGGTCAGCCCGAGCGCCTTCATGCTGCGCTGGATGGCCGAGGCGGGCTGGACCCTGCCGCCCCGCTCCGTCGTGCAACAGAACATCCTCAGCCTGCCGGACGGGCCCGACGCCACGCAAGCGCCCCGGCGCCCCGTGGAGGAGCTGGTTTTCTTCGGGCGACTGGAGCCACGCAAAGGCCTGTTCGACTTCTGCGACGCGCTCGACCGGCTGGTCGCGTCGGGAGGGCCGCTGCCCGCCCGCGTCACCTTCCTCGGCAAGCTGGCGCCGCGCGCCGACATCGACGTCGCCGCGGTCTTGGCCGTGCGCGCCGGACGCTGGCCTTTCCCCCATGCCATCGTCGGCGACAGGGACACCGCAGCGGCGCTTGCCCTGCTGGCCGAGCCGGGGCGGCTGGCGGTCATGCCGTCGCGGCTGGAGAATTCCCCCTACACAGTGCTGGAGGCCCTGGCCCACGGCGTGCCGTTCATTGCCCGCGCGACCGGCGGAATCGCCGAGTTGATCCATCCCGACGACCGGGCGGACACCGTCTATGACGGGCCGGGAGCGACGCTCGCCCGGCGTCTGGCCGCCGTGCTGACGGACGGCGCGCGCGTCGCCCGCCCCAGCGTCCCCTTCGCCGAGACGCGCGCCGGCTGGTGCAAGGCGCACGACGCGGGTTTCTGGATCGCCGCCAGCGAAACGGCAACGGAGGACGCGCCCGGCGAGCCGCCGCTGGTTTCGATCTGCATCGCCCATCACAACCGGCCGCGCGACCTCGTGCAGGCGGTGGGTTCGGCCCTCGCGCAGAGCCATCCCCGCTGCGAAGTGCTGGTGGTTGACGACGGCTCCACCGACCCGGCGGTGCCGGCGCTTCTGGACGGTCTGGAACGGGACCATGCCGGGCGGCTGCGCGTGATCCGTCAGGACAACCGTTACCTGGGCGCCGCGCGCAACCGGGCCGCGGCGGAGGCGCAGGGCGAGTATCTGCTGTTCCTGGACGATGACAATCTGGCCCGCCCGGAGGAGGTGGCGACCTTCGTCGCGGCGGCCCGGCGGACCGGGGCCGACGTGCTGACCTGCGTGACCGAGGTGTTCGAGGGCGACGATCCGCCCGTGCCGGGCACCACGCCCGCGGCGGTCTGGCTGCCGCTGGGCGGGGCGGTGGCCGCGGGCTTCTACAACAACGTGTTCGGCGACGCCAACGCGCTGGTCCGGCGCGACACCTTCCTGGCGCTCGGCGGCTTCACCGAGGAGCATGGGCTGGGACACGAGGATTGGGAGTTCTTCGCCAAGGCCGCCCTGGCCGGCCACCGCGTGGAGTGCGTCCCGGAGCCGCTCTACTGGTACCGCCGCCGGTCGAGCGGAATGCTGCTGTCCCAGCGCGCCCGCGCCGACAATTTCCTGCGCAGCGTCCGCCCCTATCTGGCGGTGGCCCCGACGGACTGGCGCCCCCTGCTGCTCCATGCTCTCGGCCTCAAGCAGGCCGCCGACACGGCACCCGCCCAGCCGCCCGGTTCTGTTTCCAGCGATCCGGCCCTGGCCGACCGGGCGGCATGGCTGGAGGCCGAACTGGCCGCCGTCCACCGCTCGACCTCCTGGCGGCTCACCGCCCCGGTGCGCTGGATCGGACGGTGGCTGGCCGGACGGCGCTGACCGCGCAATAACAGAAGCGGTCCGAAGACAGGAAACAGGCATCCCTGCCCATAAGGGTACCGGCCAAAAGTCCCGGTTGCCCCCAACCATGGGAGCCCGTATTCCTGGAACAGAAAGGTCAATTTCCGAAGCACGCAAGCATTTTTGCCAATCCTTTTCCTACAACGCGCCAAAGCTTGAGGGGGGACCATGCTTGCATTCTCAGGAAGCGCTCAGGAATTATTCAGAAAATCACTGCGGATATGGCGCGCCCTTGATCGCCGAACGGTCTGCCGAAACGTCGTCTTCGACCTCGGCATGAACAAGGGGGAGGATTCCACCTTCTATCTTCGGAAAGGCTTCAACGTCGTCGCGGTCGAAGCGAATCCGATCATCAGTCGAAGAAACGCCGAATTGTTCACCTCGTACGCCGAGCGCGGCCAGCTCACGATCTTGAACGTCGGCATATGGAGCGAGGAGAAGGAGCTTCCCTTCTACGCCAACCTGGACAACGACCACTGGAGTTCCTTCGATCCGGCCTATGGGTGCAGGGACGGAACGCGCTTCGAGATCACACGCATCCCATGCGTCCGGGTGGAAACGTTGTTCAAACGCTTCGGCACGCCCCATTACATGAAGATCGACGTCGAAGGGGCGGACCGGCTGATCCTGTCCGACATGCGGGCGCTTACGGCGCGTCCAGCCTTCGTCTCGGTCGAGGAATACGGGGTGGCGTGCATCGACGATCTGCACGCGTTGGGTTACGATCGTTTCCAGATCGTGCCGCAGAGCGCCCGGCTGAAGGCCCAGTACACCCCGCCCATACCGGCCCGCGAGGGCATCTATGTCCCCGCCTCGTTCAACGGGAACGATTCCGGCCTGTTCGGCCATGAACTGCCCCCCGACAGATGGCGCTCCCTCGCCGACGTCCGCGCGGACTTCCTGTCCGGCGTGCGCGGCGAGGACCACGTCTACAAGGGGCCCGAGGGGGAGTGGTTCGACGTCCACGCCACGACGGCCAGGGTTCTGAACGCCGGACCGTGACGCCTCCTCACCGTCAGGGGCCTTTGCGCAGGAACAGCGTCATGCCCCCTTCGAAGGGCTGGGACTGGAAGGCGGCGTCCGCTTCCAGCCGGCGGCGGATCGGACCGTTGATCTGGTTCAGGAAATCGCCCTGCCGCTCCAGATCGGAATCGAGCATGACGATCCGATTGATGTTCATGTCCGCCAGACGCTTCCAGGCGCTGTCCACGTCGGTCTGCGCGTAGCCGAGGCTGGTGTAGTAGCAGCGCCAGCCGACCGCCGCGCGCCCGCGCGCGGACAGGAAGGACAGCGTGTTCGCGTTCAGCCAGGGCTGTTCGGTGCCGATCAGGTTGATGCGTCCGGCTTCGGAGGATGGGCAGGTGGCCTCTGCCAGACGCTCGACCACCGACAGGCGGGCTCCGTCGGTCACCCGGGCCTGAAGCCAGGGGTTGCCGGCATGGAGCGGCAGCCACCCCAGCGCCATCGCGTGGACGGCCCCCCACTGCAGGGCCAGGAAGCCAGCGACCGCCGCCGGCACCGCGGGGCGCCCCGTCGCCGCCACAGCCACAGCCACCAGCAGGGCGACCGATGGGAACAGGGGGAGGAGGAAGCGGCTTTCCTCGTTGATGTTCAGGCTGAAGGCGGTCAGGACGACGGCGATCTGCACAAGCGCCGCGATCACCAGCGGAACGGAGGGCGCAAGGTCCGGAGTGGCCGCGGAGCGTCCCCGCAGCATCCGCCACGCCAGAAGGGAAAGGACCACCAGCGCCGCGAGGAGGGCGGCGGCGGCCGCGTCCGGCAGAAACAGCGCGGCCTTCAGGCTGCCCAGCCAGAAGACCAGCTTGGTGGAGAAATCGCCCACGGTGCCGTAGTGGAGGGCAACGCTGCCGGTCGCCGATTGGAACGCGTGGCGCAAGGTGTGCTCGGCGTTCACCACGTACCAGCTGGCGGTGAGGGCCGTCATCCCAGCGGCGGCCACCACCAGCAGGCCGGTCGCCACGGGGTTTTCCACCCGCTTGGCCGGAGGCTGCCGGACCAGCCCCGCCAGGGCGACGAGCCCGAAGCCGAAGACGTAGACCGGGCTGGTGGTCTTGGCCGCCAGCCCCAGCGCGGTCGCCAGGGCGAGCCAAGCGATCAGGCGGAGCCGTCCCATCCCCCCCCGGTTGACCGCGATCCACAGGAACAGGCAGACCGACAGGAGTTGGACCGGTTCGGCCAAATACTGGTGGGTCATGCCGACGAACAGGGGACTCGCCGCCATGGTCAGCACGCCGGCCCCGACAGACGCCCATCCCGCCGGACCGCGCGGCTCGAGAAGCCGGACGAGGCTGGCGCAGAGCAGCGCCAGACACGCGGCCTGCGTCGCCAGGATGGACAGCAGCAGCGCCGTTTCCCATCCCAACAGGCCGTTGAGAGGGGCGAAGAACTGGCCGACCCAGACCACGGCGGGCGGCTTGCTGGCAATCGCGTGAAGCATCAGCCGGCCCCAGGCGGCCAGACCGTCGCGGACGGCCGTGCTCCACAAATCCGCGCTCACTTCCCCGTACCAGGATTGATCCCACGGCCAGACGTGACGGTCGGTGAGGACCCAAAGCAGGGAAGGGAGGAGAAGAAGCAGGACGGCGATCCTGCCGATGCGGGCGGGTGTATCCGACGGGCCGTGCATGGATGGGCGGTTTCCCTGGAGATGCGGCGCGCCCGCGAAAGGGGCGAAATTGCGGAAGGCATAGCAATCTTACCGGTGGAAGGCTACAGTGCGCCCGCCTTCCGTAATCCAAACGTCGTGTCGATGAGATCCGAAGCCGCTTTGTCCATCCCTTCCCGTTCAGGGCATAAGATCCTGCCGCTTCTGGGCAAGGTCGGGCTGACGGTGGCGCTGATCGGCTGGCTGATGGCCCAGGCCGATTGGGCGGGCATGGCGCACCGGCTGGCGAACGCGCCTCCGGGGCCGCTTCTGCTGGGGCTGGGACTGAGCTTCCTCGCTGTCCTCTTCGCCGGCGAACGCTGGCGCGCCGCCTGCCGCGCCACCGGTCTGGTGATCGGCCCGGTGAAGGCGCTGATGCTGATGACCGCCAGCCTGTTCTTCGGGCAGGTGCTTCCCGGCGCCATCGGCGGCGACGCGGTGCGCGGCTGGTTGACCTGGAAGGAGGGACAATCGCCCGGCGCGGTGATCCTGGCGCTGGTGCTCGACCGTCTGCTCGCCCTGCTCGGCGTGTGCCTGCTGCTGTTCGCCGGTTTGCCGCGGCTGGCCGCGGTCGTGCCGCCGGACATGGCCTGGATGCTGCCGGCGCTGGTCCTGCTGGGGGTAGCGGGCTTCGCCGCCGGGCTGTCCATCGACCGCCTGCCGCTGCCGGGCGCCTTGCGCACGCACCGGCTGGTGAACGCCGCCTTCACGCTGGTCGCGCGGCTGCGCGCCGCCTTCCTGGCGCCGGCCACGCTGAAGGCGCTCGGCCATAGCGTGCTGGTCCACATCTGCACGCTGGCCGCCACCCTGCTCTACGCGCGGGCCATCGGCCTGTCCCTCGGCCCGTTCGACATCCTGGCGGTGATGCCGACCGCGATCATCGCGACGGCGCTGCCGATCTCGCTGAACGGCTGGGGTGTGCGCGAGGGCACCATGGTGGCCGGCTTCGCCCTGTTCGGCGTTCCGTTCGAGGACGCCCTTCTGCTTTCCCTGATGATCGGGCTGTCGGTGACGCTGACGGCCCTTCCCGGCGGCCTCGCCTGGCTCGCCCTGTCCCGCGGAAGCCGAAACGCTTCCGGAAACGCTGTTTCGGACCGTACCCATGACCGTTGAAGCCCTTGAGGAAACCGTGGCCGGCGCCCCCGCCGCCGGCGAAACGCGCACCCTGTCGCCCCGTCAGCAGGGGGTGAGAGAGCTGTTCGACCGGCTGGCGGCGGAGCGCGATCGCTGGGTCGAGCGGAACAGCGCCTTCCACGAGGCCGACCGCGCCTATCTGCGCTTCCTCGTGCCGGAGAACGCCTCGGTGCTGGAGGTCGGCTGCGGCACGGGCGACACTCTGGCTTTCCTGCAACCGTCCCGTGGCGTGGGCATCGATCTCAGCCCGGCGATGGTCGAGCGGGCGCGGCAGCGCCATCCGGGGCTGGAGTTCCACACTGGCAACGCCGAGGACCCGGCGGTCCTGGCGGCGGTCACCGGCACCTTCGACGTGATCCTGCTGTCCGACACCATCGGCTTCCTCGACGACATCGAGGAGACGCTGCGCCACCTGCACCGCTTCGCGACACCGCGCACCCGCATCATCGTCAGCTACCACTCCCGCCTGTGGGAGCCGGTTCTGGGCCTTGCCGAGAAGCTTGGACTCAAGATGCCCCAGGGCCAGCTCAACTGGCTGTCGAGCGCCGACATCGCCGGGCTTCTGACGCTGGCCGGCTGGCAGCCGGTGAAGCGGGAGTGGCGCCAACTCGTGCCGCGCCGCCTGCTCGGCCTGGGCACGCTGATCAACCGCAGCGTCGCCCCGCTGCCCGGCGTCCGGAAGCTGTGCCTGCGCAACTACGTGGTCGCCCGCCCCGCACCGCAGGTGCCGGAGAAGCAACCATCCTGCACGGTGCTGGTCCCCTGCCGGAACGAGCGCGGCAACATCGAGAACGCCATCCGCCGCCTGCCGCGCTTCTGCCCGGACCTGGAGGTCATCTACGTCGAGGGCAACAGCAAGGACAACACCTACGAGGAATGCCTGCGCGTCCAGGCCGCCTATCCGGACTGGGACATCAAGGTCATGAAGCAGCCCGGCAAGGGCAAGGGCGACGCGGTGCGCGCCGGCTTCAACGCGGCGCAGGGCGACATCCTCATCATCCTCGACGCCGACCTGACCGTCCCGCCGGAGAGCCTGCCGAAATTCTACCGCGCCATCGCGTCCGGCCAGGGCGAGTTCATCAACGGCACGCGTCTGGTCTACCCGATGGACGACGAGGCCATGCGCTTCCTGAACTGGATCGCCAACCGCGCCTTCGCCCGCATCTTCTCCTTCCTGCTGAACACACGCTTCACCGACACGCTGTGCGGCACGAAGGTGCTGTGGAAGAGCGACTACGACCAGATCGTGGCGAACCGCCATTACTTCGGCGACTTCGACCCGTTCGGCGACTTTGACCTGATCTTCGGCGCGTCCAAGCTGAACCTGGAGATCGTCGAGGTGCCGATCCGCTACGCCGACCGCAGCTATGGCGAGACGCAGATCAGCCGCTTCAGCCACGGCTGGCTGCTGCTGCGCATGGTTCTGTTCGCCTGGAAGAAGCTGAAGGCGTTCTGACCGCCGCCATCGGCTGGAATTGGAAAGCCCCGGACTGTTCGCTCGGTCCGGGGCTTTTTCATGTCGAGGTTCGGTGCGGGGCCGCGGTTACAGCCGCCAAAGATCCACGCCGTCCGGCACGCCGCCGCGGTCGAGCAGGCCCTTTACGTCCATGACGAGGCCACGGCGGTCCTTCAGCAGGCCGGTCACCAGCCCCCAGCCCTCCGCCCGGTAGACGGCGTGGGGAACGGCCAGCACCACCGCGTCGGCGGGCGGCAGGGCGTCCCGCGCGGTCAGGGTCAGGCCGTACTCGTGGGCCACCTCTTCCGCCGAAGCCAGCGGGTCGTGAAGCGCAACCTCCACCCCGAAGCTCGCCAACTCGGCCACGATGTCCACCACGCGGGTGTTGCGGATGTCGGGCACGTCCTCCTTGAAGGTCAGGCCCAGCACCGTCACCCGCAGCGGGCTGGCCGACCCGGCGCTCCGGCGCAGAAGCCGCTTCACCGTCTCCTGCGCCACATACTGGCCCATGGTGTCGTTGATGCGCCGGCCCGCCAGGATGACCTCCGGGTTATGGCCCAACTGCTCCGCCCGGTGGGTCAGGTAATAGGGGTCCACGCCGATGCAGTGCCCCCCGACCAGCCCCGGATGGAACTTCAGAAAGTTCCACTTGGTGCCGGCGGCGGCCAACACGTCGCGGGTGTCGATGCCCATACGGTGGAAGATCACCGCCAGTTCGTTCATCAGCGCGATGTTGACGTCGCGCTGGGTGTTCTCGATCACCTTGGCGGCCTCCGCCACGGCGATGGAGGCGGCTTCGTGCACGCCGGCCTTCACCACGCTGCCGTAGACCGCCGCGACGAGCGCCCGCGTCGCCGGATCGGAGCCGGAGACCACCTTGGTGATTGTCTCGAACCGGTGCTCCTTGTCTCCGGGGTTGATGCGCTCCGGCGAATAGCCGATTGTGAAGTCCCGCCCGTAGGTCAGGCCCGATTCGGCCTCCAGCACCGGCACGCAGTCCATCTCCGTGGCGCCGGGATAGACGGTGGATTCGTAGACCACCACGTCGCCACGCTTCAGATGCCGCCCGACGGTGCGGCTGGCGGCCAGCAACGGGCGCAGGTCCGGGCGCCGGGCGTCGTCGATCGGGGTCGGCACGGTGACGATGTGGAAATCAGCCCGCGCCAGATCGGCCGGGTCGGCGGTCAGGTGCAGGTTGGCCGCGGCGAGATCCGCGTCCGCCACCTCGCCCGTGTGGTCGTGCCCGTCCCGCAGCTCCTGGATGCGGCGCGCGTCGATGTCGAAGGCGACGACGGGAACACCCGTCCGGCCGAACGCGACGGCCACCGGCAGGCCGACGTAGCCGAGGCCGATCACCGAGATGCGGCGGGAGTGGGTCATGATGGCGCGGATTCCTAAAAAGAGCGTCGGAGCGGAAAGAGGGTCTTATACACGCTCCGTGCCCGCGCGGGAGGATGGAAACAAGCGCCCGGCGGACCGGCGGCGATCTCGCTTGAGGCATTAAACTGTTGTTAATGACCGCTCAAGGACAACAGACTGGAAGCCCAGCACCGGGGACGCCTGCCCGCTGGGGATCTTTTCAGGCGGTTGTCGCCGGGTTCAAAATCGAGGTCGAGCGGATGTTCTACGAGTTGGCGGCCTCCTCTTGGAGCGTTGAAGAGGCCGAGGCCTTGCAGCGCGTTATCGCTTCGGGCCGCTTTACCATGGGCGAGCAGGTGGCCGCCTTCGAGCGGGAGTTCGCCGACTGGTTCGGCGTCCGGCACGCCATCATGGTGAATTCCGGCTCCTCGGCCAACTTGGTCTCGGTCGCCGCCCTCGCCTACAAGAAGGACCGCCCTCTCCAGCGTGGCGACGAGGTCATCGTTCCGGCCATCTCCTGGGCCACCACCTATCATCCGCTCCAGCAATACGGGCTGAAGCTGCGCTTCGTGGACGTTGAGCTTGAGACGCTGAACATGGACGTCTCGAAGCTCGAACAGGCGCTGACGCCGAAGACCCGGGCCATCGTGCCGGTGTCGATCCTTGGCAATCCGGCCGCGTTGGACGTGATCCGCGCCTTCGCCGATGCGCACGGGCTCTATGTCCTGGAAGACAACTGCGAGTCCCTGGGCGCCGAGCTGAACGGGCGCAAGACCGGCACCTTCGGCGACCTCAACACCTTCAGTTTCTTTTTCTCGCACCACATCTCGACCATGGAAGGCGGGATGGTGCTGACCGACCACCTGGAGCTAGCGCACCTCTGCCGGGCGATGCGCGCCCACGGCTGGACGCGCGACCTGCCGCCGGACACTCCGCTGTTCGAGCGCACCGCCTCCGACCACTTCGAGGCCTACCGTTTCATTCTGCCCGGCTACAACGTCCGCCCTCTGGAGATGGAGGCCGCGGTCGGGCGCGAGCAGCTGAAGAAGCTGCCAGCCATGATCGCCGCGCGCCGGACCAACATGGCGCTGTTTCGGGAGCTGTTCGCCGGGGACGAGCGCTTCATCATCCAGCGTGAGAACGGCCTGTCCTCCTCTTTCAGCTTCACCATCATCCTCAATCCGGCGCGCAAGCCCGACCGCGAGGCGGTCTTCGCGGCGCTGAAGGAGGCGGATATCGGCTTCCGCATCATCACGGGCGGCTGCTTCCTGCGCCACGACGTGCTCCGGCATTACGACTACGAGATCGTCGACCGCATCGAGAACGCCTACACCGCGCACGACCTGGGCTTCTTCGTCGGCAATCATCCCCATGACCTGACGCCACAGATCGAGCGCCTGCGCACGGTCCTCGACCGCGTCTGTTCCTGACACCCCCTGCCCCCACAAACCGTCCCCCTCCCCGGAAACCGCGATGGCCGACAGCATGAACATCCTCATCACAGGCGGCGCCGGCTATCTCGGCTCCATCATGGTTCCGGCGCTGCTGGAGGCGGGCCACCGGGTCACCGTCCTGGACAACTTCTTGTTCCGGCAGGTGTCTCTGGCGCATGTCTGCGCACACCCGGGCTTCGATATCGTCCGCGGCGACGCCCGTAGCGAAGAGGTTCTGAAGCCGCTGGTCAAGGATGCCGACGTGGTGATTCCGCTGGCCGCCCTGGTCGGGGCGCCCCTGTGCGACGCCGACACGCTGGCCGCAACCTCGACCAACCGCGACTCGGTGTTGACGTTGATCCGCCAGCTGTCTCGGGAGCAGCGCATCATGATGCCGGTCACCAACTCCGGCTACGGCATCGGGGAGCAGGGCAAGTTCTGCACCGAAAACACGCCGCTGCGCCCGATCTCGCTCTATGGCCGCACCAAGGTGGAGGCCGAGCAAGCGGTACTGGAGCGCGGCAACGCCATCTCCTTCCGGCTGGCCACGGTGTTCGGTATGGCCCCGCGCATGCGGGTGGACCTGCTGGTCAACGACTTCGTGCACCGCGCCGTCAACGACCGCGCACTCGTGCTGTTCGAGCCGCACTTCAAGCGCAACTACATCCACATCCGCGACGTGGCGCGGGCCTTCCTGCACGGGCTGGCGAATTTCGAGACCATGAGGGACCGGCCCTACAACGTTGGCCTGTCGGACGCCAACCTGTCGAAATGGGAGCTGTGCGAGCGCATCCGTGCCCAGCTGCCGACGTTCGTGTTCCTGGAGGCGCCGATTGGCGAGGATCCGGACAAGCGCGACTATATCGTCTCCAACGAGCGGATCGAGGCCACCGGCTACAAGCCGGCCCACGGGCTGGACGACGGCATCCGGGAGCTGGTCAAGGGCTACCGCATGCTGCGCAACGGCGTTCACGGCAACATCTGACCGGGAAGGACCGTCGCCATGAGCGATGATCGCCTTGATCTCGTGCTGATCCATCCGGGCGGCCGCGGCCGGATCTACCAGAGCCTCGGCGACGAGCTGACAGCGATCGAGCCTCCCTTGTGGTGCGGCCTAATCGCCACCTACTGCCGGCAGCGGGGGCACAGCGCCGCCATCATCGACAGCGAGGCGGAGGGGTGGGACCCTGCCACCGTCGCCGCCCGGGTGGCGGCGATGGCGCCGCGGCTGGTCGCGATCGTCGTCTACGGCCACCAACCCTCGGCCTCCACTCAATCCATGCCGGCTGCGGGCGCGCTCGCCGACGCGGTGAAGGACGCGGCGCCGGAGCAGACGGTCATCATCATCGGCGGCCATGCCGCCGCCCTGCCGGAACGCACCCTGCGCGAGGAGGCCGTGGATTTCGTCGCCACCGGCGAGGGGCCGGTCACCGTCGACGCGCTGCTGCGCGCGCTGAAGTCCGACACGCCCGACGACTTGTCGGAGGTGCCGGGCATCGTGCACTGGCGGGACGGCGAGGTGCGGCGGACGGCACCCGCCCCCCTGGTCGAGAACCTGGACCGCGACCTGCCGGCCTCCTCCTGGGATCTCTTGCCGATGGAGAAATATCGGGCGCACAACTGGCAGTGCTTCGGCAACATGGACGCGCGCAGGCCCTACGCGTCGATCTATACGACGCTCGGCTGCCCTTACAAATGCAGCTTCTGCTGCATCAACGCACCCTTCGGCAAGAATGGCTACCGGTTCCGCTCACCCGAGACGGTGCTTCGCGAGATCGATCTTCTGATCGAGCGGTACGGAGTGCGCACCTTCAAGATCGTGGATGAGATGTTCGTGCTGAACGAACGGCACGTCACCGCGATCTGCGAGGGGCTGATCCCGCGCAACGAACGGCTTGGCGGTGCGCTGAATTTCTGGGCCTACGCCCGGGTCGACACGGTGAAGCCACGCATGCTCGATATGCTGCGCCGGGCCGGCTTCAGCTGGCTGGCGCTGGGCATCGAGTCGGGCAGCAAGCATGTGCGCGACGGCGCCCGGAAGGCGCTGCGCAGCGAGGACATCGTTGGCATCGTCCGCGCCATCCAGGAAGCGGGGATCAACGTCATCGGCAACTACATCTTCGGCCTGCCGGACGACGACGCGGACTCAATACGCGACACGCTCGATCTCGCCAAGGAACTGAACTGCGAGTTCGCCAACTTCTACTCGGCCATGGCCTACCCGGGATCGCCTCTGTACGACGAGGCGGTGCGCCAGGGGTGGGACCTGCCGGAGAGTTGGAGCGGCTTTTCCCAGCACAGCGCCGATTGCAAGCCGCTGGCGACGGAAACGCTGACGGCCGCCGAGGTCCTGGCGTTCCGAGACAAGGCCTTTACCGAATACTTCACCAACCCGCGCTATTTGAAGATGGTCGATCAGCGCTTCGGCGCCGACACCAGCCGCCACATCCGTCGGATGACCCGGCACACGCTGCACCGGAATCTCCTAGAGGCGGCGGGTGCGGACGCACGGGAAGGGAGCAACGATGAAACCTGAGGGCGCCCTGGCGGACCTCGACGTCGCCGTCCTGGCCGGCGGCCTCGGCACCCGCATCCGCGATGCCCTGGGCGACACGCCCAAGGTACTGGCCCCGGTGGCGGGCCGCGCCTTTCTCGACCATCTTCTGAATCGTCTGGAGGGCTTCGGCGCGCAGCGCGTGGTGCTGTGCCTCGGCCACCTGTCCGATCGGGTGACGGCGTGGCTGGCGCACGGGGGTTTCGACGGCGCCCTCGACATCATGTGCCGAATCGAACCGCGGCCGCTCGGCACCGCCGGCGCCCTGGTCCATGCGCGCGACGCGTTGCGCTCCAACTTGGTGCTGGTGTTGAACGGCGACACCTTTGTGGATGCCGATCTCGGCGCCTTCGTTGCCGCGCATCGGGCTTCGAAGGCCGAGGCATCGGTGCTGTGCGTGGAGGTGGGGGACACCGCGCGCTATGGCCGGGTGGACGTGGATTCCGACGGCCGGATCTGCCGCTTCGCCGAAAAGGCGCCCGGCCGCGGAACGGTGAACGCCGGCGTGTATCTCTTCTCCGCCACGTTCCTGGACCGCCTGGTCGCGACGGAGGCAACGTCGCTGGAGCGCGACGTCCTGGAAAGAGTGCCAGCGGGAATGCTGCACGCCCATGTCGTCCAGGCGCGTTTCATCGACATTGGCACTCCCGAAAGCCTCGCAGCGGCGGACGACATGCTGGCTCGGTCGGACGCATGATCATCAGCCGCACGCCCTTCCGCGTCTCCCTTTTTGGCGGCGGAACCGACTTCCCGAGCTGGTACCGCGCCCATGGCGGGGCCGTGATCGGCGGCGCCATCGACAAATACTGCTACATCAGTCTGCGCACGCTGCCGCCCTTCTTCGAGTACCGGCACCGCATCGTCTACTCGAACATCGAGCAGGTCGGGGACGTTGCCGATATCAGGCACCCCGCTGTCCGCGCGGTGCTGGGCGAGATGGAAGTGACCGATGGGCTGGAGATCCACCACGACGGCGACTTGCCGGCACGGTCGGGGCTGGGGTCCAGTTCCTCCTTCACGGTTGGGCTTCTGAACGCTCTTTACGCTTTCCGTGGCCGGATGGTGAGCAAGGAGCAACTGGCCGACGAGGCCATCCGCATCGAGCAGGAGGTGATCGGCGAGACGGTCGGTTCACAGGATCAGGTGTGGGCGGCTTACGGGGGATTGAACCGGATCGACTTCAGCATGGATGGTTCCATCGCCGTCACCCCACTCATCATGGACCGCGAGCGTCGGGAGAGCCTGCAGAACCACCTCGTTCTCTATTTCACCGGCCTGTCGCGCTACGCCCCGGACATCGAAAAGGACAAGATCGCAAACCTCGACAAGTGCGAGGCACAGCTTCACGGCATGCGCATCATGGTCGAGGAGGCCTTGTCGATCCTTGGCAGCCCGCAGCGGGATCTGAATGATCTCGGCCGGCTGCTTCACGAAAGCTGGATGCTGAAGCGCACGCTGTCACCCAACGTCTCCAATGCCGCCATCGATGAGCTTTACAAGACCGCCCTCGGCGCCGGCGCCCTGGGGGGCAAGCTTCTGGGGGCCGGCGGCGGCGGCTTTCTCCTCCTGTTCGTTCCACCGGATCGCCAGGACAGCCTGCGCAAACGCTTGAAGGAGTTCACCGCGGTGAAATTCCGTTTCGACAATGCCGGTAGCAAAATCGTAGTCTACGAGCCCAACGATTTCGAGAAACAGGCAAGAGAGTAACGGAAGGGGCCGCTATCTTCGGCTGAAGCGGCTTGTTTTGGCATCTTGCAGTGAGGCTTTTGTGGACCCGGAAAATCAAGGGGATTTGGACCCGCAGACGATCATCCGCCTGTACCGCAGGATGCGCCTGATCCGCCACCTGGAGGAGGAAATCGCACGCGTCTATCCGACAGACAAGATCAAGAGCCCCATCCACCTGTCCATCGGGCAGGAGTTCATCGCCGTCGGCGTGTGCGACGTCCTGACGGCAAAGGACCGTGTTTCCATCACCTATCGCGGTCATGCAGCCTATGTCGCCAAGGGCGGCGACCTCCGCGCCATGGTCGCGGAGATGTACGGCAAACGCACGGGCTGCGCCAAGGGGCGTGGCGGCTCCATGCATCTGATCGATATGGAAGCCGGCCTGCTCGGCGCCTCGGCCGTCGTGGGCACCAACATCCCGGTCGCGGTCGGATTCGCGCTCGCCGCCAAGCGCCAGTTGTCCGGACAGGTGATTGTCTGCTTCCTCGGGGACGGCGCCACCGAGGAGGGTTGCTTTGCCGAGAGCCTGAACTTTGCGGCCCTGCACAAGCTGCCCATCCTGTTCGTCTGCGAGAACAATGGGTACGCCATTCACGAACCGCTTTCCAAGCGCTGGGCGACCGATCGCTTAGTCGAGCGTGTTGCCACCTATGGCATCCCGGCTGAGCGCATCTGCGACGGCAGTCTTGCGACCGTGCGGGCGCGCGCCGCCGAAGCGATCGCAGCGATGCGGGCCGGTGCGGGTCCGGCCTTCCTGGAGGTGCTGTGCTACCGCTGGCAGGAGCATGTCGGTCCCAGCCGCGACTATGACCAGGGGTACCGTTCGGCGGACGAACTCGCGCCTTGGAAGGCGAACGATCAGGTTGCGCGCCTTGCCGACCGGATCGAACCTGCCCTGCGCGAGCGGATCGACGCGGAAGTCCAAGTGCAGATTGCCGAAGCCTTCGCCTTTGCCGAAGCCAGTCCCTTTCCAGAACCCGAGGAGCTTTATGAGCACGTCTATGGCTGAAGGACGCCTGCTCCGCTATGTCGACGCTTTGCAGGAAGCGTTCGCGCAGGAAATGGCGCGCGACGAAAGCGTGTTTCTCTTCGGGCTCGATGTGGACGACCACAAATCAATCCAAGGGTCGACGCGGGGGCTGCTCCAGAAGTTCGGTCCCGAGCGCGTATTTACCACGCCGCTGTCGGAAGACGCCATGACCGGCGTGGCAATCGGAGCCGCGATGGCCGGTATGCGCCCCATACACGTACACATTCGTATGGATTTCCTGCTGCTGTGCATGAATCAGCTTGTGAACATCGCGGCTAAGGCCCATTCGATGTATGGCGGAGCGGTCAAGGTGCCGCTGGTTGTGCGCAGCATGGTTGGGAAGTCCTGGGGCCAAGGCGCCCAGCACAGCCAAGCGCTGCACTCTCTCTTCATGCATATTCCTGGCCTGAAAATCGTCGCACCGTCCAACGCGCACGACGCCAAGGGATGCATGATCGCAGCAATCCGTGACGATAACCCGGTCCTGGTGATGGAGCACCGGCTGCTCTATGGCACGGAAGCCTATGTCCCCGAAGCACCTTTCGAGGTGCGTCCTGGACGGGCGCGCGTCGTCGCTCAGGGCGACGACATCACCATCGTGGCGATCTCCAACATGGTGCCGGAATGCCTGCGCGCCCGCGACTTGGTAGCCGAGGTTGGCATTTCCGCGGAAGTGATCGACCCGGTCTGGCTGCAGCCGCTGGACATCGACAGCCTTGTCGCCTCAGCCCGGCGCACCCGCCGGCTCCTGGTCGCCGACAATGCCTGGCTTCCCTGCGGCGCTAGCGCGGAAATCATTGCCGCAGTGCTGGAGCGCGCGGGTCCGGACGCAGGCATCACGGTGAGGCGGATTGGGTTCGCCTCGGTCACATGCCCGCCGTCTCCGCCACTGGAGGCGGCCTTCTACCCCAATCCCGGTACGGTCGCCTCAGCCATCCACGCAATGGTGCGGCCTGCCGCACCAGCATGGGGGCCAGATCCGGAGCGCACCAGACTGTCGTACCAGAGTTCGTTCTGCGGACCGTTCTGAGGACGAGACAGACCCGGTTGCGGCAATAAAAACGACGAACGAGAAGGTTGATGTGGGCAGCGTTTCCCAGGCTCGGAAGGTCAACTGGATGCCGGTGGTACCAGCTATGAACAGAGTGGCTTGATCTGGGCAGCCACATGAAGAACAATCGCATCAACAGGTTCAACCTTCACGACACGGCAGTCCAGGATCACAAAAAACTCTTTCATACTCCATTACATAGGATCTGCCGACGGCGCCGGCTCCAGCGTCGTCAGCCTTTCCACGCAAACTCGCCAGGATTGCCTTGCCGCCCGGCTCACGGCGTACGCCACAAAGGGCGCGTCTCATCCCGGACAGCAATTCCAGCTCAGCTGGGCAAGCCGCAGCACAAGAGGTGACCGCCAGCGGCGGACATGGTCGGCAGAAACGAACAGCGCGTGCCGCCCATCCTTCACCACCGCGACTGTAAAACCGCTTGGTGGCCGCAGGTCGGCGATGATACGACGCCCCTCGAACGTCTCGGCCTCGGTGTGAAACAGCCGCAACCCGTCGGAAGGTTCCTTTCCCGTGCCGAGCACGAACACGGCCCGCCGCATCTCTTCCAGCAGGGCTTCGCGCTCCCGCTCATAGGCAGCAGCGCCCTGCCTCTCCTGCATGGCGTCATAGTTGGCGGCACGGGCATCGCCGCCCTCCATGAACACCTGTTCAATGAGGGTGGCGGCGGCCGGCGTGCGGTATTCCGGAAGCGCGTTGCATTCGGGCCCCGTGACGACATCGCTCATGTCGATGGAGCTGCTCCTTTGCACGGCATACCGCCAGCGAAACGCCTCCAGTATGTCCTCAATGCCCGGCGTACGCTCGGCGATCTCCACCAGTTCCTGCACGAAGCCGTCCCGGCTGCCCCTCCAGCGAATGGCCCCGCCGACCGGGAACGCGGTCACGCGATACCACGCGGCCAGGGACGGAACACCCATGCGTGCCAAATCAACGGCAAGCGTGCTCCAACTCGTGACGCCCGCGTCGGCCAACTCCATGAGATCGTAGCTTGAAACTGTGTCCGCCGGCCAGACGAAGCGCACATGCCGATAGGCGCATGCGAAACGCCGGCGCATGCGGGATAGATGCTCCGCCTCCACCTGCTCGCGCAGGTTTGCCCCTTCGCGCGGGTGGACGCGCACGACCAGCTGCAGGTCGCTGCTGGCTTCGACATGGTCGATCATCGTCGACAGCCAGTCGATCTGGTCCTCGAACGGCTGCGGGTCGTCGAAGATCGAGGTGCCTAGCCCATCGGCCAGATGCCTGTCCGCACTGATCTCGTCGACACTCGACGTGTAGGCGACGATGGTTCGGCGGCCATCCTCCAGACGGAGTTGCTCCCAGACGGCATCTGTGTTGGAGGTGCGTGCCGCAGAATAAACCATGCCGCTGCTGGCCGTCATCCGGAACAGTGAATCACTCATCAGGCCTCGGATGATCTCCGGACTGAGCGGACGGTGCTTCCATTGCTCCCACTGGTCCAGCGTGTCGAGATACCCTCGCGTAACCTGAATCTGCCGGCCAACCATGATGAAGCGCGCGTCAACCCCCAGCAGCGAGCAGTGCGTCATGTTAATGATCGGCACGGCATGCCGCCGCGCCGCCAGAGCAGCCGCTACATTCATCGGATACTCGGAGTAGAAGACGAGCTGCCGAACGTTTTCCTGCTCGATCAGCTTGCTCACCAGCAAGTGCGTGAGGATGCTTGTCTCGATAAGCCTCAGCAAATAGGAACGTCCGGCCTCGTCCATCCGGAAAGGATCGAGCGGCTTCAGGACCAAGCTGACCATCTGCGCGGAGGTCAAGCCAAAGCGAAGCCCCTGGAAGGAGAAGCGGGACAAATCTTCGGGAGCCTCATCCACGGCCTTCCTGGCCATCTCGCGCATCGCCTCGGTCAGCAACGTATCGAGATCCACCGTTTCGAGCCCGTACGTGGCCGTCATTTCGTCGAACCGTTCCACACAACGCCGACAGATTCGCGCGCGCCGCTCCTCGGGTTCAGGAATTTCGACGCGGTAGGAGTCGAACACCGTACAGCGAGGAAACAGGCCTGAGCATCGTGGCAGCAGAACGCGATGTCCGCGCTCCTGGAGAGTGCGTGCGAGCAATGCCTGTGCGACGAAGGACTGTACGAGGTTGGCGGTCGGAGCGAAGAACAGCGTTGCCGGCCGTGGTGTCGGCGCGTTCGCGGCATCGTCTTCAATGGTATCCGACCATATTGCTTCCATGACTGTCCCCACCAAGCGAGCGCCGGGAGGATGAAGGCGCTCATGGCTTTCCACTGGCGAATTGAACGAAATCCCTGGCGCGCGAAACCCGACAAGCCTGCAAGACGGCGCGTCGTCCACTTTTCAGCGCCAGGAAGAAGAGAAGCCGAGTTCGTCGTAGCGCTTCCACAGCCGATCGTGCGCCCACGGGCGGTACCGGGCTTGAATCGGGAGCAGACCGGGGGCCAACGCGATGGCGCCGCGATGCGCCTCCAAGGCTTCTTCGGTCTGGCCAACAGCCTCAAGCGCAAGAGCGAAGCCGGTGAGCATCCATGGATCGGTCTTCATGTGGGGGTCGGCTTTTCCGGCCTCCACCGCGGCGCGGCTAAGTTCCAGCGCGCTCTCCCAGTTGCCTTGCAGTTCACGGGCCATAGCCAGACCGGAGAGCTGGAGAGGGCCAATTCGGTTGAGCGCTGACGCCCGTTCATGCGCTTCGACCGCAGCGTCGGCACGGCCTTGCGCCTGCAAAACGAAACCAAGGCGGTTGAGCGGCATGGGCTCCTTGTCGTTCAATGCGATCGCTCGGCGCAGCGTTTCCTCTGCCCGCCCCAAGTCGCCGGCCGCCAGAAGGACAAGACCAAAGTCCGCCCAGAACGAGAAGTCGACCTCGAAGCGGCGGGCGCTTTCCTCAAACATTCCGAGTGCTGCATCCAGCTGCCCCGCCTCTCGCTGAATGCACCCCAGGTGATGATAGCCGAAGAGCTGATCCGGCCGATACCGGATGAAGGCCTCCGCAGTTCGGGACGAAATGGCGAACCAGGACGGTTCTCGGAAGCCCCGATTGTACGAAAGACTGGTGAGCAGCCAGTAATTCCGTCCCAGATCGAAGGCGGACACCGGATCGAAGCCGGATGGCACGTCCGGAACCGGGACGTCGGAATGGCCCAGCGTATGATGGACGAGCGCCAGATAACAACGAGCCTCCAAGAGGTCGGGAGCGTGTCGTAGCGCCTCTTCGAAGGATGCGGCAGCCTGTTCCAGCGATCCAGTGTCGTAAAGCTCGCATCCTTCGTGGTACAGGGCCTTTGCTTGATAGGCTGGATCGACCGCCATCGCCCTGTGGCGAGTTTCCGCCGCCTCCACCGGCCGACCGCACTCGTCCAGCAAGGTTTCCAGCTGCCTATAGGCCTGAACCAGATCGGGCATCACCTCGATCGCACGCTGGAGAGCCGCCATGGCGGTGTCCGCGCTGCCGGCTTTCCGAAGGGCGACCCCCATATTGTAATGATACAATCCGAAGGTGCTGGCCCGGATGTTGTGGCGCCAAGCCTCGAAGTCGATATCTGCCCCCATGGCGGGAGCATTGTCCAAGACACTCATTGGCTGTCAACTTCGCTGTTTTGCAGGTCCTGTCATCCGAGTATAGGCGAATGGTATTGCGGTTTGGAAGACTGGCCGTGTGCAGCTTAGAACCTATTCCGGTAGGGGGCGGTCTTCGCCTGATCTGTTGGACTTTCAGCCTTTCGGCGCGGAAGCCCCCATGGGCAAATTTGGTTCAAGATGACGGCTGGCGGTTGCCGGATGAGTTAGGGGAACGCATGGAGCCGCTGCTCCCGGAGCGTCCGCCGCACCCGCTGGGTTGTCATAATCCGCGGGTCCCGGATCGCGCGGCCATGAATGCCATCTTCTTTGTGCTACGGACCGGCAGCCAGTGGCAGGCCCTGCGGGCGAACGGGGTCTGTTCAAGCGTGTGCCGACAGCTTGAAGTCGATCACGTTGGCGCCAGCGACCGCGAGGCCGAGGGGAAGGCCGCGGCCATCGGTCAGCAGTGAACGCTTGGTTCCCAGTTTTCCGCGGTCGGTCGGGTTGGGACCGACTTTTTTCCCCCACCCAGGGGGGCCTTGGTCATCGCCCCCTTCACGGCCATCCAACTCCAGTCGATGCCGAGCAGTGCATCGTAGGCCAGCAGCCCCTGGCGCCAGAACTCATCGAACACCCCAGCATCGATCCACTCGCGGAAGCGACGGTAAGCGGAAGACGGTGAGACCATCGCCGTGCCGGGCCCCTCACCGACGATAGCGCAGCCGCAACATCTTTGCCTGGACAAGGGCAACGATTACGATGGCCCGCG
Organism: Azospirillum sp. Marseille-Q6669; assembly: GCF_965111635.1. Taxonomy (NCBI): domain Bacteria; kingdom Pseudomonadati; phylum Pseudomonadota; class Alphaproteobacteria; order Rhodospirillales; family Azospirillaceae; genus Azospirillum; species Azospirillum sp. Marseille-Q6669. The sequence continues at coordinate 108,483 of NZ_CBCOOP010000007.1, read as the reverse complement.
CCAGATCGCCTACGACTACGGTCTCACCGCCCATATCCGGCGCCGGGGCAAGGATCGATCCGCCACCCCCGCCCAGCCCGGAAAACCACGAAGGTGGGTGGTGGGACGGGCGCACTCCTGGCTGAACCGCTACCGCCGCATCCTGGTCCGCTGGGAAAAGCTCGCCCTCATCTACAAGGTCATGCTCCACATCGTCTGCGCCGCTACCGTCTGGGAGCTTGTCTCCCTAATGGAATATATTCCTATATGATGCACGCCAAACACGGCGCAAACAACTCGGAAAAATTTTTCGGACACCCGACATGAATTGTCGGAGCGCTTGCGCCTTCCAGGCTTTATTTCGTGGCATAGACGATCCACATGCCTTGGACGTAGCTGGAAACACCGCGACGGTCAGCTTCCTCCCGCGGCAGCTCATAGGAGCTGTGACACGCGTCGACCGTCCGAAAACCGGGGAGCAGTTCGGCGAATTCCTCCTTGGAAAAGAAATGAGCAAGTCCGATCGTCTCCAGTCCGATGCGCCCTCCTCCGGCCTGCGACTCCAGCCGGACTGTGCCGGGATCGGTGGGGTTCTGATCCCCGCGGTGGTCCAGATAGGTGGTGTGGCGGTCGCTCAGCATATAGCCGACAAAGAGACCGCCGGGCTTGAGTACCCGCGCGACTTCGGCGAACGCCGCTTTCCGGTCCTCCCGTGTCAGATGTTGGAACACACAGCTTTCGAGAACGCCGTCGAACTGCCCGGCGGGGAACGGCAGGGCCGTCGCCGAGCCGTGCTCCAGGCTAGCGAGCCGTTCGGTCAGGCCGCGCGCTTGGAAGTTGCGGCGTGCGAGTTCCAGGGCGGCCGGGGAAATGTCGATGCCCGATGCCTTGATGCCGCGCTCCGCAAGCCAGACGAGATTGGGCCCGGCACCACAGCCGACTTCCAGGAAATGCAGGTTGGCGTAGTCCGCCGGGCTCATACGCGCGCGCAGATAGTGCGACACCGAACGCACCAGCGCCTCCACCGGCGCGGTGTTGTATGCGGCCTGGCGGATTTGGTCCCGGAAGGATTCCTCCCACAAGCTTTGCATGGCGGCGTCCCGGCCCGTCATCGGCATCGGCTTGGCAGCCGCCGGGCTTTCCGGCTGGCGCTCGGCCGACGGCCATTCGACAGCGGCCCCATCGAGCCAAGCCAGCACGCGCATGCCCTGCTCGTCGAGGTAGGCCCTGAACTCGCCCTCGCGGTCCCGATCGACCAGCAGGACGTACCGGCGGTCGCCACTTTCCACCAGCGCCGATCGGTAGCCGAACTGGGCGAGACGCCCGTTCAAGGACGGCGTCGCGTAGTACCCCCAGGTTTTGCGGACGATGTCGTACTCCCGGCCGTTCTCCGACACCAGAGTGATCTGCTCATCTGGAGCGAGACCGATATCGGCAACATGGCTAATGTTGATCGGCCGATCGGCGTGACCGACGGTGAATCGACGTGGCGGCGTGCGCAAATCGAACTGCATGGGTCACTTATCCTCGGTCCATCGGTATCATAACAACGTGTGCCGGCCATTTTCGCGCAACGTGGACGACCTCGCCAATGCTTGCCGTTGCAGCCCGCTCGCCGAGGTTCGCGGCAATCCAATCGGCTTTGGCAAGGTCGTCGGAGGTGTCGACCGTCAACGAGACGCCGTCGTAGCGCCAGTCCGGGGCAGCCACATTGACGATCGAGTATCGCTCCGGGTGGCGGTACATGAAACGAGTCACGTGCTCCCGGTCCTCGGGATCGGCGGCTTCCTCCGCCATGCGCCGGAGTGCGGCAGCGTCAACCGCCTCCACGCTCAGTCCTGGGGGATAGGTGCGTGGAAAGACGTTGGTCGCGATGTCCGCGGAGGAGTCCGTCGCGGCTTGGAGCACCCGTTCGATCAGGCCGGGGTCGATGAAGGGGCTGTCTGCGCTTACACGCACAAGCCGACCGATTCCGAGGGCCGTGGCGCACGCGAGCGCGCGCCCCGCCACATCGTCGGCATCACCGCGGAAAACCGACACCCCCTCGTCCTCGGCAAAGGCGACGATGGGATGGTCGACGGCGCGACTAGAGGTGGCGACCACCACGGGATGCCCGCCCGGCAGCCGCCGAACCCGGTCGAGAACCCGACCAAGCAGCGGGCGTCCCGCTATGGGGCACAACGTCTTTGCCGGTAACCGGCGCGAATCCATCCGTGCGAAGACGACGACGGCCGCTCGCATGCATTCGCCCGCCATCAGCGCCGCGACGCCCCCATCACAAGGTCCCATTGCTCGGCGTACCACCGGCAGTACCGCAGGTAACCGTCTTCCAGCCGCCACTTGGGGACGAACCCCAGGACGTCCCGGGCACGGTCGACGCTCAACGTGCCGCGGATCGGCTTCTCCTCAGCGCGGGGACGCACCTGCAATTCGACCCGAGGCACCACTTGGCGGACGATTTCGGCCAGTTCGGCAATGGTGCGGGCGTTCCCAAAGGTCAGGTTGAACGTCTCGGTACGCCCCTGTCCTTGGTGCAGCGCCAGCGACCGGACCATCCCCTCGACGAGATCGTCGATATAGGTGAAGTCCAAGCGGCCGTCTCCTCCGCCTTCAAGCAAAAGCGGCCGCCCCGCCAAGGCGTTCTCGATGAAGGCTTGGCTCACGCGGCGGCTGACGCAACGCTCGCCGTACAGGGCACTCGGTCGAATGATGGTGGTGCCGAGCCCGTGGTTGTGCGAATAGGTGCGGATCAGTCGCTCCGCCATGAACTTGGTGTTGGCGTATATTCCACGCGGTCGCGGGCGCGTGCTCTCGTCCACGGTCAACGTCTCGAAGTTGCCATAGACCGTGGAGGAGCTGAGCAGCATCACTTGGTCGATTTGGCTGAGGCGCGCCCGCACCAGTTCCAGGACGTTGCGAAGCGTCACCAGTTGCAGATCGAAGCACAGGCCAGGATCCTTGTTGGCCTCCACCGCACTGGCAATGGCCGAGAGGTGAACCACCTTCGTCGGCCGGAATTCGTCAAACACCCGGGTCAGGTCGATGAAATTGCGCGCGTCGATGTTGCGCAGCTGAACGCCGGCTTCGCGCATCATCTCGAAGCGCGACGTCAGGAAGTGGATGTTGAGGATGCGCTTGGCCGAGTCGCCGTAGTCGTGGAAAACGTTGTCGACCAAGCTGTTGACCATCAGATTGTCGACCACCATGGTCTCGATTCCGATTTTTCGCAGCTCAAGAGCCAGGTTATGCCCGATGAAGCCGCCTCCCCCAACGAGCATCACGCGATCATTCTGAAGCTTGCTGGCGACGGTTTCGTAGGGAATAGACTGCATGGCAACGTATCCTCGAAGACTGCGTTGTTCTTCCGGGTCGCCGCTCGACGGATCCCGGCCACCGGATCAGGCGCGCGACCGTCGGATCGCATTTCGCAACGCGTTGGCGATCGTGCGGGGGGCGTCGTCGGGCAGGTGCGGCCCGACCGGAAGCGATATGGTCTGCGCGGCCAGCCACTCCGCAACCGGGAACTGGCCGGGCCGGTGGCCGTACTTTTCCCTGTAGTAGGTCATCAGGGGAACGGCGCAGGGATAGTGGACGCTCGTGCCGATGCCAGCGGCCTTCAGTTCGGCGACCACCAAATCGCGGTCGATCCGGCCGTCCCGCGGCAAGACGGCGTTAAGGCAGTAATGCGACGAGCGTGCCTTGCCGCGCACCGGAGCGAAGACCGTCACCTCCTCGATGTCCGACAGCGCGCCGCGCAGGGCGTTGAAGTTGGCTTCCCGTGCTGCTTGGTGGGAATCGAGCTTGTCGAGTTGGACGAGCCCAACCGCCGCCTCGACCTCGTTCATGCGATAGTTGTATCCCAGCACCGTGACGTCGTAGACGCCGGGCTTGGTCCGTTCGCCAACGGTTCGGTCGTACCCAAAGGCGCGCCGCTGGACGATGGCGCGCGCCACATCGGGATCGTCGGTCGTCACCATGCCGCCTTCGATGGTCGTCATGTGCTTGATCGGATAGAAGGAGAAGCACCCCGTCAGACCGAGCGTGCCGGTCTTGCGCCCTTCCCAAGTCGCATCCAACGCGATGGCGCAGTCCTCGACGACAAAGGCGCCGACGCGGGCGGCAGCCTTCGCGACCGCGTCCATCTCGCACGGCAGGCCGAGAAAATGAACCACCATCACGGCGCGCGTCGCCGGCCCAAGCGCCGCTCCCAGAGCGTTGGGGTCGAGATTGCCGGTATCGGGCTGGACATCGACGAAGACGGGGCGCGCGCCGCAATACTCCACAGCGTGGGCGGTGGCAACATGGGTCATGGCGGGGACAATGACCTCGTCGCCCGTCGCCACTCCTTGCGCCAACAGTGACAGGTGGAGTCCGGCGGTGCACGAGGAAACAGCCACCGCATGGCGTGCCCCAATCCGTTCCGCGAAGCGTTCCTCGAACGCGTGCGTCACCGGCCCATGCACCAGGGTCGTGCCGGCCAGCACGCGCACCACGGCGTCGATCTCGCGCTTGTCGAGCATCGGCTGCCCGAAGGCGATCGTTTGGTCGGTCATGCGAAATCCCTTACCGGTTTTTGAGCCACCAGCCGCCACCATACGGGAGATTGCCTTAGCAATTCCTTAGCGGTTCATTAACCGCCACGCCGGCGATCCAGCGACATCCTCGCCATAGGCGTACCCGGCCGCGCCGCGTGCATCATGGACATGGCGAACGAGAAGGACGCCGGCGGCTCACGCCGGATCGACAATCCCCTTGCGCAGGAGGTAATACCGGCTTTCCTCAGCAGCGGCATCGCGCGGCGGGGTAAGGACGAACTCGCACGCTCCGCGGCGGGGCAGTGCTACCGCATCGGCGCCGGGGGCGCCGGCATGGCTGATGATGCTGTCCTTCAGCATCCACCGGCCCGCATCGCCGCGTTCCCAGATGCGCGGGTCGCGGTGGGCGTCCACATGTGCGAAGAGTTCGTCTTCCGACATGCCGCACCAATCGAGAAAGCGCGCGGTGCCGGGCGGCGGAACATCCTGATAACGGCGAACGAGGTCAATCCCTTCCGCCCGGCTGAGGCGCCCGAACCGGATCTCGCGGGTTGCATGATCGGTCACCACCCCATACCCCCATTTACGGAATTTGATAAGATCGTGAAGGCCGCTGTAATGAAAGCAGTCGACGTCGCTGTAACGATCAAACGTCCGAGCCTGATCGGCCGTCTCGCATCCGTAAAGTTCAATCATCCTCTCATGTTGCGCCTTGGTATCCCAACGAATGTAATTGGATAGGTAGATGCCACGGACGCCCACCTTTTCCAATTCTTTGTCGTTCGGATAGAAAAACTGTCCCAAATCGTCGAGAGTCAGGTTTTCCTCGCCACCGATCAGGTCTTCCGCCTCAATTCCCATCAGGTCGTGATCCTTACGGTACTTGCGGGTCATCTCAACCTCGTCCAGGTGTGAGAACATCCCGACCTGGTCGCACCCCTGATGCACGCCCCATACGATGAGAGGAATTTTCAGACGGACAGCCGTCTGCACCGGGAAGACCGTCCGACCGGCCAGACAATGCCAGTATATGCTGCCCAGACGCCGGATCGTTTCCCGCGTGATGCGCTTCAGCTTCTGGGGCGCGACCATCATGTGCAGGAAGTCGCGATCGGTCAGCGTCCGCAGGTAGTTCAGGTTCCGGATGCCGATTTGGGTGTTGTAGTGTTTGTTGTAGGAAACCAGCAGCGGGTTCATGCCGAAGTCGTGAACCAGCGTGTGGACGATGAAGTAGCTGTCGCGCGCGCCGCTGACCGGTACGATGCAGTCGTAGGATCGACCCGTCCGCGATTGGTAGGCGTTCAGGATGGTTCGCAGGCGCTCGGCGCGCTCGCCCCAATCGAGCGCGTCCTTTTCCTCGTGCACCCGGCAACCGCTGCAGACGCCGTCCTCATCGAAGGTCAGGTGAAGCGGATGGTTTGCTGGATACAGACAGCGCCGGCAATACTGCATGGTTTCTTGGCTTTCAGATGATCTCATCCGGGATGTGCTCATAGGCCAAGCCTTCAAGATAGTCATCCGGCCTCTTCGCCAGACGGCCATCGTCGGTGAAGCCGGTGTCCTGGTAATCGGCGTAGGTGTCGAGGCGGACGTCGATACCGTGGCGGCGCAGGAATGCCTTGATCAGAACCACACTGTGCTCCGTGAAGTGGAGCATGTTTCCCGCCGCCACCGCAGACAGCGGGGGGATGGACAGCGCCTCGACGAAGTGGCGCGGGTGGCCGGCGCCGCCCAAGCCGATGACCGGAACCCGAACGGCGTCCGCCATGGAACGCAACAGGTCGAGATCGAAGCCACGCTTTGCTCCATCCCGGTCCACCGTGTTGACGAGGATTTCCCCGGCGCCCAAGTCGGCGCAACGTCGGGCATGCTCCAAGGCATCGAGGCCGGTGTCGATCCGTCCTCCCTCGTCCATGACGCTCCACCGCCCGTTCTCGTCGCGGACGTCGATCGACACGACGACACACTGCCGACCGAACATCCGCGCCACATCGCCGATCAGGGCCGGACGATGGATGGCGGCGCTGTTGATGGAGATCTTGTCGGCACCGGACTGGATCACGCGGGCGATGTCCTCGACCGTACGGAGCCCACCGCCGATCGTCAGCGGGACAAAGGCCTTGCCCGCCGCGTTGCCGACCAGTTGCGTGTCGATGCAGCGGCCGTCGCGGCTGGCGGTGATGTCGAGCAGGACGATCTCGTCGATGCCCCAGCGGTTAAGATACTCGACGGCCACCGACGGCCGCCCAATGGGCAGGTGACGGCGGAAGCCGATGCTCTGCACCGCCACCCCGTTGCGCACCAGAACGGTGCCGATCAAACGTTTCCTCAGCATGGCTCAGGCCGCTTGTCCGGTGGATTGGCGGGCTCCAATGCAGCGGAAGAAACGCCGGAGAAGCTTCAGCCCGGCGGTTTGGCTCTTCTCGGGGTGGAATTGGGTGGCGAAAATGGTCCCCGTGTGAACGGCCGCAACCAGTTCGTCCCCATAGGTGCAGGTCGCCGCCACGATGTCCGGCGGGCAGATCAGATGATAGCTGTGGTCGAAATAGTACGCCACGTCCGCGCCACGGTCGGCAAACAGGCTGTCCGCCGGACCGGGCGATACGCCGTTCCACCCGACGTGCGGGACCCGCAGGCCGGGATCGTTCTGCCCGATGCGCTCCACGCGGCCGGGAATCCACCCCAGTCCCTGGTGAGCGCCTTCCTCGGTCGAATGCTCGGCAAGCAGTTGCATGCCGAGGCAGACACCGAGAAACGGTTTGCCCTTGCCATGGACCTCGCGGTCCAAGGCCTCGATGAGACCGAAGCGGCAGAGATTAGCCATCGCCTGCCCAAATGCCCCCACCCCGGGCAGAATGATGACGTCGGCCGCGGCAAGGGATGCCGCATCATTGGCCACTGTCGCGGAGTATCCGAGGAAACGGATGGCACCGGCCACAGATGCCAAGTTCCCCATTCCATAATCGACGATGCAGCAGTGTGTCATCGGCTCTGTCCTCACCATGTCGGCCGCATCAGTAGGGGGGATCCTTCAGACGCCATCCGTCGCCGTTCCTCTCGAACAGGTCCTGGTTGCGGAACCGGTCAACCACCGCTCGAAATTCGTCTTCCGACAGACCGATGTAACGGCAGAACCGCTGGAGAATCTTGTCACCCACCACACCGTCGTAGAGGCGCGCCAGTTCCTGCGCTTCCTCGCGGGTCATCACCCCATGGCGTATAGCGCCGCTGACCTGCTCCGTCACCTTGCCAAAGCCGAGCTTTATGTACTTCAGCATCTGATTGACCGCGACGAAATCGTCGTCCAGCGCATCGAAAGGATTGATCTGGCCCATGACTTCGGGGCGTGCGTCCTCGCCGCTGCGCGGCATCATGCCGTGCGCCATGGCGATCTCGGCGTTTTTGTAATCATTGAAATCATGAATGTAATAGCCAAGATAAACCAGGCGCAAGTTGGCGCGCGTCATTTCATCATCAGTGGGATAGCGATACCAGAACAGGTCGCGGTCGGTCATTCCCGCTTTGAAATAAGGCGTCAGGTCGCCACCCTGCAAAGTGTTGTTGTACTTCATCCGGTTAGCGTCGCCGTCCAGCGAGCCCCCGGCGCTGCCCCACGCGAGGGCCGGGTTCTCGCCAAGGAAGATCAGCGGCGTCTGGTAGGCGATGGCCACACGGGGCACGGAGGCATAGAGAGCCATTTCGGTGGACTTGCACCAGTTCGCGAACTCCAGGATGCCGAACCGCATGAGTTGGCGCCAGCGTTCGGGGGCCGGGCTGACCTGAATGGTGTCGAAGCCCAGTTCACACAGGTTCGCCAGATTGTGGGCGCCGCGTTCCGTTTGCTGCTCGGGCGGGTAGGTGCACGAGACAAGCAGCACGCGCAAGCCCAGCTCGTCGCGGGCATAGAGGGCCTGCCGGTGACTGTCCTTGCCGCCACTGACTCCGATGATGCAGTCGTAGTTGGACTTGGTGTTGCGCCGCCCCCATTCGGCGATTTCGTCCAGCTCGCGCCGGCGGCCCTGCCAGTCGATGTGCCCCAGCGTCTCGGAGTAACGACACGGCAGGCAGACGCCTTCATCGTCGAAAATGCAGTCCGGGCGGGTGTCCGGTTCCAGGCACTTGCGACAGTACCTCATGGCCGACCCTTTGCATCCGCAAGGGGCGACCATTGCCCCGCAAACGCCGCGAAGTGCAACACGTCCACCTCTTGTCCCTCCCAAAGGACGTGCCGGTGTCGGCATCCGTCGATGACCATACCGGATCGGCGCATCACCTCGACCATCCCGACGTTGACCGCAAGCGCGCCGGCCGTAACCTTTCGCAGACCGATACGGTGGAGCGCAAGGTCAATGAGCGCGATCCATGCTTCAAGACCCATCCCCTTCCCGCGGTGGCGGGGCGAACCGATCAGAATCCCGATGTCCCCGCGCCGGCCGTCCTCGTCCACGTAGACCGTCGCCGTGCCGATCGGCTCGGGCTTCGGCCCGCACGCGTGGATGGCCAGAAACCGGTTGGGGGTTCCCTGAAACGAACGCAGATAGGCCCCGCAGCTTTCAATCGTGTGCTGGCGGCGGCGCTGCTCGCTGAAACGCATGGTCGTCGAATCGTTCAGCCAAGCAACATACTCCGGTGTCAGGTGCTCTTCCCGAAACCGCTCCAAGACCAAACGGGGCGTGACGATCGTCCCGTCGTCGATCTCCATCAACTCCTCCACACTCGAACGGCCCCGCCGGGGCTTGCCCGGGGTGGGGCACATTTTGCGCCAAAGACGGCGATAGAAACGTCCGCTTGGCGCGGAATGTGCTAAAGCAGCCCAGGACACGACCCCTGAGGGAACACGCCCGCAGACAATAGCTGGAGCAGGATGTTATGGCCGAAGCAACCTTTTTCCGCCCCCTGTTTGGAACCGGGCTCGCCCGATCGGGGGGAGGCCTGTACACGGGCACGCTGGGTGTCCATTCTCGCATACATTATGCGATGTGCCCCTTTCTCCAGATCTATCGTCACCTGCGCAATGCCATCGTCCGCCAGAAGGTCGAAGAAGAGTTCCGCTTTGCGGTTCCGGAAACTGTTCCCCTCCAAGACTATTATTTTCAGCCCGCACTCCGTTCGGTCTTTCTTACGATCCAGAACAGCAATCTGTCGGATATCCGCTTTGACGACCAAGGTGTCGGTTTTCTTGACGCGGTACGCCGGCGCTGCGCGCTGGAATCCCCTGACATCGCCAAGCAGGTCGACGGGATCGGCGGCGACACCTACAAGAACGTGTTCGATTCCGCCCTGAAGGTGATCGCGGATGTCCGGGGCGCCGCCCCCGGAGACTGGGTCGGCTGGCACGAGCCGTGGACGGTCGAATTCTTTCCGCTGCTGGCACGCGCCTATCCGGACGCGCACTTCATTGTCATGCTGCGCGACCCGCGCGCGATCATCAACTCCAACCAGGCCGCGTTGACGCAAGAGCACCTCGACCCCGACGAGGTCGGCCAAGTGCTGTCCTACGCGCGGCATTGGCGCAAACTGGTGGCGTTCGTCGAGCGTATGCGGGCCGACCCGATTTTCGACGGCCGCCTCTACGTCGGAACCCATGATCGCTTGGTAAGCGAACCGGAACCAGTGTTGCGCTCCATGTGCCAGTTCCTGGATTTGGAGTTCGATCCCCGCATGCTCGACACGGACAACATCGTCGATTACGCAACCGGCGGCACATGGAGGGGGAACAGCAGCTTTGACAAGGTCGTAACGGGATTTTCGGCACAGACGACGGACCGCTGGAAGTCGAAGCTGCCGACCGTCATTCTGCAGGCTACCGAATTCCTCTGCGGCCCTGAGATGGTGCGGGTCGGCTACGAACCAGTGACGCCCTTCGCCACGCAGCCACCGAGCGGCGACATCGTCGAATACCTTGTCCAATCCAACAGTCGGTATGCGAATTGGCGCACCGATATCGGAGATTCGGTGTTCGATGTCGGTGCGGAAATGTTTCGTCGCAGCCTGCTGGGCGTCGGCGAGGCGGTATGCGACGACGATCTCGTGGACCGCTGCTTCCTGTTTCGGGAGGCATACGCCGCGTTGCGCGCGCTTCCGGGAAACTGAGCCCCCTGAGCGCGCGGCGAGGGGCGCGGAACGGGCGCTCGCATCCGTTCCGCCGGTTGCGCCGGTGCCGGGGCACACGCTGACGGGACCGCGGCGGCATCAAGCCGTCGGGCTTACCGAGGCCTCTGGTAGCGAAAGACGTCAGGATTCGCGCGGACGAAGGCCAGATAGTCCTCACGGTAATCGGGCCGGGGGGCGAAGAGGCCGTTTTCCGCCCGCCCCAGCAGCGCAGTGTCGATGAACACGAACTCCATCATCAGGCGCGGGCGCCGGACCGGACGCGAGCCGCGATGCCAGCACCGCGTGTTCCCCGCAATCACCGTGCCGCGCGGCGCGGTGACCGTGACCAGATCCTCCTCCGGGTAGAATTGCCGGATTTCCTCGTCCGTAATGCGGGCGTACCCTCGCGACAGCAACTCGCGCGGCCGGTTGCCGCGGCGGTGCGAACCGCGCACGTAGGCGTGGGGGCCGCCGTCGGAATCCACGTCCGTCAAATAGAAGAAGAAGTTGAGGAAATGCGACCAGTCCCCGTCGTAGTGGAACTGCTGCGCCATGTTTGACTCGCGGCCAGGGGATTCGGGGAACGGGAAGCTCCACCACATGTTCACCGACGCCAGGGCCGGTTCGCAGCCCAGGTACTCCCGTGCCAGAACGAGGAAGGACGGGTCCGTCAGCAACCGCTGCACGTCCGGCTGATCGAGGATCGGCCCGGCGTCACACCAGAACCCGTCCATCGGCTCGGTGGCCTTGTCCAGGCGCACGCTCGTCTGCGACAGGCCATGCGGATGTTGTGGACGCCCGGGCGCGGTGTGCGCGAAGGCCGTGAGACGCTCGACCACGTCGTCCGACAGAAGGCGGTCGAAGACGTGATACCCGTCGACAGACAGCCGTTCGACCGCCTGCGCCAGAACCCTGCCGTCCTCAAAGCCGAGAAGGCCAGCCCTGTCCGCGCATGGCCGGGGCGGCCGCGCCAGACGGAGCATCGCGTTGACCGCGTGGTTGAAATGCCCGTCCGTGCCGCAGAACAGGTTGATGCGGGCGGCATAGCCGTGGGGAGGCCGCTCGCCCGTCTCGCCGGTAACGACGACCGCCGACAGCGCCGACAGGAGGGAAAGGAGGTTCCATCGCCCGTCGGTCGCGACGGCGTCGACGATCGATGAAACGACGGCCTTGCCGTCCTCCACGTCGCCCCGTTCGATCAGCAAAACCAGCGCTTGGCCGGCCGAGCGCAGGTCGGCGAGCGCGGCTTCGAAATCATCGGTCTCCAACCGCGCCGTTCCCGTGCTGAAGAGTTCGAGAATGGCTGCCCGCTCGACGGGAACCGCCGCATTGGCGCGGACCTTCGGTCCGAGATTGTCCAGGTTCAACTGGTCGACAAAGGCGTGCGCTTGTTCCTTGGACGAGAAAAGAGTCTTCAAGGCAACATAGCCAAACAAGGCCAAAGCCGATCGAACCCGGGAATCGAGACGACTGGCATCCAGCCCGGACGTTCCCGAACCAGATCCGCTCTCCGATGCTTCGGAACTCCCAGCAGCGTCACCGGTCTCTTTCATGCTCGCATCCCGATTCAACGACCTCGCCGGCGCGACTGCGCCGTTGGAACGGTTTGGCAGCGCGCGAGCCGAACAGGCCAACATTGCTCCCGAGATGGCTTTGCAGATCAAGAAGGTTTCCTCTTCGTCCTCGCACCGTGGCGGTATGCCGCGATGCCTCCGCTGGGCCGTCCTCCGTCATGCTTGATCCGTCATGCTTGACAGGGGCCGCGCCGGTGGGATGCATTGAACGGTTGGGTCTGGGAAGGAAGGGGGGAATGCCGATCATGTTTCCATGGCTTGCCACGGCAGTGGGACGATAGCCTCCGTGCGCCTTGCCCTTCACAACCCATTCGGTTCCGAACGCGCCACGGCCGAACGTGAACTCGCTGCCCGCATGACGGTAGCGGGGACGCGCCGGGGGTGGGTCGTCCGCATCGTCCATTCCGCCACCGAGATCGAAAGCTTCGCCCCCGATCTGGTGGTTGCGCTGCATCACGAAGCGCCCAAGGCAACACCGCACACAACCCTAGGCTGTCTCTGGAATCCGCCTCAGGGGTTTGAAGATGATCCGCAAACCCTGGCGCGGGTGCTTTCCTACGACGGCTTTCTCACCGCTGGCGATGCGATGCGCCGGTTTGTCGACGCCCATCTCTTTCCAACGCACCGCCGCGCACCGGGCGCATCCCTTTATCCGACAACGCACGCCGAGGCACTGGCTCCGCGCATCGGACCGGAAAGCCGTTTGTTCTACGTCGGCTCGAACTGGGACGGTCGACGGTTCGAGAGGCTCTTCGGCGCGCTTGCCCAAGCGGGTGTCCTGGCGGCCTTCGGTCCCCGGGAAACATGGTCCTATCTACGCGACGGCTATGCCGGTCCTCTGGCATTTGACGGGAGAGCGCTGCTGGAAACCGCAAACCGTTGCGGCATTGGGCTGTGCCTGCATCTTCCAGGGCACACCGCTGCGGGTATCCCCAACATGAGGGTGTTCGAACTGGCGGCCGCGGGCGCGCTGATGATCTGCGGCCGGCATCCCTTCATCGAGGAACACTTCTCCGACGCCGTCCTGATGGTTGATGCCGGCTCGGCGGAGGCCGTTGCCGAAGCGATCGTTGGCCATGTCCGGTGGGCCCGCGAGCATCCCGCAGTGGCTAATGCCATGGCGGCACGCGCCCAGTCGGTGTTCCTCGAACGCTTCACGCTCGATCACCTGATGTCGGCTTGGCCGGATCTGGTGGAGGAGGCGCGCAACGCTTCCCGGCTCGGCCCGTCACCGGCGGAGGGCGAACTGGTTCAGTTCGTCCTTCCGGTCGACGGCGCCCCGTCGGCGGCCGTTTGGCGCACCATTGAGAGCGTAGCCGGGCAGCGCCATCCCGCGGTGGGTTTGATCCTCGCCGGATCCGCCGAATCCCTCGACGCCGTCACCACATGGGCAGCCACTCCGGCCCTTGCATCACAAACCGTCTTGGTTGCCGGCGCGCCCCGCCCCGGCTCTGCGATCTGGGCCGGGCTGCGCCGGGTGGAAGCCCCCTGGTTCGGCGTGATTGAACCCGGGGTCGAACTGTTCCCCAACCATGCGGCGAGCCTTGTCGCCACCGCCGAGAAGGCGGCGGCCGAATTGGTCTACAGCAGCGCCGCTCTCGACAGTGGCGGATCCTGGCCGATTGTTCCAGCTGGAGCGCTGCGGCGGGGCGAACTGCCCGGCGACCGTCTGGACATTCTGCCGGCGGCATTCCTGGCGCGCACGCGCGTGCTCGACGAACGGCTGCTGCGTGATCCTGGCCTGAACGCCGGCGCTCCGCTTTACCTGGTCCGTCGTCTTGCAGCGCGCACCTCGGCCGCCATGTCGGGGCTGACAACGGTACGCGCGGCTCGCACGACCCTGGATGCCGAAGAGCGGCTTCATCTTGAGCGCCTGGAGCGTCTGGACGCGGAACTGCCGGCTGGCCCTGGGCCGGTGCGGCCGCGGCCGGCCCCGGCCTCCGATGCCGGGGCCACCATCCTTGCCGACGTGCCCCTTCTTCACGAGGCCGCCGACTTCGCCGCCCTCGATCCGGAACGCGCCGTCTACATCTACGGGTCGTCGCGGGGCGGCCGCCTCGTGCAGCTTGAATTGATGAAGCACCCGCAGCTCCGCATCGCCGGCTTCCTCGACAGCACAGCTGCCGGGGAAGCCTGGGAACTTCCGGTCCATCACCTCGCGGAAGTGCCCTCATCCGCCTTGGCGTCCGCCACCATCGTGGTCGCGAGTCAGCATGTCGTGGAGATCGTGGACACGCTAAAGCGCCTGGGGTCTTTTGCGGTGTTCAATGCCTATCCTTACATCGCCACCTACACGATGCGATGCTGAACATGTCCGAGTGCGGCATGCCCTTGACAGCGTTACTGCGATCCAGGCGACGCCCCTCGATGCTATCGATCGGCTCTTCCTCAATGGAGTCTCATGAATAATTTCGATCAGCCTCTCGACGCCGAACTCGGCTGGGTTCGGGACGTGTTGTCCTCCCACCGGCATGCAAAGATCCTGGCGGATGAAATCCTCGTTTCAATTATTTATCCGTTCTTCGAACGCCCCGATTATATCCTGCGATCAATTGAGAGCGTCAGGGAGCAACGGGGAACATTGTTCAAGCCGGAGCAAATCGAGATAATTGTTATAGATGACGGCAGCAGCAACGACCGGAATGCGATCGCCGATCGGCTGCCGCCAGACATTGTTTATCTCTGGCAGAGAAAGGCCCGGTTTGGTGCCAGCCGAGCCCGCAACAGCGGCGCAAAGATCGCCAATGGCCGCTACCTGTTTTTTCTTGATCCCGATATTGTCGTTGGTCCGGGATATGTGGAAGCCGGGCTTGCGGCGTTTGGGAAGCATGGGGACCGCCTGCTCCAGACCGGTTACATATGGGATTATTTTTTTGCCGGCGCCGATGATCCGCGGGAGGAATTTGGCGTTTGGGATTGTCCCGACGCACCGTCCGACCGCTTCTTGCATCTTGCCGCCGGCTCCGCGGCCATCGCGCGCGCGCTCTTCCTGGAAAGCGGTGGGTTCGACGAGGATCTCATCTATGGCGGTTGGGAGGACATCGAGTTTGGCCATCGCGTCGGGACACGCCCGGGGACGGCCATGGTCTACAACACGGGGATGGAATGCCGTCACATCCCGCACCCTCCGTCCCCCCGGTTGTCCGCCACCGATCTCAGCAAGGAGATCTGTCGCATCAAGCATCCCGATTTTTACGAGCTTTACTTTGTGAAAGGAATGCGGTGATGGCGACCGAGCGGTTTTGGCCGGCCAGCACGCCCCTCCTTTCCAGCCCGTGGGAGGCGGTTGAGGCCGGCCGCGCCGCCGAGGCGGTGAGGAGGAAACTGGCCGCCCGAAACACACGAGACGGCACCGTGCTGGTCTCCCGGTTTGGCAGCGGCACAGCCCCGGCCTTCTGGGCAGGGCTGTTCGACCGGATCGTGACCATCCGGGACAGCGATTCGCCCTTCACCGTACGGGACGAAGCCGAACATCGCCTCATCTGCGGACCGATGTCGCCGGCGTTCCGCCTGCGCACCAGGGAAGCCATTCCACCGCTCGACGCCCTTGTGATTGACGCACCGGATCTCCCGGGAGCGGTGGTGCAGTATTTCCTGTTCCGTCGCTGCCTCCGGCCACCAGCGGTGGTGCTGTTTGCCGCCGACCCGCGCAATCCCGGTGCCGGCGCCTTGGCGGACCGGCTGCGGGAGGGGGCCTTCGGGGTCCCACCTGCCATCGAGACGGTCATCGAAACGGCAGACGGAGGCCGGGTGGCGCTGGAACGCATTGAGTGCTTGCCGGAGGCTCGCAGACCCACCGGGAACGTACCGGCTTGGACGCCTCCCTCTTCCGGTATCCCACCCGCTGACCCGACTCTGGACATCATCATCGCCGACCTGCATGGCTACCGGGTGTTCCGTTGGTTCGGCTGCTTCGCCGCATCCCGGCTGCCCATGTCCGATCGTCCGGAAACCATCTTCGACGGCACGCCCGAGGATTACCTCGTCGCCCGGACGCTGCCGGAGGTGGTCGCTGCCGTGCAGCGGGGCGGAGCGGGCACGGAGGACGCCGGTCACGCCCTTGCCGCGGTGATCCGTTCCGCTGCGGAGAGGAGGCAGGCGTTGATCTGGGGAATGGGCAGCGACTTGCTCCGCGCACTGTGCGGCCGTCCCGACCTGGGAGAGGCGTTGCGCGTGGGGCGGCTCCAAATCGCGGACCGCGACCAGGCCGGGAAGCCGTTCTGCGGCCACCCCGTCCTTACGCCCGATGATTTGGCCTCTCTCAATGGACCGATCATCCTGGCGGCAGCCGCCGCACGGGCGGGAATGCGCGCTCACGCCGAACGCCTGGGCATCACCGCCCGCCTCGTCGATCCTTATCCTACCGATGCGTGATCGTCCGCTTTCCCGGCGCGCCCCCCTTCTTGGTCCAGAAGCGCCAGGAACAGGTCGAGGTAGCGCCGGGCCTGGGCCTGCGGGGTGTGAAGCGCCTGGACCCGCCGGTGCCCGCACAATCCCAATTCGGCTCCGCGCCCTTTGTCAGCCAGGGCTTCCCGCAAAACGAGAGCCAACGCATCGGCGGCGTCGCTTGGCACAAGCCAGCCGTTTTCCCCCGACTCAACCATGTCCGGCACCCCACCCACAGCCGTCGCGACGACGGGCCGGGCACAGGCGAACGCCTCCAGGACGACGTTGGGCAGGTTGTCCTCACGGGTCGGCAACACCACAATGTCGGCAGCGGCATAGATTTGGCGCATGAGGGCAGAATCATCCACATGCCCAAAGGCCCGGTGCGGAGCCGCTGCCATTTCTGGCGGCGGGGCGCCTTGGCCAACCAGAAGGACGAAGGGGCGGCCCCCGTCCTCCATGCGGGCGAGAGCGGCGGTCAGAATGTCGAGTCCTTTGCGGGGATCGCGGAGATTGCTGGAGACGAACAGGACGACCGCCGCGTCCCCCGGCACGTGAAGCGCGCGTCGCGCCTCGCCCGCCTCGCCGGGATAAAAAGCGTCGCAATCGACCGCGTTCGGAATCACGGTCACCGGCAAGCCGGCGGTGATCCCGCTGGCGTGTACTGCCGCTGCCATCCAGCGGCTCGGGGCAACGAAATGCAGCGGCCCAGCGCGGTCGGCCAATGCCGCCCTCTTCCGAAGGAACGCCGATGCGGACAGGTCCGCCGGGTCACCGTTGCCCAAAAACGGGCACGCCCCGCAGCCTTTGGTAAACCGCCGGCACGAACCAGGATAGTGGCATCCTCCGGTCAGCGGATTGAGGTCGTGAAGGGTCCACACCACCGGCAAGCCGGGCGGCAGAGCCCCCAGCACCAAAGAAACGTCCAGAAATTCGGCCATCCAGTGCAAATTGAGGATGTCGGCGGGCGGCAGGCAATCGGCGAAGGCCGCGCCCGCCGCCGCCTGATCGGCCGAGAAGCGGTAACGCAACGGTTCACGCCCGCCGTAAGGGGCGAACAGGGCGTCAATGGCGCGCGCCCGGTTTCGGCACCCCTGCAACGTTTCCAAGTCAATCCGGTCCCGCACGGCGACCGTGTGCGCCGGATCCTCGTCGGGCTCGCGCGCCCAAACGTACCGGGTGACCGGGCAGTCGAGGTCTTCCAGCCCGGACTGAAGGCGCCGCGCCGCCGCCGCCGCACCGCCCCAGCGAAACGTAAGTCCGGCCATGGCGACGCGCGGCAGGCGGCGTATGGCGGAAGCCGGGGAGGCAACCGTCGTCCGCAATCTCATCATTCGCTCTTCTCTCAATCCATGCACGCCGAGGTCGCGCCGTCGCGTCACCTCGGCTTCACCCCTTCGACGAACAGGCTGTCCGGTTTGCGGGGGCCGCCGTCGGGTCCTGCATCCAAGCCAGCGTCCACAAAGGCCGGCAGACCGGAATCGGTTGCCGTGCGGACTTGAACGTCCCTGAAACCGATGCGCTGCAACAGGCGGGAAAGGGAATAGCGGTCGTACATCCACCGGTGCACCTCGCCGGACAGGCGGAACCGCCCAACAGCGTCGGCGCTGCGTGGCCGGGGCGTTGGATGTCCGGGCGCCCACCACGGTGCCGGCTCCGTCCGTCGGGTGGGAAGCAGCGCCTCTTTGCCGATGCGATCCACGATGAACGCTTCGGCGGGGACAGGACGCCGAGACAAGCAGCGCCCCATGGCGCCTCCAGGCTCGTGGCGGACGAGCTGGTCCAACAGTTCCAGCACGATCCACTCGTACCGCTCCACAGCCCCAACATCCCCGGCGGCGGCGGCGGCGGCGGTTTCGACATAGAGGCGGGCAATCTGTTCCAGGTCGGGAACGACGACCCGCAGAACGCCTCCCGGTTTGAGCACACGATAACATTCTCGCAGGAATCCGGGAGCCTCGTCACGATCCAGATGCTCCAGAACATGCGAGTGGTACACCCCATCAAACCGCTGGTCGGGGAATGGCAACCCAGTCGCGGCGTCGTGGATCAGCACGCCGTAGTCGTGCGCCGCCACGTCCATGTTGACCCACCGAGGATCGAAATGCCCGCCGCAGCCGACATTGAGCAGAAGAGGGCGGTCGCCCGCGGCACCTCCGAGGGGAGCGCACAGAAACGTCTTCACCGCGACCACCCGGCCTGCCGGGGAGGACAGGTCCACCGGTTCGCCGCACCGCCAGACCCGGTGGACCCGCAGCCCATGTCGGGCCAGCAGCAGCCTCAGCTCGCCCTCGTTGAGGATCACCACCGGCTCCGCCGGCCCGCACCCAGGGGAGGCCAGAACCGACGTTGGGCGTTGCAGCGTCACGGGCACCGCGTGGAACACGCAGAACCGGCGAGCGACACGCGCGCTCTCCGCAATGATGCTTTCATAGGACTTGGCGCGGGCCAGCGTTCCGCTGGCGAAGACCACGTCGACGGCACCGTCAGCCTCCGTCAGCGGGCCCGCCACCCTATGCGGCCATTCCAGCACCGTAGGATTCGCCAGCCCGCACGCCGCAAGGACTGCCGCGGCCACGCCGGCCTCCCCCGGCCGACGACCCAGCGCTTCAAAATCCGCCGACGGCGCGAGGCCTGCCCCGCCGGCCTTGTACCCCGAGGGCATCCGCCGGGGGCGCTGGAAGACTGTTGGGTCGGCTACGGCAAGACCGGCCAGCACCGTGCCGACGCGCTCCGCATAGGCCGCCACCAACTGGTGAAGGGTACCGCCATCTGGAACGTGTTCTGGAAGGTCCCAGGCACCCGAGGCATGGCAGCCCACGTTGTGGAAATCGGCGAACACCAGAGGATGCCCGTCCCGTTCCGGACCACCGTCGGGAACGGCGGGGTTCTCGTCCGATCCGGAACGGAGAACGAGGCCATATGCCCCAGGCAGAACCTGCACCCCTTCGCCCCCCCGCCAGCTCAGCGTCGGACGGCAGCCGGCGGCGATCCGCCACGTGATCCAGGAGGGCATCGGCCGGTCGTCCACCACCCCTGCCACCGTCACGGCGGCGTCGGCGGCGTCGAACAGCTCATCGGCCGTCCCGTAGAAGACCACGGATGGCGCCACCCACGTCACCGTCCGGGCATTGGGGCTCATCGCCGCCACCAACCTGGGAAGATCCGCCACCGATGAGTCCGGCCGGAACGTCGACAGGTCACCGGGCGTGATGATGCGGGCCTGGGGCAGCCGGTCGCGGACAACCCGCTCGGTGGGCTCATCGCGGCAAAGGACGTACACCGCCACCGATGCCTCGCAGACCGCCAGTGAATCGAGCATGACGAGACCACGTCCCACATCGTCGGCGCCCAGCGCCGTGCAGACGCACCGGAACGGGGAGGCCACGCGCTGATGGTCTGGAACGGAAGAAAGGGGCGCCGCCATTGTCACGATCACCGGTTCAGCCGGACACGACAGCCGCAGGCCTAAGCCCGCGACCGGTCCATGGGCCAGTTTAGCAAGCCCTGGACTTGGCCGCACGGGCCTTTGTCCGGGCGGCGGTTCGCCTTGGCGCTTCTCCGGTTCCGGCGGCTGGGCTACTGTCGCTCGACGTCGGACAACGGACGATGGACCGCGGGACGACGGGTGCAGTGCGATCATTCGCAAAAGGGGAACACAGGTGCCGACGCTTGAATGGATGCGCAAGGAATTCCATTACGGCTATGACAGCGGGAACATCCTAGCTCCAGAGCCGGATGAACAGCGCCGGCAGGAGGAAGAGCGCATAGGCGGTTCCTACAGGGAGGTGTTCCTGTCCCACGTGGCGCCGCACCTGCGGCCCGACAGCATGGTGCTGGAACTCGGCCCGGGACGCGGCTCCTGGACGACGGCCTTGCTGAGCGTTCTGCCGAATGGCTGCCTTCACACCGTCGACTTCCAGGATCTCCGGCAGTGGGTCGACATTCCCGCGTTCGGTGGCCGCCTCGTCCACCATCAGGTCGCGGACAACGATTTCGGCTGCCTGCCGGACGGCGCCTTCGACTTTTTCTTCAGCTGGGGGGTCCTCTGCCACTGGGCCAAGGGGGACATCGAGCAGATCCTTGCCCGGATCCGCCCCAAGATGAAGTCGGGGGGGAAAGCCGTCTCCGGTTACGCCGCCTGGGACAAGCTGGACCGCTACGGCTGGGAGCGCGGTCGCGTTCCGCTGACCTTCCGTGACCTGCCCGACGACCGGATGTGGTGGCCGCGCAACACAGTCGCGGAGATGGCCGAGGTTTGCGAGCGCGCCGGCTGGCGGGTGATCGCGGCCGACCTCAATGCCGTCCAGCGGGACGGCGTCTTCCTCATTGAAACCCCCTGACCCCAGCGCGTCCGCGGAAGGGATCGACCGCAACAGTCGCGCCGGCACCCATCGGTCACCCCAGCGGCCAGAGACCCGACGATGCGCTTCCTGCAACTCGCCACCTACTACGACGCCTATCTCGGCGTCTTCCATCGCGCCAACCCGGACGTCGCAACGCTTTCCTATGAACAGCGCCTGCACCGGCTTCTGGCCGATGGCTTTGCGGGCGGTTACGTCTTCGCCCCCTCCATGCGCGCCTTGGGTTGCGAGTCGTCCTACGTCGTCGCGAACTGGATTTCCGGCCAAGCCCAATGGGCGCGCGAGAACAGCGTCGAGATCCCCGAGGACCGGGCGGGTGCGTTGCGGACCTGCGTGGAGCAGGTGAACCGCTTCCGTCCGGACGTCCTGTTCATTACGGACCCCATCGCCCTGGACGCCCGCTTCCTGGGCAGTCTCGCCTGGAAACCCCGCCTGGTGGTGGCGTGGCGCCAAGCCACCATTCCGGATGGGACGGACTGGCGGGGAGTCGACATCCTTCTTTCGGGCGACGACGCCTGCCTGCGCAGGGCACGGGAACTCGGCGCCCGGCAGCAGCGGCGCTTCCGCCCCGGCTTTCCGCACGCCATCGCTGATGCGCTGGATCCCGAGCCGCGGCGGACCGACGTCGTCTTTTGCGGACAGATCAGCGACGAGCATCGCGGACGCTGCCGGGGGCTTGAGATGATCGCCGAAGCCGCGGAGGGATCGAAGGGCGGCTTCAGCCTGGACTTCCATCTGCTCGGCTCCGCAACGGGCGTTCTGGAGCGGCACAACCGGGGTGCGCTGTGGGGCATGGCCATGTACCGGGCCATCCGTCAGGGGCGGATCGGCCTGAATTTCCACATCGACGTCACCGGACGCGCGATGAACTACCGGATGGTCGAGACGACCGCGCTCGGGACCCTGCTGCTGACGGAAGCCGACCCGATGCTGGCAACTTGGTTCGCCCCCGGCCATGAGGTGGAAACATACACGTCCGTCGGGGAATTGATCGAGAAGGCCCGGTTTTATCTGGACCATACCGACGCCCGCGAGGCCATCGCCCGGCGCGGACGGGAGCGGTGCCTGCGCGACTCGTCCATGGAGGCTCGGTCGGCGGAACTGGACCGGCTGATCCAAGAGGCCTTGCGGTAGAGCGCCCCCGCTTCTACCGGCCACCGGTGAACCGCCGGCGCCGCCGGCGGAAAGGGGCCTAAGGCCGCGGCATCTCGGCCAAGCTGCGGAGATACGGATTGTCCCGCGGGTTCTGGCCGCGGAAGACAAAGGCGATCCACCGGTAGAACGCCACCCCGACGACGTTCCTGGCCTGCCAGGGGGCATCGTCGGTGAACTCGCTCAGGAACGGCCAATCCTGCGGGCGAAAGCCCTCCGGCCAGTGGTTGATGGCGTCGGTCAGGGAGCGCAGGTGGTTGATCACCCGGTTGCCGTAGTCGCCGACGCATCCTCCGGTGTCCTCCAGCGCATAGACGCCGTGCTCGCTCATCCTTGGAAAGAGGAAGTCGAAGGTGTCGATCTGATGCCGGGGGATGTGGCTGCCGTCGTCGATCACGATGTCGAACGGCGCGCCGGCCTCCGCGACGAGCTTTTCCAGGAAGGACCGGTCGGACTGGTCGCCGATGTGGATGCGGATCCGTCCCTGCTCGAATCTCTTGCAGTCCGGATCGATGTCGACCCCGTGGATCGTCGCGTTGGGGAAAAACTCTTCCCACATGCGCACGGAGCGATCGGTCTGTACCCCGATCTCGCAGACATTCCGGACCTCGTGAGCAATGTCTCTGAAATGGGTCCAGTAGTGCTGCAGATAATTGTGATTGCGCTTGCTCGGCTGGTACTTCTCTCCGAGAAGCTCAAGTGGATTTTTCCTATGGATCATGCGGGCACCTTGGAAACTGTGAAACGGTCCAGGAAGAAGAATCTGTTCTAAATCAGGTAGCTGACCGGGAGCGTGCGTCCCGATCGGATCGACTCCCAGCAGGCGAAGCAGACGTCCATGATTCGGAAGATGTCGCGCGCACCGACGTCCGGTTCATGCCCTTCGCGGATGGCCTGCACGAACTCGGGCAGCAGGTCTCCCTTGTCGATCGCCGGATAAGGGGTCATGACGGCGCTTTCGTTGCGCGGTTCGTCGCCGTCGAACAGCTTGGCGTGCGGCAGGTCGTTGATGAAGGTCCGCTTCACGCCGTAGACGTTGAGGGCGTGAAACTTGGTGCGCTGCGGTCCCAGGCAGGACATCGACTTGCCAAGCGTGCCCCGTTCGAAGCGGAGCAGATTGATCGTCGTGTCGTCGAATTGGTAGGCACTGCCTGCGGTGAGGATTTTGTTCGCCATGCCGCAGACCTCGGTCACCTCCTGTCCGATCAACCAGCGCATCAGATCGATGAGGTGAATGCCACCGCCGTAGGCCACGCAGTAGAAGCCCATCCGGCCACGCCAGCCTTCGGTCAGCTTCCACAGGATCTGGTGGAGGTAATCGCCCTCGATGGCGACGATCTCGCCGAACTCGCCGTCCGCGATCTGGCGGCGCAGTTCCCGGAAACGCGGGCTGCGGCGAAGGATCAGGTTGGATGTGATCAGCTTTCCGCTGTCCTGCTGAGCGCGCAGGACCGCTTCGGCATCCTTGCGGAACAGAACGACGGGCTTCTCGACCATGACGTGCTTGCCATTGCGGAACGCGGACAGGCATTGCGCGGCATGGGCATCGTCGTAGGAGCAGATGGAGACCACGTCGATCTCCGGATCCTCGGTGATCCCCCGATAGTCCGTGAAGCGCCCAGCCACGTCCTGGCGGTCGGCGACCTCCGCCAGACGCTGCGGATCGACGTCGCACACGGATTTGACCTCGATGCCCGTAAGACTCTTGTAGGTGGCGACGTGCCGCTCGCCGACGCCCAAACCGATCACCCCGGCTTTCAATCGCTTCACCGGCCGCCTCCCGGAGCCCAATGGAAGGTGAGGGCTTCCGACACCGCCCGGAACCCAAGCCCATGATAGAGCGCCAGCGACGCCTCGTTGTCCGCCTGGGTGCCGACGCGCATGCAGGATGCGCCCCGGGCGGCGTAATGGGCAAGCGCGGCCGCGCCCAAGCGCCGGCCGCACCCTTGCCCGCGGTACGCGCCGGCCACGGCGATCAGGTCGATGACGGCCGCCGCGCCGGACCGCAGGCACAGGACGAAGCCCGAGACCTGCCCGTCCGTCTCGGCAACCAGGGCCGCGTCAGCCCGTCCGTTCAGCCCGTTCTCGACCCACGCGGCCTTGATGGCGTCGGCGCTGCCCTCCGGCAGGCGCGCGTCCCGGTGAAACCGGTCAAACCGGAAGGCGGTTCGGCCGATGGCCGAACAGGCGGACAGATCGGTCGGCGTGGCCAACCGTACCCCCGCCGGCATCCGCCAAACGGGTTCCAGCGGGCGTTCCAGGGTGACCAACCGTTCCACCACCCG
The DNA here is from genome assembly GCF_965111635.1 of Azospirillum sp. Marseille-Q6669. Lineage (NCBI taxonomy): Bacteria > Pseudomonadati > Pseudomonadota > Alphaproteobacteria > Rhodospirillales > Azospirillaceae > Azospirillum > Azospirillum sp. Marseille-Q6669. The sequence continues at coordinate 84,115 of NZ_CBCOOP010000007.1, read as the reverse complement.
GAAACCCACCGCCTCCAACGCCGCAGCCTGTGCCGCCGCTACGGCCGGTATGCGCGCCGTCACCAGCCGCGCACCGTCGGCGATTGCGCGGCCGACCTCCGCCGCGAGCCGGACACGGTCGGGGTTGCCGTCCGGCGTCAACGAAAGCCGGTAGGCGGGCCCACCCAGAAAGCGGCTTTCGAATGGCTGGAACTCCAAGTGAATGCTCATGAGACGCCGCTTTCCGCCGGGACCAGGAAACCGCGCAACGTGTATTTGCCGCTGGGCTCGCGCAGGCGCTCCAGGCAAAGCGCCCGCAACCCGGCTTTGCGCGCCAGCAGGGCGAACGACGCCATGGAGAAGGCGCAGTGGTGCTCGATGAAGAATTCCTCGCGATCCGGTCCCTCGGCCAGGGCGGCCTCGCCATCCGGCAGTTCGACGTAAACGAAGCCTCCCGCGGCGAGCCGGTCGCGTGCCCGGGCCAACATGGGAATCATGAGCTCGACGTGTTCAAGGACCTTGTTGAAGGTCACGGCATCGTAGCGTTCGGTCAGGTCAAGCGTGGTGAAATCCCCGCAGACCGTTGCCACGCCGGCCAGTTCGGCAATCATGGCGCACGCGCGCGGATCGGGATCGAGAGCCGTGCAGCGCCAGCCGGCCTCCCGAATCGCCGCCGGAAACACACCGAGCCCGCTGCCCACGTCCAGGACGCTGCGATCGCCGCCCAGGCCCGATTCCTCGGCAAAGCGCTGGATGCGGGCAACCCGTTGCCGGTTGTCCGACCGGGAAGGCGGAAGCGCCATGATGCGAGCGAAGGTCTGCCGCATGCCGTCCCCATAGGTAGCCGCGGCATAGGCCCCCTCGTACAGCCGTGACGCGAGGTCAAACCCGTAACGGTTGACGACGTGCCCGCACCCGCGGCACCGCCAGAGGACCCTCCGGTAATCGATGATGCCGAAGTTGGTTTCCCCGGGGGGCGGAGCGGTGAACTCGGCGAGCCGATCATGCGCAACACAGCCGCACAGGATGCAGGCGGCGGGAGCGGCGGGGCTCACCACGCCCAGTCCTCGATGAGGAACCCGGGAATCGTCCAGCGCCCGTCTCGTTTCGCCCAGATCGCCGTGTTGCGGAAGGTCTCGGCCACCTCCCAGAACCACGCCTCCGGCTTGCCCGCAAAGGTGCAGAAGCGAGCGATGTCGTCGAACGGCGCCCGCAGCCCGTCCCGGCGCAGGGTCTCGATCGCCTGTTTCCGGCTGATCATGCCATACCGGATCTGGACGGACAGATTGTCAAAGCTGCGCAGGATGCCGAACTTGTACCACTTCAGGAAATGGTGCAGCGCGATGAAGTGGCAGTCGATGTCGGCGAACGCCCAGACGCCGGTCTTGAGATGGTCCTCTCCGCTCTCGAACCCGTGCGCCGCCGCAATCCGGGTGTTCTCGAAGGAGTTCCAGCGGAAGAACGACCCAAGGAACACCGATTTGGGGGAAAAGGCGTGGAACTCCTCGTCGCTGGGCAGGCGGTAACCGACCAGGTCGCGGGCTGTCAGCCCCTCGACACCCACCCAGTCGTCGAGCGCCGTGCCGTTGGTGACCCCATGACGGCGAATCCACGCAAGGTCGAGATCGGTGACGAGCCGGTCAGCCTCGCTCCCCCCAAACTCAAGCTGCGGGTTCTCGCCCCAGATCACCAGCGGAACGCGCAGTTGCACGGCCAGCCGGATGGGAATGGCGAACAGCGCCATGTGCATCGGAATGGCGGTCGCCCCCTTGCGCTCGAAGGCGCCGATCATGAAACGCCGCTCCACCGCGGGATCGAGCGTCACGTCCATGTGGTCGATGCCGACGCGGGCGATCAGGTTGTCGAGGTTGCGCTGACCGATGTCGGTGCGCGCCGGCGTGCGCCAGGTCACGCCCAGCACCTTCAGCCCGCACTCCCGAGCGCGGATGGCTTGATACCAGCTGTCCTTGCCGCCGCTGACCGGCACGATGCAGTCGTAGCCGGTGGACCGGGCCTTCGCCTCCGCCACCAGCGCGTCCCAGGCCGCCCGACGGGCGTCCCAATCGATCCGGTGGAGCTTGTCCTCGTGGCCGCGGCAGGCCGTGCAGACGCCCTCGGCGTCGATCACGATGCCCGGACGCGTGTCGGGCAGAACGCAGCGGGTGCAGTACCTCATGGCTGCCAAGCCCTGTGATGATCGAGGAACAGCTTGGCCGACACGACGCCGAAGAGGAACTTGGAATAGCTGTTGTCCGTCATGGAGCCGGCCAGAAACGCCTCCAGGGCATCGCGCCGGACGATGTCGAAGATGGGGCCATCGGCCAGCAGACGGTCGCGCGTGGTGCGATCGCCGCGGTTGATCAGGCTGTCGATCGACGCGTTGAAACCACGCTTGCGCTTGTCGAGGCGGACTCGGTCGTCGGCCACGCCCTCGGCCGCGGCGCGTAGCAACCACTTGGGATAGCCGTCCCTGATCAGGTGCTCGGCCGGTACGGTGTAGAGGAATTCCGCGAGTGCCCGATCCAGATAGGGCGACCGGTTCTCCACCGAGTACTGCATCGAGTTCAGGTCATCCTCTTTCAGAATGACCGGTGTGGCCTCGTGGAAAAGTTCGTTGAGCATGCGGTTGCGCAAGAGGTTACCGGTGTAGGCGGTCTCCTCGAAGGGTTCGTGGAACGGCTCGGTCAACCATGTCTGGAACAGGTCGGCGTTGAGATAGATGTGCGCGCGCTCGCCTGGATTACGCACAAATGCGGCGGGGTCCTTCAGGACCGGGTTCTGGACATAGGCGCCGTAGCTGGCGCGCCAGTCGTCCAGAAGTCGATCGTAATCGGCGCGCCCGTGCATTTCCGCCAGCCACATCGAATAGTGGTCGTAATAGCCGGTGAACAACTCGTCCGCCGCCGTGCCCGACAGCGACACCCGGTAGCCCGCGTTCGCGATCGCTTCGCTTAGAAAGGCGTGAAGATAGTAGGTGATGGTGGCGACGGGACCATCATGGTAGGCGACCTGCGCCGCCAAACGGTCGAAAAAGCCTTCGGTCGATGTGTGGACCTTAACACTCTCGGCCCCGAGATAGCGGACCGTCATGTCGATGTTGTCCGACTCGCAGTAGCGTTCGTCACCGTCGATGATGGAGAAGGTGTGTATGCGCTGGTCGAATCGCCGAACCGCCAGACCGGCGAGCGTGGTGGAATCGACGCCGCCCGACAGGCAGAAGGCGACCGGCACATCGGCGCGCAAGCGCAGGCGCAGGGCATTCTCCAGCCGGTCGCGCACGCCGGCCAGAGCCTCGGTGGCGGTCATCGGGCGCGGTGCGTAAGTGAGCGTCCAGTAACGCCGGGTCTCGATCGGTCCCGGGGCGGACAGCACGGCCCAGCTCGCGCGCGGAAACTCCTCCACGCCGCGGAACCAGGTGTGCGGCTGTTTGTAGAGCGCCTTGTAGCCGTTCACGAGGTAACGGCGGATCTGCTCCACGTTGACGTCCGGCTTGATTCCGCCCAACGCCGCCAGGAATTTCACCTCCGAGCCGAAGTAGAGCATCTCGCCGACTCGCCATGTGTAGAGCGGCTTCTCTCCGAAACGGTCGCGGCTGAGAACCACCTGCCCCGCCTTCCGGTCGAGGAGGGCAAAGGCCCACATTCCCTCCAGCCGGTCGAAAGCGGCGTCGCCCCACCGGCGCCAAGCCTGCAGCAGCACCTCCGTGTCGCTCGCGGTCCGGAAGACCTGGCCATGGCTTTCCAGCTCCCGGCGAAGCTCAAGGTGGTTGTAGATCTCGCCGTTGAAAACGAGGACTAGGCCGTCCTGTTCGAAGGGTTGGTCCGAACGCGCATCGAGGTCGACGATGGCCAGCCGGGAGAACAGGAGCGTGACGGACCACTGCCCGAGACGCTCCTCATGGAAAGCACGGGCGTCCGGCCCCCGGTTGCGCATGAGCGCCAGCGTACGCTCGACGCGGTCACGGCTTGGAGCGATGGGGCCGATGGCACCGGCAATGCCGCACATGGCGACTCCCTTGGAAGCGGCTAGGCAAGAACATCGGGCGCGATTATCGCGCCTGCGGGGAGATCCTGGCGCACCCGGCGCCCTAGAACCAGATCCTCCCGCCCCGGTTCGATTCCGCCGCCGGGCCGCAGCCAAACGATGTCGTCCGGACCGATCACGCTGCCGGCCGCAAGCGGTCGCGCCGCCGCAATGGAGCGCCGGATGGCGCCGATGGCTGCGGCTTCGTCCTCTTGTGGTTCTTTCACCCCAGTGCCGAGCATGGCTTCGGCCTCCGCGATGTCCTGCACCAGAGCCCGCAGCATCGCCGGATCGGCGGAGAGCTGGTGGTCGCGGAAGGAGGAGTGGTTCCGGTCCAGCGTGAAGTGCTTCTCCACGATGCGGGCGCCGGCGGCGACCGCGAGGACGGCGGCGCGGATACCCAGCGTGTGATCGGAATAGCCGACCGTGCAGCCAAAACGCCGCGACAAGGTGACCACCGCGGCGAGATTCTCCTGGCCGGACGGCACCGGATAGGACGACACGCAATGCAGCAGGGCAAGCCCTGGATCCGCGCCCCGGCTGGCCCAGACGCTCTCGACCAGGGCCTTGGCGAACGCCACCTCGTCCAGCCGCGCCAGCCCCGTGGACACGATCATCGGTTTTCCGGTGGCGGCCGCCGCGCGCAGGAGGGGAACGAAGGTGTTGTCCCCCGACGCGATCTTCACGGCGTCGACCAGGGGTTCCAGAACCGCCAGGCTGGGCAGATCGAGCGGCGTCGACAGGAACAGCAGCCCCGCCTTGCGCGCCCGCTCGGCGAGACGCACGAAGACCTCCGGGGCGAGTTCGAAGCGCCTCATCCGCTCAAACCGTTCCGACTGGACGGGCGAGACGAAACATTCGGTGCGGAAGGTCTGGAACTTGACAGCGTGGGCCCCGGATTCGGCGGCACGGTCCACCAGTTCCTCGGCGACAGCCGGGTTGCCCTCGTGATTGTTGCCGATTTCGGCAACGATCAGTACGCGCCGTGCCGTGTCGAACGAACCGATGCGCATCGAAGGTAACCCTTTCAGCCGCAGGCGGCGGGCGCCGCATGCGATCGCTTTGCCCGTCGGATCAACGAATTGTCAATAAAAAAGGCATGAGATGAAGCGCCTTCGGTGACCACGCGAGACCCCTATGCCTGACCATCCGCTCAGCCGCAATCCTTTTGGCAGTCTCACGGCCAAGGCCGCCCGCGAGATTTTCCGCACTCTGCGCCGCAATCCGGCACTGCTTCTGGAGACGCGCTGGGTCCGGCAATATCTGGCACGGAACCGGCTGAACCTGTATCTCGATCGTGCCGAGGACGTGGCGAGCACCCCGCCGACGGAGAAGGTTGCCGCCAACACGGTGACGTACAACATCCAGGCCGTCAAAGCCTCGGTTGAGGTGGACCGTCCAATCCACCTGATCTACCCGATCGTCGCCATCGAACGCGTCATGCACCAAGTCGGCAGCCTCAAGATCCTCTCGATCGGACCTCGGACGGAGATCGAACTCTTCGCCCTTATGGGCCTGGGATTCAAGCCCGAGAACATCACCGCGGTCGACTTGATCTCCTATTCGCCTCTGGTCGAGTTCGGCGACATGCACAACCTTCCCTATGAGGACGAGCAATTCGACGTGATCCTGCTGGGCTGGGTTCTGAGCTACAGCAAGGACATGCAGCACGTCGCGAACGAGGTGCTGCGCGTGGCCCGCAAAGGCGCTTACATCGCCGTTGCCGCGGACTGGAGCGACCCCAAGACGCAGGGCGGCGACTTCAATTTCGAAACGTCCCACATTCAGACGTGCGATGAAATGCTTGAGCTTTTCGGAAACGACGTTGACGAAATATACTTCCGACACGAAGCGAAACCGCCAAAGCGCTATCAAAACATGCTCGTGTTCGATGTGAAGAAGTCATGAGAGACGACGGCACGTCAAGCGCACTCCTGTCATTGACCGAGGAGCTGTGCGCGTTCGCGACGGGGGTAGTCGCCGACGACAACGAGGCGCTGTTCCGCAGGCTGGCGAGCGAATTGCCTTTCGTTGTCCACCGCTATCCCTCCGGATCGGAGCACAACGGCTGGGTCGTCCCGGACAACTGGCGCGTCAAGCGGGCGTTGATCCGGTGCGGCGACGCGGTGGTGTTCGACGGGCGCGCCCACACGCTCGCCGTCGCCCGCTACTCCCGGTCATTCTGCGGAGACCTCGACTGGGAAGAACTGAAGCCGCATCTGGTCACCAACCCGGACCTGCCTGACGCCTACATGTTCCATTGCATGTGGCAGTACCGTCCATGGGCTGCGGACTGGGCGTTCTCGGTCCCTCATGAGGTCTACCGGACGCTGGGTCCAGGCCGCTATACCATTGAGCTGGAGGCCGAGTACGAGCCGGGAGAGATGCTGGTCGGCATTTACGACCACCAGGGCCGGTCGGACGACGTCATCGTCTTCAACACCAACACCTGCCACCCCCACCAGGCGAACGACGGCTTCGCTGCAACGGCCATTCTCGTACGGCTGTTCCAGTGGCTGCGGGGGCGCAGCACGCACTACAACTACCGTCTGGTCCTGGCCCCCGAACACCTGGGCTCGGTCTTCTACCTGCGCGACCGTTCGGATGCCGAGATCGCGCGAATGGTGTCCGGCATCTTCATGGAAATGCCGGGAACGGCAGGCCCGCTGCGCGCCACCTCCACCTTTCTCGGCGGCCAGACGATCGACCGGGCCATGGCCAACGCGTTGCGCCACCACGCGCAGGGCCACGTCCTGGCACCCTGGCGGCGTGGGGCCGGAAACGACGAGACGGTCTGGGAGGCGCCCGGGCATGAGATTCCGTTCATCGAACTCACGCGGTCCGAAAACCCGGACTATCCCTTTCGCGAATACCACTCCAGCCTTGATGGCCCCGCCTTGATGGACGCCAGCCGGATGGTGGAGACCCAACGGGTGCTGCAGGCCGTCATTGACGTTCTGGAGAACGACGCGGTCATGCATCGGCACTTCAGGGGACTGATCTGCCTGTCCAACCCGAAATACGATCTCTATTTCGAACGGTTCGATCCTACGGTGGACAAGAGCCTGGATCAGGATGCCGATGCTTGGGGGCATCTGCTCGACTGCCTGTTCCGGTACTTCGACGGACGGACGACCCTGCTGGACGTGGCGGAGCGTCATGGGCTGCCCTTCGGGCGGCTTCACGCCTATCTCCGGCGCTTCGAGGAAAAGCGGCTGATCACGCTGGAGCACGCGCCGTTGCGGCGGCCTCCGCTCAGCACTGCGGCGGTACGGACGGAGGCTGAGGGATGAGCGCATTGGCCATTCTGGGAGGCACCCCGGTGCTTCGGGAGCCACTGCCCGCGCGCCGGTCGATCGGCCGCGCCGAGGTAGAGGCGGTGGCGCGCGTCGCCGAGTCCGGGTGCCTCTCCGGGTTCTACGGAAGCTGGGGGGACGAGTTCCTGGGAGGTCCCCTGGTCCGGCAGTTCGAGGAGGGGTGGCGGCGGCGCTTCGGCGCCCGGCACGCCGTGTCGGTCAATTCCGCCACTTCGGGCCTCTTCGCCGCCATGGGCGCCATCGGCGTCTCCCCCGGCGATGAGGTGATCGTGCCGCCCTACACCATGTCGGCGACGGCCATGGCGCCACTCGTCTACGGCGCGATCCCGCGTTTTGTGGACATCGAGGAGGAAACCTTCGCGCTCGACCCGGCCGCCGTGGAACGGGCCATCACGCCGCGCACCCGCGCCATTCTCGTCACCAATCTGTTCGGCCATCCGGCAAAGCTGGGAGCGCTGCGCGCCTTGGCCGACCGGCACGGCCTCTTCCTCGTCGAGGACAACGCCCAGGGGCCGCTGGCGTCCGAAGCGGGACGCTTGGCCGGCACCGTTGGCCATATCGGCGTCTTCAGCCTCAACTACCACAAGCACATCCACACCGGGGAAGGGGGGATGTGCGTCACCGACGACGACGATCTCGCGTTGCGGCTCCAAATGATCCGCAATCACGGCGAAAACGCCGTGGAGGCCGTCGGCATGGAAATGCCGGTGAACATGGTGGGGTTCAACTACCGCCTGACGGAACTTGGGGCGGCGGTAGGCATCACGCAATTGGCGCGCATCGACGAACTGGTGGGCTCACGCGAGCGGATCGGGCAACGGTTGAGCGCGGGTCTTCAAGGGCTGGAGGGGCTGACCCCGCCCACGGTGCGGCCCGGCTGCCGTCACGTTTACTACGTCTGGGCCCTGCGCGTCGATCCCGCGCAACTCGGCGCGACACGGACGCAGTTCGCCAAGGCCCTGGCCGCGGAGGGCTTTCCCAACTTCGAAGGCTACGTTCGTCCGCTTTATTTGCTGCCCGCGTTTCAGAAGCGGATCGCCCTGGGGCGCGACGGCTTTCCCTTTACCCTGTCCGACGTCCGCTACGAGCCCGGCCTCTGCCCAGTCGCCGAGCGCATGCATGCCGAGAGCCTCGTCGGATTCGAACCATGCGCGCACGATCTGGACGACGGGCAGATCGACGCGTTGATCGCGGCGATCTGCAAGGTCCATGCGCACCGGCACGACCTGCGGCGCATCGGCTGACGGAAGGAACGCGGCGTGAGCGGCAAACCACGGACCATTGCCTGCATCGAAGCGCGAATGGGATCCTCGCGGCTGCCGGGCAAGGTGCTGGCCGACATCGGTGAGCGGACGGCCCTGGACCGGCTGGTCGACCGTCTGCGGCGCGCGGTCACGCTCGACGACATCGTTCTCGCCACCAGCACCAACCCGGCCGACGACGCCCTGGAGGCATGGGCGACGGCACGGAACCTTCCGGTCCATCGCGGCAGCGAAGACGACGTGCTGGGCCGCGTCGTCGGCGCGCACCGGCAGATGAAGGCCGAACTCGTGGTCGAAGTGACCGGCGACTGCCCCCTGATCGATCCGGAGGTGATCGACGTCGGCGTGGAAACTTTTCTCGCCAACGACGCCGATGTCGTGTGCAACGTCGTACGCCCGTCCTTTCCCATGGGCGTCGACGTCCAGGTCTTCCGTCGCGGCATCCTGGAGGAGGTCGAACGCACCGTCGATGATCCGGCCGTGCGCGAACACGTCACCCTGCACTTCTACGAGCACCCGGAGCGGTACCGGATCATCCACCTCATCGCGCCAGCCCGCTACCGGGCTCCGGCACGCCGTTTCCAACTCGACTACCCCGAGGACCTTCAATTCATCCGCGAGGTGTACCGGCGGCTTGAGCCCCGGTACGGCGACCGATTCGGCACTCCCGAGATCCTCGCCCTCATCGCGGCCGACCCACATTTGGCTGCGATCAACAACGGTTGCGAGGAGAAGCCCCCCCGGTGACCACGCCCTATCGCACCGCTCTGGTAGGGCTCGGACGGATGGCCCTCGGGTATGCCGACGACCCCCGTACCCGCCGCTACTATCCCTACGCCGCCCATGCCCAGGTTCTTCGCGACCATCCGGCCTACCGGTGGGACGTCGCGGTCGATCCCGACGAGCGGGCGCTTGAGGCCGCGAGGGCGATCTGGGAAGTCCGCCACACGGCCAGGCGCATCGAGGACCTGCCAGCCGAGGCCGCGCCGGACGTGGTTGTGCTGGCGACGCCGCCCACCGTTCGAGGCTCGGCCCTCGCTCCCTTCGCCACGGCGAGGGGGGTGCTGGCCGAAAAGCCGCTGGGCTCGACGCTCGGCGAAGCGGAGGCGTTCGTCGCGCTCTGCCGTGAGCGCGGAGCGGCGCTTCAGGTCAACTTCTGGCGGCGCTGCGACCGCCGCTTGCGGGCGTTGGCCGAGGGCGGTCTGGTCCGGCGGATCGGTGCCCCGCAGGCCGTCACGGGTGTCTATGGGAACGGGCTGCTGAACAACGGTTCCCACGTCATCGACTTCGCCCGCATGCTGTTCGGAGAGGTCGCGTCGGTTCGAGCGCTCGCTCCTCCGCGCGACCATGGCGCCCTGCCCTTCGACGGGGACTTCGATGTCCCATTCGCCCTTACGTTCGACGGGGGGCTCCTCGCCGTGTTCCAGTGCCTCGATTTTCGCCATTACCGCGAGGTCGGACTCGATGTCTGGGGCGAACGGGGGCGCCTGCGGATCGCCAACGAGGGCCTGTCGATCACCATCGATCCATGCACGGACAACCGGGCGATCACCGGCGCGAAGGAACTGTGCCCGGAGCAGGCGGAACCGCTTGCGTCGACGGCGGGTCATGCGCTGTTCGAGGTCTATGACAACTTGGCCCGTTCTCTTGCCGACGGTTCGCCGCTGCACAGTCCGGGGGAGTCGGCCCTCCGCACCGCCCGAACGGTCGAAGCCGTCCGGCTGTCGGCGCTGACCGGCTGCCCAGCGTTAACGCCATGAGCCCGCCCGACATCCTCATCGCCGTCGAGGATCCGGGCGCAGCCAACTTCGCGGCCCTGCTGCCGGAACGTCTGGCGGCGCTGGGACATTCCGTGCGGCTGGTCGCCACCGGACCGGCCGTGGCGCACCTCCGGACCATGGGGGTGGACGCGGACCGTCTGCCCGACGGGGATCCGGGTGACCTGCTGGTCCAGTATCGGCCGCGGCTCCTGCTCGCCGGAACCTCGGAAAACCCGGACAGCCCGGTCCTGTCCATGATCGCGGCGGCGCGTGCATCAGGCATTCGTTCGGGAGGGCTTGTCGACGCATCCACCAACCTGGATCGCCGGTTCCGCGGCCGCGGCGGGGACCCGCTCGCCTTCCTGCCGGACGGACTGCTGGTGCCCGACGACACCACGCGGCAAGGCTTCCTCGCGCTCGGCGTCGCTGAATCACGGGTGGTCGTCACTGGTCACCCGCGTTACGATACGATCCGCGGCGAGCGGCAGCGGCTCTCCGCAGGTGACCGCCGCGCTCTGCGTCGGCGCCTCTTTCCGGAGCGGCCTCCTGGACGCCGGATCGTTCTGTTCGCGGCGGAGCGCTCCGACGGGCTGGACGCCGGGCAGTTCACCCGTTCTCCCGATTACACGCTTACCGGCGATGGCGGCCACGACGGGCGCACCGAGATCGTCGCCGAAGAGGTGCTGCGGGCTGTGGCCTCCCACCGCGACCGCATCCATCTGGTGCTGCGCCTTCACCCGAAGAACGACCCAGCCGACCTTGCGCACCTGCGGGAACGGTTCGACGCGGTTAGCCAGGGCGGTCCGTCCCTGAACGTTCTGCACGCCTCCGATCTGGTGGTCGGTATGACGTCCATGCTGTTGGTCGAGGCGGCCCTTCTCGGCCGCCCGGTCGCCTGCGTCCTGCCGCGCGCTGTGGAAGCGACTTGGCTGCCGCTGGCCACCGCCGGCGTCGTGCCGGTCGCCACGACGCGACGCGCCGCGAAGCGGGCGCTGCGAGCCCAGATTGAAACGCCGGCCGCTGTCGATGCGACGACCCTGGAGTGCCTGTTCCCCTCCGGGGCACTGGACCGCGCGGCGGCCGCGGCGGCCAGCCTCATCGTGACGGGAGCGAACGCAGCCAAAGCTCCAGATTGAGGAGTTGCCACAGGAACATCATGTGGTTGTCGCGCACTTCGCCACGCGCGACGATCCGGGTGTGCTCCTCAATCAGGGACTCCACGACCGCGGGTCGATAAATCCCGCGCTCCGCAAAATCCCGCGAACGGACGAGGTCGAGAAGCGGTTCACGCAGAGAGCCGGCGAACCACAGGTGCGCGGGTGCATTCCACCCGGTCTTCACAACGCGGGTGCGCGTTACCTCGGGCAAGGTCCCGCGCATCGCCAGCCGCAGGAAGTGCTTGGTCACGCCGTCACGGATCTTGAGCCTGCCCGGCACGCGCAGCATGAACGACACCAGTCGGTGATCGAGGAAGGGGAAGAAATCGTCGATGCCCGCGGCGTTGGTGTTGCGCTCGCTGGCCCTGAGACAGCAGGGCATCGTGTTGCGCGTCAGTTCGTTGACACTGTGGCTCTTCAGGTATTGGCGGAACGGGCGGTCGTAGACGGGTGCCAAGCGGTCAACGTCGAAGAAATCGGGATTGAGCGCCTGCCGGTAGCGGTCGCGCAGGGCAAGGTTGGGCCGGCATCGCCCGTGGTCGGCGGGATCTGTGAGCACGGCGATCATCTGTTGCGCCCGTTCCAGCGACTTGCGGTGAACGGGATGGTCGTGGTTGCGCACCCAGCAGCGGACCTCATGCGCGAACGAGGCCTCGTCTGTGTCCGCGAGCAGGTCGGCAAAGTGGTAGAAGAAGTAGTCATATTCGCCCGCATGCTGCTCGTCGCCGCCGAGCCCGCCGAACAGCGAACCGAACCCCCGGTCGCGGACGTCCTCCACCAGCAGATGATGGCACAGCCAGGTGACCGTCGCCACCGGCTCGTCGTGCAGCCGGACAAGGCGATCCACCAAGCCGAACAGGTCGGGCTGCTCGATGCGCAGGGGAAGCCAATCGCACGCTCCCGTGTCCACAACGTCGCGGATCTCCGCAGACTCGTCGTAGCTGGCACCGTCGTACACGGAGGAAACCGCAGTCAGGCGCTGACCAGTCAAACGATGGGAGGTCATCAGAACCGACGAGCTGTCGAGCCCGCCCGATAGGGTGAAAGCTGGACGATGAGCCCGCTTGAGCCGCCGAGCCACGGCGTCATGCAGCAGCGCTGCATACTCTTCGGCCAAGGCCTCCACCGGCGCATCGAACTCATCCTCCACGAAGGCGGCGTACGGCGCAACGACGGACCGGCCGTCACGCCATGTCAGCACGCATCCCGGCGGCAGCCGCTCGATGCCGGTGTAGGGAGAGCGGGTCGGCTCCACATCGAAGAACCGGTAATTCGCAACGGCCACCGCCGCGACGTAATCGTCCCGCGCCGCCGCCGACACACCGGGAAATGCAAGAAGCGAGCGGGGACGGGATGCAAACGCGAGCGGGCCATCGCCGGGGGTATGATAAAGCGGCTTGATGCCGAAGCGGTCAACGGCGAGCGACACCGTACCCGTGCGCCGGTCGACGATCGCAACGGCGAAGTCGCCGTTGACGTGAGCCAACGCACCGACGACGCCGAAGCGCCGGATCCCGGCGGCGAGCACCGCCGCATCCCCGTCGGCACCGCCTTCCGTCAAGTCCTCTGGATTGTAGATGCGCCCATCGACCGTCACCGCCAGCGTTCCGTCGTCGAAAACATCGACACCCGGTCCACCGGCAAACGCCGTCCCTCCCACGCCGGAAAGCGTGGCGGGCGTGACCCCGACCTCTGTCAGCAGTTTTCCCGCCAGTGCCGTTGCCGGTCCGGCGCCGTTCCAGCCCGCAACTCCCGCAATACGCGCCATCGGCCACTCCTACACTGCTCCGCCACGCCTGGACGGTCCCCGCCCCGAAAGGAGCAACGTCGATTGGTTCAAGCACGGCACGCCTGCGATTTTCCAGGCTTTCCTGGCGAAACCGACGAAGGCGCCATGCGCGCCGCATCCCCAGGACTCCGCGGAAACGATAGTGTTTGCACGACGCAAGCGGGTAGATATCGACACCACACTTCCGATCGCTCAGTGCTGGACTCAAGCCTTTACCCCGTGACAAGGAATTCTGTCATGCCGCTCAATATGGCGAATCTGAGTGCCGAACAGTTCCTGGCTGTTCTGAACAGCCCCTTCGCCGGCTTGTCCTATGCGCAGGAAGGCGAGGACCGGGTTCTCCAACGCCTGCTGGAACCGCGGACGACCGGCTTTTACGTCGATGTCGGAGCACACCATCCATACCGCTTTTCAACGACCTGCATCTTCTATTTGAACGGGTGGAGCGGCATCAACATCGACGCCACGCCAGGCAGCATGGAGGCGTTCCGCAAGCATCGGCCGCGCGACGTCAATCTTGAAACGCTGGTGGGGTGCGGGACAGAGCCGACGAACTTCGACCTTTACGACGAACCGGCGCTGAACACGGCCAGTTGCAAGCGTGCCGCCATCGTGAGCGGCCATTCCCAGACCATCGGGCAGGTGATGCTGGCGCCGCAGCGGCTTGACCATATTCTCGACACTCATCTGCCATCGGGGACGGCGATCGATTTCCTTACCGTCGATGCCGAGGGCATGGATCTCGACGTGCTGCGATCAAACGATTTCAGCCGCTACCGGCCACACTTCATCGTCTGCGAGGATCACAGCCTCGACCTGGAGTCCCTCAACGACAATCCGCTGCACCTGCATATGAAAGACTGGAGCTATCGGCTGGTCGCGAAACTGCGGGCGTCGGCAATCTGGGTCGATACGACCCGGTAGAGGTCCGACGCCGCGTTTCGCATGCCCATGGTCTCGGGCGCCGAACCATGGCCGGGGTGTGCATTTGATGGGTCCTCCCATGACCTATCAGATGTGTGATCACGAGCTGATCCCGTTTAGGATACGTTGACGGCATAACTCGTTGGGCTTATCCGCCGTTACGGCCAAACGGACGGATTGTGACAAATGGAACCGCGCATCTCTGTTGATCTCCTGCTGCGGTCGCGTCGTTATGGGGATGCGCTCCGCTACCTTGAGAACACCGCCGAAAACGTGCCGCGCAGCGAATTCGAGAGCCTGCGTCGGCAAATCCTGGCACGCATGGGACGGTTCCGGGACGCCGCCGAAGCCGGGTTCGCGGCGCTGGAGGCGGGAGCCACGAGCGTGGATGACGTCTTCCGACAATCACAGATCCTGATCGAATGCGGGGCCTGGGAGAACGCCTTCCGGCTGGCCCTTGATGGGTTTGCAAGGGCGCCTGCGGAGCATCGGTTCCTCGGGCCGCTGGCGCAAGCCGCGCTCGCCGCACCGCATCTGCTCGACCAGTTGTACGGCGCCATGCCGAAGACCGCGTCGGCGCCGCCGCTCTTCCCCCGGCGCTTCTTCATCCCGCAGCGCATGCCTTACTACACAGTTTTCGACGCCGACCATCCGGGCACCACGGGGATGCTCACGCGGACCCAGGGGCTGGATATCCATTTCCCGAGCCAGCCGGACCCCGGATGGCTGAATAAGGCGGCCTCGGAGGTGGAGCGGACGTTGCCGACGGTGGAAGCGTTGTGCGCCGCGCATCCGAAGATCAGCCGCGCCGACGCCGCACGTTTTCTCGGCGCAAAGCTCATCGCGACCTTGCCGGACGCCGGCGGTTCCGGGTTGGACTTCCTGACCAACCTGCCTCTCACCACGGGTCATCGGCCATTCGTGCTTTGGTTCGACGTGCTCCCGGCGCTGTTCCAGCCGTTCGTGCCATTCGATTCCCTGGCAGTCTCGTCAGAGGAATCCCCGCTCTATTGGATGATGCGGACACTCTTGGAATCGAATTATTGCCTGTCGATCATCACGCATTACCCGCTGGACGGCAACCCACTCACACGTTTGTTTCGCAGCACGCCCATCGCCGAGAAACTGGTGTTCGTCAATCCTTGCGAAGCCGAACTCGTGGACGGCGAGGTTTCGCGGCCGCCCCCGAAACCGATGGACGGCCCGTTGCGCCTGCTGTTCACCGCCAGTCACCGCTTCACCGACGAGGGATTCTTCTACCGCGGCGGGGTGGACGTGCTGTGCGCCTTTCTCGACCTCGCCGAAGAGCATGAAGACATCGAACTCGTCCTGCGAACGCCGTTACCAGCCACGCTGTCGCCACGGCTGAGAGCAGCCGCCGCCGCGCATCCGCGCATCCGGTGGATGCCGGAGCCTTTGGCAAAAGAAGATTACCAGCGTTTGGTGGCTCGCACCCACCTCTTCGTCATGCCGGCCTCAGTGGTCTATCGGAACGGTGTCGTGCATGCCATGAAGGACGGTATTGTCCCCGTGGTTTCCGACATCGTGGGAATGGACGCCTTGGTCGAGAACGGCGTGACCGGCGTTGTCGTCCCCGGCCGGGGGGGCGTTCTGGAGATAGCCGACGATCCTCCGGGCGTTCGACAGGACCTGTGCCCAATTTTGTGGGCAACCGATCGCCCCTGTGATCCGGCCTTTCATTCTGCGTTCCGCGCAGCACTGCACCGCCTGATCAAGGATCGCGCCACCCTTGCCGCAATGTCCGCACGCGCAAGCGTGGCGGCACGGCAAACCTGGAGTTCCGCCCCCCATATGGAAACGTTCCGGTCCTGCATGATCGCGGCTGCGGACCGGGCCGAGGCGATGTGGCGCACCGAAGAGCCCCTGCGCCTGCCCGTACAGCGTCTGTAGCAGCCAGGTCGTGTACCCCCCGCGGAACAGCAGGGCTCCTTCGGCGCGATGCCAGCTCTGTTGTCACACATCCAATCGATAGTGGTATGTCAATTCTGGGACGCGAGGGAGCATTCCGCAACCCTCGGGACGGGCGTTTTCCCGCCCGCAGGCTCCAGGATCCCGCATGTCCACGTCCCCGCAACGGACCATCGACATCCCGATCGTCGTGAACGCCTGGGGCGTGTCCGCTGGCCAAGCACCGCATTTCCGGTTGCTGGTCGATGGCGTGATGATCGGCGAGACGTGGGTCGCCGCCACCTCCAGCACGCCCTACCGCTTCACCGCCACGGTCGATCCTGATCAGGCCCATCGGATTTCGATCTGGTACGACAACGACGGGGTGGTGAACGGGGTGGACCGCAACCTCTTCGTCGGCTCCATCACCGTCGACGGGCAGGAGGTCCAATCCACCGACGCGCGGGTCACCTACGACAAGGGGGCGGTGGACGGAAAGGACGTGGTTGCCGGCCAAGTCGGGCTCTATTGGGGCGGCCTGCTGTCCTTCGGCCTGGGCGAGGAAATGTTCGGCGGTCCGCTGGTCCGCCCGCCGCCCAAGCCGGAAGAGGTCATCACCAAGCCCATCGCCATCGCCATCGAGGCGGCGGGCGGCGCGTCCGCCACCGGGCCGGTGCGCTTCAAGGTTCTGGTGGACGGCAATCTGGTCGGGGAGGCGGAGGCTGCGTCCGGCACCGCCGAACGCTTCACCTTCGGCGTGACTGTCGACCCGTCCGTTGCCCACACGGTGCGGATCCTGCCCGTGGGAGAGCTGACGCTTGGCGCCGTGGCGGTGAACGGCAAGACCCTTGCCACCCCCGCGCCCTCCAACGACGGCTCCATCACCCTGGCGGTCGCCGCCCCGGTCTTCCAGGGCAGCGCGTCGGACGCGCCGGCGACGCAGGGCGACGCCTTCTACGTGGCGAAGAATGGCAACGACAGCTGGTCCGGGCGGCTGGCCGCGCCGAACGCCGAAGGCACCGACGGCCCCTTCGCCAGTCTGGAGCGGGCGCAGGCGGCCATGCGCGCCGGCACCGTCAAGACGACCTACGTGCGCGAGGGCTCCTACAATCTGACGGGCACGCTCAGCCTCGGCGCGCCGGACAGCGGCGTCCGCATCCTGGGCTATCCGGGCGAGCAGGCGGTCCTCAGCGGCGGCGAGCGGGTCACCGGCTTCACCTATGAGGGCAACGGCGTCTGGTCGGCGCCCCTGTCCGCGGCGCCGGGGCTGGACGTCACCGTCGACGGCGTGCGCTACCGGCTGGCCTCCAAGGGCGCCTACGACCCGCAGGATCCGACCACCGGCTGGTTCGTCGCCGACGCGAGCGCCTATGGCGCCAGCAAGAACGCGCTGCGCTATCGCGCGGGCGATGTCACCGCCGCCGATCTGGTGCCCGGCAGCCGGGTCCAGGTCTTCGACACCGAGCGGCTCCAGGACGCGATCCTGACCGTCGCCGGCGTTGACACGGTGACGCGTACCCTGACCTTCACCGCCGACGCGCCCTTCACCATGCGCGACGGCTCGACCTTCAAGCTGCTGGGCAACAGCGCCCACGTCGATCAGGTCGGGGAGTTCGCCTACCGCGCCTCGGACGGGCGGCTGGTCATCAAGGCGGGGGAGGACTTCACCGGGACCGGGGTGGAGGTTGCCCGGCTCGGCACGCTGCTGCGGCTGAACGGCGCCAATGGAGTGACGGTCCAAGGGCTGACCTTCACCAACACGACGACGGGCGGCAACGCGCTCGACGTTCTCAACGGCGACGTCAACACAATCGCCGGCAACAGCTTCGTGAACGTCGGCACCGGCATCCGGCTGACCCAGGGATCGGACCGCAATCTGGTCAGCGGCAACTATCTGGACCATCTGGGCATCAACGGCATCGCGCTGACCGGCCAGTCGATCGGCAACACGGTCACCGGCAACCGCATCCAACACATCGGCGAGGTGCGCAAATACGCCGGCGGCATCATGGCGTCGGGGATCAGCGACACGGTGATCTCCCACAACGACATCGACCACAGCTCGCGCTACGGCATCTCGGTCAAGAACTGGGACACCGCGACCATCAGCCTGAACAACGCCATCCTCCACAACCGCGTCCGCAACACGGGACTGGAGACGGCGGATTCCGGCGGCATCGAGTTGCTCGGGCGGTCGAACCTGAACACCGGCACGCGGATCGAAGGCAACCGGGTCGAGCACACCGGCGGCATCGCCACCACCAGCACCGGCCAGTGGCTGCGCGACTACAAGGGCTACGGGATCTATCTGGACGACCTGACCAGCGGCGTGACCGTCCGGGACAACTTCCTGCGCGACACCGCCTGGGCCGCCGTCATGATCCATGGCGGCCACGACAACACCGTCACCAACAACATCGGCGTGCTGGGCGCCAATGGCGAGAGCTTCATCCGCATTGAGTGGGTGCCCTTGGCGGGCGCGGCGGGCATCCCGGCAAACAACACGGTCACCGGCAACCTCGTGTCGGGGGCGGTGCCGCTCGGCGGCTACGTGACGATCCTGTCGGCGGGGCAGAACGCCATCGACGCCAACTTCCTGCATCAGGTGGGCGCCTATGGGGCGAACGACCGGACCGGCGACCCGCTGTTCGCCGACGCCTACAACCACGATTACAGCCTGCTGCCACTGTCCCCGGCCCTGACGGCCGGCCTCCAGGATCTCGCCTGGACACTGATGGGCATCGTTTCCGGCACCGGCTCGGTGCCCCCGCAGGACGGCGGCGGGACCACCCCCTGCCCCCTTCCGATCCCCAGGCCAACGAGCCGCCCGCCCCGGTGCCGGTGCCCCAACCCGACAACAGCACCCCCGCCGCCCCGCCCGCCCCCTCTCCGACGCCGTCGCCGGCCGCCCCGTCGGTTTCGGCGCCGCTTCCCGACCCGGCTCCGGCGCGGCCCTCCGTGCCTTTCAGCCGGATCGTGGACGGTGTGCAGACGACGGTGGCGGCCTATGCTTATGAGGGGCCGGTCACCAACCTGCAGTGGAGCTTCCTGGGAACCGCCGAGGACGAGGTGGTCGGCGGGTCGGACGGCAACGACTTCATCAACCTGATGGGCGGCGACGACGCGGCGTCGGGTGGAGCCGGGGACGACGTGCTGGACGGCGGCTCAGGCTCCAACTGGCTGATCGGCGGGCCGGGCAAGGACACCTTCTTCGTCGATGGACGCGGGGGCGAAGTCACCTGGTCCACCATCGTCGATCTGGAGCGCGGCGAGTGGGCGACCCTCTGGGGCTTCGTGCCCGGACAGTCCCGGCTGACCTGGGAGGAGATGGGCGGCGCCGAAGGCTACAAGGGCGCCACCGTCCGCTGCGACATCGACGGCAACGGCACCATCGACGCCAGCATGACCTTCACCGGTATGGCCGTGAGCGCCATGACCGTCACCACCGGCATGGCCGGCAGCGAGCCCTACATCGCCTTCATCACCCTGTAGCCGGCTCCTTTTCCACCATGCACCGCCGGGACCACACGCAACACCCCGGCGGACGGAGCAGACGGCAGAAGCAGCGTTATCACCGCCACCTTCATAACACCATGAAGAACAACAATATTTTTTACTTTCCGGGTTGACGCTTGCACGGGAAGAGATCACGGTTCCGTCAACGCCTGATACAAGACACAGCCTTTGAAACGCCGTTTTGCGGGATCGACAAGGCGGGGCCACACCCGCTTGCCGCCGATTCCGCCGGATGCCTTTCCCTCGGACCGGACCGGGAGGAAACGGCCCCCACCGACATGCCTTCGAACCGAAAGGGAACAGCCCCTCATGACCAGCACGACAGCGGAGCTTGAAGCGCTCCTCATGCAGCGGTCGCTGACCGACGCGCAGCTTCTGGCGGCGGCGGACGTCGCGGCGGATTTCCGCATCCTGCCGAACGCGACGGTGCTCAAGATCGGTGGGCAGAGCGTCATCGACCGCGGCCGCGCCGCCGTCTACCCGCTGGTCGACGAGATCGTCGCCGCCCGCAAGGAGCACAAGCTGCTGATCGGAACCGGCGCCGGCACCCGCGCCCGTCACATCTACTCGATCGCGGCGGGACTGAACCTGCCGGCCGGCCTGCTCTCGCAGCTCGGCGGCTCGGTCGCCGACCAGAACGCCGCGATGCTCGGCCAGCTCCTCGCCAAGCATGGCATCTCCGCGGTGGACGGCGCCGGCTTGTCGTCGGTACCGTTATTCCTGGCCGAAGTGAACGCCGTCGTCTTCAGCGGCATGCCGCCCTACAAGCTGTGGATGCGCCCTGCCGCCGAGGGCGTCATTCCGCCCTACCGCACCGACGCCGGCTGCTTCCTGGTGGCCGAACAGTTCGGCTGCAGGGCGATGATCTACGTGAAGGACGAGAACGGGCTCTACACCGGGAACCCGAAGACCTCCAGGAACGCCACCTTCATCCCGAGGATCTCGGTGGACGAGATGAAGGCGAAGGGGCTTCAGGACTCGATCCTGGAGTTCCCGGTGCTCGACCTGCTGAAGAACGCCCGCCACGTCCGCGAGGTGCAGGTCGTCAACGGCCTCGTCCCCGGCAACCTGACCCGCGCGCTCGCCGGCGAGCATGTCGGCACCATCATCACCGCGCGTTGAAGGACCACACGCCATGTCCGACACCCAGCACAAGAAGCATGCCAACAACATCAAGCATGTGGCCTCACCGCTCGCGCGCCAGACCCTTCTCGACGGCAGCCTGACCGCCCCGGTCGCCGGCGTCCGCCCGATCCGCCTGCTGCCCTGGCTCCAGGTCGTGAAGATCGGCGGGCGGTCGATCATGGACCGCGGCCACGAAGCGATCCTGCCGATCGTCGAGGAGATCCGGAGCATCCTGCCGGAGCACCGGCTGCTGATTTTGACCGGCGCCGGCATCCGCGCCCGCCATCTCTACAGCGTCGGGCTGGATCTCGGCCTGCCGGTCGGCTCGCTCGCCCCGCTCGCCGCGACCGAGGCCGGGCAGAACGGCCACATCCTGGCCGCGCTGCTCTCGCCGGACGGCGTGTCCTACGTCGAGCACGGGACCATTGCGAACCAGTTGGCGGTTCATCTGTCCGCCGCCCGCGCGGTGGTGGGCAGCGCCTTCCCGCCCTACCATCACCACGAGTTCCCCGGCTCGCGCATCCCGCAGCATCGGGCCGACACCGGCGCATTCCTGCTGGCCGACGCCCTGGGCGCCGCCGGGCTGACCATCGTGGAGGATGTGGACGGCATCTACAGCGCCGACCCGAACGGCCCCGAGGGCGGCACGGCAGAGCTGCTGCGTGAGACCACCGCCACCGAATTGGCGAAGCAGGGCGGCACGTTGCCGCTGGACGGTGCGCTGCTGGAGGTGATGGCGAACGCCCGCCACCTGGAGCGCGTGCAGGTCGTCAACGGGCTGGTCCCGGGCCGCCTGACCGCCGCGCTGCGCGGCGGGCACGTCGGCACCATCATTCACACAGGTGCCCGCTCGCTCTGAGCGGCACCGGTCCGTCAAAGAACGACGAAGGCGTCCGATGGCAACACCGGACGCCTTTCGCGCATGAACGGCGCGCTTTCAGGAATTCAGTTGCTCGTCACCGGCTTGCGGACGGCCTTCTGTCCGTCGACCTTCGCCACGGCCTTGACGGCGGGCGGCGCCATGTCCTCCGAGGATGCCTGCTGAAGCCGGCCCTGCGGGCTCGCCTTCGACGGGAAAGCCACCGGCAGCAGCATCGCGGCGAAGACGGCGACGGCGATCAGGGTCTTCACGGCCTCCCAGGCGAAGCCGCCGCGGCGCGGGGTGTTGGACAGCAAGAGGGCGTCATCCGCCTCCAGGGCGGTCGCCGAAGCAGCCGGCATCGGCTGGACTGCGGTCATGGACATGGCAGGCACTCGTGTTCGGGTTCGCCGGATTGGTACCCATACCATCGCAAGGGTCATGCCATGCCCCGCGCCTTGATCCGGCGATTCCCCACGCCTTCGTTTGGAAATTATCTCAAAATAAAATCAATGCCGGGGGTTCCGCCCCGCCGCCGCCGCCGCCGCCGCCGCCGCCGCCCTCGGTACGGGCATCGCGTTTCGCGGGCGCAAAAAAGCCATTTTTGGCTCACGCGCCCGGCAAAAACCTCCCTATGGGCGGCGGCTACTGCCCACCCACCGGGAAAATATTGCCTCTTGGAGTGGGGGTTTTCCTCGCCTCAGGCCATCGCGCGGATCAGCGCGATCTGGCGTTCCAGGCAATGGGACAGGTCGAACCGCTCCACCGCCGTCTCCCGCGCGGCGCGGGCCAGCGGGGCGAAGGCGCCGGGGTCCTCCAGCACCGCGACGGCTTTGCCAGCGATATCGTCGGGGGAGAAGAAATCGGCCAGCAGTCCATTCTCGCCGTGCCGGATGACTTCCCGCACTGGAGCGGTGTCGGAGCCGATCACCACGCAGCCGAGCGCCATGGATTCCACCATCGACCAGGACAGGACGAAGGGATAGGTCAGGTAGACATGCGCCCGCGACAGCCGCAGGACCGACAGATACTGATCGTAGGGAAGGTGCCCCAGGAAATGGACGCGCGCCGGGTCCAGCGGCACCTCGGCCAGCATGGTTTCCCGCCAGCTCTTCCCGCCGGGAGGCGCCGAGCCGTAGCTGACCTCGTCGCCGCCAGCGATCAGCACATGGGCCTTGGGACGCGCCTCCAGGATGCCCGGCAGGGCGCGCATGAAGCTGGGGAAACCGCGGTAGGGCTCCAGGTTGCGCACGGCGTAGGTCAGCACCTCGTCCTGGCGCGTCAGCACCGTGCCGTCGGCCAGGGTGACCCGGATGTCCGGGTCGGGCAGAAGGTGGGCGGTGTCCACCCCGTCGTGGATGACCTCGATCTTCGGGTGGAACGGCGCCGGGTGGGAGTCGCGCTGCCACTCGGTCGGGGCGATGCCGCGGTCGCAGGCCTCCAGCGCCAGCAGCAGCGGCGTGCTGCGCATGCGCAGCCGCAGCACGGTGTCCACATTGACCGGGACCGACGGGTCGAAGCCGACGTCCAGCCCCTGGGCGCGGTAGAAGAACTCGCAGTAGTTCAGGTAGGGGGCGTTGGGGAACACGTCCTTGACGAACAGCGTCTCGCCCCAACCCGGATGGCCGACGATGACGTCAGGGCGGAAGCCCTCCTCGCGCAGGCCCATCAGCAGCCGGGCCGCGGCCTGCCCGTGCAGGACCGCGTTCTCCGTGGACACCAGATAGGGATGCGCGTTCTCCCGCGCCTTTCGGCTGGGCTGGTAGGAGAGGCGGCGGACGTTCGGGATGTCCCGGTCGGTGCGCTTGGTGATGAAGACGACACGGTTCGCCGGGTCGGCGGCCAGGCGGGCGGCCAGATGCTTGTACTGGCCGGGCATGTTCTGGTGAATGAAGACGATGTTCATGGTGTCTCCGCAAGGACCATGCAAGGCGGCGCCGTCAGGCGCGCCCGGCGCCGAACTTCTCCCGCAGCTTCGGCCCGACCTTCGGCAGCAGAACCGACAGGATCAGCAGGCTGAGCCCAATGACGGTCGGCGCGATCCAGTCCGGCTTGCCGGCCAGGGCGTGGTCGCCCGCGGCGCCGAACTGCACGAAGGCCACGGTCATCGGCAACTGCCCGACCAGCGACCCGAAGGCGTAGGCGCCGAGCCGCACCCGCGTCAGGCCGAGCGCGTAGTTCACACCGCTGTGCGGCAGCACGGGAACCAGCCGCAGCATGGCGACGGCGCGCCAGCCGCCGGTCTCCAACCGGCGCAGGACGTCGCCCCAGCGCGCCCGGTCCAGGGCCGGAACCAGCCCGTCGCAGACGTAGCGGGTCAGCAGGAAGCCGGTGGAGGCGCCGATCACACTGCCCGCCGCCGCCAGCACCCCGCCCCACCAGACTCCGAAGACCAGCCCGGCGACCATCGCCATGACGGAGCGCGGGAAGAACAGCAGGCTGGCCAGGATGTGCAGGAACAGGAACAGGACCGGTGCCGCGGGGTGATGGCGCAGGATGTCCTGGAGCGCGTCCATCCCGAAGGCGCCATGCCATGCCCACCAGGCCCCGGCTCCGCCAAGCAGGAGCAGGACGAGCAGCCCCCGCCCGAGGTTGCGGAGGGTGGACAGGGAGGGTGTACGGCGCTCGGCCATGGTGCGGGCCTTCGGTTCAACGAACGGGGCTTCTATGGTCCGGCTTGCATATCATGGGCGCTACTGCGCCGCGAGAGACGATCGCACAGGCGCCGGGCGACACCCCCACAGGCCGGAGTCAAGAAAAAGGCCGCAGCCAGGACGGCGCGGCCTTCAAGTCTAGGGAGGAAACGCCCAAAGGGCATCCGGGACTCAATTTATGCTGCAATGCAGCAAAGATCAAGCCCCTGCTGAGCGGTCCTCGCAAAAATACCCCGCGCTTTGTCGCCCCCCACCCCATCCCTTTGAATGACAGGATCCGGAAAAAGAAAAGGCTGCAGCCGGTGAGGCGCAGCCTAGTTCTGGGAGGGAGGAAACCAAGAGAACTTGGTGTGGCCATTTATGAACTGATTTGATTAACAGCGCGTAAACGGGCTATGTATTCCGAAGACATACTCATTTTTTGACAAAGATCAAAAAAGCCAAGCTTCCGCTTGGCTGGAGGAAAGGCGGCTTGCTGCACAGCGGCAAGCGAAGCCGCGTCACCGGTGACGGTGGCTGAGCGCCGTCCGGATGTCGTTCTGCCACACCATGCTGACCAGGGCGATCTGGGTGAGCAGGGCGATCTCGCCCTGTCCGATGGCGGTCAGCAGTTCCTCCCGCGTCATGAACAGGATTTCCGTCTCCTCCAGATCGTCGGACAGCGGATCGGCCACTTGGCGGCAACCGGTGGCGTGAAACATATGGGACACCGCACCGCCCTGGTTGGCGTTGACCGTATAGCCGCCAAGCGCCGTCCAATGGTCGGAGACGAAACCGGTCTCCTCCAGAAGCTCCCGCCGGGCCGCTTCCAGCGGGTCTTCGTCCGGCGACAGATGGCCGCCGGGAAAGGTCAGATTCACGCGCCGCGGCCCGTGCCGATACTGGCGATAAACGATGGCGCGCCCATCCTCCATCTCGGCGAAGATACAGGCAAAGGACGGCATGTCGAACTGGTAGTAGTCCCGGATGACCCGCCCATCGGGTAGTTCCACCGTCTCGACATGGACTTTCAAGAATGGATCGGCGTCGAGCAGTTCGCGGCTTTCAAGCACGGTCCACGGGCGCAGGCGGCGCGTCATCCCCTGATCTCCTTCGTCCTGTCCTTGTTTACGGCGCGCCCTGGGTAACGGGCATGCGCCGCCGGGGCAAGAAACATGAAAGGGCGGCTTTCAGATTTCGCAGCGCTGCGTGCATTCGAAAACACTCATCAACCTTTCAGTGATTCATCAGTCAGAAAGGCAAGCCTTCGTCCTCACACTCCGGCTCATTAGCAGCACAAACACGCGATGATTCGATGCTCTTGCCCTTTTTGGTAATCTGATTAGGATGCATAAACAACGAGGGATAAAGATTTCCTGTTGAATTTTATCCTTATGCTTGTGAAAGGCGATGGGTCGGCGACCGGAGCCGCACTCACCCCCTCCGAAAGCCGCCCATTGAAAGCCGTGGAAGCCCCATGCCGAGCCTGCCCTTCTCAGACCTCCGCCCCCCTTCTTCCACGACCGCCCCACCCCGCGGCCTGTCCACAGCCGCTCGCGACACCGCGCGAGACGCGCTCGAAAACACACTCCCAACCATCGCGGATGGCAGGGAGGCGCCTTTGGGGATTCCGGTCCGGGCGCCGCAGGATCTGGCCGCCGGCCTGCTGATCGCGGCTTTCGGTCTGGCCGCCCTGTGGCTGGGGCGCGATTGGCCCACCGGGACGCTCGCCTACGTGCAATCCGGTTTCTTCCCGCGGATGATCGGGTTTCTGATGGTGCTGGCCGGCGCCGTGGTGACCGGGCGAAGCCTGCTGGCCCATGGCGCCGGCCTGCCGGCCTGTGGCTGGCGCCCTCTTCTTGGCGTGACGGCGGCGGTGCTGGCCTTCGCCGGAACGGTGGAACTCCTGGGGCTGGTGCCCGCGGTGCTGATTCTGGTGGGGCTGGGCAATCTGGCCGGCCAACCGTTGCGCCCGGTTCCTCTGGCCTTTCTGGGCGGCACCCTGGCGGCGGGCTGCGTCGCGCTGTTCGTCTGGGGACTGGGCCTGCCCCTGCGGGTGTGGCCATGACGGAGTTGCTCGGCAACCTGCTGCTCGGCCTGTCGGTCTCGCTGTCCCCGGACAATCTGCTGCTCTGCTTCGGCGGGGCGTTGATCGGCACGCTGATCGGTGTCCTGCCCGGTCTGGGTCCCACCGCGACGGTGGCGATGCTCCTGCCCCTGACCTTCCACCTGCCGCCGGTCGGCGCGCTCATCATGCTGGCGGGCATCTTCTACGGTTCGCAGTATGGCGGGTCGGCGACGGCGATCCTGGTGAATCTGCCCGGCGAATCCTCCTCCGTCGTCACCTGCCTGGACGGCCACGCCATGGCGCGGCAGGGCCGGGCAGGAGTGGCGCTCGCCACGGCGGCGCTCGCCTCGCTGTTCGCCGGCATCGTCACGACCCTCCTGATCGCCGTGGCGGGCCCGCCGCTGGCCGGGGTGGCGCTCGCCTTCGGGCCGGCGGAGTATGTGTCGCTGATGCTGCTGGGCCTGATCGGGGCGGTGACGCTGGCCCACGGATCGGTGGTGAAGGCCATCGCGATGATCCTGTTGGGCCTGCTGCTGAGCATGGTCGGCACCGACGTGAATTCCGGCGACACGCGTTTCACCTTCGGCCTGCCACAGCTTTACGACGGCATCGACTTCGTTCCGCTCGCCATGGGCCTGTTCGGGCTGGCCGAGATCATCGCCAGCCTGGAGCAGACCGGCGGCGTCGGGCGGACCACCGCCCCCATCGCCAGCCTGTGGCCGAAACGCGAGGATATCCGCCAAGCTTGGCCGGCGACGGTACGCGGCACGGTGATGGGGGCGCTGCTGGGCATCCTGCCCGGCGGCGGCGCCACGCTGGGCTCCTTCGCCGCCTATTCGCTGGAAAAGAAGGTGTCCCGCCGGCCGGAGCGCTTCGGCCAGGGCGCCATCGAGGGAGTGGCCGCACCGGAGGCCGCCAACAACGCCGCCTCGCAAGCCTGCTTCATCCCGATGCTCAGCCTGGGCATCCCGCCCAACGCCATCATGGCCCTGATGATCGGCGCCATGACCATCCACGGCATTACGCCGGGGCCGCAGATCATGGCCAAGCAGCCGGAGCTGTTCTGGGGCATGATCGCCAGCATGCTGATCGGCAACGTGATCCTGGTGATCCTGAACCTGCCGATGATCGGGCTGTGGGTGCGGCTGCTGCGGGTGCCCTACGGCTATCTGTTCCCGGCCATCCTGGTCTTCTGCTGCATCGGCACCTACACGCTGAACAACAGCGCTTTCAACGTTCTGCTGATGGCTCTGTTCGGCGTCCTGGGCTACGTCCTGCGCAAGCTGGACTGCGAGCCGGCGCCGCTGATGCTGGGCTTCGTGCTGGGTCCCCTGCTGGAGGAGAATCTGGGGCGCGCCCTGCTGCTGTCGGGTGGCGACCCCACCGTCTTCGCCACCCGCCCGATCAGCGGCAGTCTGCTGGTCGCCGCCGCCCTTCTGCTCCTCCTGATGGTGATGCCGGCGGTGCGCCGCCGCCGCGACGAGGCCTTCAAGGACGAATGAGTCCCAATGCTTCCTTATCCCCGCCCGCCCTCTCTTCCGGAAGCGGGCGGCCTTCACGCCGTGAAAGGTGCCTGTGCGATGAGCGTCGTCAAAGAGTTTCCCCGTCCCGCCCCCGATCTGGTCGCCGCGTTCCGAGGCCAGTCCCCCGCCACGCTGCACGAAGCGATGGGCAAGAAGGGCGCGATGTCCTTTCCGATCAAGCCTCTCTATCAAGGCATGACGCTGTTCGGCACCGCGGTGACCGTATCCGGCGGCCCCACCGACAATCTGATGATCCACGCCGCCATGGCGCTGACCCGTCCGGGCGACGTGCTGGTGGTGGATTTCAAGGGCATGACCGAGGCTGGCCCCTGGGGCGACGTGCTGACCGAGGCGGCGATCCAACGGGGCTTGGCCGGGCTGGTCATCGACGGTTGCGTGCGCGACGCCGCGGCCATCCGCAACATGGGCTTTCCCGTCTTCTGCCGGGGGACCAGCATGAAGGGCACCACGAAGACCCAACCCACAGGCGACGTGAACACCCCCATCGTCTGTGGCGGCGTGATGGTCGCGCCGGGCGACATCGTGATTGGCGACGACGACGGGGTGGTCGTGGTTCCCCAGGCCGAAGCCGCCGCCACGCTCGCCAAGGCGGCAGAGCGCGAGCGGATGGAGGAGGGCCTGCGCGAACAGCTCCGTGCCGGACGGACGACGGTCGAGGCGCTGACGCTGGAATCCTATTTGGAAGCCGGCGGCATCAGGCTGTGACGCGGAGCGCCGCGGGCAGGCGGGGCCAAGTCCCGCCTGCCATTGCCTAGAGTGGTATTACCGGTTCTCGGCAAAGGAACGGCGATAGGCAAAAAAAAGCCGCGTCCGGACACGAGGTCGGCGCGGCAGACGAATGCTCTTAGAGCATCATAATGTTTTTGGTTTCCTCCCCAGACCTCAAGGCCTTTGTTTTGTGAGAGGAAATTTCCACAGTCGACGCAGGGAAGTCAACAGCATTGAGCGGGTTATAACTTTAAGCCTAACGTCTCCTTCCGATGCGCCAAGAAGGCGGATGGAGACGTCCGAAGAGAAAAATCTCAGCGCAAGCCAAACAGGGGGCTTGCGTTCCGCCGGGCGCGTGCGGTATCTCCCTGCCTCCTTCGTTGGAGCGGCGCGGGCGTAGCTCAGGGGTAGAGCACAACCTTGCCAAGGTTGGGGTCGAGGGTTCGAATCCCTTCGCCCGCTCCAGTATCACGAAGCCTTTTCCATATCATCGCCGGTCGGATGAAAAGCGCGCCGCAGCGCCGTCCCTGCGCGCGGAAGCCGCGGATTCCTTGCTGGAATGTTAACCCGCTGCTAGGGGTCTCGGGCTAAGGTCGATCGAACCGGCCTGAATGAACCACGAAGCACGAACGCCCCTGACCATGCAGCAGCTTGACCGTCCGAACGAATCGCCCACCGAGGCGCTGCTCCCCGGCTTCGGCATGCTGAACGGCCAATCGATCCTGGTGACCGGGGGAAGTGGGTCCTTCGGAAAGCGTTTCGTGGAGACGGTGCTGCGCCACGCCAGCCCGCGCCGGGTCATCGTTTTCTCCCGCGACGAGTTCAAGCAGTACGAGATGCAGCAGCAGCTCGGCCCCGAATGGGCGTCCACGCTGCGCTTCTTCATCGGCGACGTGCGCGACCGCGAGCGGCTGGAACTGGCCATGCGCGAAGTGGACGTGTGCGTCCACGCCGCCGCGCTGAAGCATGTGCCTGCCGCCGAATACAACCCCATGGAGTGCATTCATACCAACGTCTATGGGGCGGAAAACGTGGTGCGAGCCGCGCTGAACACCGGCGTGAAGCGAGTGATCGCCCTGTCCACAGACAAGGCGGCCAACCCGGTCAACCTCTACGGCGCCAGCAAGCTGGCCTCGGACAAGATCTTCATCGCCGCCAACAACCTGTCCGGCTCGCTCGGCACGCGCTTCTCGGTGGTGCGCTACGGCAATGTGGTGGGGTCCCGCGGGTCGGTGATCCCGCTGTTCCGCCGGATGATCGCGGAAGGGGCGAAGTCCCTGCCGGTCACCGACGACCGGATGACCCGCTTCTGGATCACGCTGCAGCACGGGGTGGACTTCGTCGTCTCCTGCATCGCGATGATGCAGGGCGGGGAGATCTTCGTGCCCAAGATCCCCAGCATGCGCATCACCGATCTAGCCCGCGCGATGGCTCCGCATCTGCCGCACAAGCAGGTCGGCATCCGCCCCGGCGAGAAGCTGCACGAGGTGATGATCACCGAGGACGATTCCCGCCAGACCTTCGAACTGCCGGACCGCTTCGTCATCGAGCCGGCCTTCGCCTTCTGGACGCACGAGCCCTATCAGCGGCTGGGCGCCAAGCCGGTCGCCGACGGCTTCCGCTACGCCAGCGACACCAACGGCGACTGGCTGGACGGCGCGCGGCTGATGCGGCTTCTCGCGGAAGCGCCGTGATGGGCGAACCGGTGTCCCGGCCGCCACTGCCTTTTCTGCCCTACGGGCGCCAGGACGTCGATCAGGCCGACATCGACGCGGTGACCGCGGTCCTGCGCGGCGACTGGCTGACCCAGGGGCCGACGGTGGAGGCGTTCGAGCGCGCGCTGTGCGAGCGCACCGGCGCGGCCCATGCGGTGTCCTGCGCCAACGGGACCGCCGCCCTGCATCTGGCCACCCTCGCGCTGGGGCTCGGCCCCGGCGACGCGGTGGTGGTGCCCACCATCACCTTCCTCGCCACCGCCAACGCCGCCCGCTACGTGGGGGCGGAGGTCGCCTTCGCCGATGTCGATCCCGAGACCGGCCTGATGGGACCGGAGCAGGCGGAGGCGGCGATGGAGCGGGCCACCCGCGCCGGCTGGCGGGTGCGCGCCCTGGCGCCTGTGCATTTCGCCGGGCAGACCGCGGACATGGCCGGGCTCGCCGGGCTCGCCGCCCGCCATGGGCTGGCGGTGATCGAGGATGCCTGCCACGCCATCGGCAGCGTGGACGTGACGCCGGACGGGCGGACCCTGCCGGTCGGCTCCAACGGCTTCGGCACCCTCACCGCCTTCTCCTTCCACCCCGTGAAGACCATCGCGGCGGGCGAAGGCGGGGCGGTGACCACCAATGATCCGGCCCTCGCCGCCCGCCTGCGCCGCTTTCGCAATCACGGGATGGAGCGGGACCCGGCGGGATTCGAAGACCGCGGGGCCGCCTTCACCGCCGATGGGACCGCCAATCCCTGGTATTACGAGATGGCGGAACCGGGCTTCAATTACCGCCTGACCGACATTCACTCGGCGCTCGCCCTGAGCCAGCTCGAGCGGCTGGACGCCTTCGTGGAGCGGCGGCGCCATCTGATGGACCTCTACACGGAGCGACTGGCCCCGCTGGCCCCGCTGGTCCTGCCCGCCGCCCGCGCGCCCTGGTGCCGTCCGGCCTGGCATCTCTGCGCCGTCCGCGTCGACTTCGCCGCCGCCGGACGGGCACGGGCACAGGTCATGACCGATCTGCGGGTCCTGGGCATCGGCACCCAGGTTCATTATATTCCGGTCCACCGACAGCCCTACTGGCGCGAACGCTACGGTGACCTCGCCCTGCCCGGCGCCGACGCCCATTACACCCGGACGCTGTCGTTGCCCCTGTTTCCAGCCATGGCGGACGCCGATGTGGACCGGATCGTCACAGCCCTGGCCGGAGCGCTGGGACGGCCCTCACCGGCGTGACAACCCGGCGTCATTGCTGGACAGTTTTCTCTCTTCCAAAAATGCGCTATGCCAAGCGACATCTGGAATGCTTCGGAGCAGGGTCATGGCCGAGGGTACTGTGGACTATTACGCGATGGTCGAAGAGGCCTGGCAACTGAGCGACACCGCGCGCGACTATGTGAAGAACGCGGGCCGCGACGTGGACAACGCCGAGCTGTGGGAAAAAGTCTTCGCCGCCTCGCCCCTGATCGACCTGGAGCGCACCCGCGCCGAGGGGGGCCAGCCGCTGCAGAAGATCTTCTTCAAGAACCCCTACGGCCTGCAGTACCGGGCCGACCACAAGGATTGGATACCGTTCCGTCACGGTGCCCTGGACCCCGCTTACCTCCAGGCGATCTGATTTCAGACGATCCGGGGCGTCTGGGATTTCCAGGCGGTTCCGCGGCGGCCGGCCGCGCCGGCACGGCAACCCCGGCGCGGCCGCCATCGACGCCCCGCATCGACTTTCAGAAGGCGCGCCCTCCACGCGGCAGGCTGCCGCAGGTGGTGTCCGCATCACGGCTATCCTGATAGAACAAGGCAACCATTGAAGGCGGTCACCGTTCTGCTCCATGCCGAAAGCTGGACCGGGAACGGACGGCCTTAAGGGTGTTGAAAACAAGGGTTCCTCATGCGCATCGCGATGATCGGTACGGGCTATGTCGGGCTGGTGTCCGGCGCCTGCTTTTCGGAATTCGGCGTCCACGTCACCTGCGTCGACAAGGACGCCGGCAAGATCGAGCGCCTGAAGCGTGGTGAGATCCCGATCTATGAACCCGGCCTGGATGAACTGGTCGCGCGCAACGTCGCCGCCGGACGTCTTTCCTTCACGCTCGATCTGAAGGAAGCCATGGCCGGCGTGGACGCCGTGTTCATCGCGGTGGGCACCCCGACCCGGCGCGGCGATGGCCATGCCGATCTCTCCTACGTCTACGCCGCCGCCGAGGAGATCGCCGCCAACCTCGACCACTACACGGTGGTGGTGAACAAGTCGACCGTGCCGGTCGGGACGGGCCGCGAGGTCCAGGCGATCATCCGCCGCGCCAACCCCGGCGCCGATTTCGACGTGGCGAGCAATCCGGAGTTCCTGCGCGAAGGCTCGGCCATCGGCGACTTCATGCGCCCCGACCGCGTGGTCATCGGCACCAGCTCGGAGCGCGCCGCCGAGGTGATGCGCCGCCTCTATCGCCCGCTCTACCTGATCGAGACGCCGATCGTCCTGACCTCGCTGGAAACGGCGGAGTTGACCAAATACGCCGCCAACACCTTCCTGGCCGCCAAAATCACCTTCATCAACGAGATCGCCGACCTCTGCGAGAAGGTGGGCGCCAACGTCCATGACGTGGCCCGCGGCATCGGGCTGGACGGGCGCATCGGCAAGAAGTTCCTACACCCCGGTCCGGGTTATGGCGGCTCCTGCTTCCCCAAGGACACGCTGGCCCTGGTGCGCACCGCCCAGCAGGTGGGCAGCCCGCTGCGCATCATCGAGACGGTGGTCGACATCAACGACAAGCGCAAGAAGCAGATGGCCGAGCGTATCATCGCCGCCTGCGGCGGGTCGGTGGCCGGCAAGACGATCGGCGTTCTGGGCGTTACCTTCAAGCCCAACACCGACGACATGCGTGATGCCCCGTCACTGGACATCGTCCCGGCACTGCAGGCCGCCGGCGCCACCGTGCGCGCCTATGATCCCGCCGGCATGCACGAGGCCGAGAGGCTGCTTCCCGGCGTGGTCTGGGCGAAGGACGCCTACGGCGCCCTGGACGGAGCCGACTGCGTCGCCATCCTGACGGAATGGAACGAGTTCCGCGCGCTGGATCTGAAGCGGGTCAAGGCCCTGCTGAAACGGCCGGTCATGGTCGATCTGCGCAACGTCTACAATCCGGGGGACATGGCGGCTGCCGGCTTCGCCTACTCCTCCATCGGACGGCCCACCGCACTGTCCCAGAACGTCTGAAGCGATCCGGTCCAAGGAGAACTGTCGAGACCATGAGCGAAGCCCACATTTTTCACCCGACCGTGCTGCGCGAATACGACATCCGCGGCATCGTCGGCAGCACCCTGACCGCGGCGGACGCCCGCGCGGTCGGACGGGCCTTCGGCACCGTGGTCGCCCGCGGCGGCGGGAAGACCGTCTGCGTCGGCTACGATGGCCGGCTCTCCTCGCCGGAGCTGGAAGCCGCCATGGTGGAGGGCCTGGTCGCCTGCGGCCTGCATGTGCTGCGCATCGGGCTCGGCCCCACCCCAATGCTGTATTTCGCCACCCGCGACCGCGAGGCGGCGGCCGGCATCATGATCACCGGTTCGCACAACCCGCCGGACTACAACGGCATCAAGATGATGCTGGGCAAGGGTCCGGTCTATGGCCAGCAGATCCTCGACATCGGCACCATCGCGTCGAAGGCCGACTACGTCTCCGGCGAAGGGTCGTCGGAACAGCTCGATATCAAGAACGCCTATGTGGAGCGCCTGCTGCGCGACTATGACGGCACCCGCAACCTGACCATCGCCTGGGACGCCGGCAACGGCGCCTCTGGAGAGATCCTGCGCCGCCTGACCGCGAAGCTGCCGGGCAACCACGTCCTGCTGTTCGACGAGATCGACGGCAACTTCCCCAACCACCATCCGGACCCGACGGTCGAGAAGAACCTCGTCGACCTGAAGGCGGCGGTGGCGGAGCATGGCTGCGACATCGGCATCGGCTTCGACGGCGACGGCGACCGCATCGGCGCCATCGACCATCTGGGCCGCGTGGTGTGGGGCGACCAGCTCGTGGCGATCTACGCCGCCGACGTGCTGAAGAGCCACCCCGGCGCGACGATCATCGCCGACGTGAAGGCCAGCCAGACGCTGTTCGACGAGATTGCCCGGCTCGGCGGCAACCCGCTGATGTGGAAGACCGGCCATTCGCTGCTGAAGGCGAAGATGGCCGAAACCAGCTCGCCGCTGGCCGGCGAGATGTCGGGCCACATCTTCTTCGCCGACAAATGGTATGGCTTCGACGACGCGCTCTACTGCGCGGTGCGTCTGATCGGTCTGGTCAGCAAGCTGAATCAGCCGCTGTCGGAACTGCGCGACCGCCTGCCGGACGTGGTGAACACCCCGGAAACCCGCTTCCAGGTGAGCGAAGAGCGCAAGTTCCAGGTCGTCCAGGAGGTCAAGGCCCGCCTGAAGGCCGAGGGTGCAGACGTCAACGACATCGACGGCGTGCGCGTCAAGACGGCGGACGGCTGGTGGTTGCTGCGCGCCTCCAACACCCAGGACGTGCTGGTGGCCCGCGCGGAGTCCGGCACGCCTGAAGGGCTGGAGCGGCTGAAGGGCATGGTCGTGGCGCAGTTGGAAGCCTCCGGCCTCCAGGCCCCGTCCTTCGAGGACGGCGGCAGCGCCCACTGATCGGCCGAAATCGAAAAGGCCCTTCCCTGCGGATGCGGGGAAGGGCCTTTTTCTTTGCTTGGGTTCCGACAATGCCGGTGAGAATTCTCACCGCTTCGCGTGAGGAAAAGGATCGGTGAGAATTCTCACCGGCTCCGGTCAGTTTTCCTCACCGTCCAGAATGGCGTCGATGGAACGGCGCAGGTCGCGCAGGACCTCGCGGTCCACATCCCCCAGCCGCTTCGGCTTCTCCTGGAAAGCGTACAGGGCCTCGCGCGTGCGTAGGATGTTGCGGGAGACGCGCAGGCTGAAGGCGCTCAGCACCGCCTCCGGCTCGTCCCGCGCACCCGGCGTCGCGGCGACGGGGGCGCGGGGTTCAGGCTGGGGCTGGTCGTCGGCCAAGCGGTCGAGCAGGCGCATCTGCTCCTCCGCGTCGTCGAGCGCGGCGATCTGGTAGAGCCTGTAGCGGGCGACCTTCCTCTCCGCACTTTCACAGCGTTCCCTTACCGC
This sequence comes from Azospirillum sp. Marseille-Q6669, assembly GCF_965111635.1. Taxonomy (NCBI): domain Bacteria; kingdom Pseudomonadati; phylum Pseudomonadota; class Alphaproteobacteria; order Rhodospirillales; family Azospirillaceae; genus Azospirillum; species Azospirillum sp. Marseille-Q6669. The sequence goes on along the minus strand of NZ_CBCOOP010000007.1, from coordinate 48,699 downwards.
CGGGGCGACCCGGGTCAGCCCAAGGGTCCGGGTGATCTCCGCCTTGTCGCGCCCCATGATCTGGCCGAGATCGGCGTGGGAATAGCCATGCTTCTCCACGAGCGCCACGAAGGCGTCGGCCTCTTCGAAGGGCGTCAGATCGGCGCGCAGGACGTTCTCCACCACCGCCACCTCGGCAGTGTCGATGCCCTCCGGCACGAGGATGCAGGGCACCGTCTGCTGGCCGAGCGCGCGGACCGCGCGCAGGCGCCGCTCCCCGAAGACGAGCTGGAAGCGGCTCGGCCCCAGCTCCCGCACGCCGATCGGCTGCTGCAGGCCGTATTTGCGGATGGAGTCCGTCAGGGCGGCCAGTTCCGCCTCGTCGAAGCGGCGGCGCGGCTGGTCGGGGTTGGCCTCGATCCAGTCCACGTCGGGATAGACGAGACGCACACCCTGTTCCGGCTCCGCGAAGACGGCGAGCGCGCCGCGGCTCATAGCGTTCAGCCGGGCAAGGTTCCCGGTTCCGAGTTTACGCGACATTGGCCACCTCCACGCGCTTGCGCCGCTCCACGACGATGGCGTCGGCGAGCGCCCGGTAGGACGAGGCGCCCGGTGCGTCCGGCACCGCCTCCAGGGCGGCGCGTCCGGCAAGGGCGGCGTCGCCGTAGATTGTCGCCCGCGGCACCGGCGGGAAGATGCGCAGCGTGCCGCCCAGCGCGCTGTGGAGTTGCTCCAGGGTCACCTGATGCTGATTCAGCCGGGCGTTGTGCATGGTCGGCAGGATGCCCAGGACGGCGAGGCTGGGGTGGCAGCGCCGCTTCAGCTTGTTGATCGTCTTCAGCAGATGGTTCACGCCGATGGAGGACAGATACTCGGTCTGGCAGGGGATGACGATGAGGTCCGACGCCACCAGCCCGTTGGCGGTGCATTGGCCCAGGTTCGGCGGGCAGTCGATGAAGATGAAGTCATAGGCCGACCGCGCGTCCTGAAGCCGTTCCCGCAGGGCCATGGGGCCGCTGGGGTCGGCGGTCAGCTCCACCTCGACCGACGCCAGTTCGATGCTCGACGGGGCGATCTCCAGCCCGATGTCGCCGACCGGGACGACGATGTCCTCGACGGCGACCTCCTCACGCAGCACGTGGGCAAGCGACTTGCGCCGGCCCTCCTCGTACTCGATCAGGTCGATGCCGAGATGCGCCGTGGCGTTGGCCTGCGGGTCAGCGTCAATGATGAGCACGCGGTAGCCCTCGCGGGCCAGGATGCTGGCGGTGTTCACCGTGCAGGTGGTCTTTCCGACCCCGCCCTTCTGGTTGGCGAGGCAGATGACCAGCGCCGGGCCATGCTTGCCGTCCACCACCGCCGTCTCCTTCAGGAGGAAGCGGACCACCGCGTCGGGGATCTTCTCGCTGTTGCTTTCCCAGCGGGAGATCTTGGACCGGTCGTAGCGCCGCTCCAGCCGCTCGTTCAGCCAGGCCGCGAAATCCGGCTGTGAAAGTTTGCGCTCCTCGCGCAGGAGCCTCATGTCTTCGCCACGCAACGTCAACCTCCACAGCGAATGCGCTTGCCGTGTTCAACCGATACGATGGACGCCCGAATCGGTCAAGGTTGACGGTCACCCCCGTTGCATCAACAGCCGGCATCAACAGGAAAAAGCCGGCCCAGGGGAGGGCATCCCCCGGACCGGCGCGTTTCGCACGACCTCAGCTTACAGGTTGATGAAGGCGATGTAATTCTGGTCGCCCATGGTGCCGGTGGTGGTGGTCATGGCACCCACAGCCTTGCCGGTGAAGGTCATGCTGGCGTCGATGGTGCCGTTGCCGTCGATGTCGCAATGGACCGTCGCGCCCTTGTAGCCTTCGGCCCCGCCCATCTCTTCCCAGGAGAGCTTGGAGACGCCCTCCTGGTAGCCCCACATCGTGGCCCACTCGCCCTGCTCCAGGTCGGTGACGGTGGACCAGGTGGTCTCGGTGCCGCGGCCGTCGACGAAGAAGGTGTCCTTGCCCGAACCGCCGATCAGCCAGTTGGAGCCCGAGCCGCCGTCCAGCACGTCGTCACCGGCCCCGCCCCAGGCCGCGTCGTCGCCGCCCAGCAGGTTGATGAAGTCGTTGCCGTCCGACCCGCCCAGCACCTCGCTGCGGGAGTCGCCCAGGAAGGTCCACTGCAGGGTGGAGACCGGCCCCTCGTAGGCGTAGGCCTTCACGTCCTCGGTCACGCCGTCCACGATGCGCTGCATGGCGGCGGAAGGGCGGTCGTCCACCGGCGGGGTGGTGGTCGGCGGCTCCGTCGTGGGGGGCGTCGTGGTCGGCGGTTCCGTGGTGGGAGGCTCGGTCGTCGGTGGGGTGGTGGTCGGCGGTTCCGTCGTGGGAGGCGTCGTGGGGGGCGGCGCGTCGATCAGCGTGACGGTGTCGCCGTTGAGCTGGAACTGCCCGGCGGTGAAGCTGCCGACGAAGCGCAGGGTCACGTCGGCGCCCGCCGTGGCGTCGGTGCCGATGCGCAGGAAGGTGACGCCATCCACCGTCTCCGCCTGCACCTGCCCGGCGCCGAGCTGGCTGCCGTTGCCGGCGGTGGCCGTCCCAGTCATGGCCGTGCCGGTGATGGTGAAGGCGTCGCCCACCACGGCCCCGGTCACCCCGCTGGTGAAGTTGCTGGCTTGGGCGGTGGTCATCGTCACCGTGTGGCGGACGCTGCCGACCAGATCGAGGTTTTCCACGCTGGTCAGGGTCATGCCGGAGATGTCGATCTGCGGCGTCGCCGTGGTGATCTTGCCTTCCGGATCGGTCACGTTGTCGGAGCTGACGCGCAACGTGTCGGTGCCGGTGCCGCCGTCGTAGGAGACCGTGCCGGCGTCGCCCTGCGCGGCGATGATAAAGGTGTCGTTGCCGGCGCCGCCCTCGATGACGTCGGCCTCGTTCAGGTCGCCGTGCTCGCCGCTGTAGAAGACGTCATCACCGTCGCCGCCGATCATCGTGTCGGCGTCCCAGTCGCCGACCAACGTGTCGTTGCCGGCCCCACCCATCAGGCTGTCCTTGCCGCCGCCGCCGACCAGCAGGTCGTCGCCGTCGTCGCCATAGAGCATGTCGTCGTCGGCGCGCCCGAAGATCTGGTCGTTGCCGGCCCCGCCATGGACGGTGTCGTTGCCGTTGCCGCTCTCCAGCGTGTCGTTGCCGGCCCCGCCGGTCACCAGATCGGCGCCGTCATGGGCCCAGAACCACACGGGGTCGTTCCCGGCCACCATGGTGTCGTCGAAGTTGGAGCCGACCCAGCGCTCAATGTTGATGAAGGTGTCGCCCGCGGCGTCACCCGTGCTGTTGCTCGGGTTCAGCAAGTCCAGCACGAGGCCGGAGGTCGCGGTCTCGTAGGACGCCTCGTCGAAGCCGGCCCCGCCGTCCAGCAGGTCGGCACCCGCACCGCCGATCAGCGTGTCGTTGCCGCCGCCGCCAATCAGCGTGTCGTTGCCAGCCCCGCCTTCGATCACATCCGGCTCGTCATCGCTGGTCAGCAGGTCGGGGCCCGCCGTCGTGGTGCCGGTCACGGCCAGGACATGGGTCCAGCCCTCAACCGCCGCGAAGGGGGAGGGGGCGCCGACCGGCGCGGTGCTCAGATCGAGCGTCCAGGAAGCGCCCCGAGCCGCCGGACCGACCAGACCCGAGGAGGCCGCGACCGCGGCGCCCGTGGCGGCGGCCAACCGGTCGAGGAGGAGACGGCCCTTGGCACCCGCACCGGCATGGCAGGCGTGGATATGGATCTCGGTGCCGCGCGCGTCCGGCCAGGAGCGGTCGAGCAGCGACCGCGCGTCCAGCGGCTGGGCGCCCAGCAGGACCCGTCCCGGCTCGCCATGGGCGACCAGATGCAGGACGGACGGGCGCGCGGCGAGCGCGGCGGCCAGAACGGCATGGGCATCGTCGACGGCGGAGACGAGCATGACCTGGACGTCGGGACGGCGGCGGCTGAGCAGCCCGTCGAGATCCTCAAGTCCAGCGTCCGCGATGATGACTTCGTTCAAGGGAAACTCTCCGTGCATTCTGTGGTGATCGCTGGGGCGCCCGGTCGCATCGTTCGCGTTTACGGGAGGTTCGCGGATACGGGGAAGCGCGACACACAATCACATGCGCTTTCGGAGAGCCTTTTCGCAATTGCCCAAGAAGAAATAACACGTACTCATCAACGGAACATAGTTGTTGGGTTATCTTGATTGATAACGGGAAACTCAATGATCCTATGAACGGTCATTGTCCTATGAGGAAAAGAAACGAAAACTATACATCAAGAGCGAATACAGGGAAAACAGGCGATGTCATCACAATCTTTAGAAGGGGTAGCCCTCCTGCCGATGGGCTGCCTCAAATGGCGGCGGCGAACGAGAAACGGCCTGGGGAACACTCCCCAGGCCGTTTTTTCCGCTCGGTGCCTCAGATCACGAACCGCGCCGGATCACAGGCTGATGAAAGCGATGTAATTCTGGTCACCCATGGTGCCGGTGGTGGTGGTCATGGCACCCACGGCCTTGCCGGCGAAGGTCATGCTGGCGTCGATGGTGCCATTGCCGTCGATGTCACAGTGGACCGTCGCGCCCTTGTAGCCTTCGGCACCGTCCATCTCCTCCCAGCGCAGGGTGGAGACGCCTTCCTTGTAGCCCCAGAGGGTGGACCACTCGCCCTGCTCCAGGTCGGTGACGGTGGACCAGGTGATCTCGGTGCCGCGGCCGTCGACGAAGAAGGTGTCCTTGCCCGAACCGCCGATCAGCCAGTTGGAGCCCGAGCCGCCGTCCAGCACGTCGTCACCGGCCCCGCCCGCCGCCGCGTCGTCGCCGCCCAGCAGGTTCAGGAAGTCGTTGCCGTCCGACCCGCCCAGCACTTCGCTGCGGGAGTCGCCCAGGAAGGTCCACTGCAGGGTGGAGACCGGCCCCTCGTAGGCGTAGGCCTTCACGTCCTCGGTCACGCCGTCCACGATGCGCTGCATGGCGGTCGAAGGACGGTCGTCCACCGGCGGGGTGGTGGTCGGCGGTTCCGTGGTGGGAGGCGTCGTGGTCGGCGGTTCGGTGGTGGGCGGCTCGGTCGTGGGCGGGGTCGAGGGGGTTCCGCTCAGGGTGATCCCGCTGCCGTTGACCTGGAACTGGTCCGCCGTAAAGCCACCGGCGAAGCGCAGCGTCACGTCGGCGCCCGCGGTGGCATCGGTACCGATGTGCAGCAGGGTAACGCCGTTCACCGTCTGGGCCTGGACCTGCCCGGCGGTGAGCTGGCTGCCGTTGCCGGCGGTGACCGCGCCCGCCATGGCCGTTCCGGCGATGGTGAAGACATCGCCGCCGGTGGCGCCGGTGATGCTGGCGAAGCCGTTGGCCTGGGCGACGCTCATCGTCACCGCATGGCGGACGCTGCCGACCAGTTCCAACCTCTCCACGCTGGTCAGGGTCATGCCGGAAATGTCGATCTGCGGCGTCGCCGTGGTGATCTTGTTCTCCGGATCGGCCACGTTGTCGGAGCTGATGCGCAGCGTGTCGGAGCCCTCGCCGCCATCGTAGGAAACCGTGCCGGCGTCGCTCTGCGTGGCGATGATGAAGGTGTCGTTGCCGGCCCCGCCCTGGATGATGTCGGCTTCCGGCAGGGGATCGTGCGCGCCGCTGTAGAAGACGTCGTCGCCGTCACCGCCGATCATCGTGTCGACGCCCCAGTCGCCGATCAGCGTGTCGTTGCCGGTGCCGCCATCGAGCAGGTCGTTGCCGCCGCCGCCGGCCAGCAGGTCGTTGCCGGCCTCGCCATACAGCATGTCGTCGTCGGCCCGCCCGAAGGCCCGGTCGTCGCCGCCGCCGCCGTAGATCGTGTCGTTGCCGATGCCGCTTTCCATCGTGTCGTTGCCGGCGCCGCCGATCTCGACATCGTTGCCGCCATGACCCCAGAACCAGACGCCGTCGTCGTTGCCGACCAGCCGGTCGTCGAACTCGCTACCGATCCAGCGCTCGATGTTGGTGAAGGTGTCGCCCGCGGCATCGCCCGTGCTGTTCGCCGGGTTGCGCAGATCCAGCACGACGCCCGCGGTGGCGTTCGCGTAGGTCACCTCGTCGAAGCCGTCGCCGCCGTCGAACACGTCGGCTCCGGCGCCGCCTTCCATGGTGTCATGGCCGATGCCGCCGATCAGCGTGTCGTTGCCATCGCCGCCATACATCAGATCGTTGCCCTGGCCGCCGTCCATGCTGTCGTCGCCGGCGCCCCCGTACATGGTGTCGGCATCCCCTTCACCAAACAGGGTGTCGTTGCCGGCGCCGCCGTCGAGCATATCGTTGCCCCAGCCGCCGTAGATCAGGTCGTTGCCGTCCTCGCCATAGAGCACGTCGTTGTCGGCACGGCTGTAGATCTGGTCGTCGCCGGCGCCGCCATAGACGGTGTCGTTGCCGTCGCCGCTCTCCATGGTGTCGTTGCCGGCGCCGCCGATCTCCACGTCATCGCCCGCGTGACCCCAGAACCACACGGGGTCGCTGCCGGCCACCATGGTGTCGTTGTAGTTGGAGCCGATCCAGCGCTCGATGCCCGTGAAGGTGTCGCCCGCGGCGTCGCCCGTGCTGTTCGCCGGGTTGCCGATGTCGATGACCATGCCGGAGGTCGCGTTCTCGTAGGTGACGACGTCGAAGCCGTCGCCGCCGTCGAACACGTCAGCCCCGGCACCACCGTCCATGGTGTCGTGGCCGACCCCGCCGATCAGCGTGTCGTTGCCGCCGTTGCCGATCAGAATGTCGTTGCCCGCTCCGCCGTTGATGTTGTCCGCCGCGTCATCGCTGGTCAGCGTGTCGTTGCCGTCGGTCGGCGTGCCGGTGACGGCCAGCTCATGGGCCCAGCCGTTCGCCCCGGCGCCCTCGACCCCGGCGAAGGGGGAGGGGGTAAAGACGGGCGCTGTGCGCACGTCGAGCTTCCAGGACGCGCCGCGCACCGCCGGGCCGACCGGCCCCGAAGAGGCCGCAACCACGGCACCCGTGGCAGCGGACAGACGGTCGAGAAGGAGCCGGCCCGCCTCGCCCGCGCCGGCATGGCAGGCGTGGATGTGAATCTCGGTACCGCGCGCATCCGGCCAGGAGCGGTCGAGCAGCGACCGCGCGTCCAGCGGCTGGGCACCCAGCAGGACCCGCCCCGGCTCGCCATGGGCGACCAGATGCAGGACGGACGGGCGCGCGGCGAGCGCGGCGGCGAGAACGGCATGGCCATCCTCGGCGGAGGAAACGAGCGTAACCTGAACGTCGGGACGGCGGTGGCTGAGCAGTGCGTCGAGATCCTCAAGCCCAGCGTCCGCGATGATGACTTCGTTCAAGGGGAACTCTCCGTAAATTTTGTTGTGATCGTTGGGATGCCCGAGCGCCCCACCCGCGTATATGGCAAAGCGTGCGACTTCCTATGACATGAATTTCCAAGGTGTACTCCTGCAACTGCCTAATAAGTAATAACTCCTACTCCTCGCGCAAAACGCCAATTCTATTCATATTCATTCCATACGGAGGCCTTCTTCAGAACCATCACTTTAGGAAAACTTAAGTCCTTTGGATGGATCGAAGTCCCGTGCGGTGAAGGATGGGCGCAATCGATATTGCCACGATGTATTTCGAAGCCTTGACGGGCGGCGGCGGTGACGCGGATGCGCTGCCCTCTCCTTCGCGCTAAGCCCCCCGCCCACGCTACCGCCTTATGCGCCTCCAGGGCTCTCGTGATACTTATCTCGCAGATCACTGCCGCACCTCATCGCAACACATGCAAGGTTGCCGAGACGTGGATCGCCGCATCGGTTCCATGAACGGTTGTCGCCGTCGGTGTCGTTGTCGGGTAGATCAGTTTAGAAGCCGGCTTTACCCGGCTTCCGCTCCGGATCGGCTGGCGTTTTGCAGACCAGATCCGTTTAGAAGAGAGTAGATCGGTTTAAAACCGGACCGCCGCCGCCGAGATCGGCCGCTCCAAGCGCGCCAGGGCGCTCGATTTCAGCCCAATCGCCGTGCCATTCCGCCAATGTCCGCAGCCCGGTTTTGCGGTCCGCGGTCCGGCGCCCTGATCCACGTCGCAGATCTCCTTTGGGACGCTCCCGATCACGGGACAACCGACTGCACGGTCGCTGTAAAAGAATTGGCGCGCTCCGAAACGGTCGTTTACTCTCATTCTCCCAGACTTTACAAAGGGGGCCTCCGGAGGTCTTTTTCCGGCTTGGGAGAAAGGGTATGGCCCTCATCGGCTACGCGCGCGTCTCGACCGACGAGCAGACCACCGCCGGCCAGCTGGACGCGCTGCGCGCCGCCGGCTGCACCGAGATCTTCGAGGAGAAGGCGTCGGGCGCGTCCCGGGCCCGGCCGGAGCTGGCGCGGGCGCTCGCCCGCATCGCCCGCGGCGACACGCTGGTCATCTGGAAGCTCGACCGGCTCGGCCGCTCGCTGGCCCATCTGCTGGAGGTGATCGAGGACCTGCGCGGCCGCGGTTGCCACTTCCGCTGCCTGACCAGCCCGATCGACACCGCCAGCCCGCACGGCACGTTGGTGCTGCAGATGCTCGGCGCTGTGGCGGAGTACGAACGCTCGCTGATCCGCGAGCGCACGCGGGCCGGGCTGGCGGCGGCCAAGGCGCGCGGCCGGGTCGGCGGTAATCCCAAGCTGAAGCAGGGCGACGCAGCGACCGCGCAACGCCTCGCCGACCGGCAGCGCCAGCTCTACCTGCTGGAGCTGACTCGTACGGCGGAGGAGTGGCTGCCCACCGTGCGGCGCCTCCGGCCGTCCCGCTCGTGGGCGGCGGTGACCCGCGCCGTCAACGCCAAGCTGCCGCCGGGTCGGCACTGGACCGCCGAGCGGTTGCGCCGCGCCGTCCGTGCCTTCGTCGCCGAGGGGCTGGCCGACCGGGCGTTGCTCGACAAGATGCCATCCGTCCGCGGTGACGACCGGCTCATGGTGCTGGTCGCCGGCATCGCGCGGGCAAACCCCAAGCTGTCGCTGCGGGCCATCGGCGCCCAACTGGAGGCGATGCGGGAAACCACGCCGCGGGGTGGGCGCACCTGGGCGGCGGCCTCGGTCAAGAGCCTGCTGGACCGCGCGCGAGCGCAAGGGTTGATGGGGCGCGAACAGCGCGCGGCGGTGAAATAGCTCACGCATCGGATGATGATCCCAACCGGGAGTGCGTCCGTGCCTTGTTTGCGGTGCGCAGCATCGTGTGACGGCGGCCGGCCCCCGTGATCCCGTCGGCCTGAACGGGCAAGTCATCGCGCTGCCCCGCCAGGTCGTCGCCACGTCAGTGTGACCCGGCCAGACCAGCCTCCGACGAACCGGACGCGTTTTACCTTGAAGCGGCTCATGGCCGCGTCTTTTCCTGAACGACCGTTTGAATTGGAGCGCACCTTTCGGCGGTGGCGGACGGCGACACCGCCGCCCTCACCGCAACGGCCAGACCAGCGGAATGAGAACGGACCCGACGACGACGATGATCACCGAGAGCGGCAGGCCGAGACGCCAGTAATCACCGAAGCGGTACCCTCCAGGCCCCATGACCAAGGTGTTGCATTGGTGCCCGATCGGGGTAAGGAAGTCGCAGGCGGCACCGACGGCCACAGCCATCAACAAGGGATCGGGGTTTATGCCGAGCCTTTGCGCCAGGCTCGCGGCGATCGGAGCCATGATCAGCGCGGTTGCCGCGTTGTTGAGGAAGGGCGTCAGGATCATCGCCGTCACCATGACGAGCGTGACAACCCCGGTTGGGGGCAAGGCCCCGGCGACCGCGGCGAGGCCTTCGGCGACCAGATCCGCCGTGCCCGTGCGGCCGATCGCATCGCTGATCGGGATCAGGCAGGCGAGCAGAACCAGGATCGGCAGCTCAATCGCCTGATACGCTTCTTGCAAGGTCAGGACACCGAACAGCACGATCAGCACCGCCGCTCCGAAGAAAGCCGCCGGCACGGGAATCAGATCGAGGGCGGCCGCACCCATGGCGAGCGCCAGCAGCATGAGCGGCAGGTACTCCTGGCGCCGCCGCTCCAACCCTGTCGCCCGATCGACGAGCGGCAGGCAGCCGAGACCGCGCAAGGTCTCCAGCATGGCCTCGGCGCTCCCCGCCAGGACGAGGACGTCACCGGCCTGGAAGCGGAGGTTCCGCAGGCGGGTCGTGATGCGGTCGCCGTGTCGGCTGATGCCGAGAAGGTTCACGCCATGCCTCTGGCGCAGCCCCAACTCAACCGGAGAATGGGCGATCAGAGGCGAGTTCGTCATCACGACAGCCTCGACCACACCAACGTCGCTGGAAGCCAGCCCCTCGGCCAATCCCTTGCCCGCCCCTTCGAGACGCAGGCCGGCGTCGCTCATGATCGCCTTCAAGGCGTGGGGATCGCTTTGCAGAACAAGAATATCGCCAACGAACAGCGTCCAATGCCCCGCAGGGATGGAGCGCCTTTCCCCCTCGCGAATGATGGCGATCACACTGACGTTGCCTTCGCCGAGGGCTTCCAGATCGGCCACCGTTTTCCCGACCAGAGGCGATGTGGCTGGCAGACGCGCCTCCGAAAGGTAAGGCTCGACGTCGAAGGCGGCGGCCAGCGGCCTTGCTCCCCGCCGGCCGTCCGGCAGGAGGCGCCAGCCGACCATCAGAAAGGCGAAGCCCGCCGCCACGATCCCAAGGCCGACCGGCGCGAAGTCGAACATGGCGAATGGCGTGCCGGTGAGTTCGGCGCGCACGCGCGAGACGAGGATGTTGGGGGATGTGCCGATCAGCGTCACGAGGCCGCCGATCAGAGAACCGAACGCCATTGGCATAAGGAGCTTGGAGGGTGGGGTGCCGCTGCGCCGGGCGACCTGCATGGCGATCGGCAGGAAAATCGCCAAGGCACCAATGTTCTTCATGAAGGCGGACAGGATCGCGACGCTTCCCGTCAGCACCGCCACCTGGGTTCCGGCTGTCCGCATACGAGGTTCCAGGTTTCTGACGGCCCGTCCGATCACGCCCGACTTGCCGACCCCCGCGCTGACGACGAGCGCCGACGCGACGATCACCACCACCGGATCGCTGAACCCGATGAAGGCCCGATCCGGCGGGACGACGCCGCAGGCCATCGCCACAAGGAGTCCAAGGAGCGCCGCCAGATCGTAGCGAAGCCGGTTCCAGACGAACAGCGTCACCAGCCCGATGAGGATCGTGACGGCCAGGGCTTGATCAAGTGTCAGAGGCGGCCTCGATGTGTTGGGACGGGGGCGGGCCACGGTCCTGTCAGCCGGTGGTGTTTGCGGCGCAACCGGCCGTCGTGCCGGGAACGCGGTCAAGGGAAGCAGCCAAAGAAACAGCAATCAAAGGCTGAAGTCGTGTCGCGCCCCATGACCGGTCCCATCGCCGCACCGGCGGAGCGGCGTCGGCACGCCAAGGGGAGCATGCCGAGGGAAGCAGGCCAAGGGGGGCATCGGGGCAGGAGCGTGTGATGGCCGTTCCTCTTGAAAATCAGCGAGGACATTGGAGGGCAGCTCGGAAAAGGTTTGCAACCGGCGGAAGGCGGGACGATGCTGCATAGATGCGGAACAAGCTCCATATATGTCGAGCGGCGACATAGAAATACATGCCTTGGCCGTAATTTCTCCCAAAGGCGGGCAGGCTTGAATTATCCCTTGAACCGTCGGCTTTCCGCATCGCTTGCCGACCGTTGCCGTGGGCCTGAACGCTGCCACGGAACAATGCGCCGTTCGATTTTAAACCGGAAACGCACAAAGCCGCCGGCTCGGGGCACGCATCCCAATCGGCGAAGGTGAAGGCATGATGACCACTTCCAGCGACCCCGCCGGCCAGAACGACGCGCAAACCGATCCTGGAAAGCCCATGCCCGTCTGGCTTCCCGTGGCGCCGGCCGCGGTCGTCGGAATCGGCGCCTCGGCTGGCGGGCTGAAGGCCATCACCGCCCTTCTGCAGGCCGTGCCGTCGGCAAGCGGACTCGCCCTGGTGGTCATCCAGCACCGCACGCCGAACAACGAGCGGCTGATGGTGGACCTGCTGATCAAGGTCACGCCGTTGCCCGTCCGCACCGCCGAACATGACATGCCGCTCGCGCCGGACCACATCTACATCGCGCCGGCGGGCCGGACGCTGTCCATGACGCAGGGGCGCTTCGTTCTCGGCCCGGCGGTGGATGATGGGGTGACCCTGCCGATCGACGTCTTCTTCCGGTCGCTGGCCACCGAGTGGGAACAACGCGCCATCTGCGTCGTGCTGTCCGGGTCGGGGGCGGACGGTACGATCGGGTTGAAGGCGGTCAAGGAATGCGGTGGGCTGGTGATCGTCCAGGACCCTGGGACGGCGGCGTTCGACGGCATGCCGAACAGCGCGATCGCAACCGGACTGGCCGATTATGTCCTGGCGCCGGAACGGATGGCCGACGCGTTGATCCGCTACGTCCGGCAGCCATATGTCCAGGCCGGCGATGATGGCGGCGACGAATCCGACTCCGGCGGAGAGGATCTCGATCGCATTCTCGAACTGATGCAGGCGCGCAGCCGTCACGACTACCGTGCCTACAAGACGCGCACATTGATCCGGCGCATCGAACGGCGCATGGGAATCCACCAGATCGACGGCATGCGCCGATACCGGGAGTTCCTGGGAACCCACCCCGGCGAGGTCGAGCAGCTTTCCCGCGACATCCTGATCAGCGTCACCCGGTTCTTCCGCGACTCCGAAGCGTTCGAATTCCTCAAGGACGTGATCATCGATCCGCTGGTGGGGGGCCGTGTGTCCGGTCGGCCGATCCGCGTGTGGGTGCCTGGCTGCGCCACCGGCGAGGAGGTCTACTCCATCGCCATGCTGCTGATGGAAGGCTGTGCGGCCGCGAACCGATCCTGCGACATCAAGGTGTTCGGCACCGACATCGACGTGCACGCGCTGGACGTCGCGCGGAGCGGCGTCTATCCGGAAACCATAGTGGTCGACGTTTCAGCGGACCGGCTGGCCCGTTTCTTCATCCGCGTCGACGCCGGCTACAAAGTGAATCGGCTGTTGCGCGAGACGGTGACCTTCGCCGTCCAGAACATGATCAGCGATCCCCCCTTCTCCAACCTCGACCTGATCAGTTGCCGCAACGTCCTGATCTACATCGATCCGGCGGTGCAGCGGTCGATCCTGGAACTGTTCCATTTCGGCCTGGGCGATGGTGGCGGGTTGTTTCTGGGATCGGCCGAGACCATCGGCACCCGGACCGATCTGTTCGCGCCGCTCTCCAAGAAATGGCGGCTGTACCGCAAGCTCGGCAACGGTCGCCGGTACAGCCCGGCCCTGCCGAGAACCATCGGCGTGTCGGTGGGGGCGGCCCTGGCATCACCCGTCGCGGCCCGTGTCAGCCCGGCCGAGGTCACCCGGCACGCGCTTCTTCTCGCCTACGCACCCGCCGCCGTGCTGATCGACCAGCAGCACCGCATCCTCTACCTGTACGGCCCGACCGGCGACTTCCTCGACCTGCCGACCGGGGAGATGCCGCAGGACCTGACGGCGATGATGCGGGGCGACCTGCGCCTGAAGGTGCGCGGTGCCGTGAAGAAGGCTCTGTCGTCGGGGCAGCGCGTGACCGTCACCGGGGTCCGCCACGCGCGTGGGGGCGTTCTCTCCCTGCTCACCGTCACCGTGGCTCCGATCCGCCCGCCCCAGGCGGGGGAGGACGTGCTGCTGGTGACCTTCGTCCGGGGCGCGGTCACGGAACCGGCCCATCCGGTCGGCGGCGGGGCGGGCGACGGCGAGGCGCAGGAGTCCGTCGAAGCTTCCGCCGTCGAGCAACTCGAACATGAATTGAGGGTGACCCGCGAAGACCTGAGCGCCACCATTCTTGAACTGGAAGCGTCGAACGAGGCCCTGCGCGCGGCCAACGAGGAAATCCTTTCGATCAATGAAGAGTTGCAATCCTCCAACGAGGAGATGGAGACGTCGAAGGAGGAGCTGCAGTCCCTGAACGAGGAACTCGGCACGCTCAACAGCCAGCTTCACGAGAAGGTCGACGAGTTGGAATCCGCGACCAACGACCTGACCAACCTGTTGACCAGCACCGACATCGCCACGTTGTTCCTGTCTCCCGATCTGCGCATCAAACGCTTCACGGCACCGGCGACGCGCCTGTTTTCCCTCATCCCGACGGACATCGGGCGTCCGATCACCGACGTGTCCCGCCATTTCACCGATCCGGAGCTGACGGCGGACATCCGCAGGGTTCTCGACACCCTGTCGCCTCTGGAACGCGAGGTGCAGGCCGAGAACGGCAGCACGCTGCTGCGCCGGATCCATCCCTACCGCACGCAGGACAACCGGATCGAGGGAACCGTCATCACCTTCAGCGACGTCACGGCGCTGAAGCGCACCGCCGCCGTCCTCGCCGAGCGGGCCCGGCAGCAGAAGCTGGTCGCCGATCTGGGACGCAAGGCGCTGAGCGACGAGCCCACGAACATTTTTCTCCAGGCGTCCACCCGCCTCATCGCCGAAACGTTCGGAGCCGATTGTGTCGGCATCTTCGTCCCGTCCGCGGAAGACGGGATGTTGAGGCTGTTGGCGGGCTGCGGTTGGGACCAATCCGAGACGGTCCCGAACAAGGTGCCGGGCGATCCCTCGTCGCACCTCGGCCAGACCTTCTGGTCGAGGCAGCCTTTGGTCGTTCGTGATTTCGCCCTCGACCGGCGCGTGCCCGGCGGTCCTCCCGTTCCGGGGATCGCCAGCGGGATCGGCGTGTCCTTCGGTGGCGACGGCACGACGGCGGCGGCGGTCCTGGCTTTGTACAATCGGGAGTCGAAGCGGTTCGACGACGACGACGTGGAATTCGTTCAGGCGGTCGCCACCGTCCTGGGGCTCGCCATGGAGCGGGGCGCCATCCAGGATTCGATGCGGACAGCCCGTGACTTCGCTGAGTCCATCGTCGACACCGTGCGCGAAGCGTTGCTGGTGCTCGATGCCGGTTTGGTCGTGGCGGCCGCCAGCCAAGCCTATTACCGCATGTTTTCCACCACGGCGGAGGCGACGCTCCGGCGTCCGCTGGTGGAGCTTGCCGACGGGATGCTCCGGGACGTCGCCCTGGACGGACGTTTGAAGGCGATGATCACCGCCGGCTCCACCATCGAGGAGTTGGTGATCGACGCCGGACAGGATGCCGAAGGGGGGCGGGCCCTGCAAATCAACGCCCGGCCGCTGAGCCGTTCAGACCGTCCGCTGATCCTGCTGGGCATCGAGGATGTCACCGAACGCAACCGCGCCCAGAAGGCGTTGGACGCCGCCAAGGCGTTGGCGGAGCAGGCGAGCGCCGGCAAGACCCGCTTCCTCGCCGCCGCCAGCCATGATCTGCGCCAACCCGTGCAGGCCGCGGTGTTGTTCCACCATCTGCTGTCCACCCAGGACCTTCCACCGGCGTCGGCAAAACTGCTTTCCAGTCTGGGCAACACGCTGGCCGCGCTCCATTCGATGCTGGAGGAGATCCTGCATGTGTCGCGTCTCGATGCCGGCGTGGTCGACGTTCGGATGAAGCCGTTCCGGCTGCGCAGGCTCATCGACCGCCTTGTCGAGGATTTCGGCCCCCTCGCCCACGCCGCGGGTCTGAGCCTGCGCTCGGTCGACACCGGCGTCACCGTCCGCAGCGACCCGAAGCTGCTGGACCGCATCCTTCAGAACCTGCTCGCCAACGCCGTGAAGTACACCGACAGCGGCCGTATCCTCATCGGATGCCGTCATGTCCGCGGTGCGGTGCGCATCCAGGTCTGGGACACCGGACGGGGAATTCCCGAAGGGCAACTCAAGGCGATCTTCGAGGAGTTCCATCAGGTCGGCAATTTCGCGCGCGACCGCCGCCAGGGGCTTGGGCTTGGCCTGTCGATCGTGGACCGTCTCGCCCTGCTGCTCCACCATCCGATCGGCGTCCGGTCGAGACCGGGGCGGGGATCGGTCTTCGAGATCGTCGTTCCGGTCACCGACGACGCCGAAGCCTTGGAGGACGCCGCCACCGAACCGGATCTCGACGGAACCGGACGGCGTGTGCTGGTGATCGACGACGACCCCGTGGTGCTCGACAGCATCCGCCAGTATCTCGAACGGCATCGCTTCGATGTGTTCGCCGCGGCGGATCGGGAGGCGGCATTGATGCTGATCCCCCCGCAGCGGCCGCCCCATCTGGTCATCGCCGACTACCGTCTCATTGGCGAAGAGACCGGGGCGGATGTCATCAGAAATTTGAGAACCGCTTTCGGGATCGCCGTGCCTGGCATCATCCTGACCGGAGACACCTCGCCGGAGCGAATCCGGGAGGCCAGCCGCAGCGGCTTCTCGCTGCTGCATAAGCCGATCACTCCACAAGACCTCGCGGTGGCCGTGAGGGGCGCGTTGACGGACGACGGCATCGGCACCTGACGTCCTGCCATCGGATGGTTGGGAAAGGCGCATGCCCTTCTGGGCCGCGCGTGCATGGGGCCTGAAGCCGGTGACCGCGGTGTCGAGCCGCTCGATAGCGGCAGCGCGGCCACGATTGCCGACGGCCTCTTTGAAAATACTATTAAGGACAGCATCGCACTGAATACATCAGGGCATATAAAAATTAAAAGGCTGCATTTTTCTATACACGCACCGCTCTCTTTTGGGCGTGATGGGCTTTTTTATTTATAGTGAACTTGTATTTTTGCGGCGCAGCATAATGTAATTGCAAGACGATACAGGTCGAGCACAGCGCTCCCTGGCCACTCAATCAATCAATGGAGACGATTATGGCCGACGGCATGCCCCCGGTTCGCACGATCCGCAGCGCCAGCGACGAGGCGGCGGCAAAGGCGGAGAACTCCAAGGCTCACGCCATCCGGAGCGCCAGCGACGAAGGGACGGCGAGGGGCGGCAGTCCCGTCACCGCGCATTCCCGCGACCATTCGGCCCGGCCGTCCGATGGAACGGCGGCGCAAGCCGGCCGCATGGGCCAGGGCGTCGCCCGCCATGCCGATCGGAACCCAACGGCGGGCATGGAGTTCGGCACGGTCATGGCCTCGAACTATGAGGCGGCGTGTTCCGAGATCGTCCGCTTCATGCATCAAGCGGCCCAGCGCCAGAGCGACATGCTGAACGACATGCTCCGTGCACGCAGCCCGAGCGATGTCATGCTCGCCGGAAACCGCTACCTGCTTGGCGGGCTGCAGGCCTTCTTCGACACCCACGGCCGCATCGCCCGGGCCTCCGCCCATACGGCGGAGGAGGCGGATCGCAGGCCGAGCCGTCACGCCGCCTGATCCGGCCGGCATCCGCCGCTTTTTCGAGGGATGGCAGCGCCACCCCATGCCGTGGCAGGAGGATTTCCGTGAAAGCGCCCACGAACGACCGGACCACGTTCCCGGTGGCCGAAGAACAGGTGACCATCCGCAAGCGTCAGCGGGTCACGGAAACGCTTCAGGTCCACACCGTCACCCACGAGCACGAGCAGCCACTCGAAGCCGAGTTGTCGACGCAGACGCTCCGCATCGAGCGGGTGCCATGCGACCGGTTCGTCGACCACGCGATCCCCGACCGCCAGGAGGGTGAGACGACCATCATCTCGGTCGTCGAAGAGGTCGCGACGTTGAGTGTGCGGCTGAAGCTGGTGGAGGAGGTGCGCATCACCCGCCACACCGAAATCCGCAGGGTTGATGACGCGGTCAAGCTGCGCCGCCAGGAAATCATCGTCGAACGGGGGCGGTCCCCACCCGACACCGAGGTCTGACCGCCCCCCGCAATCATCTGAATTCAACGGAGACCATCATGAGCACGATCGTCGTAGGGCTCTACAAGGAGCCGCGCGCCGCCAAGAAGGCCTTTCACGCCCTCGTCGCGGCGGGGTGCCGGGAAAAGGACATCGACACCTTCGACGGGGCCGGCAACGCCGACAAGGCAACGCAGCAACTGCTCGGTCACGGTTTCACCAAGGACGTGGCACAGCGGTACGGTGCGGCCGTCAAGGAGGGGCATACCCTGGTGGCCGCCGACATCGCCGATCAGGACGCGGATGCCGCAGAGGCCATTCTCGACGAGAACGGTGCCGTCGGCCTTCCCGAAACCGCCTCCCAGCCGGGGAAGGCGGCTCGCGGGGCGACGGTCGGGGAGGAAACCGTTCCCGTGGTCGAAGAGGATGTGGACATCGGCAAACGCCGCGTCGGCACGGGCGGGATGCGGGTGACGACGGAAGTCACCGAAACGCCGGTCCGGGAGACCGTCCGGCTGCGCGAAGAGACGGTGGATGTCGAACGCCGCAGGGCCGACCGCGTTCTCGGTGAAGGGGAGACGGACGCCGCCTTCGAGGAGAAGACCGTCGAGATGACGGCCACCTCCGAAACGCCGGAGGTGACCAAGGAAGCGCGCGTGGTCGAGGAGGTCGTGCTGTCCAAAAAAGCGGTCGAGCACGAGAAGACCGTCGAAGCCACGGCGCGGCGCACCGATGTGAAGGTTGAACCCACCGGCAACCGCTCCGGCACCAAGCGCTGACCTGAAGCCGCCCACCCAGGCCGTCTCCCAAAAGTCGCCTGTCATTGCCGGCGAACGCCTGCTCCACGACGGGGCAGGCGCCTCGGGACGGCCCGATCCAATGAGGGGAAGGCGGTTGGCCCCCGCCCGCATCGCCTTCCCCTTCGCACCATGTCGATCACGCTTCAGGAGACGTCCTATGCTCGCACGCACCAGCCGCAGAACGGTGACGTTCTCGCACCCCTTCGAATTATCGGGGATCGACGGCGTGCAGCCGGCGGGAACCTACATGGTCGAAACCGATGAGGAACTGGTCGATGGCCTGTCCTTTCCGGTTTACCGGCGTGTCGTGACGGTGATCCTTCTGCCGGCGCGCGCCGGCGGCACGACCCTCGCCCAGGCCGCCACGATCGATCCCTTGGACCTGGAGCGGGCCGAGCAGGCCGACGCGGCCATCCCACAGGCCACCCCATAGGCTGGTGCCGCGGGCTATGATCCTGCGGCCCGGTTACAGCGCGCTCGGCAGCCAACCGGCGGCGCTCATCGCCTGCCAGGCCGCTCCCACGACGATCATGGAGAAAAGGAGGGCGCCGACCAGCGCGACGCAGAGCAGCGCGCCGTCCTCCTCCAGATAGGCGAAGGCGATCAGGACGATGAGAAGCGCCGGGGGAAGGTTGCTCAAGGGGACGGGGATGAGGAGGCTCGCGCCAAGCAGCAGGACAACACCACCGACCGCCCGCTTGGTTGCCGTGAACGGGGTGGCCCAGCGCGGGCGGATGAACCGTTCCAGGCAGCGCAACACCGGAACGGCCCGGCGGATGATCGTGGCCAGCCGGCGGGTCTCGACGTGACGGGTGGCGATGCGGCGGGGGAAGGCGGGGCCGGGGTGATCCAGGACCATCTGGAACGCGACGATGGTGAGCAGCACGCCGGCCATGGCCGATACGCCCGGAAGCACGCCGAGGAGCGCCAGCAGGAGCAGGACGACGCCGAAGGAACGATGACCGAGCCTGCCGGCGAGCCAGTCCAGCGTCACATACTCCGCGGGCGCTTCGCCGAGAATTCCGTTCAGCATCACGGACGTGGGCGGACGCGTGATCATGACAATGCCCCCTCAGACTGTTGAGCCATCGGGAGATGGGGGCGGACGGTCGGCTCGGAAGGGTGAAACGCATGGGGGAGATGGCATGAGCCAGTCGCAAGTGGGCCTGTTCATCGCCGCCGCCTCGGTCATCGCGGTTTCCGTCGCCTTATACCGGCGCGGCCGTCTCAGCGAGGCTGGGCTGGGCGGCGTTCTGGTCGGCATCGCCGCCGTGGTGGCGTGGATGCTCTCCAGTCCGTGATGGGTCTCACCTGGCGTTGGACAGAACGAAAGACCACCCGCGATGTTGATGCCGGGGTACGTCCTCATCGACCGTCTCCGGAGCCGATCGAATCCTGATCGCCCGCCACGGTCGGCCAGCCACGGCCAGATGGGACGAACGAAAGAGGGGCTTCTCCCATGGGCACCGATAGAGGCACGGAACACCGCCGCCAGCGGCACCAAGCCGCTGGAGATGATGCAGCCGCAAATCGACAGGCCGGGATGGATGGCGATCCGGATCGGCGGCCCTTGAGGCCTGACATGGCCTTGGGGCTCTGGACATCCTGGATGGAAGCCAACGTCGGTGCCGTCCGCGATTGGAGTGGAGCCGTCAGGCCATGGTGGCAGGTTTCGCCCAACGATCTCACCGGCACCCTGCGGGACGCCGGAACCCGGCGGCTCAACGACGTCCTGGCCAACGACCCGGTGCTCCGGTCCATCGACGGCCTATGGAGCGCCAATCCCTTCCGCACCATCGTGCCGGTCGACTGGGCGGAAGTCGCCCGCGCGCTCCGGACCGTGTGGATGCTGTCGCTCAGCCGTCCGGACAAGGCCGCCCGCAAGGCCGCCGATGTTCAGGCGGCCGTCTGGACGTCCGCGATGGAGGCCTGGAACGACGCGGGCCGCCGCTGGTGGGGCATGGCCGCCGGCAAGGGGGCGGACGCCGCTGGGTCGGGATCGGCGCCCCAAGGCGACAAGCGCTTCGCCGCGCCGGAATGGCACACCAATCCGGCCTACCGCACACTCAAGGAGATGTACCTGCTGGCCTCCGACTGGCTGCTGGAACAGGGCGAGCGCGCCGACGGCCTCGACGATGCCGAGCGGCGGCGGCTGACCTTCCATCTCCGCCAGTTCGTTGACGCCATGAGCCCGACGCTTTTGCTGTTCTCCAACCCGGCCGCTTTGCGCCGGGTGTTGGAAACCGGTGGCGTCAGCTTGGCCGACGGTGCGCGCAACCTGCTCTCGGACCTGAGGGAAGGCCGCCTCAGCATGGTGGACGCCACCGCCTTCGAGCCGGGGCGCAATCTGGCGACCACCCCCGGCAAGATCGTCCACCGCAACCGGCTGATCGAGCTGATCCAGTACCAGCCGGCGGGTGGGGCGGTGCACGCGGTGCCGCTGCTCATCCTGCCGCCGTGGATCAACAAGTACTACATCCTCGACCTCCAGCCGAAGAACTCGATGGTGCGCCATCTGGTCGAGCAGGGTTTCACGGTGTTCATGATCTCGTGGAGGAACCCGGACGCCTCGATGGACGGCGTCGGCTTCGACGATTACATGGACCTCGGCCCGCTGGAAGCCGCCGACGTGGTGCGTGACATCACCGGAGCCACCTCCATCAATGTGATGGGCTACTGCATCGGTGGCACGCTGCTCGCCATCACGCTCGCCTGGCTGGCGGCGAAGGGTGACACCCGGTTCAACGCCGCCACCTTCATGGTGTCGCTCCAGGATTTCTCCCATGTCGGCGACACCGCGGTGTTCATGGGCGAACCGGCGGTGGACTTCATCGAACAGCAGATGATGGAGCGCGGCTACCTCGACAGCCGGGAGATGAGCAACATGTTCAACCTCCTGCGCTCCAACGACCTGATCTGGTCGAACGTCGTCAACAACTACCTGATGGGCAACAAGCCCCCGGCCTTCGACCTTCTGTATTGGAACAGCGACGGCACCCGCATGGCGCGGGCGGCGCACAGCTGGTACCTACGCAACACCTATGTCGAGAACAACCTGATCGCTCCGGGCAAGGTCAGGCTCAAGGGCGAGGCCATCGACCTCGGACGCATCCCTCAGGACGTCTACGCGGTCGGCGCGGAGAAGGACCACATCGTGCCCTGGGACTCCGCGTGGCGCGTCACGCAGCTGCTCAAGGGGAGCAAGGTGCGCTACGTGCTGGCGTCCAGCGGGCACATCGCCGGCATCATCAACCCGCCCGGCGGCAAGGGCACCTACTGGACCAACGGCGCCGGAGAGCCTGGCGCGACCGCTCAGGCGTGGCGCGGGAAGGCCACCGCGCACAGCGGCAGTTGGTGGACGGACTGGACGTCATGGTTGGCTGAACGGTCGGGTCGAAAGGGAAAACCGCCGACGCTGGGCAGCGCGACACACCCGGCGCTCGCCGACGCGCCTGGAACCTATGTCCTGGAAAAGTAAGCCCGCCACGCTTCCCCGCGGGCGCGGACGGGGGGTCAGGACCAGAAGCTCATCATTCCCCAGGCGCCGAGCACCGCCGTGAGCAGAAGAAAGAACCAAGGGTTGACGATGCCCGTGCGGCGGCTCCGGTCGACGACTTCGCCGTTCGGAGCCGTGGCGGACCCGCCTTCCGGCAGAAGCTTCACCAGACGATCCGCGGTTGCGACGGCATCCGGGGCTTCGGGCTGTTGGGCCGGAAGCCGGCGGAGGATGACGGCGAGCGCCGATGCCGCGGCGTCCTTCGGCAGCGCCGCCAGGCGGGCCGCCTCGGCCCAGGGATCAATGTCGAGCCGCGCGAGCGCGGACAGAACGCTGAGGCGGCTTCCGTTCTCCTCGTCCCACAGCGGGGCGGACAGGAACTCGTTCAGATCGGATTGATGCAGGGTGTATTCAGGGCGTAACGGCATATCAGCCTCCCATAAAACTTTATGTTCTGTTCATGTATATGGCGACCATCTTGCAAAAATCAGCGGTGAACCGAGGAGATTTGTTGACGGATGGATTCTCAAGAGAGTTTCATTCCCGAGATTTTTGTAAGGTTCATCTTCTTGAATGAGGGGAACGGCGTTAATTTTCTCAGCGGTTGAGACGTTCAAGACTTTGCACTTTCCTCCACTCCGATGTCCGTCAATCCGGCGGCGGCGCCTCGTCGCGGTGCTGGCGCAGTTCCGGCGCCCCGCGCCAAGGCTCTCCGTGCCGCCGCTCGTAGACGCCGCCCTCGCCCGCGATGCGAACCCCCTGGACCACGGCCCGCGCTTTGTCGCCCGAGGAGCCGAAACTGCGCAGGGCGTAGTCCATCAGCCCGAAGGCGAGTTCGCGCTCCCCCATGATCGCCAGCCCCACGCCTTGCCTTTCCAGGTGGGCGACCTCCGCCTCGCTGTGGGTCCGCACCGCCGTATCGATGGAGGGGTTGATCCGGCGCGCAAGATCGAGGACGCGCCGTGTCTGGTAGCCCTGGGGTGTGGCGACGACGATCAGCCGCGCCCGCCGGGTGCCGGCGGCCTCCAGAACGCCCGGCGTCGTCGCGTCCCCATAGACCGCCGGCACGCCGCGTTCACGCAACGCCTCGACCCGCCGGCGGTTCTGGTCGATGACCACGATCGGCAGATTCTGGCTCCTCAGCCCCTTGCCGACGACGCTGCCGACCCGTCCATAACCGACGATGACCGCATGATCCCGCGGGCCTTCGTGGGCCGGAGGCAGCATCGAGAGGCGGTCGTTTCTCTGGCGTTCGAGACGGCCCAGCATGCCCGGCCTCCGGCGCAGCCAGCCGGAGAGACGGTCGAGGCCGGCGAACACCAACGGATTGAGCGTGATCGAGAGCAGCGCGCCCGCGAGGATCAAGTCGCGTCCCTCCGGCGGCAGCAGCCCGAGCGTCACCCCGAGGCCGGCCAGGATGAACGAGAACTCGCCGACCTGCGCCAGACTGGCCGACACAGTGAGCGCGGTCGAGGCCGGGTAGCCGAACGCCATCACGATGCCGAACGCCGCCAGCGTTTTGCCGAGGACGATGACCAGGACGACGGCGAGCACGGCGAACGGCTCGTGGACCAGGATCATCGGGTCGAACAGCATGCCGACCGAGACGAAGAACAGCACCGCGAAGGCATCCTGAAGCGGCAGCGCGTCGGCCGCGGCTTGATGGCTGAAGTCGCTCTCGCTCAGGACGACACCGGCGAAGAAGGCTCCGAGAGCGAAGGAGACGCCGAACCACTCGGACGAGCCGAAGGCGATGCCGAGCGCGGTCGCGAGCACCGAGAGCGTGAACAGCTCGCGCGAGCCGGTCCGGGCGACCTGCATCAGAAGCCACGGGATCGCGCGCGTGCCGACCACCAGCACGAGGGCCAGGAACAGCGCGACCTTGCCCAGCGTCAGGGTCACGGCCAGGACACCGCCGCCGGCTTCGTCCGCCGCGCCGCGCGGCGTCCCGCCGAGCATGCCCGCCAGGGCCGGCAACAGCACCAGCGCCAGCACCATGGCGAGATCCTCGACGATGAGCCAGCCGACGGCGATCCGTCCGTTCGCCGAATCCAGGAGGTTGCGCTCCTCAAGGGCACGCAGCAGCACCACGGTGCTGGCGACCGACAGCGCCAACCCGAACACCAGACCCGCGCCGAACGGCCAGCCCCAGATGTGCGCGACGCCGATGCCGAGCGCCGTCGCCATCACGATCTGGCCGAGGGCGCCGGGAATCGCGATGGCGCGGACAGCGAGCAGATCCTTGATCGAGAAATGGAGGCCGACTCCGAACATCAGAAGGATGACGCCGATCTCGGCGAGTTGGGACGCCAGCCCTTCGTCGGCAACGAAGCCGGGCGTGAAGGGACCGGCCGCGACGCCGGCCAACAGATAGCCGACGAGTGGAGGCAGCCGGAGCTTGCTGGCGAGAAGGCCGCCCAGGAAGGCGAGAACCAGACCCACGACGATGGTGGCGATGAACGTCGTCTCGTGCGGCATGGCGATCCTTGTCCGGCCTCGGGCGGTGCGATGCATGGCCGTACGGACGGCAGGTGTTCGTCTGCGCCGTCGCCTGTGCCCTCGCGCGTCTCCATGTCCATTGGATGATGATAGAATATGGGCTTCGCTTTGATTTCGATGGCTGGATGGTCATCGACACCACGGTGGTGAACGGCGAACTGGTCTGCGAGGCGGTTCAGCGTGGTTTGTCCTTCGCTGAGGCGGAGTATCTGGCGGAGTGTCTGACGCGGTATGTGACCGATCTTCACGCCAATCGGAACTGAAGACGCCGGGCGGCTGACAAAATGCGCGGGGTCCAGTGCGCACCCTCGCAAGATGGAGGGTGGAGCGCCACATAAGGGAGGGCCGCGGCTCGAACGTTGCCCTTGAGGACACCATGAAGCCCGCCGTCATTGCCCTTTTTCTTTTCTTCGCCATTGGAGCCGCCGCCGCGGCCGGTGAGCACACCCCTACGCACCTCTTCGCCCCCGGCAATCACGTCGATGCCGCCGGCGTCGTGCGCGACCGCGGGAACCGGCCCATCGGGCATATCGAGGCGGACATCAAGGGAAGCCATGTGTTGCGCGACAGCGCCGGACGCCACATCGGCAGCGTCGAGCGCGGCTTCTCCCATGGTGAATTGGTCGTCCGGGACAGCGAAGGCCGCCGCCAGGGCACGCTCGAACGCCGGCAGTGATACGGAACCCTCGCGGCCTGCACCGGTTGATCGCCGGATCAGTAGAACACCCCATCGTCCAGATCCTTTCTGAACGGTTCGCACCAGGCGGAGGGGAGCGACGAACGGTAGACCCGACAGGTTCGGGTCGGCGCATAGGTCACCGTGATGGTGTGGAATCGGACGGTGCCGCCCCTGACGACATGAGCCTCGACACGGTCCTTCATTCTGAAATCGTCCGGGCGGAGCGTGACGTGGGCGACGCACCGTTCGAAGGCTTCCCTCTCGACATCCCTGAGCATGGTAATTCCTCCGGTTCAGGCCACGGGCCCATGAATCAAGACGAAGAGTACGACCGCCAGCACGACGGCGACCGGGATCACCAGCGGCGGCACAACATACCCCATTGCAGCGCTCCAAAAGGTTGTGGAGCCTGGGGATCTGGGCGTTTGAAGGATCATGGTCATGCTCCGTATGGTCGGCGGACCGCATCGGGTATGCCCTGG
The DNA here is from genome assembly GCF_965111635.1 of Azospirillum sp. Marseille-Q6669. NCBI lineage: Bacteria > Pseudomonadati > Pseudomonadota > Alphaproteobacteria > Rhodospirillales > Azospirillaceae > Azospirillum > Azospirillum sp. Marseille-Q6669. The sequence goes on along the minus strand of NZ_CBCOOP010000007.1, from coordinate 23,118 downwards.
CGACGTCCTATCGCCATTGCACCTCCAAATGAGGCTGATCAAGGGACTGCGATGGGCTTCATGGAAGAGGTGGTGCTGAAATGAGCTTCGCACCGTGGCAATTCCGGCCTATGAACCCATGAACCGCAGAAGAAGGACGAGGGGTGGCGGCGGCCTGTTAAAGAGTAAATCCTATCGGCCGCTGCGGCAGTTGTATTCTATATCGTTTGCGGACGAGTTTCTCACCCGTGTCCAAGTTCGGCTCCTGCCGAAGATCGGCAGGCCGATATAGGCGTGAACTTTCAATGTCTGATCCGACAGAGCGGTGATGGTGCCGCGGTAGGTCCGGCCATCCTGCGGGTTGTAGACTGACCCGTCCCACGTATCGGGGCCGGTGGATCTGAGACCGGTTATGACAACAAGCCCACAGATCCGTTGTGCATGCCTGGCAGGATCGGGATTGTTCCGGTCCAGTCGAAGCGATCCACCCGGCTCTGTCGAACTCTCCAACCAGACAATTCGGCCGCAAAGCTGACCGGCGCATTCAGAAATTTTGAGGGCGGCGTCCTTGTCCTCCGTCAGCCAGACACCGTGCAGGTCTGTGGCCGAAACCGCCCCCGACATCGTGGCAAGCACCAGAAATCCTGCCCGCAATGTCATTGATGACAACGTCGTTAAGGAATGAAGCAGAATGCGCAACGCATGGTCCAATGTGCCGATCACCTTCAGCGCCACTCAGGAACTGGTTGCGCGACGCTGCGTGTTGATGACGCCTGGATTGCAATCGGGAGCCTTGCCCAGTGCGGGCCGGGCAACGACGGCATCGCATCCGGCAGACCGCCCGCATCAATCGTTCAAGGCTGATTGCCGCCCATTGTACCGGGAATGAGCGGTCGGATACTCCCGCTCGCTCCATGGTGAGCGCTTGTGCATCACCAATGTTGCCAACAGTCGCATTGGCATCACATCACGGTTCGAGACAAAGATCCGAGAGCCATTTTAGGCGGGGCTGCACCCTGGACTTCAGTCAATTTGGGCAGCGGCGGGGCTGGCGTGTATCCACAAGCTTGGCTTGTCGGCAACGCGGTCTTTTTTAAAATCACAGTGGCCACGAAATCGACATCGTCGCCCATGCCGGGGCGGATGATATTGCGTCGCATCAAAATGCGATAAAGTTATTATTATTATATTTTGGAGAAAGCCGCTGTATTTTTCTTGGGAACTTGGATGAGGCACCCCATGTTATTTTTAGTTATTTTAGAAGCGCCAAGACATTGCCGGCGGACCCGCCGGAACAGGCTCGTCCGTCCGAAATCCGATGGCCCCGCGAGGCCTGTCCACTGAACCCCGCTGATCAAACGCCGTGGAGAAGTCCCGCCATGCCGCGCCGAATCTTCGAAGCGATGCCCGCCACGGATGCGGTGGTCCTGCCCCCCTCGGCCACGGTCCACGCCGCGGCGGTGGCGATGAAGGAACGGCGGCAGTGCGTGGTGCTTGCCATGACCGCCGGCCGGTTGGACGGCATCCTCACGGAACAGGACGTGGTTCGCCGCGTCGTCGCCGAGCGGAGGGACCCGGACCGTGTCACCGTGGCCGAAGTCATGACCCGGCATCCGGACACGATCCCCGCCACGGACCTCGCGCTCACAGGGCTGCAGATGATGGAGGACGGAGGGTACCGGCACCTGCCGGTCATCCATGACGGGCGCGTCGTCGGGCTGATTTCGCGCGTTGATTTCGTGGGATCGGAGAAGACCGAACTGGAAGCCGAGCGCCAGTGCTGGGAACAGCTCCGGTGATCCCCAACCGGACCACCGTCACACACGTCCCCCAACGGCCCCGGCACGGCAAGAACAGGCACGGCAAGAACACGGCAAGACCGGCCGGGCGCGCAGCCATACCGGCGAAGCGGGAGGGTTGAAGCATGGGACGCGCGCACTATCTCGTCGCGCAACGCGGAACCGGCTGGTTCATCCTTCTGGAGAAGAAACGGTACGGCCCCTTCCTGAGCGGGCGGAACGGCGCTCTGACCGCCGCCGTGCAGGCCGCGCATCAAGCCGGCAAGGACGGTCACGACGCCCGCGTGTCGTTGCGCGCCGTGGACGGCATCGCGCGGACCGTCTGGTGCTTCGGGGTTGACGGCTATCCTCCATGCTGGGTGGAGCCGTTGCGGATCGTGGCGCCGAAACCGCGTCCCAAGCGGCCGCGCCCGGCGGCGCTAGCGCCGAGGCGGCCCGAACCAGGAGGAGTTCCATGATCGACCGCGAACTTCTGGGGCGTTACCAAATGGTGTTCGGTTGCACTTTCAACGTGGCGCTCTGGACGCAACGGCCCGGCGATGGTGTGAATGACATGATGCGCGCCGCACTTGCCGGATATGGTCCGCCGGTGACCGACGAGCGTATCACGTCCCGCGTGCGTGAGCGGTTTGTATTCCCGGACGTCCCTTAGAGCGGAGCGAACCCATGTCCGTTTCCTCCGGCCCGGCGACGGCCGACCATTGGCGCCGTGGTGAGGGTGCCGGTCGCGTCACGGGGGGCCTCTCGGTGGCCGGACGGTGGCCGGGCGCGTCTCAGAGACCCGCGCGACCGACGGCATCTGGACTCCGCCGTCCGATGCCGTCCGTGCCTTGCTGCCGACCATGAACGGCTTCCGTCCAAACCTCCCCGGCACACCGGAGCGCTCCGATGCGGAATGGAAGGTGGGAGCGGTGCGGCAACAGGGAGGAGTTTTCGTAAAAGCGGTCGCGGTCACGCGGATGCCGATGATCGTCGCCGATGCAACGCTGCCGGGGAACCCGGTGATCTTCGCCAACGGCGCCTTTCTGGACATGTCCGGCTACACCATGGACGAAGTCCTCGGGCAGGAGCCGCATTTCCTGGACGGGCCGGACACCGATCCCGCGACGATCCAGCGGTTCAAGGCGGCCCTTGCCGAGCAGCGCGACGAAACGCTGGAAATCCTGCAGTACCGAAAGGACGGCGGCACACTGTGGGCAGCGCTGTTCGTCGGCGGTTGGGCCGACGCCAGCGGCCGGGTCGTCCACCATTTCCTGTCCTTCCTGGACATCACGCGCCGCCGCGCCGCCGAGGACGACCTGCGGCGCCTCACCCAGGACCTGGAGCGGCGGGTGGCCGAGCGGACGCAGGAGTTGACGGCGGCCAACGCGCGCCTGTCCCGCCTTCTGGCGGAGAACGGGGTGCTGCTGCGCGAAGTGGACCATCGGGCCAAGAACAGCCTTGCCATCGCGTCGTCGCTGCTGATCACCCAGGCCTACCAGCAAGCCGACCCGGCGGTCAGGGCGCTCTTCCTGGAAACGCAGGAACGGTTGGGGGCGATGGCGCAGGCCCATGACCTGCTCAGCAAGTCCCTGGACCCCAGCCGGATCGGGCTCGCTCCCTACCTGAGGGATCTCTGTGCGTCCCTGATGACGGCGGCCGGCACGAACGCCGGCATCCGGATCGAGGCGCAGGCGGACGAGGACATTCACGTGCCGGCCAATCACGCCATCGCGCTGGGGCTGGTGGTGAACGAACTGGTCACCAACGCCGTGAAGCACGCGTTTCCGTCGTCTCGAACGGGGCACATCAAGGTGACGGCCCGGCGGTCAGGCGCCAGCCATGTGATGCTGCGCGTGCGCGACAACGGAGTGGGCATGTCCGGCGATCGCGAAGGTGCCCTTGGCTATGGGATCGTCCGCTCCCTCGTCGAACAGATCGACGGCGAGATGGACATCGACCGCGATTCCGGTGTCGCCGTGACGGTCACGTTTCCGGGATGACGACACCGCTGCCCGGACCAACGCGGAACCACCGGTGAGGAGCACGATCGGCGCATCCGGCAGGCATTATGCCGGCTCGATCACCCACTGGATGGCCACGACAAGGTCCGCCATCGAAATTGGTTTCACGAGGAGCCGCATGCGACCGGGATCGCCCCTTTGAATGCTGGCCACGCCGTCCTCCGGCGGCGTCCCGGTCACGACCACGACCGGAAGACCGGGCCGCCCGCCACGCAACCGTTGGATCAGGACCTTCCCGTCCATGATGGGCATCCTGAGATCGGTCAGCAACAGGTCGGCCCGGTCCTTGGCATCGGCTTCCAGCGCGTCCCGGCCATTGTGTGTTACCGTGACACGGAACCCCGCACAGACCAGGGTATCCTCCATGGCCATGGCTACGAGAGCCTCGTCCTCGACCAGAAGGATGTGAACAGAAGGTGTCGACGGCGCGTTCATCCGAAAGCCTTCGTCGTGGCGGCGGGTCCCGTTGGATTGGCACGGCGTGCGCCGGCCGGTTTGAGCGGGCCGCATCGGTTTCCGCTTCCCGGCCGTCAGGCTTTGCGAACTGACAGCCCGCCGGCCGTGTCGTCAAACGGCGACGACGAGGCGCACCATGCGTGCCGTGATGTCCCGGTTGATGCACGGGCCTTCGCGGACCGGATTCCCATCGCAGGGGCTGGCTATGTCCCGTCTCCAATGGTTGGGCCAGTAAAGCTCCGGAATGGGGCCTGACGACCTTGAGGCCGTCGATCGGTCTGTGGAACCGGCGGTCGCGAATAACCCCTCGCGCGTCATCTTCCTTTTCAGAACCCGCAGGGCGCTCCCCATGTTGTTGTCGCGGATCGGACGGCTGTTCTCCGGTTGTTCTTGGAGTGGAGGCTGTTCGGCGTGAGACGCGCTCAGCCCAGAGGGTCGAGAGCGATCCGGCGGACCTCGCGCGGGGTGAAACGGGGCCATCCCGGCGCCCATGCCTGGTCAACGCCGGGCGCAGGCGATGGATGTTGGGGGCGGGCGACCTGGGTGGTCCCGGTCGAAAGAGGTTTGATGGTCATGAGGGTCCTCCGGCTGATGCTGACAAAGTCCGCCGGCCGTTGCCGTTTTCTGTTGAATTTCGGCAGCCGCGGCGTTCAAAGCGCGCGCCGATTCTCGGCCGGAACCTTGCCCCGCCGCAGGTCGCGGACGGCCTCGAACGACAGACTCTATCCTTCGTTGAGATGGCCGCTGCCGGAACGGTCGACGGCGGAGATCTGGACGAAGACGTCCCCCGAGCCGTCCTCCGGCTGGATGAAGCCGTAGCCCCTGGTGGAATTGAACCACTTCACGGTGCCGATGGCCATGGGCCTGTTCCCTTTTTGATGGTGCCCCGCCCGACATCGGGAGGAGATCAAATTCACTTCGGGAAAAGACACCCAGACCGGAGACCGGGGCTGGAGATAACAGGCCCCGGAGCAAACTTGATGTTTTCCACATGGGAACCGGCACCGGCGTTGGCAAGCAGATCCTGGCCGGTTGTCGGGAGACGGCGGTGCGCCTGTCCGAATGCGCCGCAGCCCCGTCAGCGCTTATCGGCGCCAGCAACGTCTACGAACTTGCCGCGGCGACCGCCATCAGCCTGTTCGAGTTGGGCCCAGCGCCGCGTTGGCCACTGTGACGGGCATGCCGCTTGACGTTCAGGTGATGCTGTTTTGGCAAGGATCGTGACGGCGGTTTAATATCAACGCTTCTTCCGGGATGGAGCGGGCGGGTGGTGTAGTATGGCGCCGATCATTCCGCACCACGCCTCTTGATTCAAGCATTGGACCGCCGCGGCGGACAGTTTGCGCAGCACCGCTCGCCGTTGGCGCGCACGGAGCTTTCTGGTCGGCAAGGGGCCATAGGTCTCCAAGGCGAATTGGACGGCCTGCGTGATGTGCGTCGGGATAGCGGGCACCGACACCGGTTGCGGTGGAGCTGTGTGCGCCTCCCGGATCGCCGGTGCTGGTTTCGCCAGGAACCGTCCCAGACCAGTTCGCTCATCCTGGCTGGCCCTCCACGCGTCCCGGCGGACCTGCCCGATCAGGCTCGCCGCCTTCGTGTTAGCGGCCACAAACCCGGCATGGAACGGCCGGTCGATCGGAAACCGCGATCTCCATCCGGTATGACGGTTGCGGATCGCGTCGGAAAACAGAACCCTCGTCCAGGCGGTGTGATTCCACTGCGCCTCGGCCAAGCGCGCGGAATGGCTCGGATCGTTGCTCCATTGATCGGTCGCGGCGATGGCCAGTCCGGTGCGGACGCCATCACCGCTCCAGTCCCGGCGGGACAAGGCGTGCCCAGTCAGAAGCAGAGACAGCATCTCGCCCGGCCAAAATTCCAGCAGGAGCCCGACCAGCCCCATGAACTGTCCGGCGTCGCGTTCGGTCTTGCGGTGAACCGGGTTGGCGGTGTGCAGACCGGCCAGCAGCGTGCGCATCGGATCGGCTACGAGTTGCCACGCCAGAACCAGGGAGATGACCGGGTCGTTCCGTTCCGCCGGCGGCAGCGGCATCGGTTCGCCGGCCTCGTTCCGGGAGAAGGCTTGCCGAATGCGGAACCCGGCCAGATCACGGAACTCATCGAACTCGGTGACGCGGACGCTGAGATATGCGTTCAGCACAAACACAAACCGCACGAAGGCCGCGACCGTGAGGGCTGGAGCCATCCGTGTGCCGACGATGCCTTCAAAGGCCCGCGGATCGAACGCCGCCCGGTCGAGAAATGTGATGATGGTCCGCACCTGGCCGTAGAAGGGCGCCAGCGGGAGCCCTTCCGCCACGTCCCTCGGCTTCGGGCAGGGCGGATGATCGGGGCAGACGACGCGCCACACGGCCCACGCATGAAGCAAGCCGACAGGCCGCCCGGCCCGACGAGACGCCTCGTCCACGCAGGCTGCGCAAGGGAGGTGGTGGTCGTGGCAGGCGTCCTCCAGCTCACGGTCCAGCCCGGAGAAGGTCATGCGCTGCAGAACCTCCGGAGCTACCCTGGTGTCGGCCTGAAGCCGCTCCATCACGCTCGGCAGCGGCCGGATCACCAGGTCCAGGTGGATATCCTTGGTCACCCAGCGATGCGGAATGCCCAACCGTCGAAGGTATGTTCCTGGCATCAGCCCGTAGGTGCGAGCGATCGCCCAGACCCAGCTGCCCAGAGCCTCTCCGCTCGCCGGCAACGGCACCACCGGCAATTCCGGCATGGTGGTGAACAGAGGTTTGTCGGTCATGCCAGAACCGGCAGGCTGACGTAATCCTTGATCATCTCCGGCGTGATGCGTTCTTCCCCGGAGCGGATGGCATCGATGCCGAGGTCGATCAACGTTTCGAACAGCTTGGCGGTCCCGCCGTCGCTGTGGGTCAGCAGGGTCTTGAGCGCGCGTGCCGTCAGGGGCGAGGGGCGGCGCAGCGGCAAGGAGCGCAGGATGCTGCCGACCAAGGCCTGGAACTCCTCCCCGGCCCCCCACATCGGCAGTTCGATGAAACGGAAACGCCGTGTCAGCTGGCGGTCGTGCATCAGGGCCTCGCGGGCGTCCTGAATGCCGAAGAGCACCAGCGGAATGCCCAGCTCGTTGGACAGGTTCCGGATCACCGCCAGCATCATGCGCTGCTGCCGCACGCTGCCCATCAGCATGTTGTGCGCCTCGTCGACCAGGATCTGACGGACGCCCATCAGGCGGTAAAGGGCAACCACCCGATCCGCCATGACCGGCATGCTGCTGCAGGATTCGCTGACCGGCGCGTCGATGGCGCTGAGCAGCTTGATGTAGAACCAGCGGACGTCGCACATCGGCGGCATTTCCAGGCCGACCACCGCCGTGCGCCGCACACCGGTTTTCTTGTCGAAGACCGCCGGGTGGTCGCGCAGGTGCTTTTCCATGATGGTCGACTTGCCCTGTCCGGACTCGCCCCAGACCAGCAGGTTGGGCTTCACCACGCCGCTCGGCTGGTTGATCTGGTCGCTCAGCAGGTCGAGCACCATGCGGCAGCGCGGGTATTCGGTGAAGCGGCGGGTTTGCATCCGGGCGATGCGCTCCTCGGGGGACAGCCCGATCACATCGCGCGCCGAGGTTCCCAGATGCCCGTGTGCGTCAGTCATCCCACTCCTCGGTCTCGTAGAAGGGCAGGTCGAGAGGAACATCGTCGGCGTCCTCGGCGATGACCTGGAACTCCGCGTCGATCGTCCGCGTGGTATCGGGGGCCGGCAGCGTCGGTCCCGATCCCGGCCGGGCACCGCGGGCGTGCTCCAGCCGCGCCCGCCGGCTGCGGCCGCGGGCCTCGTCGACCAGCTTGCGTCGCGCCAGCACCATCTCGAAGATCATCGCCTCGTCGACGCCGGCTCGTCCCTGCCGGCGCAGCGCGCGGGTGGCCGCCTTCAGCTCCCACTTGGAGATGGCCGGACGGCGCAGGTTCCGGTAGGGCACCTCCAGGTACTCCCCCGACACGCCCCGGACGAAGACCTTAAACAGGTTGGCCGGGGCGTAGTGGACCGTCACCCACGCGTTGTTGTGAAGGAAGGGTGTCAGCGCGTCGTGCCAGTAGAGGACGTTGAAGAGGTGGATGCCGTCCTGCTGGACCTTCCGGTCCTCGAACGGCAGGAAGTCGCGGTGGAACGTCCGCAAGTCAGCCGGCGTGCGGAAGGTTCGCCCCTCCGTGTCGGCGGTCCATTTGGCGAGCGGTGCCGTGCCGATGCCTTCGTGGAAGCTGGCGTGATGCTCCAGGATGATGCTGGCCACCAGCCACTCGATCTCGGCGATGGTGAGGCAGGCGTTGCCGGCCGGATCGTAGATGCCCCGCTCCTTGATGTTGGAGAAGGTGGTGCCGGGCAGCAGGTGCAGCTCCTGCATGAGATGGCCGATGCGTCGCTCGACATGGCCGCCCATGTGCGGCGTTCCCGGTGGCCGGTACCGCACCTCGATGCCGTAATCCTCGCAGGCCCGGGTGAAGGCCTTGGAGTGGAACTCCTTGCCGTTGTCGACGTGGATGACCTCGCACAGGCCCGCGACCGGCCATTTGGCCGGAAGACCGCGCGTCGACAGCCAGTCGCTCTTGTCCATCACCGCGTGGGCGACGCAGGCCGCCACGCTGGACGCGCTGGGCCGATCGAAGGTCAGGTAGAAGCCGCAGTACATCCGGGTTCGGATGTCCACCGCCAGGGTGATGAACGGGCGTCCGATGACCTCCAGCGTGTCGGGCTCCACCCCCATCACGTCGGTTGGGGTGTGGTCGATCTGGACGATCTCCAGGGCACGCTCGGCCTCCAGCGATCCGCGGATCAGGTTGAAGTCCTCGCGCGCCTTCTTGGGGCCGTGGCGCCGCTTGGTCTGCTCCCGCTTGCTGATGACCGCCAAGCGGGCTTCGACGGTTTCGCGGGCCGGCTTGCCCAGCCCTTCGGCGGCGCACCGGGCATGGATGCCCTTCATCAGCAGCGATTTCTTCGGCTTGAGAAGATCCATGTAGCGGGTCTGGATCTCCTCCTCGATGATCGTCTCGACACGAGGATGCAGGCGCCGCAACCCTGCTTGCGGCCCAGGGATCTTGGGCAGCAGGGAGCGGGTTCGCGGGTCGGCGGCATACGCTTTGACGAGGCGATAAAGGTACTGGAGGGTGATCCCAAGCTCGTTGGCCGCGGCAACCATGGCCTCGCTGCGGGCTCCGTACAGAACCGGCTGCTGAACGAGCGTTCTGATGACCCGTTCACGCTTCCGCGCGGTCTGCCAGACCTCGTCAGGCACCTTGGTCAGGGGAGTATCAGTCGGAGATCGGGCCAAGACTTTTCACCTGATCCGCTCAGCACTTTTAACCAGAATACCTCTTTTTCTAAACTGATCTATTCAACCAAATTTCCTACAACCCCGCGGTTTTCCTGGTGAGCTTTTAAACAGATCTACTCTGCGGCGACAGTCGGTGTCGCTGACGGGTAGATCAGTTTAGAAGCCGGTTTTCCGCGGCTTCCGCCCCGGACCGGCCGCCGTTTTGCAGACCAGATCCGTTTAGAAGAGAGTGGATCGGTTTAGAACCGGGCCGTCGCCGCCAAGATCGGCCGCTCCAAGCGAGCCAGGGCGCTCAACTTCAGCCAGATTGCCAAGCCATTCCGCCAATGTCCGCAGCCCGGTTTTGCGGTCCGCGGTCCGGCGCCCTGATCCACGTCGCAGATCTCCTTTGGGACGCTCCCGATCCCGGGATGTCGCTCCGGCTTTATGATACCGACGGCGTGTGAAGGCTTCCTTTGAGGCGAGCCCGATCCACCTGATTTGGCATGGGCAGCAAGGTTCACCTGGTTCATCACCTTGACGCCGATGAGTTGCATCGGCTGTACAAGGCCGCGACGGATGCGACGGAGCGGACGCATCTGCAAATCATCTGGCTGCTGACCAGTGGGCGCTCGGCCCAGTTCGTGGCCGAGGTGACGGGGTACACGCCGCGCTGGGTCAGCGTCATCGTGGGACGCTATAACGAGGCCGGGGTTGCGGGGCTGGGTGACCAGCGCCAGTTCAACCCCGGCGCCAGACCGCTGCTCGACGAAAACCAGCGACAAAGCCTGAGGACTAGCCTGGCCGATCCGCCGCCCGGCCGCGGTTTGTGGACGGGCCACTCGGTCGCCCAGTGGATCGCCGGCATGCTTGGCCGGCTCGTCTCACCCCGGCGCGGCACCGATTATCTGGGCCGGCTCGGCTTCACCCGCCAAATACCGCGCCCCCGCCATGCCGAAGCCGATCCCTTGGCCCAGGAGGTCTTCAAGGCCCGGTTCCGCCGCCGTGTGCAGGCCCTCCAGCAGGAAGACCCGGACACACCCTTGGAGGTGTGGGCGATGGATGAGCATCGCGTCGGGCTGAAGCCGGTGCTCCGCCGAGTGTGGGCGCCGCGCGGCCGCCGGCCGGTGGCGCGCGGCCACCAGCGCTTCGAGTGGATGTATCTCGCGGGCTTCGTACGGCCGAGCACCGGACAGGTGATCTGGTTTCTCGTCGATGGCCTCGATGCGCCCATGTTCGGTGCTATCCTGGACGCCTTTGCCCGCGAGGTCGGGGCCGGGCCCACCAAGCAGGTGCTCATCGTCCTCGATGGCGCGGGCTGGCATGTCGCCGGCTCGCTGGACATCCCGGAGGGCATCACGCTGGAGTTCTTACCCCCGTATTCCCCCGAATTGCAGCCCGCCGAGCATCTCTGGCCACTGACCAACGAGACGATCGCCAACACCTACTTCGAGGATCTCGATGCCCTCGATCAAGCACTCGCCGATCGCTGCTGCGGTCTCGCCGATGATCCCGACCGTATCCGCGCCGCCACATGGTTCCACTGGTGGCCGCAATTCGCATGAATTCCAAGCAATGGAAGCCTTCATGCGCCATCGGTATCACTTCTTCGAGAGGCGCGGCGCGTAGCGAGTGGCCGGAAAAGGTCCGCTCGCGTAGCGCGGCCTGCAGCAGAGGGCCGTGTGACGGACGCTTCACTGACCGGGGTTTTCAGCCAGAAAATTTGACCGTTACGGCAACACCGGCATCGTGGGTGGTGTCCAGTTCGCTGTTGATCTGTTCCACGAAGGAGCGAGCAATCCCAATGCTGGGGGCTTTGCGTCATGCCATATGGGGCTTTCTTCGGCCCTTCGCCTGTGGGGCCCTACGCGAAACTCCCGACAGTCCCCACCACTTCCAACCCTGGTTCCAAGATGAAGCCTGCTTCGACCAGAAGGGCCGCAACGTACATCGCTGGTGGGTGCGTGGGCAACGGTCGCGCACAGCCTTTCTTCCGCGTTCTCTAAAGTATAAGGTTGTTTGCGTTTGGTCACACCACCAATGTCATATTGGTTGTATGAGTAAGTGCGGTACTGGGCCGCCTCGAAGACCGACTAAGGTCACGTTCACAACGTGGCGTAAATGGCTAGCTGCGATCACAGAACACAGTAAGGCGTATTATGATTAAGAGCCCGCTTTCTGTTTTTGTTAAGAAAATTTCCGGGAAAAAAACTGAAGAGCGTTTGCTCAATGATAAGTTGCGAATTGATGATCGTTTTATCAGTCAAGATGAGAGAAACTTTTGTTTCGATTATATTATCCTTGGTGGTAGCAATATACATGCGTTTGAAGATTTTTTTAACGCAGTTGGTCGTACTCATCGTATTTGGCGTGGATCAACGATCTCGTTTGTATCAAAGCCAATAGCTCCGCCGTCATTGCCGTCAGAGATGCCTTCCGGATTGGCGAGGCAGATTGTGGAAGATTGCACGAAATCTGCAGCATTGCGTTTGTTGTCGAATCTTCACTCTGCTCTCATTGTGGAGTTCTTGCGTGATATTTCGACCGGATGCATTCGCATTAATGACAGCTATATTTCAAATAATAACCAAACTTCTTGGCATGTCTCCGTTGATAATAAGGCGATTTTTGGGGAAGGTGTCATTGAGATTGACGCTGTTTCTGAATTTCATGACATTCTTTTGCGTGATTCTCTGAAGAAATTTTATGAATTGTATATTATGCCTAGACTGAATATTTCAGTACCTGTTTTTGTTATTAGGCAGTATTTTGTTGAATTTTTTTTGAACGAGTCTGGGGATTTCGAAACCGGATGGGGAAAGCATGGGTGGTTTAATATTGAAAGGAGAAATTTTATTAATGGAAAGCTTGACTGGATATACAAATACCTTGAAGAGCTAGACGATAGAATCGTATTTATTGATCAACCAAAGGAGCTTCTTTTTTCGGATTGTTTGGCGCCATTTGGCGAGAATGAAAGGCATGCGTGTGTAGAGGCGCAAAACGAAATGGCAAGGGACATACTTCATACATCTACCAAGATATTTGAAGCGGCGGCTCTTCCCGCTGAATTCGAGCAACGCGAGCATTTTTTCAGGAATAGCATTCCGATTTCCCATTATAGAAATATTCTTCGCGAAAAAGTAGTTGAACGCACTAAAGGTAACTATTTTAGAAAGAAATTCGAGGAGGCGCAATCTATAGTTGCCGCGCAGGGCGCCGAGCTCACCGGAGCGCAGGCGGCACTCGCCGCACGGGATGCCGAACTCACCGGAGCGCAGGCCGCACTCGCCGCGCAGGGCGCCGAGCTCACCGGAGCGCAGGCGGCACTCGCCGCACGGGATGCCGAACTCACCGGAGCGCAGGCGGCACTCGCCGCACGGGATGCCGAACTCACCGGAGCGCAGGCCGCACTCGCCGCGCAGGGCGCCGAGCTCACCGGAGCGCAGGCCGCGCTCGCCGCACGGGATGCCGAACTCACCGGAGCGCAGGCCGCACTCGCCGCGCAGGGCGCCGAGCTCACCGGAGCGCAGGCCGCGCTCGCCGCACGGGATGCCGAGCTCACCGCAGCGCAGGCCGCACTCGCCGCGCAGGGCGCCGAGCTCACCGGAGCGCAGGCCGCGCTCGCCGCACGGGATGCCGAGCTCACCGCAGCGCAGGCCGCACTCGCCGCGCAGGGCGCCGAGCTCACCGGAGCGCAGGCCGCGCTCGCCGCACGGGATGCCGAACTCACCGGAGCGCAGGCCGCGCTCGCCGCACGGAATGCCGAGCTCACCGGAGCGCAGGCGGCACTCGCCGCACGGGATGCCGAACTCACCGGAGCGCAGGCGGCACTCGCCGCACGGGATGCCGAACTCACCGGAGCGCAGGCCGCGCTCGCCGCACGGGATGCCGAACTCACCGGAGCGCAGGCCGCGCTCGCCGCACGGGATGCCGAGCTCACCGGAGCGCAGGCCGCACTCGCCGCACGGGATGCCGAACTCACCGGAGCGCAGGCCGCACTCGCCGCGCAGGGCGCCGAACTCACCGGAGCGCAGGCCGCACTCGCCGCACGGGATGCCGAACTCACCGGAGCGCAGGCCGCACTCGCCGCGCAGGGCGCCGAACTCACCGGAGCGCAGGCCGCGCTCGCCGCACGGGATGCCGAGCTCACCGCAGCGCAAGCCGCACTCGCCGCACGGGATGCCGAGCTCACCGCAGTGCAAGCCGCACTCGCCGCACGGGATGCCGAACTCACCGGAGCGCAGGCCGCGCTCGCCGCACAAAGTGAAGTATTGCCACGTGGTAATAAAATTTTATCTCTAAGCCCATTGATTGTTATATAACTAAAATCATTAAATCTGATATTTACGGATGATAGGTGTGTCCAAGAAGCAGATTTATGTCAGGCCATAGCATTATTATGTCTCGCTATATTTTTTAAAAGTGAATTCATTAATAATAAATGAGGTACAAATACTAGATAATTGATAAAATTTGCCTTTTCGAATTGCTTTTTACGTTTCATACTACGTTGTAAATGCTGTCAGTATTAGCTAATGCTTTGTTTTTTGAGGAACTCTGTGGGATAGTTCAAGAAACCATTGCCAAACGTGTGAAGAACTGCGACGAATGCCCTTCGCCGAAACTAGAATCCCTGGTTTCGGTTTGCCTCCGGCCTCCGTCTACCAGCGGATGGCCGAAGACATTCTCCGCGGTCCGGTTTGGCAAGCCGCGTGCCGGCTCGATGCCAAGGACCGATCAAGCTTTTGGGGCGCTTGGCGCGTCAGGTGCCCGGCGACGAGCCCGCCTCCCCTCGGCCACTGGGATGATCAGTCCGAACCGCTCAGCGCGGTCAAGCAGCGCTTTAACCGAAGACGCCGACCAAGTCGTGCCACGGCGCGGCGTGCGGATGTGCATCTCCTCCAAGCGCGCGGCGATCGCGCGCAGGCTGATGGTCGGGTCAGCCCCCTTGATGCCGGCGATGACCAGCAGGAGGTCGTCCTTGGGCGGCTTGCGCGGTGCCGGCGCGATCAGGTCCGGCTCGGCCAAGCCTTCCGCGACAAGGCGGTGGACCGCCCGCGACAGCCGGTCGGCGGTCCAGGTCCGGTCGGGCGAGCCAAGCCGGCCGAGCGTCTTGGCCACTTTGCCCCAAGAGTTCCCCGGGCGCATGGAGCGCACCTTGGGCAGCCAAGCCTCCATGCTTGCCAACAGATCGGCCACATATTGCCGGTCGCGGATGGCGGAGAGCGTCGCAATGGCGTCGGGATCGCGGCGCTTGAGGGCGGGATTGCCTCCCACCCGTCCACGCGCCTTGGCCGCCCGCAATCCGGCCTTGGTGCGCTCACGGATCAACGCGCGCTCCAACTCCGCCGCAGCGCCCAAAACCTGCAGGGCGAACTTGCCCTGCGGTGTGGAGGTGTCGATCGGGTCGCGCAGCGACTTGAAGTGGGCGCCGACCGTTTCCAGCCCCTCGATCACGTCGAGCAGGTGGGAGAGCGAACGGGCCAGCCGGTCAATGCGCGCCACGACCAGGATGTCACCGCGCTTCACCTGGGCGACGGCCTTGGCGAGTTCCGGGCGTGCCCGGCTGGCGCCCGATGCCTTTTCCTCGAAGATCACCGAGCAGCCGGCGGCTTTCAGCTCGTCGAGCTGGCTGAGGGTGGCTTGGTCTTCGGTGGAAACGCGGGCGTAGCCGATGAGGGCCATGGAGTCCGTTCATGAAAGCGGAAAAACTGCCCCACTGTACAATTCAATCCGTTATGAGGAAACGATCGTTTGGCCGCCTGTACAATCCATTTGAACAGCCTGACGCGCCAGCCAGCGTCGCTCGCAAGGTGGGCGCGAGGATGGGTATGGGATGGGTGGGAGTCGGCTCATAAATAAAGCCGGAGAAAAGTTCGGTCTTGAAGCCGGAAGACGGGCCGAAATGGCTGAAAACCACGAGAGTCCGCTCATACCGATGGCGCATGAAGGCTTCCATTGCTTGGAATTCATGCGAATTGCGGCCACCAGTGGAACCATGTGGCGGCGCGGATACGGTCGGGATCATCGGCGAGACCGCAGCAGCGATCGGCGAGTGCTTGATCGAGGGCATCGAGATCCTCGAAGTAGGTGTTGGCGATCGTCTCGTTGGTCAGTGGCCAGAGATGCTCGGCGGGCTGCAATTCGGGGGAATACGGGGGTAAGAACTCCAGCGTGATGCCCTCCGGGATGTCCAGCGAGCCGGCGACATGCCAGCCCGCGCCATCGAGGACGATGAGCACCTGCTTGGTGGGCCCGGCCCCGACCTCGCGGGCAAAGGCGTCCAGGATAGCACCGAACATGGGCGCATCGAGGCCATCGACGAGAAACCAGATCACCTGTCCGGTGCTCGGCCGTACGAAGCCCGCGAGATACATCCACTCGAAGCGCTGGTGGCCGCGCGCCACCGGCCGGCGGCCGCGCGGCGCCCACACTCGGCGGAGCACCGGCTTCAGCCCGACGCGATGCTCATCCATCGCCCACACCTCCAAGGGTGTGTCCGGGTCTTCCTGCTGGAGGGCCTGCACACGGCGGCGGAACCGGGCCTTGAAGACCTCCTGGGCCAAGGGATCGGCTTCGGCATGGCGGGGGCGCGGTATTTGGCGGGTGAAGCCGAGCCGGCCCAGATAATCGGTGCCGCGCCGGGGTGAGACGAGCCGGCCAAGCATGCCGGCGATCCACTGGGCGACCGAGTGGCCCGTCCACAAACCGCGGCCGGGCGGCGGATCGGCCAGGCTAGTCCTCAGGCTTTGTCGCTGGTTTTCGTCGAGCAGCGGTCTGGCGCCGGGGTTGAACTGGCGCTGGTCACCCAGCCCCGCAACCCCGGCCTCGTTATAGCGTCCCACGATGACGCTGACCCAGCGCGGCGTGTACCCCGTCACCTCGGCCACGAACTGGGCCGAGCGCCCACTGGTCAGCAGCCAGATGATTTGCAGATGCGTCCGCTCCGTCGCATCCGTCGCGGCCTTGTACAGCCGATGCAACTCATCGGCGTCAAGGTGATGAACCAGGTGAACCTTGCTGCCCATGCCAAATCAGGTGGATCGGGCTCGCCTCAAAGGAAGCCTTCACACGCCGTCGGTATGAGACGGGGGGCCGGTCCTCAAGCGCTGGAGAGGTCAGGGGGCGGCAATCATGGCCATGTGCTCAGTGGCAACCGACATCATGTGCCGGGCACTCTCCGCATGCTCGGGCACCTTCTGGAGTTGTTCGGCCAAACGCTGCAGCCATCGCAGCCGGTCCACGACACGGTCTTGCCGGGCGTAGACGTTCAAGTCCAGGATCGCCAGACAGAAAGCCAGATGCAGAAGGGTGCCGTCCTTCGGCAAGGACTGCTCCACCAGTTCCTGATCTTCGAAAAGATCGAACAGGCGAACGGCCAACCGATAATCGCCGTCATGGACAAGCCGCACGAACAGCTGGGCGGCCTTGTTTAGGCGCAGGACCAGCGGAACGACCGTCTGGCCGTCGAAACGGCTTCCCGTCGGCCGCCCCAGAGACACCAGCGCCTCGATGGCGGCGTCGGGGTCGATCGGCCAGAGTGCATCGACGGCCTCGCAGCGTGCCTGAAAGACGGTGTTCTCCAAATCCCCGTCGAACAGCCCGCCGGCCTGCAGAGCGCCCCCCATCTCCACCGCCAGGCGTTCCGCCACCCGCAGGAAGGCCAAGGTTTCCAGCGAGTCCTGCGCCGGCAGGCACCGCGCCAGTAGACCCCGCGTGAACAGGACCGAGGCAAGGTTGTACGGTGCGCGCCTTGGCCGGCCCGGTCCGCCGGTGGGATCGCAGGACCCGATGGGAATCCGGCGGGGCCGCAGCAGGTCGATCCCGAAGCTCTCTTCATAGGCCTTGGCCAGCGTGCCGTAGAGTTCCAACGCTTCCAGGAACCGGCCGCTCAAGGCGTGGTGCCGGAAAAGCCGTGCTGCGGCACCGTTCCACACCGGCCCGCCCGGTGGCGAGACGCGCATGCGCTCTTTGAGATAGCGGGCGTAGACGGACGCATGCCCGCCCGCACCCCCCGCCGAGGACAATGTGATCGGTGCATCCGACGCGAAGGCGGTCAGTCCTGACCCGTTGACTTCCACCATGACATGGTTGAAGCCGGCCTTGCGCAGCGCGCGCCGGATCGACAGGGCTGTGTAGAGGATGAGGTGAGAGCCCGGCGCCAACAGGGCTCGAAGCATCCCCGGGGCGAAGGACGGCGTCAGAGCCTCCGCGTTGGGCGTCTTCAGCACCACGATGCCGCCGGGTGCCAGATGGTGGCGCAGGATCCCGATGAAGCCGTAGGGATCGTCGATGTGCTCGATCACTTCGGAGGAGTGGACGAGGTCGAACGGCTCTCCGATGCCGCTGTCGCGGTCCAGGTAGCGGGTGACGATCGGCGCGTCGAGCAGCTTCGCCCCGGAGCGCGCCAGACCGCAGGGGTCGACCCCCACCGCCCGCCAACCGAAACAGCGGGCCGCCATGTCGACGGTGAAGCCGAAGCCGCAGCCCACGTCCAACAGGCTGGCTGGCCGGTGCGCCCGCAGCCGCGACAGCGTGTCGGTCATACCCCAGACATCCGCGCCCTGCTCGGCGTAATATGCGGTGTAGTCGTCGGACGGGTCGTCTTCGTAGGAGGGGGGCGTACGGTCCTCGTAGAAATGCGCCGTGCAGACCCCGCAACGCAGCAGGACATGGGTCCTGTGCGTCTCGGTCACCGTCAACACCTCCGGATGATCCCCGTTCTTCCCACAGACCGGGCAGGCGTGACGGCGGCTCCGTCCGGAATCGGACCAAGCGATCACCGCTCGCCCCGCCGGGTAAGAGCTGCCGCGCGGACGGCACGCGCCGCCTTGAGATGCTCGATCTGCGGCGCGCGGTTGTTCGCCGTGGTGCGCAGGTCGTTCAGGCTGCCGATCAGGTTGGTGAACATTTGAAGCCCATCGCCCAACTGCTGGACACCGCCATGGCCGCGTTTCTCCAAGAAGCCGCGCAGCTTGTAATGCTCGTAGGCGTTCTCGAAGACGCCGTCGCGCAAGGCCTGATCCACGTCTCCGTTGACCTCCAGATAGGCGGCCTCGTTGAACTCGTCCGGGCTTAGCATCCGCCGGGTCATGCGGTTGAAGACGAAGGCGTAGGCGTCCTTCAGCGCGCGCAGGTGGAAGGGAGCATCCAGCCGTGCCGCCCGCAGCGCGTCGAGCCAAGGAGCCACCCCCCGGCGCCCGATCTGGCGGTCGTCCGGGATCATCGGCTCCTCGCCTCCCGCGATGAGCGTTTCGCGCGCCGTGCACAGGCCGTCGTACCAGGACTGGTATGTGTTGTCGCACAGTACACCGGCCCGCAGGGTGCTGTCGGCGAAGGGCGCCGCGGCGCTGAAGGCGCCGGCCAAGCCGGTCGCCAGGCACTCCAGCATCTTGATGTCGCTCTTGCCGTCGATAAAATCCTGGGTGGCCGGATCGGCGTGGGTTTCCAGCGGGCAGAACAGGATGGCCGGGGCCAGGGAGGACAGCAGCCGGAGATAATCCGCATAACGTTGCATCGGCAGCCTGTGGACGCGCACCCCGCTTTCGGTGATCAGCACGGGGGGCGTGTGGCCAACACAGACAAGCGTGAGGTCGAAGGCGAGGCAGAAATCCCGCAGAGCCTTCAAGACCGGTGCGGAGGAAACGGTGAGCGCCGGCATATCGCTCGACACCCAAACCACCGCCCCTGGTGGGCCGGACGGTCGCGGAGCGGCCGGACCCAGAGCCAAGTTCGGCGTGACGACGGCCTTGGTCACCACATCCGTGGCGGCGTAGTAACCGAGCTGGGAGGCCAGCCGGGCGGTGGAGCAGGACAGGACGGCGCATTGGCGCACGAGCAGCCGGCCCATCTGCATGTGTTCCGGCGGGAACGATTCCCGGTAGGTGGGCGAAACCAGAAGATGATCGTCGAGGTCCAGAACGAAGGGCTTCCCCAGCACATGCAGCGCCAGAGCGGTGGCGGAGGACGGCCGGCGCTGCAGCCAGATTGCGTCCACCGGAGTCTGGTCCGGGTTGTTCAGGGTGCTCATCACCATGCGGTCGCGCGACCAGACGGTGTAGCCGCCGATTTCGCCGCGCCGGTACAGTTCGCCAAACGGCGCATGAAGCCGCAATTCCCGCAGGTTTTCCGGTTCGTCGGACAGGACGAGGACATGGCGGGGAGCATCCTCGGAAACCGGTGCGCCGGCCGCCAGCCCGGCAGTTTTCCGCTCGGGCGTCCAGGCGATCTTCCGCCTCAGCCGCGTGAGCGCACGGTCCAGGCCATCGGCCAGCCGGTCGGCCGCGGCCTCCCACTGGAACGGTCCATCCTCGGCCATGCGGCGGGCGGCGGCGCGCATCGCGGCATAGCGCTCCAAGTCGGTGTCCACAGCGGCATCAAGCGCGCGCTCAAGGTCCGGCATACCTTCGTCGGCCGTTCCTCCCTGCGGTAGGATCAGGCCGCAACCGGCCTCCACGAGCCGCCGGTTCAGCACGGTCGGCAGGTTGCCAAGAACCGGGAGACCACAGGCGAGCGCGTTGACGGTGCGGATGGGAACCGCCATCCGGCGCTCGGTCGTGTCCGGGTAGACGTCGAGCGCGAAGCCTCCCACGCCAAGTCCGCGGAACAACTCTCCCACGCTGCGCCCGAAGGAAAGGGAAACCTGCGGCGAGTGACGGAGCCGTTCCAACTGGGCGCGCACAGCGATGTGGTCACGGCTCGCCGGATCGATCGTCCCCACAATGTCGACGCGCACGTCACCCCGCCGCTCCGCCCAGGCGACGATCCCGTCCAGATAGGCCAGGGACGAGTTCCAGGGATAAATGGTCCCGGCCAGACACAAGCGTTTTGGCGATCCGGCGCCGGACGCGTCCTCCGGCACCAGCGAACGCGGGGTACAGTAGGGAACGACGGCGGTGGGCGTGCCGGCCAGCCTGTGTCCGAACTTGGCGATCCAGTAGCCGTTCTGTTCCTCCGAGCCGGTAAGGGCGAGATCCGCCCCCGCTGTGGCAGCGATCACCTTGCCTTCTGCGAACGGCAGAAGGCCCGGAATGCCATGGGCGATCTCGTGGTCTTGCAAACCGTTCAAGTCGCAAATCTGCACCACATCCCCACAACCGGTCATCGGAACGGCGCGGGTGGTCGGCCACTGCCAGACGATAGCGTTCGGCTGGACCCGGCGGATCAGGCTGGACTGGTTTTTGGCGTCATACAGAAGGACGCCGTCGAGCCGGGCCGGGTCCTGGCGCCGCAGCAGCGTCACCATCTTGCTGGCGGCGGGAACGGCCGCGACGACCTCGTGCCCGGCCCCGCGCAGCATGTCTACAATCTGGCGAGAGCGCAGGCCACCCCCGGTCCCGGTGTCGCCGTCATCGGGTAGCCAGTCGATTGCGAAGACGAGAAGACGCGCCATTCGTGTATTCCGCCAAGGAGCAAGGGAAGGGTAGGCTTATTGGCCTGCACACAAGGAGTGAGTCCTGTCAGACGACTTCGTTGGCGATGGCCATGACCTCGGAAATCTGCTGGTCCTGTATGCGGAGGATATCGACCATGTCGGCAAAGGCCTGGAAAGCCCGATCGTCGAAGGTCCATTCCGCTTGGTCGGCCGTTCGCCTGGGGGCCGACAGGGTTGTGGCGGCGGCGTTCAGCAGAAGCATCAGGGCGTCACGGTCTTCATCCTGGATGTCCAGCCCGGTGGCGAGGCGTGCGGATGCCTGCTGGCAGGCGACCGTCAGGCTGTCTTCCTCGATCCATCGCAGAACACTCGATAGGAAATCCGAAGCGCTGGGCGTTTCTTGGCGGATGAGGGTGGAAACGGGGCTTGGCATGATCTGGGGCATCAGAGACCGGCTTGGCTCGTGGCATACCTGTTGATGGGAGCACATGCCCAGAAGTTGACTAAAGAATCATTTACATTCGCGCAGAGGATGGATGATTGCGGCAAAACCGATGAAGAGGAGAGTTGCGTGGGCGATTGAACACGCTTGCCCCATTTCGCCTGGGCAGGCGACGCGCCGGCCTTGCGGCATGCCCGTCAGGCGAGATGGGGGATCAGGTCCGAAAGCTGCCGGATGGTCAGTGTCGCCATGCCTTCCGGGACCGTGCCGGATTTCGTCAGCATGATCCGCCGCGGGATGCCGGCGGCTTGCGCTGCAGCCATGTCGGTTGGCTGGTCGCCCAGAAACACTGACCGGAAGAGGTCGAGGTTCAGCCTCCTGGCTGCTTCCAGAATCATGCCAGGGTTGGGTTTGCGCCAGAAGCTGTCGCGGGTGTAACGCTCGACCTTGCCGGTGCGATGATAGGGGCAATGGAAAACTCCGGCGAGTTCCACGCCTTGGGCCAGGAACATTTCCCGCATCCAGTCGCTCAGATGCAGAAACTCGGCTTCGGTGAAGTAGCCGCGTGCGATGCCGGATTGGTTGGTGATCAGGGCGACCCGGAAACCGCGGTCCACCGCGTGCCGTGCCAAGGGGAAGATGCCATTCATGAACGTGAAGCGGCCGATATCACCGACGTAGCCGTGGTCGACGTTCACGACTCCATCACGGTCCAGCAGCAGCGCCTTGCAAGGCATGAAGGCCCCTGATCGAATGGGGTGGTTTGGAGTGTTGTCGCGAGGCGTTGCGCGGCGCTATTTGGAGTCTTGTCGCGTGTCCCTAAACGCGCCCGCAAGCCCGGTTCAGCGCATGAACTGGGTCATTTTCCGTTCCGGAATAGGGGGGGGTGAGGGATGCAGGAGCAGCCCGTGATCCTCGACATCGACCCGGGCTTCCGGATAGACGGCAAGAGCGAGCTGAAGCGCTTCAATGAAGCGTTTCCGGAAATCACGCAGACGGGAATAACCGGCGCCGAACTGTTCGAACACTGCGGGCCAAGTGATGGTCGTGGACTTGCTCAGGCTGTGCAGTCTGTAAGCCAGCCAGATGTAGATATCGATGCTGGTGCTGTTGTTCTGGATATGGCGTAGCGCCGGTTCCCAGATCGGAACAGGGTGGGCTTTCAGTTCGCGGAAGAACGCTTCTGAAAGCAGAACGCGGTCTTCCCACAGAGTGCCTTGCGGGGAATTGTGTTCCGACGAGAAATGGATGCCGCCCTTGACAATCGAATCCTTTTCAAAGCCCAGGCTGTTGGCGTCTTCCCAGGCGAAGGTCAGGTTGCAGGCGGCGATCCGCGACGCTTGTTCCCGGATGTCGCGGTAGGTTTGACCACCGACCGACAGGCCCATGCGGTCGAGCCAGTCGTGCATGCTGCGGCCCAACTCGACCTCCCGGCTGTCGGTCTGGAGGGCCCGTGTCTGTAGATAAAGCAGGATCATGCGCGCCCGGCTGCCATAGGGAACGCCATAGAGTTTGAAGCCGCCACCACGAACAGGCAGTCGGCCCGGCTCGATCAGCAAACGAATCCGATGCCCGCGCCTTTCCCAAGGCTGGTCGTCGGGAAGGCGTCGATGCGGAAGCGCGGTCAAGGCAAAGCCTGAATAGGTAATGCCAAGGTCCTGGCGTTCTTCTTCCAGTACCGCAGCCGCGATGTCCACCAGAGACCGTTGATCAGGGTCGGTCTGGAGTGCTTTGGCCTGTTCACGGCCCACTTGGCTGATCAGGCGATGCAACTGGCCCAT
>NZ_CBCOOP010000006.1:527500-635902 GCF_965111635.1 Azospirillum sp. Marseille-Q6669 | reverse complement strand
CGCAGGGGAGGGAGTTTATCGCAAAGCGGCGGCAGTTCCCTCCCCTGCGTTAGCGGGGAGGGTTAGGGTGGGGGCAGGCGCCACACCCGACGCCCCCCGACAAAAATCGCTACCCAACCCCCGTCCGTTTGCGGATTCGCAAAGGCGGCGCCGCGTCGTCTCCCTAGCCTGCGGGAATGGCCCGCCCCCTGCCCCGCCCCTGCCCATTTGTCCGCGGGCCGAACCACGGACGAGCATGATGAGCGTTTCCACCACCGAACCGCAAACCGCCTCCCGCACCGCTGAATCCGCGCGCAAGAGCAACCTCTACGCCAAGCACGACAAGATCTACCCGAAGTCGGTCGCCGGCACCTTCCGCCGGCTGAAATGGCTGACGCTGATCCTTCTGCTCGGCCTCTACTACGTCACCCCCTGGATTCGCTGGGACCGCGGCCCCAACGCGCCGGATCAGGCGGTGCTGGTGGATATGCCGGGCCGCCGCCTGTACTTCTTCTTCATCGAGCTGTGGCCGCAGCAGGTCTATTACCTGACCGGCGCGCTGATCCTGGGGGCCATCGGCCTGTTCCTGGCGACCGCGCTCGCCGGCCGCGTCTGGTGCGGCTACGCCTGTCCGCAGACGGTGTGGAGCGACCTGTTCCTGTGGGTGGAGCGCCGGATCGAGGGCGACCGCGGCGACCGCATCCGCCTCGACCACGCCCCCTGGTCGCCGGCCAAGCTGGGCAAGAAGGCGGCCAAGCACGCCGCGTGGCTGCTGATCGCTTTGCTGACCGGCGGGGCCTGGGTCTTCTACTTCAACGATGCCCCGACGCTGGCGCTGGAGATGCTGCGGTTCGAGGCGTCCTCGTCCGTGCTGCTGTTCATCGGGCTGTTCACCGCGACCACCTTTCTGCTGGCCGGTCACGCGCGCGAGCAGGTGTGCATCTACATGTGCCCCTGGCCGCGCTTCCAAGCGGCGATGCAGGACGAGGACAGCCTGACGGTCACCTATGAGGACTGGCGCGGCGAGGGCCGCGGCCACCTGAAGCGCTCGCAAAGCTGGGAGGAGCGCAGGGCGGCGGGGCTGGGCGACTGCATCGATTGCGGGGCCTGCGTCCATGTCTGCCCGACCGGGGTGGACATCCGCAACGGCCCGCAGCTTGCCTGCATCGGCTGCGGCCTGTGCGTGGACGCCTGCAACGACGTGATGGCGAGGATCGGGCGGCCCGGCGATCTGGTCCGCTTCGATTCCCTGAACGCCCAGATCGCCCGGGCCAACGGCGCCAAGCCGACGTTCAAGCCGATCCGCCCGCGCACCATCATCTACACGCTGCTGCTGACCGTCGTCGGCGGGATGATGGCCGCCGGGCTGGTGCTGAAGCCGAAGGTGGACGTGAACATCCTGCGCGACCGCGCGCCGCTGTTCGTCACCCTGTCCAACGGCGACATCCAGAACGCCTACACGGTCAAGGTGCTGAACATGACGCGGGAGGCCCAGACCTACCGCCTGTCCTTCAGCGGGCTTCCCGGCGCCGCCCTGACGGTGGCCGGCGGCGCGGGCGAGGCGGCGGAGGGCTCCGTCCTGATCCAGGCCGATCCCGACAGCGTGGCGACCCACCGCGTGCTGGTCCGCGTGCCGAAGGAGGCGCTGCGCCAGCCCTCGACCCCCACGGCCTTCGTCGTCACCCGCCAGCCGGACGGGCTGACCGTCCAGCACGAGACCGTCTTCCTCGGTCCCTGATTCCGCCTGACTTCAACACAAGGAGGTTGCGCCATGAACTTCGACACCACCACCTACATCGCCCTGGTCGGCGCCGTCAGCGTGTTCGTCGTGACCATCGGCGTCTTCGCCTTCCTGCTGACCCGCAAGGGCAAGTGAGGGCTGCGTTCCGTCGGGGGTGAGGTTGCCTGCCGTGCCGAACCTGTTGCATAACGGCGTTCGGCGGGCGACCCGCCCCGGGAACGGCGTCGTGAAGGGTCCATCGATGGAAGTGCTGCGATTCGCGCCGGAGGATTTTTCCGACGAACTCCTCTCGCTCGAAGTCGCCAAGCTCCTCAAGGACGAGACGCCCCCGGCCGAACCGCTCACCTTCCACGCCTACTGGGACGGCGCGCTGAACGAGAAGCACCTCATTTCGATCAAAAGCTGTTACCTGTTCAACGTCCGTGGCCGTGCGAACAAAATCATCCTGTGGACGCAGAACGGCGTCGAGAACGGGTATCGGGACGAAATCAGCAAATACGCCGAAATCCGTGACTTTTCCGAACGTGACGAATGCCGCGGGACCTTTCTTGAAGGCTATGATTTCGGACGGTCGATCGACGCGTCCTTCTATTCCGACATCGTCCGGTACATTCTTCTCTACAAACACGGCGGCGTGTGGTTCGACCTCGATTGCCTGTTCCTGCGGAGCGTCACGCCGCTCCTGAACCAGTTTCCCGGCAAGATCCTGGCCTACCGCTGGGAGCGGCAGAGCTATCCCAACGGCGCGCTTTACATCTCGCCCACCCCACGGTCGGAGGCGATGAAGAGCAACATCGCGTTCATTCGTGAGCGGGGCCGCGGCTGGGGTTTCCAGCAGGCCGGACTGGTCTACGACACGCCGTTGGACATCCTCGTGCTGCCGTGCCCCTGGTTCGACGCCGGGTGGATCGACAACCCGGTGCTGCACTTCAACGAATTCATGAAGACGTCACCGGTCGCGTTCGACCTCGACAGCTTCTTCCCCGGCGCCTTCTGCTTTCACTGGCACAACAAGTGGTTCGACGCCATCGAGCCGTCGAGCCCGATGGATCGGCTCGCCCGCGACATCGACCTCCGGCTGTCCATGAGGCGCTGAGCGCCGCCGCGATCATCGCCGTCCGCCCTTGTTGAAGCCCCGACGCCGGACAGAACAGGACGGAGCGGGGACCCATCATGACCACCACGCTGAAAGGAAGCGCCGACCGGCTGGAGGCGGGCGGCTGGGCGGCCAGCAGCAACGTCTGGAATCCGGGAGGCTACCGCAACGGCAAGGATTTCACGCAGTCAATCGCCATCAACGAGGCGACCTCTCCGAACGGAACGGTGATCAGCTGGAGCTGGCCCTACGACAGCCGGCGCGCCCTGACCTACGAGAATTACCCGGTGCGCGCCTATCCGGAGCTGACCCACGGCGTCAACCCGTGGAACGGCGCGCCGTCCACCAGCGCGGTCCTGCCGGCGCGGATCGCCGACCTGCCGAATTTCGACGTGACCTACAAGGTCGGCCTGACCGGTGCCACGAACCTCTACAACGTCGCGGTCAGCCTGTGGATCGGCGACGACCCGGCCAAGGGGATCGCGGGCGTGACCGACGAGGTGATGGTGTGGCTGCACAGCGGCTACTTCACCCCCGCCGGGGAGCCGGTCGCCACGCTGACCGACGCTCAGGGGGACGCCACGCTGTGGAACAAGCCGCTGTTCAGCGGCGGGGTGGACGGCAACCCGATCGACTGGGAATACACGGTCCTGCAATACGGCGACGACCGGTTGGCCGGGACGCTGGACCTGGACGGGTTGCTGGATGGGCTTCAGACCCGCGGGATCGTCAGCGAAACCGACTGGATCCTGGGTTTCCAGTTCGGCGCGGAGGTGGCGGCGGGCACAGGGTCGATGACGGTGGAGCAACTGGCCGTGGATTTCACGGCTCCCCCCGCTCCGGCGATGGTTGCGACACCGCCGGAGTCGGTGATCGTGGTGCCGCCGTCGGTGTAGGGGTGAGCGGCCGTACCGGCCCCCCACCCCCATGTTCCGACCGATCAGCCGGCCAGCGACTTGCCGGCGGCGCCCAGATCGGCGAAGGCCTCGTCGAGACGACGGACCATGCCCTGCTCGCCCAGGCGCAGCCACTTGCGCGGGTCGTACAGCTTCTTCAGCGGCTTGCCAGACTGCGGGTCGATCTGATGGCGGAAGGCCGCCTCGTTCTCCAGCACGAAGCCGCCGATGGACTCGGCGAAGGCGAACTGGGTGTCGGTGTCGATGTTCATCTTGAACACGCCGAAGCCGACCGCCTGGGCGATCTTTTCCTTCTCCGACCCCGAACCGCCGTGGAACACCAGGGCCAGCGGCTTGGCGCCGCCGCCGTGACGCTCCGCCACCAGGGCCTGCGAGGCGCCGAGGATCTCCGGGCGCAGCTTCACGTTGCCCGGCGCGTAGACGCCGTGCACGTTGCCGAAGGAGGCCGCGACCGAGAAGTGGCCGATGGGCGACAGCTCCTCATAAGCGCGCAGCACGTCTTCCGGCTGGGTGTAGAGGTGGGCGTTGTTGGCGGCGTCCAGGTCCTCCGACCCGATGCCGTCCTCCTCGCCGCCGGTCACGCCCAGCTCGATCTCCAGGCTCATGCCCAGCGGGGCGAGGCGCTTGAGGACGCGGGCGCATTCCGACAGGTTGAAGTCCAGCGACTCCTCCGACAGGTCGAGCATGTGCGAGCTGAACAGCGGACGGCCGGTGCGGCGGAAATGCTCCTCGCCATGGCCGATCATGCCCTCGACCCAGGGGATCAGGCCCTTGTTGGCGTGGTCGGTGTGCAGGACGACGCAGACGCCGTACTGCTCGGCCAGCAGATGGACGTGCTGGGCCGCCGACACGGCGCCGAGGATGCGCGCCTGGAGCGCGTCCTTCATGCCCTCGCCGGCGTAGAAGCGGGCGCCGCCGTTGGAGAGCTGCACGATCACGTCGGAGCGGTTCTTCGCCGCCGCCTCGAGGACGGCGTTGATGCCGTTGGTGCCGACCACGTTGACCGCCGGCAGAGCATAACCACCGTCCTGGCAGGCGGCGATCAGCGCACGGTAGTCCTCTCCGGTCACGACGCCGGGCTTCAGTCGGGTCGGGGCAGACATGGGTGAATTCCTCCCTCGGAAAAATACTGCCTTGAAACTCTGGTTCGAACTTCGGTTCAAACGTCGGTTCGATCGTTCGGTCAAGCCCCATATGGGCATGGGACCGGCGAACGCCACGCGCTCTTTTTGCCACTTCCCGCGCCGGAACGCTGCAAAAGACTTGCCGCGAAAGTCACCCCGGACCTGTGACGAAAAGACCCGCGGCATCCCGCAGGACAGCAACAGCAAGGAGACCGGGACCATGGACGCTCACTGTGTCTGGGAGGCGGGAGCGCAGCTCGGCGAGGGGCCGGTCTGGTCGCCGTCGCGCAACGCCCTGTTCGCCGTGGACATCCGCGGGTCGCGCCTGCTGCGCTACAGCCCCGCCGACGGTCGGGGCCGCGACTGGCCGCTGGAGGAGGCCGCCTGCTGGCTGGTCGAGCGGGCGGACGGCGCCGGCTTCGTCGCCGGGCTTCGCTCGCGCCGGCTGGTCGGCCTGACGCTCGACGGCGACCGGCTCTCGGTGGGACCCGAGATGCTCCGGCTGGAGGAGGACACTCCCGGCAACCGGCTGAACGACGCCATGGCCGACACGGCGGGCCGGCTGTGGGTGGGCAGCATGGACGACGCGGAACAGGAGGCCTCCGGCGCGCTCTACCGCGTCGGGCCGGACGGTTCCGTGGCGCGGGTGGACGAGGGCTATAGGGTCAGCAACGGCCCCGCCCTGGCCCCGGACGGGCGGACGCTCTACCACACCGACAGTCCGTCCCGGACCATCTACGCTTTCACCCTGGCCGCGGACGGCGCCCTTTCCGACAAGCGCGTCCACCTCCGCTTCGGCGAGGAGGACGGCTATCCCGACGGCATGACCTGCGACGCCGAGGGCCATCTCTGGGTCGCCCACTGGAGCGGCGGGCGGGTCAGCCGCTTCCGGCCGGACGGGACGCTGGACCGGGTGGTGCGGCTGCCGGTGTCCAACGTCACCTCCTGCGCCTTCGGCGGGCCGGGGCTGGATCGGCTGTTCATCACCACCGCCGCCCAGGACGCGCCGGCCGGGGAACCGCTCGCCGGTGGGCTGTTCGCCTGTACCCCCGGCGTCGCCGGGCTGCCGGCGGGTCGGTTCGGCGCGCCCTGAACACGCCGCGGGTCCCAGCCTCAAGCCTTGCCAGTGGATTTGATATACTAGTATAAATGCAACGCTGAACAGCAGCCGTCACCGCATGGCGGAAGGATCGCGCGCCGCCGTGGCGGGTCCCGCCGCCAAGTGATAGATCTGTGCGGACACCGCAGCGCAACCGGCGCAACCGGGGCGGCGGCGTCCGCAACCCTGCCGAAGCCGTTCTCCCACAAGGGGAAAAGGGCTTTAGCAGGTGCAGCAAACTGCTTTACAGTTGCACGCCGATCCTTTCGACGGTTCCACCTTCGCACAGCCGGAGCGACCCACGATGACCACCGACGCCGCCCTCCGCCCCGACGCTCCGGCCAACACCATCGACACCGGCACCGACACCGGCATCGACGACAAGGATTTCCCGCTGCGCGAGGACATCCGCCTGCTCGGCCGCCTGCTCGGCGACACGGTGCGCGAGCAGGAGGGTGACGGCGTCTACGGCGTCATCGAGAGCGTGCGCCAGGCCTCGGTCCGCTTCAACCGCGACGACGATGACTCCGCCCGCCGCGAGATGGCCGAAATCCTGAACGGCCTGCCGCGCGACACGATGATGTCGGTGGTGCGCGCCTTCTCCTACTTCCTGCACCTCGCCAACATCGCCGAGGACCAGCACCACATCCGCCGCACCCGCGACCATGCCATCGCCGGCTCGCCGGCGCGTGAAGGCACCCTGCCCTACGCGCTGGAGCGGCTGGAGGCCGCTGGCGTCGGGCCGGACCGGCTGGCCGGCGTGCTGGACATCGCCCAAGTCAGCCCGGTGCTGACCGCCCACCCGACCGAGGTCCAGCGCAAGAGCATCCTGGCGCTGGAGCACAAGGTGGCGTCCCTGCTGGACACCCGCGACCGCTCCCGCCTGACCCCGGAGGAGGCGGAGGCCAACATGGACGCGCTTCAGGAGGCCATCCTGACCCTGTGGCGCACCCGCATGCTGCGCCCGCAGCGCCTCGCCGTGATCGACGAGGTGAAGAACGGCATCTCCTACTACACCGACACCTTCTTCTCCGAGCTGCCGAAGCTGTTCTGCCGCTTCGAGGATCTGCTGGCCAAGCGCTTCCCCGAGCGGGAGTGGTCGTTGCCGCCCTATTTCCGCATCGGTTCCTGGATCGGCGGCGACCGCGACGGCAACCCCTTCGTCACGGCGCCGATCCTGCGCGAGGCGATGCGCCTGCAATCGACCGCCGCGCTCGACCACTACCTGACCGAGATTCACGAGCTGGGCGGCGAGCTGCCGCTGTCCGAGCTGCTGCTCGGCACCTCGCCGGAGCTGGAGGAACTGGCCAAGCGCTCGCCCGACCATTCGCCGCACCGCGCCGACGAGCCGTTCCGCCGCGCCCTGACCGGCATCTACGCCCGTCTGGCGGCGACCTCGCGCACGCTCGACCAGCATGAGGCGCTGCGCAACGCGGTCGGCAAGGGCGATCCCTACGCCACCAGCGCCGAGCTGCTGGCCGACCTTGAGGTGCTGGCGACCTCGCTGAAGGCCCACGGGGCGGGCCGTCTGGCCGCCGGGCGGCTGCGCCGCCTGATCATCGCGGTGAAGACCTTCGGCTTCCATCTGGCGCCCATCGATCTGCGCCAGAACTCCGACGTGCACCAGCGCACGGTGGCGGAGCTGCTGGCCGTCGCCGGGCGCTGCGCCGATTACGCCGCCCTGTCGGAGGACGAGCGCATCGCCCTGCTGGCCGAGGAAATCCAGAGCCCGCGGCCGCTGCATTCGCCCTACCACGCCTATTCGGAGGAGACGGCGGGCGAGCTGGCGATTTTCTTCGCCGCCCGCCAGCTGCGCGAAACCTACGGACCCGCCGCCCTGCCGAACAGCATCATTTCCAAGACGGACGGCGCGTCCGACCTGCTGGAGGTGGCGCTTCTTCTCAAGGAATCCGGCCTGCTGCGCCCCGGCGCGGAAGGCGCCCCGGCGCTCGGCCTCAACATCGTCCCGCTGTTCGAGACCATCGAGGATCTCCGGCAGGCCCCGGCAACGATGGAGCGGCTGTTCACCCTGCCCGCCTACCGCGCCCTGGTCACCTCGCGCGGGGACGAGCAGGAGGTGATGCTCGGTTATTCGGACAGCAACAAGGACGGCGGTTTCCTGACCTCCGGCTGGGAGCTGTACAAGGCGGAGATCGAGCTGGCGAAGCTGTTCGACCGGCACGGCGTGCGCATGCGGCTGTTCCACGGCCGCGGCGGCTCGGTCGGCCGCGGCGGCGGCCCCAGCTATCAGGCCATCCTGGCCCAGCCGACCGGCGCGGTGTCCGGCCAGATCCGCATCACCGAGCAGGGCGAGGTCATCGCCTCGAAGTACGGGCGGCCCGAGGTCGGGCAGCGCAACCTGGAGGTCCTGACCGCGGCGACGCTGGAGGCCACCCTGCTCGACCTGGAGAACCGGGTCGAGCCGGCGGAGTCCTTCTACGCGGCGATGGAGCGGCTGTCGGAGTTGGCCTTCGGCGCCTACCGCGGGCTGGTCTACGAGACGCCGGGCTTCACCCAGTATTTCCGAACGGCCACGCCGATCTCGGAAATCGCCACGCTGAACATCGGCAGCCGTCCGGCCTCGCGCACCAAGTCGGACCGCATCGAGGACCTGCGCGCCATTCCCTGGGTCTTCTCCTGGGCGCAGTGCCGCCTGATGCTGCCGGGCTGGTACGGCTTCGGCAGCGCCGTGGAGGCCTGGCTGAAGGAGGAGCCGGACGGGCTCGCCCTGCTCCAGCGCATGAACCGCGCTTGGCCCTTCTTCAAGTCGCTGCTGTCCAACATGGACATGGTGCTGGCCAAGAGCGACCTCGCCATCGCCTCGCGCTACGCGGAGCTGGTGGAGGACGTCGAGCTGCGCGAGCGCATCTTCGGCCGCATCCGCGAGGAGTGGCAGCGCACCCGCCGCCATCTGCTGGCCATCGCCGGCCATGACGAGCTGCTGGGCGAGAACCCGCTGCTCGCCCGGTCGATCCGCAACCGCTTCCCCTACATGGACCCGCTGAACCACGTCCAGGTCGAGCTTCTGCGGCGTCACCGCGCCGGCAGCAGCGACGAGCGGGTGCGGCGCGGCATCCTGATGTCGATCAACGGCGTCGCCGCCGGCCTGCGCAACAGCGGCTGACCTCTACGGTTGCCGCTTCCGTCCCGTCGCTCCGGCGGGACGGAAGTGGGGCGGCGAAACCGTGGGCCGGCATCGAAAATGGATTGCCACCCCTGATTTCCTGCTTGCTTTCATATTAATATATTAGTATGCTTTCTCTTGTGTTCAAGCGTTGTGGGCCGCCGTTGCGGCGGCCGGTGCGACGTCCTGGACGTTTCCTCCCTAGACTCGAAGGCCATCGGGGCCCGCCCCGGTGGCCTTTTTTCTGCGCACGCTTTGGCTGTGAAGCCTGTTGTCCAGGGCGCTGCACCCCGCTATGAACGAGAGGGCTGGCGCGGCCGGTGAAACTTCACGACGCGCATATTGACAATCCATACAATGCCGGGCCTAATGTCTGGAAGGGAGCGCCCCGCCTCCCTGCAAGGATCGCCATGCCGCCGCTTCCCACCCCCCAAACCGCCGCGCACCCCAACGACTGGGCGCCCTCCCTGGAAGACCGCAGCCGCCCCGTCTACATCGCCATCGCGGACGCCATCGCGGCGGACATCGGGGCGGGGCGGCTGAGGCCCGGCGACCGGCTGCCGCCGCAGCGGATCCTGGCCGACCGGCTGGGCATCGACTTCACCACCGTCAGCCGCGCCTATGGGGAGGCGCGCCACCGCGGGCTGGTCGACGCGCGCGTTGGACAAGGCACCTTCGTGCGCAAGACGGGCCATGTTCCCCCGCCCTTCGCCGCGGAGCCGCATACCGCCGTTGCGACGGTGCCGCTGGCCGTCAGCATGGCGATGAACCAGCCACCACAGCCGGAGGATTCCACCGCCCTGACCGCCCGCATGAACCGCGGGGTCGCCGCGGCCACCGCGGCTCTGGGATTGCCGGACCTGCTGCGCTACCCGGACGGGGCCGACAGCCCGGACGACCGCGAGGCGGCGGTGCATTGGCTGCGCCATCGCCTGCCCGGCCTGACGGCGGAGCGGGTGCTGGTGGCACCCGGCACGCAGGCCGCCCTGCTCGCGCTGCTGTCCGCCCTGGCCCGCCCCGGCGACACGGTCTGCGCGGAGGCGCTGACCTATCCCGGCTTCCGCGCCGCCGCGGCCCAACTCGGGCTGCGGGTGGTCGGCGTCCCCATGGACGCGGACGGCATCGACCCTGATGCTCTGCGCGCCACCCTGGCCGAGCACCGGCCCAAGGCGCTCTACTGCATTCCCACCTTCCACAACCCGACCACCGCGACCATGCCGGAGGAGCGGCGGCGGGCGGTCGCGGCAGCGGTGCGCGACCATGGCGTTCCAATCATCGAGGACGACATCTACGGCCCGCTGCCGGAAACGGCGCCGCCGCCGCTGGCCGCTTT
The DNA here is from genome assembly GCF_965111635.1 of Azospirillum sp. Marseille-Q6669. Classification (NCBI taxonomy): domain Bacteria; kingdom Pseudomonadati; phylum Pseudomonadota; class Alphaproteobacteria; order Rhodospirillales; family Azospirillaceae; genus Azospirillum; species Azospirillum sp. Marseille-Q6669. The sequence continues at coordinate 625,489 of NZ_CBCOOP010000006.1, read as the reverse complement.
CGCGCCGGAGCTGACCTACCACGTCGCCGGGCTTGCCAAATGCGTGTCCCCGGCGCTGCGCATCGCCTATGTGGCGGCGCCCGACGCCCGGCAGGCCCGCCGGGTGGCGGTGGCGCAGCGGGCGACCACGCTGATCGCCGCCCCGCTGTCCGCCGCCATCGCCCGGTTGTGGATCGCCGATGGCACCGCAGAGGCCGTGCGCGATGCCATCCGGGCGGAGGCCATGGCCCGCCGGGCGCTCGCCGAGTCGCTTCTGCCGGCGGAACGGATCGTCACCAAGCGGGAGGCCTTCCATCTCTGGCTCACCCTGCCGGACGGCTGGACCGGCGGGGAGTTCACCGCCCACCTGCGCAGCCGGGGCATCTCGGCGGTGGCCGCGGAGGCTTTCGCCACCACACCGGACGTGCCTGCGGCCCTGCGCTTCTGCCTGGGAGCCCCGCTCGACCGCGACGAGACCCGCCGCGCGCTGGAGATCCTGGCCGACGCCCTGGTCCTGCCCCCCGCCACCGCGGGTGTCATCATCTGAAGGCCATCAAAGCCTGCTTCAGAGTGTCGCATTGCTGGGATCGCCTCCCGAAAAATCAGGATTTTCCATACACAGCCCTCATTGAATGCAGTCAATCACGCTTGCGGAATCGGCGATTGAAGGCATACAGTCGGCGCCATGCCGCAGGCCACCGCTCGGGTGGTGCGGATGTTTGCGCAGAGGCACGCCATGCAGAATCTCGCCCGCTCGTCCAGCCTTCCCCCGCCGCCCTCCGCTCCGGCCCCGTCCACCCCGGCTTCCTCAGCTCCGGCTCCGTTCTACGCTTCGCACCAGAAGATCTACCCGAAGGCGGCGCGTGGCCGGTTCCGCCGCATCAAGTCGGCGCTGATGGTGGGCCTGCTGGCACTGTTCATGCTGCTGCCCTGGCTGCGCTGGGACCGCGGCGCCGGCCTGCCCAACCAGGCGATCCTGTTCGATCTGGACAGCCAGCGCTTCTACCTGTTCGCGCTCGAACTCTGGCCGCAGCACATCTACTACCTGACGGGCGCGATGATCCTGGCGGCGGTCGGCCTGTTCCTGGCGACCGCGCTCGCCGGCCGCGTCTGGTGCGGCTACACCTGCCCGCAGACGGTATGGACCGACCTCTACGTGAAGGTGGAGGAGTGGATCGAGGGCGACCGCGGCGCCCGCATCCGGCTGGACAACGGTCCGCGCAACGCCGGCTGGCTGGCCAAGAAGGCGGCCAAGCACGCGGTCTGGCTGCTGATCGCCCTGGTGACCGGGGCCTCGGCCCTCTTCTACTTCGTGGACGCGCCGGGCTACGTCGCGGACCTGCTGCGCTTCCAGCCCGGGCCGGTGGCGACCGGCTGGATCCTGTTCATGTCCGCCTGCACCTACGCCATGGCCGGCTTCATGCGGGAGCAGATGTGCGTCTATGTCTGCCCCTGGCCGCGCATCCAGGCCGCCCTGCTGGACGATGAGAGCCTCACCGTCACCTATCAGGACTGGCGCGGCGACGGCCGCGCGCCGCTGCGCAAGGAGCAGAGCTGGACGGAACGTTCCGCCGAAGGGCTCGGCGACTGCATTGACTGCAAGGCCTGCGTCCAGGTCTGCCCGACCGGCATCGACATCCGCGACGGCCTGCAGATGGATTGCATCAGCTGCGGCCTGTGCATCGACGCCTGCGACGACGTGATGGGCCGTATCGGGCGCCCCGGCGGGCTGATCCGCTACGACACCCAATCCGCTCAGGAGGCCAAGGCCGTGGCCCGCAAGCCGGAGCCCTACCGGCTGGTTCGCCCGCGCACCATCATCTATTCGCTGGTGATGCTGGTGGTCGGCGGGATGATGACGCTCGGCGTGCTGCTGGAGCCGACGGTGGACGTTTCCGTCCTTCGTGACCGGGCGCCGCTCTACGTCACCCTGTCCGACGGCGCGATCCAGAACAGCTACACGGTCAAGATCTCCAACATGACCCGCGCCCCGCAGGGCTACCGGCTAACGGTCTCCGGCCCCCGCGGCGCCAAGGTGACGGCGGTTGGTAGCGAGGCAGTTGGTGGCGGGGCTGCCGATGGCGCGGCGCCGGTGCTGGGCGCCGAACCCGACACGGTGCAGACCCACCGCGTCCATGTCCGCGCCCCGGCGGGAGCCGCGGTGGCCGGCTCCATGCCGCTGACCCTCACCCTGACCCGCCTCTCGGACGGGGTGGTCCATCAGGCCGAGACGGTGTTCCTCGCCCCCTGATGCGGTTCAAAGGGGACCGTCGCGGTCGCGGCGGTCCCGCGGGGCGGTGTGGCCGATGATGGCGCTGAAGCCGAACAGCAGAAGCAGGACTCCCATCACGATCTCGATCCCGCAGATCAGCCGTACCGCCCCCGTCACCGGGTGGATGTCGCCGTAGCCGACCGTGGCGAAGGTGACCAGCGAGAAGTACAGCCCCTCCGGAAAGGTCAGGTCGCGGCGCACGCCGTCGATGATGAAGTTCGGCTCCACCATGAAGCGGTCGAGGATGGTGTAGAAGGCGCCGAACATGATGATGCACAGCGAATAGAAGGTCAGAAAGGCGAAGGCCGGCAGCACCAGCCGGGCCGCCTGCTGGAAGAAGCCCTCGAACAGCAGCCCGGCGTCGAGCAGGAAGACGGCGATATCGCGGGCGACCAGCGCGACGACGACTCCGATGGCCGACATCGACAGCAGGAAGATCGCCGTCAGCATCTCCGGCGACACCTCCCGTCCCGGCAGCAGGAAGGTCAGCGCGCCGATTCCCCAGACCGGGGCCATCCACAGGAAGATGCGGTCGAAATGCCCGCCGTCGCGCAACCGCCGCGACATCACGATGCTGCGGATCGTGTTGGCCCGCCACCACGCGCCCCCCAGGAAGGCGATCAGCGGGATCGCGAAGGCGGCGGCCTGGATGTGCGACGGGATGCTGTGGAAGTTGCTTTCCAGGAAGAAGACGAACACACAGGCGTAGACGCCGATGAAGTTCGCCAGGGCAAGGCTGAAGAACTGGCTTCCCGGAAACAGATAGTGGAAGGCCCCGACGACGAGGCCGACCGACCCCAGCAGGGCGAAAGCGAGATCGCCCGACACCGAGCGGATGGACAGGGCGATCATCCCCTGCATCAGCGCGGTCAGCACCGCGCCGGTCAGCCAGGACCGGCGGGCGCGGGGCCGGGACGTATGGGCGGGGCCGGCGGCCTTGCTGGAGCGGCGGTCGGGGAGGATCTGGTCCATGCGCGAACCGGTTGTCGGTGGTGCCCACCTTATAGCGCCATGGCCGGTCCCGATGGCAGGACTTTCAACCGCCCTCCCCCAACGGGCTTTACGGTAAGCCTACCAGCCGCCCGTGCTCAGCCAGCGCTCCACCATGTCCAGCCGGTCCCAGCCCCAGAAGGGTTCGTCGTCGACGATCACGAAGGGGGAGCCGAAGACGCCGCGGTCCACCGCCGCGTCGTTCTCGGCGCGCAGGCGGTCCTTGACGGTCTGGTCCTGGAGGGCCGCGGCCACCGCCGCCCGGTCGTGGCCGAGCGTGCCGGCGATCTCCACCACCGTTTCGGCGGGGCCGATGTCGCGCCCCTCCCCCCAATGGGCGTGGTAGAGGGTGCGGGCCAACAGCTTCGCCTGCTCGGGATGCTCGTCGGTCAGCCAGTAGAAGGCGCGCGACGCAGCGACGCTGTTGGCGGGGGCCGAGTCGGGATAGGTGAAGGGCGCGTTGGTCAGCCGGGCGATCCGGCCCACGTCATGGACCAGATACTCGCCGCGCAACGGCTGCTGGAGGTTCGGCTTCATCCCCGTCACCTTGAAGATGGCGCCGAGCAGGATCGGGCGCCACGTGACGGTGCGGCCATGCGCCGCAGCCAGTTCCTCGATGCGGCGGCTGGCGAAATAGCCGTAGGGCGAGGCGAAGTCGAAGTAGAAATCGATGGGGTCGGCCATCCGCGCATCCTCCCGGTTCTGCTTTTCCGGAAAGGCTAACGCGCGCCGAAGGTTCCGTCCAGCCGCCGACGGCTGGACGGGATTCAGACCGTCTTCACCTTGGCGTCGAAGACATAGCCGGCGCCGCGCTCGGTCTTGATGATCCGCGGTTCCTTCGGGTTCGCCTCGATCTTGCGGCGCAGGCGCAGGATCAGCACGTCGATGGAGCGGTCGAACACCTCCGCCCCGTCGGCGCGGGTCAGGTCCAGCAGCTGGTCGCGGGTCAGCACGCGCTGCGGGCGCTTCACGAAGGCGGCGAGCAGGCCGAACTCCGCCTTGGTCAGCTCCACCTCGCGCCCTTCCTGGCTGCGCAGGCGCTGGGCGGTCAGGTCCAGTTCCCAATTGGCGAACTGCACCACGGCGCGCAGGTCGTCGGGGCTGCGCGGAGGACGGCCCTCGCCGGAGACGCGGCGCAGCACGGCCTTGATGCGGGCCAATAATTCGCGCGGGTTGAACGGCTTGGTCAGATAATCGTCGGCGCCCAGTTCCAGCCCGACGATGCGGTCCACATCCTGGTCCTTCGACGACAGGATGATGACGGGAATGTGCGATTCGGTGCGGATCTGGCGGACCAGCCCCAGCCCGTCGCCGTCGGGAAGCCGCAGGTCGCAGACCACCAGATCGACGGGATCGCCCTCCAACGCCTTCTTCGCCGCGGCCGTGTCCGGTGCGGTGGTCACGCGGTAGCCTTCCGAAGCCAGATAGGACTCCAGAAGTTCGCGCACCGGCTCATCATCATCGACCGCGAGAATGTGCATGGCCGTTACCTCCCGTCCTCTTCATAGCTCACCGCCATGGGTGCACGCAATCGGTTACAAGCCCGTAACAGGCACCCGTTGCACGACCGATGGGTGAATCCCCTGAAACATCCTGCCGTGCGATCGAAACGAAAAAGCCGGTTTCCTGAAATCACGCGGTCATCACAGGTTGGTTTATTCCTCTCAGCCGCGAGGCGAAAGGCAAAAGCCCGCACCGAAGGGGAATGACCATGCTCGTGCTCGACCAATGCCTGGAACGGATGGCTCATCTCGACCGCGCCGACCGCCTGCTGAACGAGGTGCGCGTCTACAACAGCCGCCTGCCCATCCGCGAAGCGTTGGCCCAGCACCGCGCGCTGCTGACCGAGGCCCGCCGCCACATCGAATCGGCGCGCACGCTGGTCGGCGAGCCATGAGCCGGAGACGCGGAACGCTCAACAGCGCGCGGTGACCTCGATCTCGATCTTCATGCGCGGGTCGGCCAGCGGGCAGACCATGGTCGTGCCGACGGGCGGGCGATCGCGGAATTCCTCCGCCAGGATCGGCTGAACCCGGGGGAAATCGGCGGCGTCGGCCAGATAGACCCGCATCCGCACCACGTCCGACAAATCCGCCTCCGACCGCCGCAGGGTCCGGCGGATGTTGCGCAGGGTTTGGCGCGCCTGCTCCTCCACATCGCCGGCCATCGTCCGGCGCTCCGCATCGAAGCCGGAGGTGCCGGACACGAACACCCACCGCCGTTCCGGAGCGTCCGCGGCCCCCGTCACACGGCCTGCCACGAGGGCCCGCGGGGCGTCCCCGCGCCAGCAGCCGGACCCATGTCCGGCCCCGCTCCCGCCAAGATCCATGGCGTTTCCATCCCTTATTGTTCGTGCTACTTATAGTCGTCGGAACCGACCTGGCGCCTTTATGTCACAGAGGGCTGAAGCCGCACAAACCCTGACCGGCGGCGGTTCCGCGGCATGTCGGCGCGGTTCGCGTCTTTCCGCCTGCCCAATTCTTTCCCAAATCAAAGCGTAAGCCGGGCAAGGAAGCCGGGCCCAGCCTGTCAGGCGCAATCTGTCAGGCCAAGAACGCCCAATCGTCCATAACGGGAGAAACCCGCATGTCCGGGATCACGAAAGCCGCCCTCTTCACCCTTGCCGTGCCGCTGCTGGCCGCGCCCGCCCTGGCGGCGGAGCAGCCGCCGGGAGCGCTGGCGCTGAAGCGGGTGCTGCTGTCCACCGGCGGCGTCGGCTATTTCGAGCATGAGGCGCGCGTGTCCGGCGACGCGGCGCTGACCCTGGAGGTGCGCCGCGACCAGGTGGACGACGTCCTGAAGAGCATCGTGGTCTACGATGACCGCGGCGGCATCGGCACGGTGGACCTGCCCGGGCAGGAGCCGCTGGAGACCGCCTTCCGCGAACTGCCCTTCACGCCGGAGGATCTCGCCTCCCCCAGCGCCCTGCTGAACGCCATGAAGGGGGCGGAGGTGCAGACCAGCGGCTCCCGCGCGGTGTCGGGCCGGCTGCTTTCGGTGACGGAGGAGTACACCCAGCTTCCCAACGGCGGCGGCACCGTCACCCGCAACCGCGTCAGCCTGATGACCGCGGAAGGGCTGCGCCAGCTCCTCCTGGAGGAAACCGATTCCCTGCGCTTCGCCGACCCGCGGGTGCAGGCGCAGCTCGACTCCGCGCTGGCCGCCGTCGCCGGTGCGGCGGGCAAGGAGCGGCGGCGCCTGACCATCCGCACCACTGCTCCGCAGGCGGACGCGGGCGCTGAGCGCACCGTGCGCGTCGCTTATGTGGTGGCCGCTCCGCTGTGGAAGGCGACCTACCGCCTGACCCTGCCCGAATCAGCGAAGGGGGCCGAGGGCGGCACGGGCGACCTGCAGGGCTGGGCCGTGCTGGAGAATCTCAGCGGCGACGATTGGAAGGGGGTCGAACTGTCGGTGGCGTCGGGCAACCCGGTCACCTTCCGGCAGGCGCTCTACTCCGCCTATTTCGTCAACCGTCCGGAGGTGCCGGTGGAGGTTCTGGGCCGCGTCCTGCCGCCCCCCGACGAGGGCGCCGTGGCCGCCGACGTGATGGCGAAGGCCATGGAACCGGCCGGCCGTTCGCGCGCCGCCGCGGAGTCCGGCGCCCCGACCGCCATGGCCGTACCGCCCGCCCCCGCTCCGGCGCCGACCATGAGCGCGCCCTTCGCCGGAGCGATGCCCCAGCGCGCGGCGGAGACCACCCCCGCCGAAAGCACGGAGGCGACGGCGCAGGTGCTGTTCCGCTACCCGCAGCCGGTGACCCTGGCCAACGGCGGCACGATGATGATGCCGATCACCGCCCGCGCCATCCCGGCGGAGCGGCTGTCGCTCTACCAGCCCAACACCCAGCCGCGCCACCCTCTGGCCGCGCTGCGCCTCAGCAACGGCGACTCCGGCGAGACCGGCCTGCCGCCGGGCGTGCTGACGCTCTATGAACGGCTGGGCGGGGCCGCCGCCTATGTGGGCGACGCACGGCTGGCCACCCTTCCGGCGGGCGAGAGCCGAATCCTCAGCTTCGCGGTGGATCAGGCGGTGACGGTGGACCGCTCCGAGCAGCCGAGCCGCACCCTGTCCCGCGCCACCCTGGCCGACGGGGTGCTGCAGCTGACCGTGACCGACCGCCAGACCACCACCTACCGGATCGCCGGAGCGGCGGGCGAGGACCGCACCGTCATCGTCGAGCATCCGCGGCGTTCCGGCTGGGAGCTGGTGCAGCCCACTGGCGGGGCCGCTCCCGACCTGACCGCCGACGCCTACCGCCTGCCGGTGGCGGTGCCCGCCGGCCAGACGGTAACCTTGGCCGTCGCGCTGGAGCGGCCGCGGATCGAACGGTTCGGCATCTCGGAAATGTCGCCGGAGCAGGTGCGGGCCTACGCCTCCTCCACCGAACTGCCGGCTGCGGCGCGCGAGGCCCTGGCCAAGGTCGCGACCCTGCGCGGCGCCGTCGCCGACAAGGAGCGCCGCGTCGCCGACCTGGAGCGCGAACAGTCGGAGATCGGCAAGGAGCAGGAGCGGTTGCGCCAGAACCTCGCCACGCTGCCGCGCGACAGCGACCTGTTCAAGCGGACCATCGCCAAGATGGGCGAGCAGGAAACCCGCCTGGACGGTCTGTCCCGCGAGTTGGCCACCGCCCGCAAGGAGGCCGACACCGCCCGCAACACGCTGCGCGATCAGGTGCGCGGCATGACGTTCTGAGCGTAAAGGCGGAGCGTCACCAGGGCAGCGGCGACACGCCGAACAGCATCCGGTGCAGGTGCAGCAGCCCGCCATAGACCAGCAGAGCCACCGCCGGGCGCCACCAGCCGATCTCTCGCCAGACGAGGCTTTGGCGCCCGGCCAGGATCGCCGCGAAGGGCAGGTTGGACGTGCGCGCGGCGTAGCGGTCCCAATCGGCCCCCAACCGCCGCGCCAGCTTCGCGTCGATCAGGACGCTGCCGCCCAGCGCCAGCAGGGCGAGCGTGCCGAACAGGATCAGCGAGGCCTGATCGCCGTTCGGCACCATATGGGCGACCGCCCACACCCCGACGCCCCACAGGAACGGGTTCCGCGTCACCCGCAGGATGCCGCGGACCGGCTCCCGGTCGCCGGTCAGCAGCGTCTCCTGCCCGACCGAGGTCGGGTTCGGGGTGGAGAGGCCGGCGACGAGCAGCAACAGGGCGACCGGCACCAGCAGGATCGGCACCCAGGCTAGCCCGCCGGCGGGCGGCCACACCGGCACATGGGGCGCCGCGTTGTAGGCCGCCACCAGCCACCAGAAGGCCAGCGCCGAGACCAGCGAATAGAAGCCGAGATAGGGCTTCTCACCCAGTCGTCCGACCAGCGCGGCGCGCAGCGGTGTGCTGGAAATGCCGAAATGCGTCAGCAGCAGGAACAGCCCCGCGGCGGACAGATGGGCGATGGTCCCGGTCATGAGCGGTCTCCCGGTCGCGAAGCCTCTCGTCAGGCGCCCTTGTCCAGCGTGGTGCCGCTGCAATAGGCCCAATCGTCGCCGTGCAGGCCGAAGAACAGGGCCACCGGTTGCTTGCCGGAACGGTCGATGACCACGCGGAAGCGGTTGCCGGTGCAAGCGCCCGCCGCCTGCTTCTGGTAGGGCAGCTTGACGCTCTTGGACTTCAGGCAGGAATCGGCGGCCTTGGGCGGGTTGGCCGAGGCGTCGATGCGCTTGCCGTTCAGCACCATGTAATAGTTGGTGGCCTGCCCGCCCTTCACCTCGGCTTTCACCTCGATCTTGCCGAATCGGGACTTGTAGAGGCCGGCGTCGGTTTCGCCGTCCGGCGCGCCGGGGGCGATGGCGCGGAAGGAGACGGCGCCGCAGGCCGGCGGCTCTTTCTTCTGGGCGAAGGCCGGCTGGGCCAGAGCGACGGTGGCGGCGCCCGCAATCAGCGCGGCACCGAAAAGACGCGACAGCGGCATGCGAATCTCCTGGATCGGATGGAAAAAGGTGGGACGGGTCAGGCGGGGGCTTGGCAGAACAGGGTCTGCTGCATGATGGCGCAGTCCTTCTCCACCCCGCCGTCCAGCATCGAAATCTCGACGCTGGTGACGGTCAGGGTGCGGCCCGGCTTCAACACGCGGGCGCGGGCGATCATCACCTCGCCCTTGGCCGGCGCCATCAGATTGACCTTGAACTCCACCGCCAAGACCTCGCTGCCCGCCGGCATCAGCGTGTAGCCGGCGTAGCCCCCGGCGTTGTCGGCCAGCGTGCTGACCATGCCCGCGTGGAAGAAGCCGTGCTGCTGCGTCAGGTCGGCGCGGAACGGCAGGCGCATCTCGCAAAAGCCGGGCTCCAGCCGCGTCAGCTCGATCCCCAGCGTCTTGCAGATCGGCTGGCGTTCGAAGCTGGCGCGGCAGCGCGCCTCCCAGTCCGGATCGCGCGGTTCGAAGGTCTTGAGCACGTCTCGGGTCTCTCTGATTGTGTTCGGGGGGTCGAAATCGGACGGCCCTTACCCTGCGCCACCCTTACGTTCCGATCAAGCCGAGCTGCGGGCTCGACGCTTCCGCGAAGGCGCGTTTCGGCATGCGCCCGGCCAGACGGGCCGCCCGCCCCGCCGCCACCGCGTCGCGCATCGCCGCCGCCATGCGCACCGGGTCGCGCGCCTTCGACACCGCGGTGTTCAGCAGGACGGCGGCGCAGCCCAGTTCCATCGCCAGGGCGGCGTCCGACGCCGTGCCGATTCCGGCGTCCAGAACCACCGGCACCGGGCTGCGCGCGCAGATCGTCTCGATGGCGTGCGGGTTGCGGATGCCCAGCCCCGAGCCGATGAAGGCGCCCAGCGGCATCACCGCCGCAGCACCCAGGTCGGCGAGCTTGCGGCAGGTCACCGGATCGTCGTTGCAGTAGGGCAGAACGGTGAAGCCGTCGGCCACCAGTTCCTCGGTCGCGCGCAGCAGCTCCTCGACGTCGGGGTAGAGCAGCTCGCGGTCGCCGATGACCTCCAGCTTGATCCAGTCCACGCCCAGCGCCTCGCGGGCGAGCTGGGCGGTCAGCACCGCCTCCTTGGCGGTCAAACAGCCGGCGGTGTTGGGCAGCAGCCCGGCGCGATCGCCGATGACGTCGACGAGGCTCTCCGAATAGCCGTCCAGGCTGATGCGCCGGATGGCCAGCGTGACCAGGTCGCTGCCGCTGGCCTCCAGCGCATCCAGCATCACCTGCTGGTTCGGGTAGCCGGCGGTGCCGAGAAACAGGCGCGAGCGGAACTCACGGCCCGCTATGGTGAGCGTGTCGTTCATGGGTGTGTCCTCATTGACCGATACTCCCTCTCCCGCCCCGGGAGAGGGAAGGGGCCCGCGCGGAGCGTGGGAAGGGTGAGGGTGCCGCCAAGAATCAGCGCCACAATCCTCGTGCGACCCTCACCCGCCCGCTGACGCGGGCACCCTCTCCCGAGGCGGGAGAGGGAAATGCCGTTGGTTGGAACTGCTGCCCTTTACCCGCCCTGCACGGGGCGGATGATCTCCAAGGCGTCGCCCGCGCACAGGGGCGTCTCGTCCCAGCGGCGGGACGGCAGAACGGCGCCGTTAAGGGCGACCGCGACCCCGTGGGTGCCCGCGGCGATTCCCCGCCCGGCCAGCAGGGCGGCGACGGTGGGGGCGGCGAGGTCCTCCTCCCGCCCGTTCACGCGGATGCGGGCGCTCATGCCGCGGCCCCCTTCGGCTGGGCGAAACGGTCGAGCGCGAAGGGGCGGATCACCGGATCGGCCTCTCCGGTCAGGACCAGCCGCGCCACCGAGTCCGCGGTGACCGGGGTCAGCAGGATGCCGTTGCGGTGGTGCCCGGTGGCGTAGACCAGACCCTCCACCTCCGAGAGGCCGAGGATCGGGGCGTCGTCGCGGGTGCCGGGGCGGAAGCCGGCCCACGCCTCCTCGATGGGCAGCTCGGCGATGCCCGGCAGGGCGCGCCACGCCCCTTCCAGCAGGGCGAACTGGCCCCCGGCGGTCAGCCGGTCGTCGAATCCGCGCTCCTCCGTCGTGGCGCCGACGAGCAGCCGCCCGTCCAGCCGCGGGATCAGGTAGGTGCCGGGGGTCCACACCACATGGCGCAGCAGCGGCAGGCGGGGGTCCATGCGCAAACAGAGCATCTGGCCCTTCACCGGACGCACCGGCGGACGCACCGCCGGGGACAGGCCGTCGATCCAACCCGACCACGCCCCGGCGGCCAGAACCACCCGGTCGGCCTCGAAAAGCCGGTTGCCAACCTGGACGCCGACGGCGCGGCCGCCGCGGATCTCGATGCGGGACACCTCGGCGTACTCGTGCACCACGGCGCCGGCCCGCAGGGCGGCGGCGTGCAGGGCGGTGGCAACCTTGCGGTTGTCGACTTGATGGTCGCCGGCGCAGAACAGCGCGCCGGCCACGCCCGGCTGGAGATAGGGTTCGCGCCGACGCACCTCCGCCCCGCTCAGCCATTCCACGGGCAGGCCGAGCTTGGTCTGGAAGTCGTGCAGGAACCGCACCTTGGCGGCGTCGTCGGCGTTCAGCGCGATGACCATCGTGCCTTCGCCGCGCAGGTCCACCGCCATGCCGGAGGCGGCCTCCAACTCCGCCGCGAAGGCGGGCCACAGGTCCTGGGAGGCGCGGGTCAGCGGCAGAAGGCTCTCTTCGCCGGGTTCGGTCTCCACGCAGGCGGCGAGCATCCCGCCCGCGGCGTGGCTGGCGCCCCGGCCGGCAGCGCCACGGTCGAAGACCTCAACCCGGCAGCCGGCGACGGCCAGCCTCCAGGCGATGGAGAGGCCGACCACCCCGGCGCCGATCACGGCGACGGTGGGTTTCGCGGAATCAGAATGAAATAAGGGCGCGGATACCATGCGGCGGCTCCCTTCGCTGGCATTATCCAGACAGGTTCGATGGGTGTGATCTCAGCCGCGCGGGCTCATCCCGCACGGCACCCCAGCCAATGCCCGGATCATCCGGAAGAGGGCCGCCTTTGGCAAGCCCCTTTTCGTTGGTCACAACAACAAAAGCGACGCCAGCCCCAAGAAGGACAGGAACCCGATGACGTCGGTCATGGTGGTCAGGAAGACCGAACTCGCCACCGCCGGATCGACGCCCAGCCGGTCCAGTCCGATGGGAATCAGCACCCCGCACAGGCCGGCGACGAACAGGTTGATGACCATGGCACAGCCGATGACCAAGCCGATCATCGGCTCGAACCACGTCGCGGCGATGGCCCCGACCAGCGTGGCGAAGACGGCGCCGTTGAGCAGCCCAACGAGCACCTCCTTACCCACCACGCGGGGGGCGTTGGAGGACGACAGCTCGCGTGTCGCCAGGGCGCGCACCGCCACGGTCAGGGTCTGGGTCCCGGCGTTGCCGCCCATTGAGGCGGTGATCGGCATCAGCACGGCCAGCGCCACGATCTGTTCGATGGTCGCCTCGAACAGCGAGATGACGCCCGCCGCCGCGAAGGCGGTAAACAGATTCACGCCCAGCCAGGAAATGCGCGAGCGCGAGGTTTCCAGAACCGAGCGGTAGATGGAGGTGTCGCCGACGCCGCCCAGCTTGCCGATGTCGTCCTCGGCCTCCTCGTCGATGATGTGGACCACGTCGTCGACGGTGATGACGCCGATCAGCCGCCCACCGGCGTCCACCACGGGGGCGGAGACCAGGGCGTATTGGCGGAACAGGTTCGCCACCTCCTCCTGGTCCATGGTGGCGGGGATGGTGTCCACCTCCTCCGTCACCAGATCGGCGATGCGGACCGACCGCTTCTGGCGCAGCAGGCGCGACAGCGGCACCGCACCGACCACCCGGTGCATCGGATCGACGACGAAGATGTCGTAGAAGTCCTCCGGCAGCTCGTCGGTGGCGGCGCGGACGTAATCGATGGTCTTGCCCACCGTCCAGAACTGCGGCACCGCCACCAGATCGCGCTGCATCAGGCGGCCGGCGGTGTACTCGTCGTAGGTCAGGTTCTCCTGGACCAGCGCCCGGTCGGCGGCCGGCAGATTCTCCAGAACCTCGCGCCGGGTGTCCTCGTCCAGATCCTCGATGACGTCGACGGCGTCGTCGGTGTCCAGCTCCGCGACGGCGGCGGCCAGCTCCTTCGGCTCGAACAGCTCGACGATCTCCTCGCGGAGATCGGGGTTGAGGTAGCTCAGCACCTCGCCGTCGAAGTCGGGGCGCAGGACGCCGATCAGCGCCTCCCGGTCGTCGTGGCCGAGTTGCTCGATCAGGTCGGCGATGTCGGCGGGGTGAAGCTTGTCCACCTCCGCGCGCAGATCGTCGCGCCGTCCGGCGTGCAGCCGCTCGACGATCTCCTCCACGAACTCCGGCTTAACACCATAGGCGCGCTCCTCCTCGCCGTCCTCGCGGGGCGGGTCGGGGCGTTCGGCCGGGTGCGGCACATCGTCCTGGATACGATCCGGTTCCTGGCGGTCGGTGTGCATGGCGGCACCCTCCCTTCACGATGGCAATGCGGCGTGACGGCATGGTCCTGCGATCGGCCGACCATGGCGCACCGGCGTTTGCGGGTTGGTGGGGAGCCCTCGCGGAATCCCGCCGGGGCGCCCACCGAATATAGGTGTGCCGCTGTTTTGTCCAGCCCGGCGGACCGGTCCGGGCCCTCCGGCCCTGCGCGCAATTGCTTGCGTGGGCTTCACAATTCGTGCACCCATAATGCGCGCGGGGCTTTCCACCTCGCGCAGCCCGAGAAGAACCGACACCACCGGCCAGCGGATGTGACGATGGAGTACGCCTACACCGACATCGACGGTCAGGAGGGGATCATGCTGTCGGGGCGTTTCACCTACGACGACAGCCGCAAGTTCCACGACCTGCTGGCGGATTGGGACATCGGCGCGCGGCCCGAGGTGCGGCTGGACCTGCGTTATCTGACCTTTCTCGACTCCGCGGCGATCGGCATGCTGTTCGTCCTTGCCAACCGTTGCCGCGACGCCAAGGGGCTGGTGACGGTGCACAACGCGCAGCCCTACATCGTGCAGACCATGCGGCGCGTGGCGCTCGATCAGTATGTGGAGTTCCGCTGAGGCGGAGCGGCCCGGAAGAAACAGCCCTGATCCGGGCGGCCTGAAAACGAAAAAGCCCGCTGTGGTCCGATGGACCGGCGGGCTTTTCGTTTGTTTGCCTGATCCCCCGTTTCGGGGGGATGGTGCGGTCGAGAAGACTCGAACTTCCACGGCATCTCTGCCACAGCGACCTCAACGCTGCGCGTCTACCAATTCCGCCACGACCGCACAAGGCTGGTAGAACCGAGGAGGGAACTGCTCCCCTCATCGGGTGGAGCGGGGGAATAGCAGATCCCCATCGCCCGATCAAGCGGTGTCTCGCGTTTTTGCCAAAGAAAGTTCATAACATCGGCATGACCGATCTCACCGCCCCTATTCCGCCCGCCGCCGATGCCGCCGCCGATGCCGTCCCGGCGCGAGCGGTGGAGTGGCGGATCAGCGACACGCCCGTCCCCTACCCCGACGCGCTGGCCGAAATGGAGGCGCGCGTCGAGGCCATCCGCGCCGGCACCGCGCCGGAGCTGGTCTGGCTGCTGGAGCATCCGCCCCTTTACACCGCCGGCACGAGCGCGCGGGAGGAGGACCTGCTGGAGCCGGGCCGCTTCCCCGTCTATCAGGCCGGGCGCGGCGGGCAGTTCACCTACCACGGGCCGGGGCAGCGCGTGGCCTATGTGATGCTGGACCTGAAGACACGCGGCGCCGACATCCGCGCCTTCGTCCACGACCTTGAGGAATGGCTGATCCGCACGCTGGCCGCCTTAAACATCCGCGGCGAACGGCGGGAGGGCCGCGTCGGCATCTGGGTGGATAAGCAACCCTACGGCGGCGCCCCAGGCCAGGAGGACAAGATCGCCGCGATCGGCGTGCGCGTGCGCCGCTGGGTCAGTTTCCACGGCGTCGCCCTGAACGTCGAGCCGGACCTGTCGCACTTCGCCGGCATCGTCCCCTGCGGCATCAGCGAGCATGGGGTGACCTCCATCGTCGCGCTCGGCCACCTCGTCACCATGGAGGATGTGGACGCCGCCATGATCGCCAGCTTCGCGGAGGTCTTCGGCGGCGGGTCGGAAGACGAGTGAGCCCTACCGCTTCGTCGCTCCAGCGGGCTGCGCGTCGTTCAGGACGCGCACATCCTCGTTGGTGATCGACACGATGGTGCAGCCGGTGCTGTCGCCGTTGCGGAAGAGATAGATCAGCCGGCGGTTCGCCTGCTTCTTCGGGTCATGCAGGTTCAGGCCATGGCCGAAGGCGACGCCCAGAACCTCACCCTTGAAGATGGCGCGATAACGCAGGGGCATCTGCTCCCGGAACTGGCGGGAGGCGCAGGCCTTGCTCAGCTCCTTCTCGAAGGTCCCGGCGTGCCGCCAGTCCTGGGAGGAGCGGATCATCACCCATTGCGGCGGCAGCGGGAACTGGACCACCGGCGGCGAGAGCGGCAGGTCATAGCCGCCGGGCGGCACCGGCGGCATGTGTCCCGGCTCCGTACGGTCGAGCGGCCCCTTGGCCCAGGCCGCCCCGGCGCCCAGCACGCCGAGAATCAATAGGCTTCGGGCTGCACCGCACAGGAGCCGTGGCACTGATTTTGGCCTTTTGCCGCTCATCCCAACCTGTTTGCCCCCTCCCGAAACCCTCTCCCGGAGATCGGGAGAGGGAGTATCGAGCACCAGGCGGCTCCCTACGCCGCCGGGTCGCTGCCGTAGACGGACTTGGTCTCCAGGAACTCCTCGAAACCGACCTCGCCCCACTCGCGCCCGATGCCGGACTGCCTGTAGCCGCCGAAGGGAGCGGCAAGGTCGATGGAGGCGCCGTTCAGGTGCACCATGCCGGTGCGAAGCCGCTTCGCCACCGCCCGCGCCTCGTCCACCGTGCCGGCGTAGACGTAGCCGGACAGACCGTAGAGCGAGTCGTTGGCGCTGCGGATCGCCTCCTCGATATCCTCGTAGGGGCGGATGGTGAGGACCGGGCCGAAGATCTCCTCGCGCATGATGGTCATGCCATCGGTGGCGCGGCTGAAGACGGTGGGCTTGGCGTAGAAGCCACGCTCCAGCCCCTCCGGACGGCCCGGACCGCCGCACAGCAGGGTGGCCCCCTCCTCGATGCCGGCCTGGATCAGGCGCTGCACCCGCTCGTATTGGCGCTGGTTGGCGATCGGGCCGACGCCGGTGCGGTCGCCGCGCGGATCGCCGACCACCAGACGGGCGCAGACCTGGGCGGCGATCGTCTCCGCCTCGTCCAGGCGGGAGGCCGGGACATACATGCGGGACGGCGCGTTGCAGCTCTGTCCGGTGTTGGACATCATCGATCGCACGCCGTGGGTCACCGCCTTGGTCAGGTCGGCGCTCTCGCAGATGATGTTGGCGGACTTGCCGCCCAGTTCCAGCGACACGCGCTTGATGCTGTCGGCGGCGTTGTGGGAGACCGACGCCCCGGCGCGGGTGGAGCCGGTCAGCGACACCATGTCGACCAGCGGGTGCGAGGCCAGGACCGGGCCGACCACCGCGCCGTCGCCGTAGAACATGTTGAAGACGCCCGCCGGAACCCCGGCCTCGTGCAGGATCTCGGTGAAGATCCAGGCCGAATAGGGAGCGAACTCGCTGGGCTTCAGCACCATCGTGCAGCCGGTGGCGAGCGCCGGGGCGACCTTGCAGGCGATCTGGTTGATCGGCCAGTTCCACGGCGTGATCATCGCGCAGACGCCGACCGGCTCGCGCAGGATGCGGGTGGTGCCGCGGGTCCGCTCGAACGGGTATTCGCGGGCGGCCTCCAGAGCCGTCTTGAAATGGGCCAGCCCCATGAAGGCCTGCGCCGGCTTGGACAGCGCCGCCAGGGGCGCGCCCATCTCCTCGGTGATGGCGTCGGCCACCTCGTCCATGCGCTTCTCGAAGAGCGCGCAGACGGCGGCCAGCAGGTCCAGCCGCTCGTTCAGGGGGGTGCGGGAAAAGCCGTCGAAGGCGGCGTGGGCCGCGGCCACCGCGCGCTGCGCGTCCTCTGGCCCGCCGAGCGCCACGGTGCCCGACACCTGCTCCGTCGCCGGGTTCAACACCTCCATCACGGTAGCGCCCGCCGCGGGTTCGGTCCAGGCGCCGCCGATGTAGAAGGATTGGCAGGTCTTCATCTCTAATCCCCTTGCTCTCTTCGTTGGCATTTTCGGGTGAAACGATCCTGCCCCGTCCGGCGCCGTTTGCCAAAGCTTTCCCACCGGAAAATCCGGATAGGTCAGAAGACCGGACCCTGTTGACAGTTCAATGGTTTCACGGTCTGATCGTTGAACACATACGTGCCGCCGCCCCGCTTGCGGCGAGCCGAACGACAAGAATCGGGCCGCAGAAACCGTGGCCCAAGGGCTGGGAGCCTGCTTCACGGGTACAAACCAAACGTACAATCAGGGGGACGAGGGATGGCCTTACGTGATCGGCATTGGCGTGATCGGCGCCTTGCGGATGTGCTGCGTTTCGGAATCGTCAAACCACTCCTGCCGGCGGCAGCCTGCCTGGCCCTGCTGGCCACGGCCCCAACGCCGTCGCAGGCGGCGACCCTGACGGTCGGCACCTCGGCGGAACCCAGCGCGCTCGACCCGCACTACCACAACCTCGGCCCCAACACGCGCGCCCGCAAGCATGTGTTCGAATCGCTGGTCAGCATGGACGCCAAGATGCGGCTCCAGCCCGAACTGGCGGAAAGCTGGCGCGCCATCGACGAGACGACCTGGGAATTCAAGCTGCGCAAGGGCGTGAAGTTCCACGACGGCACCGAGTTCACGGCGCAGGACTTCGTCTATTCGGTCTGCCGCATCCCGAACGTCGCCAACAGCCCCTCCTCCTTCACCGTCTACACCAAGGGCATCGCGGGGATCGAGGCGCCGGACCCGCACACCCTCGTCATCAAGACCGGCAAGCCCTACCCGCTTCTGCCGGTGGAACTGTCGACCTTCGGCATCATCTCCGCCAAGGCGGCGGGCGGAGAGGCCGTCACCTTCGACAAGGCGGGCTGCAAGGCCGACTCCTGGCCGACCACCCAGGCCTTCAACGACGGCTCGCTGATGATCGGCACCGGGCCGTTCAAGCACAAGTCCTACACCAAGGGCGACCGGCAGGTGCTGGAGCGCAACCCCGACTACTGGGGGCCGCAACCGGCCTGGGACACGGTGGTCTTCCGTCCGATCACCAGCGACGGGCCGCGCGTCGCCGCCCTGCTGGCAGGCGACGTGGACCTGATCGAATCGCCCCCGGTGCAGGACATTGAGCGGCTGAAGTCCGCCCCCAACGTCTCCCTGGCCCAGGCCCAGTCGAACCGCGTGATCTATCTGGCGCTGGGCGTCCAGGACACTCCGCCGACCATCACCGGGACCGACGGCAAGAATCCGTTGAAGGACCCGAAGGTGCGCAAGGCGTTGTCGCTGGCGGTGGACCGCGACGCCATCGTGAAGCGCATCATGATGGGCGTGGCGGAGCCGGCGAACCAGTACCTCCCCGCGGGCTTCTACGGCAACAACCCGGAGGTCACGGTCGCCACCGACGCCAACAAGGCCAAGCAGTTCCTCGCCGAGGCCGGCTACCCGAAGGGCTTCCAGCTCACGCTCGGCACGCCGAACGACCGCTACATCAACGACGACAAGGTGGCCCAGGCGGTCGCCCAGATGTTCACCCGCATCGGCGTGCAGACCCAGGTCGACGCGACCACCGCCAACGTCTTCTTCTCCAAGCGCAACAAGCAGGAATACAGTGTCTTCCTGGCCGGCTGGGGTGCCGATTCGGGCGAGATGTCGTCGCCGCTGAAGGCGCTGATCGCCACGCCGATCAAGGAGAAGGGCTACGGCACCACCAATTACACCAGCTACTCCGACCCGGAGCTGGACGGCATGCTGGACACCGCGCTGGCGACGGTGGACGACGCCAAGCGGGAGAAGCTGCTCCAGGCCGCGGTGAAGCGCGCGGTGGACGCCGACATCATCATCCCGCTGCATTACGAAGTAACGGTTTGGGCGATGAAGAAGGGGCTGAGCTACGAACCGCGCGCCGACCAGTACACGCTGGCGCAGAAGGTGACCCCCGCGAAGTAACGTGGTTTGGCCGCGGCCCTCTTCCCCTCTCCCCTCTGGGGAGAGGGTTAGGGTGAGGGGGTTGCGCTTCTGCCGAACGCTCCGCAACGCGCATCCCCCTCACCGGCCCTCCGGGCCACCCTCTCCCCAGAGGGGAGAGGGTTAAGGGGCTAAATCCATGCTTGTCTTCATCCTCCGGCGGCTGGCGCAGAGCGCGGTCGTCGTCGTGGCGATGTCGGTGCTGGTCTTCGCCGGCATCTTCGCCATCGGCAATCCCATCGACGTGCTCATCAGCCCCGAGGCCGACGAATTCGAACGCGCCGCCGCCATCGCCCGGCTGGGGCTCGACAAGCCCATGCACGAGCAGTTCCTGCGCTTCGTGGACAGCGCGCTCGGTGGCGACCTCGGCACCAGCTTCGTGCATGGGGTGCCGGCGCTCGGCCTCGTGCTGCAGCGATTCCCGGCGACGCTGGAGCTGGCGCTCTGCGCCATGCTGGTGGCCGTGGTGCTGGGCATCCCGCTGGGGCTGTGGGCCGGGCTGAAGCCGGACAGCTTGGCCGGGCGGGTCATCATGACCGGCTCGATCCTCGGCTTCTCGCTGCCCACCTTCTGGGTGGGCATGATGCTCATCATGGCCTTCGCGGTGACGCTGGGCTGGCTGCCGGCGGGCGGACGCGGCGAGACGGCCGGCCTGTTCGGCGTGCAGTGGAGTTTCCTGACCGCCGATGGGCTGGCCCATCTGATCCTGCCGGCTGTCAATCTGGCCCTGTTCAAGCTGTCGCTGGTCATCCGTCTGGCCCGCGCCGGCACGCGGGAGGTCGCCTTGCAGGACTATGTGAAGTTCGCCCGCGCCAAGGGGCTGGCACCCGCTCGGGTGGTCGGGGTGCACATCCTGAAGAACATCATGATCCCGGTGGTCACCGTCCTCGGGCTGGAGCTGGGCAGCGTCATCGCCTTCTCGGTGGTCACGGAATCGGTCTTCGCCTGGCCGGGCATGGGCAAGCTGCTGATCGACAGCATCCTCCAGCTCGACCGGCCGGTGGTGATCGCCTACCTGCTGGTGACGGTGCTGCTGTTCGTGGTCATCAACCTGATCGTCGATCTGGTCTATTCGCTGCTCGACCCGCGAATCCGGTTGGGCGGAGGGCGGGCATGAGCAGCGTCGCGGCCAAGGCCCCGTCGGTCGAGACGCCGTTCCTGCGGCTGGCGCGGGACTTCGCGCGGTCGCGCACGGCGCTGGCCGGGCTGGCGGTGCTGGTGCTGATCGTGCTCGCCGCCCTGCTCGCCCGCTGGGTGGTGCCGCAGGACCCCTACGACCTCGCGCAACTGGACATCCTCGACGGCATGATGGCGCCGGGATCGCTGGGCGGCGGCGGCTGGACCTATTGGCTGGGCACCGACGACCAGGGACGCGACATGCTGTCGGCCATCGTCTTCGGGCTGCGCACCAGCCTGCTGGTCGGGGTGGTCGCCACGCTGATCGCGCTCGCCGTCGGGGTGGCGGTCGGGCTGCTCGCTGCCTACGCGGGGGACCGGGTGGACGGGCTGGTCATGCGGCTGGTCGACATCCAGCTCTCATTCCCGGCGATCCTGATCGCGCTGATCCTGCTGGCCCTGCTGGGCAAGGGGGTGGACAAGGTGATCATCGCTCTCGCCGCCGTGCAATGGGCCTATTACGCGCGGACCATCCGCGGCTCCGCCCTGGTGGAGCGGCGCAAGGAATACATCGAGGCCGCGCAATGCCTGGCATTGCCCCATCGGCGGATCATGATGCGCCACCTGCTGCCCAATTGCCTGCCGCCGCTGATCGTGGTGGCGACGGTGCAGGTCGCCCATGCCATCGCGCTGGAGGCGACGTTGAGCTTCCTCGGCGTCGGCGTGCCGGTGACCCAGCCGTCTCTGGGGATGCTGATCGCGTCGGGCTACCAGTACATGCTCTCAGGCGATTACTGGGTCAGCCTGTTCCCCGGCCTCGCCCTGCTGGTCACCATCGTGGCGATCAATCTGGTCGGGGACCGGCTGCGCGACGTCCTCAACCCACGCCTGAACCATTGAGAAGGGGCACGCGATGACCGAACCCCTGCTGCGCGTGGACGGGCTGAAGACCCATTTCCTCACCCGCGCCGGCACCGTGAAGGCGGTGGACGGGGTGAGCCTGACGCTCGCCCGCGGCGAGATCCTCGGGCTGGTCGGCGAATCCGGTTCCGGCAAGTCGGTGACCGGGCAATCCATCCTCGGCCTTGTCGATCCGCCGGGACGGGTGGTCGGCGGACGGGTGCTGTTCCAGGGCGAGGATCTGGTGGGCGCCGGGGAGAAGCGGCTGCGCGCCATCCGCGGGCGGCGCATCGCCATGATCTTCCAGGACCCGATGATGACCTTGAACCCGGTGCTGAGCATCGGCACGCAGATGGTCGAGGCCGTGCGGGCTCATGACAAGGTCAGCCGGGCGGAAGCGTGGGAGCGCTCGCGCCGGGCGCTGGCCCGCGTCGGCATCGCCTCGCCCGACGAGCGGCTGGCCGCCTACCCGCACCAGTTCTCCGGCGGGATGCGCCAGCGCGTCGCCATCGCCATCGCGCTGCTGCACTCGCCGGACCTGATCATCGCCGACGAGCCGACCACCGCGCTCGACGTCACCATCCAGGCGCAGATCCTGTTCGAGGTGCAGAAGCTCTGCCGCGAAACGGGAACGGCGCTGATCTGGGTTACCCACGACCTCGCCGTCGTGTCGGCGCTGGCCGACCGGGTGGCGGTGATGTATGCCGGCCGGGTGGTGGAAACCGGGACGGTGGCCGAGATCATCGGCAACCCGCGCCACCCCTACACCCGCGGCCTGCTGGAGTCGGTGCCCAGCCGCAACCGGCGCGGCGTGCCGCTGCGCTCCATCCCCGGCATGACCCCCTCCGTCCTCGACCTGCCGGAGGGCTGCGCCTTCCGCCCGCGCTGCGACCGGTCCACCGGAGCCTGTACAGCGATGCCGGAGTTGAGCGGCGAGCGGGAGGACCGCGCCTGGCGCTGCTGGAACCCCGTCGCGGCCGAAGCGCGGGGAGACGCCGCATGACCGCTGCTCCGATCATCGAGCTCAACGGGCTGACCAAACGCTTCGCGCGAAAGCTGGACGTGGTGGAGCGTTTCGCCCGGCGGCTGGGAGCCGCCATCGACGACCGGGCGGTGCAGGCGGTCAGCGGCGTCGACCTGTCCATCGCCGAGGGCGAGGTGGTCGGGCTGGTCGGCGAATCCGGCTGCGGCAAGAGCACGCTGGGCCGTATGGTCGCCGGCATCCTGCCGCCCAGCGCCGGCACCCTGCGCTGGCGCGGCCGCGACTTGCGGGAGCTGTCCCCGGCCGACCGCCACCACGCAAACCTGAAGATCCAGATGGTCTTCCAGGACCCCATGGCCTCGCTCAACCCGCGCCTGCGCGTGGCCGATATCGTCGGGGAGGCGCCGGTGGTCCACGGGCTGGTCCCGCGGCGCGAGGCGGAGGAGTATGTGGCCGCGACGCTCCGGCAGGTCGGGCTGGACCCCGCCTATCTGCGGCGCTACCCGCACCAGTTCTCCGGCGGGCAGAGGCAGCGCATCGGCATCGCCCGCGCGCTGGCGGTGAAGCCGGACGTGCTGGTCTGCGACGAGTCCGTCGCGGCGCTGGACGTGTCGATCCAGGCGCAGATCATCAATCTCTTCATGCGCCTGCGCAAAGAGCTGTCGCTGACCTATCTCTTCATCAGCCACGACCTGGGCGTCGTGGAACACATTTCCGACCGCACCGCGATCATGTATCTTGGACGGATCGTGGAGTTGGCCCCGACACCGGAGCTGTTCGACAAACCCAATCATCCCTATGCCAAGGCGCTGTTGGACGAGGCGCCGCGCGTGTCCGTGGAGAAGCGGCGGTTCGCGCCGATCCGCGGAGAGATTCCATCGCCCCTCAACCCGCCGTCGGGCTGCGCCTTTCACCCGCGCTGCCTGCACGCGATGCCACGTTGTTCGGCGGAACGTCCGGCCCTGCGCGAGATCGCGCCTCGGCGCTGGTCCGCCTGCCATCTGAACGAAACCACAGGTCCATGATGCCCGCACCCGATCCCGCCGGTCCTTCCGCGTGCAGCCCGCGCACGCTGGAGCTGCTGCGCGACCTGATCGCCTTCGACACGACCAGCCGCAACTCCAACCTCGACCTGATCCACTACATCCGCGACCATCTCGGGGCGCTGGGCGTGTCCAGCACGCTGGTGTTCAACGAGGAGCGGACCAAGGCCAACCTCTATGCCACCATCGGCCCGATGGACCGCGGCGGCGTCTGCCTGTCCGGCCACACCGACGTGGTGCCGGTGGATGACCAGGACTGGTCCAGCGATCCCTTCACCCTGACGGAGCGCGACGGCAAGCTGTTCGGGCGCGGCACGGCGGACATGAAGGGCTTCATCGCGGCGGCGCTGGCGATGGCGCCGGACTTCCTGGCCGCCAACCTGACGACCCCGGTCCATTACGCCTTCTCCTACGACGAGGAGTTGGGCTGCCTCGGCGTGCCCGGCCTGCTGACCCAACTCGCTGGGATGGCAGTCAAGCCGCGCCTGTGCATCGTCGGGGAGCCGACGCGGATGCGGGTGATCGTCGGCCATAAGGGAAAGGTGGCGCTGCGCTGCCGCGTCCACGGCCACGCCTGCCACTCCTCGCTCGCCCCGCAGGGGGTGAACGCTGTGGAATACGCGGCGGAGCTGGTGTCATTCCTGCGCGGCATGGGCCGCCGCTTCGCCGAGCAGGGGCCGTTCGACCACGATTACGACGTGCCCTTCACCACGGTGCACACCGGGGTGATGGAGGGCGGCACGGCCCGCAACATCGTCCCCTCGGACGCCTCCTTCGAGTTCGAGATCCGGCATCTCGCCGACCATCCCGTCGCGCCGATGCTGAAGGAACTGCGGGACTTCGCCAAGACGCTGGAACCGGAGATGCGCGCCGTCCGCCCCGATGCCGGCTTCTCCTGGGAGACCCTGTCGGACAGCCCGGCGCTCGATACCCCGCCGGATTCGGAGGAGGTGACGCTGGTCAAGAACCTCGCCGAGCAGAACGGCCATGGCAAGGTGGCCTTCGGCACGGAGGGCGCGCTGTTCACCAGCATCGCCAACATCCCCGCCGTGGTCTGCGGCCCCGGCGACATCGAGCAGGCCCACAAGCCCGACGAGTATGTGGAGCTGAGCGAACTCGCCCGCGCCGAGCGTTTCCTGCACCGGCTGAGGGACGCCGCGAAGAAGGGCCTGTAATGCAAAAGGGCCGGAGCATTGCCGCTCCGGCCCCCTTCACAATGTCCCCGGACCGTTGCGCTTCGCCGGTCAGTGGACCTCCACGCTGACGATGGCCGGCAGGGTGCGCAGGAAGTCAGCACCCGTGTCGGTCGCCTCGACGACGAGGTGGCCGCAGCGGTCGTGCCCGCGCAGGCGGGCCTCCGCGCCCATGCCGGCGGTGCGCAGCACCTCCGACAGGTCGGACACCGCGGTGCGGACCCAGGCCCGATGCTCGGCCAAGCTCTTGTACGCCGTTGCTTCGGAGTGATTCAGGGTAACGGTAAAGGTGTGCAGCTCGATGGTCATAAGAGCTCCGGAATGAACCGATTGTTCTGGGACAAGCTCAGTGTTTGACGCTGTTCGAGCATCCGCTCCGCCCCAACCG
The DNA here is from genome assembly GCF_965111635.1 of Azospirillum sp. Marseille-Q6669. Classification (NCBI taxonomy): domain Bacteria; kingdom Pseudomonadati; phylum Pseudomonadota; class Alphaproteobacteria; order Rhodospirillales; family Azospirillaceae; genus Azospirillum; species Azospirillum sp. Marseille-Q6669. Next base: position 600,595 of record NZ_CBCOOP010000006.1, on the reverse strand, counting down.
GACGGTGTGTGAAAACAAGCTGGAAAGGGACGTGCGGACACTTGCCGGTTGGCGGATTGAATCCGGGGATCAGCCGATCGGCGAAAAGGGTCCCTTTCGATTTGGGGAGCAAACAAACCGTAGTGTAATCGAAACCGGCGGCCGATGCTTGTGATATCGTGGGAACGCTGCTCTGCACAAAGCGCGCTCACAGGCGCGAAAGAGGAGCGCAAAAGGGTTAGCCCCGGCACACCCCCCTGCGCTTCGCGGTTCCTTCAGAGCGCCCTCAATCCAGGAAGATGTCCGGCGCCAGCGGTGCACCCGGCCTGACCGCATAGGGCTCCAGGTCGGTCACGCCTTCCTCCGCCAGCGCCTCGTCGTCGATGAAGAAGTGGCCGGTGCAGGTCCTGGCGTCGCGGGTCAGGATGGCGTGGGCGGCGTCGGCCAGGATCTCCGGCTTGCGGCAATTGTCAAACTCGGCGGCGCCCTTCAGCATGGCGATGGCCGCCGTGCCGATGATTGTGCGCGGCCACAGGGAATTCACCCCGACCTTCCCGCGGAACTCGGCGCTCATGCCCAGCGTGCACAGGCTCATCGCGTATTTGGCGATGGTGTAGGCGGTGTGGTGCTGGAACCAGCGCGGATTGAGGTTCAGCGGCGGCGACAGGGTCAGGATGTGCGGGTTCTCGGCCCTCAGCAGATGCGGCAGGCAGGCCTGGGAACAGGCGAAGGTGCCTCGCCCGTTGACCCCCATCATCAGGTCCCAGCGCTTCAGCGGGGTGTCCAGCGTGCCGGTCAGGCTGATCGCGCTGGCGTTGTTGACCAGGATGTCGATGCCGCCGAACGCCTCCACCGTGCGGACCACCGCCTCGGCCACCTGGGCGTCGTCGCGGATGTCGCAGAGGATCGGCAGAGCCTTGCCACCGGCGGCCTCGACCTCCTCCGCGGCGGAGAAGATGGTGCCGGGCAGCTTGGGGTGGGGCTCCGACGTCTTGGCGGCGATGACGACGTTGGCGCCGTCGCGGGCGGCGCGCAGCGCGATTGCCTTACCGATGCCGCGGCTGGCGCCGGTGATGAACAGGGTCTTGCCCCTCAGCGTGCGCGCGTCCGTCATGTCGCTTCCCTCCCCATGGTTCTTCCGCCGCTGCCGGCCGGTTGTCGGCGATGCTACCACACATTCCCGGGGCGCCGTCCAGACGCAAGCGTCATTTAATTGACCTATGCGTCAATGCATCTACCCCGTCTAGACTGCGCTTGCCCCTCTCGTTCGGGAGTTCCGGCCGGTGCGCCGTCACATCCTCGCCCTCGCGCTGATCCTCGGCTCCACGCCCGCCTTCGCGCAGGCAGTGGCGCAGCACCTGTTCTTCGAGGCCGTGCCCATGGGCGCCCCGCCCAATGTGTCCTACGAGGCGCGGCAGCGCCTGACCGAGCGCGCCCGGACCGAACTGCTGCCCGCCATCCTCGACGCCGCCGGCCTGGATGGAGCGGGCACGGCCGCCGACCTGCGGATGGGCGGCTACGGGCTCCGGACCAACCCGTCGCTTCACCTGACCCTGTGGCTGGAGGACGGTCCCGCCGACCGTCTGGCCGGGGCAATCGCCTGGAGCCTCGAACAGGACAGCGTCCTGGTGGCCGATTTCGACAGCACCGACGGCGCTACCGGCTACGCCCTGGTCCGCTTTCCCGCCGGCAGCTTGACGCCGGACCGCGCCCAGCGCTTCTTCCTCGCCGCCGCGGCGGAGCATGAGGGGCTCGGCGGCGGCTATACCGCCTTCGGCGACACGCTGCTGTTCCTCAACCTGCGCGGCGACGACGGGACGCCCTACAGCGGCCTCCCCGACGAGGCCTTCACGGAGTTTTTGCGCCGCGCCGCCGACGCCTTCTCTGGTGCGGTCCTGGCGGCGACCGGGCGCGCCGACGCGCGGCTCGTCCTCCAGCCGCCCCAGCCCGACAGCCCTGCCCTCGCCCCGCTGCGGGCGTGGCACGCGGCGCTGGTGTCCGAAACCCTGACCGCCGAGCCCGCCCGATGACAAGCCATCTCTCCCGCCGCTCCGTCCTGGCGCTGGGCGCCGCCGGCCTCGCCACGCTCGCCGCTCCGGCGCGGTCGCAGGAGTTCACGCCCGGGCTGCTGTACGCGGTCGGGCAGAAGTTCGACAAGAGCTTCAACGAGGGCGCCTTCACCGGGGCGGAGCGGTTCAAGGAGGCCACCGGGGTCGCCTACCGCGACTATCTGCCGGCCAGCACGGCGCAGTTCGATCAGGCGGTGGCCGCCCTGCTGCGCCGCGGCGTGACCGACCTCGCGCTGATCGGCTTCTACTACGCCGCCCCGCTGGCCAGCCTCGCGCCGAGGCACCCCGCCGTCCGCTTCACCCTGGTCGATGCGGTGGTGGAGGCGCCGAACGTCCAGTCCGTGACCTTCAAGGAGCAGGAGGGGTCCTTTCTCGTCGGCATGCTGGCGGCCATGGCCTCACGGACGGGGAAGGTCGGCTTCATCGGGGCGCTGGACATCCCGCTGATCCGCAAATTCATCGCCGGCTTCCAGCAGGGCGCCCGCCACGCCCGGCCGGACATCGGCCTGCTGGTCAATTTCGTCGGCACCACCCCCGCCGCCTTCAACGACCCGACCACCGGGGCGGAGGTGGCGAAGGCCCAGTTCCAGCGCGGCGCCGACGTGGTGTTCGCCGGAGCCGGCGTGTCCAACTTCGGCATCTTCGCGGCGGCCAAGGACGACGGGCGCCTCGCAATCGGGGTGGACAGCAACCAGAACCACCTCTACCCCGGCACCATCCTGACCTCGATGCTGAAGCGGGTGGATCTGGCGGTGGAGCGCGCCTTTGGGGAGGGACGCAGCGGCGCCTGGACCCCCGGCCCGCGCGCCCTCGGGCTGGCCGAGCGCGGCGTCGATTACGCGCTGGACGACAACAACCGCGCGCTGGTCACCCCCGCCATGAAGGGTCGGCTGGAGGAAGCACGCGAGGCCATCATCCAGGGCCGCATCCGGGTGGCCGACGCCGTGTAGGCGCCCACTCAGGCGTACTGCGGCTCGACCCCGACGGCGAAGCTCAGGTCGGCGCCGCGCAGCGTTTCCGCCGTGGCGCGGACGCGCGTCAGGTCGGTGCCGTGCAGAATCGCGCGGGCGAGGCTGGTGTCGCGCAGGTCGGCGCCGGTCAGGCTGGCCTCGGCGAGGTTGGTCGGCCACAGGCGGCTGCCGTCCCCGGCGAGGTCCACCGGGCGCAGCCGCGCCCGCCACAGCTTGGCCCCCGCCAGATTGGCACCGCGCAGGTTGCAGCCGGACAGGTCGGCGCTGGTGAAGTCCGCCTCGCGCAGGTCGCAGTAGGACAGATCCGCCATGACCAGCTTCGCCCCGGAAAAGTCCGCCCCGCGCAGCCCGCAGAAGCGCATCACGCTGCCGGCCAGCAGCTGGTTGGCGAAGTTGTAGCCGCGCAGGTCGACGCGCTGCATCTCCAGCCGCAGGCCGGCGGCGGCGTTGCGCTCGACCCAGAGCTGGTGCGCGGAAATGCTGTCGGCCATCCGCCCGGCGAGGCTGACCAGCCCGGTGCCGTCGACGTCGATGCCACGCCGCTCCAGCGTCTGGCGCAACTCGTCGTCCAGCCGGGCGCCGCACAGCAGGGCGCCCTGCATCTCCACCCGCTCCATCACCGCGCCGATCAGGTTGGCGCCGATCAGGATGGTTCCGGTCATGTCGCTGCCGGAAAAGGTCGCCCCGGCCATGTCGCAGCCGGAAAAGTCGCACTGCGCCAGACGGGCGTCGGACAGGATGGCGCGGGCCATCTTGGACCCGATGAAGGTGGTGCTGCCGTCGGCGTTGCCCGCTGGCTTGCGTTCGTCCGCCCCCAGCATCATACCCTTGCGCAGGTCGGCGCCGCGCAGGTTGGCCTCCTCCATCAAGGCGCCCTCCACCCGCGCGCCGCGCAGGTCGGCACCTTCCAGCGACGCGCCGGTGAGGTCGGCCTTGGACAGGTCGGCGCCGAACAGGTCGGTGCGCGACAGAACGGCCCCCGACAGCCGGGCGCTGTTCAGGTTCGCCCCGCTGAGCTTGGCGCCGCTGAGGTTGATGCGGCGCAGCCCCAGGCCCGACAAATTGTGAAAGCTGAGGTCGGCGCAGCGCCCCTTCATGCTGGGGTCGCGCGTCAGCCATTGCTGATGCTTGACCAGCGCGTTGCGGATCGCCCTCAGATATCGCTCTTCCACGTGCGACGCCTCCGCGCCGTCCAGCCGTTTCCGCCGGCATCGCACGCCGGTTGAACGATCGGGACCCTTGCCACGCTGGGATGTTACCAGAGCCGCCTGGAAAAAGCGAAAGCCCTGGTTTGTCCGGCCTCAGCGCAGCGTGTCGGCCAGCAGCGCGCCGCGCGACGCCATCATGTAGAGCCCCATGTGATGCGCCGGCTCCTGCGGGTGGGCCATAGTCTCCGGAAGGCCGAGGTCCCGCGCCGTCTCCGCCGGCAGGTCGTAGGTGGCGCAGCCCGGCTCGTAGACCACAACATCCTTCAGCGTCGGCATCATGCCGTGGTTGCGCGCGGACAGCAGGGTCAGGACGAAATCCATCACGCACACGTCGGTGCAGATGCCCACCGTGACGACCGACACCAGCCGGTTGCCGTTGACCCAGTCCACCAGCCGGTTGCGCCCGGCCTTGCCATCCGCGTCCAGTTCGGTCGCGCCGATGAAGAAATTGATGCAGTCCTTGGCGATGAGGGTCGCCGAGGACTCCGACTCGAGCCAAGCCAGTTCGGACACCAGCTCGTCATGGCCGGTGCCGATCAGGCAGTGCGGGGGATAGGGCGGCTCCGGCTTGTCCGGGGCGTGGCGGTCCAGCGAGACGCAGATCGGCCAGCCGGCCCCGGCGAAGCGGCGGGCCAGACGGTCCGTCTCGGCGATCATGCGGTCGACCTGGGCGTTCGCCGCCGCCGGGGCGAGCGGACCGCAACCAACGGCGGCGAACCCCTTCACCTCGTCGATGATCACCAGACCAGTGCCTCCGGCGGGCATCGCGTAATCGCCGAGCGCCACCGGAAAGGTGCGGCGGATGGTGTCCAGCGCCTCGTCGCTGCGAGTCATCAGGTCCAGCATGGGTGCTCCCATTCAAATGGTGGAAGTGTCAGTCCTGTGACCGGAGGTGCACAACATTTCAGGACTGTGTCCAAGCACTGCGACATTGTGGCCGAACGCTTGCGCATGGGTCCGAAAAGATCAATGGAATTCAGCCGGATCGACTGTTTGTTGCAACCGCGAGACATATTCCTGTCTGCATTCGGCGCACCGTGCGACGGAATACCGCGGTGCCAAGCCGTGAAACCCGGTCCTCAATAAAGGGGACGCGAAGCTTCCGCCGCAACCATAAGGTACACCAATGGTTTTATCGGCCGAGTTCCTGGGCATGCTTCTGCTGGTCACCAGCGCCGCGGCGCTCGGCCTGTCCATCGTCATCGACGTCGGGCAGATCACGTCGGAGAAGGCGCGCCAGACCATGATGATGCGCCAGCACGACCGGAAGAAGACGGCGCTGGGCGAATGGACCCGCAAGCTGGAGCAGCGGCAGGAGGAAATGACCGCCTTCCAGGCCCGCACCACCGAATGCAACGGGCGACGGCAGAAGGCGCTGTCGGAGATCCGGGCGCTGGAACTGACCAAGGTGGAGTTCGTGCATGAGTTGGGCGACGGCGAGGAAGCCGGTTGTTTCTGGGTCCGGCTGACCGTGCAGGACGAGTTCCCCTCCATCGAACGGCGCGACGTGATCTTCGCCCGCCAGATCTGGAGCTATCCGAACGTCGCCCATGTCTGGACCTATTCCGTCGATCAGGCGGCGGCGATGGCGCGCGTCGCCTTCACCGTGAAGAACGGCGTCCTGCCGACCATGGTCGTCCCGCTCGCCCAGGCACCCGACCCCGACGCGGAAGGAGCGTCCGCATGACCGGGATGATGCTCTATCTCAGCCTCGGGCTGATGGTGCTGACGGTGCTGTCCAACCGCTACTGGCGGCGGCAGTTGGAAGGTCTGCGGCAGGGCCAGCTGCGCATCCGCGAGAAGATGGAGGAGGTCGGGAAGGACGTGGAGGACATCGCCACCGTCTATTCCCAGGTCACCCAGAAGCACGCCGAGGCCGAGAAGCGCGCCTTGAAGGCGGAGCAGGACATGCAGGCCGCCCTGAACGAACTGGAGGCGAGGCAGACCGCGCCGGTCGCGCGCTATCACGTGTTCGACCGCTCCGAACCCCGCCCGGGCCGGTTCTGGGAAGCCGCGGTGCGTCATGTGCCGAGCGACGCCACCGTGATGACCGGTCAGCGCGGCTGGGTGGGCATCCGCCGCTGTCTCCTGACCGCCGAAACGGAACGGGAGGTGCGCGAGCGCGTCAGCGCCCGATACCCGCGCAAAGCCGGATTTCAGGTGTTGGAGGTGGTGCCCTGCCGGGTCGCCGGCCTGTCGGTGAATCGCATCCCCGAACTCAGCACCTTCCGCCGCTCCGCCCCGCCGGAGGAAGCCGCGCGGCCTCCCCGCCGGGCCGCCGGCGGCCGTTGACGAGCATCCGGCCCGCGGGAATTGGGCGGCGCCCCTCCCCGCAGGCCGGATGCATCATCAGTGTTTCCGCCTCAGCAGTATTTGCGCAGCATCTCGCGGACCTTGTCCGCCATGTCCGGACGCCGCAGCGCGTGGGCCAGCGTGGCTTCGATGAAACCGACCTTGTCGCCGCAGTCGTAGCGGGTGCCTTCGAAGCGCAGGCCGTGGAAAGGCTGCGTGCCGATCAGCTTGGCCATGGCGTCAGTCAGCTGGATCTCGTTGCCGGCGCCGCGCTGCTGCTTCTCCAGATGGTCGAACACCTCCGGCTGCAGGATATAGCGGCCGATGATCGACAGGGTGGAGGGCGCCTCTTCCGGCTTCGGCTTCTCGACGAGGCCGCGCACGGTGGCCAAGCGGCCGTCGTCCTTCTCGACATCCAGGATGCCGTAGCTGCTGGTCCGCTCGCGCGGGACGTCCACGACGGCAACGACGTTGCCGCCCACCTCGTTGTAGGCGTCGACCATCTGCTTCAGGCAGGGGGTGTCGCCCTGGACGAAATCGTCGGGCAGGACAATGGCGAAGGGGTCGTTGCCGATCACCGCCCGCGCGCACCACACCGCGTGGCCGAGGCCCAGCGGGACCTGCTGGCGCGTGTAGAAGCAGCGGCCCGGGGCGATCTCGCTGTCGCGCACCACTTCGAGGGCGTCCAGCTTGCCGCGCTCCTCAAGGGTGCGGTTCAGTTCCGTGTCGGCGTCGAAATGGTCTTCGATGGCGCGTTTGCTGCGGCCGGTGACGAACACGAAATCCTCGATGCCGGCGGCCCGCGCCTCTTCCACGGCATGTTGAAGCAGAGGCCGGTCGACCAAAGGCAGCATTTCCTTCGGAATCGCCTTGGTGGCCGGCAGAAAGCGCGTACCGAGACCGGCGACGGGGAACACCACCTTGCGCACAGGCTTTCGCATTGGGGTTCTCTTGTGGTTGCTTGAGGAAATACTTCGAATATGGAGACGATTCGCAGGTTTGCAAAACGCTCGTCCAGCTTTCTGCCACAGGCAATTCGGTGACGCAACTCCCCTTCCGTAACCCGGCAAAAGGTTAGTTGCGCAGCAGCAAATCCTTCGCTTGGTTGATCTTGGCCGCCAAATAGGTGGACCCCCCATGATCTGGGTGCACTTTCATCATCAGCCGTCGGTGAGCGTCCTTTACCTGTTCGGGTGTGGCTCCGGGCGACAACCCCAAAATATCATAGGCCTCGTCGCGGGTCATAGAACCGCTCCCATGACCGCCGCCACTGTCCTTGGAACCGGGATTGTTCGCATCCCCAGCGGATTGTTCTTCAGCGGTCTGCCAGCCGGGATGGGCACGCTCCATCCACGCTTCCAACACGGAGGCTGATTGCGGATCGTCGCGCCGGCAATCGTCCAGCAGAGCCAGCAATTGCCCCAGGGTCAGCGACTCCAGCGTCCGCCCGCGCCACGGCCCGTGCAGCACCTCCCCCGCCATCGCCCCGGTGTCGTGCTGCAGCGTCATCCGCAGATAGAGCGTCTCGATCTGCGAGGTCTGCCCTCCCCCCGAGGAGGTTCCATAGGACGACGGACGGAAGGCGTCGCGCAGCGTCCGCCAACGCGTCAGCAGCGGAAAGGCCAATGCCCCCAGCATCATGGCGGTGCCCAACCGTCCGGTCAGAGTCAGGACGACGACCGTCACGGCCGCCAGCGCAATGCCGCCATAGCGCACCGCCGTAGCCAGCGTCCGCGGGTCCGCGGACACGAAGACGCGGGCCAGCATGGCAAGGCCGGCCACCAGCGCGATGCCCAGGAGGAAAAACCCAAACATCCCGCTCTGCCCCATCTCTAGACGAATCCTGCCTTATGATGCATGGGTTTGGCCCCCGCGTCCCCCCTGACCACTCCCGAGTTGGTTGGTGAGCAGCCGAATCGAGTCGCCCCGCCCGCGGCTGTAATGCTCCAAAGCCGCCCGGCCGCCCGCCGCGTAGACGGCGACCGCGCTCAGCAGGTCCCGCAGCTGTTGAGCGGACGAGCCGTCAAACGGGCAATAGGCGCCGCCGCTCAGCCGCGCGATGGTCTGGAAGGCGCGCTTGGCGATCAGATCCCCGCGCTCGTGGAAGATGAAGACAGGGACGCCAAGCAGCCCCAACTGGCCCGCCTGATGGGCGAGCTGATCGACATCCTCCTCCATGCAGTCGCCGACGAAGACCAGCGCGTTGACCTTGCGGTCCCGCGTCTGCTTGATGCAGTGACCCAGGACACGGGCGATCTGGGTCTGGCCGGCCATGCAGGACACCGCGGTCATTCGCCGCAACAGGTCCTGCGCGTTGCCGACCCAGGGGCTGGCCTGGCATTCGCGGAATCCACGGTAATAGACGAGCTGGATGTCCAGCCCGCCCAGCGCGGAGGTCGCCTGGAACATCTCGCCCTGGATCTGACAAGCGCGGTCCCAGGTCGGCTCGCGGCTGGCCGTGGCGTCCATGGCGAACATCAACCGCCCGCGCGGCCCTCCCGTTGCCCGGGGAAGGGCGGCCACACGGCTCAGGAAATCGTCCACCTCGCTCTGGGTGGACCGCTGCTGCGCCGGCAGATTGTCGCGTTCACCCATCGCCCGCATCCCTTTGCCACGGTGATTCGTCATTCCGTAAAGATGGGCGGCGAGGCGGCATGGGTCCAGACTTGTCCACGGCGACTTGTCCACGGTGCCGCCCGTTGGGCAACAGGCTGTGCGCCGATAGGGTTCCGCGGTACGAAACCGCCGGCGGGCTTGCCCCTCCCTCCTTGCCGTGCTTGGGTGGCACCCATGAGCGACGCCGGTCCCACCTTCACCCCCGCCACGCTGCGCGCCCGAATCCTGCACGAGGACGCGGACGTTTTCATCATCGACAAGCCCGCCGGGCTGGCCGTGCACAAGGCCGGGCGGATCACCGACCATCTCGACCTCTACCTGCCTTTCCTGGCGGAGGAGGACGGCACGCCGCCGCGGCTGGCCCACCGGCTGGACCGCGACACGGCGGGCTGCCTCGTTCTCGGCCGGTCGCTCTGGGCGTTGAAGCGGATGGGCGACATGTTCGCCGCCGGCCATGTCGAGAAGACCTACTGGGCGGTCAGCGAGGGCATCCCCGAGGAGGCGGAGGGGGTCATCGACTACCCGTTGCTGAAACTGCTGATCCCCGGCGCCTGGAACATCGTGACGCACCCCACCGGCCAGCCCGCCGTCACCCAATATAGGGTGCTGGGAACCGGCAACGGGCGGGCGTGGCTGGAACTGCGGCCACGGACCGGGCGCACGCATCAGCTGCGCGTCCACAGCGCGGCCATCAGCTGCCCACTGGTGGGAGAGCCCTATTACGGTCCGGTGCGTGTGCCGCCGGGGAACCTGCATCTGCTGGCGCGGTCGGTCACCTTCACCATGGCCTTCGACCGCGAACCGGTCACCGCCGTGGCGCCGCCCCCGCCGCACATGCGGGACGCGCTGACCGCCTGCGGCTGGACGGAACAAAGCGGGACGTAACAGTCAGCGCCCGACCTCGGTGACGCCGTCGGCCAGCCAGACCATGCGGCCAAGCTCCGCGTCGCCGCCGCGCAGGGCCTTGCCCTTGGCGACCACCGTCCGTCCGGTGTTGTCCTGGATCGGCCCGCGGAAGACGGCGGCGTTGCCGTTGGCGAGCTGCATGCGCGCCGCGTCGGCGTGGGCCCGCGCCTCCACCCCCACGGCCGGGCCATAGGCGGTGTTGCGGACGAAGCCCTGGTCGAAGCCGCCCTGGCGCAGATGCTTCCACGGCTTTCCCGCGGCGATCAGCGCGACGGTCTCGGCGTAGGCCTTCTCCCAGGCCCATTCGGCCCCGGTCAGGAAGCCTTGCGGCGCGAAGGCTGACAGGTCGGTGTGCAGGCCGCAGCACAGGATGCCGTGGGCCTCCGCCACCTCGCACACCGGGCGCGCCCCGTCGAGCTGAGCGGCCAGCACGTCGGCCCCGCCGTCGGCCAGCGCGCGTGCGGCCTCCGCGACCTGCCATGGCGTCGCCGCCTCGCCGACGAAGGCGACGCGCAGCGCGGTGGCGGAATCGGCGCGTCGGGCGCCCAGCGCGAAGGCGTTCACGCAGCGCAGCACTTCCGGCGCCGGGTGGGAGGCGACGAGGCCGATCGTTTTGGCCCGGCTGGCGTAGCCCGCGACGAGGCCGGAGATGTGCTGCGCTTCCTCCAGATAGCCTTCGAAGAAGCCGGTGTTGATGGGGAGGCGGTCGCGGTCCAGCGGCGCGCCGGAAAACAGGAACACCGTGTCGCGGTGGGCATCGGCCTGGGCCAGCAGCCCCGGCAGGGCGTCGCCCGCGGCGGTGACGATGACGATCCGGCAGCCCTGGGGGCCGACCAGCTCCTCCGCCGTCGCAGCCAGCGTCCCGGCAGCGTGCTCCCGCTCCTCAAGCCGCAGGCCGGGCAGACCGATCAGGGCGCGGGCGGCCTCCGCATGGGCATGGTTGAAGCCGAAATCCGTGCGGTCCCCGCAATAGAGGACGCCGACGCCCAGGTCGGGCGATTCAGGGGCGGACGATGCCGAGGGTGCCGATTGCCCGAACGCCCGGGGCGCCGCCAGAAGCATGGTCGCGGCCCCGAAGGCGCCCCCGAAAGCCCGGAGGACATCCCGGCGGTTATGGGTCAATGTCTTCATGCCCGCCTCCCGATGACGGGGGACTATAACCTCCGGAAGGCGGCCGAACCAAGCAATTCGCCTCAATTCCCGCCCCGGGGACGGTCCGAAGCCTCAAAGATCCGGCTTTGGAAGCGGAATTGGCGCCCCGTCCGGCCATGTCAGCAGATGGCTGGCGCAGCGGCGGCAATCACTGCTCCCGAAGCCGGGAACCGGCACCGGCAGGCCGGACAGCGCCGCGACCAAGGCACATTCGTCGCCGCCGGGAACGGTCCAGGAGCCGAGCATCCGGCCCGCCGCGGTCAGCCGGTCGACGTGCCAGCGCTCCGGCTTGTCCCGACGGAAATGGCGCCCGACCCGCCCCCGCAGGCCTCCCGGCCCCCGCGCGCTGCCGCAATAAAGGTAGCGGCCGGGCGGCAGCACGCGTTCCGGCTTGCCGGGCAGGCGAAGGGTGAGGTCCCGCTCCAGCGCGATCAGCAGCACATAGGCGCCGGGCTCTGGCGGCAGGGTGTCGGGGCGGTCGTGGAATTGCGGATCGGACGGCATGGCGGCACCAGTCTAGCCCCGCCGGGGCGCCGGGGCAGCTGTGCTAATCGGGCCTTTCGCCCCAGCGCCACGCTCTGCTATCACGCCCGCATCATGTCCCTGCTCGACCCGCTGTTCCGCCAGCATCTCGACCGCCTCGACCAGCGCCACACGCGCCGCTCCCTGCTGCCCGTGCGCCCGGAGGGGGCGGGACGCATCCGGCGCGGCGGACGGACGCTGCTGAACTTCTCCAGCAACGACTATCTCGGCCTCGCCTCCCACCCCCTGCTGGTGGAGCGCGCCGGCGAGTGGGCGCAGCGCTGGGGTGCCGGAGCCACTGCGTCGCGCCTCGTCTGCGGCACGCTGGAGCTTCATGCGGAGGTCGAGGCGAAGCTCGCCCGGCTGAAGGGCACGGAGGCGGCGCTTCTGTTCAATTCCGGCTGGCAGGCCAACGCCGCCATCCTGCCCGCGCTGTTCGACCGCGAACTGTTGGGTGGCGATGCGCTGGTCTTCACCGACCGGCTGAACCACGCCAGCCTGCATCACGGCTGTGCCGCCGCCGGGGTGCGGCAGATCCGCTTCCGCCACAACGACCTCGACCATCTGGACAGCCTGCTGGCCCAGCGCACGGGGGAGCCGGGCACGCGCTTCATCGTCACGGAGAGCGTCTTCAGCATGGACGGTGACCGCGCCGACGTGCCGGCGCTGGCCGCTCTGGCGGAGCGGCACGGCGCCTTCCTGTTCCTCGACGAGGCGCACGCGACCGGCGTGCTCGGCCCGCGCGGGATGGGGCTGGCGGCGCTGGGCGAGGGGCGCGTGGACCTCGCCATGGGCACCTTCAGCAAGGCGCTGGGCGGCTTCGGCGCCTATGTGGCGGGGTCGAGGGCGCTCTGCGACTATCTGGTGAACCGCTGCGGCGGGCTGATCTACGCCACCGCCCTGCCGCCCGCCGTGCTGGGGGCGATGGACGCGGCCCTCGACCTCGTGCCGACGCTGGACGCCGAGCGCGCCCGGCTCCAAGCCATGGCCGAACGGCTGCGCGCTGCCTTCGACGGGCTGGGCATCGCCACCGCGGGGTCGAGCACGCAGATCGTCCCGGCCATCACCGGAGCGGAGGAGGATGCGCTGGCGCTCAGCCGGCGGTTGGAGGAGCGCGGCATCCTGGGCATCGCCATCCGCCCGCCGACCGTGCCGCCGGGCACCAGCCGCCTGCGCTTCGCCCTGTCTGCCGCCCACACGGACGCCGACCTGGACGCCTTGACGGACGCGCTGGCCGACGCCTGGAGCCGGCGATGACCGCGCCGCTGTTGGTCTTCGTCCATGGCTGGGGGTTCGGCACCGCCCTCTGGGACGGTGTGCGGGACGCCCTTCCGAATGGGGAGAGCGTGGCGGTGGATCTCGGCTTCTACGGCCCACCGTCGCTTCCCGAGCGTCCTGCCGGGCGCCCCATTGTCGCGGTCGGCCATTCTTTCGGAGGGCTGTGGCTGCTGCACGAGCGGCCCTTCGCCTGGGACGGGCTGGTGCTGGTCAATGGCTTCCCGCGCTTCACCGAGGGCGACGGCTTCGCTCCCGCCACGCCGCGCCGGCTGCTGGACCGCATGATCGCGCGCTTCGACGCCGCACCGGAGGCGGTGACCGCGGACTTCCTGCGCCGCTGCGGCTGCGAAGCTCCGCCGCCGGAAGGACTGGACGCGGCCCGGCTGGGCGAGGCCCTGCGGGCGTTGCGCGACTGGGACGCCCGCGCTGCGCTCACCGGCCCGGTGTTGGCCCTGGCGGGAGCGCAGGACCCCATCGTCCCGCCGGCCATGACCGAACAGGCGTTTCGCAACCACTCTGTCCCTCGTCCCTCCGGGGAGAGGGTGACGCCGAAGGCGCCGGGTGAGGGGGTTCTCGGGGAACCGGACGATCAGGCATTGCGCACCCCCCTCACCCTAACCCTCTCCCCAGAGGGGAGAGGGAATGGCGGATACCATGGGGTTTCGGTCGAGTGGTACCCGGACGGCGGGCATCTGCTGCCGCTGACCGCGCCGGGCTGGTGCGCCGAGCGGATCGCCGCTTTCGCCGCCGGGCTTTCACGATGACCGCCGACCCGCGCAAGGCCGCCATCGCCGCCGCCTTCGGCAAGGCCGCCCCCTGTTACGAGGAGCACGCCGCCGTGCAGCGCGCCGCGGCGGAGCGTTTGGCGGAGCGCGTCGCCCGCCTGCCCTTGCCGCCCCGCCCCCGCGTGCTGGAGATCGGCTGCGGCACCGGCTTCCTCAGTCGCGCCCTGCGCGAGCGGATCGGACCGGCGGACTGGCTGCTCACCGACCTGTCGCCGGACATGCTGGCGCGCTGCCGCGCCGCATTGGGCGACCCGACCGATTCCGAGTTCCGGATCATGGACGGGGAACAGCCGGACCTCGACGGCCCCTTCGACCTGCCCTTCGACCTGATCGTCTCCAGCCTCGCCCTGCAATGGTTCCGCGACCCCGCCGCCGCCTTGGCGCACTGGGTGGGGCTGCTGGCGCCGGGAGGGCGCATCGCCGTCGCAACATTGGCCGCCGACAGCTTCCGCGAATGGCGGGAGGCCCACCATGCGCTCGGGCTGGAGGCTGGGATTCCGCCTACCCCACCCGCCACGCCCTCGACCGGCTGTGGCCCACCGGCGGCGCGGGATCGGTCGAGGAGGAGCGGCTGCTCCGCCATCACGCCGACGGGCTGGAGTTCCTGGCCGAACTGAAGGGCATCGGCGCCCATCTGCCGGCGGAGGGCCGCCGCCCCCTGCCTCCGGGCGCCCTGCGCCGCGTGCTGCGCCGGCTGGAACGGCCGGAAGGACTGATCATGACCCATCACATCGCCTACGGCCTGTTCCGCAAGGACGGCGCCCAGCCCCGCGGGGTGTTCGTCACCGGCACCGACACCGGCGTCGGCAAGACGCTGGTCTCCGCCGTGCTCGCGCGGGCCTGGGACGCCGCCTATTGGAAGCCCCTGCAAACCGGCCTGAAGGACGAACCGGGCGACACCCCCACCGTCGCCTCCCTCGCCGCCCTGCCCGCGGAGCGCGTCCACCCGCCGGCTTGCGCGCTGGCGGAGCCGCTGTCCCCCCACGCCGCGGCGGAGCTGGAGGGCGTCGCCATCGACGCCGGCGCCCTGGCTCTGCCCGACACCGACCGCCCGCTGGTGGTGGAGGGGGCCGGCGGGCTGATGGTGCCGGTGACGGAGGACGTCTTCATCATCGACCTGATCGCCCGCTTCGGCCTGCCGGTGGTGCTGGTGGCGCGCAGCACGCTCGGCACCATCAACCACACGCTGCTCAGCCTGGAGGCGCTGCGGGCGCGCGGGCTGGCGGTGGCCGGGGTGGTGCTGAACGGCCCGCCCAACCCCGGCAACCGCGCCGCCATCGAGCGGTTCGGCAAGGTCCGCGTCCTGGCCGAGATTCCCACGCTCGACCAAATCGACGCCGAAACCGTCGCCGAGGTGGCGGCCCTCATCCCTTCCTTCGACAGCGTGTTTCCATGACCGATACCATCGCCCTGGATCGCCGCCACGTCTGGCACCCCTTCACCCAGGCGCAGACCGCGCCGGAGCCGCTGGCCGTCACCCACGGCAAGGGGGTCAGCCTGTTCACCGAGGACGGGCGGGAAATCCTGGACCTCATCTCCTCCTGGTGGGTGAACCTGCACGGCCACGCCCACCCGGCCATCGCCGGGGCCATCGCGGAACAGGCCCACCGGCTGGAGCAGGTGATCTTCGCCGACTTCACCCACAGCCCCGCCGCGCGCCTCGCCGCCCGGCTGGCCGAGGTGCTGCCGGGAAATCTCGACCGCGTCTTCTACTCCGACAACGGCTCGACCGCGGTGGAGGTGGCGCTGAAGCTCGCCTGGCAGTACTGGCGCAACAACGGCGAGGGCCAGCGCCGCCGCTTCCTCGCCTTCGAGGGCAGCTACCACGGCGACACCTTTGGCGCGATGGCGGCGGGGGTCGGCTCCGGCTTCTACGAGCCGTTCCAGGAGTTGCTGTTCGCCGTCGACCGCATGCCCTACCCGGCCACCTGGGACGGCGACCCGGAGGTCGCGGCGAAGGAGGCCGCGGCGCTGGACTGGCTCGACCGCTGGCTGGCCGCCAACGGGACGGAGATGGTCGCCGTCATCATCGAACCGCTGGTCCAGGGCGCGTCCGGCATGCGCTTCTGCCGGCCGGAGTTCCTGCGGGCCATGGCGGCGCGGGTGCGGGCGGCGGGCGGTCTGGTGATCTTCGACGAGGTGATGACCGGCTTCGGCCGCACCGGCGCCCTGTTCGCCAGCCAGAAGGCCGGAGTCGCCCCGGACCTGATCTGCCTGTCCAAGGGACTGACCGGCGGTTTCCTGCCGCTGTCGGTCACCGCCTGCGGCGCTTCGATCTACGAGGCGTTCCTCGGCGCCGGCTTCGACCGGGCCTTCGCCCACGGCCACAGCTTCACCGCCAACCCGCTGGGCTGCGCCGCCGCCTTGGCTTCGCTGGAGCTGACCACCTCGGCGGAAACCGCCGCCAACCTCGCGCGCATCGAGAAGCGGCACCGCGCCGCCATCGCCGACTTGTCTCGGCACCCGAAGCTGTCGCGCGGGCGCGTCCTGGGCACCATCGCCGCCATCGAGGTGACCGACGCGCAGGGCTACACCGCCGCGGTCGGGCAGACGCTGAAGCGCTTCTTCCTGGAGCGGGGATTGCTGCTGCGCCCGCTCGGCCCCGTGATATACCTTCTGCCGCCCTACTGCGTGACGGACGGGCAGTTGGACCGCGCCTACGCCGCGATCCGCGACGCCGCCGATACCCTTCTCTGATTCGCTTTCCCCCGAGGACCGACCATGCCCGACACCGCCATGCAGACCGCGGACTCCACCTCTACCACCATCGCCCGGCGCTGGAGCCGCGAGGACATCCTGGCCCTGTTCGAGCTGCCCTTCATGGAGCTGCTGCACCGCGCCCACGAGACGCACCGCCAGCACCACGACCCGAACAAGGTCCAGCTCTCCACCCTGCTGAACATCAAGACCGGCGGCTGCCAGGAGGATTGCAAATACTGCGCGCAGAGCGTGAAGTACGACACCGGCGTCGAGGCGGAGAAGCTGCTCGACCGCGCCCAGGTGCGCGCCGCCGCGGAGAAGGCCAAGAAGGCGGGCGCCGGCCGCTTCTGCATGGGTGCTGCGTGGCGTGAGCTGAAGGACCGCGACGTCGAGAAGCTGGCGAACATCGTCCGCGACGTGAAGGACCTGGGGCTGGAAGCCTGCATGACGCTGGGCATGCTGACCCGCCCGCAGGCCGACGCGTTGAAGGACGCAGGCCTCGACTACTACAATCACAACCTCGACACGTCGGAGGAGTTCTACGAGCAGATCGTCTCCACCCACAGCTACCGCGACCGGCTGGACACGCTGGCCAACGTCCGCGACGCCGGGCTGAAGGTCTGTTCCGGCGGCATCGTCGGGCTGGGGGAGAGCCGGGTGGACCGCGCCGGACTGCTGGAGACTCTGGCGAACCTGTCGCCGCAGCCGGAAAGCGTGCCGATCAACAAGCTGGTGTCGGTCGCCGGCACCCCGCTGGGCGACGTCGACGCGCTGGACGCCTTCGAGTTCATCCGCACCATCGCGGTCGCCCGCATCCTGATGCCGCGTTCCTACGTCCGCCTATCGGCGGGCCGCCGCTCGCTCAGCGACGAGGGTCAGGCGCTCTGTTTCTACGCCGGCGCGAACTCCATCTTCTATGGCGACAAGCTGCTGACCACCGGCAACCCGGAGCATGAGGCCGACCGGCGGCTGTTCGACCGGCTGGGGCTGGAGGCCGACGGCGGCGCCCATTGACGCGCCGGCGTCCCCGGCCCCCGCGCAAGAAACGCCAAGGGGGAGGACGCCGAGCATGGACGACATCGCCGCCAAAGCACCCAAGACCCACTACACCTCGGCCGAGGTCACGGCCCTGTCGCACCTCTACAGGGCCGAGATCTACCGCAGCACCGTCTGGCGCACGCGGCTGGACGCCACCACCAACTGGGCGGTGGTGACCACCGGCATCGCCCTGTCGCTGACCTTCAGCAGCGCCACCGCCTCCCCCCTGCCGCTGGTGCTGGTGGGGCTTCTGGTCGCCGTGTTCCTCTACATCGAGGCGCGGCGCTACCGCTTCTTCGACTTCTGGCGAATCCGCGCCCATGTGCTGGAGCTGTATTTCCTCGGCCCGATACTGCGCGGCCAGGGCGATCAGTTCGCCCGGGGCTGGAACGAGACGCTGTTCCAGGACTACCAGAACCCCAACCTGCATATCACCTACCTGGAGGCGGTGGGCCGCCGGCTCCGGCGGAACTACGGCTGGATCTTCCTGATCCAGGTGGTGGCCTATCTGGGCAAGCTGATGATCCACCCGGTCCCGCTGTCGAGCCTGGACGAGCTGTTCGCGCGGGCGACCATCGGGCCGGTGCCGGGGGAGATCGTCCTGCTCTGCGGCCTCGCTTTCCACGGCACCTGGATGGCCATCGCCTTCCGGACCTTCCGCAGCCGCCGCGGCGCCGACCGCGAACGCCCGCCGCCGCCGGCCACCGACGCCGTTCTGGATCTTGCCCGCGGTCCGTGAGGGCCGCGGCGGATTTCCCTTTTTGCGCAAGGGATAAGGAGTAGTTTTCCGTCCGACCTGCCTCTTTTGCGCGCCGTGGCATAAATGGGATCAGCACCGTCGCGCTCACGCTATGCAACGGATCGTCTTGTGTTCTCCTTCCGCGGGGGGCTAGAAGGGGCTCCATCGGATGCGGTTGCGCGGTCATACCAGAAGGACACCCGTTCGCCGGGCTGATCTTCACCGGTTCCCCGCACAGCCGACGGCCGGACGACCATAGAGGTGAACGAGGATTTCACGATGGCGAGCCAGGGCGAGAACAAGTGGGTTTACTGCTTCGGTGCCGATGCCACCGAAGGCCGGGCGGACATGAAGAACCTGCTCGGCGGCAAGGGAGCCAATCTGGCCGAGATGGCCAATCTGGGCCTCCCGGTTCCTCCGGGTTTCACCATCACAACCGAGGTCTGCACCTATTTCTATGCCAACGGCCGCAACTATCCGCCGGAGCTGAAGGCCCAGGTGGACGCCGCGGTCAAGCAGCTGGAGCAGGCCATGGGCGCCACCTTCGGCGATCCGGCCAACCCGCTGCTGGTCTCGGTGCGCTCCGGCGCCCGCGCCTCCATGCCGGGCATGATGGACACGGTGCTGAATCTCGGCCTGAACGACGCGACCGCCGCCGGCCTCGCCAAGCGCTCGGGCGACGCCCGATTCGCCTACGACAGCTACCGCCGCTTCATCCAGATGTACTCGAACGTGGTGCTGGACGTTGACCACCACCACTTCGAGGAGATCCTGGACAACCACAAGCGCGACAAGAACCACAACCTCGACACCGACCTGAGCGCCGCCGACTGGCAGGCCGTCATCGAGGACTATAAGAAGGCCGTCGAGCACGAACTCGGCAAGCCCTTCCCGCAGGACGTGCAGGAGCAGCTGTGGGGCGCCGTCGGCGCCGTGTTCGGCTCCTGGATGAACGCCCGCGCGATTACCTACCGCAAGCTGCACGACATCCCCGCCGACTGGGGCACCGCCGTCAACGTGCAGTGCATGGTGTTCGGCAACATGGGCAACGACTGCGCCACCGGCGTGGCCTTCACCCGCAACCCGTCCACCGGCGAGAACGCCTTCTACGGCGAATACCTCGTCAACGCCCAGGGCGAAGACGTGGTGGCCGGCATCCGCACGCCGCAGCACCTGACCATCGCCGGCAAGGAGGCCAACAAGTCCGACCTGCCCGCCATGGAAGAGGTCATGCCGGAGGTCTTCAA
This sequence comes from Azospirillum sp. Marseille-Q6669, assembly GCF_965111635.1. Lineage (NCBI taxonomy): Bacteria > Pseudomonadati > Pseudomonadota > Alphaproteobacteria > Rhodospirillales > Azospirillaceae > Azospirillum > Azospirillum sp. Marseille-Q6669. Next base: position 581,093 of record NZ_CBCOOP010000006.1, on the reverse strand, counting down.
CCAGCTCAATGAGGTCCGCCTCACGCTGGAGAAGCACTACCGCGACATGCAGGACATCGAGTTCACGGTCCAGCAGAACAAGCTGTTCATGCTGCAGACCCGCAATGGCAAGCGCACCGCCCCGGCGGCGCTGAAGATCGCCGTCGATCTGGCCGACGAAGGCCTGATCGACAAGGCCGAGGCCGTGCGCCGCATCGATCCGGCCTCGCTCGACCAGCTCCTCCACCCGACGCTGGACCCGAAGGCGGAGCGCAAGGTCATCGCCAAGGGCCTGCCGGCGTCGCCGGGTGCGGCCTCGGGCAAGGTCGTCTTCACCGCCGACGAGGCGGAGACGCTGGCCGGCCAGGGCGAGGCGGTCATCCTCTGCCGCGTCGAGACCTCTCCGGAAGACATCCACGGCATGCACGCCGCCCGCGGCATCCTGACCACCCGCGGCGGCATGACCAGCCACGCCGCCGTGGTGGCCCGCGGCATGGGCCGCGCCTGCGTGTCGGGCGCCGGTGACCTGCGCGTGGACTACAAGTCCAGGACCATGTCGGTCCGCGGCGTCACCATCAAGGAAGGCGACATCGTCACCATCGACGGTTCGACCGGCGAGGTGATGCTGGGCGAGGTGCCGACGATCCAGCCGGAGCTGTCGGGCGACTTCGCCACGCTGATGGGCTGGGCCGATTCGCTGCGCCGCATGAAGATCCGCACCAACGCGGAGACCCCGCTGGACGCCCGCACCGCGCGGAAGTTCGGCGCGGAGGGCATTGGCCTGTCGCGCACCGAGCACATGTTCTTCGACCCGGACCGCATCCTGGCGGTGCGCGAGATGATCCTGGCGGAGAGCGAAGCCGGCCGCCGCGCCGCTCTGGCCAAGCTGGAGCCCTTCCAGAAGAAGGACTTCGCCGAGCTGTTCACGATCATGTCGGGCCTGCCGGTGACCATCCGCCTGCTCGACCCGCCGCTGCACGAGTTCCTGCCCAACACCGAGGCGGAGATGGCGGAGGTCGCCAAGGCCACCGGCACCGACCAGCTCAAGGTGAACCACCGCGTGGTGCAGCTCCACGAGGCCAACCCGATGCTGGGCCATCGCGGCTGCCGCCTGGGCATCACCTACCCCGAGATCTACGAGATGCAGGCCCGCGCCATCTTCAGCGCGGTCGCCGAGGTCTCCCAGACCACGGGCGAGACGGTGATGCCGGAGGTCATGATCCCGCTCATCGGCACCAAGAAGGAGCTGGACATCCTCAAGGCCGTCGTCGACCGCGTTGCCAAGGAGGTCATGGACTCGACCGGCGTCACGTTCGAGTACATGGTCGGCACCATGATCGAGCTGCCGCGCGCCGCGCTGAAGGCCGGTGAGATCGCCGAGACGGCGGAATTCTTCTCCTACGGCACCAACGACCTGACCCAGACCACCTTCGGCCTGTCGCGCGACGACGCCGGCGCCTTCCTGCCGGAGTACCAGCGCCAGGGCATTCTGGAGCACGACCCGTTCCAGACGCTGGACCAGGACGGCGTCGGCGAGCTGATCGCCATCGCCACGGAACGCGGCCGCAAGGTTCGTCCGAACATCAAGCTCGGCATCTGCGGCGAGCATGGCGGCGACCCGGCCTCCATCTCCTTCTGCGAGAAGGTCGGGCTGGATTACGTGTCCTGTTCGCCCTACCGCGTGCCGATCGCCCGTCTGGCCGCCGCCCAGGCGGCGCTCGACGCCGACACGGTGAAGCGCGACTGACCGGTACCCGACGACGCGAAGGCCCCCACCCCTGGGGGCCTTCGTTTTTTGAGGGATGGTTCCGTGGACACTGACCCCGCCCTTCCGACCTCACACATCGACCGGTTGACCGACCGTCTCGTCGCCTGCCTCGACGAGGGCGACGGCTCCGCCGCGGCCCGCTCCGCGGTGGTGGCGGTTCGCTCGGGTCCGCGCTCCTGGACCGCCGGCCTCGCCCGCGGCGGCGCGGCGCCTCCGCCGGTCACGGCCCGCTTTCTCGTCTACAGCATCACCAAGACCCTGACCGCCACCGCCCTGCTGCGGCTGTGCGAGCGGGGCCTGATCGACCTTGACGCTCCGCTGGACCGCTGGTTGCCGGACTTCGCGGCGGCCGACCGGATCACCCTGGCCCAACTGCTCGCCCACCGCGCCGGGCTGCGCAATTACGGCGGCAGCCCCGCCTACCACGCCGCTGTGCGGGCGGGCGAGGAGCCATGGAGCGAGGATGGCTTCCTGGAGCGCTGCCGCGCCGCCGACTTGTTCGCCGCGCCGGGGCGGGAATTCTCCTATTCCAACATCGGCTACCTGCTGGCGAAGCGGGTGCTGGAGCGGGTCACCGGCCTGTCCTTCGCCCAGGCCCTGGACCGTGAGCTGTTCCGCCCGCTGGGCCTGACCGGCTGGTCAGTGCCGACGGAACGCGACGACCTGTCCGGCCTATGGACCGGCCCCAGCCCCTATCTCGGCGGCAAGGACGGTCCGCCCGCCGATGTGGCCGCCCTCTACCATCCCGGCTGGGTGGCCCATGGCGTCGTGGCCGCGACGGCGCAGGACATCGCCGGCCTTCTCCACGCGCTGTTCGCGGGTGGCCTGCTGCCCAACGCCATGGCGGCGCGCATGCTCGACTCCGCCCCGGTGCCGGGAACCATGCGCGGGCGCCCCTGGGTGGAGCCGGGCTACGGCCTCGGCCTGATGGTGGAGCGCGACGGGCAGGCTGGGCCCTATTGGGGACACACCGGCGGCGGGCCTGGCGGGTCGGCCTGCGCCTACCACTTCCCCGCCCGCAAGCCGGGGGAGGAAGCGGTGACCGTCGCCCTCTTCACCGATGGCGAGGACAACGACCAGGCGGAATGGATGACCGTGGAGGCCGCGGAAATCCTGCGCGAGTGATTTCCGTCAGCGCCGCTCGAACAGCTCCATCTCCCCCTCCACGGGGGTGCGCCGCAGCGCCTGGAGATAGTCCATCTCCTGATGCACCGTCTCCAGCTCCGCCTCGGGGCGCAGCAGACGGCGAAAGGCCCGCCCGGTGGTCGGGAAGAAATGGACGCGCCGCCCCTTGTCCCCGCCCAGATCCTGCACGGCCAGCGCCAGCCCCTCCCGCCGCACATAGTCCACAGCGAAGGCGGCGTTGGCGGCACCGACGTCCAGGCTGGTGTCGATGACGCGCGCCGCCCCGAACAGCTTGACCTCCATCCGCTCGCGCCGGGCGCCGCGTGTCAGCAGGTCGTTGATCAGCCATTCCATCGCAACGCTGCCGTAGCGGGTCGCCACGCCGAAGCCCTCGCCGCCGGACGGAGAGCCGGGCAGCAGGAAATGGTTCATGCCGCCGACCCGGACCACCGGATCGTTGATGCAGGCGGCGACGCAGGAGCCGAGCGTGGTCACCAGCATGTCGTCGTCGCGGCTGGAGATCCGGTGATGGCCCAGCACCACCGGCACCACATAGGCTCCGAACTCACTGTCCAGGTAGCTGCCGTCGGTGCGCAGCCCGTCACCGTCCGCGCTGCAGCGGTCGACGCCGGCGGAGGATTGGAAGTGAAGCGGTCCGGACAGAGGCATCACTGTCAGCCTGCAAGGGACAAAGGCATGGACGATGGTAATCAATGGCAATTAAAGAAAATACAGCAAGTCCGCATACCCCGCCGACCTTTCAGCGTCCGCGACTGCGTTACAGCAGCACGACCCAGGACGCTTCCCGCCCCTTCGGCGCGGCGCGCGCCCGCAGCAGCACCCGCTGGCCGGACTCCAGGCCGGTCAAGTTGCAGCGGCGCAGGACGCTCTTGTGGACGAAGACGTCCTTGGCCCCGTCGTCCGCCGTGACGAATCCGAAACCCTGCTCCGGCTTGAACCACTTCACGGTGCCCGTCAGCTCCTCCTCGGGGCCGGACGCCGCGCCGTGGCGCGTGTTGCGGCTTTCAGCGGGCGTCCCGGTGCTCAGAACGTCCAAGATGTCAGCAACCTGCGGCCCCTTGTTCCCCGGAACCACCCGGCACAGAAGCTCCGCCCCTTCGCCGATCTCGTGCAGCCCGGCCCGGTTCAGGACAGAGATGTGCAGGAAGGCGTCGGTCGTCCCATCCTGCGGTGCTGCGAAGCCGAAACCCTTGATCGGATCGAACCATTTTACCGAAACGCGGAGCGGAGCCGCTTCGCCTGAGGAGGGAACATCCAGAACGTCGCTGGGATGCGAATCGGCTGAAGGCAAGGGTCCGATCCTTTCGGTCAAGGCGCAAGCGTGGAAAGCGGATCGTCCGCCGAACACGAATTTAGCCACACGGAAAATAGGGTTTCTAGCGTAATTTTTTCTTCACATCTGCCGTTTGCCTCTGGCGACGGCACCGTCACAGGGACCATTTCTCCGGATGAGGGGTTACAAAAAGGGCTACAATGCGCCAAAGGCCCGCAAACAAGCCCAAACAAACAAGAACCGATCATGGGAGGGATAACGATGATGGGGGATGCGGCCCGTACACTGCCGGACCAGAGCTGGACCCTGGGCTACCCACCCGATGTGGACTGGAACGCGCCGATTCCGGTGAAACCGCTGACCGCGCTGCTGGAAGACGCGGCGGCCCGTTTCGCCGAGCGTCCCTTCCTGGACTTCATGGGCAAGCGCTCGACCTACGCGGAGGTGGCGCGGATGGTGGACCGGGCCGCCCGCGGCTTCCAGGCGATCGGCGTCGGCAAGGGCGTGCGCGTCGGGCTGTTCCTGCCCAACACGCCCTATTTCGTGATCTGCTACTTCGCGATCCTGAAGGCCGGCGGGACGGTGGTGAACTTCAACCCCCTCTACGCCGAGCGGGAGCTGCACCACCAGATCACCGACAGCGGCGTCGAGCTGATGGTCACGCTCGACCTCACGGTGCTTTATGGCAAGATGGCGCGGATGCTCGCCGAATCGGGGCTGAAGCGGCTGGTGATCTGCCCGATGGCCGACATCCTGCCCTTCCCCAAGAACTGGCTGTTCCCCATCGTCAAGCGGGCGGAGCTGGCGCGCATCCCCGCGGACGACCGCCACCTGTCCTTCCGCCGGCTCGTCGCCAACGACGGCGCCCCGAAGCCGGTCGCCATCGACCCGGCGGAGGACGTGGCTGTGCTGCAATACACCGGCGGGACCACCGGCGTGCCCAAGGGCGCCATGCTGACCCACGCCAACCTCTACGCCAACACCGAGCAGTGCAGCCTGTGGTTCGTCGGCGCGCGGCAGGGTGAGGAGCGGATGCTGGGCGTTCTGCCCTTCTTCCACGTCTTCGCCATGACCGTGGTGATGAACTTCAGCATCCGCATCGGGGCGGAGATCGTCATGCTGCCCCGCTTCGAGCTGGACCAGGTGATGGAAACCATCCACACCAGGAAGCCGACGCTGTTCCCGGCGGTGCCGACCATCTACACGGCGATCAACCACCACAGGCATCTGGAGAAATACGACCTCTCCTCGATCCGCTACTGCCTGTCGGGCGGCGCGCCCCTGCCGGTGGAGGTCAAGGAGGCGTTCGAGCGGAACACCGGCTGCGTCCTGGTGGAGGGCTACGGCCTGTCCGAATCCTCTCCCGTCGCCACCGCGAATCCGATAACCGGGCTGAACAAGGCCGGCTCCATCGGCCTGCCCCTGCCCGGCACGCTGATCGAGATCGTCAGCCTGGAGGAGCCGCGCCGCGTCCTGCCCGTCGGCGAGAAGGGCGAGGTGTGCATCCGCGGCCCGCAGGTGATGAAGGGCTATTGGAACAAGCCGTCCGAAACGGCGCTGACCCTGGTGGACGGTCGCCTGCACACCGGCGACGTCGGCTACATGGACGAGGACGGCTACACCCACATCGTCGACCGCATCAAGGACATGATCCTGTGCAGCGGCTTCAACGTCTACCCGCGCAACGTGGAGGAGGCGATCTACCTGCACCCCGCCGTCGCGGAATGCGTGGTCGCCGGCCTGCCCGACGAGTACCGCGGCCAGACGGTGAAGGCTTACATCCGCGTCGACGACGGCAAGACCCTGACGCGCGAGGAATTGATCGACTTTCTCAAGGACAAGCTCTCCCCCATCGAGATGCCCAAGGCGGTCGAGTTCCGCGGCGAGCTGCCCAAGACGATGATCGGCAAGCTGTCGCGCAAGGCCCTGCTGGACGAGGAGGAGGAGCGGCGGAAGGGCGCATGAGGGGCGGCGCGCCCTTCCGGAACCGCAGGGTGGCCATACGCCCCACCCCACCTTGCGGCCCCGCCCCCGGACCCTATAAGGACGCTCGTCCTTTCTTTCGGTCCGGCGGCAAGGAAAAGCGCATGATCGTGGTCACCGGTGGGGCCGGTTTCATCGGCTCGAACCTCGTGGCGGCCCTGGCCGCGCGCGGAATCACCAACGTCGCGGTGATCGACCGCTTCGGCGACGGGGAGAAGTGGCAGAATCTCGCCAAGCGGGAACTCGCCACCCTCGTCGCTCCGGAGAACGCGCTCGCCTTCCTCGACCAGCACGCCGCCGAGATCGACGTGATCTTCCACCTCGGCGCCATCTCGGCGACGACGGAGCGCGACGTGGACAAGATCGTCGCCAACAACGTGGCGCTGACGCTGGACCTCTGGCGCTGGTCCTCCTGGCGGGGGGCGCGGCTGATCTACGCCTCCTCCGCCGCGACCTACGGCGACGGCTCCGCCGGCTTCGACGACGACGGGTCGCCGGAGGCGCTGGCGGCCCTGCGCCCGCTCAACGCCTATGGCTGGTCCAAGCATCTGATCGACCGCCGCGTCGCCCGCGTGGTGACGGAAGGCGACATCCTGCCGCCGCAATGGGCGGGCCTGAAGTTCTTCAACGTCTACGGCCCGAACGAGCGGCACAAGGACGACATGATGAGCGTCGTCGCCAAGCTGCACCCCAAGCTGAAGGCCGGGGAGCCGGCCCGCCTCTTCAAGTCGCACCGCCCGGAGTTCGAGGACGGCGGGCAGCTCCGCGACTTCATCTTCGTGGACGACTGCGTGGCGGTGATGCTCTGGCTGTACGACAACCCGCAGGTCAGCGGGTTGTTCAACGTCGGCACCGGCAAGGCCCGCAGCTTCAAGGATCTGGCGCTCGCCACCTTCGCCGCTCTGGGGCTGGAGCCGCGCGTCGAGTATTTCGACATGCCGGCCGAGCTTCAGGGCAAGTACCAGTATTTCACCGAGGCGCGCACCGAACGCCTGCGCGCCGCCGGATTCGACCAGCCCTTCACCGAGCTGGAAGAGGGCGTGCGCCGTTACGTCCAGGATTTCCTGTCGCAGCCCGACCCCTACCGCTGACGGTCCCGCCTCCCCCGTCGACGGGGGAAACGCCCAAACAACATAAGGCACCCGCCGCGCATGCTCGCCATCGCCTTCCCCGCCATCGACCCCGTGGCGTTCGAACTCGGGCCGATCGTCATCCGCTGGTACGCGCTGGCCTATCTGGCGGGCTTCGTGCTCGGCTGGCGCTACTGCCTGGCGCTGGCCCGCAGCACACCGGGCCGCCCCTCGGCGGAGGATTACGACGACTTCCTGACCTGGGCCGTGGTCGGCGTCATCCTGGGCGGGCGGATCGGCTACGTGCTGTTCTACAACCTGCCCTTCTACCTCCAGAATCCACTCGACGCGCTGATGGTCTGGCACGGCGGCATGTCCTTCCACGGCGGGCTGATCGGCGTGTTGGGCGCGATCCTGCTGTTCTGCTGGAAGCGGGGCCTGTCGCCACTGGCCTTCGGCGACCTGATCGCCGCGGCGGCCCCCATCGGGCTGTTCTTCGGCCGCATCGCCAACTTCATCAACGGCGAGCTGTACGGCCGCCCGGCGCCCGACGTGTCCTGGGCCGTGGTGTTCCCGCGCGACCCGCTGCAGGTGCCGCGGCACCCCAGCCAGCTCTATGAAGCCTTCCTGGAAGGGGCGGTTCTGTTCGTCCTCCTGGCCATCCTGGTGCGGATGCCGGCTGTGCGCGGTCGGGCCGGCATGACGGCGGGCATCTTCTTCATCGGCTACGGCCTGTCGCGAATCATCGCGGAGTTCTTCCGCGAGCCGGATGCGCAGCTGGGCTTCCTCTACGCCGGGGCGACGATGGGACAACTTCTGTCGGTGCCGATGGTTCTGTTCGGTGTGTGGCTGGTCGCCCAGGCCCGCCGCCGTCCCGCCGCCGCCTGAGTTCGGAAGGTCCCGTCATGAGTGATGCCGCCCCGGACAGCCTCGCCCACCACCTCGCCCGCCGCATCATGATGGACGGGCCGCTGTCGGTTGCCGCCTTCATGGCGGAGGCGCTGGGGCATCCGCGCTTCGGCTACTACATGCGCCAGGACCCCTTCGGCGTGTCCGGCGACTTCACCACCGCCCCGGAAATCAGCCAGATGTTCGGCGAGCTGGCCGGGCTGTGGTGCGTCGACACCTGGGCGCGGCTGGGCGGCCCGGCCCCCGTCCATCTGGTGGAGCTGGGGCCGGGCCGCGGCACGCTGATGCAGGACGCCCTGCGCGCCGCCGCGCTCGTCCCCGCCTTCCGCGAGGCCGCCCAGGTCCATCTCGTCGAGACCAGCCCGACGCTGCGCGCCCGCCAGAAGGAAACCCTGGCCGGCCTTCCGGTCGCTTGGCACGACCGGCTGGAGGACGTGCCCGAAGGCCCGACCCTGATCCTCGCCAACGAGTTCTTCGACGCCCTGCCCATCCGTCAGGTTCAGAAGACCAACCACGGCTGGTTCGAGCGGCTGATCGACATCGACCCCGCCGCATCCGCCGATATGACTGCCGACACGCCCCGCTTCCGCTTCGTCCTGGAGGCCTTCGGCAGCGCCGGCGCCCGTCTGATCCCGACGGCCCTGCGCGACGCGCCGGAGGGCAGCGTGGTCGAGGTCTCCCCGGCGTCCCAGGCGGTGGCCCGCCTGATCGGGGAGCGTCTGGCCGCCCACCCCGGCGCGGCGCTGGTGATCGACTACGGCTACCGCGGCGGGCCGGCGGTCGGCGACACGCTCCAGGCGCTGCGCCGCCACGCCTACGCCCCCGTGCTGGACGCGCCGGGCGAGGCCGACCTGACCGCCCATGTGGATTTCGCCGCCATCGCCGCCGCGGCGCGCGAGGGTGGAGCGGAGAGCTTCGGCCCGGTGGACCAGGGCGACTGGCTGGTCCGGCTGGGCATCCAGCCGCGCGCCGCCGCGCTGAAGCGCAACGCCACGGCGAAGCAGGCCGCGGACATCGACTCCGCACTGGCCCGCTTGATCGCGCCCGACCAAATGGGCACCCTCTTCAAGGCGATGGCCCTCGCCTCCCCCGGCCTGGGCTCACCGGCGGGCTTCGAAAGCCCGGATCTGGCATCCTAGACACTGGCATCCGAACAAGAGACCGCGACAGCAAAGGGACGGGTTCGTGATTACGCTTGGCGCGCTGAACGACATCACCCACATCCGACACGCCTTCTTCACCCGCACCGGCGGCGTGTCGACGGGGCTGTACGCCTCGCTGAACGTCGGCTTCGGCTCCGGGGACGCGCCCGCCGCCGTGGCGGAGAACCGCGCGCGCGCCGCCGCCCGCATGGACGTTCCGCCGGAGCGGCTCGTCACCTGCTATCAGGTGCACAGCCCGACCTGCGTCGCCGTGACCGAGCCCTGGACGCCCGATCAGGCGCCGCACGCCGATGCGATGGCGACCGACCGTCCAGGGATCGCGCTGGGCATCCTGACCGCCGACTGCGCCCCGGTGCTGTTCGCCGACGAGAAGGCCCGCGTCATCGGCGCCGCCCATGCCGGCTGGAAGGGCGCCAAGGGCGGCGTTCTGGAGGCGACCATCGCGCGGATGGAGGAGTTGGGCGCCAAGCGCAACCGCATCGTCGCCGCCATCGGCCCCTGCATCGCCCAGCGCTCCTACGAGGTCGGGCCGGAATTCCCCGCCTCCTTCCTGGATGAGGACCCGCGCAACCGCGATTACTTCGCGCCGGCCCGCCGCCCGGATCATTTCCTGTTCGATCTGGCCGGCTACATCACCCGCCGCCTGGGCGACACCGGGGTGGAGATCATCCAGCGCTGCCCCAACGACACGGTGGTCGAGGAGGACCGCTTCTTCAGCTACCGCCGGTCCTGCCTGCGTGGCGAGAAGGACTATGGGCGCGGCCTGTCGGCCATCGTCCTTCAGGGCTGAACACGACAGAAAAGTTCCCGCCCGAAATTTGTTCTTACCTCTGACTGATTGCGATACGACCTATTTCAGGTAAGATCGATTCTCAAGGGTGAGGGCATTCCGGAGAGGGAGACGCCGGCATGACGATGGACGCGCACCGGGACGACACGCATCGGGGCGATTGGCGCAGCGCGCGGATGGTGCTCGACAACGGCGGGTTGGACGCTGACCACCGGATGCAGCACGAGCTGATCCGCCGCTTCGTCGCCCTGCCGGGCGAGGAATCCGGGCGCAAGCCGGCGCTGGCCCTGCTGAGCGAGCTGCGCCGCGTCTCGGTCCGCCATTTCCTGCGGGAAGAGCGGGTCCAGGCCTCGATGCGCTACCCGCATCTGGAGGAGCACCGGGCGCAGCACCGCCGGCTGGCCACCCTGCTGGACGACATCATCGGACAGGTGGACGCCGAGGAGTCGGCCTTCGAGTACGGCTATGTGAAGGCCAAGGCGGACGAGCTTCTGCAATTCTGGTTCTTCGACCATTTCGTGAAGGCCGACCTGCCCATGAAATCGCACCTTGCGAAGTTCGCTGTGCGGTGATGCGCAAGCGTCCTGCCGCCACGCCTGCGCCATGCGGGAATCGCAGGGCCGGCTGGCTGCGGCGTCTTGAACCGCCCGTCATGGAACGTTTACATAGGTGCGCCCCTTTGTTATGGTCCGCCGCGTTTTCAAGGGGCGGCGTCGGCAAGGGACTGACGGGCGCACCGGAACCTATTCCCTGCAGAGAGAGCCGACTGCGATGAAGGTGCTTGCCGGCAACAGCAACCGTCCGCTGGCCGAGGCCATCTCCACCTGTCTCGGCGTGCCGCTGACCAAAGCGAGCATCCGCCGTTTTTCGGACATGGAGGTGTTCGTCGAAATCCTGGAGAACGTGCGCGGCGAAGACGTGTTCGTGGTCCAGTCGACGTCGTTCCCGGCCAACGACAACCTGATGGAGCTGCTGGTCACCATCGACGCCCTGCGTCGCGGGTCGGCCCGGCGCATCACGGCGGTCCTCCCCTACTACGGCTATGCGCGCCAGGATCGCAAGACCGGCCCGCGCACGCCGATCTCGGCCAAGCTGGTCGCCAACCTGATCACCCAGGCCGGCGCCAACCGCGTGCTGACCATGGACCTGCATGCGGGCCAGATCCAGGGCTTCTTCGACATCCCGACCGACAACCTGATGGCCGCCCCGGTGTTCGAGAAGGACATCCGCGCGACCTTCGAGGACATCGGCGAGGTGACGATGGTGTCGCCCGACGTCGGCGGCGTGGTGCGCGCCCGCTCGCTGGCCAAGCGGCTGGACGCCGATCTCGCCATCATCGACAAGCGGCGTGAGCGCGCCGGCGTGTCGGAGGTGATGAACATCATCGGCGACGTCAAGAACCGTCGATGCATCCTGCTCGACGACATCGTGGATTCGGGCGGCACGCTGTGCAACGCCGCGGTCGCCCTGATGGACGCCGGCGCGAAGTCGGTCCACGCCTATTGCACCCACGGCGTCCTGTCCGGCGGTGCGGTGGCCCGCGTCGCCGTGTCGCCGCTGGAGCAGCTGGTCACCACCGACAGCATCCAGGCGACCGAGGCCGTGCGCGTGTCCCGCAACATCCGCCAGCTCACCATCGCCCCGCTGCTCGCCGACGCGATCACCCGCATCAGCGAGGAGCGTTCGGTGTCGAGCCTGTTCTCCTAACGGCGCCGGACCACACGCAAAAAGCCCTTCCCCTTCGCAGGGGAAGGGCTTTTTTCATGGGCGCCATCTTTTCATAAGGGCCATCCGGGAGTTTCCGGACTCTTTCCTTGACGCCGTGTCCCGCATGGCTTAATCACCGCGCCCACGCGTCAGCACCCCTGGAGGCTGGCGCTTTTTTCCGTTCAAGGAGTTCTTCCGATGACGCAGATCGTTCCGCTCAGCGCCGAAGCGCGCGACCGGGCCGGCAAGGGGACCGCCCGCCAGACCCGTCGTGATGGCCGTATCCCGGCCGTGATCTACGGTGGCAAGCAGGCCCCCATCATGATTTCGCTGGAGAAGTTCACGTTCACCCGTGTTCTGAACCAGGCGGGCTTCTTCACGCACCTGTTCGACGTCACCGTCGATGGCGCCACCCACCGGGTCCTGCCGCGCGACGTGCAGTTCCATCCGGTCACCGACGTCCCGCTGCACGTCGACTTCCTGCGCGTCTCCGCCGAAACCCGCACCACCGTGCAGGTTCCGGTCGAGTTCGTCGACCAGGAGAAGTCGCCGGGCCTGAAGCGCGGCGGCGTGCTCAACATCGTCCGCCACGAGCTGGACGTGACCGTCTCCGCCGGCAACATCCCGGAGCAGATCACGATCTCGTGCGAGGGCTACGACGTCGGCGATTCGATCCACATCTCTTCGGTGAAGCTGCCGGAGGGTGTCGCCTCGACCATCACCGACCGCGACTTCACGATCGCCACGATCGTCGCCCCGTCGGGCCTGAAGTCCGAAGAGGCCGAGAGCACCGAGGCCGCCGCTTCCTGATCGGAAGCCGCCTTTGGGGTTGCGACAGGGGGCTTCGGCCCCCTGTTTCGTTTCCGGCTTATGCCGTTTCGCGATGAGGAGAGTTCGCCATGCTGCTGCTGGTGGGATTGGGCAACCCTGGCGCCGAATACGCGCGCAACCGGCACAACATCGGCTTCATGGCGGTGGAGGAGATCGCCCGCCGCCACGGTTTCGGCCCCTGGCGCAAGCGCTTCCAGGGCCAGACCGCCGAGGGCACGATAGGCGGCGAGAAGGTGATCGCCCTGGAGCCGCTGACCTTCATGAACCTGTCCGGCCAGTCGGTCACCGCGGCCGTCCAGTTCTTCAAGATGAAGCCCGAGGACGTCGTCGTCATCCATGACGAGCTGGACCTGCCGCCCGGCAAGCTCCGGGTGAAGAAGGGCGGCGGGCATGGCGGGCACAACGGCCTGCGCTCCATCGACGCGCATCTCGGCAAGGAATACTGGCGCATCCGCCTGGGCATCGGCCATCCGGGCGACAAGGACCGGGTCAGCGGCTATGTGCTCCACGACTTCGCCAAGGCCGAGCAGAGCTGGCTCGACCCGCTGATCGACGCCGTCGCCGACGCCTTCCCGCTGGTCGTGAAGGGGCAGGCCGAGAACTTCATGAACAGGGTCACCCTGGCGACCGCGCCCGCCAAATAGACGGGATCACGCCTCCGCCGGGGCGCCGCCGCGGCCGGTCCAGACCGCCAGCAGGCCCTTCTGCAGCAGGATGAAGACGAACAGCAGGACGCCGATGGCGATCTTGGTCCACCAGCTGCTCAGGCTGCCGTCGAAGGTGATGTAGGTCTGGATCAGGCCCTGGATCAGCACGCCGATGAACGTGCCGATCACGTAGCCGTAGCCGCCGGTCAGCTGGGTGCCGCCGATCACCACCGCGGTGATGGTGTCCAGCTCCACCCCCGTCGCCGCCAGCGAATAGCCGGCCCCGGTGTAGAGCGAGAAGACGATCCCCGCCAGCCCGGCCAGCAGCCCCGACAGGGCGTAGACCGCCACCGTGGTGCGGCCGACCGGCACGCCCATCAGCTCCGCCGACTGCCGGTTGCCGCCAAGCGCGTAGAGGTTGGCGCCGAAGCGTGTCCAATGGGCGCACACCACCGCAGCCGCCACCACGCCCAGCATCAGCAGCGCCGGCAGGGTCAGCTTGCCCCCGCCGTCGAAGCGCAGCGCGAGTTCGCCCAGCTCGGCGTAGAGCGGGTGGTTGATCGGAATTGAATCGGTGCTCAGCACGAAGCCGAGGCCGCGGGCGACGAACATGCCGGCGAGCGTGACGATGAAGGGCGGCATCTGGAAGACGTGGATCACGGCGCCCATCGCCGCCCCGAAGCCGCCGGCCACCGCCAGCGCCACGGCGAAGGCGGACAAGGGGTGCCAGCCGCCCTGCTCGATCAGCACCGCCAGCAGCACGGTGGTGAAGCCGATCACCGCCCCCACCGACAGGTCGATGCCGCCCGACAGGATCACGAAGGTCATGCCGACCGCGGTGATGCCGAGAAAGGCGTTGTCGGTCAGCAGGTTGCCGACGACCCGCAGCGAGGCGAAGTTGGGGAATTGCGCGGCGCAGAGCAGGAAGCCGACCACCAGGACGGCGGTGGTGACCAGCAGGGGAAGGAAGCGGTGGATCATGGCGTCACGCTCCCGCGCTCGGGCTTTGGCTCTCGGGCTTGGCCCGTGGCGGGGTCGGTGCCCGGACCGGCCGGGGGCCGGCGGGGCGCGGCAGGAACAGCGTCAGGGTCGGTGACTGCAGCAGCAGGACCACCATCAGGACGCCTGCTTTGACGATCAGGTTGAACTCCGGCTTGAAGCCGCTCAGCAGGATGCCGGTGTTCATCGCCTGGATGGTCAGCGCCCCGACCACGGACAGCAGCAGCCCAAACCGGCCGCCGAGCAGCGAGGTGCCGCCGACCACCACCGCCAGGATGGCGTCCAGCTCCAGCCACAGGCCGGCGTTGTTGGCGTCGGCGCCGCGGATGTCGGCGGCGACCACCAGGCCGGCGACGGCGGCGCACAGGCCGCACCAGACATAGACGGCGATCAGCACGACCGGCGTGTTGACGCCCGCCCCGGCGCTGGACAGTCGGTTGACGCCGACCGCCTCGATCATCAGCCCCAGCGCGGTCATCCGGACCAGCAGTGCGGTCACCCCCAGCAGGACGGCGGTGATGACCACCGGCATCGGCACGGTCAGGAACGACCCGCTGCCGATGAAGGCGAGGCCGGGGCTGGTGAAGGTGACGATCTGCCCCTCGGTGACCAGCTGGGCGATGCCGCGGCCGGCGACCATCAGGATCAGGGTGGCGACGATCGGCTGGATGCGCAGGACCGCCACCAGAAGCCCGTTCCACAGGCCGCAGAGCAGCCCGGCCCCCAGCGATGCCGCCAGAACCGGAGCCAAGCCCCAGCCCGCCTGGGTCAGGGTGGCGGCGACCGCGCCGGAAATCGCCATCACCGCGCCCACCGACAGGTCGACGCCGCGGGTGGCGATGACCATGGTCATGCCGATGGCGAGCAGCGCCACCGGGGCGCCGCGGTTCAGCACGTCGACCAGACTGCCGAACAGCCGGCCGTCCTGCAGGCGGATGGAAAAGAAGTCGGGGAAGAGCAGCCAGTTGGCCAGCAGCACGGCGGCCAGCGCGCCGTATTGCGGCAGGTTGCGCGACGGGCCGGGGACCGGCCGCGTCATGGGCGCGCCTCCTCGGGAACGGGTTCCGACGCGATGGCGGCGACGATGCGGTCCACGGCGACCTCCCCTCCCCTCAGCTCCGCCACATGGCGGCGGTCGCGCAGCACGACCACGCGGCGGCTGTAAGCGACGATCTCCTCCAGCTCCGACGAGACGACCAGCAGGGCCATGCCGTCGGCGCACAGCCGCTCGATCAGGCGGATGATCTCGGCGTGGGCACCGACGTCAATGCCGCGCGTCGGCTCGTCGAGGATCAGCAGGCGCGGCTCGGTCGCCAGCCAGCGGGCCAGCAGCGCCTTCTGCTGGTTGCCGCCGGACAGCAGCTGGATCGGCTGCTCCGCGTGCGGCGTGCGGATGTCGAGCAGGCGGATGAAGCGGTCGGCGATCTCCTCCTGGCGGCGGCGCGGGATCGGCCGCAGCCAGCCCTGCCGCGCCTGGAGCGCCAGGATGATGTTCTCGCGCACCGACAGCGCGCCGACGATGCCCTCCTTCTTGCGGTCCTCCGGGCAGAAGCCGAAGCCGAGCCGGATGGCGTCGCGCGGCCCGCGCAGCCGCACCGCTTGGCCGTCCACCGCCGCCTCGCCGCGGTCGGCGCGGTCCATGCCGAAGACCAGCCGCGCCGTCTCCGTCCGGCCGGAGCCGAGCAGCCCGGCGAGCCCCACAACCTCGCCGGGGCGGATGTCGAGGTCGAAGGGCTCGACGCTGCGCGCCTTGCCGTAGCCGCGGAACCGGACCAGCGGCGGCCGGGCGTCCTCCTCCGCGTCATCGAACGGCGGGGCGATGCGGTGGGCCGCCGCTTCGAGCTCCCGCCCCAGCATCATGGCGACGAGGTCGAGGCGCGGCAGCTCCGCGGTGCGCCGCTCCCCCACCAGACGGCCGTTGCGCAGCACGGTGATGCGGTCGCACAGCGCGTAGACCTGATCGAGGAAATGGGTGACGAAGACGATGCCGATGCCGCGCGACCGCAGGGTCCGCATCACCTTGAAGAGAACCGCCACCTCCTGCGCGTCGAGGCTGGCGGTCGGCTCGTCGAGGATCAGAACCTTGGCCGACATGTCCACCGCACGGGCGATGGCGACGATCTGCTGCGTCGCCACCGAGAAGCGGCCGAGCGGCGCCGTCACGTCGAGGGTCAGACCGTAGGGGATCAGCACCGCCCGCGCCCGCCGCCGCATGGCGCCGCGGTCGACCAGACCAAAACGCATGGGCTGCCGGCCGAGGAACAGGTTCTCCGCCACCGACAGGTTCGGCAGCAGGTTCACCTCCTGATAGACGGTGCCGATGTGCAGTCGCTGCGCCTCCTCCACGCCGCGGGGAGCGATGGCCCGCCCCTCCAGCGTCACGGTGCCGGCGTCGCGCTGGTAAACACCGGTCAGGGTCTTGATCAGCGTCGACTTGCCGGCGCCATTCTCGCCGAGAAGGGCGTGGATCTCGCCGTGACGCACGGTGAAATCGACGCCGTCCAGCGCTTGGACGCCCAGGAAGGCCTTGGACAGGCCGCGCACCGCCAGCAGCGGCGGGGACGCGGTGGGGGTGGGGTCCGTCATGCGGATGGCCTCGCCGGCGATGCGTCGGGACGCCGGGTCAGTAGGCGTCCTTGCGGCGTTCGTACTCCGCCTTGGCGGTGTCAGGGGTGAACAGCGCCGATTCCGTCTGGATCCATTTCGGCGGCGCCTTGCCGTCCTTCTTGAAGGCGATCAGAGCGTCGAAGGCCGGGCCGGCCATGTTCGGCGTCAGCTCCACGGTCGCGTTCGCCTCGCCCTCGGCCATCGCCTTGAAGATGTCGGGCACGCCGTCGATGGACACGACCAGGATGTCCTTGCCCGGCTTCAGCCCGGCCTCCTTGATCGCCTGGATGGCGCCGACCGCCATGTCGTCGTTGTGGGCGTAGACCGCGCATATGCCCTTGCCGCCGTTCTCCGCCTTGATGAAGCTCTCCATCACCTCCTTGCCCTTGGCGCGGGTGAAGTCGCCGGACTGGGTGCGGACGATCTTCATGCCGGGGGTCTTGGCGACGACCTCGTCGAAGCCCTTCTTGCGGTTGATGGCGGGGGAGGAGCCGACGGTGCCCTGGAGTTCGACCACGTTGCAGGTGCCGCCGGACTGCTTGGCCAGCCATTCGCCGGCGACCCGGCCTTCGAGCACCGTGTCGGAGGTGACGGCGGTCATGTAGAGGCCGGGGTCCCGGGTCTCGATCTGGCGGTCGAGCAGGACGACGGGGATCTTCGCCTCCTTGGCCTCCTTCAGCACCGAATCCCAGCCGGTCGCCACCACGGGGGCGATGAAGATGGCGTCCACGCCCTGGGCAACGAAGGAGCGCACGGCCTTGATCTGGTTCTCCTGCTTCTGCTGGGCGTCGGAGATCTTCAGGTCGATCCCGCGCTTCTCGGCCTCCGTCTTGGCGGTCTTGGTCTCGGCGGCGCGCCAGCCCGATTCCGAGCCGATCTGCGAGAAGCCGACCACCAGCTTCTTGTCGGCGGCCTGCGCACCGCCGAGCCCGATCAACAAGGCCGCGGCGGCAGCGGCGGAGATCAGCCATGTCCTGGACATACCGTTTCACTCCCCTGGGTGTCTTGTCATCGATCCGGGCGGCGCCCGTTCGCATCTGTTCGTTGCGCCAACATTAGGCGCCGAAAACCATATCTGTCCAATACGATTCTCGACCGAAGCGATACCGAAACCGGCATGATCGCCCGATGCGGGCAGAGCGTTGCCGGTCCTTCCCTCACCTCTGTCCTTTTCTCAGGCTTGGCCGGGCACGCCGTCGATCCGCCGCCACAGGCCGAGCGGATTGCCGTCGCGCAGCGCCTCCGGCAGCAGGGCGGCGGGAATGTCCTGGTAGCAGACCGGGCGCAGGAAGCGCCGGATCGCCAAGGTGCCGACCGAGGTGGTCCGGCTGTCCGAGGTCGCCGGGAAGGGGCCGCCATGCACCATGGCGTGGCAGACCTCGACGCCGGTCGGCCAGCCGTTGGCCAGGATGCGCCCCGCCTTGCGTTCCAGCGTCGGCAGCAGGGCGGCCACGGCGGCGCCGTCCGCCGGGTCCATCTGCACGGTCGCGGTGAGCTGGCCCTCCAGCCGCTCGGCGACGGTCCGCATCGCCGCGACGTCCGGGCAGCGGATCAGCAGCGACGCCGCCCCGAACACCTCGTCCTGCAAGGCCGGGTCGGCGAGGAAGGCGTCGGCCGTCGTGCCGAACAGGGCGGCCTGCGCCTGGTTCGGGCCGGAACAGGCCAGCCCGCGGGCGAGCGTCGCCACGGCGGCGCTGCCGGAGAGCCGCGCCACCCCCGAATCATAGGCGGCGTGGATACCTGGGGTCAGCATGGTCAAGGCGGCGCTGCCGCCCAGCGCGTCCACCGCAGTGGCCACGAAGCGGTCGAGGTCCGGCCCGTCGACGCCCAGCAGGATGCCGGGGTTGGTGCAGAATTGGCCGGCGCCCATGGTCAGCGAGGCCACGAAGCCCTTGCCCAGCGCCTCGGCCCGCGCCCCCAGAGCCGCCGGCATCAGAAAAACCGGGTTGATGCTGCTCATCTCCGCATAGACCGGGATCGGTTCGGGCCGGCGGGCCGCCGCTTCCATCAAAGCGAGGCCGCCGCCGCGCGAACCGGTGAAGCCCACCGCCTTGATGCGTGGGTCGGTGACGAGCGCCGTTCCGATGGGGTTGCCGACGCCGAACAGCAGCGAGAAGACGCCCTCGGGCAGACCGCAGGAGACCACCGCCGCCCGGATGGCCCGGCCGACCAGCTCCGACGTGCCGGGATGGGCGGAGTGGCCCTTGACCACCACCGGGCAGCCGGCGGCAAGCGCCGACGCGGTGTCGCCGCCGACGACCGAGAAGGCCAGCGGAAAATTCGACGCGCCGAACACCGCGACCGGACCGAGCGGGATGTGGCGCTGCCGGACGTCGGGGCGCGGCAGCGGCTGGCGCTCCGGCTGGGCCGGGTCGATGCGGGCCTCCAGCCAGCCGCCCTCGCGCACCGTCTGGGCGAACAGACGGAGCTGGCCGACCGTGCGGCCCCGCTCCCCCTCCAGCCGCGGGCGCGGCAGGCCGCTCTCGGCCATGGCGCGGACGATCAGCGCGTCGCCGAGGTCGAGGAGGTTCGCGGCGATGGTCTCCAGGAAGGCGGCCCGCGCCTCCAGCCCGGTCTCGCGGAAGGCGTCGAAGGCGGCCCAGGCCAGCGCGCAGGCGCGCTCGACCTCCGCCGCCCCTCCGCCGCCGAAGACCGGCTCCAGCGCCGCGCCGGTGGCGGGATCGACGGCGCGGAAGGCGCCGTCGGAGCCGCGGTGGCTCTCGGCGCCGATCAGCATCTCGCCGGTGATGGTCGTCATCAGGGGTCTCCCGGTTTGGCGAGGGGTGGCGCCGCCCTCAGCGCGCCCAGCGCAGGACCAGCGGGTCGAGGCGGCGGGCGGCGTCGAGCAGGCCGGCACGGCTGGCCGGAGGCGGGTCCGCCAGCGGGTGGCGCACGGCGTCGCAGGCGATGATGCCGCCCTCCTTCATCAGGATCTTGGCGGTGGCGAGCCCGCACTGGCGGTTCTCGTGGTTGATCAGCGGCAGCCAGCGCCCATAGGCGGCCACCGCCGCCTCGCGGTCGCCGGCCAGGAAGGGGTCGATGATCTGGCGGATGCCGTCGGGATAGCCGCCACCCGTCATGGCGCCGGTGGCCCCGGCGTCGAGATCGGCCAGCAGGGTGATGGCCTCCTCGCCGTCCCACGGCCCTTCGATGGCGTCGCCGCCCAGCTCGATCAGCCGGCGCAGCTTGGCGGCGGCCTGCGGCACCTCGATCTTGAAGTAGGCGACGTTGGCGATCTCCTGCGCCATGCGGGCCAGCAGCTCCGCGGACAGCGGGGTGCCGCTGACCGGGGCGTCCTGGATCATGATCGGGATGTCGATGGCGTCGGACACCCGCTGGAAGAAGGCGGTGATGCCCGCCTCGGGCACGCGGATGGTGGCGCCGTGGTAGGGCGGCATGACCATCACCATGGCGGCCCCCAGCTCCTGGGCGCGGCGGCTGCGCGCGGCGCAGGCGGCGGTGCTGAAATGGGTGGTGGTGACGATGACCGGCACCCTCCCGGCGACGTGGCCGAGGATGGTCTCCATCAGCACGTCGCGCTCGGCGTCGGTCAGCACGAACTGCTCGGAGAAGTTGGCGAGGATGCACAGGCCGTCGGAGCCGGCGTCGATCATGAAATCGACGCAGCGCGTCTGCCCGGCGAGGTCGAGGTCCCCCGTCTCGGTGAAGATGGTGGGGACGACGGGGAACACTCCCCGATAGGGGCGGGCGCTGGAGGCCATGGCCGTTGGGGTCCTTCTGTCGGGTATGCGGAGGAGCCGGTCAGCCGGGCGGGCGCCCGAAGCGGCCGGGCGGCAGGCCGCGAACGCCGGGATCGCACTCGAACAGCGCGCCGGCCAGCGGTTCGTCGGGGCGGCCGTCGCGGCCGATGCCGTGCGCGGCGGTGGTCACGAACAGCCGGTCCAGGGCGGGGCCGGCGAAGACGCAGGAGGTGACGCGCGACACCGGCAGCGTGATTGCGCGGTCCAGCGTGCCGTCGGGCCGGAAGCGGCTGACCCGCCCACCGTCCCAATGGGCGACCCACAGGCCGCCCTCGGCGTCGCAGGTCATGCCGTCGGGATAGCCGTCGCCCTCGGCGAAGCGGATGTGGGCGCGCTTTCCGGACAGCCGCCCCGCGCCGTCGAGGTCGAAGGCGTGGATCGTCCGCGCCGCGCTGTCGGTGTGGTAGAGCGTCCGCCCGTCCGGCGCCAGGGCCGGGCCGTTGGCGACGGTGTAGCCCTCGTCCACACGCAAGATCGACCCGTCGGGGTCGAGTCGGTGGAAGGCGCCGGACGGCGTTTCCTCCCCGTCGTCCATGCTGCCGATCCACAGGCGCCCCTGCGCGTCGGCCTTGGCGTCGTTCAGCCGGTTGCCCAGCCGGTCGGGGTCGATCCGCGCCAGTTCCCCGGCGATCACCACGCGGCCCGGCTCCAACCGCAGGCGGACCACCCGGCGCGAACGCAGCCCGGCGATGAAGCCGTCGCCATCGGCGCATTCCACCAGCCAGCAGGCGGCGTCCTCCAGCGCCCAGTGTGTTTGGGACCCGTCGTGGAGCCCGTGGCGCAGAATCCGCGATCCGTGGATGTCGACGAAGAAGACGGCGCCCTGCCCCGGCGACCACAGCGGGCCTTCGCCCAGGAGCGCCCGGGCGGGCCAGACGCAACGAACCTCCTGCGGCATGCCGTCTCGCCTCCCCTTCCCGGTCCCGTCCTGAATTTTGTTGACCACGCCAACAATAGAGAGCGTTCTGATACGCGTCCAATACGAATATCGGCGCCGGCGATACGAGATTTCGTATGCCGGCGGCGTCGCCAGACCGGAGGCCCCCGCCCGTGACCCCGCACCGTTTCCCGGCCAACTGGTTCCTCAAGGCCCGGCTGAAGCTGCGCCATCTCCAGCTGTTCGTGGCGCTGGACGAGCACCGCAACCTGCACCGCGCCGCCGCCAGCCTGAACATGTCGCAGCCCGCCGCCTCGAAGCTGCTGGGCGACTTGGAAGACTCCCTGGGCGTCACCCTGTTCGAGCGCCATGGCCGCGGCGTCGAGCCGAACTGGTACGGCAGCCTGATGATCCGGCACGCGCGGGCGATCCTCAGCGGCTTGCAGGAGGCGGGGGAGGAGCTGAACGACCTGCTGGCCGGCCACAGCGGCAGCGTCTCCATCGGCACGGTGATGGCCCCGGCGGTGGAGCTGGTGGTGCCGGTGATCACCACGCTGACCCGCGATCATCCCGACCTGAAGATCGCCGTGGCGGTGGAGACCAGCGACGTGCTGGCCGAGCGGGTGCAGCAGGGCGTCATGGATTTCGCGGTTGGCCGCCTGCCCGGCCATGTCGACGCCGCGTGCTTCGACTATCAGGAGATCAGCAGCGAAGAACTGTGCTTCGTCTGCCGCGACGGCCACCCGCTGCTGCGGCTCGGCCGCCCGCTGACCGCCGCCGATCTGGTGGACGCCACCTGGATTCTCCAGCCCCTGGGGAGCCTGCTGCGCAGCCGGGTGGAGGCGCTGTTCCGCGCCGAGGGGGTTCCGCCGCCGCGCAAGGTGATCGAAAGCGCTTCCCCAGTCATCTCTCTGGCGATGGTCGCCGAGAACGATTCGGTCACCGTCTTCGCCCGCGCGCTCGCCCAGGTGTTCTCCCCCACCGGCAGCTGCACCATCGTGCCCTTCCACAAGCGCTTCAGCGTCGAGCCCTACGGCATTTTCTGGCTGAAGGACCGCCCGCTGTCGCCGGGTGCCCGCACCGCCCTGGCCGCCTTGCGGGCGGCGTCCGACGCGAAGATGCGCCGCGCGCTGGAAACGCCGCAGCCCAGCCCTGCAAGTGATACCGAAATGCGTATGGATTCCACCAATAATCGTATTTGACAGTTATGGTTTTTCGGCCGATTGCTAGCCTTACAAACATTGCGCCACCCGACACCCGTTCAAGAGCCGCGGGTGTGGCCAACCCGGTGCCGCAGAAGGGGGAGGAAATCGGCCCATGTCTTCGTTCACGACCACACTGGCCGGGATGGCCATCGGCGTGCTGGCCCTCACCGTCGCCGCCGCACCGACACTGGCGCAGGACAAACCCACCGTCGGCATCGCGATGCCCACCAAGTCCTCGGCCCGCTGGATCGACGACGGCAACAACATGGTCAAGCAGTTCCAGGCCAAGGGCTACAAGACCGACCTGCAATACGCCGAGGACGACATCCCCAACCAGCTCGCCCAGATCGAGACGATGGTCGCCAAGAACAGCAAGGTTCTGGTGATCGCCGCCATCGACGGCACGACGCTGACCGACGTGCTGCAGCAGGCCAAGGACCGCGGCGTGAAGGTCATCGCCTACGACCGGCTGATCCGCGGGTCGGAGAATGTGGACTATTACGCGACCTTCGACAATTTCCAGGTCGGCGTGCTGCAAGGCAGCTACATCGTCGACGCACTGGGCCTGAAGGACGGCAAGGGTCCTTTCACCATCGAGCTGTTCGGCGGCTCCCCCGACGACAACAACGCCTATTTCTTCTACAACGGCGCCATGTCGGTGCTGCAGCCCCACATCGACAGCGGCAAGCTGAAGGTGGGCAGCGGTCAGGTGGGCATGGACAAGGTGTCCACCCTGCGCTGGGACGGCGCCACCGCCCAGGCCCGCATGGACAACCTGCTGAGCGCCTTCTACGGCAACCGCCGCGTCGACGCCGTGCTGTCGCCCTACGACGGGATCAGCATCGGCATCATCTCCTCCCTGAAGGGGGTCGGCTACGGCTCGCCGTCGCAGCCGATGCCGGTGGTGACCGGGCAGGACGCCGAAGTGCCCTCGATCAAGTCGATCCTGGCGGGCGAGCAGCGCGCCACCGTCTTCAAGGACACCCGCGAACTGGCCCGGGTCACGGTCGAGATGGTCGACGCGGTGCTGGGCGGCGGCACGCCGCCGGTCAACGACACCAAGACCTACGACAACGGCAAGAAGGTCGTCCCGGCCTACCTGCTGAAGCCGGTCAGCGTGGACGCGTCGAACTGGAAGAGCACGCTGGTCGACAGCGGCTACTACACCGAAGCCCAGTTCAAGTGACGAAGCGCCGCGGGGGGGGGGCGCCAACCGGCGCGCCCCGCGACCGGCCTGAGTTCGATCGCGCGATCGGAGGATTCTCATGGACTCCATCCTGGAGCGGTCCAGTCTGGCGATGCCGATCCTGGAGATGAAGGGCATCACCAAGACGTTTCCCGGCGTGAAGGCGCTGGACGACGTCAACCTGTCGGTCCGCGAGGGCGAGATCCACGCGCTGATCGGCGAGAACGGCGCCGGCAAGTCGACGCTGATGAAGGTGCTGAGCGGGGTCTACCCGCAAGGCAGCTTCGACGGCGAGATCCGCTTCCGCGGCCAGCCCCAGGCCTTCCGCGGCATCGCCGACAGCGAGCGGCTGGGCATCATCATCATCCACCAGGAGCTGGCGCTCGTCCCCCTGCTGTCGATCACCGAGAATCTCTTCCTTGGTAACGAGCAGGCGAAACGGGGGGTGATCGACTGGGACGCCGCCACCCTGCGGGCGCGGGAGCTGCTGCGCCTCGTCGGGCTGCACGACCCACCGGAGACCCTGATCACCGACATCGGCGTCGGCAAGCAGCAGCTCGTGGAGATCGCCAAGGCGCTGTCCAAGGAGGTCAAGCTGCTGATCCTGGACGAGCCGACCGCCAGCCTGAACGAGAGCGACAGCGACGCCCTGCTGGAATTGCTGCTGCAATTCAAGGCGCGCGGCATCGCCTCCATCCTCATCTCGCACAAGCTGAACGAGATCGCCAAGGTCGCCGACCGGGTGACCATCCTGCGCGACGGCACGACGGTGGAGACGCTGGACTGCCGCGAGGCCGTGGTCAGCCAGGACCGCATCATCCGCGGCATGGTCGGGCGCGCCCTGTCGGACCGCTACCCCAAGCGGACCACCGTGCCCGGCGAGGTGCTGTTCGAGGTCAAGGGCTGGAGCGCCGACCACCCGGCCCATCCCGGCCGGCGCGTCGTCCGCGACGTGAACCTGACCGTCCGCCGCGGCGAGGTGGTGGGCATCGCCGGGCTGATGGGCGCCGGCCGCACCGAGTTCGCGATGAGCCTGTTCGGCCGCTCCTACGGCCGCAACATCCGCGGGCGGGCCTTCCTCAACGGCCGGGAGATCGACGTCTCCACCATCAGCCGGGCCATGGCGAACGGCCTCGCCTACGCGACGGAGGACCGCAAGCATCTCGGCCTCGTGCTCGACAACGACATCCGCCACAACGTCACGCTGGCGAACCTCAGGGGAGTGGCGAAACGCTGGGTTATCGACCATGAGCGCGAGGTCCAGGTGGCCGAGGAGTTCCGGCGCCGGCTGCGCATCCGCTGCCCCGACGTGTTCCAGGAGACGGTCAACCTGTCGGGCGGCAACCAGCAGAAGGTCGTGCTCAGCAAGTGGCTGTTCGCCAACCCGCAGGTGCTGATCCTCGACGAGCCGACCCGCGGCATCGACGTCGGCGCCAAGTACGAGATCTACACCATCATCAACCAGCTGGTCGCCGAGGGCCGGGGCGTCGTCCTGATCTCTTCCGAAATGCCGGAGCTGCTGGGCGTCGCCGACCGCATCTACGTGATGAACGCCGGCGAAATGGTCGCCGAGATGCCGGCGGCCGAGGCCAGCCAGGAAAACATCATGCGGGCGATCATGCGCTCCGGCGAGACGCTGATGTCCGGGGAGGCTCTGCCATGAGTGCCGAACTCAACCTTCCGGCCCGTGGTCCGCGGGTGTCCATGGGACGGTTCGTGAAGGCGCACATGCGCGACTACGGCATGCTGCTGTCGCTGGTCGCCATCGTCCTGTTCTTCCAGTACATGACCGACGGCACGCTGCTGCAGCCGCTGAACCTGACCAACCTCGTGCTGCAGAACAGCTACATCGTCATCATGGCGCTGGGCATGCTTCTGGTGATCGTCGCCGGACACATCGACCTGTCGGTGGGCTCGGTCGTCGCCCTCATCGGCGCGCTGGCGGCGACCCTGATGGTGCGGCTCCACCTGGACTTCGTCACCACGACGCTGCTGTGCCTGCTGGCCGGGGCGGCGATCGGGGCGGTGCAGGGCTTCTGGGTCGCCTATCTGCGCATCCCCTCCTTCATCGTGACGCTGGCCGGCATGCTGGTCTTCCGCGGCCTGTGCCTGATCCTGCTGGCTGGTCAGTCGGTCGGTCCCTTCCCGGTGGAGTTCCAACGCCTCAGCTCCGGCTTCATTCCGGATTTCCTGGCGTTGGACGCCTTCAACCTCGGCAAGTTCCACCTGACCAGCCTGCTGCTCTGCGCGGCCGTGGCCGCCGCGCTGGTGGCGATGAACACCCGGGCGCGCCTGCGCCGGCAGAGCGTCGCCATCGAGCAGGAGCCGCTGCCGCTGTTCGTGGCGAAGAACGTCGCGCTGGCCGCCGTGCTGATCTATGTCGGGCAGTTGATGGCCTCCTACCGCGGCCTGCCCAACGTGCTGATCATCATGAGCGTGCTGATCGCGCTCTACAGCTTCGTCACCCGCAACACCACGGTGGGGCGGCGCGTCTACGCGCTGGGCGGCAACGAGAAGGCGGCCAAGCTGTCCGGCATCGACACGCGGCGGCTCAGCTTCTACACCTTCGTCAACATGGGGGTGCTGGCGGCGCTGGCCGGGCTGATCTTCGCCGCAAGGCTGAACACCGCCACGCCGAAAGCCGGCGTCTCGTTCGAGCTGGACGTGATCGCCGCCTGCTTCATCGGCGGTGCCTCGGCCTCGGGCGGGGTCGGGCGGGTGACCGGGGCGGTGATCGGCGCCTTCATCATGGGCGTGATGAACAACGGCATGTCGATCCTGGGCATCGGCATCGACTGGCAGCAGGTCATCAAGGGCATGGTGCTGCTCGCCGCCGTCACCATCGACGTCTACAACAAGAACAAGGCGTGAGGGCCGTCATGACCCGTCCCACCCCCATACCCCCGCCCCGCTCACCGTCGGCATCGTCGGCTTCGGCAAGATCGCCCGCGACCAGCATGTCCCGGCCATCACCGCCACCGGCCTGTTCCGGCTCGCCGCGGTGGTCAGCCCGCACGGCCCCCCTCCGAAGAGACCGGGCTCGGCGACGTACCGGTCTTCCGCAGCCAGGGGGAGATGCTGGCCGCCCTGCCCGACCTCGACGCCGTGGCGATCTGCACGCCGCCCGCCGTCCGCCACGCCCTGACGGTGGAGGCGCTGCGCGCCGGCAAGCATGTTCTCATCGAGAAGCCGCCGGCCGCCACCCTGACCGAGCTGCGCCTGCTGCTCGACGCGGCGGAGGGGGCCAAGCGCACGCTGTTCGCCGCCTGGCACTCCCGCTTCAACGCGGCGGTGGAGGAGACGCGGCGGCGGCTGGCCGGCGCCACCGTCCGCCACGTCGCCATCACCTGGAAGGAGGACGTGCGGCGCTGGCATCCGGGCCAGGATTGGATTTTCGCGGCGGGGGGCTTCGGCGTCTTCGATCCGGGCATCAACGCCCTGTCGATCCTGACCGAGATCCTGCCGGCCCCCGTCGTCGTCCGCGACGCCGAGCTGCGGGTCCCCGCCAACCGCGACACGCCCATCGCCGCGACGCTGAGGATGGAAGGGGTAGCGGGCTCCGCCGTCGGGACGGTGACGGCCGCCTTCGACTTCCTCCAGGAGGGCGAGCAGACCTGGACCATCGCCATCGAGACCGACGGCATCGGGGCGGGGGGTGGACGGCTCGACCTGACCCACGGCGGCACGCGGCTGAGCGTGGACGGCGTGCCCGTGCTGGCCGAGCCCGACGCCGAGTACCAGGGCATCTACCGCCGCTTCCACCATCTGATCGCGGACGCGGCCGGCGACGTCGACGCCCGTCCGCTGCAACTGGTCGCCGACGCCTGTCTGGTCGGGCGCTGGCGCACCACCGACGCCTTTCACTGGTAAAACGCCGGGCGCACCGCCCGGCGGACTCCCAATAACGCCCAAACGAGGCTCCGAACGACCCCGGCGCCGGCCGACCCCGGTCCGCGCCCCCAACCCGAATTGGTGCCGACATGTCCGATACGAAGCCCTCTCCCCAGCACCCGGAAATCGGCTCCGGCCGGCGGCTGCGGTCTCGCGCGTGGTTCGACAACCCCGACAACCCCGACATGACCGCGCTCTATCTGGAGCGCTACCTGAATTTCGGGCTGACGCGGGAGGAGCTGCAATCGGGCGCACCGATCATCGGCATCGCGCAGACCGGCTCCGACCTCAGCCCCTGCAACCGGCACCATCTGGTGCTGGCCGAACGGCTGCGCGAGGGCATCCGCACCGCCGGCGGCATCGCCATCGAGTTCCCCGTCCACCCGATCCAGGAGACCGGCAAGCGGCCGACCGCCTCGATCGACCGCAACCTCGCCTATCTCGGCTTGGTCGAGGTGCTGCACGGCTATCCGCTCGACGGGGTGGTGCTGACCATCGGCTGCGACAAGACCACCCCCGCCTGCCTGATGGCGGCGGCCACCGTGAACATCCCGGCCATCGCCCTGTCGGTCGGCCCGATGCTGAACGGCTGGTTCCGCGGCGAGCGCACCGGCTCGGGCACCATCGTGTGGAAGGCCCGCCAGATGATGGCGGCCGGCGAGATCGACTATCAGGGCTTCATCGAGCTGGTGGCGTCCTCGGCCCCCTCGACCGGCTACTGCAACACCATGGGCACGGCCTCCACGATGAACTCGCTGGCCGAGGTGCTGGGCATGCAGCTCCCCGGCTCCGCCGCCATCCCCGCCCCCTACCGCGAGCGCCAGCAGGCCGCCTACGAGACCGGCAAGCGCATCGTCGGGATGGTCTGCGAGGACCTCAAGCCATCCGACATCCTGACCCGCGACGCCTTCCTCAACGCCATCGTCGTCAACTCCGCCATCGGCGGCTCGACCAACGCGCCGATCCACATCAACGCCATCGCCAAGCACATCGGCGTGCCGCTGACGGTGGAGGACTGGCAGACCCACGGGCACGACGTGCCCCTGCTGGTCAACCTCCAGCCGGCCGGCGAGTATCTGGGCGAGGACTTCCACCGCGCCGGCGGCGTGCCCGCGGTCGTCGCCCAGCTGATGGGCAAGGGGCTGATCCGCGAGGGTGCGCCCACCGTCAACGGACGGACCATCGGCGCGAACTGCCGCCACCAGCCGATCCTCGACACGCGGGTGATCCACCCCATCGACGAGCCGCTGATGCCCAACGCCGGCTTCGTGGTGCTGCGCGGCAACCTGTTCGGCGCCGCCATCATGAAGACCAGCGTCATCTCCGACGAGTTCCGCGAACGCTACCTGTCCAACCCGCAGGACCCGGAGGCGTTCGAGGGCAAGGTCGTCGTCTTCGACGGGCCGGAGGACTACCATCACCGCATCGACGACCCTGCCCTGGGCATCGACGCCTACACCATCCTGGTCATCCGCGGCACCGGCCCCATCGGGTATCCGGGGGCGGCGGAGGTGGTCAACATGCGGCCCCCCGCCACGCTGATCCGGCAGGGCGTCCATTCCCTTCCCTGCATCGGCGACGGCCGCCAGTCCGGCACCTCGGGATCGCCCTCCATCCTCAACGCGTCCCCGGAGGCGGCGGCGGGCGGCGGGTTGGCCCTGCTGCGCAGCGGCGACCGGGTGCGCATCGACCTGCGCCGCGGCAGCGCCGACATCCTGATTTCGGAAGGCGAACTGGCCGACCGCCGCGCCGCTCTGGAAGCCGCGGGCGGCTACCCGATCCCGCCGTCGCAGACCCCCTGGCAGGAGATCCAGCGCGGCATCGTCGACCAGCTCGATGAGGGCATGGTGCTGAAGCCCGCCGTCAAGTACCAGCGCGTCGCCCAGACCATGGGCATCCCGCGCGACAATCACTGACCCCAGGAGGCGGTGCGGCGCCTCAGCCTCCGCCCGCGAACCGGTCATCCAGCCAATCGAGGACGCGGAGGTTCAGGAGGGATCGGTTGCCCATCTCGCAATGCCCGCCGGCGCCTTCGGCGGCTGTGAAGCGCATCAGCGTCTTCGGGCAGACAAGCGCGTCGAAGAAGGCGCCGGCACCGGCCGACAAGGCGTCACCCTCCGCCTGGGTGATCAGGGTGGGGCAGGCGATGAGATGCGCCCGCCCCCGCATGGTGAACAACTCCGTGGAGGCGAGGTAGGAGCGCAGGTCCGCGACGCCGTGTACCCAGAAACCGCGCTGCACGACCTTCCAGTTCAGCTGGCGGTGGCTGCGGATGAAGGCATCCATGCGGTCGATCACGCCTTGGTCCAGGGCGCCGAGATCGGCCGCCGCCTCCGGCGCGACGCCGAGCTTGTGCACCACCACGTCGCGGAAGCCGTCGGCGATGCTCCAGGTGCCGGGATCGGCGATGAGCGCCGCGATGCGCGGCTCGCCCGACGCGGCGCGCGGGGCGAGATGCCCGCCGAGGCTCCATCCGCTGAGCGCGATGCGCGCCGCATCGACGAGCGGCAGGGTTTCGGCGAAATCGACCACCGCCGCGATCACCGTTTCCCAGTCCGGGCGCAGCGGCACGCCGTGCTCGTAGAGCATGGCTCCCTGGCCGGGGCCGTCGAACAGCAGGCTGTGATAGCTCCGCCGCGAGGCCGCCACCGCCGACGCGAAATACATGTCGGTGATGGTGCCGTCATAGCCGTTGGTGAAGACGATCAGCGGGCGGACCCGGGTCTCGAAGCCCTCCGCCGGGATGAAGCGTCCGGGCATCGCCATCCCGCCGAAGGGAATGGCCAGCGGGATGGCCGGGCGCGCTCCGAGCGAGAGCCCCTTGTCGAGCGCCGCCGTCCCCTTGCGAAAGGCGGCGGTCAGGCGCGGATCGACGGGCGCGCCGTAGAGTGGATGGAAGGAGGCGTTGTGGAAGGCGCTCGCCCGCAGATAGAGGGCGCGGGCGGTCGCCTTATGGCCCTTGGACAAAGCGATGTCGGCCTCGTGCGCCAGCCGGTCGCCCGCCGCGGTCCAGGCGTCGTAATAGGCGCCGTCGTCGCCATCGCCGATGGCCTCGGCGACCGCCTTGATCTCGCCGAACTCCGCCCCGCCATAGGGGATGTAGGCGATGGGCCAGGTGCCGAAATCCTCGTGCAGAGCGTCGTGAAAGAGGGTGGTCACGGCTGTCCTCCCCGGTCCCGCCGGCCGGTTCGCGGCGCCCTGGCAACCCTCAAGTGTCGCCTTGCCGGCATCATCAGGCCATCGCGCAGAAGGTGAGACGCCCGAACGGACGTGACGCCGCCCCGCTGACATTTCCCATTCCTCCGCGTGCGGCAAAAGCGCCCGGTCCGGCGGCGGGCGCATTTCTCCTTTCGCCTCTCATAACTGATATATTAATATATCCAGCATCTTTCCGGTATCCTCCGGTCCAAGGGGCACCCACGCCATGACGCCTTATGCCGACCTCCGGCGCGAGGATTTCCGCGCCACCATCGACGGCACGCCGACCGACCTGTTCACCTTGCGAAACCGCCGGGGCATGGCCGTCCGCATCACCAATTACGGCTGCAAGATCGTCCAGATCCTGGCGCCCGACCGCGACGGCGCCCTCGGCGACGTGGTGCAGGGCTACGAGACGCTGGAGCAAACGATGGCCGGGCAGCCCTCCATGGGCTCCTTCATCGGGCGCTATTGCGGGCGCATCGGCGGTGGACGCTTCACGCTGGACGGGGTGGAGCACCGCACCACCGTCAACGCGCCGCCCAACACGCTGCACGGCGGCCAGCGCGGCTCGCGCTTCCGCACCTTCGCCGCGCGGCAACTGGACGAGGCGAGCCTGGAACTGACCTACGTCTTCGAGGACGGGGAGGAGGGCTTCCCCGGCACCCTGCCCGTCCGGCTGGTCTACGCGCTGGACGAGGACAACGCCCTGACCATCGCCTGGACCGCCGTGGCGGCGGACAAGGTGACCGTGGCGAACTTCACCGACCACACCTTCTTCAACCTGTCGGGCGACGCCGGCTCCTCCATCCTCGACCATGTGGCGACGGTCAACGGCAGCCGTTATCTGGCGCTGGACGCCACCGCCGTCCCCACGGGGGAACTGGTGGACGTGACCGGCACACCGCTCGACTTCCGCAGCCCCGCCGCCTTCGGCGCGCGGATCGCCGCCGCCCACCCGATGCTGGCGCTCGGCAAGGGCTACGACCTGCATTACGCGGTGGACAAGCCGGAGAGCACGCTGGGGTTGCATGCTCGTGTCGTCCATCCCGGCAGCGGCCGGGTGCTGGAGGTCTTCTCCACCGAACCCGGCCTGCAGGTCTACACCGGCAATTTCCTGGACGGCCAGACGCCGCGCGACCTGGGCAAGGGCGGCACGCTCTACACCCGGCACAGCGCCTTCTGCCTGGAGCCGTCGCACTTCCCCAACGCCGTCAACATCCCGTCCTTCCCCTCCACCACGCTGGCCCCCGGCCAGTGGTGCACGGGCCGCATCGTCTACCACTTCGGCGTCGCCTGACCCCCTGCCAGCGCCTTCCGATTTTCAAAGGACCCTCCATCATGCCTCTTCTCTCCCGTGAATCGCTCGCCGCCGGGGCTTTCGATGTGGCGCACACGGCGGGCACCCCGCGGCTGCCCGTCACCGTCCTTCAGATCGGCGACGGCAACTTCCTGCGCGGCTTCGTCGATTGGATGGTGGACGTCGCCAACGGCGCCGGGCTGATGAGCGCCGGGGTCGCCGTCGCCCAGCCGCTGGACCAGGGCGTCGCCGGCCTGCTGACCGCGCAGGAGGGGCTCTACACCGTCCTGCTGCGCGGCATCGAGCAGGGCAAGGAGGTCGAAACCCGCCGGGTGGTCAGCTGCGTGTCCGAGGCGCTGAACCCCTACGCCGCGTGGGACCGCATGCTGGATCTCGCCACGTCCCCGGCGCTGCGCTTCCTGGTGTCCAACACGACGGAGGCCGGCATCGCCGACGTGGCGGAGCCCTACACCCCCGGCGCCTGTCCGCAGAGCTTCCCGGCCAAGGTCGCGGCGCTGCTGCACGCCCGCTTCACCGCGCTGGGCGGCACGCCGGAAAGCGGCCTCGTCCTGCTGCCCTGCGAGCTGATCGAGGCCAACGGCGCCAAGCTGAAGCGGATCGTCCTGGCCCACGCCAAGCGCTGGGGCCTGGAATCCGGCTTCGCCGCCTGGGTCGAGGCGCACAACCATTTCCTGAACACGCTGGTCGACCGCATCGTCCCCGGCTACCCGCGCGACGAGGCCGAGGCACTCGCCGCAACGTGGGGCTATGAAGACCCGCTGGCCGTGGCCGGCGAGCCGTTCCATGTCTGGGTCATCGAAGGCCCGGCGGCCCTGGCCGAGGAGTTCCCGCTGCACAAGGCCGGGCTGAACGTGGTCTGGACCGACGACCTGCAGCCCTACCGCACGCGCAAGGTGCGCATCCTGAACGGCGCCCACACCGCCAGCGCGCTCGCCGCATTCGTGGCGGGGGTGGACACGGTGAAGGGCATGATGGACGACGCGACCCTGTCCGCCTACCTGAACACGGTGATGTTCGGCGAGATCGTGCCCTTCGTGCCCCTGCCGGACGCCAAGCGCCAGGATTACGCCCGCACCATCATGGAGCGCTTCGGCAACCCCCACATCCGGCACGAGCTGATCGCCATCTCGCTGAACTCGGTGTCGAAGTGGCAGGTGCGCGTCCTGCCCAGCCTGAAGGATTACGCCGCCGCCCATGGCGAGGCGCCGGACGGCCTGTCCTTCTCACTGGCCGCCCTGCTGCGCTTCTACAAGGGCACGCGGACGGCGGACGGCGTCTGCACCGGCATCCGCGACGCCGGCCCCTACCCGATCCGCGACGACGCGGCGGTGCTTGCGGCGCTCGCCGGCGCCTGGGCCGCCCATGGCGGCGACCCGGCGGCGCTGGTGGACGCCGTGCTGTCCAACGCCGCGCTGTGGGGCGAGGATCTGACCCGCATCCCCGGTCTGGCCCACCGCACCGCCACCCATCTGGCGGAGATCGAGGAGCGCGGCATGCGCGGCGCTTTGGAAGCGTTGATGAGCTGATTTTAACCCTCTCCCCTCTGGGGGGAGGGTGGCCCGGAGGGTCGGTGAGGGGGATGCGCGTGGCGCTTACGTCCGGCACACGTGCAACCCCCTCACCCTAACCCTTTCCCCGGAGGGGAGAGGGGAACGCACGATGCCCCGCGACCGCTATATACCTTCACGTACAACGGCCTGTTGACAGCGCCCGTCCAGCGCAGTATCCGAACCGATACAGCGTCGGGCGAGTCACCATTCCGCAACGAACCGAAGGAACCGCATCCATGCGTTTGAAAGCCCTCGCCCTCGCTGTCGGGCTGCTGGCCCTCCAGACCGCCGCCCAGACAGCCGCAGTTGCGGCCCAGGACCTCCACGCCTATGTCGGCGCCGGCCTCCGCCCGCCGGTGGACGCGCTGATCGAGGACTTCCGCAAGGAGACCGGGATCACCGTGACGGCCGAGTATGGCGGGTCGGGCCAGCTCCTCGCCCGCTTTGTCGAGACGAAGACCGGCGACCTGTTCATCCCCGGCACGACCTTCTACACCGACAAGCTGAAGGATCTGGACGCCGTCGCCGACCTGACGGTGCTGGTGGTGCACGGCCCCGTGCTGGCCGTGGCGCCGGGCAAGGCCGAGGCGATCCGCGGTTTCGCCGACCTCGCCAAGCCGGGCGTCCGCGTCGGGCTGGGCGACCCGCAGGCCATGGCGCTGGGCCGCACGGCGGAGGACATCCTGGACAAGTCCGGCCAGGGCGAGGCGATCCGCCGCAACGTCACCGTCCGCGCAGCGACCGTGAAGCAGCTCGCCCTCTATGTGCTGGACGGCAATGTGGACGCCGCCATCATCGGCGCGTCGGAAGCCGCGCAGAATCCCGGCAAGCTGTCCGTCCTCGCCATCCCGCCGGCGTGGTACGAGGCCGAATACGCCCCCGTCGCCGTCCTGAAGACCAGCGCCGCGCCGGACGCCGCCAAGCGCTTCGCCGACTTCCTGGCCTCGGACGCCGGCCTCGCCACCTTCCAGCGCTTCGGCTTCCCGCCCGCCCCGAAGATGTGACGGATGGGTTTCACCACCCTGCTGGCCCTGCCGCTCGCCCTCGTCGCGCTGACGATCGCGGGCGTGCTGGGCGCCCTGCTGGCCCGCCTGCCCCCAGGCGACCTTTGGGCCGCCCTGAGCGCGGCGGAGACGCTGTTCGCGCTGCGGCTGTCGGCGCTGACCTCCGTCGCGTCGCTGGGGATCGCGCTGGCCCTCGGCCTGCCGGCGGCCTACCTGATGGCGCGGTGGCGCTTTCCGGGGAAGGTCCTGCTCGACACGCTGCTCGACGTCCCATTGGTCATGCCGCCGCTGGTCGCCGGGCTGGGGCTGCTGTTCCTGCTCGGGCGCAACGGGCCGGTCCCGGCGCTGGGGATGGAATTGCTGTTCTCCCCCGCGGGCGTGGTGGTGGCCTTGGCCTTCGTGTCCACCGCGGTGGTGGTGCGCACCGCCACCGCGGCCTTCCGATCCGTCGACCGGAGCTACGCCGTGGCGGCGCAGTCGCTGGGCGCCGCCCCCTGGGCGGTGTTCTGGCGGGTGGAGCTGCCGCTGGCCGCCAAGGGCATCGCGGCGGGCGCCGTGCTGGCCTGGGCGCGGGCGCTGGGGGAGTTCGGCGCCACGCTGATGGTCGCCGGGGTCACCCACCTGAAGACCGAGACACTGCCCATGGCCGTCTTCCTCAACATCGCCACCGGCGAGACCGGCATCGCCGTGGCCTGCGCCCTCCTGCTTCTGGTGGCGGCTCTGCTGATGCTGATGGCGATGCGGCTGCTCGGCGCGCGGCGGAACGACAGGTTCAGCCGCGGGTACGCAGCCGGTTGCGGACCCGCTTGAGCGGCTGCTTCAGCTCCATCGCGTCGAGCAGCGCCACCGCCGCCTGCCGCAGCGAGGCGGAGGCGCCCTTCACCGCCCGGACGGGACGGGATTCGGGACGGGCGGGATCGGTTTGGCCAAAGTCCGGCTGGATGGCGCGCACCCGCTCCTTCAGCCTCTCCAGCCATTCTCCCTCCACCGCGTGCTGGCGGGCGTAGTCGAGGATGGAGCGGAGTTCCGCCGCCTGCGGCTCGTTGCGCACGGGGATGCCGGCGATGCGGGCCGGGTCCAGCGGCCCGTCGAAGCAGTCCGGGGCGGGCACCCCGGCGGCGGCGAAGTTCATCCGGGTGCGCACGCATTTCTCGCAGACGCCGCAGTTCCGGAACTGCTCCGCCCCCTCCCAGCAGACGCGCAGCGAGCGCACCGCCTCCGGATAGGCGGCGACCGCCGCGGCCTTCTCCGTTCGGGAATAGGCGGCGCCGTCATGCACGATGGAGAAGCCGTCGCCGGACAGCAGATGGTCGGCGATCGGGGTGGTGCCGTAGGGGATGACCAGCGCGTCGTAAGGCTTGGTGCTGCCGATCAGCCCGAACTCGAACTCCGCTTCGTGGAGGTGCAGACAGGCCGCCAGTTCCGCCGCGTGGGAGTCCTGCCAGTTCTGCAGATGCAGCTCCTTGCTGTTGGTGCGCACCAGGCGCAGGTCCAGCCCGACCAGCTCGCGGAAGGGCCGGGTCCGCTCGACCAGCCGCTCGAAATCCTCGGGGCGGTCCAGTTCCACGTCGAAACCATGCACCATCAGCAGCGCGCCGACATGGTGGCGGCGCTCCGGCGGCAGGAGCAGCCGGTGGCGCAGGATGGTGAAGGTGCTGTCCAGCCCGCTGGAATAGGCGGCGATGGCCCGGCGCCCCGGCTTGGGCGCGTTGCGGTCGACGACCCTCTCCGGGATGATCTCGACGGTCCGGTAGCGGTCGGGACGCCAGCGCCGCCACACCCCCTGGAGCGCGTCGATGTTGTGCAGCGCCGTCCGGGTCAGCGGCCCGTGCACATGGACGGGGAGGCCCCGCTCCATGGCGTGGAACAGGACGGCCATGACCGCCCCGTCCATCGGCCGGTCCGCCGAGGCTCCGGCCGGGTCTTCGAACTCGTAGACCACGCGGTGCCGGCGGCGGGCGCCGTCCTCGGACAGCAGGACGGTGCGGCGGACCAGCCCGCCGCTCGCCGTCTCCTCGACTCCGATGTGCAACCCCTTGCCCGCCATACCCGCCGACGCCCTCTTCAGCCCCTGTTCCGGGATGACAGACGGATGCGGGGCGCAAACGTTCCCAGGGTCCTCACCGTTTCCAATCCGCGAGCCAGCTGTCGATGTAGTTGGTCAGCTTGCCGTAGGAGTTGTCGCGCACCTGCACCGGCAGCCCCATCATCAGGGCCAGCAGCATCCCGTGCAGGCGGTTGGTGACCACGGCGTTGGCCGCGCCGAAATGGGCGACGGCCTTGCGGACCAGCCGGTCGCGGATGGGATACCAGCCGCGCAACGGATCGGCGGGAAGCGGCACCGCGTCGTCCAGCCGGATCAGCCGGGCGGCCAAGGCGAAGCCGGCGAAATCCTCCGGCCCGCACAGGTCCTCCCAGTCGAAGACCGGCGAGTCCTGGCGCAGCCAGTGGCGCCCCGCGCATTCCTGGTCGCGCCGGGCCATGACGAGCAGGGTTGTGTCGTGGGCCGGACGCACCGGGGTCAGCCGCGTGGGATAGCGCGTCAGGTAATGGGCGAGATCCGGCACCTGGATCGCCCGCTCCCCCAGAAAGGGCCGCACCAGATCGAGCGACGGCGCGTCGCGCGCCATGAAGACCAGATTGCGGTGGGCCGCCCAGCGCTTCATGTCGTGGCGCAGCCGGTCGTGGTCGCGGTAGTAGACGGTCTGCGGCAGAAGCACGACGCGGCTGGACGGAAAGTTCTCCAGCACCTTCTGCCGGAACGTCTCGTGATGGGGATAGAGGTCGCCGAAATTGCCGCCGCCATGCAGCAGGATCGCCGCCTGCCCGTCGCGCTGGCGGCGCAGCAGGCGCCGGGCGTTGCCCAGCGTCACCCGATCACGGATCTCCACGCCGCCGTCGGCGAACAGCGCCTCCGCCCCCTGGTTGATCAGCAGATCCCCGACGTTCAGATGGACCGGGATGTCCGCATAGACGGCCGGCCCGCTGCCCAGATGCGGAAGCACCAGATCCCGCACCCGCAGCGACAGCGCCTCCAGCGCCGCAAGGTCCGGGTCCAGCCACAGGTCCGCCGCACCGGCGGCACCGCCGGCAGACCCACCACCAGACCCGCCAACGGACTCTCTGGACGAGCGCCCCCCGGCACCGCCGTCATAACACCACGTATCCATGGCCAATGGCCGCCCCCGCAGAAGATTGGTTCCGGAACATTGGTCGCCGCCCCCGGAGATGGAAGAGAAGTGACACGTCCCCGTCCAATGTGAATGGGAGTGATGCGTGAAAGTTCGCTTCCAAAGGAATGCGCCTGGATTTGCCGGTTTCATCCGTCCGAACCGGCGCGGGGCTTTTGCGGTACCCGTTCCGGCGCGGTCGGGCCGCGCCGGAATGTTCGTGTTCATATGGTTTGTTCACACACCAATTCGGTCATCATCCCCGTCGCCATGTGCAGAAGATTGTGGCAGTGCAGCGGCCAGCGCCCCGGGTTGTCGGCGTCGAAGGCGATGGTGGCTGAACCGTTCATCGGCACCAGCACGGTGTCCCGCACCGCCCCGGCCAGCGCCGTCCCGTTGAGCGCGGTCACCTGGAAATGCTGGCCGTGCAGGTGCATCGGGTGGGCCATCGGGCTTTCGTTGACCATGGTGACGGTCACCCGCTGCCCCTTGCGAACGGTCAGCGGCCGGTGCTCGCCGAAGGGACGGTCGTCGATGGTCCAGACATAGGGGGCCATGCCGCCGGTCAGACGGATGGTGAAGGCCGAATCCGTGGGGCGCGGCGCCAGGGGGGCGAGCGCCGTCAGCCGCCGCTCCAGCGACAGGTCCACCGGGCCGGCGGCGCCGTCCGCGAGGCCGGCGGACTTGCCCACCGTGGCGCCGGGGGTGGCGAGGATGATGCCGGTGCGCTGACGCTCCCCTTCCCGTTGCGCCAGGACGGGGAAGGCGCCGCCTTCGGCGGGAAGCTGGAGGAGGATGTCCAGCCGCTGTCCCATGACCATGCCGAAGCGCCGCCCGGTCACCGGCTGCACCGGGTTGCCGTCCGCCGCGACCACCGTGCCGTCGAGGGCGCCGAGGTCGATGTGGAAAGCCGTCGAGGTCGCTCCGTTGATCAGCCGCAGCCGGACCCGCCCGCCGCGTTCCACCCGCACCACCTCCGGGTCGTCGAGCGTGCGGTCGTTGGCGAGGTAGGCGTCATACTCCACGTCGTTCAGGTCCATGGCGGTCATGGTCATGCCGCCCATGCCCTTCATGGTCGAGTGGTCCATCATCGGCATGGCGCCGCCATGCCCGCCGCCATGGCCTCCGTGGCCGCTTCCATGCCCGCCACCGTGATCCATCCCGCCATGATTCATGGTTCCGCCGGTCAGCCCGGCGAGGACCTCGGCAGGGTCCTTGAAGGTGAAATCGTGCAGCAGCACGGTGACCTCCTGCGCGTCCTCGCGCCGGTCTTCGACGGTGCGGACGATCAGGGGGGCCGCCATCAGCCGCTGTTCCTGGAGGCCGTGGTGCGAGTGCATCCAGTGCGTGCCGGGCCGCGGCTCGAAATCGTAGCTCTGGCTGGCGCCGTCGCGGATCAGCGGGCGGTTCGCGTCGGCCACACCGTCCTGGGCGTAGGGCGGGGTCATGCCGTGCCAGTGGATGACCGCGTCCTCCCCGGCCCGGTTCGCCAGATCGACCAGGAAGCGCTGCCCCGGATCGAGGAACAGGCCGGAGGTGCCGTCCGGCTGGCGGATGCCGAAGACGGAGGCGGGCTTGCCCATCACCTCCAGCACGCGCCGCTCAACGGCGAGATGGAGGGGCGCCTCGGCCCATGCGGGGCGTACGGCTGCAGGAAGAAGGGTGGAAAGGCCGCCCAGCGCGGCGACCGAAGCCGCGGACGCCAGGAACCGGCGGCGGGTCTGAAGAATCGTCATGATGCGATGGTCCGTTTTTGCGATATGCCGGCCCAGAGAGCGCGCGGTGAAGGCGCAACTCGGGCGTGGAGTCCGGTCAAACGGCCATGCGCGGTGGTCTGAGGACCGGCGGCGGCCCGATTCCCTCCGGTAGCAACCCGGCGGGCCTGAAGGGCGCGGCGGCACGGAGCGGCGGCGTGGGAAAGGCCGCCGTGGCGGCGATGCCCGACAGCATCATCGGGCAGGCGCCGCCGCAGGACAGCCCGTTCCTGCCCGCGCAGGCGTCGTCCGCCGGTGGCGCGTGGTCGGCATCGCCCACCCAGACGCTCCCGGCCGGCGCTGGAGCCGAGGATGCGGCATGGCCTTGAGAATGGGCGGCGGAATGGACATGCGCCTGCGCGGGGGACGGAGCGAACAGCACCAGCGCGGCCAGCATCAGCAGCTCCGTCAGCAGCAGCCTGATCGACATCATCCCGCCAAGGGTGCACCCACCCCGCGCCATCACTGTTTCTCGTTCCTGCATCGGCATCACGGCTCACAGTCTCCACCTTCCAGCGGCGGGAAGGTCAAGCGCAAATTCGCACTGACGCCACTGGTTGTAGGGAACCCGCTCTGGACAGCCTGACCGCGCCGTGATATCTCCGGCCCAGCAAAGTGAGTTAGTGCTCACTTATGGAATAGGGTTAATCATGGGACGGCTGGACAACTCGGCCCGGCGCGCGGCGATCATCGACGCGGCCCTGCCGCTGTTCGCGCGCAAGGGATTCGCCGCCACCACGACGAAGGAGATCGCGCAGGCCGCCGGCGTGTCGGAGGCGCTGATCTTCAAGCATTTCCCCAGCAAGGCCGCCCTCTACGAGGCGATCTTCCGCTCCTGCGTGGATGGGGACGAGGATCTCGCGAAGCTCCTGGCGATGCCGCCGAGCACGGAGACGCTCGCCGCCTACGTTCAGGCGATGGTGAGCTGCTACGTCAGCGAACTGCCCAGCGACCGCGACATCATGCTTCCCCGCTACCGTCTCTATTTCATGAGCCTGCTGGAGGACGGGGAATTCGCCCATATGGTGCGCCGCTGGATGTCGGAGCACATCGCCCCGCCCTTCGTGGCCTCGCTGCGCGCCGCCCGCGACGCCGGAGACCTCATCCCCTCGGCCCCGGTGACGGAAAACGCCTTCTGGCTGGCGGAGATGCTGGGCTCCACCTTGGCCACCATTCACCTGCCGCCGACGCCGCTCGTCCCTTCCCTGGCCGAGCCGCGGCGCACCATCAGCGACGCGGTCGCCTTCATCCTGCGCGGCCTCGGCCTGCGGGAGGAGGCGGTGGCTCTTTACACGCCATCATTGCATTGCACCCAATCAACAGAACCAGAACCGACCTGTTCGAGAGAGGCTGATCGTGACGAGTGACATCGACCATTCCGCTCACGCGCCAGAGCGGACCACCGCACGCCGTCCGGTCACCCGCGGGCGGCTGGCGTTCCGCATCATCATCATGGCCGTCATCCTGGCTGTGCTGTTCGGCGGCCTGTACGCCTTCAACAACTTCCGGAACAAGGCCATCGCCGACTTCTTCGCCGGCAACAAGCCGCCGCCGACCCCCGTCTCGGTCGCCGAGGCGACGGCGCAGTCCGTTCCCAAATACACCACCGCCATCGGCACCCTGACCGCAAGCCGGCAGGTGAGCGTGGCGCCGGAGGTTGTCGGGCGCGTGACCCAGATCTTCTTCGAATCGGGCGCCCGCGTGAAGGCCGGCGCGCCGCTGGTGCAGCTCAACGACGCTCCGGATCAGGCCGACCTGCTGGCCTACCGCGCCCAGGCAAAGCTGGCCGAGAACAACCTGCAGCGCGCCCGCAACCTGCTGCGCAACCAGGCCGGCCCGCAGGTCACCGTCGACCAGAACCAGGCCCAGCTCGACGAAGCCAACGCCAACATCAAGAAGACCGAGGCGCTGATCGCCCAGAAGCTGATCCGCGCGCCCTTCGATGGTGAACTCGGCATCCGGCAGGTGAATGTCGGCGAGTATGTCAGCGCCGGCGGACCGGTCGTCACGCTGACCGACCTCGCCAACCTGTTCGTCGACTTCACCCTGCCCGAGCAGGCGCTGAGCCAGATCCGCGTCGGCCAGCCGGTGCTGATCTCCGCCGACGCGGCCCCCGGCGCCAACTTCGACGCGGTGATCTCGACCATCGAGCCGCAGGTCAGTCCGGACACCCGCGCCATCAAGGTGCGCGCCACGCTGCAGAACCCGGAGCGCAAGCTGCTGCCCGGCATGTTCGCCAACATCCGCGTCGTCCAGCCGCCGGCCCACAACCGCATCGTCGTTCCGGAAACCGCGGTGGACTACACGGTCTACGGCGACAGCGTCTTCGTCGTCGCCGCCCAGAAGGACGCCGAGGGCAAGGACGGCCATGTCGCCAAGCGCGTTCCGGTGAAGACCGGCGACCGCTTCGACGGCAAGGTGGAGATCCTCGACGGGGTGAAGCCCGGCGACCGGCTGGTCTCCTCCGGCCAGCTCAAGCTGAACAACGGCGCCGCCGTGGTGCCGACGGAAGCGAGCGCGCTGGTGCCGCCGCAGACCGTTCCGCGCAACTGAGGAACCGGCCATGTCATTCACCGACATCTTCATCCGGCGGCCGGTTCTGGCGCTGGTGGTCAGCCTGCTGATCCTGCTGGTCGGCGTCCGGTCGCTGACGGATCTGCCGATCCGGCAGTATCCGGAGCTGCAGAACACCGTCATCACCATCACCACCTCCTACGCCGGCGCCTCTCCCGACCTGATGCAGGGCTTCATCACGACGCCCATCGAGCAGGCGGTGGCGACGGCGGAAGGCATCGACTACATCACCTCCTCCTCCACCCAGGGGGTGAGCCTCGTCACGGCCTACATCCGGCTGAACTTCAACCCCAACGTCGCGATGACCGACGTGATGTCGAAGGTGCAGCAGGTCAAATACCAGCTTCCGCGCGAGGCCAACGACCCCGTGATCCTGAAATCCACGGGCGAGACGACCTCCATCCTCTACATGGGCTTCGCCAGCCCGGAGCTGTCCGGGGCGGCCATCTCCGACTACCTGACGCGCGTGGTGCAGCCGCTGCTGTCCACCGTGTCCGGCGTCGCCGAGGCGCAGATCCTGGGCGGCCAGACCTTCGCCATGCGCGTCTGGCTCGACCCCGATCGGATGGCCGCGCGCAACATCGCCGCCGCCGACGTGCGGGCGGCGATCCAGGCCAACAACTACCAGTCCGCCCCCGGGCAATCGAAAGGCGTCTTCGTCGTCTCCAACATCACCACCAACACCGGCCTGACCGACGTCGAGCAGTTCCGGCAGATGGTGGTGAAGTCCAAGGACGGCGCGCTGGTGCGCATGAAGGACATCGCCGAGATCGAGCTGGGCGCGCAAAGCTCCAACGCCAGCGTGTCGATGAACGGCCAGCAGGCGATCTTCATCGGCATCAACTCCACGCCGACCGGCAACCCGCTGACCATCGTGGAGGACATCCGCAAGCTGGTGCCGGAGTTGGAGC
Organism: Azospirillum sp. Marseille-Q6669; assembly: GCF_965111635.1. Lineage (NCBI taxonomy): Bacteria > Pseudomonadati > Pseudomonadota > Alphaproteobacteria > Rhodospirillales > Azospirillaceae > Azospirillum > Azospirillum sp. Marseille-Q6669. Next base: position 537,819 of record NZ_CBCOOP010000006.1, on the reverse strand, counting down.
GCAACCTGCCGCCGTCGCTGAAGATGGAGATCGTCTACGACTCCACCCGCTTCATCCAGGCCTCCATCGACGAGGTGCAGAAGACGCTGCTGGAGGCGGTCGGCATCGTCATCGTGGTGATCTTCCTGTTCCTGGGCTCCTTCCGCTCGGTGCTGATCCCCATCGTGACCATCCCGCTGTCCATTGTGGGTGCCGCGACGATCATGCTGGCGATGGGCTTCAGCCTGAACCTGCTGACGCTGCTCGCCATGGTGCTCGCCATCGGTCTCGTGGTGGACGACGCCATCGTGGTGGTGGAGAACGTTCACCGCCACCTGGAGGAGGGAAAGTCGCCCGTCGAATCCGCGCTGATCGGCGCGCGGGAGATCATCGGGCCGATCATTTCCATGACCATCACGCTGGCCGCCGTGTACGCCCCCATCGGCTTCCTCGGCGGGCTGACCGGCGCGCTGTTCCGCGAGTTCGCCTTCACGCTGGCGGGATCGGTCATCATTTCCGGCGTGGTAGCGCTGACGCTGTCGCCGATGATGTGCTCGCTCCTGTTGACCCGCGACATGAACGAGGGCCGCTTCGCCCGCTTCGTCGACCGGACCTTCGACAAGCTGTCCGGCTGGTACGGGCGGCGGCTGGGCGGCGCGCTGGACTACCGGGCGGCGACCCTGCTGTTCGGCTTCGGCGTTCTGCTGAGCGTCGGCTTCCTCTTCGCCAACACCATGTCGGAGCTGGCGCCGGAGGAGGACCAGGGCATCCTGTTCGGCATCACCAAGGGGCCGCAGTACGCCAACCTCGATTACATGGACGCCTACGGGCGCGAGATGGACGAGGTGTTCACCCACTATCCGGAAACCGACACCCGCTTCGTGCTGAACGGTCTGCCGACCCTGACCCAGGGCTTCGCCGGCATGATCCTGAAGCCGTGGGACGAGCGCACCCGCAGCGCCAAGGAACTTCAGCCGCTGGTCCAGGCCGAGTTGAACAACGTCAGCGGTACGCAGGTCTTCCTGGTGTCGCCGCCGGCCCTCCCCGGCTCCACCGGTGGCCTGCCGGTGCAGATGGTCATCAACAGCCCCGGCGACTACCAGACCATCTTCAACGCCATGGAGCGCATCAAGACCGCCGCCATGGAGAGCGGCATGTTCATCGTCACCGACAGCGACCTGCAGTTCAACAGCCCGGTCGTCCGGCTGCATGTCGACCGCTCCAAGGCGGCGGACCTCGGCCTGTCCATGCAGTCGATCGGCGACACGCTGGCGATCCTGGTCGGCGGCAACTACGTCAACCGCTTCAACCTGAACGGCCGCTCCTACGAGGTCATCCCGCAGGTGCCGCGCGACAAGCGCCTGACGCCGGAGACGCTGACCCGCTACTACGTCACGGCGGGCAACGGCGCGCAGATCCCGCTGTCCACCGTCGTCTCGATCGAGATGGCGACGGAGCCGAACGCCCTGACCAAGTACAACCAGCTTCCCTCCGCGACCTTCTCCGCGGTGCCGATGCCGGGCGTGACGATGGGTCAGGCTGTGGAGTTCCTGGAACGGCAGGCCCGCGAGATCCTGCCTGCCGGCTTCGGCCACTCCTACCTGTCGGAATCGCGCCAGTACGTGACCGAGGGCAGCCAACTCATGGTCACCTTCGTCTTCGCGCTGGTGGTCATCTATCTGGTGCTGGCGGCCCAGTTCGAGAGCCTGCGCGATCCGCTGGTGATCCTGATCTCGGTGCCGATGTCGATCTGCGGGGCGCTGCTGCCTCTGTTCTTCGGCCTGTCCACCATGAACATCTACACGCAGGTGGGTCTGGTGACGCTGATCGGCCTGATCAGCAAGCACGGCATCCTGATGGTGGAGTTCGCCCGCGAGATGCAGATCAACGAGCGGGTGGACCGCCGCACCGCCATCGAGCACGCGGCCCGCGTCCGCCTGCGCCCGATCCTGATGACCACGGCGGCGATGGTGGTGGGCCTCCTGCCGCTGCTGACCGCCGCCGGCGCCGGTGCGGCCAGCCGCTTCTCCATTGGTCTGGTGATCGTGTCGGGCATGCTGATCGGCACGCTGTTCACGCTGTTCGTCCTGCCGGCGGTCTACACCGTGCTGGCGAAGGACCACTACGCGGCGTCGGTCTCCCGCCGCGCGCGGGAGATCGCGGCGGCCTCGCAGTAGGCGTCGTCGGACCGTAGCCTCTCAGAAAAAGCCCCCCTCGCCTTGCACAGGCGAGGGGGGCTTTTTTCTTTGCCGGCCTGCCCTTATCGGGGCAAGGCGGCGGCCACGGCGGCGGACAGCGGCGTGGTCGGACGCCCGATCAGCGCCGACAGCTGACGCCCGTCGTCGAACAGCGCGCCCTTCGACGCATCGGCATCCCAGGAGGCGATGCCCTTCGCGAAGGCCTCGGGAAGGCCGAAGCCGGCGAGAATGGCGGCGTAGTCCGCCTCCGGCAGGTTCCGGTAGGGGATGTCCTTGCCGGACTGGCGGGAGATTTCCGCGGCAAGGTCGGCCAGCGTCACCGCCTCGTCCCCGGCCAGCTCGTAGGTCTTACCCTCATGGCCGGTCCCGGTCAGCACCGCCACCGCCGCGTCGGCGTAGTCGGCGCGCGTGGCGGAGGAAATCCGCCCGTCGCCGGCGCTGCCGATGAAGGCGCCGCCGGCCAGAGCCGCTCCGACCGAACCGGTGTGGTTTTCCGTGTACCAGCCGTTGCGCAGGATCGTGAAGGCAATGCCCGACGCCTTCAGCTCCTCTTCCGTCTCCCGGTGCTCCCCGGCGAGGCTCAGCGGCGAGCGGTCGGCGTGGAGCAGGCTGGTGTAGACGATCCGGCCAACGCCCGCCGCCTTCGCGGCGTTGACGACGTTGCGGTGCTGCGCCGCCCGCTGCCCGATTTCGTTCGACGAGATCAGCAGCAGCGTGTCGACGCCGGCCAAGGCGTGGGCGAGCGCGTCCGGGTTGCCGTAATCGGCTTCGCGGGCTTCGACCCCCAGATCGGCGGCCTTGGCGGGGGAGCGCACCAGGGCGACGATGCCGGAGGCCGGAACCGTCTCCTTCAGGCGGGCGATGACGAGGCGGCCAAGCTGGCCGGTGGCACCGGTGACGGCGATGGTCATGGTCGGGTATCCCCTTTGCGGTTGGGTGGTGACCACCTACCTAAGCCACTTGCTTACTTTTCGTAAGTACGTACATAAATGTAAGTGTGAAGATTTTTTGGAAAGGGAGCGGCCATGCCGGAACCGGACGATGACTACACTCCGCTGCCGCTGTCGGAGCGAATGCAGCGCGGCGACCTGATGGCCGCGGCCTGCCCGTCGCGGGAGGTGCTGAAGCACGTCACCAGCCGCTGGGGCGTCCTGGTTCTGATCGCCCTGGAAAGCGGAACGCTGCGCTTCAGCGAACTCCGCCGCACCATCGGCGGGGTCAGCGAGCGGATGCTGGCCCAGACGCTGCAATGGCTGGAGGGCGACGGGCTGGTCAAGCGCACCGCCCACGACGTGGTGCCGCCCCATGTCGACTACAGCCTGACGCCGCTGGGGCGGGAGGCCGCGGAGAAGGTGCGCCTCCTCGCCGACTGGATCGAATTCAACCTGCCGCGGATCGCCGAGGGCTGGACGAACCGGCAAAACGCCGCTGTGGACTGACCCGTCCCACAAAAAACCGCCGGACGCGAGGGGGTGCGTCCGGCGGTGCCGAGTGTTCAGGAGTTGGGCTCAGCCGGCCACGGCCGCCTCTTCGGTCACCGCGGCTGCTGTCACTCCCAACCGCTTCGCGATGCCCGCGCCATAGGCGGGGTCCGCCGCGAAGAAGTGCCTCAACTGGCGCCGCTGGATGAAGAGCGGCGCCTCCCCCAGCGAGTTGGCGATGTTGTCCATCAGCCGCTCCTGCGCCTCCGCCCCGATCAGGCGGAACAGGGCACCAGCCTGGGCGTAATCGTCATTGCCCTCGCGGTGGTCGTAACGGGCGGCATCGCCGGAGATGCGCAGCGGCGGCTCGGTCACCGCGCGGTTCTGCACCGGTCCGCCGAAGCTGTTCGGCTCATAGTTCGGGCTGCCGCCGCCGTTGCCGTCGAAGCGCATGGCGCCGTCGCGCTGGTGGTTGCGGACCTCCGCGGCGTGCGGGCGGTTGACCGGCAGCGCCTGATGGTTGGCGCCCAGCCGGTAGCGGTGCGCGTCGGCGTAGGCGAACAGCCGGCCCTGCAGCATCTTGTCAGGGCTGAAGGAAATGCCGGGCACCACGTTGGCCGGGCTGAAGGCGGCCTGCTCGACCTCCGCGAAGAAGTTCTCCGGGTTGCGGTTCAGCACCAGCTCGCCAACCTCGACCAGCGGGTAATCGGCGTGCGGCCACACCTTGGTCACATCGAACGGGTTGATGCGGTAGGCGTCGGCCTCCACCTCCGGCATGATCTGCACCGAGACGGTCCAGGCCGGGAAATCCCCGTCGCGGATGGCGGCGAAGAGGTCGCGGGTGGCGTGGTCGGGATCGACGCCGGCCATGCGCACGGCCTGCTCCGCCGTGAAGTTCTGGATGCCCTGGCGGGTCTTGAAATGGTACTTGACCCAGAAGCGCTCACCCGCCGCGTTGATCCACGAGAAGGTGTGGCTGGAGAAGCCGTCCATGTGGCGGTAGCCGCGCGGCGTACCGCGGTCGCTGAACAGGATCGTCAGCTGGTGCATCGTCTCCGGCGACAGCGAGAAGAAGTCCCAAACCGCGGTCGGGTCCTTCAGGTTGGTCGCCGGGTTGCGCTTCTGCGTGTGGATAAAGTCCGGAAACTTCAGCGGGTCGCGGACGAAGAAGACCGGCGTGTTGTTGCCGACGAGATCGTAATTGCCGTCCTCGGTGTAGAACTTGACAGCGAAGCCGCGCGGGTCGCGCTCGGCGTCGGCGGAGCCCTTCTCGCCGCCGACGGTGGAGAAGCGCAGGAACACCTCCGTCTCTTTGCCGATGTCCGACAGGAACTTGGCCGCGGTGTAGGGCGTCACATCCCGGGTCACCCGGAAGACGCCATAGGCGCCGGCCCCCTTGGCGTGGACCACCCGTTCCGGGATGCGTTCACGATTGAAGTGGGCCAGCTTCTCGATCAGGTGGAAATCCTGCATCAGCACCGGACCGCGCGGGCCGGCGGTCAGCGAATTCTGGTTGTCGGCGATTGGAATGCCGGCAGCGGTGGTCAGGGTGCTCATGGCTCAACTCCTTGCGTTTCTTATCGGTTGGCTCGTCCGCTTTGCCCCCTGGTTATCCCGCCGCGTCGTTGATATATCCAAGACATCGTTTCAAACGCTTCGATAGCCAAAACCTATGAATCTCGCCGGCCTGTCCCTTCGTGATCTGGAATATGTGGTGGCAGTGGCCGAGCAGCGGCATTTCGGCAAGGCGGCGGAGCGCTGCTCGGTCAGCCAGCCGTCGCTGAGCGCGCAGATCCGCAAGCTCGAAGACCTGCTCGGCCTCCCCCTGTTCGAGCGGACGAGCCGCCGCGTGCTGCCCACCCCGCAGGGGGAGGTGGTGATCCGCCAAGCCCGCGTCGTCCTGGAGGAGGCGCGCCGCCTGCTGGCGCTGGCCCGCGGGACGGCAGGAGCCCTACACGGTCCGCTCGCCATCGCGGCGATCCAGACGCTGGGGCCGTACCTGTTCCCCCATGTCCTGCCCGCGATGCGCCGGCACCTGCCCGACGTCCAACTCGTGCTGTCCGAAGGCCGCACCGACGGCCTGCTGGAGGAGTTGCGGGAGGGGCGGCTGGACGCCGTTCTGCTCGCCCTGCCCGTCGAGGCGGAGGGGCTGACCTGCGACGCCCTGTTCTTCGAACCCTTCGTGCTGGCCCACCCCACCGGCCACCGGCTGGAAAGCCTGCCCTCCATCGCCCTGGCCGACCTCGACCCTGGCGAACTGGTGCTGCTGGAGGAGGGGCATTGCCTGCGCGATCAGGCGCTGGCCGCCTGCGGCGCCACCACCCGCGGCATGCGCCACGCCACCGGGCTGGAGACGCTGCGCCACATGGTCGCCAGTGGCACCGGCTACACGCTGATGCCGCGGCTCGCCACGGGGGATGGGGAGGCGGCGACGGTGGGCGGTCTGGTCGCCTACCGCGACTTCCAGGGCGACCCGCCGGGCCGCATCATCGGGCTGGTCTGGCGGGCCAGCGACCCGCGCGCCGCCGGCTTCCGCGCGCTCGCCCGGAGCCTGCGCGACGCCACCCCGCCCGGCCTGCGCCGGATCGAAGACTCAGCCGACTCCTGACTCCGGCTCCGCCATAAAGGCGAGGTGGTGCAGGACGATCCCGCTGGTCGTGGCAACGTTCAGGGAATCGAAATCCGGCGCCATGGGAATGCGCACCGTCCGCGTCCGCGCCAGGACGGACGCCGGCAGGCCCGGCCCCTCTGACCCCAGAAGCAGCGCCGCGCGCTCCGGACGGCGAAGCCCCGCCAGGGTCACCGCTCCCGCCGGGCTCAGCGAGAGGACGGCAAAGCCATGCCGCTCCAGCAGCGCGACCGGATCGATTCCCACCGGAATCCGCAAGAAGGGCACCCGCAGCGCCGCCCCGACCGACACGCGGATCGCCTTGCGGTAAAGCGGGTCGCAGCAGCCGGAATCGAGCAGCACCGCGTCCACACCGAAGGCCGCCGCGTTGCGGAAGATGCCTCCCACATTGTCATGGTTGCCGATCCCGCACAGCACCAGCACGGTCGCCCGCGGTCCCAGCGCGGCCAGAAGCGCGTCCGGCTCCGGCATCGCCGCAGCCCGCCCCAGGCCCAGGATGCCGCGGTGCAGGGGGAAGCCGGCGATGGCGTCCAGCACCTCCTGCCGGGCGCTGTAGACCGGCACCGCGGCGGGCAACGCCTCCAGCATCGGCGCCAGCCCGGCGATCCGCTTGTCTGCGATCAGCAGCGACAGGGTTTCATGACGCGAGGCGGTCAGCAACGTCCGCAACACCACCGCCCCCTCGGCGATGAAGCGGCCCTCCCGCCCCACGAGGTCGCGCTCCTTCACGTCGCGGTACGCGGCGATCCGCGGGTCGTCCGGGTCGTCGATGGGGATGATGGAGGGTGGAATGATGGCTGGCATGGGCGCCTGTGTAGCGCCCCTGCCGTCCCATCGGAAGTCCGGAAAGCGCGGGGCCGATGTGAAGGGGGCCACTTCCCCACCGGCCAAAGCCCGCTAGACAGGACCGGCAACGCGGGGCGGCAGTCCCCGCCCGAACGGAGGAATCGCCCATGCCGACCCTGACCGCCGTCCGCGCCTTCGGCGCAACCCTGCCGAAGTCAATCACCGCCGCCCTGCTGGGAGCCTGCCACCGCCTGAAGGAACGCCGGAAACAACGGGCCGCCACCCCCGACCGCCTTGACGACCGATTGCTGAGGGACATCGGCGTCAGCCGCAGCGACCTGATGGCCGCGGAGCGCCTGAAGAAACCGCACCGACGCAACGAGGGCCGCTGAACCGGTGCTTACGGTTTGCCCGCCGGAGTCACCCGCAGGATCTCGCCCCGATTCTCGTCGGTCAGCAGATAGAGCGCGCCATCCGGTCCCTGGCTGACCTGCCGGATGCGCTTGCCGAGATCGCGGAACATGCGCTCCTCGTGCTTGACCTTGTTGCCGTCGAGTTCGAGCCGCACGACCTCCTTTGTCGCCAGCCCGCCGTTGAACAGGCTGCCCTTCCAACCGGGCAGCGTGTCCGCCGTGTAGAAAGTCATGCCGGAGGAACCGATGACCGGGGTCCACTGGTACACCGGTTCCTCCATGCCGGGCGCGCTCGACTTGCCCGTCCCGATCGGCGTCCCGTTGTAGTTCACGCCATAGGACACCACCGGCCAGCCGTAGTTCTTCCCCGGTTCGGGGACATTGACCTCGTCGCCGCCGCGCGGGCCATGCTCGTTGATCCACAGCGCGCCGGTCTGCGGATTCAGGGCGGCGCCCTGGATGTTGCGGTGGCCGTAGGACCAGATTTCCGGCAGCGCGCCGGACCGGTTCACGAAGGGGTTGTCGGCGGGCACCGAACCGTCGCGGTTGATCCGCACCACCTTGCCCAGATGCGAATCGAGATCCTGCGCCTGCGTCCGGAACTGCTCCAGCGAGCGTTCGCCCAGAGTCACGTACAAGTGGCCCTGCCGGTCGAAGACCAGCCGGGACCCGTAATGCATCCGGCTTTCCACCTTGGGCTTCTGCGAGAAGATCACCCGCACGTCGGTCAGGGCGGTCTCGTCGGCGTTCAGAGTACCACGCGCCACGGCGGTGGAGTTGGTGCCGTCCTGCGTCCCGGGCTCGGAAAAGCTGAGATAGACGAAGCGGTTCTGCGCAAAGTCCGGGTCCAGCGCCACGTCGAGCAGGCCACCCTGCCCGCGGTCGTCGACCTTCGGCACGCCCTTCACCGGGGCGGAGACCGTGCCGTCCGGCGCCACGATGCGCAACCGGCCGTCCTTCTCGGACACCAGCATCCGCCCGTCAGGCAGAAAGGCCAGTCCCCAGGGATGGCTGAGGCCGCTGGCGACGGTCTTCACCGCCACCATCGCCTTTTCGGTTTTGAACACCTTGTCCACGGCGCTTGCGTCCGTAACGCTCAGGCAAGCCGCAAGGGTGGTGGCGGTCATCAGGGCGGCGGTTCGGCCCATGCGCATTCTTCGTCCTCCCGCATCGTCGCTGTCGATGGGTAGGTGGGGGCGCCACGGCCACGAACAAGACGCTCGGCCCCACTTCATTCCCACTCCCCGTCCTTTTGTCCCCTCCCCCGCCGGTGGCGGGGGAGGGTTAGGGAGGAGGCCGGCCGCGACACCCCGGACACGACGAAAAGCCGGCGCTTTCCGTTGGGAAAGCGCCGGCCTTGCCGTTCATGAAGCCGATTGTCAAGTGTGTTTGAAACCCATCCATCCAAGTCCTTGATGGCTTGGCGTGTGCCGTGGTGACCTGGCGGCGACCTACTCTCCCACGTCTTAAGACGCAGTACCATCGGCGCTGAGGCGTTTCACGGCCGAGTTCGGAATGGGATCGGGTGTTGGGAGCCTCGCCATGACCACCAGGTCACCAAGGCACACGCGAACCATCCGGACCGGACGGGCGGGTTTCGTTAAGTTTGAGGACGTCTGCTCTTGTTCTTTGCGGTGTTGGCTCGTGCGCCCAGGGCTTGCCGCTGCGCGCGGGCCGCCTGCTGGGAAGGATCAAGCCGATCGAGCGATTAGTAAGGCTCAGCTTCAGGCGTTGCCGCCCGTCCACATGCCTCCTATCGACGTGATGGTCTGTCACGGCTCTCAAGGGAGTTCTGGTTTTGAGGTGGGTTTCCCGCTTAGATGCTTTCAGCGGTTATCCCGTCCATACTTAGCTACCCGGCCATGCCACTGGCGTGACAACCGGTGCACCAGAGGTATGTCCATCCCGGTCCTCTCGTACTAGGGACAGATCCTCGCAAAACTCCGACACCCACGGCAGATAGGGACCGAACTGTCTCACGACGTTCTAAACCCAGCTCACGTACCACTTTAATCGGCGAACAGCCGAACCCTTGGGACCTGCTCCAGCCCCAGGATGTGATGAGCCGACATCGAGGTGCCAAACGACTCCGTCGATATGGACTCTTGGGAGTCATCAGCCTGTTATCCCCGGCGTACCTTTTATCCGTTGAGCGATGGCCCGTCCACGTGGGACCACCGGATCACTATGGCCGACTTTCGTCTCTGCTCGACTTGTCTGTCTTGCAGTCAGGCGGGCTTATGCCATTGCACTCGTCGAGCGATTTCCGACCGCTCTGAGCCCACCATCGCGCGCCTCCGTTACACTTTGGGAGGCGACCGCCCCAGTCAAACTACCCGCCATGCAGGGTCCCGGCTCCGGATCAACGGAGCGCGGTTAGATGCCAGAGACCTCAAGGGTGGTATTTCAAGGATGGCTCCACCCGAGCTGGCGCCCGGGCTTCCTAGCCTCCCACCTATCCTACACATGAGATCCCTAGCACCACTGCAAAGCTGTAGTAAAGGTGCACGGGGTCTTTCCGTCTGACCGCGGGTACTCCGCATCTTCACGGAGAGTTCAATTTCGCTGAGTTGGTGTTGGAGACAGCGGGGAAGTCGTTACGCCATTCGTGCAGGTCGGAACTTACCCGACAAGGAATTTCGCTACCTTAGGACCGTTATAGTTACGGCCGCCGTTTACCGGGGCTTCAATTCGGAGCGTGAACCCCTCCTCTTAACCTTCCGGCACCGGGCAGGCGTCAGACCCTATACGTCGCCTTGTACGGCTTCGCAGAGCCCTGTGTTTTTAGTAAACAGTCGCCACCCCCTGGTCTGTGCCCCCCGCCCCGGCTTGCGCCGCGACGGGGCCCTCTTCTTCCGAAGTTACGAGGGCAATTTGCCGAGTTCCTTCAACA
>NZ_CBCOOP010000006.1:205000-522500 GCF_965111635.1 Azospirillum sp. Marseille-Q6669 | reverse complement strand
TCCCCTGGCCCGCGCGGCGGAAGGCGCGCGGCAACGTCACCCCATCGTGCAGCGAGGTCGCGATGGCGGCGTGGCCGCCGGACGCCTCGTAGGCGTCCCGCCGCACCGCAATCAGCTGGCCGCAGGCGGCGGCGAAACCCGGGCTGCCCGACCAGCGCATTCCCACCATCGGCAGGTAGCCGAGCAGAAGCACATGGATCAGCGGGATCACCAGCGCCTCGGCCAGGGTGCCGGTCTCCTGGCGCGGGAAGCCGCTGACGAGCCCCACCCTGCCCGCCAGCAGCGCGCCGCAGGCCAGCCGGGCGGCGTCCGGAGCCAGCCGCACGTCGGCGTCCTGGAACAGCAGCACCGGGTGCCGCGCCAGCCCGGCGAGCGCCTGGCAAGCGTGCTGCTTGCCCGACCAGCCCGGCGGCAGCGGTGGCGCCGTCTCCAGCCGCAGGCGCGGGTCGCGGTCAGCGAGGTCGCGGACGATCGCCGCCGTGCGGTCGGTGGAATGGTCGTCCAACACCACCACCTCCACCGTCACGCCGCAGTTTGACAGCGCCGCCCGCACCGCGGCGGCGATGGTGGCCTCCTCGTTGCGGGCGGGGATCAGGATGCTGACGGCGGCGCCCAGCGGCGGCTCGGCCTTTGGGCGGCGGTAGAGGCATAGATTCACGAGGCCGAGCCCCAGCGGCAGCAGGGCGAGCGCCAGAGCCAGCGCGGCCAGCAACGTGACGGTGGGCATCAGCGGGGAATTCCTTTCTGGTCCGGCGCGTCACCGTGCTTGGGGGTGAAGCGTTGCCCCCCAACCCAGGCGCGCGCCCAGCGCCACAGGTCGTAGACGCCGCCGACCCCCGCCGTGCCGTCGATCAGCGTCAGGAAGCGCGCCGGGTCGCGGCTCTGCGCGTCGAGCGCCAGCGCGTCCATCGTTGTTTCCAGCCTTCGTTCCAGCGCGGAGGCAATGTCCGGCACCGGCCGGCCGGCGACGTCGGATGCCGGCATGGGCTCGCCGAAGCGGGCCAGCGCCTCCGGCGTGCTCTCGTCCCAGAACGGATATTCCACGGCGAGCGGCACCACCAAAGCCTCCGGCGCGCGGCGGACGAGATGGGCGATGCCCGGCCGCAGGCGGACCGGGCGGCGGCGCGGGTCGGTGAAGGCGCCCTCCGCGGTGATCCACAGCATGGACCGCGGGTCGGCCAGAATGCGCCCGCCGTGACGCAGGAAGGCGGCAGCACCCGCCCGGCCCGGCTCGACCCCGAACAGGCCGATGCGCGCCATGAAGCGGTAGCGGCGCAGCATCGCCGCGTCGATGGGGCCGTAGCCCGGCCGGTCGCGGTAGCGGGTGGTCCCCATCACGATCAGCAAAGCGGCGTCCCACCAGGATGGGTGGTTCAGGCAGACGATCACCGGCCGGTCCGCCGGCAGGTCCGGCCAGCCCGGCCGGGCCAGCCGCACCGCGTGGAAGTCGCGCCGCATCCGCCGCGCCATGACGGCGCCGAAGAAGCGGCAGAGCGCCGACGAGCGCCGCGCAACCGGATCGTCGTTCAACCCATCATCCCGCATGCCCGCCCCGCCCCTCAGGCGACGGCGCGCAGGTCGCCGTCGCGCGTTCCGCTCCGGAGGTCCTGGTCCAGACTGTCGGCGGCGATCCAGCCGGACATCAGCACCATCGGCATGCCCGGCCCCGGATGGGCGGCCCCGCCGGCCAGATACAGCCCCGCCACGTCGCGTGAGCGGTTGCCCGGCTTGAAGGCGCCCATGAAGCGGCCGTGGCTGGCCAGTCCGTAGATGGCGCCGTTCAGCACGCGGTAGCGGTCGTGGATGTCCTGCGGGGTCAGGACGCGCTCGACGCGGATGCGGTCCTCCAGGTCGGCCATGCCGGCGGTGCGCTTCAGCTTGTCGAAGACGGTGCGGCGGTAGTCCGGCAGCATCCGCGACCAGTCGTGGTGTGGCCGCAGGTAGGGGGTGTGGACCAGCACATAGAGCGCCTCGCCCCCCGGCGGCGCCACGCCGGGCTCGGTGCGGGCGGGGGCGGCGATGTAGCAGGTCGGGTCGGGCGCCGGCTCGCCGCGGCGGTAGATCCAGTCGAACTCCTCCGCCGGGTCGCGGGAGAAGACGAAGTCGTGGTGCAGCAGATGATCGTAGCCGCGGTCGAGCCCGAGATAGAAGACCACGCCCGAACAGGCCGGCTCGTAGCGGCGGCGCTTGCGGAAGCGCTTGGCCGGGGCGCCGCCCACCAGCTCCTCGTAGGTGCGGACGGAATCCATGTTGGACACCACCGCCGACACCGGGATGCGCTCCCCGCCCTCGGTCTCGACGGCGGTGACGCGCCTGTCCGTCACCTCCAGCCGGCGCACGCCGGTGCCGGTGCGGATTTCGACGCCGAGGCGGCGGGCCACCCGCTCCAGCGCCAGCGGAACGGCGCGGGTGCCGCCCATCGGGTACCAGACGCCGTCGTTGGTCTGCATGTGGGCGATGGCGCAGAGCACCGCCGGCGAGCCGTAGGGGGAGGACCCGACATACTGGGTGAAATGGTCGAGCATCTGGGCGGCGCGGGCGTCGGGGACGTGGCTGCGGATGGTGCCGGCCACCGTGCTGCCCATGCGCAGCGCCAACACGTCGGACAGGGTGCTGGTGTTCATGCTGTCGCGGAATTTCAGCGTGTCGCCCAGATCCTCCACCGACTTCCAGAAGAAGAAACGTTCGGAAATGCCGTGCAGACGCTCCGACAGCGCCTGGAAGCGGCGGTAACCCTCCCCCGCGCCGCGGCCGGGGGTCAGCCGGTCGAGTTCCGCGGCCATCGCGCCGATGTTCTCCGACAGGTCCAGCACCGTGCCGTCGTCGAAGAAGCAGCGCCATTGCGGCTCCAGCCGGACCAGTTCCAGCTCGCGGTCGAGGTCGCAGCCGGCCTCCGCCAGGATGCGGCGCAGGACGCGCGGCACCGTCAGGATGGTCGGCCCCATGTCGAAGCGGAAGCCGCCCTCCTCCAGCACCGCCGCCTTCCCGCCGACCCAGCCGTTCTTCTCCAGAAGCAAGACCTTGTGGCCGCGCGCCGCCAGCACCACCGCCGACGCCAGCCCGCCCAGCCCGCCGCCGATCACCGCGATCCGATCCGTCATGCCAATCCCCCCGCTACGGCCCGCTTGGGCAGGCCGGACAGTCCCATGGTTTCGCTGCGCCAGGGCGTCGGCAGGCCCAGCTCCGAGGCCAGCAGCCGCGACGTGATGCGCGCGCCTTCGAAGATCACCGGCAGGCCGCTGCCGGGGTGGGTGCCGCCGCCCACCAGATAGACGCCTTCCAAATCCTCGAACCGGTTGTGCGGTCGCAGGTGGAGCATCTGGTCCAGGCTGTGCGCCAGATTGAAGGTGGCGCCGCGGTGCACCGCGAACTGGCGGTCCCAATCGGCCGGCGTCACCACCCGCTCCGCCCGAATGCGGCGCTCCAGATCGCTCAGGCCGAAGCCGGCCAGCCGGTCGAGCACGAGACGGCGGTAGCGCGGCGCCTCGGTCGCCCAGTCGATGTGGCCGCGCTGGTGGCCGACCGGCACCAGGATGTAGAGGGTGCTGCCGCCGGGCGGGGCGAGATCCGGGTCGCTCACGCAGGCGTTCTGCACGTAGATCGACGGGCGGCGCGGCATCTCGCGGCCGTCCTCGATCTCGGCGAGGTTGCGAGCGTAGTCTTCCGCCAAATAGACGGTGTGGTGGTCCAGCCCCTCCATCCGCCCCTCGATCCCGAGATAGAGCATGAAGGTGGAGCAGGAGAATTTCTTGGTGGCGATGCGGGCGTCGCTCCAGCGGCGGCGCAGGTCGTCAGGCACCAGGGTCGTCATCGCGCGGGCGAAGTCGGCGTTGATGACCAGCGCGTCGGCCGGATACTCGCCGGCCTCCGTCCGCACCCCCACGGCGCGGCGGCCTTGGAAGCGGATGTGGCGCACCGTCTCGTTCAGCCGCACGGTGACGCCGAGGTCCTCGGCCACCCGCCGCATCGCCTCCATCACCCCCTCGGTGCCGCCGCGCGGATGGAAGACGCCGTGCTCGTGCTCCAGGAAGGAGAGAATGGTGAACAGGCTGGGGCAGCGGAAGGGCGACATGCCCAGATACTTGCTCTGGAAGGAGAAGGCGAGGCGGACGCGCGGGTCTTGGAAGTAACGGGACAGGTCACGGTCGACCGAGCGCTGCGGCGAAAGCCGTCCCAGCGCCTTCAGCATCGGCAGCGAGGCCAGCGCCCAGGGGCTGGAGAAGTCGTTCTCCAGGATCGGGCGGAACAGCTCCATCTTCGCCCGGTTGTCGGCCAGGAAACGCGGCAGCCCCTGGGCGTCGCGCGGGTTGAGGCGGGCAATCTCCGCCATCAGGGCCTTCATGTCGGCCTGGACCCGCAACTCCCCGCCGGCCTCGAAGACCAGCCGGTAGAGCGGATCCAGGCGGATCAGATCGACCTCGTCGGACAGGCGGCGCCCGCAGGCCTCGAAGATCTCCTCCAGAATGCGAGGGTAGAGGAAGAAGGTCGGGCCGCTGTCGAAGCGGTACCCGTCGAGCGCAAAGCCGGCCGACCGGCCGCCGACGCGGTCCTGCCGCTCCAGCACGGTGACCTTCGCCCCGGTGAGCGCCAGAAGCATCGCGGATGCCAATCCACCCGGCCCAGCGCCAATGATCACGACTTGCCGTTCCATCCGCTTGCCAAACGCTCCCAAGCTGCCGACTTGTGTGAAGGCAGTTACGAACATGGACCAAGAATGGATCACAGCCACAATCCCACCTCTCCAGGTGTAACCCCTTGGACAAACGGGACCAGCGATCCATTTTCGTCTGCGCGGGCGGCGTGGGCCAGCGGCAATACAGCCGAAAGACTGCCCCTCATCCGGAACATCCGCCGCCGCATCGCGGCGGATGCAGAGGATCTTGTGCGTACACTGGCGACACGCCCCGGACGGAGCGCGGCCGAGAGCCTGAGCGCGGAGATCCTGCCGCTGGCCGAGGCCTGCCGCTTCCTGGAGCGCGAGGCCGACGCGCTGCTGAGCCCGCGGCGCCTTGGGGCGC
Source organism: Azospirillum sp. Marseille-Q6669 (assembly GCF_965111635.1). Classification (NCBI taxonomy): domain Bacteria; kingdom Pseudomonadati; phylum Pseudomonadota; class Alphaproteobacteria; order Rhodospirillales; family Azospirillaceae; genus Azospirillum; species Azospirillum sp. Marseille-Q6669. The sequence continues at coordinate 517,482 of NZ_CBCOOP010000006.1, read as the reverse complement.
GCGGCCGTCCGGTCTGGCTGTTCGGCGTCACGGCGGAGGTGCGGCGGGAGCCGTTCGGCACCGTTCTGATCGTCGGCCCGTCCAACTACCCGCTGCTGCTGCCGGGCGTGCAGGCGCTTCAGGCGCTGACCGCCGGGAACGCCGTGCTGGTCAAGCCGGCGCCCGGCTGCTCCGCGCCGATGGAACGGTTGGCCGATTGGCTGGCCGAGGCTGGCCTGCCGGACGGCCTGTTCCAGTTGCTCGACGAATCCCCCGACGCGGTGTCCGACGCGATCACCGCCGGCATTGACAAGCTGGTGCTGACCGGATCGGCCGCCACCGGCCGGGCGGTGGCCCGCCAACTCGCCGACGGGCTGGTGCCCTCCACCATGGAATTGTCGGGCAACGACGCGGTCTTCGTCCTGCCGGGGGCCGACCTCGGCACGGTCGCCCGCGCGTTGGCCTTCGGCCTGCGCCTCAACGGCTCCGCCACCTGCATCGCGCCGCGCCGGGTCTTCGTGCCGCGCGCCCTGTCCGCCGAGCTGGAGCATTCCTTGACGCGCAGCGTGGCAGCGATCCCGCCGGCGGCGGTGCCCCTGCCGGTGCGGCGCCGGCTGGTCGGGCTGGTCCGCGCGGCGGTGGCGGAGGGCGCCCGCCGGGTTGGTCCGCTGCCCGAGGACGCCGACCCGGCGATGGCGCCGCTGATCGTGGCCGACGCGCGGCCGGGCATGGCGCTGCTGCGCGAGGAGCTGTTCGCCCCCATCCTGTCTCTGGTGCCCGTCCGCGACATGGAGGAAGCGCTGGAGGCCGCCGCCGCGAGCCCCTACGCGCTCGGCGCCTCGGTCTTCGGGCCGGAGGCGGAGGCCTGCGCGCTGGCCGGGCGGCTGGATGCCGGAACGGTGACGGTCAACGACCTGATCGTGCCGACCGCCGACCCCCGCCTGCCCTTCGGGGGGCGCCGCGCCAGCGGTTGGGGAGTCACCCGCGGGGCGGAGGGGTTGCTGGAGATGACGCGGGTGAAGACCGTCTCGGTGCGGCGCGGCCGGCGGCTTCCCCACACCGACCCGCCGCGCGACGGCGACGCGGCGCTGATGCTGGCGGCGCTCCGCCTGCTCCATGGCGGTCCCGGCACCCGCGCCGGGGCAGTCCGGACCCTGTTCAAAGCCCTGCGCGACCGCCGGAGCGACTGACACGGAGACCAATGTGACGACTGCCGTGATTCTCGCCGTCCTGATCGGCGCCGTCGCCGGTTCGCGCACCCTGCTGGCGCCGGCGGCGGTCTCCTGGGCCGCCTATGGCGGCTGGCTCGACCTGTCGGAAAGCTGGCTGTTCTTCCTCGGCCACCCCGTCTCGCCCTGGGTCTTCACCGCGATGGCGGTGGGAGAGCTGGTCACCGACAAGCTGCCGAGCACCCCCAGCCGCAAGCGCCCCTTCCCCTTCGCCAGCCGCATTGTGGGCGGCGCCATCGCGGGCGCTGCCATTGGCGCGAACGCCGGCGTCTGGGGTGTTGGCCTGATCGCGGGTGGGCTGGGCGCGGTCGTCGGCACGCTTCTCGGTTATGCGGCGCGCCGGCGCATGGCCGCCGCCTTCGGCCGCGATTGGCCGGCGGCGCTGATCGAGGACGGCGTGGCACTGACCGTCGCTCTGCTGGTCGCCGCCGCAGCATGAGCGGGCCACTCGGTTCTGTTGCCGATGGTGGTAAGGGCCATTGAAAAGGGAAAAGCCAGCAACCCGTCAAGGTTGCTGGCTTCATGATGGTGGAGCCAAGGAGGATCGAACTCCTGACCTCTACAATGCCATTGTAGCGCTCTCCCAGCTGAGCTATGGCCCCACTATAATCTCAGACCAACACAAGAAGTGTTGGTGCGCTTGGAGGGACTCGAACCCCCACGGCCTTTCAGCCACTAGGACCTGAACCTAGCGCGTCTACCAATTCCGCCACAAGCGCATCGTCTGCTCTTTGTCCCGCATCCCTTGGGGCGACGCGGGAGCGCTGATATAGCCGCGCCGCTGGCGGGGCTCAAGCGAAATCGACATGGCCCCGTCACTTTTTTGCAAGGCCGAGGGGGTTGGTCCAGCCACCCTACTCCGCCGCCCCGGCGTGGCGCATCCGGCCGGCGTTGGCGGCCCCCGCCTCGGCCCCCATCCCGGCCAGCACCTCCGCCGCACCGCGGGCGATGTGCAGGGTGCGTTGCGGCAGCGGGAAGTCGATTCCCAGCTCGATGAAGCGCGCCTTCATGCGCCCGTTGAACTCCCGCCCGACGTTCCATTGCTGGATGGGCAGCGTCTTGATGCGCGCCTTGATGACCGCCGCGGACTCCTGGAAGGAATCGACGCCCAGCACCTCCAGCGGCTCCAGGATCAGCGGCGCGAAGCGCGGGTCCTTGCGCAGCTCGTCGCCGATGCCGTGCAGGACGGAGACCACGCGGTCGGCGTTCTCGTGATAGGGGATCGCGACGTCGAACACGTAGTAGCTGAAGTCCTTCGTCATGTTCGACACGCTGGTGACCGCGCTGAAGGGGATGGTGTGCACCGTCCCGTCGAAGTCGCGCAGGCGGATGGTGCGGATGTTCATCCCCTCCACCAGACCGCCCTTGCCGCCGACATTCACCACATCGCCGACCGAGATGGTGTCCTCGAACAGGATGAACAGGCCGGTGATGACGTCCTTGACCAGGGTCTGCGCGCCGAAGCCGACGGCCAGGCCGACCACGCCGGCACCGGCCAGCAGCGGCCCGATGTTCAGCCCCAGCTCCGACAGGGTGATCAGCGTGACCAGCGTCAGCAGGACCACCAGCAAGGCGCTGCGCAGCAGCGGCAGCAGGGTGCGCACCCGCGCGCTGCGCTGGATGGCCCGCCCGTTGCGGTCCGTCGTCGCCAGATGGCGCTCGATCAGCCCGTTCGTCACCTCCCACACGCCGAGCGCGATGGCACCGACCAGAAGAAGCGACAGGCCCGACGCCACGATGCGCAGGCCGATGGCCGTCTGCAGCCAGCCCCAGACATCCAACCCCCAGGCGTTCAGCACCACCAGCCCGCCCAGAACGGCCACCGCACCGTGCAGCAGCCGCGCGATGGGAGCGATGTAGCGACGCAGCCGCCCCGCCGCCCAGGCCGAGTGTCCCCTCCGACGGTCCATGCGCTCCAGGATCGCTGCGGCGACGCGGGTAATCCCGCGCCCGATCAGCCGCGCGCCCCCGGCGACCACCAGCGTCACCGCCGTCGCCTGGACCACGAACAGCAGCCCGCCGCTGATCTCCAGCGCCCAGATGCCGAACAGGACGATGATGTAGAGGATGGCGATGGCGTGCCAGACATCGGCCACGCGGCGGCCGGCGGCGCGCAGCATCCGCCCAGCCCCGGCGGCCCGCCGTCCGGGCGGAACCGGCGACACCACGTCGGACAGCGGCTGCGCCGCCGCGATCCCGCCACGCAGGCGTGCGGCCACCGCCTCCCGGCTCTGCAGCACCAGCACTGCCAGCATGACGGCGACGACCAGACCGACCAGGGTCACCAGCGCGCTGTGGCTCTGTGCCGGCAGGCCGAGCCGCCGCGCCGCCTCGGCCAGGAACATGCCGTAGAGCGTGGTGATGGCGATGGTCCGGCACCAGCGCAGCAGTCGCAGGGCCGAGCCGTCGCTCATCGGGATCAGCCGCAGGTTGGACGAGGCTGGGGCGAGCAGCGCCCGGACCACCAGAAGCACGATCTGCACGAAGATGCTGGCGTTGAGGAAGGTGACGCCCAGCACCCGCACCACCGGCGGCGGGTCGAACAGCGCCAGCACGCCGAAGCCGGCGGCGGCGAAGGCCACGATGGGCGCCAGATCGAACAGCGACCGCACCAGCAGCAGCGGCACCTTGGCGATGGCGGAATGGATGGGCCGGGCCGCCAGCATCGCGCGCGGGCGTCGCAGCGTGCGGATGGCGATCAGCCGGGCGCCCTGCCCGACCACCACCACCAGCACCAGCTCGGCGGCCAGCCAGCCCCAGGCGGCGCGTTGCGCCGGGTCGGAAACCTGTCGCTCCAGCCAATGCAGCCCCTGTGGCGCGTTCAGCAGGGCGTCACCGGCCAGCGCGGCCTCCTGCCCCAGCCCATCGAGCCGGTTCGACAACAAGGTGAGCAGGCGGGTGCCGATCCCGTCCGGTTCCGCCGGCGCGGTGGCGGCCTCCGCCTGCTCCAGGGCGCGGAGCTGGCCGAGCAGGGCGGCGCGGCGCTCCGGGTCCTCCAGCGTCTGGCGCAGGCGGGCGATCTCCTCCGGATTGGGCGCCGGCTCGGCCTGGGCCGGCGGGGCGGGCGTCGGGATCTGGGCCGACGCCGGGGTCGCAATCCCCACAAGCGCGGCGGTCAGCAGGAGAAGGAGGGCGAGAAGGCCGCGCAGAGCGCGGAGGCGGACGGCGGAAAGCCGTGGGGCACGGTCGTCGGAAGTCATCGTCCTCTGGTGGTTCCGGTTCTCGGGAAAGACCTTTGGAGCGGTCCGGTTCACGGGTCCAACCCAGGCCAACAGCGCCGGGCGCGGTTTGTCTTGCAACGCAGCAAGCGCGACATTTTGTCCGGAAGACCGGCCACATCGTCCTCCGCTCTTGCGCGCCAATCTAATATACTAGTATATATCTTAGCGAAGACCGGAAGCGCCCGCGCCCTGGCGCGGCGGGCCGCCCGATCCGGCGCCCCCCTTTCCCACCGGCCCTGGCCGGCGCCGCCCCCGATCCCGTCCGGGGCCGCGAACACCAGCGGAGAACAGCATGTCCGTGAAGGTAGCGATCAACGGTTTTGGCCGCATCGGCCGTCTGGTTCTGCGGGCCATCTACGAGAGCGGCCGCAACGACGTGGAGGTCGTGGCGATCAACGACCTGGCCGACCTCAAGGCCAACGCCCACCTGCTGAAGTACGACAGCGTCCACGGCCGTTTCCCCGGCACGATCGAGACCCGCATCAATGAGAACGGGGGCGGCGAGCTGATCGTCAACGGCCACTCGATCAAGGTCGTGCAGGAGCGTGACCCGGCCAAGCTGCCGTGGAAGGATCTGGGCATCCAGATCGCCATGGAATGCTCGGGCATCTTCACCAAGCGCGCCGACGCCGCCAAGCATCTGGAAGCGGGTGCGGAGAAGGTGCTGATCTCCGCCCCGGCCACCGACGAGGACATCACGGTGGTCTACGGCGTCAACCACGACCAGCTCAAGGCCGATCACCGCATCGTCTCGAACGCGTCGTGCACGACGAACTGCCTGGCCCCGGTGGCCTTCGTGCTGAACAACCTGATCGGCATCGAGAAGGGCTTCATGACGACGATCCACTCCTACACGGGGGATCAGCGCATCGTCGACACCAACCACAAGGACCTGCACCGCGCCCGCGCCGCGGCGCTGAACATGATCCCGACCTCGACCGGTGCGGCCAAGGCGGTGGGCAAGGTCCTGCCGGAGCTGAAGGGCAAGCTGGACGGCACCGCCATGCGCGTGCCCACCCCGAACGTCTCGGTGGTCGACTTCAAGTTCACCGCCAAGCGCGCCACCTCGGTGGAGGAGATCACCAAGGCGATCGCCGAGGCCGCCAACGGCCCGCTCAAGGGCATCCTGGGCGCCTACACCGAGGATCTGGTGTCCACCGACTTCAACCACGACCCGCACAGCTCGATCTTCGCGCTGAACGAGACCAAGGTCATCGACGGCAACTTCGTCCGCATCATGACCTGGTACGACAACGAGTGGGGCTTCTCCAACCGCATGAGCGACACCGCCGTCGCCATGGCCAACGCCAAGTAAGGACGGAGCCGCATTCCCCCCACCCCGGCCCTCCCCCGCTTTGCAGGGGAGGGAGAATCCTGCGAAGTGGCGGCAGTCCCCTCCCCTGCGTAGCGGGGGAGAGCCGGGGTGGGGACAAAACGGTTTCCAATGCCAAAAACTAAAATATCAGTTTCCAAAACCTGCCCTTTTGAAAACACCCTTTGAAGGAGCCGTGGCATGCCCCGGACCTCCGACCTGCCGACCGAGCGCATCGCCGCCCTGGAGCGCGACGCCGACACCCTGCGGCGGGCCTTCCTGACCACGCCGGTCTTCGCCCTGGACGACCACGGCCTGCAAGTGCGCTTCGAGGATTTCGGCCGCACCGCCCTCGCCCTCTTCCGGGAAACCGCCCGGCTGGACGGTGGCGAACAGTCCATCCAGCGCATCGAAGCCGCCTACCACCGCGTCCACGAGGCGCTGCAAGCCGTTGCCACGCTTGCACTTTCCGACACGGCGGCGGCGCTTCCGGCGCACGGGAACGGCCGCGCCGAGCCGTCACCCCACGACCTGCGACAGAGTGTCATCCGACGGGATACGCAGTTCTCCTGACTTGCCTCTCAGTGCTGATATACTAGTATTCACTCCATCGACGGCGCGATCCTTGGTCAGGCCCGACGGCCACTGGACCAGCACCGCCCCCGCAGGGGATGCGCGGCATGCTCCCCCTTCCTGCGCCGCAATCGGCAACCACCACCCCGGACTTTTCCCGGACTTTCCATCGACGGCCCAGTCGGACCGCCCCAGGAGTACCGACTATGAACATCAAATCCCGGATCGACCGCATCCCCGGTGGGATGATGATCCTTCCCCTGTTCCTCGGCGCCTGCCTGAACACCTTCGCGCCGAACACGGGCAAGTTCTTCGGGTCCTTCACCAACGGCCTGATCACCGGCACCCTGCCGATCCTGTCCGTCTGGTTCTTCTGCATCGGCGCCAGCATCAGCCTGAAGGCCACCCCGCTGGTCCTGCGCAAGAGCGGCGTGCTCGTCACCGTGAAGATCCTCACCGCCGCCACCATGGGCATCGTCGCCTCCTGGTTCATCCCGCACGAGGGCGTCTCGTCCGGCTTCTTCACCGGCCTGTCGGTGCTGGCGATCATCGCCGCCATGAACGACACCAACGGCGGCATGTACATGGCGCTGATGCAGCAGTACGGCACCAAGGAGGAATCCGGCGCCTTCTGCCTGATGTGCCTGGAATCCGGCCCCTTCATGACGATGGCGACGCTGGGTCTGGCCGGTCTGGCCGCCTTCCCCTGGCAGACCATGGTCGGCGCGCTGCTGCCCTTCCTGATCGGCTTCGCGCTCGGCAACCTGGACCAGGAGTTCCGCAAGTTCTTCGGTCAGGCCGTGCCGGTGATGGTGCCCTTCTTCGCCTTTGCGCTCGGCAACAACCTGAACTTCGCGGTCATCCTGAACACGGGCCTGCTCGGCATCGTCCTCGGCCTCTCGGTCATCGCCATCACCGGCTTCACGCTGGTCGTCGCCGACGTCCTGCTGGCCAAGGGCAACGGCACCGCCGGCATCGGCGCCGCCTCCACCGCCGGCGCGGCCGTGACGGTCCCGCCGATCATCGCCTCCATCGAGCCGAGCTTCGCGCCGAGCGCCCCGGCCGCCACCGCCCTGGTCGCCACCAGCGTCGTCGTCACCTCGCTGCTCACCCCGATCCTGACCGCCTGGTGGGCCCGCCGGTTCGGCGTCCTCTCCCCGCGCTACCTCGCCGCCCAGAAGGCCGCCCAAGAGACCACCGAGGCGCAACCCCTGCCGGCCCAGCCCGCCCCCGCCGAGTGACGGCGCCCGGCTGAGCGCCGCTTCATCCCAGGCAAAAGCCGGAGATTGCGGACCCCGCGATTTCCGGCTTGCACCGCGGCACTGATATACTAATATGCTTTCGTAGGACCGGCCGAGCCGGCGACACAGGTGCAGCCATGGACATGCCGACCACCCCGACTCCCGACGCCAGCAGCGACCGCCCCGCCCCCCAGCGGAGCGCGGTGAAGCCCTCCCGCGGGCCGGCGCGGGGTGCCTCCACCATGGCGGCGATCCACCGGTCGCTGCGCGCCGAGATCGTGGAGATGCGCCGCAATCCGGGCGAGCCCATCGTCGAGAAGCACATCGCCGAAGCCTTCGGCGTCAGCCGCACCCCGGTGCGCGAGGCGCTGCAACGGCTGGCCGACGAGGGGCTGATCGAGATCTTCCCGCAGGTCGGCACCTTCGTCGCCCGCATTCCGGTCAACGCCCTCCCCGAGGCCATCGTCATTCGCACTTCGCTGGAGGGTACCGCCGTCCGCTACGCGGCGCAGCGCGCCACCGGCAGCCAGATCGCCGGCCTGCGCGCCAATCTGCTGCTCCAGCAGGAGACGGTGGAGGACGGTGACCTCAACGCCTTCCACGAAGCCGACGAACGGTTCCACGCCCTGATCGCCGAGATCGCCGGCTATCCCGGCCTGTGGAGCATGGCGCAACAGGTGAAGGTGCAGGTGGACCGCTACCGCCGCCTGACCCTGCCGGAGCCGGGGCGCCTCACCCATGTGCTGGCCGAGCACGCGGCGATCGTGGACGCCATCGCCGACGCCGACCCGGCCCTGGCCGCCGACCGCATGGCCGTCCACCTCGACGGCCTGCTGACCTCGATCCCCCAGGCCCAGGGGGCGAACCCGTTCTTCTTCACTGGTCCCTGACCCCTAATTCCGCCGCCCAGGCCCCCGAAAAACACAAACGAGGATACCGCCATGAAGATCACCGTCCGGCACGCGTCACACCAGGATGACGTCCGCAACTACGACACCACCAAGCTGCGCGACCATTTCCTCGTCCCGTCCATCTTCGAGGCGGACGACATCGTCCTCACCTACAGCCACATCGACCGCTTCGTGGTCGGCGGCGCCATGCCGGTGTCCGGCCCGCTGAAGCTGGAATCGGCCAAGGCCATCGGTTCGGCCAACTTCCTCGACCGGCGCGAGCTAGGCGCCGTCAACGTCGGCGGCCCGGGCCGCATCACGGTGGACGGCGCGGTGTTCGAGCTGGCCCCGCGCGACTGCCTCTACATCACCATGGGCAGCCTGGACGTCCGTTTCGAGAGCCTGGACCCGGCCAACCCGGCGAAGTTCTACCTGAACAGCGCCCCGGCCCACGCCCGCTTCGAGACGATGAAGATCTCCATCGAGCAGGCCAAGGCCGTTCACATGGGCGATCCGGCCCAGTCGAACGAGCGCACCATCTATCAGATGATCCATCCGGACGTCTGCCGCACCGCGCAGCTCGTGCTCGGCATGACCGTGCTGAAGCCGAACAACATGTGGAACACGATGCCGTGCCACACGCACGACCGCCGCTGCGAGGTCTATTTCTACTTCGACCTGCCGGAGCCGGCCCGCGTCTTCCACTTCATGGGCGAGCCGTCCGAGACGCGCCACGTCGTCGTCGCCAATGAGCAGGCGGTGATCTCGCCGAGCTGGTCGATCCACTCCGGCGTCGGCACCCGCAATTACACCTTCATCTGGGCCATGGCCGGCGACAACCAGGACTTCACCGACATGGACTTCATCCCCATGGAAGACCTGCGCTGATCCCCGGACGCCAAGAATAAGGAGCAAGACAATGGCTCAGGCACATCCCTTCGATCTCACCGGCAAGGTCGCCCTGGTGACCGGCGCCCACACCGGCATCGGCCAGGGCATCGCCGTGGCGCTGGCCCAGGCCGGCGCCGACATCGCCGCCGTTGACGTGGTGCCGCTGGACGAGACCAAGTCCCTGGTGGAGGCCGCCGGCCGCCGGTTCCACGGCATGTCCGCCGACCTGACCAGCATCGCCCCGGTGCAGGGTCTGGTGGAGGAGGTGGTGGGCACCTTCGGCGGGCTGGACATCCTGGTGAACAACGCCGGGCTGATCCGCCGCGCCGACGCCGTGGACTTCACCGAGGCCGACTGGGACCTCGTGATGAACATCAACATCAAGACGGTGTTCTTCCTCTGCCAAGCCTTCGGCCGCTACGCCATCGGCCAGGGTCGCAAGGGCAAGATCATCAACATCGCGTCCATGCTGTCCTTCCAGGGCGGCATCCGCGTGCCCTCCTACACCGCCTCCAAGAGCGGCGTCGCTGGCATCACCCGCCTGCTCGCCAACGAATGGGCGGGCAAGGGCATCAACGTGAACGCCATCGCGCCGGGCTACGTCGCCACCAACAACACGGCAGCGATCCGCGCCGACGAGCAGCGCAGCGCGGAGATCCTGGGCCGCATCCCGGCGGGCCGTTGGAGCGTTCCCTCCGACATGGGCGGCCCGGCGGTGTTCCTGGCCTCCGACGCGTCGGACTACATCCACGGCACGGTCCTGCCGGTGGACGGCGGCTGGCTCGCCCGCTGAGGCGGGGTTGGTTCCGTTTGAGTGAAAAAAGCCGGGCGTCTGCGATGCGCCCGGCTTTTTCGTGTGGCGGTTCGGGTTGGACATTGCCCCCACCCCGGCCCTCCCCCGCTTCGCGGGAGAGGGTGCCTTTTGCGAAGCGGCGGCAGTCCCCTCCCCTGCGCAGCGGGGGAGGGTCAGGAAGGGGGCAAGGGCAACGCCGATACGTTTCCACGAGCGTTGCTCGGCGCTTCACGGCATAACGGATGTCCCCAGGACCGCAACGCCACCCGCCATGCCGACGCCAAACGAAGCCCCTGTAGCCGAAACCGAATGGACGATCCGGACCGCGAAAGGCGCCCTCTTCGCGAAGAGCTGGACTCCAGACTCCGCCATTGCCGCGCCGATCATCCTCTTCCACGACTCCCTCGGCAGCGTGGACTTGTGGCGCGGCTTCCCACAGCGGCTGGCGAGCGAGACGAACCGCCGCGTCATCGCCTACGACCGGCTCGGCTTCGGGCGCTCCGCCCCCCATCCGGGCCAACTCGCTCTGGATTTCGTCGCCGCGGAGGCGCGGGACAGCATCCCGCCGCTGTGCGACCAGCTCGGCGTGACGGAGTTCGTCGCCTGTGGGCACAGCGTCGGGGGCGGCATGGCCGTCGAGACGGCGGCGCGTTTTCCCGAGCGCTGCCGCGCCCTCGTGACCATCGCCGCACAGGCCTTCGTGGAAGAGAGGACGCTTGCCGGCATCCGCGACGCCAAGCGCGACTTCCAGGACCCCGCCAACGTCGCGCGTCTGGCGCGGTATCATAGCGACAGGGCGCGCTGGGTCCTGGACGCCTGGACGGAGACGTGGCTGTCGCCCGCCTTCGCCGACTGGACCCTGGACTGGGCCCTGGCGGCGGTGCGCTGCCCGGTTCTGGCCCTGCACGGCGACCGCGACGAGTACGGCTCCAGCGCCCACCCCGAACGCATCGCGGCCGGGCGGGGAGCCGCAAGGCTTCTCCCCGACACCGGCCATGTGCCGCACCGCGAACAGGAAACGCTCGTCGTCGACGCGATCCGGAGCTTTCTGGACGGACTTTGAGGCGTCCGCTCAGGCCGCCAGGGGCGACAGCACCGCGCTGTGCGCCAGGATGCCCAGCGTGTGGCTGGCGATCATCCGCTCCTCGTCGGTGGGGATGACGAAGACTGGGACGCGGCTGTCGGCGGCCGAGATGCGCGTGGCCCGCGCGCGGTTCGCCGCCCCGTCGAGGTGAACGCCGAGCCAGCCCAGCTTCTCCGCCACCCGCGCCCGCACCGGGGCGGAGTTCTCGCCGACGCCGGCGGTGAAGACCACCGCGTCCAGCCCGCCCATGGAGGCTGCCAACCCCGCCGCCTGCTTGGCGACCTGGAAGCAGAACAGCTCCACCGCCTCCGCCGCCTGCGGGTTCTCGCTGTCCAGCAGGGCGCGCATGTCGTTGGACACGCCGGACACGCCGAGCAACCCGGACTTGTGGTAGAGCAGCCGCTCCAGCTCGTCGGGTCCCATGCCCTTCTCGCGCATCAGATAGATCAGCACGCCGGGGTCGAGGACGCCGGGACGCGTGCCCATCGGCAGGCCGTCTAGCGCGGTGAAGCCCATGGTGGTGTCGACGCTGCGGCCCGCGCGCATGCCGCACAGGCTGGACCCGCTGCCGAGATGGCAGACGACGACGCGGGCCTCGGCCAGCTCCGGCGCGATCTGCGGCAGGCGCTGGGCGATGTACTCGTAGGACAGGCCGTGGAAGCCGTAGCGCCGCACGCCCTCGTCGGTCAGCTCGCGCGGCAGGGCGAACATCTGGGCCTGCCAGGGCCGCGTGCTGTGGAAGGCAGTATCGAAGCAGGCGACCTGCGGCAGCTCCGGATAGACCTCGGCCAGCGCGGTCATCGCCGCGATGTTGTGCGGCTGGTGCAGCGGGGCCAGCGGCACCAGGGCCTCCAGCTCCGCCAGCACCGCCGGGGTCAGCCGGACCGGCGCGTCGAAGCGGGTGCCGCCATGCACGACCCGGTGGCCGGCGGCGACCAGCCGCACGTCGCGCAGCTCTTGCCGCATCCAGGTCAGCAGGAAGCCGAGCAGCCCGGCGCGGTCGCCGGGACCGACCTCGTCCAGGATGCCGTCGGCCAGGACGTGGCGGGCCGCGTCCTTCGCCTCGAAGCGCGGGGCGGTGCCGATGCCGGAGATCTGGCCGGTCAGGACGGCCTCCAGATCGCTCCTTCCGGCGCCGCAGAAGACGGAGAATTTCAGGCTGGAGGAGCCCGCGTTGATGACGAGACAGGCGTCACGGTGCGACATGGTGTGATCCTCACTCCGCAGCCAGAGGGGTGGCGGCGGCGTTGAGCGCGAGGGCGGGACGGCGCGCGGCGGCCACCAGCGCCGCCACGGCGCAGGAGGCGAGGCGGGTGCGGACGTTGTCGGCGCGGCTGGTCAGGATGACCGGAACCCGCGCTCCCAGAACGATGCCCGCAGCGTCGGCGTTGGCGAGGAAGGAGAGCTGCTTGGCCAGCATGTTGCCGGCTTCCAGGTCGGGGACGAGCAGGATGTCGGCCTGTCCGGACACCGGGGATTTGATGCCCTTGATGCGCGCGGCCTCGGCGCTGATGGCGTTGTCGAAGGCCAGCGGGCCGTCGAGGATACCGCCGGTGATCTGGCCGCGGTCGGCCATTTTGCAGAGTGCGGCGGCTTCCAGCGTGGTGGCGATCTTCGGGTTGAGCGTTTCCACCGCCGAAAGGATGGCGACGCGCGGCGTCTCGACGCCCAGGACCTTGGCAAGGTCGATGGCGTTCTGGACGATGTGGACCTTGTCCTCCAGCGTCGGGTAGATGTTGATCGCCGCGTCGGTGATCAGCAGCGCCCGCGGGTATGTGGGCACGTTCATCACGAAGACGTGGCTGATGCGGCGGCTGGTGCGCAGGCCGGTTTCCTTGCGGACGACCTCGCCCATCAGTTCGTCGGTGTGCAGGCTGCCCTTCATCACCGCCTCGGCCTCGCCGCTGCGGGCCAGGGCGACGGCCGCGGCGGCGGCGGCATGGCTGTGCTCGACATCGACCAGACGGTAGCGGGCGATGTCCAGCCCATGGGCGACAGCCAGCGCACGGATCTTTGCCGCCGGGCCGATCAGGATGGGGTCGATCAGGCCGGCTTCCGCCGCCTCCACCGCGCCCTTCAGCGAGCTTTCGTCGCAGGGATGGGCGACCGCCGTGGCGACCGGCTCCAGCCCGTCGCACTTGCGCAGCAGCGCGTCGTGCTTGTCGTGGCGGATCATCTGGATCTGCGGCAGCGCGTGGGCGGCGCGGCGGACCTTGCGGGTCGGCGCCACCACCTCCGCGGTGCCGGTCACCACGACCTCGCCGTCCTGGTTGGTGCACAGGCAGTCGAAGACGACGATGTTCTTGTCGGCCTGCTTCTCGCGCACGGTGACGGTGGCGGTGACGACGTCGCCCAGCCCGACCGGGCGGCGGAAGCGCAGGTCCTGGCCGGCGTAGACGGTGCCGGCGCCGGGCAGCCGGGTCCCCAGCACGCCGGAGATCAGCGCGCCGGACCACATGCCGTGGCCGATCACCTTTTGAAAGCGGCTGTCGGCGGCGAATTTCGCGTCCAGATGAACCGGATCGATGTTGCCGGAGACGGTGGCGAACAGCTCGACGTCCATCACGGTCAGTTGCCGCGCGATGCTGGCGGACTGCCCGACCACGATCTCGTCGAAGGTGACGTTCTCGATCGGGGCCGCGTCAACAGGGGCCGCAGGGAGGTCGCCGCTGGTTTCACCATTGGCAGTCATTGCAGAACACTCCGGATAAGAGAAATAGGCATGATGCTGCCCGTTTCAGCCGATCCCTCCCGGCGCGCGCCTTGCTGAAAGGGGAAGCGCGTCTTGCCGTCTTCTTCTGTGAGCGTCTTTTTGTGTACTGATATATTAGCGGAAAAGGCGGTGCGGCGCAGCAAATCCGGCATCACCGGACACTTTGCCGCAGCCGCCTGTTACGGGGCCGTTACGCCTTGAGGATGCCGCGTCCGGCGAAGCGGGATGCTGCGCCGAGCATCTCCTCGATGCGGATCAGCTGGTTGTACTTGGCCAGCCGGTCGGAGCGCGACAGCGAGCCGGTCTTGATCTGGCCGCAGTTGGTGGCGACCGCCAGATCGGCGATGGTGCTGTCCTCGGTCTCGCCCGAACGGTGCGACAGAACCGCCGTGTAGCCGGCCTTGTGCGCCATGTCCACGGCCTCCAGCGTCTCCGACAGCGTGCCGATCTGGTTGACCTTGACCAGGATCGAGTTGCCCACGCCCTTCCGGATGCCATCGGCCAGACGCGCCGGGTTGGTCACGAACAGGTCGTCGCCGACCAGCTGCACCTTGTTGCCGATGGCGTCGGTCAGCGCCTTCCAGCCCTCCCAGTCGTCCTCCGCCATGCCGTCCTCGATCGAGATGATCGGGTAGCGGCCGACCAGATCGGCCCAGTAGGACACCATCTGCTCCGGCGCCAGCGACTTGCCCTCGCCGGCCAGCTCGTACTTCCCGTTCTTGAAGAACTCGGTCGAGGCGGCGTCGATGGCCAGCATGACGTCGTCGCCCGGCTTGTAGCCGGCGGCCTCGATGGCCTTCATGACGAAGCCCAGCGCGTCCTCGGTCGAGGCGAGGTTGGGGGCGAAGCCGCCCTCGTCGCCGACGTTGGTGTTGTGGCCGGCGTCCTTGAGCTTCTTCTTGAGCGCCTGGAAGATCTCCGAGCCCATGCGGATGGCCTCGGCGCCGTTCTCGGCGCCGACCGGCATGACCATGAACTCCTGGATGTCGATCGGGTTGTCGGCGTGGGCGCCGCCGTTGATGATGTTCATCATCGGCACCGGCAGCAGGTTGGCAAACGCGCCGCCGACGTAGCGGAACAGCGGCAGGGCGGCCTCTTCCGCGGACGCCTTGGCGACGGCGAGCGAGACGCCGAGGATGGCGTTGGCGCCGAGCCGGCCCTTGTTGGGGGTGCCGTCCAGCTCGATCATGGCGAGGTCGAGGGCACGCTGGTTGGAGCCGTCGAGGCCGGCGATGGCGTCGAAGATCTCGCCGTTGACCGACTCCACGGCCTTCAGCACGCCCTTGCCGCCGTAGCGGGACTTGTCGCCGTCGCGCAGCTCCACCGCCTCGTGCGCGCCGGTCGAGGCGCCCGACGGAACGGCGGCGCGGCCGAAGGCGCCGGATTCGAGCAGGACGTCCACCTCGACGGTCGGGTTCCCACGGCTGTCGAGGATCTCGCGGGCGTGGATTTCGGTAATGGCGCTCATGGGGAGGGTGGACCTTGATCTGGAGGGTGGATTTTGTGGGGAGGTGGTCGCGGCGGAGCCCCACCCTTCCCACGGCTTCGCCGCGGGCCCCTTCCCTCCCCGCTTCGCAGGAGAGGGAGTTGTCCCCTCCCCTGCGTCAGCGGGGGGAGGGGAGGGGGCAATGCGTCGCTGCTCAGACGCTTCTCAATGCGCGCCGTGGAAGGTGCGGCTGATGACGTCCATCTGCTGCTCGCGGGTCAGCTTGATGAAGTTCACCGCGTAACCGGACACCCGGATGGTCAGCTGCGGGTACAGCTCCGGATGGTCCATGGCGTGCAGCAGCGTCTCGCGGTCGAAGACGTTCACGTTGATGTGGTGGCCGCCCTGGCCGAAATAGCCGTCCAGCATGCCCACCAGATTGTCCACCCGCTCACCCTCGGTCGGCCCCAGCGCGCCGGGCACGATGGTGAAGGTGTAGCTGATGCCGTCCTGGGCGTGGGCGTAGGGCAGCTTGGCCACCGACGCCATCGAGGCGACGGCGCCCTTGCGGTCGCGCCCGTGCATCGGGTTG
The DNA here is from genome assembly GCF_965111635.1 of Azospirillum sp. Marseille-Q6669. Taxonomy (NCBI): domain Bacteria; kingdom Pseudomonadati; phylum Pseudomonadota; class Alphaproteobacteria; order Rhodospirillales; family Azospirillaceae; genus Azospirillum; species Azospirillum sp. Marseille-Q6669. Next base: position 501,538 of record NZ_CBCOOP010000006.1, on the reverse strand, counting down.
GCTCCCGGCGCGAAGGGCTGGCCGGCCTTGCGCCCGTCCGGCGTGTTGCCGGTCTTCTTGCCGTAGACCACGTTCGAGGTGATCGTCAGCACCGACTGCGTCGGCACCGCGTCGCGGTAGGCCTTCTGCTTGCGCAGCAGACCCATGAAGGTCTCGACCAGCCACACCGCGATCCCGTCCACCCGGTCGTCGTTGTTGCCGAAGGCCGGATAGTCGCCCTCGATGACGAAGTCGGTGGCCAGCCCGCGCTCGTCGCGCACCACCTTCACCGTGGCGTGCTTGATCGCCGACAGGCTGTCCGCGACCACGCTCAGGCCGGCGATGCCGCAGGCCATGGTGCGCAGCACGTCGCGGTCGTGCAGCGCCATCTCCAGCCGCTCGTACATGTACTTGTCATGCATGAAGTGGATGGCGTTGAGCGTGTTCATGTAGGCGCGCGCCAGCCATTCCATCATCGGCAGCAGGCGGGCGACCACCGTGTCGTGGTCGAGCACGTCGCCGGTGATCGGCGCGAAGGCCGGGCCGACCTGCTCGCCCGAGACCTCGTCGCGGCCGCCGTTGATGGCGTAGAGCAGCGTCTTGGCGAGGTTGGCGCGGGCGCCGAAGAACTGCATCTGCTTGCCGATGCGCATGGCCGAGACACAACAGGCGATGCCGTAGTCGTCGCCCCAGTAGGGCCGCATCAGGTCGTCGTTCTCGTACTGCACCGAGCAGGTCTTGATCGACGTTTCGGCGCAGAACTTCTTGAAGCCCTCCGGCAGGCTTTCCGACCACAGCACGGTCAGGTTCGGTTCCGGCGCCGGACCGAGGTTGTTCAGGGTCTGGAGCATGCGGAAGCTGTTCTTGGTCACCAGCGTCCGCCCGTCGAGCGCCATGCCGCCGATGCACTCCGTCACCCAGGTCGGGTCGCCGGAGAAGAGCTGGTCATACTCCGGCGTGCGCAGGAAGCGGACGATGCGCAGCTTGGTCACGAACTGGTCGATCAGCTCCTGCGCCTCCTCCTCGGTCAGCAGACCGTCGCGCAGGTCGCGTTCGACGTAGACGTCGAGGAAGCTGGAGACGCGGCCGAGCGACATAGCGGCGCCGTTGGCCTCCTTCACCGCCGCCAGATAGGCCAGATACGTCCACTGCACCGCCTCGCGGGCGTTGGCCGCCGGGCGCGACACGTCGAAGCCGTAGGACTTGGCCATGGCGGCCAGTTCCTTCAGCGCCTTGATCTGCTCGGTGATCTCCTCGCGCAGGCGCAGCGTGTGCTCGTCGATGCGGTCGACTTCCAGGCTCTTGTATTGCGCCTTCTTGTCCTCGATCAGGAAGGTCGCGCCGTAGAGCGCCAGCCGGCGGTAATCGCCGATGATGCGTCCACGGCCGTAGGCGTCCGGCAGGCCGGTGATGACGCCCGACTTGCGGCAGCGCAGCATCTCCTCGGTGTAGACGTCGAAGACGCCGTCGTTGTGTGACTTGCGCAGGCCGGGGAAGACCTCTTCCAACTTCGGCGAGGGCTTGAAGCCGTAGGCCTCCAGCCCGTTCTTGACCATCCGCCAGCCGCCGAAGGGCATGATCGCGCGCTTCAGCGGCTTGTCCGTCTGAAGCCCGACGACGAGTTCAAGCTCGCGGTCGATGTAGCCCGGCGCGTGGGCGGTGATCGAGCCGAAGACCTCCGTGTCGGCGTCGAGAACGCCGCCCTTGGCCGCGCGCTCCTCCTTCAGCAAGGCGGTGACCTTGTTCCACAGGGCCGTGGTCCGTCCGGTCGGGCCGGTCAGGAAGCGTGAATCCCCGGCATAGGGATGGACGTTGCGGACGATGAAGTCGCGGACGTCGACCTCTTGCTGCCAGACACCCGGAACGAAGCGGCGCCAGGGGCGCTCGGCTTGCTGTTCCGGGGTCTCGACGAATCCGTCTCTCAGCAGGGTGTCCATGATGTCTCCTCACGAAAAGGCGTCTGGGCGGCACGCGCCGCGTCGCTGATCGACCCTGGAGGCCCCCCAGTGGAGGGGTCGGAAGACCGCCGGAGCCCGGTCGGGGCGGGGGGGCGGTATGGCAACGGGCTGTGAAGCCGGCAGGGCCAAAAGTCATTCTGTAGTTTTGCTACATAAACCGGAACCACGAGGCGCGCAAGGCAAAAGCGGTTGATTTTCCACGTTCTTTGATGAAGTTACTGTGACGGAACGCCGCATCGTCGTCGGTCCCGGTATGTGGGACAGCGCCGCCGATAGCGCACTTCTATCGGGTCATGTAGTTTTACTATCCGTGCTACAGTGGCGGACGGGCGGAACGGGGGAACAGGCCGATGCTGGCGAGGATCATGGCGGTGCGCGACGGGCTCCGTCCTTCGGAACGGAAGCTGGCGGACTGCGTGCTGGCCCAGCCGGGCGAGGTCATCACCCTGTCGATGGCCGACATGGCGGAACGCGCCGGGGTCAGCGAGCCGACCATCGCCCGCTTCTGCGGGGCGCTGGGCTGCAGCGGCTTCCGCGAGTTCAAGATCAAGCTGGCCCAGGACATCGCCGCCGGCATGCCCTTCATCGACCAGGAGGTCAGCCCGGACGACCGGGCGGCGGGCATCGCGGGGAAGGTGTTCGACCGCACCCTGGCGACCTTGATGCAGGTGCGCAACAACCTGTCGGCGGAATCGGTGGACCGCGCCGCCGACCTGCTGGCCGGAGCGCGGCGGATCGAGTTCTACGGCTCCGGCAACTCCGGCACGGTGGCGCAGGACATCCAGCGCCGCTTCTTCCGGCTGGGCATCCCCACGGTCGCCTACAGCGACGCGCACGTCTATTTCGTGTCGGCCCTGTCGCTCGCCCCCGGCGACGCGGTGGTCGCCGTGTCCAGTTCGGGCGGCACCCGCGACATGCTGGAGGCCGTGCAGAACGCGCTGTCCGCCGGGGCCGCGGTCGTCGCCATCACCCGCTCCGGTTCGCCGCTGGCACAGCTCGCCACGGTCAGCCTGCTCGCCGACGTCGCGGAAGACTTCGACATCCACTCGCCCATGACGTCGCGCATCAGCCATCTGGTCCTCGGCGACATACTGTCGATTGCCGTGGCGCTGCGCAAAGGCGACGCCCTGCGGGAGCGGCTGGAGCGCCACAAGCAGGCGCTCAGCCGCCACCCCCGAGAGCAATAAATACTAGTATATCAGTTTGAGGGCAAGCTGCTCCGTGGGGCGCCGCACATCCTGTGTTGTTCTGCCGCAGCTCCCCCACGCAAAAGGCACCCGCACAGCAAAAAGCCCGGCCCCGTTTCCGGGACCGGGCTTTCCGCTTCCAGCCGCAGCCGAACCGTCAGTCTCCGGCGGGCACCGGCTCGGCACCCGGCGGGGGGTGGGCACCGGCACGCTTGCTGCCGAACAGACGATAGACCGCGACGAAGAAGGCCGGGACGAAGAGGATGGCCAGGACGGTGGCGGAGATCATGCCGCCCATCACGCCGACGCCGATGGCGTTCTGGCTTTCCGAGCCGGCGCCGCTGCTGGTCGCCAGCGGCAGAACGCCCAGCACGAAGGCCAGCGAGGTCATGATGATCGGGCGCAGGCGCTGGCGGCACGCCTCGATGGCGGCGTCCTTCAGCTCCATGCCCTCGTCGTACAGCGCCTTGGCGAACTCCACGATCAGGATGGCGTTCTTCGCCGACAGGCCGATGGTCGTCAGCAGGCCCACCTGGAAGTAGACGTCGCTCGGCAGACCGCGCAACGTGGCGGCGAGCACGGCGCCGATGACGCCCAGCGGCACCACCAGGATGACCGACACCGGCACCGACCAGCTCTCGTAGAGCGCGGCCAGGCAGAGGAAGACGATCAGCATGGACAGGGCGTAGAGCGCCGGGGCCTGCGACCCGCTCAACCGCTCCTCGTAGGACAGGCCGGTCCATTCATAGCCGACGCCCGGCGGCAGCTTGGCCATCATCGCCTCCATCTCCTGCATCGCCTCGCCGGAGCTGATGCCCGGCGCCGCGGAGCCCTGGATGTTGAGCGACGACATGCCGTTGTACCGCTCCAGCTTCGGCGACCCGTAGGTCCACTGCGCCGTGGTGAAGGCGGAGAAGGGCACCATCTGCCCCATGGCGTTGCGGACGAACCAGCGGTCGACGTCGCTCGGCTGCATGCGGTAGGGGGCGTCCGCCTGGAGATAGACGCGCTTCACGCGCCCCCGGTCGATGAAGTCGTTGACGTAGGAGGAGCCCCAGGCCGCCGTCAGGGTCGTGTTGACGTCGGTCAGCGACAGGCCCAGCGCGCTGGCCTTCTCGCGGTCCACCGTCAGCTTGAACTGCGGCGTGTCCTCCAGGCCGTTCGGGCGGACGCCGACCAGCTTGGCGTTCTGCGCCGCAAGGCCCAGCAGTTGATTGCGCGCCTGCATCAGCCGGTCGTGCCCGACACCGCCGCGGTCCACCAGCTGGAGGTCGAAGCCGGTGGCGTTGCCGAGCCCCGGAACCGAGGGCGGCATGAAGGCGAAGACCACCGCGTCCTTGGCCTTGGACAGGGCGCCCATGGCGCGCCCGGCGATGGCCGTCGGCTTGCGGTCTGCGGACTCGCGCTCGCTCCAGTCGCGCAGCCGGACGAAGGCCATGCCGGCGTTCTGGCCGCGGCCCGCGAAGTTGAAGCCGGCGATGGTGAACAGGCCCTCGACGCTGTCCTTCTCCTTCTCCAGGAAATAGGTCTCAACCTGCTTGGTGGTCTCCATCGTGCGCTCGATGCTGGCGTTCGGCGGAGCCGACCACAGCACGAACATGGTCCCGCGGTCCTCCTGCGGCAGGAAGGACGAGGGCATCTGGAGGAACAGGTAAGCCAAGCCGGCGACGATCAGCGCGTAGGCGATGCCGTAGCGCCCGAGCCGCGACACCGCCCCGCGCACGCCGGTCAGATAGACGCGGCTGCTGGCGTCGAAGCCGCGGTTGAACAGCCCGAAGAAGCCGCGCTTGGCGTGGCCGTGGCCCTTCGCCACCGGCTTCAGGATGGTCGCGCAGAGCGCCGGGGTCAGCACCAGGGCCACCAGCACCGACAGCGCCATGGCCGACACGATGGTCAGCGAGAACTGACGGTAGATGGCGCCCGCCGAGCCGCCGAAGAAGGCCATGGGGACGAACACGGCGGACAGCACCAGCGCGATGCCGATCAGCGCGCCGGTGATCTGGCCCATCGACTTGCGGGTTGCCTCGCGCGGGGGCAGCCCGTCCTCGCTCATCACGCGCTCGACGTTCTCCACCACCACGATGGCGTCGTCGACCAGCAGGCCGATGGCCAGCACCATGCCGAACATGGTCAGCGTGTTGATCGAGAAGCCGAACAGCGACAGCACGCCGAAGGTGCCGAGAAGCACCACGGGGACCGCGATGGTCGGGATCAGCGTCGCCCGGAAGTTCTGCAGGAACAGGTACATCACGGCGAAGACGAGGATGATCGCCTCGATCAGCGTCTTGACGACCTCGTGGATCGACAGCTCGACGAAGGGCGTCGTGTCGTAGGGGTAGATGACCTCCAGCCCTTCGGGGAAGAAGGCCGACAGCTCGGCGATGCGCGCCTTCACCGCCGCGGCGGTGTCCAGCGCGTTGGCCCCGGTCGCCAGCTTGACGCCCAGGCCCGCCGCCGGCTTGCCGTTGTAGCGGGCGGTGATCTCGTAGGTTTCCTGCCCGATCTCGATCCGCGCGACGTCGCGCAGCCGCACCTGGCCGCCGTCGGGATTGACGCGCAGCAGGATGGCGCCGAACTCCTCCGGCGTCTGCATGCGCGACTGCGCCATGATGGTGGCGTTGATGCGCTGGCCGGGGACCGCCGGGGCGCCGCCGAGCTGACCCGCCGACACCTGCGCGTTCTCCGCCTTGATGGCGTTGGTGACGTCGATGGTGGTCAGCTGGTGGCTGTTCAGCGCGTCGGGGTCCAGCCAGATCCGCATGGCGTGCTGGGGGCCGAACACGGTGATGTCGCCCACACCCTCGACGCGGCTGATCGTGTCCTGGAGGTTGGAGGCCACATAGTCGGCGATGTCGCCCTGGCTCAGCCGCCCGTCGCTGGACACGAAGCCGGCGACCATCAGGAAGTCGTTGCCGGCCTTCGACACCTGGAGGCCGCGCTGCTGCACCTCCTGGGGCAGGAGCGGCACGGCGAGCTGGAGCTTGTTCTGCACCTGGACCTGGGCGATGTCCGGGTTGGCCTCCGGCTCGAAGGTCAGTGTGATGGTGACGTTGCCCGACGAATCGCTGTTCGAGGACATGTAGCGGAAGTGGTCGAGCCCGGTCATCTTCTGCTCGATGACCTGGGTGACCGTGTCCTCCAGCGTCTTCGCGGACGCGCCGGGGTAGCTGGCGGTGATGGACACCGTCGGCGGGGCGATCTTCGGGTATTGCTCGACGGGCAGGCCCAGGATCGCCAGACCGCCCGCCAGCATGATGACGATGGCGATGACCCAGGCGAAGACGGGCCGGTCGATGAAGTATTTCGACATGGATCGGTCCTCGGTCTCAGCGCGCCTGCGGTCCGGGCAGGGCCGCCACGGCGCTCTGCGCCGCCACCGGCTTGACCTCGCCCCCCGGCTTCACCTTCTGAAGCCCCTCGACCACGATTCGCTCACCCGCCTTCAGACCGTCGGAGACCAGCCAGGCGTTGTTGATCGCCCGCTCGGTCTTGATGGTGCGCGGATTGACCTTGTTGTCGTCGCCGACGACCCAGACGCGGGCCGAGCCGTCCGGACCGCGCTGAACCGCCTCCTGCGGCACGGCGAGCGCGTTCTCGGCCACGCCCTGCTCGACGCGGGCGCGCACGAACAGGCCGGGCAGCAGTTCCTGGTTCGGGTTCGGGAACACCGCGCGGAGCTGGACCGAGCTGGTGCCCGGATCGACCGACACGTCGGAGAACTGAAGCTCGCCACGCTGGGGATAGGGGGCCTCCGCCGCGTGGAGGAACAGCGAGACGGGAATCTTGCCGGGCTCGGCCGGGCGGATGCGCCCGCTCTCCATGTCCTGGCGGAGCTGCATGAGCTGCGAGGCGGTCTGGGTCACGTCCACATAGATCGGGTCGAGCTGCTGGACGGTGGCGAGCGCCGTCGCCTGGTTGGCGGTGACCAGCGCGCCTTCCGTCACGGCGGACTTGCCGATGCGGCCGGAGATGGGGGCGAAGACCTTGGTGTAGTCCAGGTTGATGCGCGCGAGATTGTAGGCGGCCTTGGCGGCGGCGAGCTGCGCCTCGTTCTGCTTCAGCGCGGCCATGGCGTCGTCGTAGTCCTGCTTGCTGACGACGCTGTTCTTGACGAGGTCGTTGTAACGGCCGGCCTTGTTGCGGGCGGCCTGCAGGTTGGCCTCCGCCTTCTGGATGTCGGCCTGGGCGACGGCGAGGTTGGCCTCGTAAGTGGCCGGGTCGATCTGATAGAGCTGGTCGCCCGCCTTGACGTCGCTCCCCTCCGTGAAGAAGCGCTTCAGCACGATGCCGCTGACCTGCGGGCGGATCTCCGCCACGCGGAAGGCCGCGGTGCGGCCCGGCAGTTCAGTGGTGACCGACAGGCTCTGCGGCTGGATGGTGGCCACCGCAACCTCCGCCGGTCCGGGCGCCGGCTGGCCCCCGGCGGCGTGCTTCTTGTCCTGGCAGGCACCCAGCACCACGGTCAGGGAGGCCGCCACGGCAAGAGACAGAAATGCGTTCCTGTTGAACATCCGTTCCTCGTGAAAACGCCGTGATGCGGCGATGAAATGTCCTAATGAGCCGGGGATATCCCACATTCCGCCCGGCTTTTTCGGGACCGGCGGAAAAGGCCGGTGCGCGCGGACGGTGCGAAATGACCCCTTTATTCGTACTGTCTCATACAGTACACTGTACCGGACGATACATTCAGAACGACCGTTCGCGCAAGGGGGAACCGCAATGCCCGACAAGGGGGCATCCACACCGCTCCAAGGCGGAATCGCTGGGGGCGGAATCGCCGGGAGCAGCATCGCCAGCCTCGGCATCAACAGCTTCGACACGCCCGGCTGCGGCCCGCGCGGCCAGGCGCGCTGTCGGGCGCTGCTCGACGCGGCGGCGGCGCTGTTCGTGGAGAAGGGATTCGCGCTGACCTCGCTGTCCGACATCCTGCGGCAGGCCGGTGGGTCGCGCACCACGCTCTACGAGCATTTCGGCGACAAGGAGGGGCTGTTCCGCGCGGTGATGGAGCGCCACTGCGACCGCGTGCTGGAGGAGATGTCGGCCATGCACACCGCCGGCCCGGCGGCGATGGCGGAAGAACTGGAAGAGAACCTCTACCGCGTCGGTCTGCACATCGCCGGCACGCTGACCATGCCGGAAACCACCGCCATCCTGCGCATCCTGGTGTCGGAGGGGGCGCGCATCCCCGATATCGCCCAGGCCTTCTTCCAGGTCGGTCCGGAGAAGACCATCGGCTGGCTCGCCGACTGTTTCCGCGAATTGACGGAGGCCGGCCGCCTGCGCGTCGACGATCCGGAGGGGGCCGCCCACGCCTTCATCGGCATGGTGGTCGGGGATCTGCTGACCAAGCGGCTGATCCTTCCGGACGAACCCGTCTCCATGGAGGAATTGGAGCGTTACGTCCGCCAGTCCGTCCGGTTGTTCCTCGCGGGGACGCGGCCCTGACCCGAATGGAGAGCGGCGTATTGCCGTCTTGCCAGTGGGGGCGGCAACGGTCATAGCTCCCGCGACGATGCATGCGCTGGTGGCAGCGGTTGCTCCCAGCGCCTAAGGAAAAAAACCGATGGACCGGGGAAACGCCAGGGAATTGACGGACAGGACGACGGACAAGGACGCATCCACGGTCGGCCCGCGCGGCCGGGCGCGCCGGCAGGCCCTGCTCGACGCCGCGGCGGCGCTGTTCGTCGAGAAGGGCTTCGAGAAGACCACGCTGACCGACATCATCGGCCGGGCCGGCGGCTCCCGCGCCACCCTCTACGAGCATTTCGGCGACAAGGAGGGGCTGTTCCGCGCGATGATGGAGGAGAACAGCGCCCGCATCCAGGAAGGGCTCGCCGCCATCCAGGCGGACGAGCGGGCAGCGCCGGAGGACGGGTTGACCCGCTTCGCCCTGCACCTCGTCGCGGCGCTGTTCGACGACCGCACCATGGCCATCGTCCGCGTGCTGGTGTCGGAGGGTGGACGCATCCCCGACATCGCCGCAGCCTTCTTCCGCATCGGCCCGGAAACCGCCCAGCGGCGGCTGGCCGACTATCTGGCGCGGCAGACCGCCGCCGGCGCCCTGTGCGTCGCGGAGCCGGAGGTGGCCGCCCGCGGCTTCATCGGCATGATCAGCGGCAACATCCTGCTGCGCCGCCTGATCCTGCCGGAACAGTCCCTTTCCATGGAGGAGACGGAGCGTTACGTCGGACGGGCCGTCGCCCTCTTCCTGACGGGCGCCCGCCCCATTGCGAAGCACTGACCTTGGGCTGAGGACGGCACGGCCGGGCGAGGAAAGCGTTAGGACCGAAGGACAGGCGCTGCAACATACTGCGGTATGTTAGGGTTCACACGATCGCTTCCTTCATCCCATCGGCCCCCCGGGCCGGGACGGTCGATCGTGTCCATGGTTCGCTGGCTTCTGCTGCTCGTCTTCACCCTGGCCCCGCTGATCGGGTTCGAGGTCTATTCCCACACCCGGCTGCGGGCGGAGCGGGAAGCCGAACTCGGTCAGGAGGCGTTGCGTCTGCTCGACCTGATCCAGACCGAACAGCAGCGGATCGTCGACGACATCGAACACATCCTGGTCACGCTGGCGGAGGCGGACATCGCCGGTCCGGCCTGCCAGGAGACGATGGAGCGGCTTCACCAGCGCCTGCCCAGCTATCTGACGCTGGGCTTCGCCGACCGATCGGGGACCGTCCTGTGCTCCACCGACCGAAGGACCGTCGGGACCGGAAGCGCCGACCAGCCGCAGATTCGTCAGGCCCTGACGACCGGCCTCTTCTCGGTGGGGGAATATGTCGCCACCGAGGGGCCGCGCCACCGCGTTCTGCCCTTCGCCCTACCCTATGCACGCGGCAGCGAGAGCGGCGGGCAAAGCGATGGAACCCAGCCGGCGGTCGTCACCGCCCTGCTCGACCTCGACTGGCTGCGCCAGTATCAGGCGCGCAAGCCCCTGCCGCCGAACGTGACGGTCCTTCTGGCCGACCGCGCCGGCACCGTCCTCGTCCGCGTTCCGGACCTCCAGGGAATTGTCGGCCGGCCGCTTCCCGAGCGGCTCGGCCTGTTGCTCAGCGGCGCGGAGACGGCGACGGCGCTGACCGAGGGGGTGGACGGGGTGCCCCGCGTCACCGCCTACTCGCCGCCCGGCGCCAACGGCAGCGGTCTCGCCGTCGCCGTGGGGATCGACCGGGCCGCCGCGCTGCGCACCGTCGACGTGGCCACCCTGTGGTCGTGGTTCCCCTTCCTGCTCATCCTGCTGCTCACCCTGACCGGAACCGCCTGGGCCATCGGGCGCCTGACCCGCCAGCGCGAAACGGAGCGGTCACTGCTGAAGGCGGTGCTGGAGCATCTGCGCGCCGGCGTGGTTGTGGCGGAGGCGCCCACCGGACGGGTGATCCTGCACAACAGTGCGGCGGAACGGCTGATCGGCCAGCCTCTGGGCCGGATCGACCGCATCGAGGACTATCCCCGCCCCTTCACCGGCGGCCCTTCGGAGGGCTCGTTGGAACTGCCGCTGGTCCGCGCCCTGCGCGACGGCGCGGTGGTGCGGCAGGAGGAATTGCGCCGCGACACCCCTGCCGGTCCCATCACCTGTCTGGCCGATGCCGAGCCGGTGCGCGATCCCGATTGCCGCATCACCCTGGCCGTCGTCACCCTGACCGACATCACCGAGCGCAAGGCCGGCGAGGAAGCCCTGCGGCGGAGCGAGACCCGCTTCCGCGAGTTGGTCGAGAACACCCCGGTGATGATGTGGATCAACCGGCCGGACGGCGGACGGGAATACTACAACGCCGCCTGGCGCTCCTACACCGGGCGCAGCCTGGAGCAGGGGGAGCGCTGGTCCTACATCCACCCGGCCGACTACCCCCGGCTGCTCGACAGCCGCGAGCGCGGCATCGCCGCCGGCGAGTCCTACGGATTCGACGTGCGTATGCAGCGCCACGACGGGGTTTACCGGTGGCACGTCTGCCGGATCAACCCGATGCGCCAGAACGATCAGATCATCGCCTGGGTGGGCACCGCGGTGGACGTGCACGACAGCCGCATGGCCCGCGAGGCGGCGGAGCAGGCCGACCGCTCCAAGAGCCGCTTCCTGGCCGCCGCCAGCCACGATCTGCGCCAGCCCATGCAGTCCATGTTCTTCTTCGCCGAGGCGCTGCACAGCCACGTCCACTCCCCGCGCGGGCGCGACGCCCTGGCGATGCTGGAGCGCGGGATGGAGACGCTGAAGGGCCTGCTCGACAGCCTGCTGGACGTCTCGCAACTGGACGCCGGGGTGATCGAGCCGCGGATCGAGGACGTTTCCGTCAAGCCGCTGCTCGACGACATCGGGTCCGCCTACGCCCCGGTCGCCGCCGCCAAGGGCCTGGATCTCCAAGTGGTCAACCACCACGACCTGACCGTGCGCAGCGACCGCAACCTGCTGGGGCGCATGGTCCGCAATCTGGTGGAGAACGCCATCCGCTACACGGAGCGCGGGGTGATCCGCCTGGAATGCCACCCCCTGGACGGCCACGCCGGCATCCAGGTCCGCGACACCGGAATCGGCATCTCCGGCGAGCAGATGTCCTGGATCTTCGAGGAGTTCTATCAGGTCGGCAATCCCGAGCGGGACCGCAACCAGGGGCTCGGCCTCGGCCTCGCCATCGTGCAGAAGCTGTCGGCCCTGCTCGGCCACCCGGTGGAGGTCCGCTCCGAACTCGGCAAGGGGTCGGTGTTCCGCATCTCCGTGCCGCTCGGCGACGCTGCGGAAAGCCCGGCTCCGGTTCTTCCGCCCCGCGAAACGGAGCGCGGGCGGCTGGCCGTCCTGATCGACGACGACGCCATCGTCCTGATGGGGCTGCGCTCGATCTTCCAGGACTGGGGCTATGACACCATCGTCGCCTCATCCACCGAGGAGGCGCTGGACCGCCTGCGGGCGGCGGGGCGGCGGCCCGACGTGATGGTCGCCGACTACCGTCTGCGCGAGCACAAGGTGGGCACCGAGGCCATCCTGAAGATCCGCGAACTGGCCGGGGTGCCAGTCCCCGCCGTCCTGCTGACCGGCGATTCCGGCCCCGACGTGATGCAGGAGGCCGAACGGCACGGGATCGGCGTGATGTTCAAGCCGGTCACCGCCCGCCTGCTCCAGGAGGCACTGACCCGCCAGACCGGCACCGCCGCGTGAGGGCTCGACCCGGTTGACCGTCTGGGCGCGGCAACCGGGGAGGGTGTTGCCTGTTGGATGACAACAGATTTTACACGGATTTCGCGGATTCAGGCACGGATGACACGGATCGTTTAATATTGGCCTGCTCAGGAAGCACTGTTCGAGAAGCCAACACCGGGCAAGCATCAAAGAGAATCCGTGTCATCCGTGTTCAGATCTGTGAAATCCGTGAAGACCCTGTCGCCCCCGAGAATCCTGAACTCCGGTGAGACGCGCTACAGCCCCCGCACCGTCTGGAGCCCCCGCCGCACCTGCTCCGAATCATAGGGCTTGCGCAGGACCAGCACGTCGCGGAACTCCTCCGGGAAGATCGCGGACTCGCCATAGCCGGTGGCGAACAGGAAGGGGATGCCCAGCTCGCGCAGCCGCTCCGCTACCGGGAAGGAGGTCTCAGTTCCCAGATTGACGTCGAGAAGCGCCATGCCCGGCGGATCGTCGGCGATGGCGACCAGAGCCTGGCGGACGCTTGCCACCGTCTCCACCCGCTCGGCGCCCAGCTTCAGCAGCATGTCCTCCGCGCTCATCGCGATGATCATATTGTCTTCCAGCAGCAGCACCGTCCCGCCCAGCGGAATGTCCGCCGCCGCGCAGGGTGTCACCGCCGCTTCGATCACCGCCGCCGGGCGTTCAGGCGCCAAGCTGACGTGGATGGCCGGTATGGTGAAGCGCGCCTTCAGCCCGGCCAGGGCGTAGGTCACCGTCGCCTCGCCCTTCAGCTCGTGCGGGATCGAACGCTCGATGATGGTGGTGCCGAAGCCCTGGCGCGTCGGCGCCTGCACCGGCGGGCCGCCGCTTTCCTCCCAGCAGAGTTCCAGCGCGTCCCGGTCGTCAAGGCTCCAATGGACCTTCACCCGGCCGCCGCTGTCGGCGAAGGCGCCGTATTTGGCAGCGTTGGTCACCAGCTCGTGCATGATCAGCGCCATCACCGACAGGGCCGGCGGCGACAGCAGCACCTCCGGCCCCGACAGGACCACCCGCTCCGCCCGGTTGCCCAGATAGGCGTCGACCTCCGCCGCGATCAGGGGACGCAGGGGAGACGGTTTCCAGTTCTCCGCCGTCAGCTGGTCGTGCGCCCGCGCCAGCGCCTGGATGCGCCCGCCGACGATCTCCGCGAACTCCTCGACACGGGTGACCCCGGCCCGGCTCTGGGCCAGCAGCGCGCGGACGAGGCTGAGGATGTTGCGGACCCGGTGGTTCAGCTCGGCGATCAGCAGCTCCTGCCGCTCGCGGGCTGTCCGGCGCTCCTCCTCCGCTTGGTCGGCCAGCCGCAGCACCACCTCCATCAACGTGATCCGCAGGGAGTCGGCGATGCGCAGGTCGGCCTCCGACCAGGGTTCCGACTGCCCGTGCACCGTCTCCTTCCACGCCTCGAAGCTCTTGCGCGGGGTCAGCCGCTGCCCGTTGGGGCCGGCTTCCACGGGCTTGTCCGGGTTGCCGGCCCAGGTGACGGTGCGGACCGACTCCTTGCGGAAGAAGATGATGTAGTCGCGCGGCTTGCGCGATACCGGGATGGCCAGCATGCCGGCGGCGCGCTCGGCGAAGTCCACACCGGGCTGGTGGACCTGCCCGATCTCGCTGGCGGCGAAGACGCGGCTGGCGTGCGCGCGGTTGAGCATGCGCACCAGCCCGAGCAGCTCCTCCGGCGTTGGGGTGCTGCCGTCCACAAGGGTCTGGCCGCCCAGCACGATGGCGAAGCCGTCACTGCGGATGTAGTGGCCGACCTCGCCGCGCAACCGCTCCAGATTCTCCATGGAGGTGGCGCCATCGGCCATCACCGCCATGATGCGGGTGTGGAGCAGGTGCGCCTTGGCCTCGTAGGCCTCTTCGCGGTCGCGTTCGACGCCCTCCAGAAGAAAGGAAAACATCTGGCCGTACAACTCCGCCGCCGTGCGCCGCTCCAGCGACAGCCGACGCGGCACCATGTTGTGGCAGGCGAACAGGCCCCACAGCTTGCCGCGGCGCAGGATCGACACCGACAGCGAGGCCGCGACGCCCATGTTGCGCAGATACTCGCAATGGATGGGCGACACGCTGCGCAGGACGCTCATCGACAGGTCGAGCGGTTCGCCCTCCGGTCCGACCGGCGGCAGGATGGCGGCGGGCGGTGCGTCCACGTCGTTGATGCAGCGCAGCCAGTTCCGCTCGTACAGCGCGCGGGCCTGTTTCGGGATGTCCGAGGCCGGGTAGCGCAGCCCCAGATAGGAGGGCATGCCGCGCACCGCGGATTCCGCGATCACCTCGCCCGCGCCGTCACGGCCGAAGCGGTAGATCATCACCCGGTCGAAGCCGGTCAGCGACCGCAACTGCCGCGCCGCTTCCCGGCAGCAGGCGTCGAAGTCGGCGGTGCGCTGGAGCCGTCCGATCATCGCGCGGACCATGGAGCCAACGTCCAGCTCGCCATCCGGCTCGCTCGGCTCCGCCTCAATGATGATCGACTGCCCGGACAGATGGACCGCGATGTCCAGCGGCAGCGCGTTGGCCGACAGCTTCAGGCGGAAGGCACGCTCCACCGATCCGTTGATGAGGGAGAGCTGGAGCCGTCCGCGGATGGCGTGCAGCGCTTCCTCCTCCATCACCCCGGTCAGGGGAAGCCCCAGCAGAGCGTCGGGCTCCATCCCCAGCCATGCCCCGATGTTGGACGAGGCGTGCTTGACGATCCAATCCGTCGACAGCGCGATCAGGAATCCGCTTGGTTGGATGGACCCGACGAGATGGATCGGCTCCCGGTCGCAATTGCTCAAGTCTACGCCACCGTTCATAGCCGCACCGCCCGCGTCATTCAGCCACCATCGTCATTGTTCCGGCGTTCCTCAAATTTGTCCCATGCATCCGGATGGACCGATGATTTGCCGATCCCTTGGCTTAATCCATGCCAACACACCGAAGCGGTCTTAAAGCACGTCGTGTCGGTAAAATAATCCAAAATCGAAGGGGGTCCAATACCATCCCCCTCGGCAAAAAGCCCTACACGCCGGTCGAACCATTGGGCGGGGGCGCCTGCGGCATTTTGGCCGAAAGGCCGCTTTGCCCGGCGAAACGGGCTTGCCTTTCAATCTGATATACTAGTATTTTATTTTGCGAAGGACAGACGCGCAGCCCGGCCGGCCCAAGCCCGCCCGTGCCGCGAGCGCATCCCCAAGAACCGCACCGACCGCCGCGCGCCGCTCCCGTCACGCCGGCCCTGGCGCGGCGGTCTTACCGATGAACGCCCGCGCGCCGCGCCCACTGTCCCCGCCCTCTTTTGCGGAGCCCGTTTCGATATGACCGCCCCCACCTCCCCGATCCGCCGCTTCCGGCAGACGAAGATCGTCGCCACGCTGGGTCCGTCCTCCTCCTCGCCGGAGATGATCCGCGCGCTGTTCGAGGCGGGCGTCGACGTCTTCCGCCTGAACTTCAGCCACGGCTCCCACGACGACCACGGCGCCCGCGTGCGCGCCATCCGCGCCTTGGAGCGCGAGCTGGAACGGCCCATCGCCATCATGGCCGACCTCCAGGGGCCAAAGCTGCGGCTCGGCCGCTTCGCCGACGGTTCGGTGGAGCTGACGGTGGGCCAGCCCTTCCGCCTCGACCTCTCCACCGAGCCGGGCGACGCCACCCGCGTCGGCATGCCCCACCCGGAGATCTTCGCCGCCCTGCGCCCCGACACCGACCTGCTGCTCGACGACGGCAAGGTGCGGCTGCGCATCGTCGCGTGCAGCCCGGACCACGCCGACACCGTCGTCGTGGCCGGAACGAAGCTGTCCGACCGCAAGGGCGTGAACGTGCCCGACGTTCTGCTGCCGCTGTCGCCGCTGACCGCCAAGGACCGCGCCGACCTCGTCTTCGCGCTCGACCAGGAGGTGGACTGGGTGGCGCTGTCCTTCGTGCAGCGTCCCGAGGACGTGGCGGAGGCGCGCAAGCTGATCGCCGGGCGCGCCGCCCTGATGTCCAAGCTGGAGAAGCCGCTGGCCATCCAGCATCTGGAACGCATCGTCGAGCTGTCCGACGGCGTGATGGTCGCCCGCGGCGACCTTGGCGTGGAAATGCCGCCGGAGGACGTGCCGAGCATCCAGAAGCGGATCATCCGCGAGGCGCGCAAGGCCGGCAAGCCGGTGATCGTCGCCACCCAGATGCTCGAATCGATGATCGGCGCCCCGGCCCCGACCCGCGCCGAGGCGTCGGACGTCGCCACCGCCGTCTTCGACGGCGCCGACGCGGTGATGCTGTCGGCGGAGACCGCGTCGGGCGCCTACCCCATCGAGGCGGTGTCGATGATGGACCGCATCGCCCGCCGGGTCGAGCATGACGACCTCTACCGCACGATGATGGACGCCCAGCACGCCGACCCGCAGGAGACGGCGGCCGACGCCATCACCGCGGCGGCGCGGCAGGTCGCCCACACCATCCACGCGGCGGCGATCGTCACCTATACCACCAGCGGCTCCACCACCCTGCGCGCCGCCCGCGAACGGCCGGAGGTGCCGATCCTCTGCCTGACCGCGACCGTCGCCGCCTCGCGCCGTCTGGTGCTGGCCTACGGCGTGCACAGCGTGCTGACCGAGGACATCCAGAACTTCTCCGACATGGTGCACAAGGCGACCCGCATCGCCTACGCCCACGGTCTGGCGGAGGACGGGCAGCGTCTGGTCATCACCGCGGGCGTGCCCTTCGGGATGCCGGGCTCGACCAACATCCTGCGCATCGCCTGGGTGGAGCGCCCCGTCCTTCCGGCCGGAGGATACACGCAGTACGCGCAAGAATCTCGGTCAGATCAATTGACCCCGGTCATGGCCGACGCCGGGGCCTGACATAGGATGGCACACAGCGCCGGGCCCGCAATGAAGCGGGCACCGGCGCCCATTCACGAGGTGCCTCATGCTCAGCCCGATTACCCCCCAACCCGCGCACGCCGCCGGGACGGGCGCATCGGTCCGCGGCTGGGTCCATTCGGTGGAAACGGGCGGCACGGTCGATGGGCCGGGTTTGCGCTACGTCCTGTTCCTGGCCGGATGCCCGTTGCGCTGCCAGTACTGCCACAACCCCGACACCCGCCACATGCACGACGGGTCGCCGGCCCAGTCCTCGGACGTGCTGGCCGACATCGCCACCTACGCCGATTTCCTGCACCGCGCCCATGGCGGCCTGACCATCAGCGGCGGCGAGCCGCTGGTCCAGCCGGAATTCTGCGCGGCCATCTACCGCGGCGCCAAGCAGCTCGGCCTGCACACCGCGTTGGACACTTCGGGCTTCCTCGGCAGCCACGCCGACGACCATCTGCTGGCCGACGTCGATCTGGTGCTGCTGGACATCAAGGCGTTCAAGGAAGCCACCTACCGCGCGGTGACCGGCGTGCCGCTGCGCCCGACCCTGGAATTCGCCGAGCGGCTGTCCGCGATGCGCAAGTCGATCTGGCTGCGCTACGTGCTGGTTCCCGGCCTGACCGACCATCTCGACGAGATTGAGGGCTTGGCGGAATTCGCCGCCGGCCTGGAGGTGGTCGAGCGGGTGGACATCCTGCCCTTCCACAAGATGGGCGAGTTCAAATGGAAGCAGCTCGGCCTGCCCTACGCGCTGGCCAACACCGAACCTCCCCCGCCGGAGCTGACCGAGCGGGTGCGCGGCATCTTCCGGACGCAGGGCCTCAAGGTCGTGTGAGACGCCGTACGAGACGAGGAGCACCTTTATGGACACGCATTCCCTTCCGGAGGCGAACCCACACGCCTCCCCGGCCATCTCCCCGATTGCCGCCCCGCCCGCGTCCTCCCTCGACGCGCTGATGCCCGACGCCATCGCGCTCGCGGCGGAGAATCTGGGCGTCAAGAAGGCCAACTACGACGGCGCGACGCTGTTCGCCCTGGCCGTCCTGGCCGGCGCCTTCATCGCTCTGGGCGGGCTGTTCGCCACCGTCGCCATGTCGGGGGCGGAGGGCATGCTGCCCTACGGGGTGACCCGGCTGCTCGGCGGTCTGGTCTTCTCGCTCGGGCTGATCCTGGTCATCGTCGGCGGCGCGCAGCTCTTCACCGGCGACGCGCTGATGGTGATGGCCTGGGCCAGCGGGCGGGTGAAGACCGGGCGGATGCTCCAGGTCTGGACCATGGTGTGGCTCGGCAACTTCGTCGGCGCCGCCGGCACGGCGCTGCTGGTCTTCCTGTCCGGACAGTACGCCTTCGGCCACGGGGCGGTGGGCGCCTCGGCGCTCTACTTCGCCACGGCCAAGGCCGGGCTGCCCGCCGGACAGGCCTTCTTCCTGGGCATCCTGTGCAACGTGCTGGTCTGTCTGGCGGTGTGGCTGGCGCTCGGCGCGCGCAGCGTGACCGACAAGATCATGGCGATCGTCTTCCCGGTCAGCGCCTTCGTCGCCGCAGGCTTCGAGCACTGCGTGGCCAACATGTATTTCGTGCCGCTGGGCCTGCTGATCGAATGGGGCGCCCCGGCCTCCTTCTGGGCCGACCTGGGCCGCGCCGCGCCGGTCATCCCGGTCGGGCAGTTCCTGCTGAACCTCGCCGCGGTGACGCTGGGCAACTGGTTCGGCGGAGCGGTGCTGGTCGGGGCCGTCTACTGGTTCATCTACCGCCGCCCGAGCCGCCGCACGGCGCATTAAGCGCCGGCTGTTGCCCCCACCCCAGCCCTCCCCGCTTCGCGGGAGAGGGTGCCTTCCGCGAAGCGGCGGCAGTCCCCTCCACCTCGTAGAGGGGGAGGGTTAGGGAGGGGGCAAGGTCCGCACCAACATCCACCCCCTGGGGCACCCATGGCCCACCCCATCCCCACCCATCTCCAGGCGCGCAGCGGTATCGTCTCCATGCTGCTGGCGGTGCTCCTCTATGCGGTGCTGAACGCGCTGGCGAAGCACCTCGCGGCGGACTACCCGCTGGCCGAGGTGACCTTCTTCCGCAATGCCTTCGCCCTGCTGCCCGCCACCGCCATGCTGGCCCGCGCCGGCGGCTGGCGCAGCCTGCGGACGGAGCATCTCGGCGGCCATTTCTGGCGGGCGGCGATCGGCCTGACCTCCATGGTGCTGCTGTTCCTGTCCTACCACCTGATGCCGATGGCCGACGCGGTGGCGCTGTCCTTCTCCGCCCCGCTGTTCCTGACCGCGCTGTCCGTGCCGGTGCTGGGGGAGCGGGTCGGCCCCTACCGCTGGGGGGCGGTGGCTGTGGGTTTCGCCGGGGTTCTGGTCATCGTGCAGCCTGGAAGCGGCATGCTGAACACGGGCGCGCTGGTCGGGCTGAGCGCCGCCGTCGCCTACGCCTTCGCCATGATGGCGATGCGGCAGCTCGGGCGGACGGAGGCGCCGGTCACCACCGTCTTCTACTTCACCGCCTTCTCCACGCTGCTCAGCGCCTTCGCCCTGCCCTTCGTCTGGACGATGCCGACGGCGGAGGGCTTCGCGCTGATGGCGGCGATGGGGCTGGTCGGTGGCGGCGCCCAGTATTTCGCCACCCGTGCCTACGCCCTGGCCCCGGCGGCGGTCATCAGCCCGTTCAACTACGCCGGAATCCTCTGGGCCTGCCTGTTCGGCTGGCTGTTCTGGGGCGACTGGCCGGGAACCCATGTGCTGGCCGGGGCCGCCATCGTCATCGCCAGCGGCCTGCTGATCCTGATCCGCGAGACGCGCCGCCGGGCGGGCACGGAGACGTGCGACACTTCGCCCGGGGTGTCCCACAATTTGCCACTCAGCACCGGGCGCAAACACTAATATATTAGCTTTCACACGTTCACCGGGGCGCCGGCCCACGCCCGCGCGACCCGCCTGTCTGACGAGGTGGCTCATGCCATCGGACACACTCACCGCCGCCCTGCCGCGGCAGCGCCGGCTCGCCACGGTCCGGCCCGCGCCGCGCTCCGCCTCTCCCATCTACCGCGACCTGCGGAACGACATCCTGGGGATGCGCCGACGACCTGGCGAGCCCATCGCCGAGGCCCGCATCGCCGCGGCCTACGGCGTCAGCCGCACCCCCGTGCACGAGGCGGTGCTGCGGCTGGCCGACGAGGGGCTGATCGATGTCTTCCCGCAATCGGGCACCTATGTGTCCCTGATCCCGGTCGCCGCCCTGCCGGAGGCCGGGGTGATCCGCAAGGCGCTGGAGGAGGCCACCGTGCGGATGGCCGCCATCCGCGCCACCCCTGGTGACATGGCCCAGCTGCGCGCGGCACTGGAGGAGCAACGCGACCTCTGCGCCGCCTGCGACCGCGACGGCTTCCACGAGGCCGACGAGAGCTTCCACGCCCTGCTCGCCGAGATCGCGGGATTCCCCGGCTTCTGGGCGCTGGTGGAACAGGTGAAGGTGCAGGTCGACCGCTGCCGGCGCCTGACCCTGCCCGTGCCCGGCCAGATGGCCAAGGTCATCGCCGAACACGACGCCATCGTGGAGGCCATCGCCGCCCACGACCGCGAGGCCAGCGTCGAGGCGCTCGGCGCCCATCTCGACGGATTGCGGCTTGCCATCGACGATTTGCGCGCCGCCGCACCGCTTTACTTCACCGACGCGCCCGCCGCCGCGGGGCGGCAAACCCCGCCCCGGCTTTAATCCCCACCCAGCTTGCGACATTTTGGCGTCACGCTTTCCGGCCTCCGTTTTGCTCTTGCCTTGAAAGCTGATATATTAATATAACTAGCGCAGCGGGATGTGCCACGGACGTGAACAACCGACGCCGCCCGCTCACCGGACAACACTAGGACAGCCGCGCGGAAGAACGCCGCGGGCGCTTCGGAACAAAGGACAAGAACCGCCCAGCTTTACCCCCGTCGGCACGCGCCGATGGCGCCGGGATTTTGCGCCTTCATCCCCTTCGGGATTATTTTTTGCCTCCGCTTTCGCAGCGCTGTTATTTGAAGCGCGCAGCCGAACAGCCGAGGCTTCTTCCGAACGCTGGAACTATTCGTTTGTCCATTTTCGGCGGGCCGACACCCCGCCTCCGCTCCAACAGGCACTTCTCCTAAGGCAGGAGTACGGTCCATGAAGAACACTTTCCGTCGCCTCGGCATGGCGCTGCTGGCCGCCTGCGCCGCGGGCGCGCTGCTCGCCGCCCCGGTCTCGGCCCGCGACTTCCGGTCGGCCGACATCCACCCCGGCGACTACCCGACCGTCGAGGCGGTCAAATACATGGGCAAGCTGCTGAGCGAACGCAGCAACGGCAAGCTTGGCGTGAAGGTCTACCCGAACGGCGCGCTGGGCAATGAGCGCGACACGATCGAGCAGATCAAGATCGGCGGCCTCGACATGATGCGCATCAACGTCGCGCCGCTGAACAACGTCGTGCCGGAGACGATGGTCGTCGCCCTCCCCTTCATCTTCCGCGATACCGCCCACATGCACACCGTGCTGGACGGCCCGATCGGCGACGAGATCCTCGCCGCCATGGAAAGCCAGGGGCTGATCGGTCTGGCCTTCTACGACAGCGGCTCGCGCTCGCTCTATTCCAAGAAGCCGGTGTCGTCGCTGGCCGACCTGAAGGGCATGAAGATCCGCGTCCAGCAGTCGGACCTGTTCGTGTCGATGATCGAGGCGCTGGGCGCCAACCCGACGCCGATGCCGATGGGCGAGGTCTACACCGGCCTGAAAACCGGCATCGTCGACGCGGCGGAGAACAACTACCCGTCCTACGAATCCTCGCGCCACTTCGAGGCGGCCAAGTACTTCACCCGCACCGAGCACGCGATGGCGCCGGAGGTGCTGGTCTTCTCCAAAGTCACCTGGGACCGCCTGTCGAAGGACGATCAGGCCGCCATCCGCAAGGCCGCCAAGGATTCCGTCCCCTACATGCGCAAGCTGTGGACGGAGCGTGAGGAGGCCTCCCGCGCCATCGTCGAGAAGGCCGGTTCCCAGATCAGCGACGTGAAGAACAAGCAGGAATTCATCGACGCGATGAAGCCTGTGTTCGCCAAGTTCGCGAACACGCCGAAGCTGCAGGGCCTCGTCCAACGCATCCAGGATACGAAGTAAGGCACGCGGTCGCGGTGCCGGCCATTCCCGGCCGGCGCCGCGACCCGCGGGAAGGACGGCATCATGAGCATCGAACTTGAATTGGAAGAGGTCCGCCCCCTCGCCGCCCCACGCTTGTTGACGCGAATGAACGCGCGTCTGGCGTGGTCGGGGATGTGCGTGGCGATGGTCGGCCTGATGGCCATCGTCTGTGTGGTGTTCTATCAGGTCTTCGGCCGCTACGTGCTGAACGACTCGCCGACCTGGGCGGAGAGCCTGGCCATCGTGCTGGTCCTCTACGTCACCCTCATCGGCGCCGCCGTCGGCGTCCGCGACGCCGGCCACATCGGCCTGGAATCCTTCCTCGTCATGCTGCCCGACGTCATCCGCCGCAAGGTCGAGATCGTCATCTACGCCCTCGTCGGCGTCTTCGGCGCCTGCATGGCCTACAACGGCTGGGTCCTCGGCACCTCCGTCGCCGCCTACTACATCCCCAACCTGCACGTCTCCGAAGCCGTCCGCTACATCCCGCTCGTCCTCTCCGGCGTCCTGATCGTGCTCTTCGCCATCGAACACGTCGTCGCCATCATCCGCGGCGAGGAGGTCGCACCATCATGGAACTGACCATTCTCGCCGTCACCTTCTTCGGCTTCCTCGTCCTGGGCATCCCGGTCGCCTTCGCCATCGGCCTGTCGGCGCTCTGCACCATCCTCTACGAGGGCCTCCCCGTCGCCGTCATCTTCCAGCAGATGATGTCCGGCATGAACGTCTTCTCCTTCCTCGCCATCCCCTTCTTCGTCTTCTCCGGCGAGCTGATGCTCCACGGCGGCGTCGCCGACAAGATCGTCGCCACCGCCAAGAACATGGTCGGCCACATCCGCGGCGGCCTCGGCATGTCCAACGTCGTCGCCTGCACGCTGTTCGGCGGCGTCGCCGGCTCCCCCGTCGCCGACGTCTCGGCCATGGGTGCGGTGATGATCCCGATGATGAAGCGCGAGGGCTACCACGCCGACTACGCCGTCAACGTCACCACCCACGCCGCCCTGGTCGGCGCGCTGATGCCGACCAGCCACAACATGATCATCTACGCCCTGGCCGCCGGCGGCAAAGCCTCCATCGGCGCGCTGATCGCCGCCGGCATCGTCCCCGCCCTGCTGCTGATGGTCTGCAACCTGGGTGCGGCCTACTACGTCGCGGTCAAGCGCGGCTACCCTGCCGGCACCTTCCCTGGCTGGGCCATCCTGGGCCGCTCCTTCGCCGCCGCGGCCCCCGGCCTGCTCATCGTCGTGATCATCCTGGCCGGCATCACGTCCGGCGTCTTCACCGCCACCGAGTCCGCCTCCATCGCGGTGATCTACGCCCTGCTGCTCACCACCTTCGTCTACCGCACGCTGACCTGGGACCACTTCCTGGCGGCCGCCGCCAAGACGGTCAAGACGACCGGCGTGGTCCTGCTGCTGATCGGCGTCTCCACGATGTTCCAGTACATCATGGGCCTCTATCAGGTGGCCGAGATCACCGGCGAGCTGATGGCCGGCATCTCGACCAACCCGCTGGTCATCTTCCTGCTGATCAACATCATCCTGTTCCTGCTCGGCACCTTCATGGACATGGCCAGCACGATCCTGATCTGCACGCCGATCTTCCTGCCCATCGCCATGCAGTACGGCATGGACCCGGTGCAGTTCGGCATCGTCATGCTGATCAACTGCGCGCTCGGCCTCAACACCCCGCCGGTCGGCACCACCCAGTTCATCGGCTGCGCCATCGGCGAGGTCTCCGTCGGGCAGGTCATGCGCTCCATCACACCCTTCTACGGCGCCCTCTTCGTCACCCTCCTCCTCGTCACCTACGTTCCCACCTTCTCACTCTGGCTCCCCCACCTCCTCATGCGCTGACCGGGCGCCCCCAACCGCACAGCAAGGATACCGCGGGGCGCCCCGATCACCGGGCGCCCTGCTGCAATGGAGACGAATCATGATGACCGCCGAACTCTGGCCGCAACTCGTCGCATTCGGGCAGGTGGTCGCCATCGACCTCGTTCTGGCCGGCGACAACGCCATCGTCGTCGGCATGGCCGCCGCCGCCGTCCCCGCGGAACAGCGGCGCCGGGTCATCTTGTGGGGCATCAGCGCGGCCATCGTGCTGCGCATCATCTTCGCGCTGATGACCACGCAGCTTCTCGCCATCATCGGGCTGACTCTGGCCGGCGGCGTGCTTCTGCTCTGGGTCTGCTGGAAGATGTTCCGCGAACTGCGCTCCCAGGGCGCCGACGAGGTCACGCCGGAAGAGGCGCTGAACGCCCCCGACGTCCTGCCCGGAACCGCCTCCATCAACAACAACACGGCCGTCGCCGCCGTGGGGGCGGCGACCGTGGGCGCCGCCGTCTGGCAGATCGTGGTGGCCGATGTGTCGATGTCGCTTGACAATGTGCTGGCTGTGGCCGGTGCTGCCAAGGAGCATCCGACCGTGCTTGTGCTCGGCCTGCTGCTCTCGGTGACGTTGATGGGCGCCGCCGCGAACGTAATTGCACGTGTTCTGCACAAACATCGCTGGATTGGTTGGATTGGTCTTGCGATCATCACCTATGTTGCGCTCGACATGGTCTGGCGGGGCTCGAACGAGGTTCTGGCCCACACGGCCTGGCTCGGCTGACGGGAAGAAAGGGATAAGGCCTGCCGCGGACGGCGTGCGGCGGGGCCAACGAGAAGCAAGACCGCCGTTGGGGAAGAGATGACATGTCCAAACCGTTAGAAATTGCCCAGGATAAGGCGGTGCGCCCAAGCCGGCTGGGGGGCGTTCAGGGGCGCCTGTTCACCGGCGTCGGCGCCGTGATGTGCTGCACGCTCGTCGCCATCGGGGTGGCGCTGACCGGATACGCCGGCTTCGGCCGGACGCTGCAGGTCATCACCGCGGAGGCCGTCCCGTCCGCGCTCGGCGCCCTGCGGGCGGCCCAGCACGCGGGCCGCATCGACGCGCTGGCTCCGGCCTTCCGCTCCGTCACCAGCAAGGAGGAGAAGGCGGATCTCGCGGCGCGCATCGCCATGGAGCGGCACGACTTCGAACGCGAACTGCGCGATCTGGCCGACCTGGAGCAGAACAGCGCCAACGCCGCATCCCACGCCGGCAATCCGTCCGAAACAGCCGCCGCCAGCAGCGCCGCCCAGGCCCTGCTCGCCAACGTCACGCTCCTCGACCAAGCCGCGGACAAGCGGATCGGGCTGAGCGACCGCCGCTCCGAACTGCTGGAGCAGGTGGTCACCGCCACGCGGCGCTTGTCGCAGCTCGTGGCGCCCTGGAAATCGATCCACGGCAGCGGCGTGGACATGCAGCGCGCCGCCTTCCGGGATGACACCCGCCCGGCGGAGGAGCGGCTGAAGGCCGGCGAGGAGTATCTCCAGACCGAGGAGCAGCTCGCCATCGTCCGCGGCATCGACGACGGCGCCACCACCGTCCGCGGCCTGCTGACCGAAGCCGCCGCCAGCTCCGACGAAAACCGGCTGTCGATCATCGAGGCGCAGACGCGCATCCTCGTCACCACGATGACCGCCAACTCCGGACAGTTGCCCGAAGCCTCGCGCGAGGCGATGGCCGAACCGCTGAAGGCGATCGAAACCCTCTCGATCGAACCGAACGGGCTGATTCCCACCCGGCTGGCCGAGCTGGAGATCCTGAAGGCGCAGCGGGACCTGCTGACCAACAACCTGAGCCTGTCCGAAACGCTGTCCATGGCAGTCGTGAACCTCGTGCACACGCAGGAGGGCGCCATCACCACCGCCGCCGAGGACAGCGAGAAGGCCTTGTCCAACGGCACGATCCTTCAGATCGGGGTCGGCGTGGTCAGCCTGCTGCTGTCGGCGCTGGTCGTTCTGGTCTTCGTGCGCCGCATGGTGGTGCGCCGCCTGCTCACCCTCCAGGGCGGGATGGAGCGCATCGCCGCCGGCGACCTCGACGTGACGGTTCCGTCCGGCGGCCGCGACGAGATCTCCGCCATGGCCCGCACGGTGGAGGTCTTCCGCGAGAACGCCCTCGCCAAGCGCCGGCTGGAGGCCGAGCAGATCGAATCCGCCCGCCGCGCCGAGGAGGACCGCAAGCGCTCGCTGGAGGAGATCGCCAGCAGCTTCGAGGGGGCCGTCGGCAGCGTGGTCAGCCGCTTCGTGGCGGAATCCACCGAAATGGAGGAAAGCGCCCGCAGCATGTCGGCCACGGCGGAGGAGACCAACCGTCTCGCCACCAGCGTCGCCGCCGCGACCGAGCAGACCTCGGCCAACGTGGAGACGGTCGCCGCCGCGTCGGAGCAGCTCACCAGCTCCATCGAGGAGATCACCCGCCAGATCACCGAATCCACCAACATCGTCCGCGAGGCGATGACCCTGGCCGAGCGCGCCAACGGGCAGATCGGTGGCCTTGCGGACTCCGTGCAGAGCATCGGGCGTGTCGTCGATCTCATCAACGACATCGCCAGCCAGACCAACCTGCTGGCGCTCAACGCCACCATCGAGGCGGCGCGCGCCGGGGAGGCCGGCAAGGGCTTCGCCGTCGTCGCCAACGAGGTGAAGGCGCTGGCCGCCCAGACCGCCCGCGCCACCGGCGAGATCGCCGCCCAGGCCGCCGGCATCCAGAGTGCCACCGGCGAGGCCGTGCAGGAGATCCAGGCGGTCGTCCAGGTCGTCACCCGCGTCGGCACCATCGGCGCCACCGTCGCCGCGGCGGTGGAGCAGCAGAGCGCGGCCACCAAGGAGATCGCCCGCAACGTCCATCAGGCGGCGCTGGGCACCACCGAGGTGACGCAGACCATCGCCGGCGTCAACGCCGCCGCCGACCGCAGCGGCACCGCCGCCCGCACCCTCCTCGACAAGGCCCACGACCTCGCCGACGGCGCCAACGCGCTCAACCGCGAGCTGTCCGGCTTCCTCCAGCGCGTCCGCGCGAGCTGAGGGAAACGCCCTTTCCCGCGGCGGTGCGCGGGGAAGGGCGTCCTTCCTTTATTCCGAAATCACGATCTGGCGTTCGCGCCCGCCCTTGCCGACGATCTTCAGCACGCGGCGGCCGCGCTCATCGCGGCTGGATTCGTCCAGCACGACCCGCCCCAGCGCGGCGAGCAGATGCAGAAGCTCACTGTTCGAGGCCACGCCGAAGCCTTTGCGAAGCTCCGCCAGCAGGACCTCGGTCTCATCGCGCGTCGTCACGGACCCTGCCCTCCGGCTTTTGATTGCGGGGCCCAGCCTGCCGCAGGACGGGCCCCGCTGTCGAGTGCCCTGAGACGAGGGGTTTGAAAGCGGAAGAGGACGGCTTGCCAGCGCGCCCTTCGGCCACTACGGTCACTGCCCATATCGTCACCCCCGCGCCCGACGGCGCCGGCGGACCAGTCAGGAGAGGCAGCATGGCAAAGACAGGCAACGGGCGGAACGGCGCGGACAAGCCGGCCACCGGAACCTTCACGGGCACGCCGGCGGACCGCCTGGTCCGCTATTGGCGCAACAGCGACCGCCGCTTCGACGAACTGCTCGACGAGACGCTGGACGCTGGCCGCCAAGCGGTGCTTGAGGCCGCGCTGGACAAGCTGCGCGAGGAGGAGCAGCCGGAGTTTCTGGACGAGGTGGAGACCATCGCCGAATCCGTCCGGCGCACCGACTCCCAGGGCGACGACATGATCGCCACCCTCTTCTGGCTGGCGGTGGAGGTGTCCGGCGACCTGTCGCAACCGCCCGCCGCCGCCGCCATCGAAGAGGCGCTGGATTCCACCGGCCTGCTGGAGACCGCCGCCGACACGCGCCTGCTGCCGGTCTGGCTGGAGCCGGAAGCGCTGGTCTATCTGGAGGCCGCCGACCGCCGCACCCTGCTGCGGCGCATGCTGGACTCGACCGACGCGGCGCTGCGCTTCGTTCGCGAGGGCGACCTGCTGGCCGACCCGGCGGACGCCGGCACCCGGCTGGTCGGCGTCGTCGGGCTGATCGAGGAGGAGGCGGACGCCGTCGAGGCCGCCGGCGAGGATGCGGTTCCCGATTTCCTCGGGCTGGCCCGCATCGGCGAGGACGGCGAGCCCGAACTCGACCCCGCGGAGGAGACCCGCATCCGCGAGGCGCTGACCCGCTTCACGGCAGCCATCCAGGGCGCCGACCCGCGCGTCCAGCGCTGCGAGCCGGCCGGCGGGCTGAACGACCTGCTGGACCTGATCGCCGAGGCCGATTGGACGGACAATGGCGAACTGGCGGAACTCGCCTCCTTCATCGACGTGGCGAGCGACGAGACGGCGGACGCGGTGGTGGACGCGGTGGTGACCAGCACCGCGCATGGCCTGTTCGTCCGCGCCTTCAACGCCGATGGACGGCTGCTGGACGAACGTGCCTTTACCCTGCAGGGCGACGAGGCCGCCCAGGCCGTCGCCCTGCTCCAGCAGCGCTGCCGGAGCGTGACCAAGGAGTAGAAAGAGGCGGTTTCCGGGCGTCTTGTGGCGGGACGCCCCTTCGCCACCCTGTTGTTCGGCGCGGAAATCGGGTACACCCCTATTGGCAACCCGGTTTCCCGTCCCCACCCCAGTCTTGGAGCTTCTTCGATGCGCGACCAGTCACTCTCCATCGCCGAGGCGGCGGCCTGGCTGAAGTGCTCGGAAGCCGAGGTGGAGGAACTTGTGCAGGCGGGCCGGCTGCGCGCCGACCGGATGGAGCCGGCGATCGACCGGATCTCGCTCAACACCGTGATCGTCCTGGCGGAGAGCCTGCCGGTCGAACGCCGCATCTTCGAGGTGCGCGAAGCCGCCGGGCGGATGGACTCCTCCGAATCCCGCGGCCACTACCCGTCCCGCCCCTCCGGCGGCATGGACCAGCGCCCGCCGGTGGTCGTCGAGCGCCGTCCCTCGCGGTCCTTCACTCCCCGCTGACGGCAGCAGCCAAGGTTCTGCTCTGAAGCAGGCGCCGCCGGGCGGATACCCCGACGGCGCCCGAGTCCTGTCGGCTCAGACCAGTTCGACGCGCAGCGCGGTCGGGCCGCCGTCGCCCGGCACGGCGACGAAACGCACGTCCTCGCCGTCGGCCACCACTTCCAGCCCGGACTGGCGCAGGATCGCGCGGTCGAAATAGACGCCGATGCCCGTCTCGTCGTCCCACGGGTCGATCAGGCCGGACTGGCTGTCCAGATTGTACCAGCGCACGGTCCCATAAATCATTTCACCCGTTGGCACCGGCATCAGGGCCGGCGCCGACCGCTCGCGCCGCGGCTTGGGCTCACGGATGGCCGCCGGGGCGGCGGGGCGCACGGCCTGGGGGTCGCCGCCCTCCGGCTGGCGCTGGCGGCGCTGCTTCGGCGCGCGGGCCGGCTTGGCCTCCGCCGGGTCGGCGGGGGTGATGGAATGGATGGCCACGAC
Source organism: Azospirillum sp. Marseille-Q6669 (assembly GCF_965111635.1). Lineage (NCBI taxonomy): Bacteria > Pseudomonadati > Pseudomonadota > Alphaproteobacteria > Rhodospirillales > Azospirillaceae > Azospirillum > Azospirillum sp. Marseille-Q6669. Next base: position 471,956 of record NZ_CBCOOP010000006.1, on the reverse strand, counting down.
CTGCGGCCCCTTCGGGGTCTCGGCGATGTCGCAGACGAGGCCCGTGCCCTCGGTCAGCGACACCTCGCCCAGCGAGGCGAGAACCCGGGAATGCAGAAACGCCTCACCGCTTCCGTCGGCGAAGCGGACGAAGCCGAAGCCCTTGTCGGCCTTGTACCATTTGACGACCGCCGTAACCTGCTGCTTTTGCTCTTCGCTCACTCTGGACACTCGATGCATGGAGGACAACCGGTCCAACAGTGACCGGATTTGTCGATCCGCGCAATGCGGCATCCGTTCGCCGCCCCCGCAATCGCACTTCGGTTTCACCATTTCCCACGGGAAAGAGGCGCCCCCGGCCGTCGACCCAACGGACCACCGCAGCAAAAGAGCGGAAAATTTTAAGTAAACGCACAAAAACGCTCTTTAAATCCGCTTTAAAAGCCGCCCTGTACTCTCCCCTCCGAAGTCCATCGCGGAGAATCCCGTGGCTCGCTTCCGGCCCAACCGATTTAGGATGAGGATCTCCCGATGAGCCTGTTCAGCGCCATGCGGTCCGGTGTGAGCGGCATGTCCGCGCAAAGCTCGCGGATGGCCGCCATTTCGGACAACATCAGCAACTCCGCCACCATCGGCTACAAGCGCGCCGCGGTCGACTTTTCGACGCTGATGACCTCCTCCGGCTCGACGAGCAACTACTCCGCGGGCGGCGTCCGCTCCAACGTGCATTATCAGGTGTTGAAGGACGGGACCATCCAGGGCACCCAGTCCGCCACCGACATGGCCATCGAGGGGCGTGGCTTCTTCGTCGTCGCCGACAACGCCGGCACCACCGGAACCTCGCCCGGCTACGCGCTGACCCGCGCCGGCAGCTTCCTGCCCGACGACCAGGGCTTCCTGCGCAACAGCGCCGGCCAGTATCTCCAGGCCTGGAAGCTGGGTCCGGACGGCAGCCTGCCCGCGGTGAACCGCAGCAGCTTCGACGGGCTGAGCGCCGTCTCCATCGCCGGGCTGGCCTATGGCGGCAGCAAGACGTCGCAGATGAGCTTCGCCGGCAACCTGCCAGCGCAGGCCACGAACGGCACCAGCTTCGACACCTCCACCTCGCTCTACGACGGTCTCGGCAACCCGCTCGACGTCACGATGACCTGGACGAAGACGGCCAACCCGAACGAATGGACGCTGTCGGTCACGCCGCCCGCCGGCTACACCGCGACGCTGTCCACCAACACCGTCACCTTCGACACCACGGGCGCCAACGCCGGCCTGCCGGCGGGCGCCCTGCCGCAGATCACGCTGACCTCGCCGGCCAACCCGACGCCGGACACCGTCAACGTCACGGTCGGCAACCTGACCCAGCTCAACGGCGATTACGTGCCGCAGTTCATGGGCGACGGCGCCCGCGCCGGCCGCGTCAGCACCGTGGACATCGACAAGGCGGGCACGCTGTGGGCCGTCTACGACAACGGCGCCCGCCAGCCGCTCTATCAGGTGCCGGTCGCCGACGTGGTCAACCCCGGCGGTCTGGTCCCGCAGGATGGCAACACCTACACGCTGGGCATCGACAGCGGCACGATGACGCTGAGCAACGGCAACAGCGGCACCGCCGGCTCGGTCGCCGGCTACGCACTGGAGCAGTCGAACGTCGACATCGCGGAGGAGCTGGTGTCGCTGATCGAGACGCAGCGCGCCTACTCCTCGAACGCCACGCTGGTGCGCACCGCCGACGAGATGGTGGACGAAACCACCCGTCTGAAGCGCTGACGGACGGGAAAGGGGATAGCCCGCCATGAGCCTCCAACTGGCCCTCAGCGCCGCCCTGTCCGGGCTGCGCGCGACCCAGCAGCAAGCAGCGCTGGTCTCGCACAACATCACCAACGCCACCACCGCGGGCTTCGTCCGCAAGGATCTGGCCGTCTCCACCGCGATCAGCGGCGGGCGCGGCCAGGGTGTGCGCGTCGACGGCGTGCTGCGCAGCGTGGACGAGTTCCTGATCCGCGACGCCCGGTTCGAACAGAGCCGCTACACCGCGCAGGAAACCCGCGCCTCGGCGCTGGCCGACTACGCCACCACGCTGGGCCAGCCGCAGGACGAGCGGTCCGTTTCCACCGCCCTGGCAAAGCTCCAGCAGTCCTTCAGCCAGCTCCGCAACCAAGCGGACAACGAGGCGGCGCGCACCGCCGTGGTGGATTCCGCGGAATCGCTGGTGCGCCGCCTGCACGACACCGCCGCCGCCGCGATCACCGTGCAGAACGACGCCAAGGCGCGGCTCCAGTCCTCCGTCGACGAGGTCAACCGCTCGCTCGTCCGCATCGGGGAGCTGAACAGCGCCATCGCCACCCAGAAGGCCAAGGGCGCCGAGACCGGCGACCTGATGGACGAGCGCGACCGGCTGCTCGATCAGGTGTCGAGCGAGATCGGCATCCGCACCCACACCCGCGAGAGCGGGGAGGTCGTGGTGATGACCCGCAACGGCCAGACGCTGCTCGACCGCGAGCTGCCGGCGGGCGCCCAGCCGCTTCAGCTCGTCGGCGGCGATCTAGTGGCCGGTGGCAAGATCATCTCCGACAACCCGGACCAGGACATTCAGAGCGGGCGCATCATGGGCTATGTCCAGACCGCCCATCAGGACATGCCGCGGGCGCTGGCCCAGCTCGACGAGCTAGCGGCGGGCATCGTCCGGCAGTTCCAGGCGGCGGAGGCCGACCCCACCCAGCTCGGCCTGTTCACCGACGCCGGCGCCGCCTACGGCACGACGGACGGTCTGGCCTCGCGCATCGCCGTCAACGGCAGCGTGCGAAGCAACCCCTGGATGGTGCAGAGCGGCGTCCAGGCGGGCGCGCCGCTGGCATCGGGCGATACCACGCAGATCGACCGTTTCCTGAACGCCTTCTCGGCCACCCGCAGCTTCGCCGCGGCGGACCTGCCCTCCTCGGCCACGCTGGGCGACTACGCCACCGGCATGGTCTCCACCCAGCAGGGCTACCGCACCACCGCCGAGTCCGAGATGAAGACCCGCAAGATCAGCGCCGACGCGCTGCAATCGGCGCGGCTCAACCGCGACGGCGTGAACGTTGACGACGAAATGCAGAAGCTGCTGCTGATCGAGCAGAGCTACGGCGCCAGCGCCCAGGTGCTGCAGGCCGCCGGGCGGATGCTCGACACGCTGCTCCAGATCCGGAACTGACGCCATGCTCTACAACGCCGTCTCCACCCTCGGCCTTTCCAAGCGCCTGCAGACCGCCAACACCGAGCTTCAGCTCGAACGGCTGCGCAACAACGACGAGATCGCCAGCGGCAAGCATTTCGACGTCGCCAAGGCGCTGGGTGCGCGCACCGGGCAGGCCATCGCGCTGCGCAACCTGTATGACGAGACCGACCAGACCCTGAAATCAACCGCCCTGCTGCAGGGGCGGCTGGGCACCATGGACAGCGCGCTGACCAACATCCTGTCCGCGGGGCAGGACGTTCTGGCCGCCGCCTCGGTCGGGCTGGGCCAGCCCTCGCCCACCGGCAGCTCGCTCCAGGTGCAGGCGCGCGCCATGCTGGAGCAGGTGGTGGGCATGCTCAACGCCTCCTCCGGCAACGGCTATCTGTTCGGCGGGGTGGAGGTGAAGGCCGCCCCCATGCGGGCCGTGCAGGGCGACGAGTCCGGCCTGCCTTCCCCCATCCAGATCGTGCAGGACACCATCGCCGCGGCCACCGGGGGCACCGCGTCGCCGCAGACCCCGGCCGAGACAGCCGCCGCCGTGGCGGCTCTGGACGACCTGTTCGCCGCACCGTCGGCCGCGCCGCTCGGCTTCGAGGGCGGGTTCTATCTGGGGGCGCCCTCGACCGCGCCGCGCCTCAGCGCCCGGCTCGATCGCTCGACCGAGATCCCCTACGGCATCCAGGGCAACGACCCGGCCATGCGGGACCTGCTCCAGGGCCTCTACATGCTGGCCAGCGTCGACACCAGCCAGCTGCCGCTGGACGCCTACAAACCCTACATGGAGGCCGCGGTCGCCAAGGTGTCGGGCGGCATCGAAGGGGTGCGCGACGCCACGGCGCAGCTGGGCATCCACCGCGCGCAGCTCGACGACATCGCGGCGATGAACACGACGCAGCTGCGCATCCTCAACGACCAGCTCGACGCGATGGAAAGCGTCGATCCGGCGGAGGCCAGCCTACGCATGAACCAGCTCGAGGTGCAGATCGAGGCGACCGCGGCGGCCACCGCCCGCATCGCCCGGATGAGCCTCGCCAATTACCTGTAGGACGGCAAGGCCTCCCTGCGGGATGATGAAAGACGGTCTGATGAAGCATGGTCCGATCCGCCGAGCCCTCCGCGTGGCAGCGCTGGCCGCGGCCTGCCTGCTGGGCGCCGCCGCCATGGCGGGCGATGGGCTGGCCCAGACGCGGGTGAAGGATCTCGTCACCTTCGACGGGGTGCGCCGCAACCAGCTCATCGGCTACGGCCTCGTGGTCGGCCTGAACGGTTCGGGCGACCGGCTGATCAACACGCCCTTCACCGAGCAGAGCCTGAAGGGCATGCTGGAGCGTCTGGGCATCAACACCCGCGACGAGGTGCTGCGCACCCGCAACGCCGCGGCGGTGATGGTCACAGCCTCGCTGCCGCCCTTCGCCCGCCAGGGCACGACCATCGACATCACCGTGTCGGCGCTGGGCGACGCCACCAGCCTGCTCGGCGGCACGCTGCTGGTCACGCCGCTGCTGGGCGCCGACGGGCAGGCCTACGCCGTGGCCCAGGGGTCGCTGTCGGTCAGCGGCTTCTCGGCCGGCGGGGTGGCCGCCAACGTGACCAAGGGCGTGCCGACGAGCGCCCGCATCGCCAACGGCGCCATCGTGGAGCGCGAGCTGAAATTCGCGCTGGACGAGACAACTGCGGTCCGCATGGCGCTGCGCAACCCCGACTTCACCACCGCCAACCGCATCGCCGACGCGGTGGCGGTGCGGTTGGGCAGCAGCGCCGTCCATGTGCTGGACGCGACCACCGTCGATGTCCGCATCCCGCCCCGCTACACCGGCGCGGTCGCCCGGCTGATCGGCGACATCGAGCAGCTCACCGTGCGCCCGGACGGCATCGCGCGGGTGGTGGTGGACGAGCGCAGCGGCACCGTGGTCATCGGCGACGACGTGCGCATCAGCCGCGTCGCCATCACCCAGGGCAACCTGACCGTCCGCGTGGTGGAAACGCCCCAGGTGTCCCAGCCGCAGCCCTTCTCCGACGGGCAGACCGTGGTGGTGCCGCGCACCGACGTGCAGGTGCAGGAGGGCAACGGGCGCCAGTTCGTCACCATCGGCGGCAACGTCAGCCTGCAGCAGCTCGTCAACGGGCTGAACGCGCTGGGCGTCGGGCCGCGCGACATGGTGGCCATCCTCCAGGCCATCAAGGCGGCGGGCGCCCTGCACGCCGACCTGGAAATCATCTGACACCTCCGGCCGGACGACGACACGATGGACATCTCCCCCTTTCCCCGACCACCCCCACTGCGCGTTCCGCCGCCGCGAAACCCGCCGCCCGAACCCAATCCGCCGAGAAGGCCGGGCAGGAATTCGAGGCGCTGATGGTCGGGCAGATGCTGGAGACGATGTTCGCCGGTGTGGAGACCGGCAGCGCCTTCGGCGGCGGCCAAGGCGAGCGGACGTGGCGCAGCTTCATGCTCCAGGAATACGGCAAGGCCATCGCCGAGGCCGGCACGCTGGGGATCGGCCGCATGGTCGAGGCCGACGTGGCCCGCCTCTACGGCCAGACGAGCGAAGGAACCAAGGGATGAGCCGCCGTTTCAAGGACCTGATCCGCGAATTCGCCCCCGACACCAAGCCGGTCGAGGACGCCGCGCCCGCCACCGCGCCGGAGCCCGAGATTCCCGCGCTGGCCGACGGGCCGACCGCCGTCGTGATGACGGAGTTTCTCGACACCGTGGCGGAGTTGAGCGTCCTTCTGGACGAGGAGACGGCGGCGCTGGCCGCCGGCGAGCTGGAGGGGCTGGAAGTCTACGCCCGGCGCAAGCAGGCGATGGCCGACCGTCTGGGCGGCATCATGACCCAGGCGCAGTCGGGCACGCTGCGCCTGAACGACGACCTGCGCGCGATGATCCTGGAGCGGGTGGAGCGGCTGGACCGCGCCATCAACGACAACGCGGCGGGGCTGGTCGCCATGCGCAAGGCCGTGCTGTCGATCAACCGCAGCCTTCTGGTGGCCCTGGAAAAGGCTGCCAGCGACGGCCTCTACGCCCCTTCCGGCCACGCGGTGCGCCCGGTCGAGCTGTCGGCGTCGGGCCTGAACGCGGAGCTGTAGACTCCGCCGATGCGGAGGGTTCCGCCGCCGGATGCGGGCCGCTATAGTCCGCCGTCCGCTTGGCCGCATCCTCCCGAGGCTTCCGCATGCCCGCAACCGACCGCGCCGGCTCCCCGTCGCTCGCCGTCTTCACCCATGGCGAGCTGATCGGCGACGCGCTCATCAAGATTCCCTTCGTGCGCGCCCTGCGGGGGCTGTTCCCGGACCACCGGATCACCTGGATCACCACCGAAGGCACCCATCTGGCGACCACGCTGCGCCCGATGATGGACGGGCTGATCGACGAGTTTCACGCCGACACCGGGATCGGGCGGAGCCCGCTCGGCCTGCTGAAGCCGATGCCCATCCGCGAGCGCTTCTCGCTGGTGCTGGACACCCAGGCGCTGCCCTGGCGAACGTTGCTGGCGCGGCGGTTGAAGCACGACGTGTTCGTCTCGGCCTGCGCCGGCTACCGCCTGTCGGACCGCCGCCCACCGCCCGGCTACAAGGAGCCGCGGCATGTGCTGGACCGCCTGTTCGACCTGCTGGAGGTCGCCGGCGGGCGCCGTCCGCCGCTGGACATGGCCGTGCCCATCCCGGCCGAGGCCGAGGCCGAGGCGCGCGCCGTCCTGCCCGATGGGCCGAACTACGTCGCCATCGCGCCGGGGGCGGGCAAGCGCGTGAAGTGCTGGCCGCTGGACCGCTTCGTGGAACTGGCCCGCGCCCAGGTCGCCGATGGGCGGGTGCCGGTCTTCATCCTCGGCCCGGCGGAGTTGGACTGGCTGCCCGAGTTGCGCGCCGCGGTGCCGCAGGCGCTGTTCCCGCTCCAGGACGCCGAACCGGCGGAGCCGCGCTATTCCCCGGTGCGCACCATCGCGCTGACCCGGCGCTGCGCGGCGGCGGTCGCCAACGACAGCGGGACCAGCCACCTATTCGGCCTCGCCGACGTGCCGCTGCTGACCCTCTACGGCCCGACCATCGCGGAGAAGCTGCGCCCCAAGGTGACGCGGGGCGCGGTGCTGACCGCCGCCGCCTTCGGCGGCCGCGAGATGGAGCGCATTCCCGCCGATGCGGCGATCCGGGAGGTCGAGGCGCTGATCCGTTCCTGAACCACCCTCGGCTTTCGTTCAGCCGGCCGTCCTCACTCGGCAAACCCGCCGGCGGAGAATTCCAGGGCCAAAGCCCCCGCTCGCCTGTTATGGTTGCGGGAAGCCTCTCGCACCACGGGGTCCGGGCATGGAAGACAAGCTGATTGCCTACATCGGCCGGTTGAAGGAGCAGATCGCCACCCTGCGCTCCGCCGACTTCACCACCCCGGAGGAGCGGGTGTCGTGCGAGGCCGTGGCCGACAGCCTGGAACTGGTCGTGCGCGAGTTGACGGACCTCATCGAGATCCGCTGACCCGTGCCACGCCGCGAAAAACGTCCGTGACGGCGCCTCACGCCGGCTCGTAGAAGCGTGCCAGTTCGCACGCCGGGACCGGGCGCCCGATCAGATAGCCCTGGAGCTGGTTGCAGGACTCGTTCTTCAGCAGGGTCCGCTGCTCCTCTGTCTCCACGCCCTCCGCCGTGACGGCGATGTCCAGACTCTTCGCGAGCGCCAGGATGGTGCGGATGATCGACAGGGACTCGCGGTTCTCCGCCATCAGCTGAACGAAGGATCGGTCGATCTTCAGCTTGTCGAAGGTGAATTTCTGAAGGTAGCTGAGGCTGGAATAGCCTGTGCCGAAATCGTCCAGGGCGATGCGCACCCCCGCGGCCTTCAGGGCGGTCAGCGCCGCCAGGGCACGTTCGGTGTCGTCGATCATCACCCCCTCGGTCACCTCGATCTCCAGCCGGTGCGCCGGCATTCCCTCCTCCTCCAGGATGCCGAGGATCGTGGCCGGAAGGTCGGAGTGGCGGAACTGGACCGGCGACAGGTTCACCGCCACCTTGACCGGGTCCGGCCAGTTCCGGGCGTCCCGGCAGGCGGTGCGCAGCACGAACTCGCCGAGCTGCATCACCAGCCCGCTCTCCTCGGCCAGCGGCACGAACTCCGACGGCGGAATCATGCCGCGCTCCGGATGCTTCCAGCGCACCAGCGCCTCGAAGCCCAGGATGCGGTGCGTCCGGCAATCCTCCAGCGGCTGGTAATGGACGCTGAGCGCGCCGTCGCTCAGCGCTTGGCGCAGGTCGCGCTCCAGGCCACGGCGGGCCTGCAGCCGCTCGTCCATTTCCGCCTCGAAGAAGCGGAAGGTGCCCCGCCCCTCCGACTTGGCGCGGTAGAGGGCGGTGTCGGCGTGCTGGAGCAGCGCTTCCGCCCCGGTGCCGTCCTGCGGGAACAGGGCGATGCCGACGCTCGTCCCGACCACCATCCGCTGGCCGTCCAGATCGGCGGGCACGCCCAGCGCCTTGACCAGACGGTCGGCCAGGGCCAGCGCCTCGCCCGGCTGGGCGATGCGGTGCAGAACGGCGAACTCGTCGCCGCTTAGCCGCGCCACTGTGTCGTGGCTGGGCACCGCCTCCAGCATGCGGCGCGCCATCTCCTGCAGCAGCCGGTCGCCCGCCGGGTGGCCCAGCAGGTCGTTCACCGCCTTGAAGCGGTCGAGATCCAGATAGAGCACCGCCACCCCGGTGCGCGCCCGCCCCACGCTGGCCAGCGCGCCGTTCAGCCGGTCGAGGAACAGGGAGCGGTTCGGCAGGCCGGTCAGCAGGTCGTGATGGGCCATGTGGCGGATGCGCTCCTCCGCCCGCTTGCGCTCGCGGATGTCGCGCACGGCGACGACACGGGCAGGACGGCCCTCGTGCGTGATGTCCTGTCCGTGCGCCTCGACCATCACCAGGGTGCCGTCGTCGTGCAGCAGGTCCAGCTCCACCCGCTCGGAGGAGGGCTGGGCCAGCTTGCGCTCGATGTCGGAGCGGCGGTTCTGCACCACGAAGCGCAGCATGGACTGGCCAATGAACTGCGCCTGCGGCTTGCCCAGCAGCTCCGCCATGGCGCGGTTGACGTCGAGGACCACGCCGTCGCGGTGGATCACGATGCCTTCCGTGGTGGCGTCGGCGAGCTGGCGGAACCGCTCCTCGCTGGCGCGCAGCCGGGCCGCCTCGTGCGCCGTCCTGGCGGCCAGCCGCTGGTCGACGATGGCCCCGGCAAGGCCCAGCGCCATCACCACCGTGGCCGTTACCGCGATGGCGACCGCCAGCAGGCCCGGCTCCATGATCTGGTCGGACATGTCGTGCAGCGGGTCGGGGATCAGCGTGACGCCGGCCATGCCGGTGAAATGCAGCCCGCAGATGCCCAGCGCCAGCAGGGCCGCGCCGGCCGCCAGCCCCTTCAGCGACCCGATCCGCAGGGCAGCGGTGAAGCCCGCTCCGCCCAGCATGACGCCCAGGCCCAGGGCCACCGCGACGTAAGCCGGGTCGTAATGCAGGTTGGCCGGCACCTGGAGCGCCGCCATGCCGGTGAAATGCATGGCCGTCGCCGCGGCCCCGGCGATGGCGCCGCCCAGCGGGGCGGCCAGCCGCCCGCCGCCGATGGCGTGGCGGATGCCCACCGCGGCGCCGCCGATGGCGATCAGGATCGACAGGACCGTCAGGCCGACGTCGTAGCCCATGGGCAGGCTGGTCCGGAAGGCCAGCATGGCGATGAAGTGGGTCGCCCACACGCCGCCGCCGGTCGCCGTCGCGGCACCGGCCAGCCAGCCCCAGCGCGCCCGTCCCGCCACCGCGGCCGCGCGGCGGGCCAGGTTCAGGGACACCCAGGCACCGAATCCACAGACCGCCCCCGCCAGCAGCACGAGCCACAAATCGTGCTGCTGGGTTATGCAGGCATACACACGCATCATCCGGCGTTCATCCCGTTCCGGCGGCTCGACGCCGCTTGATCCGATTACCTTAATCTTTTGGTACGTTAATAATCCTTTTTCGGATCCGTCCGGAGCGCGGAATCGGCATGCGCAAGTTGCGCGGACGCTACAGTCGGTAGCGCAGCGCGTCGACCAGGGCGGCCAGAGCCGGCGGGATCTGCCGGCGGCTGGGGTAGTAGAGGTAATAGCCGGGAAACGGTGTGCACCAATCGTCCAGCACGCGGACCAGCCGCCCGGCGGCGACGTGCTCCGCCACCTCGTCCTCGAAGATGTAGGCCAGCCCCCGCCCATCCAGAACGGCGGCCATGATGACGTCCATGTCGTTGGACACCAGCGATCCGGTCACCCGGACGTTCACCGGATGGCCGTCCTCCTCGAATTCCCACACATAGACGGCGCCGGACGTGGTGAAGCGGTAGTTGATGCAGTCGTGCCCGGCCAGATCCTGCGGGGCGCAGGGCACCGGACGCTGCGCGAAATAGGCAGGCGCGCCGACGATGGCCGCCCGGATGTCCGGGCCGATGCGCACCGCGATCATGTCCTTTTCGAGTTGCTCGCCCAGCCGGACCCCGGCGTCGAAGCGGCTTGCCACGATGTCGGTCAGGCTGCTGTCGATGGACAGCTCCACCTGCACCTCCGGATAGTCGGCGAGGAAGCGCGACAGCACGGGCCACAGCACCCGGACGGCGGCGTGCTTGCCGGTGGTGATGCGCAACGTGCCGGCGGGCTTCTCGCGCAGTTCCCCCACCGCCGCCAGCCCGGCGGCGATGTCGTCCAGCGCCGGCCGTAGGGTGCGCAGCAGCCGCTGCCCGGCCTCCGTCGTAGACACGCTGCGGGTCGTCCGGGCCAGCAGGCGCAGGCCCAGCCGGTCCTCCAGCGCCTTCATGGCGTGGCTGAGCGCGGATTGGGACATGCCCAGCCGGGCCGCCGCCCGCGTGAAGCTCCCCTCCTCCGCCACGACGGCGAAGGCCGCCAGATCGCTGAGGTCGTTCCGGTTCATTCATGCACCACGTTCATAAGCCCAAGCGGATTGTACCGGCTATTCGTCTCGCGGCGAAGCGGTTAGGATGCTCGTGGTTACGCTTGCGGGCCAAACGAACGGATAGGGCGGTCGCTTCCGCGGAAGACCAACTCCCACACTGGGATGTTTGCCACACCCGCCGAACGGGACCACACTGCACACGGTCTTTTCGAAGCTGGGCTTCACGCAAGAATTGCCCGCCGAAGGCCCGCACCATAATACCCGACAGGCAGAGTCGAGAGACAGGGATCATCCGATGATTCGTTTGAACATCAACGGGCAGGACCGGGACGTCGACGTGCCCGGCGACATGCCGCTTCTGTGGGTCCTGCGGGACGAGCTGAACCTGACCGGCACCAAGTTCGGCTGCGGCATCGCCCAGTGCGGCGCCTGCACCGTCCATATGGACGGCACGCCGATCCGCGCCTGCCAGACCCCGGCGGAATCCGCAGCCGGCACCAGGATCACCACGATCGAGGGCGTGTCTGGCACGGTCGCCCAGGCCGTCCAGGCATCCTGGCAGAAGTTGGACGTGGTGCAGTGCGGCTACTGCCAGTCCGGCCAGATCATGAGCGCCGTGGCCCTGCTGACCGACAACCGCAACCCCACGGACGACGACATCGACGCGGCGATGGACGGCAACGTCTGCCGCTGCGCCACCTATCCGCGCATCCGCGCGGCCATCAAGGACGCCGCCAAGGCGATGGGGGCCTGAGCCATGCTGAACCAGCTCATCAAGCAGGCGGCGGCGGACGTCGCCTCCCCCTCGCGCCGCGGCTTCCTCAAGGGGGCCGGCGGCGCGCTGGTTCTCGGCGCCATGCTGCCCCGGACCGGTTTCGCCAGCGAGACTGCCGCCCCCAAGGTCGTCGGCCCGGCCGACCCGCGCCCGCAGGCCTTCATCCGCATCGCCGCCGACGACACGGTCACCGTGCTGGTCAAGCATCTGGACAAGGGCCAGGGCATCATGACCGGCCTGACCACCATCGTCGCGGAGGAGCTTGACGCCGACTGGGCGCAGATGCGGGGCGCCTTCGCCCCGGCGGACGGCGCGCTCTACGCCAACCACTTCTTCGGCATCCAGGGCACCGGCGGCTCCACCGCGGTCGCCAACAGCTGGGACGAGCTGCGCATGGCCGGGGCCGCCGCCCGCGCCATGCTGGTCGCCACCGCCGCGGCGCGCTGGTCGGTCCCGGTCTCGTCCGTCACGGTCGAGCAGGGCGTCGTCCGCCACGCCGCCTCCAACCGCAGCGCCCGCTTCGGCGAGTTGGCGGAGGACGCGGCGAAGCTGCCCGTCCCGCAGAACGTCGCGCTGAAGGACGCCAAGGACTACAAACTCATCGGCAACCCGTCGCTGCACCGGCTGGACCATGTGTCCAAGACCGATGGCACGGCGATCTTCGCCATGGACATCCGCCGCCCCGGCCAGGTGACGGCGGTTCTCGCCCGCTCCCCCCGCTTCGGCGGCACGGTGAAGTCGGTGGACGCCGCCGCGGCGAAGCAGGTGCCGGGTGTCCTGGAGGTGCTGACCCTGCCGATCGGCGTCGCGGTCGTCGCCAGGAACACCTGGGCCGCCATGAAGGGCCGCGAGGCGCTGACGGTGGAGTGGGACGACGCCAAGGCGGAGATGCGCGGCACTGAGGAGATGCTCGCCGACTACCGCAAGCTGGCCGACCAGCCGGGCAATGTGGCCACCGACACCGGCGACACGGCGAAGGCCCTGGCCGGCGCCGCCAAGGTGGTGGAGGCGGAGTTCGTCTTCCCCTATCTCGCCCACGCCCCGATGGAGCCGTTGAACGCGACCGTGGAGCTGACTCCGGACGGCGGCTGCACCATCTGGGCCGGCTCCCAGTTCCAGGGGGTGGAGCAGAAGGTCGCCGCCGGCATCCTCGGCTGCAAGCCGGAACAGGTGGTCATCAACACCGTCTGGGCGGGCGGCAGCTTCGGCCGCCGCGCCACCCCGGACGCCGACTACATCGCGGAGGCGGTGACCATCGCCAAGGCCTATGGCGGCAAGGCGCCGGTCCATCTGGTGTGGACGCGCGAGGACGACATCCGCGGCGGCCGCTACCGCCCGCTGTTCCTGCACAAGGTGAAGGCTGGCCTGGACGCCTCCGGCACGCTGGTGGCGTGGCGGCAGAGCATCGTCGGGCAGAGCTTCATGATCGGCACCCTGTTCGAAGGCTTCATGGTCAAGAACGGCGTGGACGCGACGGCGGTCGAGGGCGCCTCGGACATGGCCTACGCGGTGCCGAACCTGCATGTCGACCTGCACTCCCCGCCGTCGCCGGTCACCACCCTGTGGTGGCGCTCGGTCGGCCACACCCACACCGCCTACGCCAAGGAGGTGATGATCGACGAGCTGGCCGCGGCGGCGGACAAGGACCCGGTGGCCTTCCGGCTGGAGATGCTGAAGGATCACCCGCGCCTCCAGGGCGTGTTGAAGCTGGCGGCCGAAAAGGCCGGCTGGGGCCAGCCGCTGCCCAAGGGCAAGGGCCGCGGCATCGCCGTGCATGAAAGCTTCAGCAGCTTCGTCGCCCACGTCGCGGAGGTCTCCGTGGACGAGCAGGGCCGCGTGACCATCGACCGTGTGGTCTGCGCGGTGGATTGCGGGCAGGTCGTGAACCCCAACATCGTCGAGGCTCAGGTCTCCGGCGGCACCGGCTGGGCCATCGGCCACGCGCTGCGCGACGAGATCACGCTGACCGGCGGGCTGGTGGACCAGAGCAACTTCGACGCCTACCAGCCGCTCCGCAACTCGGAGATGCCGCCGATCGAGGTTCACATCCTCCCCTCCACGGCCCGTCCGACCGGCGTCGGCGAACCCGGCGTGCCGACCGCGGCCCCGGCGGTCGCCAACGCGGTCTTCGCCGCTACCGGCAAGCGGCTGCATCACCTGCCCTTCACCCGCTCCGGCATGGTGTAAGGACGGCGCAGAACAGGGCAGGCCGGGGCGTTTTTCCCCCGGCCTGTCTGCCCTGTCCTGCCCGTATGACGTTTTTGCTGCAATTTCATGACGCCCGGCGTTAAGAGGAAACGGCAGAACCGACCGAGAGAACCGTTTCCATGCTGCTGCTGCGCGCCATCCGCTCCATGATGCCGAAGGAAGAGCGGGTCATTGAGCAATTCATCGAGCAGGCCCGGCACATCGTCGACGCCTCCGCCGCCCTGGAAGCCGTCATGCAGGCCGGTCCGGAGGAGCGCGCCGACCGCACCGCGACGCTGAAGCGGATCGAGAAGGACGCCGACCGCGTCGCCAAGGACGCCGGGCGCGGGTTGCACCGCGCCTTCATCACCCCCTTCGACCGTTCGGAGATCCAGGCGCTGATCAACGCGCTGGATGATTGCATCGACCTGATGGACGAGGTGCCGCGCCTCGCCGCGCTCTACGGCATCGAGACCTTCGACGACCGGATGATGCGCATGGCGGCGATCGGCCGCCGCCAAGCGGCCCTGCTGTCCGAGGTCATGCCGCTGCTGACCAAAATCTCCGTACACGCCGACCGCATCCTGCACATCTGCGGCCAGATCTCCGACCTGGAGGACGAGGCCGACGAGATCCTGCGCGATGCCATGAAGTCCCTGATCGCCGAGCGTCCGGAGATGATCGACTTCCTGGGCCGCCGCGAGGTCTACGAACTGCTGGAAGCCGTCACCGACCGCTGCGACGACGTGGGCGACCTGATCGAAGGGATCACCCTGGATCAGGCGTAAGGGCGGTTCTCGCCCACGGGCGGGGGAGCGAAAGCCGCTCCCCGTTCACATCCGGCTCAAACCTGGGCCATGCCGCCGTCGGCGAACAGCTCCACGCCGTTGACGAAGCTGCTGTCGTCGGACGCCAGGAAGACAGCGGCCCTGGCGATTTCATCAGGATCGCCGACGCGGCCCAGCGGCACCTGCGTCGCCAGATAATCCACCAGCCCCTGCTGCTGCGCCGCGTCCGGACCGGCCAGCTCGACCAGACCCGGCGTGCGGATCGGGCCGGGGCTAAGCGTGTTGACGCGGATGCCGCGGTCCTTCAGGTCCAGGATCCAGCTGCGGGCGAAGTTGCGCACCGCCGCCTTGCTGGCGCTGTAGACGCTGAAGGCCGCCGTGCCCATGCTGCCGGCGGTGGACCCGGCGAGGATCACCGACGCGCCCCGGCCGAGCAGCGGCAGCGCCTTCTGCACGGTGAACAGCACGCCCTTCACATTGCGGTTGAACGTGTCCTCATACTGCTCCTCGGTGATGGCGCCCAGCGGCAGCATGCCGCCGCCGCCGGCGTTGGCGTACAGCACGTCGAGACGGCCCGCCTCGCTCTGGATCCGGGCATAGAGCCGATCGAGATCGGCCAGATTGGACGAGTCGGCCTGCACCCCCGTCGCCGTGCCGCCGGCGTCCCGGATCGCCGCGACCGCGGCCTCCAGTTCGGATCGGCGGCGGCCGGTGAGGTAGACGGCCGCACCTTCGGCGGCGAAGCGCTTGGCCGCGGCAAGGCCGATGCCGCTGGTGGCGCCGGTGACGAGGGCGATCTTGCCGTCGAGCTTGCGTGACATCGGAAGTCTCCTTGGGACTGGGTTGTTCGCTGGAGACAAAGCTATCGACGGCAGATAGACACTGAAATAGAAACGACTGAAAACCATCGTTGCAGGATTGGCGATGTCGAAACTGCCGGATTTCGAAGGCTTGGCGATGTTCGCCAAAGTGGTGGAGGAGCGCTCCTTCGCCGGTGCGGCCCGCGCCATGGGCGTGTCGGTCGCCACGGTGTCGCGCGCGGTCGGCCGGTTGGAGGAGCGGTTGGGCGGACGGCTGTTCAACCGCTCCTCGCGCCGGCTGGCCTTGACCGATTTCGGCCATTCCCTGGCCGAGCGCGCGATGCGCCTTTACGACGAGGCGGAGGCGGCCGAGAACGCGGCGCGCGAACTGTCCAGCCGCCCGCGCGGTCTGATCCGTCTGGCGGTGCCGATGTCGTTCGGGTTGCGCTGGGTGGCGCCCCTGCTGCCGGACTTCTTCCGTCTCTATCCGGAGATTTCCATCGACCTGCATTTGAGCGACGCGACCGTCGATCTGGTGGGCGAAGGCTTCGACGCCGCGCTACGGATCGCCGTGCTTACGGACAGCTCGCTGGTGGCCCGGCGGCTGTGCCCCATCGCTCCCGTCGTCCTTGCCGCTCCCGGCTACATCGCCCGCCACGGCCTGCCCCGGCATCCGCGTGACCTGAAGGACCATCATTGCCTGGGCTACGCGTACCGGCGGCGCCAGGACATCTGGCACTTCACCAACGGCGCCGGCGAGGAGGAGAGCGTGACTCCGTCCGGCCCGCTGCGCGTCACCAACGCCGACGCCCTGGTGCCGATGCTGCTGGAGGGTTTGGCGATCGCCGAACTGCCGGAGTTCATGGCCGCGGAGCATGTGGCGGACGGGCGGCTGACCGCCATTCTGACCGACTGGTCGCTGCCGAAAGGCGGGCTCTACTTCGTCACTCCGTCGGCCCGCACACGTCCGGCGAAGGTCGGGGTCCTGGCCGACTTTCTCATCGAGCGCCTGTCGGAGCCGGTGTGGAGGCGGACCGTCGGCCTGGGCAAAGACTAACACGCCCCGGTTATGGTTAACGGTACATAAACCAATTCACGGCTAATTTCGAAGCATCGCCGCTCCGATCCCGAGAGATTGCCGCCGTGAAGCTGCGCCTCGTCACCGCCGCCGCCCTTTGCGCCTTTCTCGCGATCCCGGGGGGCATGACCACCGGACGGAGCGCGCAGGCCGCAGGCGACTCCACCCCCTACGGCCACAGCACGGAGGCTGAGGAGGTCGACCGCTTCCTGCGGGCGCTGCGCACCATCCGCGGCCAGTATGTCGAGCCGCTGACCGACCGCGAGCTGGTGGACATCGCCATCAAGGCCATGGCCGGGCGGGACCGCTACTCCGCCTATCTGGACGACGGTGAATACCGGCAGTTGCAGGCGTCGAACGACGGCGCCTTCGCCGGGCTGGGCATCCGCTACGAGGCCCACGGCACCCGCGTCCGCATCGCCGAGACCGTTCCCGAGTCTCCGGCGGAGGCCGCCGGGCTGCGCTCCGGCGATGTGATCCTGGCGGTGGACCAGCAGCCGGTCGGCGGGGCGGAGCTGGCAACCGTCAAGCAGATGCTGAGCGGGCCGGAAGGGGCGGCGGTATCTCTGACCGTCCTGCGCGCCGGGACGCCGGACCCCTTCGACGTCAGCGTGGTCCGCGGCAAGCTGCGCATCCCCTCGGTCCGGCTGGCCGCCGTCGGGGCGGTGGGCTACATCCGTATAAGCCGCTTCGACCGCCAGACCGCCACCGGGGTCAGCACGGCCATCCGCTCGCTGCGGGAGCGGATCGGGCCGGACATCGGCGGCTTCATCATCGATGTGCGCGACAATCCCGGCGGGCTGGTGCAGGCGAGCGTCCGCGTTGCCGACGCCTTCCTCGACAAGGGAACGATCCTGACCGCCCGTGGTCCCGGGCGCGGGGCGGACAAGACCTACACCGCCACCCCCGGCGACGAGACGGACGGCCTGCCGCTGGTGGTGCTGGTCAACGCGAAATCCGCCTCCGCCGCGGAAATCCTGACCGGGGCGCTGAAGGACCACCGGCGCGCCACGGTGATCGGCACGACGACCTTCGGCAAGGGGATCATCCAGAGCGTCATCCCCTTCGACAGCGGGGCGCTGAAACTGACCACGGCGCGCTACTACACGCCGTCGGGGCAGTCCATTCACCAGATCGGCATCCAGCCCGACGAGACCATCGCGGAGCCGGCCGCGGAGGACGGGCAATCCGCCCCGCCGTCCAACGGCATCCCCAACGCGGCCAACGATCAGGCCTTCGCCCGCGCGTTGTCCATTCTCCGCTCCCGCTGACCGGTATTTCGCCGACGGATCAGAAGATCACCTCGCCGGCCAGCAGGGCGAGGACCAGGAAGACCAGGAAGATGATCAGCGCGATCCCGAAGAGGATCTTCGCGACTCCCGCGGTGGCCGATGACACGTTGGTGAAGCCGAGCGCGCCGGCGACCAGAGACACCACGAAAAAGATCAACGCCCATTTCAGCATGGACCGCTCCTGCGCGTTCTGAAACCCAGCCGGCACGTCCGGCAGGGTAGGAACCTCGCGGACCGCCGCAGGTTCCAGCGCAGGCCGGTCAGGCTCTCCCTATTCGCTCGGGTCCGGAATTCCGCGGGATGGCCGCGCCGTTGCGGGTTACCACCCGGTGCCGGAGCGGTTCGGCAGGGATTGGCGCGTCATGCCCTGGTCCATGCCGGACTCGTTGGGCGACCGCGTGCGGCTTTGCGGCTCGCTCACGCTCGACCCGCTATAGGGGCCGGAGCTGGAACTGGTCGCGTTCGGGTTGACGTTCGGCTCGTCCACACCCTGGCTGCCGGACGTGCCACCACCCGTGAGTCCGCTGCCGGAGCCGCCGCTGTTCATCCCGCCGCTGCCCGTTCCGCCGCCGTCCATACCCGAACAGGCGGCCAGAAGCATCGCGGCCGACGCCGCGATCATCAGATTGCGCATGACGCACTCCCTCAGGCTGATGTCTTGAAGGTACAGCCCTTCTCAACGGACCCCGCCCGGGAGGGTTCCGATTTCGGAGGCCCGGGCGGCAACGGGCGTTTCAGCGTCCGGCGGCTTGGCGGCGCAGGGCCTTCATCTCGTCGAACCGGGCGGAGACGTCGCGCATGACCGCCGCCATCCCCAGCATTGTCCCATCGGTGTCCTTCAGGGGCACGATGGTGAACTCCACCGAGATGCGGGTTCCGTCCTTGCGCGTCGCCGGCACCGACAGCAGATCGCCGCTGCCGTAACGGCTCTCACCCGTCTTCATCACCTGATCGTAGCCGTCCCAATGGCGTTGGCGCTGACGGTCCGGAATGATGATGTCCAGAGACTGGCCGAGCGCCTCGTCGGCGGTGAAGCCGAACACACGCTCGGCCCCCGCGTTCCAGAAGCGGATAATGCCCTCGCGGTCGGAATAAGCGATGGCCTCGGCCGGGCTGTTCAGCAGCGCCAGCCCCAGCCGTTGCAGATCGTTCTCGGTCATGAGTTCCCCCCTCGTCCTTGTGTTGCGGTCAAATATCCAGAATCAGGCGTGCGCTGCGGGCGCGCGACACGCAGATCATCATCGTCTTTCCGGCGGCGCGTTCGGCGTCGGACAGGACGCTGTCGCGATGGTCGGGCTCCCCCTCCAGCACCACCGTCTCGCAGGTGCCGCAGATGCCCTGCTCGCACGACGAGGCGACGGAAACGCCCGCGGCGTCGAGCGCGTCCAGCACGCTCACCCCCTCCTTCACCGCGACGGTCACGCCGGAGCGGGCGCAGACGACCTCGAAGCGATCGTCCGGTGCGGCGTCACGCCCCGCATCCGCGCGCGGCGTGAACCATTCGAAGCGCACGTCCTGCGACGGCCGTGCGGCGCCTGCGACCGCGTCCATCAAACGCTGCGGGCCGCAGCAATAGATCAGGGCATCGTCGGGCGTCGCCGTGAGCAGGTCGGCCACCGACAGCCTCCGGCCTTCGTCCGCGGCGTGAACCACCACGTCGCCGTTGCCCAGTTCGCGAATCTCGGCGAGGAACGGCGCCTCGGCGGCGCTGCGCACGCAGTAATGCAGGACCCAGTCCGCTCCCCGGCGCGACGCCTCGCGGATCATCGGCAGCAGAGGCGTGATGCCGATGCCCCCGGCGATGAACCGGTAGCGCGGGGCGGCGTCGAAGCGGAAATTGTTCCGGGGGGGACTGATGGTCACTGTGGTGCCGAGCCGCAGGTCCCCGTGGATGAAGCGCGATCCCCGCCCGCCCGGCAGATTCAGAACGGCGATCCGGTAGGCGGAGCGATCCGCCGGGTCGCCGCACAACGAGTAGGAGCGCACCGCCCCGTCCGGCAGGTGCACGTCGATGTGCGCGCCCGGTTCGTAGGGCGGCAAGTCCTCGCCGTCCGGATCGCGAAGCTCCACCAGCAGGACCTGCGGTGTGACGCGCGCCATATGATGGACGCGCATCGACCGCGTCGTTGAAGGCGACCGCTGCGCATTCTCCCTTAGACCGGTTGTCGTCATTCTTTCGCCCGCCCGGGTGGTTGCTCCATCCTGCACCCCGCCCTGCCTTCGGACGCCCGGGCTGAGCGGGGCACCGCTGGCATGCCAGATACATTACGGCCACTTTAAAACCTCAACTTAACTTGAGGTCAAGGCCCAATAACGTCCCGCCGTTCGCGGAACCGTCCCGGCTCCGCTCGGTTGCCGATGGATCGAGCGACTTCATCATGACCGTTTGCGACGGAGACTCCCTCATGGCGAGCACGGCTTCCGACATCCTGGTGGATGTTCTGGTGGATTGGGGCGTGGACACGATCTTCGGCATGCCCGGCGACGGCATCAACGGCATCGTCGAAGCGTTGCGCCGCCGCCAGGACGAGATCCGCTTCATCCAGGTCCGTCACGAGGAGGCGGCGGCCTTCGCCGCCTGCGGCTACGCCAAGTTCACCGGTCGGCTGGGCGTGTGCATCGCCACCTCCGGCCCCGGCGGGCTGCATCTGCTGAACGGTCTCTACGACGCCAAGCTCGACCACCAGCCGGTGCTGGCGATCACCGGGCTGCAATACCACGACCTCGTCGGCACCTACACCCAGCAGGATGTGGAGCTGGACAAGGTGTTCCAGGACGTCGCGCTCTACAACCAGCGCATCATGGGGGCGGCGCATGTCCGCAACATCGCCAACCTCGCCTGCCGCACCGCGCTCGCCCACCGCGGCGTGTCGCACATCACCATCCCCGTGGATCTGCAGGAGCAGGGCATCGGCGCCGACATGCGGGCGCCGCGCAACGTGAAGGGCCACGACACCGCCCTGTTCGCCCCCCAGCTTCCCGTCCCGTCGGAGGCGCAGACCCGCCGCGCCGTGGAGATTCTCGACGCCGGCAAGCGCGTCGTCATCCTGGCCGGCCAGGGGGCGCTGCGGGCGACCGACCAGCTCGAACGGCTGGCCGACAAGCTGGGGGCGGTGATCGTCAAGGCGCTGCTGGGCAAGGCCGCGGTGCCGGACGACAGCCCCTTCACCACCGGACAGGTCGGGCTGCTCGGCACCGCCCCCTCGCAGGAGGCGCTGGAGACCTGCGACACGCTGCTGATCGCCGGCTCGACCTTCCCCTACATCGAGTATTACCCGAAGCCGGGGCAGGCCCGCGCCATCCAGATCGACATCGACGCGGCGCGCATCGGCCTGCGCTACCCGGTGGAGGCCGGGCTGGTCGGCGACTGCGGGCTGGCGCTGGACATCCTGACCGAGCGGGTGCGGCGGCACGAGGACCGCTCCTTCCTGAAGACGGCGCAGGCGGGCAAGGCGGAGTGGATGAAATTGATGGAGGAGCGCGGCACCCGCCCCGACCTGCCGATGAAGCCGCAGGTCGTCGCGTGGGAACTGGGCAAGCGCCTGTCCGACACGGCCATCGTCGCCTGCGACAGCGGGACCATCGCCACCTGGTGGGCGCGGCAGATCCCGGCGCGGCGCGGCCAGATGCACTCCCTGTCCGGCAACCTCGCCACCATGGCGCCGGGCGTCCCCTACGCCATCGCCGCCCAGCTCGCCCATCCCGGACGGCAGGTGGTGGCCTATGTCGGGGACGGCGGCTTTTCGATGCTGATGGCCGACTTCGCCACGGCGGTGAAGTACAAGCTGCCGATCAAGGTCATCATCAACAACAACAATTCGCTCGGCCAGATCAAGTGGGAGCAGATCGCCATGCTCGGCAATCCCGAGTATGTCTGCGACCTCCAGCCCATCGACTTCGCCAAGGTGGCGGAGGCCTGCGGCGGCAAGGGCTTCACCGTCACCGACCCGAAGGAGTGCGGCGCCATTCTGGACGCCGCCCTCGCCCATCCCGGACCGGTGGTGGTGGACTGCCTCGTCGACACCAACGAGCCGCCGATGCCGCCGAAGGTGCAGGCCAAGCAGGCCCTGCATTTCACCGAGGCGCTGGCCCGCGGCACCCCCGACGCCCTGAAGATCGCCGCCACCGTCTTCAAGGGCCGCGCCCGCGAGGTGATCTGAGACGCGGCCCGATGGGGGTTGGTGAGGCGCCCGCTCAGGCGGCGCGCCCCACCCCCTGCTGGGCGCCCTGCTGGGGTGCCGCGTCGGTCATCGCGTAGTTGCGCCCGAAGCGGTTGGCGATGAAGTCGGCGTAGCGCACCTCCTCCTGCTTCACGAAGCCCCGCTGCGGCAGCGTGCCGTCGGCCAGCAGGTCCAGCACGGCGCACATGCCCGACGCGGTGGTGATCTGGATGCCGTTGTAGAAGGTGCCGCCGATCTCCCGCCCGTAGATCTTGTTGGCGTAGGTTTCCTGGAGCAGCCGTCCCCGCTTCGTCCCGGTCACCGTCACGAAGATCAGCACGACGTCCTGGAGGGTGGCCGGGATCGAGTGTTCCAGGATGTCCTTCAGCAATTCCCGCCGGCTGCCCAGCCGCAGGTCGTGCAGCAGCGCCTTCATCAGGTCGCGGTGCCCCGGATAGCGGACGGAGCGGTAGTTGAGCGTCCGCACTTTGCCCGCCAGCGTCTCGCACAGCGTGCCCAGCCCGCCCGAGGTGTTGAACGCCTCGTACAGCACGCCGTCGAGGGAGAACTCCTCGCGCTCCTCCAGCGGCGGGACGGAGACGAGGCGGCCTTCGACGATGGCCTCGCAGGGCTCCAGATACTCGTTGATGACGCCCTCAGTGCTCCAGGTCAGGTTGTAGTTCAGGGCGTTGGACGGGTACTTCGGCAGGGCGCCGACGCGCATCCGCACCGTGTCCAGCGTGTCGAAGCGCGAGGCCACGTCGTTGGCGACGATGGAGATGAAGCCCGGCGCCAGCCCGCACTGCGGGATGAAGGCGCAGGGCGCGCCGTCGGCCAGTTCCTTGACGCGCCGCGTGCTCGCCACGTCCTCCGTCAGGTCGAGGTAATGGGTGCCGGCGTCCCGCGCCGCCTCCGCCACGCCGACCGTCAGGTGATAGGGCAGCGCGCTCAGCACCGCGAACTTGCCGCGCATCGCCTCGGCGAGATCGGCGGGGTCGGCGGCGTCCACCACGCGCGTCTCCATGCGCGGGTGCGTCGGCAGCCGCTCCAGCGCGTCCGCCGAACGGTCGGCGACCGTCACCCGGTAATCGCCCGTGGCCTTCAGGAAGTCGCCGATGGTCTCGCCGATCTTGCCGCCGCCCATAAGAAGAATGTCGCGCATCGTCCCGTACCCCCTGCTTTCTGTCTTGCGTCGTTATGACGCAATCTTGACCGGGCGGCCTGTCGATGTGCAGGGTGCAAGGTGCCGAAACGCCTGACATTGATCGGCGGATTGACGGAAAGGCCGGCGATATGATGGACGAGCTGGATCAGCACCTTCTCGACGCGCTTCAGGACAACGCGCGGGAGCCCACCGCCGCGCTGGCCCGCCGCCTGCGCGTGTCGCGCAGCACGGTGCAGAGCCGCATCCAGCGGTTGGAGGAACGCGGCGTGATCGCCGGCTACACGGTGCGGCTGTCGGACGAGACGACGCGCCGGATGATCCGCGCCCATGTCTCCATCAACCTGTCGCCCAAGCTGACCGCCGCGGTGGTCCAGGCGCTGAAGCGCATCCCGGAGGTGCGGGCACTCCACGCCATCAGCGGCGCGCACGACCTGATCGCCGTGGTGCGGACCGGAACGATGGAGGAGATGGACGCATTGATCGACCGCATCGGCGCCATCGACGGCATCGAGCGGACGACCTCGTCGATCATCATGGCAACGAAGTTCGAGCGGTAAAGAAAGGTGATGGTCGCCCGGCCGCTCCGGTCAGCGCTTCACGGCGGGCGTGATCTCCCCCGTCTCCTCCAGCCGCCGCAGGCAGGCGACCAGCGCGCGTTGGAAGTTGCGGCCCTCGGAGGGCAGGTTCACCCCCTGGCCGGTCGTCCAGAACTCCACGAAGGCGCAATCGGCGGCGCGGTCCGCGGTTGGCCATTCGACGGCGACGCCCAGCCCGAGTTCCGCCGTGCGGCGGCGGCTGTCGGTGACCAGGATCTTCGCTTCCCAATGCATCCCGCCGCTGCCCGCCTCGGCGCGGCGGTGGCTCCACAGGCGCAGGTAATCGCGGAAGCTTTCGGACGAGCGGTCGTGCTGAAGGTAGCTGCCACGGTCCACCACCGCGGGGGCGAGGCGCAGCGCGTAGCGGGCCTGGGCCAGCGCCTGGGTCACCTCCGCGATCAGCCGGTCCATTTCCGCGAAGCTGCGCCGCACATTGTCGGCCAGCGCGGCGGCCAGCGCCTCCCCTTTCAGCGCGCCGGAGGCGGCGCGGTCGGAGCGGTACATCTCGAACAGGTCGTCGCTGTCACTCATTGCCGTGATGCGCCGCGGAAGGTGGTGAGTTCCTTCGTCTACCGCCAAACCCGTTGAGAAGACATTAAGCTGAATTCCAAACCATCCGGCCCGCGCCCAATCACGCCCGCCCGTTCACGCCCACCCGTTCACGCCCGCTGCGCCGGCTGCGCGGCCCCTCCGTTCTTCAGACGCAGCACATACATCATCACCTCGGCCACCGCCTGGTAATGCTGGAGCGGGATCACCGCGTCGACCTCCGACGCGGCGTAGAGGGCACGGGCCAGTGGTGGGTTCTCGATCACCGGGACGCCGTTCTCCTCCGCCACCGCGCGGATGCGCAGCGCCACGAGGTCGGCCCCCTTGGCGAGGCAGACCGGCGCCGGCATCTTGGCGCGGTCGTACTCCAGCGCCACCGCGAAGTGCGTCGGGTTGGCGATGACCACCGTGGCGCGCGGCACGTTCGCCATCATGCGGCGCTTCGAGCGGTCGCGCCGGATCTCGCGCAGCTTCGCCTTCAGATGGGGGTCGCCCTCGGTCTGTTTGAACTCGTCCTTCAGCTCCTGGAAGGTCATGCGCAGGCGGCGCCGCCATTCCAGCCGGTTCCACAGCACGTCCACGGCGGCCATCACCACCGTCGCCAGAAGGACGGCCAGAAGCAGCCGCAGGGTCAGGTCCCGCAGCAGGTCGGGAAGCGCCGCAACGTCCATCCCCACGATCCCCTCCGTCCAATCGATGTAGGGCGCCACGGCGAACCAGACGGCGCAGGCGATGATCGCCAGTTTCACGAGACTCTTCACGAATTCGACCAGCGCGTGGCGCGAGAAGATGCGGCGCCAGCCGCTGAGCGGCGACAGGTGCGACAGCTTCGGCCGGATGCGGTCGCTGGCGGCCAGCAGCGGCCCCTGCCCCACCGCCGACACCACCGCCCCGCCGACCAGCAGGCCGAGCACCGGCAGCAAGGCCACCGCCACCCCGCCGATCAGCCAGCGCAGGCTGTTCACCACGTCGTAGGGACCGCCGTCGAGCCGGATGTCGTTCGGATTCTCGATCAGCGGCAGCAGCACCTCGGCGATGCGGGAGGCGGCGAGCGGCCCGCCGGCCGCAGCGATCAGCCAGGCGGCCGCCATGGTGGCGGCCAGACCGACGTCGCGCGCGCGCGGGACGTCACCCTTGTCCATCGCCTCGCGCAGCCGCTTCTCGGTCGGCTCCTCGGTTTTCTGTTCCTCGTCCTGGGTGTTGTCAGACATCGCCGCCCCCTCACCGCCCGCCGAGCCAGCCGGCCATTCCGGCCAGAGCGGCGGTGACCATGGCCCCCGCCGTGACCATGAAGACCAGCATCCCGCCGCCGACCATCGCCGGGGTGGCGACGAAATAGACGGGCATGGAGGGCATCACCCGGTTGACCAGGGCCAGCGCCATGTTGGCGATCATGCCGAAGACCAGGAAGGGTGCGGCCATCTGCACGCCCAGCCGGAAGGTGACGCCGACGAGCTGGGCGTAGCGCCCCGCCACCATGCCGGGATCGGGCAAGGTCGCCGCCGGCCAGCTTCCGTAAGAGCGCACCAGCGCGTCGATCATCAGGTAATGCAGGTCGAGCGCGAACAGCAGCGCCAGCCCGGCGATGACCAGCGTGCCCGACAGGATCGACCCGCTCTCGAACCCTGCGGCGTCGGTGCCGAAGGGGTTGGCGAGGCCCATCGCCTGGGCGGCGATGTTGCCGGCGACCTGGAGCGACGCCAGGAACAGCTTGGCCCCCAGCCCGAGGAAGGCACCGGCCACCGTCTCCGCGAAGATCTGCTCCAGCATCACCGCGGCGTCCGGCGGCAGCCGGTCGGGCAGGCCGGGCACCGTCGGGGTCAGCGCCAGCGCCACCGGGATCGCGATGCACAGCCGGACGCGCGGCGGCACCGCCAGCTCGCCGAAGCCCGGCAGCAGGCTGACCGCCGCGGCGACGCGGGCGAAGACCAGAAAGGCGCGGAAGACCTCCAGGCTGAGCAGGTCGGCGAGCGTGTCCATCACCGTTCCTTCAGACTTGGTCGATCGTCTTGACGGACACCTTGCGGTGCAGCTCGGCGTGGCTGATGACCGGAGTCATCGGGCTGACCCGCTCCAGCAGGGAGCGCACGAAGGGCCGCACCTCCGCCCCGACCAGCAGCGCCGGCCAGACCTGCGGCGTGGCGTGCTTCTGGATGGTGATGCGCAGCGCGGTCAGGAACTCCTGCACCTGGGTCGGCGGCATGGCGAAGCGGCGGTCCTCGCCCTCCGCGATGACGCTCTGCTGGAGCGCCTGCTCCCAGCGCGGGGTCAAGACGATGACCGGGACGAAGCCGTCGGGTGCGGTCA
The DNA here is from genome assembly GCF_965111635.1 of Azospirillum sp. Marseille-Q6669. Lineage (NCBI taxonomy): Bacteria > Pseudomonadati > Pseudomonadota > Alphaproteobacteria > Rhodospirillales > Azospirillaceae > Azospirillum > Azospirillum sp. Marseille-Q6669. Next base: position 445,174 of record NZ_CBCOOP010000006.1, on the reverse strand, counting down.
GCGACTGGCAGATCTGCTGGCCGAGCCGCGCCCGCACATGCTCGGTGACCAGCGTGATGTTGCGCGTCCAGTTCACCGCCTCGGCGATGGCCTCGACGATGGCCGGCAGGTTGCGGATAGACACCCGCTCCGCCAGCAGCGCCTGGAGCACGCGCTGCACCACCACCAGCGTGATGCGCGACGGCACCATGTCGGAAATCAGCTTCTGGTACTCCCGCCCTAGCCCGTCGAGCAGCTTCTGCATGGCGGCGAAGGTCAGCAGGGTCGAGAGATGGTCCTTGATGACCTCGGTCAGGTGGGTGGTGATGACGCTTTCCGGGTCGACCACCGTGTAGCCTTTGGCGATGGCCTCCTCGTGGCGGGCCGGGTCGATCCAGCGGGCCTGGAGGTTGAAGGTCGGCTCCCGCGTCGCCTCGCCGGGCAGGTCGGGGGCCGCCCCGCCGGACGGGTCGATGGCGAGCAACTGCTTGGGCCGCACCTCGCCGCTCGCCACCTCGACGCCCATCACGCTGACGACGTAGCCCTTGGGCGGGAGGAAGCTGCTGTCCTTGATGCGCACCGACGGCAGGATGAAGCCGAATTCCTTGGCGAAGCGCTTGCGCAGCGTCTTCACCTTGCCGGTCAGCGGGCCGTTCTTGTTGAGGATCAGCGGGACGAGGTGGTTGCCGACCTCCACCTTCACCTCGTCCACCTTCAGCATGTCCTCCACCGCCTCCTCGGCCGGGGCGGTGGGCGCCTTGCGGCTCTCCTCCAGCCGGGCGAGTGCTGCGCGGCGCATCTTGCCGCGCATCGCGTACCAGCCCGCCGCGCCGAAGCCACCGCCCAGCAGCATGAAGGGCGCGGCGGGCAGGCCCGGCGTCACGCCCAGCGTGCAGAGCAGACCGCCCGCCACCATCAGCGCCTTGGGATAGCCGCCGAGCTGGGCGAGCACCGCCTGATCGGCGGAGCCGACGTTGCCGCCCTTGGTCACCAGCAGGCCGGCGGCCAGCGAGACGACCAGCGCCGGGATCTGCGTCGCCAGACCGTCGCCCACCGTAAGGATGGTGTAGACCGACGCCGCGGACTCGAAGGACATGCCCTGCTGCGCCATGCCGATGGCCATGCCGCCCAGCACGTTGATGGCGGTGATGACCAGCCCGGCCACCGCGTCGCCGCGCACGAACTTCGACGCGCCGTCCATGGCGCCGAAGAAGGTGCTCTCGTCCTCCAGCTCCTTGCGGCGGCGGCGGGCCTCGACGTCGTCGATCATGCCGGCGGACAGGTCGGCGTCGATGGCCATCTGCTTGCCGGGAATGGCGTCCAGCGTGAAGCGTGCGCCGACCTCCGCGATGCGGGAGGCGCCCTTGGTGATGACCACGAAGTTGATGACGATCAGGATGGCGAAGATCACCACGCCGATCACGAAATTGCCGCCCATGATGAACTGGCTGAAGCCCTCGATCACATGGCCGGCGGCGGACGGGCCGGTGTGGCCGTGGCTGAGGATCAGGCGGGTGGACGCGATGTTCAGCGCCAGCCGCAGCACCGTGACGACCAGCAGCACGGTCGGAAAGGAGGAGAAGTCCAGGGGTTTGCTGATCCACAGCGAAACCATCAGGATCAGCACGCTGACCGCCAGCGACAGCGTCAGCCCGAGGTCAAGGAACCAGGTCGGCACCGGCAGGAACAGCACCGCCAGCACCAGCAGGATGCCCAGCGCGAACAGCACGTCGCGGTTCGCCAGCCCGGCATCGCCGAGGCTGGTCATCCGGTTCCGAAGGGTGTCCGTGAAAGCCATGCGGGAACTCCAGGGTGCGACACCGTTGGTACGCTAGCGCCCCGCGGTAAAACCGGCTTTTACGTCGGGGTCAGTCCGCGCCCGGCAGAAGGGGTTTCACCGCCGCGTTGGCGTAGAGGCTGGACAGGAAGGACAGCCGGCCCAGCTCCGCCCGGCCCCAGGCGGGCAACGCGCCGGGGGCGGCTTTGGAAGCGGCCGCTTGGGGACCGGCGGCCAGCGTCTTCAGGTAATCCATGGCGCCGGCCACCCAGCGCCGGTTGCCGCCGACCCGCTCGCGGTAGGCCGCCCCGCGCTCCGATTGGGCGGAGTGGTAGCGGGCGATGGCGGCGTCCAGCGATCCCTGCGCGCGGTGCAGGTCGCCCAGGAAGCGCGCGGCGTAACGGGCGTTGGCACGCGGGTCGAAGGCGGTCTCCAGGTCGGGAAAGGCGTCGGGGTGCCATTTCAGGTTCACCTGGAGGCAGCCCACATCGATGGAGCGCGTGCCCCGCGCCTGCGCGGCGCGCACGAAGGCGATGGCCTCGTCCCGCGTCGGGAAGTAATGGGAGGCGCCTTCGGTGTTGACGGTCCAGGGCCAGACGGTGAACAGCCGGTCGGCGGTCATCCGCCCGGCCTCGGTGAAGCCCATGGCGAGCAGCATGTGGTCGGTCACGCCTGCCTCGCGCTCCGCCGCCAGGATGGCGTCGATGCAGGCGGCCTCCGGCGGCAGGCTGCGGGACGGCAGGACGCGCGGCGCGTAGAGGGCGGTGGACCATGTGCCGATCTGCGCGGCGGGCGGCTTCACCTCCGCGGCGGTCGCGGTTCCGGCCAGGAGCAGCGCCGCCAGTCCGGCCAGCCGGCGCATGTCACCGCACCGAGACGATCAGGCTGCCCAGCCGGTCGGCGTAGGTGGTGAGCGCGCCGTACATGAAGGGCAGCGCCAACACGGTGGTGACCAGGATGGCGACGATCTTCGGCACGAAGGTCAGCGTCATCTCCTGCACCTGGGTCAGCGCCTGGATCAGCGAGATCGCCACGCCCACCAGAACCGCGATGACCAGCGGCGGCGCGGCGATCAGCAGCATCGTCCAGATGCCCGTGCGCAGGACTTCCAACACGTCGGCTTCGTTCATCGGGGTTCTCCTGGGGAGCGTGTTGCCGCCGCCGTTCCCACGGCGTCGCCGCGGGCCCCTTCCCGCCCCCGCTTCGCAAGGGAAGGAGATCATCCCCTCCCTTGCGAAGCGGGGGAGGGTTAGGGAGGGGGCAATGCGTCCCAACACACGCGCTCAAATCGCCATCCGCATGACGTCCTGATAGGCCTGCACCATGCGGTCGCGGATCGACACGACCGTCTGCACGGTCATCTCGGCGGCGAGCACGGAGCGCACGACCTCGTGCGTGCCGGCCTTGCCGGCGACGGCGGCGACGGACATGCGCTCGCCCTCGTTCAGCGTCTCCACCGCCTGCGACACCTGACGGTCGAGGAAAGCGCCGAAGCTGCTCTCCGCCGACGCCGACGTCTCGGCCGACGGCGATGCCGCGGCCGCCGCCGCGGTGGGCGGCGTGGCGAGCGAAGCGGCGGGAGCCGGCTGGGTCAGGGGCGCACGGTGGAGGCCGTAGGCGGCGGCGGCGCGGCCGATGGGTTCGATCATGCTCTTGGGTCTCCTCAGCCGCGCAGAAGGTCGATCATGCGGCTCATCATGCTGCGCGACTGCTCGATGACGTTGACGCTCGCCTCGAAGGAGCGGCTGGCCTCGCGCATGTCCATCATCTCGATCAGCGGCTGGACATTCGGGCGCTTGACGTAGCCCTTCTCGTCGGCGGCGGGGTGCGAGGGCTCGTAGACGAGCTGGAAGTCGCTGCGGTCGCGCCCGATCTGCTTGACCTTCACGATCTCCGACCCGGCGGCGCGGTCCATCGTGGTCGCGAAGGAAACGGTCTTGCGGCGGTAGGGATCGCCGCCCGCGGTCATGGCGGTGGAATCGGAGTTGGCGATGTTCTCGGCGACCACGCGCAGCCGGGTGCCCTGCGCCTGCAGGCCCGAACTGGCGATCCGCATCGTCGCGGCCAGGGGATCGGTGAGCATGGGAGGGGGCTCCGAAGTCGTCAGCCGGCGCGCCAGGCGGCGCGCAGGATCTGCAGGTTGCGCTGGAACAGGCCGGCGGTCAGGGCGAAGGCGTCGCGCGTCTCGCTGCCCTTGGTCATCTCCTGCTCCAGCGACACGGCGTTGCCGTCGGGCGTGGTTTCCCACTGCTCGGGCCTGCGCGCCTCCTGCACCGCGCCGGACGGGTTGAAGCCCGTCAGGTGCATGGGCGAGGTGAGCGCGGGCGCCACCGTCTGCGGGCCGTCCATCAGCGCCGCGAAGGGCTTCAGGTCCTTCGGCTGATAGCCGGGCGTGTTGGCGTTCACGACGTTGGCGGCGATCAGCTTCTGCCGCTCCGCCAAGTAATCGAGGCGCGCGCCGGTCAGCCGGAACACCGAAATATTGCTAAAATCCATTGGAACGGCCCTATCGCAAAGCCGGAAAGCAAGGCAGGACCAAGATGACGCCCGCCGTTTAAAACCGGATTTAAAATCCTCGTGGCAGGATCACCGCATTCCGACACGGCGGAGACGTCCCGGCGATGCGCGTGCTTTCCAACCTTCTGTCCGAGATCGAGCGGATGCCGACCCGATCCTGGCGCGGCGAGATCCGCAGCGCCACCGGCATGACGCTGGAGGTGGAGGGGCTGCGCCGCGTCCTGGCGGTGGGCGACAAATGCTGGGCGGAGACGGCGCGCGGCCAACGGCTGCTGTGCGAGACGATCGGCTTCCGCCAGGGCCGCACGCTGCTGATGGCCTTCGACAATCTGGACGGCGTGGCGGAGGGCTGCGCCGCCGTCACCGACGACACCGCCTTCACGCTGCGCCCCGGCCCCGGCTGGCTGGGCCGCGTCGTCAACGCGCTGGGCGAACCGATCGACGGGCATGGCCCGCTGCGCAACGGCCACCACGCCCGCCCGCTGCGCGCGGCACCGCCCCCGGCCTACGCGCGCCGCCGGGTGGGGGCGAAGATGGACACCGGTGTGCGCGCCATCGACGTCTTCACGCCCATTTGCCGCGGCCAGCGCATGGGCGTTTTCGCCGGGTCGGGCGTCGGCAAGTCGACGCTGCTGTCGATGGTCGCCCGCCACGCCGGGGCCGACGCCATCGTGATCGGTCTGGTCGGCGAGCGCGGGCGCGAGGTGCAGGAGTTCATCCAGGACGATCTGGGCGCGGACGGCCTCGCCCGCTCCGTCGTCGTGGTCGCCACCTCGGACGAGCCGCCGCTGATGCGCCGGCAGGCCGCCTATCTCTGTTTGACCGTGGCGGAGGAGTTGCGCGACCGTGGCCTGCACGTCCTCTGCCTGATCGACAGCGTGACGCGCTTCGCCATGGCCCAGCGCGAGATCGGGCTGGCCGCCGGGGAGCCGCCGACCGCCAAGAGCTACCCGCCCAGCGTCTTCGCCGAACTCCCCAAACTGATGGAGCGCGCCGGGCCGGGACAAGAGGGCCAGGGCGACATCACCGGCATCTTCACCGTCCTGGTGGACGGCGACGACCACGACGAGCCGATCGCCGACGCGGTGCGCGGTATCCTGGACGGTCACGTCGTTCTGGACCGCCGCATCGCCGAGCAGGGGCGCTACCCCGCCGTCAACGTGCTGCGCAGCGTGTCGCGCCTGCTGCCTGGCTGCCACACGGCGGAGCAGAACGCCCTGCTGCGCCGCGCGCGGAGCCTCGCCGCCACCTACGACAACATGCGGGAGCTGGTGCGCATCGGCGCCTACAAGCAGGGCACCGACGCGGAGGTGGACGACGCCGTCGCGCTGAACCCGGCGCTGGAGGAGTTCCTGCGCCAGGGCAAGGACGATGCCACGCCGTCCCTCGACTCCTTCCGCATCCTCGACCGCATCCTCGCCGTTCCCGCCGGAGCCACGCCATGACCAACGCCACCGCGCTCGCCGCCCGCGCGCTTGCCCCGACCACCGCCGCACGGGACGCCGTGAAGGCCCCGACCAAGCAGGAGACGACGGACCTCAGCCTGGATTTCGGGGACTTGCTGGACGCGGTGAACCCGCTCCAGCATCTGCCGGGGGTGTCTCAGATCTACCGTCACGCCACCGGCGACGGGATCGGCCTACCAGCGCGGCTGGCCGGCGGCTTCCTGTTCGGCGGCCCCGTCGGCCTGCTGGGCAGCGCCGCCATGGCCGCCTTCGAGGCGGTGACCGGCGACGACCCGCTGGGCCACCTCGTCGCGCTGGCGGAGGGCGGCGACGAGGAGACGACAACCCCGACGAAGGACGTGCCGTCCATCGCCCCGCCCCTGCCCTTCCTCGCCGGCCCGGCGCAGGAGCCGCCGACGGACCATCGCCCGTCCCCCGCCGTGCTGGCGGAAGCGCTCGCCCGCAAGACGCCGAGCACCGACGCTGCGGCGGACGCACCGGCGCCCAAGGCGGAGCAGCCCGCCCCGCAAATCCTGGCGAAGCTCTACGAACTGCACGCCACCCAACCGGCGGACCGCCCGGCCGTCCGCCTCTGACCCCGGTCAGCGCAGCGCCTTCGCCAGCGCGTCCATGAACAGCCGAACCTTCGGCGGCACGAAGCGCGCCGAGGGATGGACGCCCCACACCGCCAGCGGCTCAAGCTCGCCATCGCAGAGGCGGAGCGCCACCAGCGCGCCGCGCGCCACCTCGTCGCGCACGTCCCACTCGGACAGGACGGCGATGCCGAGCCCGGCGAGGCAGATGTCGCGCAACCCCTCGATGGAGTTGGCGGTGAAGCGGCCACGCACCCGGATGCGCCGCTCCCGCCCGTCGCCCGCGAAGCTCCAATGGGTCGTGCCGGACAGACACAGGCACTCGTGTTCCGCCAGATCCGCGACGGCGGCGGGCGCGCCGCGCGCCGCCAGATAGCCGGGCGTGGCATAGAGCCCCCGCGGGTTGTCGGCCAGCCGCCGCGCGATCAGCGCGCTGTCCTTCAGATGGGCGATGCGGATGGCGAGGTCGATCCCCTGCCCGACGATGTCCACCACCGTGTCGGTCAGCAGCAAATCGACCGAGACCTGCGGGTTGTCCTTCAGGAAGTCCGCGACCACCGGCACCACCACCTTGCGCCCGAAGGCGGCGGAGGCGGTCAGCCGCAGCAGCCCCGACGCCCCGGCGGAGGACGGTCGGACGCTGGCCCGCGCCGCCGCCTCGTTCTCCAGCATCGCCTGGGCGAAGGGCAGCATCGCCTCCCCCTCCGGCGTCAGGGCGAGGGAGCGGGTGGTCCGCTGCATCAGCCGCGCGCCCAGGACGTCCTCCAGCGCGGCCAGCCGCCGGGTCGCCATCAGCGGCGAGATGCCCAGCCGCCGCGCCGCCCCGGCAAGGCTGCCGGCCTGGGCGGCTTCCACCAGAACGGCAAGTCCGGCGAGGTCCATTGCTTCATGTTCCGATACACAGGCCCTTCATTCTGCATGACTGATGCGAATTGTGAAAGTGCGATAGGGTCCGTTTCAGAGATCATCGCCTTGGGCCTCACATAGCCCTCTCCCCTCTGGGGAGAGGGTGGTCCGAAGGGCCGGTGAGGGGGTTGCGCTTGTGCCGAACGTACCAACACGCGCAACCCCCTCACCCTAAACCCTCTCCCCAGAGGGGAGAGGGGATGTTGCAAAAGGACCCTCTGTCATGAGCATCACCGACACAATGCCCCACACATCAACCCACGCACCGGAACAGACCCGGCTCGGCCGAGGGCTGACCTTCGCGATGGCGACCGCCGCGGGGCTGGCCGTCGCGAACATCTATTACAACCAGCCCATGCTGGGCCTGATCGAAGGCGACCTGCCCGGCCCGCTGACCGGCATGATCCCGACCGCCACGCAGTTGGGCTACGCCGCCGGCCTGCTCCTGCTCGTCCCGCTCGGCGATCTGGTGGAGCGGCGGCGGCTGATCGTCGGGCAGTTCCTGCTGCTGGCGGCGGCGCTGGTCGTGACGGCGCTGGCGCAGGGTCCCGCCCTGCTGGTCGCCGCCTCGCTGCTGCTCGGCGTCTCGGCGACGGTGGCGCAGCAGATCGTTCCCTTCGCCGCGCATCTCGCCTCGCCGCAGCGGCGCGGGGCGGCGGTGGGAACCGTCATGTCGGGGGTTCTGACCGGCATCCTGCTGAGCCGCACGCTGGCCGGCTTCGTCGGGACGCACGAGGGCTGGCGCGCCATGTTCTGGCTGGCCGTGCCGCTGGCGCTGGCCGCGGCCGCGCTGATGGCCGTCATGCTGCCGCGCAGCCACCCGAACGCGTCCTTGCGTTACCCGGCGCTGATGCGTTCGCTGGTCCATCTGTGGCGGGAGTTCCCGGCCCTGCGGCTGGCCGCGGTCACCCAGGGGCTGCTGTTCGCCGCCTTCACCACCTTCTGGACCATCCTGGCGCTGCGTCTGGCCGAGCCGCGCTTCGGCCTGGGCGCCGACGCCGCGGGGCTGTTCGGCATCGTCGGCGCGGTCGGCATCCTGGCCGCTCCGATGGCCGGGCGGATCGCCGACCGCAGCGGGCCGCACCGGGTGATCCTGCTGGGCACGCTGCTGACGCTCGCGTCCTGGCTGCTGTTCGGGCTGTGGACGTCGGTCGCCGGTCTGGTCGCCGGGGTGATCCTGCTCGACTTCGCGGTCCAGGCGGCCCTGGTGTCGAACCAGCACATCGTCTACGCCCTGCGCCCCGAAGCCCGCGCCCGGCTGAACACCGTCTTCATGGGCGGCATGTTCCTGGGCGGCGCGCTGGGGTCGAGTGCGGCGACGCTGGCCTGGAACGCCGGGGGCTGGACCGCGGTGACCGGTCTGGGCATCGCCGTCGCCGCGGCGGCCACCGCCCTCCAGCTCGCCGCGCGGCGCCGCTAAGAAGCAAAAAAATCACGGGGTGCCGGGGGCCTTACCGCCCCCCGCTCCGCGCCGAGCGCTCCAGGGAGCGGATGTGCGACAGGCCCGGCAGGATTTCGGAGCGGATGAACTCCAAGCGGCGGACCGGGCCGCCGCCGCTGGAGAAGCGGGCCTTCCACAGAGCCATCTTCACCGCCAGCCCGCACAGCACCCCGCCGATGGTGACGTGGTGGTTGGTGATCAGGTCGCGGATGCTGCGGAAGCTCTGGGCGTTGATGTTGCGCCAGAAGTCCTTGGAGCGGTTGTCGAAGCTCTCGAACCGCCCGGTGATCGAGGCGGCGATCTCCGTCAGGTCGCGCCCCACCTCGTCGAGCATCCGAGCGTGGCGGGCGTCGCGGCGGACCTCGCTGAAGCCGCGCACCGCGTCCATCCAGGCCAGGAAGGCCTGCACGTCGGGGACGATCTCATCCAGGCACTGCTTGAAATAGGCCAGCGACAGGAAGATGTCGCCATACTCCTCCAGGAAGGCCGGGATGTCGGCCATGGCGATGTCCAGCCGGTCGGCCATCATGGTCAGCCGGCGGCGCACCTCCGCCAGATCGGGTTCGGCGAACAGGCGGATCAGGTCCTCGACATTCTGCACCTGCACGTCGTCGCTGCCGTAGACGCTTTCGATCAGCGGCCGGGTGAAGACGCGCATGTAGCGGGTGAGCTGGTCCTTCCGGCGCTGCGACAGGCGCAAGGCGGCGTGCTCGTCCACCGCGATCTTCAGGCGCCGCAGCTCGATGCGCAGGGAATAGACGTCGAAGCTGGCGGCCTGGGCGATCTGCCCGATCATCAGCAGGTCGCGGTCCAGCTCGGGCGAGCGGTTGCCGAAATGCAGCGGCAACTGGCTGGGCATCACCTGTCCGCTGCCGGCGTGGACGTCGTTGAACAGCTCCACCACCGTCTGCAGCCGGACGTTCTTGATCAGCCGCGCCCGGCGCAGGCCCGGAGTCTCCAGCGGCAGGATGGTCATCGGCAGGATATGAAGGGAGTCGCGGGCGGTGTCCTCGTCCCGGTCGTCCGGGCCGGGCAGCAGGGCCACGACGTGCGGCCAAGTGCCCGGCGGCTTGGCCTGTCGGCTCGGCTGCACAGCCAATCTCCCGAAATTCGGCCTGCCGGAACGCCGCCGCTCAGAAGCGCGGGAAGTTCAGCAGCGACATGGTGATGGACGGGTCGATGGCGATGATCGAGGAGCGTCCGCGGCTGTTGATCGGCCCGATGTAGGGGAGGTTTGTGGAGGCTCCCGCGGGCGCGCCGTTCTTCATGTCGTACATGGCCGAGAAGCGGTCCAGGAACTTCCCGAGCTTGGCCGGGTCCTTGAAGTCGGCGATGTCGAAGCGCTTCTTCAGCTTGTCGACCAGCCGGTCGAGGTCGCCCAGCGCCGACTGCTCGGGAATGTCGAGCGCGGTGAAGACCACCTTCTGGAGCGCGCGGTCGGCCATCACCTGATACCAGTTGGTGATGCGCGGCGCCTTGCGGTCGAAGTAGAGCGCCAGACGGACTGCCGGATTGCTCTCCTCCGCCTTCACCTCCAGCGACACGTCGACGTAGCGGTCGACGATGGCCTTGACGATCGCCGGCTCCTTCAGCGTGGCGCCCCCCGTCTCCTTGAAGGACAGGACGGTGGCCATCTCCTTGAACTTGGCGTCGTTCATGCGGTTGGCCAACGCCTCCGGGTCCTTCACCCCCTGGTCCAGCACCTTGCGGATGAGGGCGCGCGCGTAGGTCTGGCTTTCCAGGTCGAAGGCCACCATGACGAAGCGGTAGAGCTTGTCGTCCTTCAGCAACTCCTCGGCACTGGAGATCTTGCCGATGTTGGCCTCGAAATAGGCGATGTTGCGCTTCACGTCGGGGCGCGAGCGGATCATCGCGTCGTAGCGGTCCTGATTGCGGACGATCTGGCGATAATCCTGGAGCGTGCTCATGCCGTCACCTCCGGGGCCTTCGGCCGCCCGCTCTCCTCCGCCGCATCCTCCGCCGGGTCAGCGTAGGAGGGCGGGATGCGCAGGATCACCTCACCGGTGTGGGTGTCGAGCACCTCGGTGGACAGGCGGCCCGTGCCGGGGTCGAGGTTGACCCGGTAGGGCGGGATGGGGTCGGGCCGGCGGCCATTGTCGGATTCTGCCGGCGCGCGGGTTTCCTCGACCACCTCGGTGGCCTTGACGGCTTCGACCTGGGCGGCGCGCAAGCGGTCGGCCTGGCGCTGGCGGGCTTCGGCGATCAGGTCGGCGCTGGCGGTGCCGCGCTCGCCGTTGACGCCGGACACGCCGCCGGTCAGCCCCTGGATGGGTGCGGGCATGGCGGTCACGCCTCCACGCGAGTCTCGGGGGCGCGCTCGTCCCGCGGGGGGCGCTGCGCGTTCAGCAGCCCGTCCTCGTAGGCCATCACCGGCCGCAGGCAGGCCAGCGCCTTGTAGTAGTCGCGGTCGCTGACGTTGCGCATCGCCTGCATGATGCGGTCCTGCATCTCCGGATGCATGAAGGCGGTGTAGAGCTTGGCCATCATGCCGGCGACGACGCTGCCGTACTCCTCCGCGGCCTGGGGGTCCAGCAGCATGCTCTGGATCACGAAATAGGCGCGGCGGACCGGCGTGTCGGCCTCGTCCTCCTGCATGATGTCGCTGCCGCGGATGATCTGGGCGAAGTTGCTGACGGTCAGGGTGTAGCGGCGGTTCTCGTTCTGCACGACGCAGCCATTGATGACCACGCGCTCGCAGGGCTTGAGGCGGAGCTTAAGCGCCATAGGACGCCTCCATCGGAGCGGGAGCCTCCGTGCGGGCCACGCCTTGCAGGCCGCGCATGACCGACCGGTTGATGTCGATCAGGACACCCGCGTCGGCCTCGCCGCGCAACACCTGGGTCGTCTGGCGGGCCACCGAGAAGGACAGCGAGACCAGCCCGGCGCGCAGCGCCTCGGGCAGCGCGTTGCCGTCCTCCAGCAGGTCGGCGCGCAGCGTGTTCCAGAGTTCCAGGTTGCGCCACAGCGCGTCCTTCAGCGCCGCCGACCGCCAGCCGGCGTCGCGGTTGGCCTCCAGATCCAGGGTGATGCGGAGGAAGACCAGATATTCGATGCGGCGCGGGTCTTCGCACTCGGCCATCGTCTGCTGGTAGGCGGCGATGCTCATGGTCGCACCTTATGCAACGCGCACGGGGGCGCCGGAAGGGGGCTGGGACTGGATGTGAGACGAAAAAATGGCCGGCGCCCCGTCGGGAGCGGGACGCCGGCCGGACCGGGTTAGCGGAACAGCGAGAGAATGTTCTGCGGACCCTGGTTGGCGATCGACAGCGCCTGGGTGGCAAGCTGCTGCTGGACCTGGAGGGCCTGCAGACGGCTCGATTCCTCGTTCATGTCGGCGTCCACGAGGGAGCCGATGCCCTTGTTCATCGAGTCGGTCAGCTTCGACACGAAGTCGTTCTGCACCGACACGCGGTTCTCGATGGAACCGATCACCGCGGCCTTGCCGATGGCCTTGTCGAGCAGGCCGTTGATGACCTCGAGCGACTTGGTGGCGTTGGAGGTCACGTCGATCTGCGTCAGGTCGGCCAGGCCGCCGAAGGCGTCGCTTTCCTTCGAGCCGACCCACAGGCTGTCCACCTTGGCGGTGAAGTTGCCGTCGGTGTTCAGGTCCTGGTCGGTGAATTCCAGCTTGTCGCCGTTGAAGGCCACCTGGAAGTCGCCGCCGGCCGTGGTCAGGGCCGCGTTGACCGCGGTCTCGATCAGGCCCTGGGTGGTCGCCAGATCCGTGGTGTAGTCGATGCCCGACAGGTCCACCGTCACGGCGGTCTTGGTGCCCGCCTCGTTGGTGACGTTCAGGGTCAGGTTGCCCAGGCCCAGGTTCTGGCCGTCGATGAAGGTGGTGTCCGGCGCACCGATGGCGATGCCGACGCTGGCCTTCAGGTCGTTGGTGGAGTCCACCTGCTGCTCGATCGTGGCCTTGCCGACGATCGAGGTGACCTGCATGTCCTGGCGCTGGAAGCTGATGTAGCTCGGATCGACCGTGCCGGCGCTGCGGCTCAGCGACGCCAGGATGTCGACGTTCTGGTCCTTGGCCGTGCCGTCGTTGGAGTAGGTGATGCGCAGCAGGTTGTCGCCGTTGAAGGAGGCGTCGGCGGCGGCGCCCTTCACCAGCTTGACGAGCTGGTCGATGTCGTTCTGGATCAGCGACTTGTCGACGCCGTTGGTCTGGCCGGCGATGACGCGGGCCTTCAGCGTCTGCAGGTTCTCGACGATGTTCTTGGACGCCACCGACGCGGTGTTGGTCGTGCCCGAACCCAGTTCCAGCGATTCCTTCACCGCCTTGAAGCCGGCGACGTCGGCGCGCATGGTCGTGGCGATGGACCAGTAGGCGGCGTTGTCCTTGGCGTTGTTGACCTTGAGACCGGTCGAAATGCGATCCTGGGTGGTCGCCAGATCGTCGGTCACGCGGCGCAGCGTCTGCAGCGCGGTCATCGCCGAGGTGTTGGTCATGATCGAGGCCATGTGTATCTCCATTCGCGAGATGCAGAGCGCCTTTCTGACGCTGGGGCCGGGTGCGCGGGCCTTCCCACTTGGTTCTTATGGGCGCGCAACCGACCATTCGACTGTGACCGACCCCGTTTAAACCGGAGTAAAAAACCGCAGCATTTCCAGGGTGACGCATTCGTCTTTCAAAGATGGGCATCTTTTAAAAGTAATCATGCATTTTATAAAAATGCGGCGACCGCGCACAGCGGCTCAGCCGCCGTGCCCAAAGGGCCGCGGCCATGGCGTCTTTCAAAATGTTGGGGGCAAAATGTCGGAAACGGAGCGTAAGGCGAGACTTTGAAATTAAGGCGCCGTCACTCGGCGGCGACGAGACAGCTGGGGTGCAGGCCGGACGCGGCGAAGGGGATGGCCGGGAAGCGGCGTGCGGCGGTGGCGGATGCGGCGGCCGGAACGGCCTCTTCATGCTCGGGCGGGGCCTCGAACTTGTAGCCGCGTCCGTAGACGGTCTCGATGTAGCGGGCGCCGCCGGTGGCTTCGGCGATCTTCTTGCGCAGCTTGCAGATGTAGACGTCGATGACCTTGTCCAGCGGGTCGGCGCCGGACAGGCCGTAGACCTCGTCGTAGATGTGCTCCTTGGAGACGACGCGGCGGTGATGGGCGGCCAGCACGCCGAGGATGGCGTGCTCGCGCTGGCTCAGCCGCAGCCGCTCGCCGGCGACCTCCGGGTCTCGCCCGTCGAGGAACACCGTCAGTTGCCCGACCCGCACCGCGTTGCTCAGCAAGCCGCGCGAGCGCCGCCGCGCCACCTCGATGCGCGCCCGCACCTCGGCGCTGACCACCGGCTTGACCAGCACGTCGTCGGCCCCGGCGTGCAGCAGCTCCACCGTCGTCGTCACGCAGCGCCGGTCGAGCAGGCAGAGGATCGCCGCCCCGACCTGATGCGCCCGCAGCGCCGCCACGCAGCGCGCCGGGTCGTCGACGCTGCCCAGGACGATGGCGTCGTAACCCAGCCCGTCCGCACCCTGCTCCTGCAGCAGTTCCTCCAGCCCGGCCCAATCCTGGCGGTCGTAGCGGATCTTCCCCATGCCGAGCTGACGGCCGAGCGCGTCGGCGATCAGGGGGTTCGGTTCAACCAGGACAGCGCGCATGGGATTCTCCGCAACAGGGGTTTCAACTAGAGGGCGGGAGGACAAGGCACTTAAAATTTTCCTTAATTCCGAGTGCTTTATTTTCTCACACCCCCAGGTAATAGCCTTCCTGTACCGCGAGTCAACCATTCGGCTTACCTCAAGGGATAATGTTACGGCCCGCTTTTATATGACTTTTAATATCCGTTAAGGCGTAGATTCTTGGCTGCTCTTTGCCTCGAAATTCGAAGCATTTTCCACCCGAGTTGCCCGCAACGCCGCACATCGGCGCACGCTACCCCACAGGCTTGAACCGGGCTTTAACCCGGTTGTATTTCACTGGTGGCGAGAGGATGCGAACGGGGGAGAGGAACCGATGCCGACCCGCAACCGACAGGCGATTGCCGGAACCGTCCTCACGGGCGTCCTCCTGCTGGCGGGCGGCTGCGCGATGACCTCCCCGCCCCCCGACACCGCCTACCGGCAGGCGCTGGAGGCGGCGGTAGAGGCCGGGCGGTGCGAGGGGCCGACGGTGGAGGCGCTGTGGACCGCCTACGACCGCTGGTTCGCCGTGGCGGCCAGCCTCGCCTCCTATCACCGCGGGACAGAGGCCGGCGCCCTGCTGCGGCAAGGCGAGGCGTTCCGCATCCTGGGCTGCCCCGCCGCGGCGCGCGACACCTACGAGACGCTTCTCCAGCGCTTCCCCGATCCCGATTACGAGCTGGAGCGCAACGCCGCCCGCCGCGGCCTGATGGACTTGCCGATCAACCCGCCGACGCCCCTGCTGCGCCCGGCTCCCGCCGTCACCTCGGCCCTGCGCGGCCCCGTCGCCGTGGATCGCGGCGACGGCTGAACTGCAGGCCCGTCTTGTGGATTCGCGGGGCCGGGCCGTATGGCTGCCATGACGCTCCGCACCATTGTTCCCAGGCATGATATATCAGTAACCTGACGGTCAACCGGGCCGAGACCCGGGCCATCCTTCCGATTGCTGCCCTCCTGCCTGGAAGCGCCCTCCGGCCATGCCCGACTGCTCCCGACCCCCGGAAGGGGTGTCCGCCGCTCAGACCGTGTCGTCACATGGCCGCGAGCGCCGCGACGATCCCGTGCGCGGGATTCTGATGGTCGTCGCCGCGGTTTTTTTCTTCTCCTGCTCCGACGCGACGGCGAAGTATCTGGCCCAGACGCTGCCCTCCATCGAAATCGGCTGGATGCGCTACGTCGGCTTCACCACGCTGCTGCTGCCGCTGATGATCCGCGGTGGTCCGCCGGTGATGAAAACCGCCAGCCCCGGCCTCCAGGTTCTGCGCGGGCTGGGCATGCTGGGCTCGGCGCTGTTCTTCATCATGGGCATGCATTACCTGCCCCTGGCCGAGGCGGCGGCGACCAGCTACGTCTCGCCGGTCTTCGTCACCGTGCTGTCGATCCTGGTGCTGGGCGAGAAGATCGGGCCGCGCCGCTGGGCGGCGGTGCTGGTCGGGCTGCTCGGCGTGCTGATCGTCATCCGGCCCGGCGGGGCGGCCTTCCAGCCGGCGGCCATCTTCCCCATCCTGTCGGCGATGAGCTGGGCGACCGGCGTGGTCATCACCCGCAAGATGACCGGGCAGGAGCACCCCACCACCACCCTGATCTGGTCCGCCCTGACGGGCCTTGCCGTGCTGACCGTGCTGCTGCCCTTCAACTTCACCATGCCGACCGCAACGGAAGTGGCGCTGGGCGCCCTGATCGGGCTGGTCTCGACCATGGGGCAGTGGCTGATGGTCCAGGCCTACCGCTTCGGCGAGGCGTCGGTGCTGGCCCCCTGCTCCTACGTGCAGATCGTCTGGTCCACGCTGCTGGGCTTCCTGATCTTCGGCGCGCTGCCCGACTACTGGACCTTCCTCGGCACCGGAATCATCATCGCCAGCGGCCTCTACACCGCCCACCGCGAGCGGCTGCGCAAGAAGCAGCAGCAAAACGCCGCAGCGCCCGCGCCATGACCATTGTTCGGCATGACGATTCCCCGAAAAGCCTTGCTTCCGACATTGATATATTAGTATACTTGCCCTTGGGAGGCACGGGACTAAAAACCCGTGTTGTTCGAACTCTTTAGCACAGACTGGCGGATCGGACCGCCGGACGGGGGATGGCGATGGGTGAGTCCGCGCGCCGGGTTGCGGCCCTTGGCGAATGCATGATCGAACTGGTGCGCCGTCCCGACGGCACCTTCACCATGGGCTTCGGCGGCGACACCCTGAACACCGCCGTCTACATGGCGCGGCTGGGCGTGGCAACGGATTACGTGACGGCGCTGGGCGACGACAGCAACAGCGACGCCATGGTCGCCACTTGGGAGGCCGAAGGGGTCGGCACCGGCCATGTGCTGCGCGTTCCCAACCGGGTTCCCGGCCTCTACATGATCGAGACGGACGACAGCGGCGAGCGGCGCTTCCTCTACTGGCGCGATTCCGCGCCGGCCCGCGACCTGTTCGTGCTGCCCGACAGCCCGGGGCTGGTGGCCGATCTGGAAGGCTACGACCTGCTCTACATGTCCGGCATCAGCCTGGCCATCTGGGGCGAGCGCGGGCGGGAGGTGCTGTTCCCCATGCTCGACCGCCTGCGCGAGCGTGGCGGCCGCGTCGCCTTCGACACCAACTGGCGTCCCCGCCTGTGGCCCGACCGCGAGACGGCGCAGCGCGCCTACGACGCGATGCTCCAACGCACCGACATCGCCCTGCCGGGCGTCGAGGACCTGCGCGGCCTCTACGGCGACGCCGATGCCGACAGCGCCATGGCCCGCGTGCGCGGCGCCGGTGTGACGGAGATCGTGCTGAAGCTGGAGAAGCCGGGCTGCATCGTCTCCGCCCCCGGCGTCGAGGAGACCGTGCCGTCGGAGAAGGTCGCCAAGGTCGTGGACACCACCGCGGCGGGCGACAGCTTCAGCGCCGGTTATCTCAGCGCCCGCCTGAAGGGCCTCGGCCCGGTGGAGGCGGCGCGCTCCGCCCACCGCATCGCCGCCGTGGTCATCCAGCACCGCGGCGCCGTCATCCCGCGCGATGCCATGGCGTCCGTGCTGGACGGCTGATCCCCTGACGGAGGGACCCTCCATGCCCCCAGCCCCAACGCCCATCGGCCAGA
The DNA here is from genome assembly GCF_965111635.1 of Azospirillum sp. Marseille-Q6669. Taxonomy (NCBI): domain Bacteria; kingdom Pseudomonadati; phylum Pseudomonadota; class Alphaproteobacteria; order Rhodospirillales; family Azospirillaceae; genus Azospirillum; species Azospirillum sp. Marseille-Q6669. Next base: position 427,808 of record NZ_CBCOOP010000006.1, on the reverse strand, counting down.
CGTCGACCGCCCCGGGACCCATGAAGCCGCCCCGCGCCTCGCAGCGCGGGACCACGGCGGCGGCGGCCATCTACCGCGACCTGCGGGCCGACATCGTGTCGCTGGCCCGCAAGCCGGGCGACCCGATCGTGGAGAAGCTGGTGGCCGAGGCCTTCGGGGTCAGCCGCACCCCGGTGCGCGAGGCCGTCCTGCGGCTGGCCGACGAGGGGCTGGTGGAGGTCTTTCCGCAATCGGGCACCTTCGTGGCCCGCATTCCCATCGCCGCCCTGCCGGAAGCCAACCTGATCCGCAAGACGCTGGAACAGGCGACCGTCCGCTTCGCGGCGGAACGCGCCACGCGCAGCCAGGTCGCCGCCCTCCAGGCCAATCTGGAGCGCCAGCGCGAGGTCGACGCCTCGGGCTGCGCCGACGGTTTCCATCAGGCGGACGAGACGTTCCACGCGCTGATCGCCGACATTGCCGGCTATCCCGGCTTCTGGCCAATCACCCAGCAGGTGAAGGTGCAGATCGACCGCTGCCGCCATATGACCCTTCCCTACCCCGGTCGCTTGGCGACCGTCATCGCCGAGCACGAGGCCATCGTCGCCGCCATCGCGGACCATGACCCTGACCGCGCGGTGAAGGCGCTCGGCGACCACATCGACGGCCTGCTGCTGACCATCGACGACATGCGGCACGCCACCCCATTGTATTTCTCTCCTGCCGAGGCCCTGACATGACCCACCCGCGTCTTGAACCCTCCCTGTCCGGCCCGCGCATCGTCCCGGTCCTCGTTCTCGACGAGCCGGACACCGCAGTCGCCCTGGCCGAGGCGCTGGTCGCCGGCGGCCTGACCACGCTGGAGGTGACGCTGCGCACCCCCGCAGCGCTCGCCTGCGCGGAAGCCATTGCCGCCCGCGTTCCGGGCGCCCTGGTCGGCCTCGGCACGCTGATCCGGCCGGAGCAGTTCGCCCAGGCCCGCGACGCCGGCGCCCGCTTCGTCGTCAGCCCCGGCCTGACCGACCGTCTGGCGGAGGCCGCCAAGACCGCCGGCCTGCCCTATCTGCCGGGCATCGCCACCGTGACCGAGGCGCTGATCGCCATGGAGCACGGCTTCCGCGAGCTGAAATTCTTCCCGGCGATGTTGAACGGCGGCGCCCCGGCGCTGCGCGGCATGGCACCGCTGATGCCGGAGATCCGCTTCTGCCCGACCGGCGGCCTCAAGGCGGAGCATGTGAAGGAGATCCTGTCGCTCCCCAACGTCTTCGCGCTCGGCGGCACTTGGCTGACCCCGGCCGACGCGGTGAAGGAGCGCCGCTGGTCCGAGATCGAGCGGCTGGCCCGCGAGGCCTCCGCCCTGGCCCAGGGCTGAGCCGGATGCGGCGGCGCGTCGGCGTGATCGGGCTGGGCATGGCGGCGACGCCGCACGCCCAGAGCCTGCTGGATCTGGCGGACCGGGTGGAGGTGGCGGGCTGCTTCAGCCCGTCCGCCGAGCGCCGCACCGCCTTCGCGGCGCGCTTCGGCCTGCCGGCGGTGGACCGGGCGGAGGCGATCCTCGACGATCCCACCGTCTCCGCCGTCCTGCTGCTGACCCCGCCGGACACCCACGCCGACCTCGTCGCCCGCTGCGCCGCCGCCGGCAAGCACGTCCTGCTGGAAAAGCCGCTCGACGCCACGCCAGCCGGCTGCCGCGCCGTGGTGGAGAGCATGGAGCGCGCCGGGCTGACGCTCGGCGTCATGCTCCAGCACCGTTTCCGCGCCGCCGCCGAACGGCTGGCGGAGCTGCTGCGCACCGGCACGCTGGGCCGTCCGCTGTCGGCCTCCGTCGTGGTGCGCTGGTGGCGCGACGACGCCTATTACGCCCAGCCGGGGCGCGGCATGAAGGCGCGCGACGGCGGCGGCGTTCTGCTGACCCAGGCCATCCACACGCTGGACCTCTGTGTCAGCCTGCTCGGCTTGCCCCGCGACGTCGCCGCCTTCGCCAACACCAGCGGCCTGCGCCCCATCGACACCGAGGACGTGGTGTGCGCCGCCCTGCGCTACGATGGCGGGCTGCTCGCCACGGTGGACGCCACCACCGCCGCCTATCCCGGCTATCCGGAACGCATCGAGATCGCCGGCCCCGCCGGCTCCGCCCTGCTGACCGGCGACCGGCTGGAGGTGCAACTGCGCTCCGGCGAAACGGTCCAGGCGGGGGAGACGGCGGGCACGCTGGGCGGCGGGGCCGATCCCATGGCCTTCTCCAACGCCCACCACCGCGCCGTCCTGGCCGACTTCCTCGACGCGCTCGACCACGGCACCCAGCCGCGCGTGTCCGGGCGGGAGGCGCTGAAGGTCCACCGGCTGATCGAGGCGATCCTGCAATCCGCCGAAAGCGGCGCCGTCACGGCGATTCCGGAAGACTGACCTCACGTCACGCTCACGAACTCGTGTCCCGCGCTTGATTTGCCGGGAGCGGCGCCCAAGGCTAGATGAGGGACGGGGGGCGCTGTCGCCTCCCGGCGGCTTTCCTGTGGAGAGTGTTCATGCTCATCAAAGTCCGGAGCGCGTCGCAGGCCAGCGAGAACGAGGTGACGCCCCGCGGTCTGTTCCTGTCCCGGCGCTCGATCATGGCCGGCGGCGCCGCAGCCCTGGCGCTCGGCGGCTCGGGTGTCCTGACGGGTCCGGCGTTGGCCGCGCCCTTCCAGGCCCCGCTGACGGTCAGTCCGAAGGACCCCAAGATGGACGCCCAGACTCCGATGAAGTCAGCGACCAGCTACAACAATTTCTATGAGTTCGGGACGGACAAGACCGACCCGTCCGAGAACGCCGGCACGCTGCGCACCCGTCCGTGGGAGATCGCGGTGGACGGCGATGTCGGAAAGCCCACCACCTTTGGCATCGAGGATCTGCTGTCCTTCCCGCTGGAGGAGCGCGTCTACCGCCTGCGCTGCGTCGAGGGCTGGTCGATGGTCATTCCCTGGGTCGGCTTCCCGCTGGCCGAGCTGCTGAAGCGTGTGGACCCGACCGGCAACGCCAAGTACGTCGCCTTTCAGACGCTGGCCGACCGCTCCCAGATGCCCGGCCTGAAATATCCCGTGCTGCAATGGCCCTATGTCGAGGGGCTGCGCATGGACGAGGCCATGCACCCGCTGACCATCCTCGCAGTCGGCATGTACGGCGAGACGCTGCCCAACCAGAACGGCGCGCCGGTGCGGCTGGTCGTGCCGTGGAAGTACGGCTTCAAGTCGATCAAGTCGATCGTCCGCATCACCCTGACGCAGGACCAGCCGCCGACCTCCTGGAACCGCTCGCAGCCGCGCGAGTACGGCTTCTACTCGAACGTGAACCCGGAGGTCGACCACCCGCGCTGGAGCCAAGCGACGGAGCGCCGCGTCGGCGAGTTCTCGCGCCGCAAGACGCTGCCCTTCAACGGCTATGGCGAGGAGGTGGCGTCGCTCTACGCCGGCATGGACCTGCGGAAGAACTACTGAGATGGCCGCAACGTCGAAAGGCCCGGTCGCCCAGGCGTTGTCCTCGCGCTGGGCGAAGCCGGCGGTGTTCGTCCTGGGTCTGGTCCCGCTCGGCTGGATGGTCTGGCTTGGCCTGAGCGGCGGGCTGGGGGCGGAGCCGGTGGCCGAGGCGGTGCGGCAGAGCGGGCTGTGGGCGCTGCGCCTGCTCCTGGTCGCACTCGCCGTCACGCCGCTGCGCATCCTGACGGGTCAGGCGGGGTTGGCGCGCTTCCGCCGGATGATCGGGCTGTTCGCCTTCTTCTACGCGCTGCTGCACGTCTCCGTCTATGTGGGGGTGGACCAGTTCTTCGACTGGGCGGCGGTGTGGAAGGACATCGTGAAGCGGCCCTACATCACGGTCGGCATGGGCGCCTTCGTGATCCTGACGGCGCTGGCCGCGACCTCGACCAACGGCATGGTGCGGCGGCTCGGCGGGCGGCGCTGGAAGGCGCTGCACAAGGCGGTGTTCGTCGCCGGGGCGGCGGGCTGCGTCCATTACGTGATGCTGGTCAAGGGCTGGCAGTACCCGCCCTTTGTCTACGCGGCGATCCTGCTGGGTCTGGTCGCGCTGCGCTACGCGAAGTCACCGGCGGCGGGGCGGCTCTCCCCGTCCTACCGGACCTGAACCCGCCTCAGCCCGGCCTCCTAAGCCCGACCGGCAGACACACCCGCATCCCGTCCGCACCCACCGCCACCACCTCGACTTCCGTCCCGTAGACCTCGCGCATCATGGCGGCGGTGATGACCGCCTCCGGCGTGCCGAAGCGGGCCAGCCGCCCGCCGTGCAGCAGCGCCACCCGGTCGGCGATGGCGAAGGCCTGCTCCGGATGGTGGGTGGAGAAGACGACCGTCAGCCCCTCGCCCCCCTCGCCGTCCGCCAGCCGCCGCACCTGCTCCAGCACGCGCACCTGATTGCCGAAATCCAGGCTGGCGGTCGGCTCGTCGAGCACCAGCACGCGCGGCGCCTGGGCAAGCGCGCGGGCGATCAGGGCCATCTGCCGCTCGCCGCCGCTGATGCGCAGCCAGTCGCGCTCGGCCAGATATCCGATGCCCAGCCGTTCCAGCGCGGCCTCGGCGGCGGCGTGGTCGGACGCGGCGGGGGCGCTGAAGGCGCCGCGGTGGGCGGTGCGGCCCATCAGCACCATCTCGCGCACGGTGAAGGGAAACTGCCCAGCCCCCGCCTGCGGGACATAGCCGAAGGCCAGCGCCCGGCGGCGCGGCGACCAGCCGGCGGTGTCCTCGCCATCGACGCGCACCCGTCCGCCGCGCGGCGGCAGCAGGCCGAGCAGCGTCTTGAACAGCGTCGTCTTGCCGCCGCCGTTGGGGCCGAGCAGGCACAGCACCTCCCCCGCCGCCACGGCGAAGCCGACCCCGGCGCCGACCACCCGCTCGCCGTAGCCGAAGGCGAGGTCTTCCACCGACAGCCGCGCGCTCATGACCAGCCGCGCTTTCCGAAGGCGAGCAGCCAGAGGAAGACCGGTGTGCCGATCACCGCGGTCAGGACGCCCAGCGGCAGTTCCACCGGCCCCAGGCTGCGGGCCAGCGTGTCCACCGCCAGCAGATAGGCCGCCCCCAGCAGCACCGCCGTGGGCAGCAGCCGGACGAAGGCCGGGCCGACCATCAGCCGAGCAAGGTGCGGCACCAGAAGCCCGACCCAGCCGACGATGCCGCTGACCGACACCGCGGCGGCGGTCATCAGCGTCGCCGCCAGGATCACCACGATCCGCACCGCCCGCACCGGCACGCCGAGCGCCGTCGCCTCCTCGTCGCCCAGCGTCATCACGTCCAGCCGCCAGCGCAGCAGCACCAGTGGAACCAGCGCCACCGCCACCGGCGGGACCAGCGCCGCGAGGTCGCCACGGTTGACCGCCGACAGGCTGCCGAGCAGCCAGAAGGTGATCGCCGGCAACTGGTTGTAAGGGTCGGCCAGATACTTCAGCAGAGCCACGCCGGAGCCCAGCAGCGCCCCGATCACCACGCCGCCCAGCACCAGGACCAGCACCGGGTCCCGCCCGCGGATGGCCGAGGCGACGGCCAGCACCACCCCCACCGCCAGCAGCCCGCCCGCGAAGGCCATGCCCTGGATGGCGAGGACCGGCAGCGAGGCGAAGATGCCCAGCACCGCCCCCAGCGCCGCCCCCGACGACACGCCGAGGATGTCCGGCGAGACCAGCGGGTTGCGGAACAGCCCCTGATACGCGGCCCCCGAGGCGGCCAGCCCCGCTCCCACCAGCATGGCGGTCAGCACGCGCGGGCCGCGGATGTCCCAGATCACCGTCTCCACCGCCGGGGCGACGGCAGCGCTCCCAAGGCCCAGCTTCGCCGTGAGCAGCCCGGCCAGTTCCCCCGGTGAGACGGGATAGGCGCCGGTGCTGAAGGCGACGCAGACCGCGGCGACCAGCAGCGCGGCCACCCCGCCCAGCGTCAGCGCGAAGGGGACCTCACCCCGGCGGGCGGCTGCCGGCGAGGAGGGCGTCGATCTGCTCCGCGGTGGGTTCCCGGTGGTAGAAGAGGGCATAGAAACGTCGCGTCTCCTCGCGCAGATCCTCCGGAAACAGTTCCGGATAGAGGACGGCGCCCAGCCAGCGCAAGCCGAGCAGGCGGTTGGCGGCGGGCGGGGAATCGATCCAGGTGAAGGGCAGCCCCGGCGAGAGGTAGACGCGCCGGTCGCGCACCGCCTTCACCCCCTGCCACAGCGGATCGGTCCACACGCTCTCGTAGAAGCCGCGGTCGATGGTGACGATGGCGTCCGGCTGCCAGGCCAGCACCTGCTCCATCGACACGTTGACCAGCCCGCCGTTGCCGAGATTCTCCGCCGCGACGTTGCGCACCCCGGCGACGTCCAGCGCCTCGACGTTGATGGAGCCGCGGATGCCGGTCTGCAGGCCACGCGGGCCTCGCGCCATGTAGACCTTCAACCGCTTGTCCTCCGGCACGCCGTCGAAGCGCCGGCGCACCTCGGCCAGCGTCGTTTCCGCGTAGCGGGCAAGCTCCTCCCCCCGCTCCGCCACGCCCATCAGCGTGCCGAGCGTGCGGAAGGTGCGCGCGGAGTCGGCGAGATGCCCGCCGATCAGCAGGGTCGGCACCCGCGTCTGCTCCTGCACGCGGTCGGCCAGCGACACGAAGGTCGGGGCGGTGCTGCCGACATCGACGACGACGTCCGGCTTCGCGGCCACCACGGTTTCGAGGTTGACGGTGTTGCCGCGCCCGGTCAGCCGCCCCAGCTCCGGCAGGTCGGCGTAGCGGTCGGGCAGAAAGGGCCGCTCCGGCGGGCTGATCGCCCGCGTCCAGCCCAGCAGCCTGTCGGGCGCCAGCATGTAGACGACAACGGAGGCCGGCGGCCCGGCGGGAAACACGCGCTCCACCCGCTCCGGCACGGTGACGCGGCGCCCCGAGGAGTCCGTGACGATCCGCTCGGCCGCCGCCGGCCCGGCCAGCAGGGCGAGCAGCAGCCCGGTGCCCACGCCCAGCATCCATCCACGCCTGCCCGCGCCACCCTCCATTCGCCACCACCTCCATGGACCCGTGTTCAAAGTCCCCTCTCCCCTCCGGGGAGAGGGTTAGGGTGAGGGGGTTGCGCTTTTGCCGAACGCAGCGACAAGCGCATCCCCCTCACCGGCCCTGCGGGCCACCCTCTCCCCAAAGGGGAGAGGGTTGGATTAACCACCCCTCCAAAGCATGGGGTCTGCGCTCGCCACCGTCCATAGGGCAAGCGCGCCAAGCCACCCGCGAAGGTCACGCTTTGACCACGGGCGGCCTCCCCATCCGAACGGATAGGGTGCGGCGGTCCGCTCACCACCCCCGTGCCGCTCCATGCCCGCATCCCCGCTCCGCCGCGTCCTCCTTCCCGCCGCCGCGCTGCTCGCGCTGTCTGGCTGCGCGGGGTTCGGCTCGGCGGTCACGGGGGTGACCACGGCGGGCGTGGCGGCGACGGTCGGTTCGGCCACCGGCAACCCGGTGCTGGGCATCATCGCCGGCGCCGGGGCCAGCTACGGCATCGACCAGGGCGTGAAATACGCGGAGCGGCGGATCACCGACAACGTCCACAACGCCGTCGCCCGCGCCGCCGGCCCGCTCGCCGTCGGGCAGGCGGCCACCTGGACGGTGGAGGAAAAGCTGCCGCTGAGCGGCAAGACCGGCACGGTGCAAGTGGCCCGCGGCTTTGGCGAGGCGATCCCCTGCAAGGATGTGGTCTTCACGCTCGACGACGCGCCCGACTTCAACGTCACCACCATCTGCCGGGCCAAGGACGGCCAGTGGCGCTGGGCGCTGGCCGAACCCGCCACCCGGCGTTGGGGCAGCCTGCAATAGCGCCCGGTCCATGCGGCGTACGCATGCGTTCGGCCATGTACGGGCGGCCCGCGTTGGGGTAAAGCTCCGCGGGCAGTTGCGTCACGGGTTTGCGTCACGGGAGTCCGCGCATGTTCACGGCCAAAATCCTTCTTCTCGGCTCGGGCGAACTCGGGAAGGAGTTTGTCATCTCCGCCAAGCGCCTCGGCTGCGAGGTCATCGCCTGCGACAGCTACGCCAACGCCCCGGCGATGCAGGTCGCCGACGCGGCGGAGGTCTTCTCCATGCTCGACGCGGACGCCCTGCGCGCGGCCATCGCCAAGCACTCGCCCGACTTCATCGTGCCGGAGGTCGAGGCCATCCGCACCGAGGTGCTGCACGAGTTCGAGGACACCGGCCTGACCGTCGTCCCCTCCGCCCGCGCCGCCACAATGACGATGAACCGCGACCGCATCCGCGAGGTCGCCGCGGTGGAATTGGGCCTGCGCACCTCCAAATACCGCTACGCCGAAAGCCTGGAGGAGGTGGTCGCCGGGGCGGAGCACACCGGCCTGCCCTGCGTCATCAAGCCGGTCATGTCCTCTTCCGGCAAGGGGCAGAGCACCGTCCGGACCGCGGCGGAGCTTGAGGCCGCCTGGACCTACGCCGTCGCCAACATGCGCGGCGACCGCCGGAAGGTCATCGTCGAGGAGTTTGTGCCCTTCGAATACGAGATCACCCTGCTAACCGTCCGCACCCGCGAGGGCATCCTGTTCTGTGAGCCGATCGGCCACCGGCAGGAGCGCGGCGACTATCAGGAATCCTGGCAGCCTGTGCCGATGCCCGCGGCGCTGCTGGACGACGCCAAGGACATGGCGGCGAAGGTCGTGGACAATCTCGGCGGCTACGGCATCTTCGGCGTCGAGTTCTTCGTCACCAAGGACGAGGTGGTCTTCTCCGAGCTGTCGCCGCGCCCGCACGACACCGGCATGGTGACCCTGCTGTCGCAGAACCTGTCGGAGTTCGACCTGCACGCCCGCGCCATCCTGGGCCTGCCGATTCCGGCGATCCATGTCCGCGGCCCGTCGGCCTCCGCCGTCATCCTGGCCGACCGCGAGGCCGAGCGCTTCGCCATCGAGGGCTTGGCCGAGGCGATGCGCGTGGGCAGCCCGGCGCATGACGTGGACGTCCGCCTGTTCGGCAAGCCGACGACCCGCAAGAACCGCCGCATGGGCGTGGCACTCGCCGCCGGCACCGACACCGACGACGCGCGCGAACGGGCGCTGAAGGCGGCCTCGGCGATCAGCATCCGCTACGAGTGAGGTTAGGGAGCCGGGCGCGAACCTCCGCTCAGCGCAGAGCCGCGCCGATCATCGGATAGAGGACGTAGATCCCGAAGAGCGCCACCCCCAGCAGAGTGAGCAAAATCCGGAACCCCGCCCGCCAGCCGCCGTCCGCGCGGTGAAGGTCCAGGTAATGGGTGAGAATCCGGTCGGCCTTGACGTTGGCCGCGGCGAGGACGAGTCCGACCCCGAGCGGGCCGAGACCGCCGGTGCCCTCGCTGTGCCCGGTCCACATCGAGACGGCGGTGAGGAGCATCAGGAGCATCCAGGTGCGTGTCAGGATGGCCATCGCTCACCTCAGCAGATAGACGATGGGGTAGAGCAGCACCCAGATCAGGTCCACCATGTGCCAGAAGGCGGCCCCAGTCTCCAGGTTCTCCAGGCTGTCCCACCACGTGACGATGCCCAGAATGACGATCCCCGCGGCGACGTGCATCGCGTGGAAGCCGGTCAGCAGATAATAGAGCTGGAAGAAGCTGTTGGTCTCCAGCGTGAGGCCCCGGCCGATCTTGTCGCCGTACTCGACCACCTTGATGGCGAGGAACACGCCGCCGAGGGCCATCGCGCCGAGCATCGCCACCCGGTGGGAGCGGCCCGAGGCCCGGCGCCGCACGGCGACGGCGACCAGCCAGCCGCTCGTCACCAGAACCATGGTGTTCACACCGCCGAGCAGACGGTCCAATTGCGCCTGCGAGGCGTCGAAAGTCGCCGGGTCGAGGGCGCGAGTCACCGCGAAGCCGATGAACATGGCACCGAAGGCCGCCAGCTCCCCCAGGATGAGAATCCACATCATGGGGTTGCCGGGCAGGCTGGAGAGAGGCCCCCAATCGGCGCCCTCGCCATCCGCAGCGCCATCCGCAGCGACGACCGTCGTCGGCGCGGCAGTTTCCGTCATATCCGCTGTCCTTCCGGAAGTGATGACCGGAAGGGACCATGACGCGGGACAGGGGCGCCGTCTTTGCCCGGGGGCAAACTCGCGGCCGGTTGCCGATCAGGTGACGCCGGTCACTGATAGCCGCCCTTTTCCGCACGCTCCCGCGCGGCGTCCTCCTGGGCCTTGGTCATCTCGTCCTTGGTCGCCGCCGGCTGGTCGTCAGGCTTGCCGGTCGCGCGGTCGTTCTCGGCTTGCGGTTGGGAGTCGGTGTTGCGGTTGTCGCCCATCGCGTCATCCTCCGGCAGGAAACGGGCCGATGCAGCCCGCCGTAAGCCTCACCAACACGCCCGCGCGCCGGTCGTCTCGCCCCGCTCACACGGTCAGGCGACGATGCCGGCGTCGTGCAGGCGGCCGATCTCGGCGGACGGCAGGCCGAGCAGATCGGCCAGCACCGCGTCGGTGTCCTGCCCCAGAACGGGCGCCGGCCGGTGGTCGGTTCGCTCGCCCAGGCCGGGGAAGCCGAGGGGCGAACCGGGAACCAGCAGTGGACCGACCTCCGGCTGCTCGACCTCGCGGAACAGCGGGTTGGCGGTGGAACAGCGCGCGTCCTCGGCCACCAGCTGGCCGAAATCCCGGTACGGCCCCCACAGCACGCCCGCCCCGGCGAAGGCGCTTTCCACCTCGGACAGGGTGCGGGCGGCGAACCAGGGGGCGAGCACGGCGGTGATGGCGTCGCGCGCCAGGAAACGTCCGCCCTCGTCGTTCATGTCCACGTCCATCAGCGGGCCGATCATCGCCAGCCGCTCGGTCAGCCCGGTCGCCTTGCCCAGCGCCTTCCACTGGCGGTTGGAGATGGCGACGACCATCGCCCGCCGCCCGTCGGCGGTGGCGAAGTCGCGGCCGTAGGCGCCGTAGAGGTCGTTGCCCATCGGCGGCCGCACCGCACCGTTCACCCGGACGTCGGCGAGGTAGCCGAGGTTGCCGACGGTCGCCAGCATCACGTCGGCCAGCGCCACCGTCACCTCCTGCCCACGCCCGGTGCGGCGGCGGTGCCGCTCCGCCGCCAGCAGGCCGGTCGCCAGATAGAGGCCGGCGGCGACGTCCCAGGCCGGCAACACATGGTTCACCGGCTCGCCGCCGCGACCGGTCGCCATCGGGAAGCCGCTGGCGCAGTTGACGGTGTAGTCGACCGCCGCCGACCCGTCCGGGTTGCCGGTCAGCCGCAGCATGATCAGGTCGTCGCGCTTGGCCGTCAGCGCCTCGTAGCCCATCCAGCCGCTGGCCGGCAGGTTGGTCAGCAGGAAGCCCGCGTTCTCGCCCGAGGCGGTGATGATTGCCTGGGCGATCTCCCGCCCCTCCGGCCGGTCGAGCGCCAGCGTCACCGACCGCTTCGCCTTGTTCAGCGCCGTCCAGTAGAGGCTGGTGCCGTTCGGCGCCACCGGCCAGCGCCGGTAGTCGATGTTGCCGCCGATGGGGTCGATGCGGATCACCTCCGCACCCAGCTGGGCCAGCGTCATGCCGCCCAGCGGCGCGGCGATGAAGGCCGACACCTCGACGACGCGCAGATCGGAGAGAAGCGAGGACATGGGAGTCTCGATCCAGATGGAAACAACGTGGTTGACGGTTACACCCACCCTAACCCTCCCCTGCGAAGCAGGGGAGGGTTAGGGTGGGGGCAAAGGCCGACGCGAGTTACACGCAACGCCCGCCGTCGATCTCCAGCACCACGCCGGTCAGGAAAGCCGCCTCGTCCGACGCGAGGTAGAGGGCGGCGTTGGCGACGTCGGTCGGCTGGCCCAGGCGGCCCAGCGGCACGATGCCCATCATGCGCGCGCGCTTCTCCGGGGTGTCGCCGCCCATGAAGGTGGCGAGCAGCGGCGTCTCGGTGGCGACCGGAGCCAGGGCGCAGACCCGGATGTTGTCCGGCGCCAGCTCCAGCGCCAGCGACTTGGTGATGTTGTGCACGGCGCCCTTGGTCGCGTTGTACCAGACCAGGCCCGGACGCGGCCGCAGGCCGGCCGTGGAGCCGAGGTTCAGGATCACGCCGGACTTCTGCGCCCGCATGGTCGCGACGACCGCCTTGGAATAGAGGTAGATCGACTTGACGTTCAGCGCGAAGACGCGGTCGAACTCCTCCTCCGTCACATTCTCGAACGGGCCGTTGGCGTGGGTGGAGCCGGCGTTGTTGACCAGGATGTCCAGCCGCCCGAATTTCTCGACGGTGGCGGCGATGGTCATCTCGACATCGGCCATCTTGGTGACGTTGGCGGCGATGCCGATGGCGGACTCGCCCAGACGTTCGGCGACCGCCTTGGCGGCGTCGCCGTTGATGTCCACGACCGCGACGCGGCCACCCTCGCGCACGAAGGTCTCGGCCATCGCGAGGCCCAGCCCCTGCGCCGCACCGGTGATCAGGGCGACCTTGCCGTCAAGACGCTTCGTCATTCTTGTTTCCTCCCCAAGGGATTATGTGGTGATGGGGAGGCTATCCGCGCCGCCCAGGCCGTGCTATGGACCATCCGTCATAGCTGCTATCAGCCCGCACAGCCGTGTCATGCCCATCGCGTCAGGGGGCGCTGTTCTCCCCGGCGCTGCCGGGGGCGACGACCTTGCCCTTCAGCACGCCGTTGGCAACGCATTTCGCCACCTCGGCGTGGATCAGCCGCAGCAGGGCGCGCGTCGCCTTCGACACCGGCTGGTGCAGCGGCGTCGCGGTGACGAGCATGGCGTGCATGTCCTTCGAGCTGATCTCGCGGGCGATCAGCCGGCCCTGGCGCACCTCGCGGTGGACGGCGCCGAAGGGCAGGATGGTCGAGCCCATGCCTTCCTCCACCAGCTGCTTGATGGCGGTGACGGAATCGATCTCCATGTCGACCTGGAGGTCGATGTCGGCCCGCCGCACCGCCGCGTCCACCACACGGCGCAGCCCGTTCTCCAGCCCCGGCAGGACGAAGCGCAGGCCGCCCAGCGTCTCCACCTCGACCGGCCCGTCGTCGCCGGCCACCGCGTCCTTGGTGGATTGGACAAGCAGCAGATTTTCCACGAGCAGCGGCGAGGACAGCATGCTGCGCCCGCGCCGGGCGTCGTAGAGCACGGCAAGGTCGAGCCGCCCGCCCTCGACCCATTCCAGCAGCGTGCCGCTGAACACCTCGTGGATGCGCAGCGTGGCGTCGGGGTAGTTCTCATGGAAACGACGGGCCAGCGGCGCCCCCAGCGTGGCGCAGATCGACGGGGGAAGACCCAGCGTGACCGACCCGGTCAGCCGTTCCGACTGGTCCTGGATCTCCTCCTTGATCTCCGACAGCGCGCCCAGCAGATGGCGCACCACGTCATAGAGCTTGCGCCCCTGCTGGGTCAGCGAGACGCCGCGGCCATGGCGGTAGAACAGGCTGGTGCGCAGCTCGTGCTCCAGCTTCTGGACCTGCCGGCTGAGCGCCGGCTGGGTGATGCCAAGCTTGACCGACGCCTTGGAAAAGCTGCCAAGGTCGGCCACCTGAACAAAGTAGCGCAGTTCCAGAAGTTCCATTGGAGGACAGGTCTCGTCGTTCGGCCTCCGGGTCGATTAGCGAATACGCCGGTATGACACAAGCGGAGTCCTGACAGGTCAGTCCTGCCCGGTCCTCCGCTGTGTCTGGCGATCAATTGCGCCGGGTGAGCAGACCACGCGCCACAACCTGGGCCTGGATTTCCGCCGCCCCTTCGAAAATATTCAGAATACGGGCGTCGCACAGCACACGGCTGATCGGATACTCGACCGCGTAGCCGTTGCCGCCGTGGATCTGCACCGCGTTGTCGGCGTTCGACCAGGCGACGCGCGCGGCCAGCAGCTTGGCCATGCCGGCCTCGATGTCGCAGCGGCGGTCGCTGTCCTTCTCGCGCGCGGCGAAGTAGGTGAGCTGGCGGGCGATCATCGTCTCCACGGCCATCCAGGCGATCTTGCCGGCGACCCGCGGGAAGGCGGCGAGCGGGCGGCCGAACTGGACGCGCTCCTGGGCGTAGCGCAGGCCAAGCTCCATCGCGTTCTGCGCCACCCCGACGGCGCGGGCGGCGGTCTGCACGCGGGCGGATTCGAAGGTCGCCATCAGCTGCTTGAAGCCCTGCCCCTCGACGCCGCCCAGCAGGTTCTCGCGCGGCACCGCGAAACCGTCGAAGCCGATCTCATACTCCTTCATGCCGCGATAGCCGAGCACCGGGATCTCGCCGCCGCTCATGCCCTCGGCCGGGAAGGGGTCCGCCTCGGTGCCGCGCGGCTTCTCGGCGAGAAGCATCGACAGGCCGCGGTAGCCGGGGGCGTCCGGATCGGTGCGCACCAGCAGCGTCATCAGGTCCGACCGGCTGCCGTGGGTGATCCAGGTCTTCGCCCCGGTGACGCGGTAGGTGTCGCCGTCCAGCACGGCGCGGGTGCGCAGGCTGCCCAGGTCGGAACCGGTGTTGGGCTCGGTGAAGACGGCGGTCGGCAGGATCTCGCCGGACGCGAGGCGCGGCAGCCAGCGCGCCCGCTGCTCGGCGGTGCCGCCCAGGCGGATCAGCTCGGCGGCGATCTCCGCGCGGGTGCCCAGCGAGCCGACGCCGATGTAGCCGCGCGACAGTTCCTCCGTCACCACGCACATGGCGAGCTTGCCCATGCCGAGCCCGCCGTCCTCCTCCGGCACGGTCAGGCCGAAGACGCCCATCTCGGCCATCTGCTCGACGACCGGCATCGGGATCAGCTCGTCCTTCAGGTGCCAGTCGTGGGCGTGCGGCTCCACCACGTCGGCGACGAAGCGGCGGAACTGCTCGCGCACCATGTCGAGCGCCTCGTCCTCCAGCGCCGCCTCGCCGAAGCCGCCGCCGTGCAGCGCATCGGTCAGCAACTCGGCGATGCGCAGCCGCAGGGTGGAGGCGTTGCCGGCGGCGATCAGCCGGCGCACCGCTTCGGTGCGGAAGGCCGCCCGCTCCGCGTCGTCCAGCCCGAAATCGGCGGGGCGGACGATCTCGCCCTGGCTCATCGCCAGACCGCCGTCGAGCTGGGCCAGATACTCGCCGAAGGCGGCCTGGAGCATGCAGGCCTCCAGCTCGCCCAGCCGGCCGGCGCGGTCCAGCCGCTCCGCCCAGCCCTGCATCTGGCGCAGCGCCTCGGCGTAGGTCGCCACCCAGGCGAAGCCGTGCGCCGCCACCTGATGGCGGTCGAGCGCGGCCGCATCGACGCGCCCGTCCGGCGCCACCAGCGCGGCGACGCCGCGCTCGGCGGCCTCGGCCAGCCGCGCCACCGCGTCGAGAGCCGCCGACGTGGTGGCCAGCAGGTCGGGCAGCGGAAGCGGGCCGTTGGAGGTTGGGGTGGACGACATGGCGCGTTTCCTCGGTGCGTGTTGTTTTGGTGTTGTTCTTGCTCAGTCCGCCGCGATCGTCTCACGGGGCGGGAGGGACGCGGCGATCCCGGCGAAGGCCTGCTCCACCAGCCGGCGCTGATCGGCCTCGTGGTCGCCGTGGAAGCTGCCGGCGGGCGAGGCCGCCTCGTCGCGGGCCACGCAGGCGACGCGCGGTTCGGCGCAGCCGGCGGCCGCACGCAACGCCTCCAGACGGCGGTCCAGATAGGTCCAGGCGCCCAGGTTGCACGGTTCCTCCTGCACCCAGGCGCAGGACGCGCCCGGCCAGCGGCGGAACAGCGCCGACAGAGCGTCGTCGGGCAAAGGGTACAGCATTTCCAGCCGGACCACCGCCACACCGTCCGCCCCACGCTCGGCCCGCTCGCGCTCCAGCTCGTAAGCCAGCTTGCCGCTGCACAGCAGGATGCGCTCGACCCGCTCCCCGGCGGTGACGATCACCGGCTGGAAGGTAGTGCCCGGCGCGCAGTCGGCCAGCGTCGACACGGCGGCGGGCAGGCGCAGCAGCGTCTTCGGGCTCAGCACCACCAGCGGCTTGCGGTCGCGGCGCAGCATCTGCCGGCGCAGCAGATGGAAGTAGTTGGCCGGGGTCGAAGGGTGGGCGACGCGGATGTTGTCGCGCGCCGCCATCTGAAGGAAGCGTTCCGGCCGGGCGGAGGAGTGTTCCGGCCCCTGCCCCTCCAGACCGTGCGGCAGCAGGATGACGAGGCCGGAGGGCTGGCGCCACTTGTCCTCGGCGCTGACGATGAACTGGTCGATCATGATCTGCGCGCCGTTGGCGAAGTCACCGAATTGCGCCTCCCAGATCACCAGCGCGTCGGGCCGCTCCAGGCTGTAGCCGTACTCGAACCCAAGGACGGCGTATTCCGACAGTGGGCTGTTGACCACGTCGAACCGCGCCTGCTCCACGCCCAGGTGATTCAGGCTGACGTGGCGGCGCCCGGTGACGGTGTCGGTCAGCGCGAAATGGCGGTGCGAGAAGGCGCCGCGCACCACGTCCTGGCCGGTCAGCCGCACCGGCGTGCCCTCGGCCAGCAGCGTGGCGAAGGCCAGCGCCTCGCCGGTCGCCCAGTCCAGCGGCTCCTCGGCGCGGCGGCGGATGACGCGCTCCACCTTGCGGTCCACGGCCAGCCCGTCGGGAATGGCGGCCAGCGCCGCCAGCAGCCCGCGCAGCCGGTCGTCGGCGATGCCGGTGTCCGGTTCGGCGGGAAGCGTGCCGGCCGGGGCGAAGGGCGCCCAGCGCCCACCGGGGAAGCCGTCGTGGTTCGGCCGGTGGTCGGAGGCCGCGGCCAGCGCCTCCTGGAAGCGGGTCTTGTGCCCGGCGGCCAGCGCCTCGGCCTCCTCGGGACCGACCAGCCCGTCGGCGGCCAGCCGCTGCGCGTAGAGGGCACGGGCCGGCGGGTGGGCGTCGATCGCCTTGTAATCGAGCGGCTGGGTGAAGCGCGGCTCGTCGATCTCGTTGTGACCGTTGCGGCGGTAGCCGACGAGGTCGATCACCGCGTCGCGCCCGTGCGCCTGCCGGAAGGCCACGGCGAGGTCGGCGGCGCGCAGGGCGGCGTCGGGATCGTCGGCGTTGACGTGCAGGATGGGGCTGTCCACCGCCTTCCACAGGCCGGTGCAGTGGAGCGAGGTCCGCGCCTCCTCCCGCTCGGTGGTGAAGCCGATCTGGTTGTTGACGATGACGTGGATGGTGCCGGCGACGGTGAAGCCGGGAACGCCGGACAGTTGCAGCGCCTCCGTCACGCTGCCCTGGCCGATCACGCTGGCGTCGGTGTGCAGCAGCACGCAGAGCACCCGCTTGGCGTCGCCGCCCTGCGCCCGCTCCAGGTCCTGGCGCGCCCGCGCGCGGCCCAGCGTGACCGGGTTGATCGCCTCCAGGTGCGACGGGTTGGGCGACAGGGTGAGGGCCAGCGACCGCTCGCCGAAGGAGAGGTTGCTCTCCACCCCCATGTGATAGGGCACGTCGGCGGGAACCGGCGGGTCGGCCAGGAAGGGGTGCATGCCCTTGATCCCGGCGAACAGCTCGACCAGCGGCTTGCCCAGCGCGTTGGCCATCAGGCTGAGCCGGCCGCGGTGCATGGTCCCGACCTGCACCTCCGTCACGCCCGCCGCCGCCGCCGCCGCGAGGATGCGGTCGAGCAGCGGGATCAGCGTCTCCATGCCCTCCGCCCCAAAGCGCTTCTTGGTAGGGTAGCGGACGGCGAGCAGCCGTTCGAACTCCTCCGCCGCGGTCAGCAGCGCCAGCGCGCGGCGGCGCGCCTCGGCCGGCGGAGCGGCCTCCGTGCCTTCATAGGCGTCGCGCAGCCAGGAGCGCAGGGCCGGATCGTCGATGTGCGCGGTCTCCAGCGTCAGCGTGCCCTGGTAGAGCCGGCGCAGGCGCGCGGTCTGGGCGTCCTCGGACGCGGAGGATGCGGGAGGCGTGGCTCGGCCCAGCGGGTCGAGGGCAGCGGCGGCGTGCCCGCGCTGGCGGATTTCCTCCTGCCGCAGCGGAACCGTCGGATCGCCGGGCGGACCGCCCGGTGGTGCCCCGGCGGGAACGGCGCCCAGCTCGTCGAGGATCTGGAAGACGGCGCGCCAGCTCACGTCCACCGACGCGGGGTCCTCGCGGAAACGTTCCTGCAACGCTTCGAGATAGGCGGCTCCGGCGGCGTTGAGCGGAGAGGACGGCCTAGACATGGCGCACACCGTTCATGCGATTGAACATCCGTCGGTTTGATGGCGGTCGGAGACCAGTTGCCCCCAGCTTATCGACCCATCGCGCGGCGCGGAGCGCATGGCGTGCCTGTAGCAGATATTCATTGCGGGCATAGCAAACCGTCCGCGCCCGCACCGGTTGGGGCGGGATCGCGCGGGTTTCGGGTGAAACCGTTCGTACCGCTGATGGCTTGCCGCGCTTATGGCTGATATGCCGGCAATACGCATTCCGCTGTGCGGCCGCCTGATCCACTGTCAGGGTCACCACACCCTCCCCGGCTACCACCGGGGACCAAGCGCGTCGGACCGGCATCGCCTCGTCCGGGCGACAAAAATCTCGGGAGGAAGATCCACATGAAGCGCCGTCAATTCTTCAAGGGTGCCGCCGTCGTTGCCGGCGCCTCCACCCTCGCCGCCCCGGCCATCGCCCAGTCGGAGCCGACGATCCGCTGGCGCTGCGTGTCCAGCTTCCCGAAGAACATCGAGGTGCTCTACGGCAGCGCCGAGGTGCTGGCGAAGAACATCGCCGAGGCCACGGACGGCAAGTTCCAGATCCAGGTCTTCGCCGCCGGCGAGCTGGTGCCAGCCCTCCAGGCGCTCGACGCCGCCAGCAACGACACGGTGGAGATGGCCCACACCGCGTCCTACTACTATGTCGGCAAGGACCCGAGCTTCGCCTTCGGCTGCTGCCTGCCCTTCGGCCTGAACACCCGCCAGCAGAACGCCTGGTTCTACCACGGCGAAGGCGGCAAACTGCTGGAGGAGTTCTACGCCGGCCACAACCTGAAGGCGCTCGCCGGCGGCAACACCGGTTCGCAGATGGGCGGCTGGTTCCGCAAGGAAATCAAGAGCGCGGAGGACCTCAAGGGGCTGAAGTTCCGCATTTCCGGCCTCGGTGGCCAGATCCTGTCCAAGCTGGGCGTCGTGCCGCAGCAGGTCAGCGGCGGTGATATCTACCCGGCGCTGGAGCGCGGCACCATCGACGCCGCCGAGTTCAACGGCCCCTACGACGACGAGAAGCTCGGCCTCTACAAGATCGCGCCGAACTACTATTACCCGGGTTGGTGGGACGGCACCTCGCTCCAGCACTTCTTCATCAACACGAACCGCTGGAACAGCCTGCCCAAGCATTACCAAGCGGCGCTGACCTCGGCGGCGGCGCTCGCCAACGTCGACAGCGTGGCGCGCTACGACGTGCTGAACCCGGCGGCGCTGAAGCGCGTGGTGGAGAAGGGCGCCAAGCTGCGCGCCTTCCCGCAGGACGTGCTGCAGGCCAGCCACAAGGCGGCCATGGAGCTTTACGACGAGCTGTCGGACAAGAACCCGACCTTCAAGAAGTTCTACGAGAGCTACCGTCGTTTCCAGACGGACTCGAACCTGTGGAACCAGGCGTCGGAATACGCCTACGACAGCGCCGTCCTCCGCCTCGCCCGGCGCTGATCCGGCACCGTGTCAACCATGACCGGGGAGCGGGGCCGCCGCTCCCCGGTCATGGCATCGTCGCGTTCCGCGCGACCGGCTTTTCCCGGAGGGCCTGCCCACCATGCCGACCCCCAACGCTTCCCCCTTCATGACGGCCTTGGTCGGGGCCTGCCGGCTGGTCGACGCGGTCACCGCGCGGCTGGGCAAGGCGATATCCTGGCTGATCGTGCTGGCGATCCTGGTGTCGGCCGTCAACGCCATCGTCCGCAAGACGTTCGACGTCAGCTCGAATTCGTGGCTGGAACTGCAATGGGTGCTGTTCGCCGCCGTGTTTCTGCTCTGCTCCCCCTGGACGCTGAAGGAGGACGAGCACATCCGCATCGACATCGTGAACGCGCAGCTCGGCAAGCGCGCCCGCGACACCATCGACCTGTTCGGCCATCTGGCCTTCCTTCTGCCCTTCAGCTTCGTGATGCTGGTCACCTCCTGGCCCTTCGCCATCGCCTCCTACGCGATCGAGGAGCAGTCGATGAACGCCGGCGGCCTTCCGCAATGGCCGGCGAAGATGCTGATTCCGTTGGGGTTCACCGTACTGTTCATCCAGGGCCTGTCCGAGCTGGCCAAGCGCGCCGCGATCATGTCCGGCCACCTGGAGGACCCCAACCAGCGGGCCGGCGGCCATCAGGCGGCGGCCGAGGCCGAGGCGGAACGGCTGCTGGCGGCCGAGCGCGAGCGCACCTCCCACCCCGACACCCTTCCCAGCCGGTGACCGCGCGATGAGCACGACCTCCCCCTCCCTTTCGCCGCGCGCCGTCCGGCTGTCCGTCATCTCCGTGGTGCTGCTGGCCGTGGTCGCCGTGGCGCTCTACGTGCTGCCGGTGCCCGGCGCCGCGGCGCTCGCCGAACAGGACGGCTGGCGCGGCTGGTTCGGCCACAACATGGCGCCGATCATGTTCGCCACGCTGGTCGGCATGCTGCTGCTCGGCTATCCGGTGGCCTTCGCGCTGGCCGCCAACGGGCTGCTGTTCGGCCTGATCGGCATCGAGATCGGGCTGTTCCGCCCCGACCTGTTCCAGGCCCTGCCCGAGCGCGTCTACGGCACGATGAACAACGACGTGCTGCTGGCCGTGCCCTTCTTCACCTTCATGGGCCTGGTGCTGGAACGGTCCGGCATGGCCGAGGACCTGCTCGACACCATCGGGCAGCTGTTCGGCTCGATCCGCGGCGGTCTGGCCTACGCGGTGATCTTCGTCGGCGCGCTGCTCGCCGCGACGACGGGCGTGGTGGCTGCCTCGGTCATCTCGATGGGCCTGATCTCGCTGCCGATCATGCTGCGCTACGGCTACGACCGCCGGCTGGCGTCGGGCGTCATCGCGGCGTCGGGCACGCTGGCCCAGATCATCCCGCCGTCGCTGGTTCTGATCGTCATGGCCGACCAGCTCGGCCGCTCGGTCGGCGACATGTACGAGGCCGCCTTCGTCCCCGGCCTGCTGCTGTCAGGTCTCTACGCGCTCTACGTCTTCGTCGTCTCGATGATCTGGCCCAAGGCCGCCCCCGGCCTGCCGCCGGAGGCCATCGCCCACCGCGAGCCGAACGGCGCGCGCGGCGTCTGGCAGCTCGGCCTGCTGGCCCTGTTCGCGGGTGGGGTCGCCACCTGGGTGATGGGCCGCACCGACGTGAAGTCCGGCGCCGACTACGTCGTGCTGCTGCTCTCGGTGGCGGTGCTGGTCGCCTTCCTGGCGGCGGTCTTCAACCGCGGCTTCGGCGCGCAGCGCCTCGTCCTTCAGGCCATCGCCACGGCGGTGCTGACGGCGGGGGCGGCGTGGCTGACGGTGAACGGGTGGACCACCCTGGCGCTGGTCGGCGATTCCGTCGCGGCGGGCGCCCTCTACGCCCTGGCCGTGGCGGTGGTGGAGCGGGCCTCCGGCCGGCGACTGATCTCCCGCATGGCGGAGCAGGCGACCTTCGTCATGGTGCCGCCGCTGGCGCTGATCTTCCTGGTGCTGGGCACCATCTTCGTCGGCCTCGCCACCCCGACCGAGGGCGGCGCCATGGGCGCGGTCGGCGCGCTGGCGCTGGCGGCCATGAAGAAGCGGCTGAACCTCGACATGGTGCGGCAGGCGACCTACGCGACGGCCAAGCTGGCCTCCTTCGTGCTGTTCATCCTGATCGGCGCGCGGGTGTTCTCGCTGACCTTCTACGGCGTCAACGGCCACATCTGGGTCGAGGAGCTGATGGTCTCTCTGCCCGGCGGCCAGATGGGCTTCCTGATCGCGGTCAGCGTGATGGTCTTCCTGCTGGCCTTCTTCCTCGACTTCTTCGAGTTGGCCTTCATCGTCATCCCGCTGCTCGCCCCGGCGGCGGATCGTCTGGGCATCGATCTGGTGTGGTTCGGCATCATCCTGGCGGTGAACATGCAGACCAGCTTCATGCACCCGCCCTTCGGCTTCTCCCTGTTCTTCCTGCGCTCGGTGGCGCCCAAGCTGCCCTACATCGACCGCATCACGAAGAAGGAGACGGCTCCCGTCCTGACCAGCCAGATCTACTGGGGTGCGGTGCCCTTCGTGGTCATCCAGCTCGTCATGGTGGCCCTGGTGATCGCCTTCCCGCAGATGGTCATGCATTACAAGTCGACCGCCACCAAGCTCGACGACAAGCAGATCGAGGAGCAGTTCAAGGGCCTCGGCGGCGACCTGAACGACGACCTGCCGCCGCTGGAATTCAAGTGATCGAGATCGAGACCAAGACCAAGACCGAGAGAGGGAGAGCGACATGCGCATCGCCGTCGTAGGAGCCGGGGCCGTTGGCGGCGCGCTGGCCGGGTATCTCGCCGCCACGGGCCGGCACGAGCTGTCGCTGCTGGCCCGCGGCGCCCATCTCGCCGCGATCCGCGACGGCGGGCTGACCGTGCAGACGCCGAAGGGAACACTGACCAGCCGGCCGCGGGCCAGCGACTCCGCCGCCGACCTCGGCCCGCAGGATGTGGTGATCGTCACGGTGAAGGGGCACGGGCTGCCGACCCTGGCCGCGTCCTTCCCGGCGCTGTGCGGGCCGGACACGCTGGTTGTGGCGGCGCAGAACGGCATTCCCTGGTGGTACCTGTACGGCGCCGGGGACGGCGTGACGCCGGAGCCGCTGGAGGTGGTCGATCCCGGCGGCGCCATCTGGTCGGCCATCGGGCCGGAGCGGGTCGCCGCCTGCGTGATGGAGGTGCTGCCCGCCCGCATCGTCGAACCGGGCGTCGTCGCCCACACCGCCCTGCCGGTGCTGGCCTTCGGCGCCCCCCGGCCCGGCGACCACGCGGAGAAGCTGGCGGCCCTGGCCGACTCCTTCAACGCGGCGGGCGCCACCGCCCGCCTGCCCGCCGACATCCGCGTGCCGCTGTGGAGCAAGCTGATGCTCAACATGGCGGTCGGCCCGACCAGCGTCCTGACCGGCGCCACCATGGGCGCCATGGAGCAGGCCCCCGGCATGGCCGCCGTCCAGGGCCGGCTGATGCGCGAATGCCTGAACGTCGCCCATGCCTGGGGCGTCGCCCTGCCCGACGACATCGACGAGCGGCTGAGCCGGGGCAGTGGCGTGCCCGGCCACAAGCCGTCGATGCTCCAGGAT
This sequence comes from Azospirillum sp. Marseille-Q6669, assembly GCF_965111635.1. Lineage (NCBI taxonomy): Bacteria > Pseudomonadati > Pseudomonadota > Alphaproteobacteria > Rhodospirillales > Azospirillaceae > Azospirillum > Azospirillum sp. Marseille-Q6669. The sequence goes on along the minus strand of NZ_CBCOOP010000006.1, from coordinate 404,761 downwards.
TTCGAGGCGGGGCGCAGCATGGAGATCGACCCCATCGTGACCACCGTCCTGGAGCTGGCCCGCCGCCGCGGCGTGCCGGTGCCGACCATCGAAACATTGTGGGCGCTGACCGCCCTGAAGGAGCGGGTGGCGCGCGCCTGAGCGCACAGGCCCCCACCCTAACCCTCCCCGCTGTCGCAGGGGAGGGGACTGCCGCCGCTTCGCCTGAGGCTCCCTCCCCGCCCAGCGGGGGAGGGTCGGGGTGGGGGCAGGACCCGCGCCACCAAAGAACCTCCCCGGAGAAAAAAACGACATGTCCCCCGCTTCCGATCCCATCACCAACTTCATCGCCGGTTCCTGGCGGCCGGGCCGCGACCGGCTCGACATCTTCAACCCGTCGAACCTGGACGAACTGGCCGGTTCCTACTCGCTGGCCGGCGCCGACGACGTGGCGGAGGCCGTCGCCACGGCGCGCGCCGCCCAGCCGCAATGGCGCGCCGCCACGGTGGAGCAGCGCTCGCTGGTGCTCGACGCCATCTCCCGCGCGCTCTTCGACCGCAAGGACGAGCTGGCCCTCATCGCCGCGACCGAGGGCGGCAAGACCATCCCCGACGCGCTGGGCGAGATCACCCGCGCCGCCCACCTCGCCCGCTTCTTCGCCGCCGAGGCGCTGCGCGCGCCGGGCGAGACGCTGGGCTCGGTCCGGCCGGGGGTCGAGGTCGACGTGACGCGCGAGCCGGTCGGCGTCATCGGCCTCGTCACGCCGTGGAACTTCCCGGTCGCCACGCCGATGTGGAAGATCGCCCCGGCGCTGGCCTTCGGCAACGCCGTCATCTGGAAGCCGTCGGAGAAGACCCCCGGAATATCCATCGCCGTCACCCGTATCATCGCGGAGGCGCTGGAGGCCCACGGCATGCCCGCGGCGCTGTTCAATCTGGTGATCGGCGCCGGCCCCAACGTCGGCGCCGCCGTGGTCGACGCGGTGGACGCCGTGTCCTTCACCGGCTCGGTCAACACCGGACGGCGCATCGCCGTGCGCTGCGCGGAGCACATGATCCGCGTCCAGCTGGAGCTGGGCGGCCAGAACCCGTTGGTCGTGCTGGGCGACGCCGACCCGGAGCGCGCCGCCGAGATCGGCGTCAACAGCGCCTATTTCCACGCCGGCCAGCGCTGCACCGCCACCGGCCGCTTCATCGTCGAGGATTCGATCCACGACGCCTTCGTCGCCGCGATGACGGAGCGGATGGCGGCGCTGCGCGTCGGCCACGCCCTGCAGCCGGAGACGCAGATCGGCCCGGTCATCGACGAGTTCCAGCTCACCAAGAATCTGCAATACATCGACACCGGCCTGAAGGAAGGCGCGCAGTTGGCGTCCGGCGGCGGGCGGCTGGACCGACCGACGCGCGGCTGGTTCCTCGCCCCGACCCTGTTCACCGAGACCAGCAACGCCATGACCATCAACCGGGAGGAGGTGTTCGGCCCGGTCGCCAGCGTCATCCGCGTCAAGGATTACGAGGAGGCCCTGGCGGTGGCCAACGACACCGACTACGGCCTGTCGTCGGGCATCATCACCAACTCGATGAAGCACGCCCGCCACTTCCAGGCCAACATCCAGGCCGGCATGACCATGCTGAACCTGCCGACGGCCGGCGTCGACTACCACGTGCCCTTCGGCGGCCGGAAGATGTCGAGCTACGGCCCGCGCGAGCAGGGGCGCTCCGCCATCGAGTTCTACACCATCATCAAGACGGCCTATCGCGCGCTGTGACGCGGAACCGAAGCCCAGGGAGAGCCTCCTTGTCCAAAGACATTTCGGGGTCCAACCACACCCCGACCACCGGGCGGCCGGACTTCGCGACGGCCGTGCTCGCCCCCATCCACGCCATCGTCGGCGACCGCGGGCTGATCACCGATCCCGGCACCATGCAGCCCTTCATGGAATCCTGGCGCGACGGCTGGGTCGGCCGTTCGCCCGCCGTGGTTCTGCCCGACAGCACCGAGGCGCTGGCCGCGGTGGTGCGCATCTGCGCGGAGACGCGCACCCCCATCGTGCCCCAGGGCGGCAACACCGGCCTGACCGGAGCCAGCCAGCCGCACGCCGACGGGACGGAGATCGTCCTCTCGACCAACCGGCTGAACCGCATCCGCGAGATCGACATCGACAACGACACGATGACGGTGGAGGCCGGCTGCATCCTCGCCAACATCCAGAACGCGGCGCGCGACATCGGCCGGCTGTTCCCGATGAGCCTCGCCGCCGAGGGCTCCTGCCAGATCGGCGGCAACATCGCCACCAACGCCGGCGGCGTGCAGGTCGTGCGCTACGGCAACATGCGCAACCTCGTCGCCGGGCTGGAGGTGGTGCTGCCCGACGGGCGGATCTGGGACGGGCTGCGCGGGCTGCGCAAGGACAACGCCGGCTACGACATGAAGCAGATCTTCATCGGGTCGGAGGGCACGCTGGGCATCGTCACCGCCGCGGTGCTGAAGCTGTCGCCGCTGCCGCGCGCCACCGCCACGGCGCTGGTCGCCGTGTCGGCTCCCAGCGACGCCGTCGATCTGCTGACCCGCGCCAAGGGTGTCGCCGGCGACCGCATCATCACCTTCGAGCTGATCCAGCGCGACTGCATCGACGTGGCCCGCCGCCACGTGCCGGACGTGCCCGACCCGCTGCGCGACCGCTATCCCTGGTATGTGCTGGTCGAGCTGGCCGACCAGGACGGCGGCAACCGCCTGATGGAGATGCTGGAAGGCATCCTGGAGGCCGGAATGGAGGCCGGCGAGGTGCTGGACGGCGTCGTGGCCGCCTCCAAGGCCCAGGCCGATTCGCTGTGGCGCATCCGCGAGGGCATCCCGGAAGGCCAGAAGCGCGAGGGCGTGTCCTTCAAGCACGACGTGTCGGTGCCGATCTCCCGCGTGGCGCGCTTCCTCGACCGCGCCAACGCGGCGCTGGAGCGGGAATGCCCGGGCATCCGCCCCTTCGCCTTCGGCCATCTCGGCGACGGCAACATCCATTTCAACCCGATCCAGGCGGAGGGCGGCGACCCGGCCGAATGGAAGGCGAAGCTGGCGACGGTCAACGCCATCGTCCACGACATCGTCGTCGAGCTTGGCGGTTCCATCTCCGCCGAGCACGGCATCGGACGGCTGCGCATCGACGAGATGCCGCGCTACAAGTCCCCGGTCGAGTTGGACATGATGGCGACGCTGAAGCGCGCCTTCGATCCGCACAACATCATGAATCCCGGCAAGATCCTGCGCGCCTGAGCGCGGTTCCGCCAGTCTAGGATTAAACCCATGAAGGTCCTCGTCCCGGTCAAGCGGGTGGTCGATTACAACGTCAAGATCCGCGTCAAGGCGGACGGCTCCGGCGTTGAGACCGCCAACGTGAAGATGAGCATGAACCCCTTCGACGAGATCGCCGTCGAAGAGGCCGTCCGCCTCAAGGAAGCCGGCAAGGCGACCGAGGTCATCGTGGTCACCGTCGGCCCGACGGCCGCGCAGGAGACGCTGCGCACCGGCCTCGCCATGGGCGCCGACCGCGGCATCCTGGTCCAGACCGACGCCGAGACGCAGCCGCTGGCCGTCGCCAAGGTGCTCAAGGCGCTCGTCGACAAGGAAGGCCCGACGCTGGTCATCCTCGGCAAGCAGGCGATCGACGACGACTGCAACCAGACCGGCCAGATGCTCGCCGCCTTGCTGGGCTGGCCGCAGGGCACCTTCGCCTCCAAGGTCGTGCCGGGCGAGGGCTCGGTCACCGTGACCCGCGAGATCGACGGCGGCCTGGAGACGGTGCAGCTGACGCTGCCCGCCGTGGTCACCGCCGACCTGCGCCTCAACGAGCCGCGCTACGCCTCGCTGCCCAACATCATGAAGGCCAAGAAGAAGCCCATCGAGACGCTGGCCCCCGACGCGCTGGGTGTCGACGTGGCGCCGCGCCTGACCACGCTCAAGGTCGCCGAGCCGGCCAAGCGCAAGGCCGGCGTCAAGGTCGCCGACGTGGCCGCCCTGGTCGACAAGCTGAAGAACGAAGCCCGCGCGATCTGATAGGGAAAGTGATCTGACATGTCCATTCTCGTCATCGCCGAACACGACAACGCCGCGCTGAAGGCCGCCACGCTGAACGCGGTCAGCGCCGCCGCCAAGATCGGCGGAGAGATCCACGTTCTGGTCGCCGGCCAGGGCGCCCAGGCCGTCGCCGAGGCCGCCGCCAAGGTGGCCGGGGTGTCCAAGGTGCTGCTGGCCGACGACGCGGCCTACGCCCACCCGCTGCCGGAGAACGTCGCGCCGCTGGTCGTCAATCTCGCCAAGGGCTACGGCCATGTGCTGGCCGCCGCCTCGTCGGAGGGCAAGAACCTGCTGCCGCGCGTCGCCGCCCTGCTCGATGTCGCAGCGATCTCCGACATCACCGGGGTGGTCTCCGCCGACACGTTCGAGCGGCCGATCTACGCCGGCAACGCCATCGCCACGGTGAAGTCCGCCGACCCGATCAAGGTCGTGACGGTGCGCACCACCGCCTTCGAGGCGGCCGCCGCCACGGGCGGCTCGGCCACGGTCGAAGCGATCGCCGGGACGGGCGACGCCGGTTCGGCCAAGTTCGTCGGCCAGGAGCTGACGAAGTCGGAGCGTCCGGAGCTGACCCAGGCCAAGATCGTCGTGTCGGGCGGCCGCGGCATGCAGTCGGGCGAGAACTTCAAGCTGCTGGAGGCGCTGGCCGACAAGCTGGGGGCGGCGGTCGGCGCCAGCCGCGCGGCGGTGGACGCCGGATTCGTGCCGAACGACTATCAGGTCGGCCAGACCGGCAAGATCGTGGCGCCCGAGCTGTACATCGCCGTCGGCATCTCCGGTGCCATCCAGCACCTCGCCGGCATGAAGGACAGCAAGGTCATCGTCGCGATCAACAAGGACGAGGAGGCGCCCATCTTCCAGGTCGCCGATTATGGCCTCGTCGCCGACCTGTTCAAGGCGGTGCCGGAGCTGGAGCAGGCGCTGTGACGCCATAGGCGTTGCCGGTTCCCCGGATGTCAGGCGCGACGGTCGGGGGCGTCCGGGAAACCGGCGCGGCTCAGCCGGTCCACCGCCGCCACCGCCTCGGCGTGGCAGGAGGGCGGGTGCCAGGCGAGGCCGCGCCCGACGATCCCATCCTCCCCCGCCGCGTGCAGGGCGGCCAGACAGACCGGGGGCACCGGGCCGCCCAGCAGCACGGCACGGGCATCCAGCCCGACACGCCGCCCGTGGACGGGATGGTCGGCGCAGAGCAGCCGGTCCGCCGCCGCGATGGCCGTCTCGGCCGCCGCCCCCAACTCCGCCCGCAGCAGCGGAGCGGCGTCAAGGGCCAGCGCACCGAAGCCCAGCGCGTCGATGACGGCGCTGTCCCCGATTGCCGGCAGACGCGGGCGGGGGGCTCCGCCGGGAGAGCCGATGTCCGGCCCCTGCGGGGCAGCCACCGGCGCGCTCGCCCAGCCCTCGCCCATCATGCCCGACAAACGCAGCCCGAAGCGCACCCCGTTGCCGCCCGCCGCCGTCACCAGCGCCGCCCCCGGCACGCCGTCGGCGGCCAGCATCACCGCCTTGCAGGCGGCCATCCAAGGGTTGAGGAAGAACTGCCCGGCCTCCTTCAGGAACGCACAGACCTCACCGGTCCCGCCCAGCCGCGACACCAGCGTCTCGGTCAGCAGGGCCGAGGCCACCCCGACGCGCCCGTGCAGCTCGTCCCCCTGCTCCATCGCCTCGCAGGCGATCCCGGTCAACGCCACCGGCCCAATCCCGGCCAGCGCCGGGCCGACCGCGCCGTGCAGCAGGCGCAGCCGCTCCACAACCGCCCCGCTGACGATGCCGAAACGCAAGGCGGGGCCACCGCCCTCGTTGAGCGGGCTGTAGGCGCGGGCGCCGGAGCCGCCGGCATCCTCCACCACATGCAGCCACATCGACCGCGACACGACGGCGGCGAGCGGGGTGACCACGCCGAAATCCTGCGCCGGACGCAGGGTCACGGCGCCGCTCCGCACCAGGGCGCGGGCCTCCTCCACACTGCCGGCCATGCCTTCGAACAGCAGCGCCGCGGCGGCGGCGTTGAGGATCGGCGGACAGATCTCCGCCGGATCGGTAAAGGGCGGCCCGGCGTGCAGCAGCGTGTGGCGGTCCAGCCCGATCCGCTCCCCGGCAGTTCCGGTCTCCGTCCACACTGGATTGGCGGCCAGCATCCGCTCCACAGCCCGCGCGGTGGCGTCGTTCATCGCGTGTGTCCCCAACTCTTCAGGTGTTTCCGATGCCTTTACGGCAGATGCAGGGGGGCGCGGCCGTAGCCGTTGCTGGCGTCCACCAGATGCAGCAGGTAGCGCAGGAAAACCGCCCGGTCCTCCTTCGGCAGTGGCGCGATGGTGCGGTCGTGGGCGCGCTGGGCCTTCTTGTCCATGCGGCGCAGCAGCTTCCGGCCCTCCGCGGTGATGGCGGCCAGCTTCATGCGCTTGTCCACCGGGCTGGCCCGGCGCTGGATCAGCCCGCGCTCGGCCAGCCGGGCCAGAACGCCCGCCGTGGTCGTGCGGTCGATGCCGATCTGGGCGCCCAGCGTCACCTGATCCAGGTCGGGCCGGTCCGCCAGGGCGGTCAGCACGCTGTACTGGACGGGGGTGATGTTGAACTCCGCGCACTCCTCCATGAACATGGCGACGTGGATCTGGTGCAGACGGCGGATGAGGAATCCGGGACGCTCCGCCAGGACGCGGTACGCCTCTTCAATCAGGGGGTCGTCTAAGGTCATCGCGGGCGGTCCGTCGGAGCGGGTTTGGGAAAGCGGCTGTCAGATAGGATGGCGGCGGGCCGGAGAATCGGCAACCGGGCCGGAAGACGGTGGCGCCTAGCCCATCAGCGACACATGCGCCGCGACGATCCGCCAGCCCTCAGGCATGCGGACCCACGTATGGCTCTGCCGCCCGACACGCTCGGTGGCAGGGCGCATGAATTCGGTGTTGGCGGTCGCCATGTCGCGGCCATAGGTGGTGATGACGGTGTTGCGCAACACCCGGTCCAGCCCCGCCGCGGGGCGGCCCTGGCGGAAGGCGGCGATGGCGTCGTAGCCATACAGGTTCTCGCCCACGCCGTAGCGCAGGGTTGCCGGGTGGTTCCAGAACAGCTCGTCCAGGACCGCCACGTCGTTGCCGGTCAGCGCGCGCTCGTAGCGCTCGAAGGCGGCGGTGACCTCGGCCACCACCTCGGGGATATTGATCTCAAGCGTCATGCGAACAGGTCCTCGGCGATGGCCAGAAGCGCGGAATCGCTCCCACGCGGCCCAATGAGCGACAGGCCGAGCGGGCAGCCCTGGAGCCGCGCCGCGGGAATGGAGAGTTGCGGCAGCCCGGCCAGACCGGCGGGGCAGAGGATCGCCAGTGCCCGTCCGCGCTCCGCGTCCACCGCCGCCCCTGAGGAGCCGCGCAACGGCGCGATGCCCGGCGCGCTGGGCAGGACGATCAGCCCGTCCGTCCCCAGCAGGTCGTCCATCCGCCGCCGGATGCCCTCCCGCCTCTGCGCCGCCGCGCGGGCCAGGGCGGGGTCGAGCGTGGACGCCGCCGCGAAGCGGTCGCGCACGCCTGGTCCGAAGGTCGGTTTCGTCGCCGTGATCCAAGCGCCGTGCGCCGCCCAGGCTTCGGCGGCCTGGAGCGTCTGGAAGACCGGGCGCCATTGGTCCAGCCCCTCCGGGGCCAGCGTCACGGTCTCCGCATCCCCGAACCGCTCGCGCAGCCGGTCCAAGGCCGGGGCGAGGGCGGCGCGCACCGCCTCTCCGGCGATGGCGAAGGCGTCCTCGGCAATCAGCAGGCGGCGGAAGGCCGCACCCGCCCCCAGGGTGGCCGACGGAGGCAGCAGCACCGCCCCGACGCGGCGGAACAGCGCCGCCTCCCGCGCGAACCAGCCCACCGTGTCGAAGCTCGGCGCCAGCGGGACGGAGCCGTCCAGCGGAACTGCTCCGTGGGTGGGCCGCATGCCGTAGAGGCCGCAGTAGCTGGCCGGCAGGCGGACCGATCCGCCGGTGTCGGTCCCGATGGCGAAGTCCACCGCCCCGCCCGCCACCGCGGCGGCCGACCCGCTGGAGGAACCTCCAGGAATGCGGCCGGGCGCCTGCGAATTCTCCGGGGTGCCGTAATGGGCGTTCTCGCCGGCCAGACTCCAGGCCAGCTCGTCGGTCAGCGTCTTGCCGGCGACGCGCGCCCCGGCGTCGAGCAGCCGCTGCACGGCGGGCGCGGTCTCCCGCGGGACCTCGTGGGTGCGCAGCCAGTCCGGGTTTCCGGCCCCGGTGGGCAGGCCGGCGATGTGGAACAGGTCCTTCACCGCGAAGCGCAGCCCGGCCAGCGGGCCGCTTGCGGCTCCGGCGACCTCGGTCCGGCCATAGGGGACGAAGGCGTTCAGGGGGTCGTTCGGCATGATGCGGGTTTAAGTCTCATCGGAATTCCAAATTCCCTCTCCCCTCCGCTCTCGCGCAAACGAAGTTTGCGCTGACGCGACAGGCGGACCTCTGGTCCGCCGAAAGCGGGGAGAGGGTCAGGGTGAGGGGGTTGCGCTTTTGCCGGACGCACCGCCACGCGCATCCCCCTCACCGGCCCTCCGGGCCACCCTCTCCCCGGAGGGGAGAGGGTTGGAAAAGAGCTTGCGCAGCCAGTCTTTCAGCATCACCCACAGCAGATTGCCAGCGTTCAATTCCTTGGCGGGCTCGGGAGCGGGTTCCGGGGCCGGGGCGGCCACCGCTTCCGAGGACGCAGCCACCTCCGCCACCGGGGCGGTCGCGGCGAGCTTGGCTTCCAGGTTGCGGGCGAACTCGGCGGTCAGGCGGTTGGCGATCTCCTGCACGATGGCGCCGCGGCTGAACTGGGCCAGAACGCCGGTCAGGGTGAAATCGACGGTCAGGTCGATGCGCGTCCCCGTCCCCTCCTCCACGACGGCGAAGGTCACGTCGGCCTTGGCGCGGGAATTGTTCTTCGGGTCCGTTCCCTGGCCGTGGATGAGGCCGGTGTGGGTCGCCGCGTCCATCGTCAGCGTGCCCTCGCCCGCGAAGGCGGCGGCGATGGGGCCGAGCTTCACGCGCATCTGCCCGAAGATCCGGTCGCCCTCGCGCGGCTTGGTCAGCGAGGCGCCGGGCATGCAGGCGATCACCTGCTCCACGTCGCCGAGCAGCGGCCAGACGCGGGCGCGCGGGAAGTTGACGGCAAGGGTCTGGGTCATGGTCGGCATGGGCTTACCCCGCGTTCGTGTTGCGCGCGTCGATGACGCGGCGGATGGCGTTGACGATCCCGACATAGCCGGTGCAGCGGCACAGGTTGCCGCTCATCGCCGTGCGGATCGCCGGGTTGTCGGCGTCCGGTCGGCGCAGCACCACGTCGCGCGCCGCCACCAGCATCCCCGGCGTGCAGAAGCCGCACTGCAGCCCGTGCTCGGCGGAGAAGGCCTCGCGCAGCTCCGCGGCGACGGGGTCGTCGTCCAGCCCCTCCACCGTGGTGACGGACCGCCCGTCGCAGGCCACCGCGAAGGTGATGCAGGAGCGCGCCGGCTCGCCGTCGATCAGGATGGTGCAGGCGCCGCACACGCCGTGCTCGCAGCCCAGATGGGTGCCGGTCAGCAGTTCCCGCTCGCGCAGGAAGTCGCCGAGATGCTGGCGCGGCGGCACGCTGGCTTCGACGCGCGTGCCGTTGACGGTCAGGGAAATGGTTTTGGCGTGGGCGCTCATGACATCACCTGCGCGATGGCGCGCTTCAGCGCGACGGTGTGGGTCTTAAGGGCGATGGGGTCGTCCGCGGCGGGGCTGCCGGCGAGGTGCGCGGCCAGCGCCGCTTCCGTGCAGCCACCCTCGAACAGGGCCGGGCCGTCGATCACCACCGGCTTGCCGGAAGTCGCCCCGGCGACGCAGCGCTGGACGCCGCGCGCCGGGTCGATCAGCACCGCCCCGGTGGCGTGGGAGAATTCGCCGGTCTTGCGGCAGACCTTGTAGTAGCCCCAGCGCGCCCGGTCGGAGAGGGCGGGCACCTGGATTTCCGCGACGATCTCGCCCGGCTGCAACGCCGTCTCGAAGACACCCAGGATGAAGTCGGTCATCGGCACGCTGCGCCGTCCGCCCGGGCCGGCGATCACAACGTCGGCGCCCAGCGCGGTCAGGACGTTCACCCAGTCCGCCGCCGGATCGGCGTGGGCGAGGCTGCCGCCGATGGTGCCGCGGTTGCGCACCGCGCGGTAGGCGATCACCGCCGCCACGCTGGGAAGCACGCCGCGCGTCACGTCCGGATAATCGCCGTCCTCCAGCCGCGCGTGGGTGACGCAGGCCCCGATGGCCAGCCGGTCGCCCTCCCGGCGGATCGTCCGAAGCTCGGCGATGCGGGTGATGTCCACCAGCAGCTCCGGCTGGGCCAGCCGCAGATTCAGCATGGGGCCGAGCGACTGGGAGCCGGCGACGGGCCGCACCATCACGTCCTCGCGCGACAGAAGCTCCAGCGCCGCGTCCAGCGTCGCCGGCTGCGCGTAGTCGAAATCGACCGCCTTCATGCCGCACCCCGCGTTTCGGCGATGGCACCAAGGATGACCTCCGGCGTCATCGGCGCGTTCGTCACGATGACGCCCAGCGGCTTCAGCGCGTCGTTGATGGCGTTGCAGATCGCCGCCGGCGGGGCGATGGCGCCGCCCTCGCCGATGCCCTTCACGCCGAACTCGGTGTAGGGCGAGGGCGTCAGCATGTGGATGATCCTCACGTGCGGGACCTCGGTGAATCCGGGGATCAGGTAATCCGCGAAGGTGGAGGCGAGCGGCTGGCCTTCCGCGTCGTAGGGCATCCGCTCGTAGAGCGCGGTGCCGACGCCCTGGGCGACGCCGCCGTAGATCTGGCCGTCGACGACCATCGGGTTGACCATGGTCCCGGCATCCTCGACCACCACATAGTCGAGGATTTCGACCTGCCCGATCTCCGGGTCCACGGCCACCGCCACGGCGTGGGTGGCGTAGGAGAAGGTTCCGTGGTCGCTGCCCGGCTTGTAGCCGGCGGTGACCTCCAGCCCGCCGCGGTCCACGTCGGCGGGAAGGAGCTGCGGCGCGCGGTACCAGATGTGGGCGATCTCGCGGATGGTCACCGCGGCGGGTCCGGCCGTTACGGCTCCGTCCTTCAGAACCACCCCCTCCGGCACGGCCTGCATCAGGTGCGCGCCGATCTTGCGCAGCCGCTCGGCCAGCGTTCGGCAGGCGGTGGCGACGGCGCCACCGGCCATGACCATGCTGCGCGATCCCCAGGTGCCCGTCGAATAGGGCGTCAGGCCGGTGTCCCCGTGCACCAGCTTGATCTTCTCCAGCGGGATGCCCAGCACTTCGTGGGCGACCTGGGCGAAGGTGGTCTCCATGCTCTGGCCGTGCGACTGCACGCCGACGCGCAGCTCCAGCCCGCCGTCCGGGGTGATGCGGGCCTGCGCCTGTTCGTGCCCCGGCACCATGGGGATGCCCCAGCCATGATAGACGGCGGTGCCGTGGGCCGACTGCTCGCAATAGGTGGCGAAGCCGACGCCGATCAGACGCCCATCCACCTCCCCGGCCTTCTGGCGGGCGCGCCAGCCCTCAAGCTCGATGGCGGCGACGGCGCGGCGGACGGATTCGGGATAGTCGCCGCTGTCGAAATGCTTCTTCGTCACGTTGTCGAAGGGCATCTTTTCCGGCGGGACGAGGTTTTCCAGCCGCACCTGCCACGGCTCCCGCCCCACGGCGTCGGCCACGGCGTCGATCATCTGCTCCATGGCAAAGCACACGCCGGTGCGCGCCACGCCGCGGTAGGGAACGATCGGCGGCTTGTTGGTGCAGACGGAGAAGGTGCGGCAGCGGTAATGCGCGAAGTCGTAGGGGCCGGGCAGGATGCTGCCGACCTGCGCCGCCTCCAGGCAGGCCGAGAAGGGATAGACGGAGTAGGCCCCGGCATCGACCCAGGCGTCGGCCTCGATCCCCAGCAGCCGTCCGCGCGCGTCGGCGTAGGCGGTGATCTCGTAATGGTGTTCGCGGGCGTTGGCGGCGGCGACCAGATGCTCCCGCCGGTCCTCGGTCCAGCGGACGGGACGGTCGAGGCGCATGGCGATCCAGGCGGCCACGATCTCCTCCGGCTGGAGCAGGCCCTTCCAGCCGAAGCCGCCGCCGACGTCCGGGGCCACCACGCGGATCAGCCCCTGGTCGAGGTCCAGGCATTCCGACAGGCCGGCGCGCACGATGTGCGGCATCTGGGTCGAGGTGGTCAGGACGAGCTGTTCGACGTGGCGGTCCCAATGGGCGACCACGCCCTTGCCCTCCAGCGGCACCATGCACTGGCGCGCCGTTCGGATGGTCCGCGACACCTTGACCGGGGCGGTGGCGGCGATCTCCGCGATGGTCCCGCCGACGTTGGTTTCCAGGAAGACATTGTCCGGCCAGTGGTCGTGCACCTTCGGCGCGCCCGGCTTCACCGCCTCCAGCATGTCGGAATTCACCGGCAGCTCGGCGTAGTCGACGAAGACGGAGGCCGCGATGTCCTCGGCCTCGGCGCGGGTGGCGGCGACGCAGACGGCCACCGGCTCGCCGACGAAGCGCACCTTGCCATCGGCCAGCGCCGGCTGCTCCGACACCTTGAAGCCGGGCAGGCCCGACACGGCGCGGATCGGCTTGACGCCGCCCGCCGCCAGATCCGCCCAGGTGAAGACGGCGCCGCGGTGCTCCTCCGGGATCTCGATGCCGGTGATGGTGGCGTGGGCGACCGGGCTGCGCACGAAGGCCAATTCCTTCATGCCGACCAGGGCGATGTCGCCGACGAAGCGGCCCCGCCCGCGCAGCAGCCGGTCGTCCTCCTTGCGGCGGACCCGCGCGCCGACACCGGAACCGGCGCCCGATCCAGCGGTGCTAACCTCTCCCATTCCCTGACCCTCTCTTTTTTCTTAACCGCCCAGATAGGCGCGCTGGATGTGGTCGTTGGCGAGCATGGCCTGCCCCGTGCCCTGCTCCATCACCTGCCCGCTCTCCAGCAGATAGGCGCGGTCGCACATGTCGAGCGCGGCGTAGGCGTTCTGCTCGACCATCAGCACGGTGGTCCCTTCCCGGCGGATGTCCGACACGATCTCGAAGGTGCGTTCCACGAGGTTGGGGGCGAGGCCGAGCGACGGCTCGTCGAACAGCACGATCTTCGGGCGCGACATCAGCGCCCGCGCGATGGCCAGCATCTGCTGCTCGCCGCCCGACATGGTGCCGGCGGGCTGGTTCAGCCGCTCCTTGAGGCGGGGGAAGCGGTGAAACAGCCGCTCCATGTCCTGGGCCACCGCCTGATGGTCGCGGCGCAGATAGGCGCCCATCTCCAGATTCTCGCGCACGGTCAGGTGGGGGAAGACGCGCCGCCCCTCCGGACAGTGCGCCACACCCAGCGCCAGCACCGTGCGGGGCGCGGCGTTGCCGATCTCCCGCCCCTCGAAGGTGATGCGGCCCGAGGCCAGCGGCAGCAGACCGCTGATGGCGCGCAGCGTGGTGGTCTTGCCGGCCCCGTTGGCGCCGATCAGGGTGACCAGCTCACCTTCCTCCACGGTCAGCGAGACGTTGCGGAGCGCCGGAATCTGGCCGTAGCAGACGGTGATCCCCTCAACCTTTAGCATGCTTCACCCCCTGGCCCAGATAGGCCTGGATCACGTCCGGGTTGGCGCGGATGACCTCCGGCGGGCCTTCGGCGATTATGCGCCCGTGGTTCAGCACCACCACGCGGTCGGAGATGGTCATCACCATGCGCATGTCGTGCTCGACCAGCAGGATGGTCACGCCGCGGTCGCGGATGCGCTGGACGACGCCCATGAAGGCCTCCGTCTCCGACGGGTTCAGCCCGGCGGCGGGCTCGTCCAGCAGCAGCAACTTCGGGTCGGCGGCCAGCGCGATGGCGATGCCGAGCAGCCGCTGCTCGCCATAGGCGAGGTTGCCGGCCAGCTCGTCGGCGCGGTGCGACAGCCCGACGAAGGCCAGGATCTCGGCCACCGCCGCCCGCATCCGCTCCGTCTCCGCCCGCACCGAGGCGAGCCGCAGCAGCGCCCCCCAGGTCTCCGCCTTCCCCTGCCGGTGCATCCCGGTCAGCACGTTGTCGAAGACGGTGCAGCCGGCGAAGATGCTGGTGCGCTGGAAGGTGCGCACGACGCCCAGGCCCGCGATGCGGTTGGAGGAGAGGCGCGTCAGGTCGGTGCCGCGGAACAGCACCTTGCCGCCGGTCGGCTTCAGGAAGCCGGTGATGACGTTGAAGGCGGTCGTCTTGCCCGCCCCGTTGGGGCCGATCAGGCTGACGATCTCCCCTTCCGGCACGGCGAAGCTCATCGAGGCGATGGCGATCAGGCCGCTGAAGTGAACGGCGACCTCGCGCACTTCCAAAATTGGCGCATCAGCGGTGTCGAAGGCGAGGCTCATGCCGAGGTCTCCTTGCGCAGGCCCAGCGCCGTGGCGGCGACGCGCTTGCGGCGGCCGGCGAACCAGTTCTTCACCGCCGGAACCATGCCCTGCGGCAGGAAGAAGACGACCACGATCATGGCGACGCCGTAGATGATCCACTGCACCTCGGGCCGCGCCACCTCGCGCAGAACCTCGGGCAGGATGCCGAAGGCGAGGCCGCCGACGATCGGCCCGGCCAGCGTGCCCTTGCCCCCCGTCACCACCATGATGACCATGGTCACCGTGTAGATGAACATGAAGACGTCCGGATCGACGATGCGGATGTAGTGGGTGTAGAGCCCGCCCGCGGCCCCGGCCATGCCCGCCGCGATCACCGTGGCGACGACCAGATAGCGCGTCACGTCGATGCCGACCGAGCGCGCCAGCGACTCGTTCTCGCGCAGCGCCACCAGCGCCCGGCCGACCCGCGACTGCACCAGCCGCTGGATCACCAGGAAGCAGACCACCGCGACCGCCAGCACCAGAAGGTAATTGTATTCCTTCTTGTAGAGCGGGATCACCCCGTCCCACGGCAGCCAGACCGACAGCGGCGGGATGTTGTTCAGCGCCATCGGCCCTTCGGTCAGGTCCACCCAGTTCAGCGCGACCATGCGCATGACCTGGGCGAAGCTGATGGTGACGATGACGAAGTAGGCCCCGCGCACCCGGAAGGCGAGCTTGCCGATCAGGAAGCCGAACAGCGCCGCCATCAGGATGCCGCCGAGGAAGGCGACCCACACCGGCTGCGGCCCCAGCACGAAGGGTTCCGCCCCGCCGAGATCGAGGTCGAAGCCCAGCGACAGCAACGCGCTGGTGTAGGCGCCGATGCCGAAGAAGGCAATGTGGCCGAGGCTGAGCTGCCCGGTGTAGCCGAGCAGCAGGTTCAGGCTCATCGCCCCGATGATGAAGATGCCGGTCGAGGTCAGGACGTAGAGGATGTACTGGTCGCCCAGCCACAGCGGCCCGACCGCCATGAACAAAACGAACAGCCAGGGGAGGAGGCGCGTCGTCATCCGATCCGCTCCTTCATGGCGAAGAGACCCTGGGGCCGCACGATCAGCACGGCGATGATCAGCAGGAAGCCCATGGCGTCGCGGTAGCCCGACGACAGGTAGCCGGCGCCGAACTCCTCGGCGAGCGCCAGCACGAAGCCGCCGATGGTGGCGCCGGGGATGTTGCCCAGCCCGCCCAGGATGACGATGGCGAAGGCCTTGAGCGCCACCAGATCGCCCATGGTCGGCGTGACCACGAAGATCGGGCCGAGCAGCGCCCCCGCCGTGGCGGCGAGGCCGGAGCCGAGCGCGAAGGTCAGCGTGTACATCAGCCCGCGGTTGACGCCCATCAGGGCCGCCGTGTCCGGGTCCTGGAAGGTGGCGCGCATGGCGACACCCAGCTTGGTCCGGTTGATGAGCAGGTAGAAGCCGCCCAGCAGCAGCAGCGCCACGCCCAGCACGAACAGCCGGTTCATGCCCACCGACACCGACCCCAGCACCACCGGCTCGGTCGGGAAGGGGCTGGGCACGGACTTCGCCACACCGCCCCAGACGAGCTGCTCGCCGGCCTGCATGGCGATGCCGGCGCCGATCATCACCAGCATGGTGGTGTCGATGTCGGCGCCCTTCAGCGGGCGCAGCAGCGTGAATTCGATCAGCGCGCCCAGCGCCATGCCCAGCAATGCTGCCATCGCCAGGGACATGAAGAAGTTCAGCCCCATCATCCCGGCCAGCATGTAGGCCATGTAGGCGCCGAAGGTGTAAAGCTCGCCATGGGTGAAGTTGACCACGCGCATGATGCCGAAGATCAGCGTCAGGCCGATTCCCAGCAGCGCGTAGGTCCCCCCCAGGACCACGGCGTTCAAAAGATGCTGCAGATGCGCTTCCACCGCGTGTCTCCTTACTTCCCTCTCCCGCCCTGGGAGAGGGTGGCGCCGAAGGCGACGGGTGAGGGTCGCCCGAGGATCAAGGCGCTGATCCTTGCCGGTACCCTCACCCTTCCCGCGCCCTCGGCGCGGGCCCCTTCCCTCTCCCGGGTCGGGAGAGGGCGGTGAAGCCGGTTACGGCATCGTCACCTTGCCGTCCTTCACCTGGACGACGTAGACGTTGGCCTCGTTCTGGCCGCTCTCCTTGCCCTCTGGGCCGTCCTTCTTGAAGGCGATGTCGCCGTTCACGCCGTCCAGCTTGACGGTCCACAGCGCGTCGCGGATGGCCTGCGGCTCCGCCTTGCCGGCCTTCTTGATGGCTTCCACGATGGTCATGATGCCGTCATAGCCGCGGTAGCCCTCGGTCAGGCCGGCGAAGTCGTAGCCCTTCTTGTTCCAGCCATCGACGAAGGTCTTGGCGACCGTCGGGTGCACCGCCTTCTCCGGGAACCAGGGGGCGAAGAACAGCGTGAAGTAGCCGCCGTCCGCCGCGGCCCCCGCCTGCGCGATGAGCTGGTCGGGGGAGGAGGAGCCGCCGTTGGTGATGACCCGGTGCGGCAGGCGCAGCTCGGCCGCCTGCTTCAGGATCAGGGTGATCTGCTCGACGCCGGTGGTGACGAACAGCGTGTCGCCGCCCGACTGCTTGATGCTGGACAGCTGGGCCGACAGGTCGGTGGCCTCCGGGGCCATCGTCTCGGTGACGCCGATCTTGACGCCCTTGGCCTGGAGCATCTTGCGGAACTCCTCCGCCGAGCCGCGGCCGAAGTCGTTGTTCACCGCCAGGAAATCGGCCTTCTGGATGGCCGGCTGGAAATGGTCCAGCTTCTCCGCGAAGGACTTGGCCTCCATGGCGGAGGTCGGGGCGATGCGGAAGACCCACGGGTTGCCCGAGGTGGTGATCTTGGTCGAGGAGGAGGTCTCCACCACCATCGGCACGCCGTACTCCACCAGCTTCGGCATCACCGCCAGGGTGAAGGTGGAGCTCCAGGCACCCATCAGCACCGGGACCTTGTCGCGCACGATCAGCTTCTCGGCGGAGGCGACGGCCTCCTTCGGGTTGCTCTTGTTGTCCTCGATGATCAGCTGGATCTTCTTGCCGAGAACGCCGCCGTTGGCGTTCACGACCTCCTCCGCCACCCGCGCGCCGTTGGCGACGTAGTTGCCCGACGCGGCGACCGCGCCGGTCAGCGGCTGGGTCACGCCGATCTTGATCGTCTCCTGCGCAAAGGCCACGCCCGGCGCCAGCAGCGCGGCGCTCAGCAGCAACGCCGTGGTCTTCATCGTCCGCATGTCGTCTAGCCCCCTCTTCTTGATTTGAACTCTCGGGTTATTCGGTCACCAGGCGGCGACCGCCCCATCGCTGCGGGGATCGGTTGCCCCCTCCAGCGTTCCGTCGGCATGGCGGACGATGGCGCCCGCATGCCCCATGGTGCTCGTGTACGGATCGAGCAGCTCGACTTCGTGCCCGGCGTCGCGCAGGGCGGCGACCAGGGCGGGGTCGAAACGGCTTTCCAGCTTCAGCGTCACGCTGTCCTCGCCCCAGGTGCGGCCGAGCAGCCAGCGCGGCGCCGTCACGGCGGCCTGCAGGCCCTGCCCGAACATCGCGTAGCGGGAGAAGACGGCGGCCTGCGTCTGCGGCTGCCCCTCCCCGCCCATGGTCCCGTAGACCATGCTGCGCCCGTCGTCGAAGCGGGCCATCGCCGGGTTCAGCGTGTGGAAGGGCTTGCGGCCGGGCGCCAGCGCGTTCCAGCCATCCTCCGCCAGACGGAAGGAGGCGCCGCGGTTCTGCCAGGTGATGCCGGTGTCCGGCAGGACGAGGCCGGAGCCGAATTCGAAATAGACGCTCTGGATCATGCTGACGGCGCGGCCCTGCCCGTCGATCACGCCCAGCCACACCGTGTCGCCGGGCTTGGCGACATGCGGCCAGGGCAGCGCGCGGGCGCGGTCGATGTTCGCCGCCAGCCCGTCCAGCACCGCGTCGTCGAGGAAGCTCTGCGCCTCCCGCCCCATGTAGGCCGGGTCACCGACCTCGCGGTCGCGGACCAGGAAGGCCTGCTTGGTCGCCTCGATCAGCCCGTGGACGTGGTCGAAGCCCTCGCCCTCCGTCACGCCCAGCCGGTCGAACAGCGCGAGGATCATCAGCGAGGCCAGACCCTGCGTCGGCGGCGGGTGGTTGAACAGCCGCGCCCCGCGCACGCCGACCGACAGGGCCGGGCGGCGGTGCGCCGCGTGGGCCGCGAGATCCGCCGCATCCACCGGCGAGCCGACACGCTGCAGATCCGCCGCGATGGATGCTGCGAGCGGCCCGCGGTAGAAGCTGTCCAGCCCCTCCGCCGCCAGCCGGCGGAGCGTCGCGGCCAGCGCCGGCTGCTTCAGCGTGGAGCCTTCCAGCGGCACGGCGCCGCCCGGCAGGAAGGTGTCCTTGAAGCCGGGGACGTCCTTCAACTCGTGCAGCTTCTGGCGGGTCAGCCCTTCCTGGCTGGCGGTGACCGGGATGCCCTGCTCGGCGTGGGCGATGGCTTCGTCCAGGATGCGGGCGAGCGGCAGCGGCTCGGCCCAGCCGGCGCTGACGGCCAGCGCCTCGCGCCAGCCGTCGATGGTGCCGGCGACCGTGTTGGCCGCCAGCGGCCCGCGCCAGGGCACCGTCGCGTGGCCGTGGCGCCGGTAGAGGTCGAGCGAGACGGCTTGGCCCGCCCCGCCGCAGGCGTCGATGGCGACGGGGTCGCGCCCCGGCTCGGCGATCAGCCAGAAGCCGTCGCCGCCGATGCCGGTCATGTGCGGGTAGACGACGGCCAGCGCCGCGGCGACCGCGACCGCCGCCTCGACGGCGGTGCCGCCGTCGCGCAGGATCTGGAGGCCGGCCTGGCTGGCGAGATGATGCGGGGAGGTGACCATTCCCCGGCGGCTGCGCGGCGTGTTCAGCATGGGAACCTCAGGGAAGAAGGCCGTGGATCATCCGCGCCGCGGTCAGCCCGAGGAACAGGGCGAAGACGCGGCGCAGGACGCGGGTGTCGAGGCTGTGGGCGAGCCGGGCGCCGAGCGGCGCCATGGCCATGGAGGCCGGCAGGATCAGCGCCAGCCCCAGCAGGTTGACGTAGCCCAGGCTGAAATCCGGGCGGCCCGGCACGTTCCAGCCGGTCAGCACGAAGCCCACCGTCCCCGGCACGCCGATGATGAAGCCGAGCGCCGCCGCCGTGCCGACCGCGCGGTGGATCGGGTAGCCGAACAGGGTCAGAATGGGGACGCTGAGCGTGCCGCCGCCGATGCCCATCATCGCCGACATCATGCCGATGCCGCCGGCCAGCCCCTGGCGCGGCGCGCCGCTCGGCAGCCCGTCGGCAATCCGCCACTCGGGCTTGCCGAACAGCATGTGCAGCGTGACCAGGACCGCCATCCCGGCGAACACCGCCGTCAGCACCGGGCCGCGCACCACGCCGGCCACCGCCGTTCCCGCCAGCACGCCGAGGAAGATCGCCGGCCCCCAGGCCCGCAGCAGCTCGCCGTCCACGGCGCCACGCTGCCGGTGGGCGCGCAGCGACGTCAGCGAGGTGGCGATGATGGTGGCGAGCGAGGTGCCGACCGCGACGTGCATGCGCACGGCCTCGTCCACGCCCAGCACGGTGAACAGGTGATAGAGCACCGGCACGATCACGATGCCGCCGCCCACCCCCATCATGCCGGCCGCCAGCCCGGCGAAGCCGCCGGCCAGCAGCAGCCCGCCGCCGAGGATGGGAAGCTGCGGCACCGCCGCGATCCCCAGCCCGGTCACGGGATGCCCCGCCACATCTGCAGAAACCCTCTCATTTTTATGGATATCCGACTTTTTCCGTTGGTTTCCCATCCCTTTGCGAACGCCGTGCCAACCGGCAGAACACTGCGCATTTCGGTTTGGCGGGAGGACGGGCGCGGCGTGACGCCAGGGCTGAAAACCGCCCTAATGTTGGGCAAACGGATGGATGGAGGGGCCACGCGGCTGCCGGAAAACGGCCGCGATCCTGTTGATAAACAACAGATAATCGTGAATTCTGAACGAGCCGGCCTTCCGCTTCATTCCTGCGCAACCTCTGCCTGCTGCGCGGGCATTCATCAGTATGCTGAGGATATGAGGATGTTCGTGAAGAGCCCGTGCATGCCCCGGCGCGGCGACGGCGGACCGGCCCAAGAGCCTCTGGAAACCCCTGGTTTCCGTCTTGGCTTCTGTGTTCGTGCACAAATCGGTGGCAGGGTGCCACACCGTGCCGCCGCGCCGTGAATCATCAGCATACTGCGGAGAACAGGGCGCTGACGGGCGGCGGGTGCGCGCCGTGGTATGCCGTATTGTGCGTATTTTGACCACCAAATGCCCAACAGGCGGTCATTCGTCAGTGTGCTGAATTTTTGCTCATCCCGGCGAATCCGGTCCGCGCTGGCATGACGCTTGCTGAAAGGACGGGCAGATAAAAATCAGCGCAAGAAGGTGGGTTATGTCAGAGACGCACACGTTCGACCTCGTGCTCCGCGGCGGACGGATTCTCGACCCGGCCAACGGGCTGGATCTGGTCGGCGATCTGGCGGTCGCGAAGGGCCGCATCGCGGCGGTGGCGGAACGTCTGCCCGACGATGCCGCCGACACCATCCTCGACGTGACGGGAAAGCTCGTGACGCCGGGCCTGATCGACACCCACGCGCACGTCTTCGAAAAGGTCACCGGGCGGTTCGGGCTGAACCCGGACATGGTCGGCGTGCGCTCCGGCGTGTCGACGCTGGTCGACCAGGGCGGGCCGAGCCTGATGACCCTGCCGGCCTTCCGCCGCTTCATCGCCGAGCCGGCGCGCTCGCGCACGCTGTGCTTCCTGTCGGCCTATCTGGTCGGCGGGCTGGAGGGGCACTATTACCCGCAGCTCTACCGTCCGGATTGCGTCGATGTGGACGCCACCATCCGCGTCGGGCGCGAGAACCGCGACATCGTGAAGGGCATCAAGGCCCATGCGGAGGTCGGCGGCGCATCGCGCTGGGGCCTCGACGTCATCAAGCAGGCCAAGCGCATCGCCGACGGCATCGGCGTGCCGCTCTACGTCCATCTCGGCCAGCTCTGGCCGGAGGTCGAGGGCGGCGAAGCCGTCGATCCCGACATGCTGGTGGAGGAGCTGGTCCCGCTTCTCGATTCGCGCGATATCCTGGCCCATCCCTTCACCCGGCATCCCGGCGGCTTCATCTCAACCCGCACCGGCGAGGTGCATCCGGTCATCTACAAGGCGTTGGAGCGCGGGCTCACCGTGGACGTCGGCCACGGCTCGCACTTCAGCTTCGAGATGGCGCGGCGGACGCTGGCGGCGGGCATCCTGCCCTACACGCTGGGCGCCGACCTGCACGGCTACAACGTGAAGGCCCCGACGGCGGGCGCCGGCGGCGACCGCGAGGCCAACCCCTTCTACGGCGTCGCCCCCTTCAGCCTGACCCACGCGATGACCGAGCTGCTGACTCTCGGCATGGCGCTGGGCGACGTGCTGAAGACGGTGACCAGCAACCCTGCCGCCATGCTGGGCATGGCCGACGAGATCGGCGCGCTGACTCCGGGCATGGCCGCCGACGTCGCGGTGCTGGAGGTCAAGACCGGCCGCTGGCAGCTCAGCGACAACAGCGGCGAGCGGGTGACCACGCCGGAGATGATCGTCCCGGCCTTCTCGCTGCGCGACGGCGTGGTGCAGGAGGTGGACAGCCCGCTGCTGCCGAAGCCGATTCCGGTGGTGGCGTAACGCGGCGGACTCGCCCCCACCCTAACCCTCCCCCGCTCTCGCAGGGGAGGGGACTGCCGCCGCTTCGCTGAAATCTCCCTCTGCTGTGAAGCGGGGAGGGCCGGGGTGGGGGCACCGTCGGCACCCGAACACCCCTCCATCCCACGAGGACTCCGCCCATGTCCGAAGCCGCGCTCGCCTTCTGGATGTTCGAGGTTCCGGCCCGCTGCCGCGATGCCGAGGGGCGGCGGCTGGGCAAGGCCCGCGCCCTGCTGCTGTCCCACCCGCAGCGCCAGCAGCGCATGATGCTGGAACTGGCGCACGACGCCCCGCTCGCCATGGGAAGCCGCATCGTCACACGGCGCGCGGCCTTCCTGGTCGAGCGTTGCGAGGGCGAGTCCGGCTTCGGCTTCCGGCGCTACACCGTGCGCTGCGTCGGGACACGTCCGGCGCCCTGACGAAAACCGGGGGCGACGAAAACCGGGCGCGGCTGATCCACATCAAAGCGCCGAGCGCTCCGATGGCGAATATTAATCGAACGATTAATAACCCGCTTCGGAGACTCCCATGACCACCCCCGCCCCCGCGCCGCATGAGGGCCTGTGCGCGAAACTCCTGCGCGGCTGGCGCGGCGCGCGGTCCCTGGACGCGCTCCAGACGCTGGCGCCGCACGACCGCGACCGCGTGCTGGCCGACGCCGGCCTGACCGCCCTGACCGCCCCGGCCGTGCTGCGCGCCGGCCATGTCGGCGCGCTTCTGCCCGCCGCGATGGCTCTGCACGGCGTCGACGGCGCGGTGGTGGAACAGGACCGCCCCGACCTGATGAACGACCTGCAGCGTGTCTGCGCGCTCTGCCGCAGCGCCCGCACCTGCCGCCATCTGCTCGCCGAGGGCTGCACGCAGCCGGAGCACGCGCTGCTCTGCCCCAACGCCGACACGCTCGACGCGCTCCGCTGAGGAGCGCGTCCCGCCGCTCTCCCAAAAATCCCCAACCGTCTTCGTCGGAAAAGCGATTGACAGCGCCGCAACGTGACCGTTAGCATCCCTGAATAATTAATTGGCCGTATAATAAAACACGGGAACGATTGCCGCATCGAACGGCACGCGTTCCCGCAACGGGCCGACGCGCCCACGCCGAGAGCGGCGGGGCGCCGACAGGGAATCGTCATTCGCCGTCATCGCGACATCACCGTCGAACGCGGAGGGAGAGATGAGAAACGTGGTACTGGGCGGCCTGCTGTTGACCGGCGTCGCCGCGTCGGTTCCGGCGCAGGCGCAGGACACGGTCAGGATCGGGCTGGTCCAGCCGCTGACCGGATCGGTCGCCTACAACGGCAAGTCCGTGGTGGAAGGCGCCCGGCTCGCCGTCGAGGAGATGAACGCCGCGGGGGGCGTCCTCGGCAAGAAGATCGAACTGATCGTCGAGGACGGCCAGTGTACGCCGGCCAACTCGGTCAACGCCGTCGAGAAGCTGGTGCAGAAGGACAAGGTCGTCACGCTGGTCGGCGCCTTCTGCAGCTCCGCCACCGCAGCGATCATGCCGGTGGCCCAGAAGTACAAGCTGCCGCTGATCACCGGCGTGTCGTCGAAGGCCAGCCTGACGGAACAGGGCAACCCCTATTTCTTCCGCGCCGCCGAGACGGACGCGCTGATGGCGGAGGCCTTCGCCAAAATCCTCGCCAACGACCTGAAGCTGACCAAGGTCGCCTACATCGGCGTCAACGACGACTGGGGCCGCGGCGGGGTTGAGGAATTCTCCCGCGACCTGACGGCGCTGGGCGTCAAGACGGTGCTGACCGAGTATTTCGACCACGGCGCCACCGACTTCTTCACGCTGCTGACCAAGCTGCGCGCCGCCAAGCCGGACGGCGTGTTCGTCGCCGCGGAGACGCAGGACGGTTCCATCCTGGTCAAGCAGATCCGCGAGATGGGGCTGGACACCAAGGTGTTCGGCGTCGGCTCCTGGGCCACCGCCGACTTCATCAACCTGACCGGCGAGGCCGCGGAAGGCATCCACGCCGCCGTCCCCTACGCCTCCAGCATGGACACCCCGCGCAACCAGACCTTCGTCCAGAAATACCAGGCGAAGTACGGCATCAAGCCCGGCAAGTACGGCGCCGCCGGCTACAACGCCCTGAACATCGCCGGGCAGGCCATCGCGCGGGCCGGCGGCACCGACGCCGAGGCCATCCGGGCGTCGCTCGCCAAGACCAGCTACGAGGCGCCGAACGGCGTCTACAAGTTCACCGACAAGGGCCAGGCCTACGGCTTCGACGCGGTGCTGGTGCGGATCGAGAAGGGCGAACCGAAGGTGATCGCCTCCACCCCGGTGGACGCGCCGCACTGACCGGCGGACGCGCCGCGGGGCTGCCGTGACGGCACCGTTCCCGCGGCGCGCACCGATCCAACGCACCGTTTGTGCGGGCCTGCTTTTGCGAGAACGTCATGGATCTCTTTCCGCAGTTCCTGGCCAATGGGCTGGTGATGGGCGTGTTCTACGCGCTCTCCGCCCTCGGCCTGACGCTGATCTTCGGCCTGATGCGCGTGGTCAACTTCGCCCATGGCGAGTTCTACATGCTGGGCGGGGTCAGCGGCTGGTTTGTCACCAATCACCTGGGCCTCGACTTCTTCAGCGGCCTGATCGTGGTCGCCGCCTTCATGGCCGCCGTCGGCTGGCTGGTCGACCGCTTCCTGATCGAGCGGGTGCGCGGCCAGGGTGAGGAGCCGGGCATCCTGCTGACCATCGGCCTGTCGATCTTCCTGGTCAACGGCACGCTCCTGCTGGTCGGCCCGGCGCCCATGAAGGTGGCCGGCGCGGTGGCGGAGGGGCCGCTGTTCTTCGGCCCGATCGCGGTGACCAAGCTGCGCCTGCTCGCCGTGGCGGTGGGCATCGCGCTGATCGTCGGCGCCCATCTGCTGATCCGCCGGACCCGGCTGGGGGCGGCGATGCGCGCCACCTTCCAGGACCCGATGGCGGCCAGCCTCGCCGGCATCCGCACCGGCCACGTCTACGCCGCCACCTTCGCGCTGGGCTGCACGCTGGCCGCTCTGTCGGGGATGCTGCTGGCCTCCATCTACTCCGCCCAGGCGTCGGTCGGCGGCCTCATCAGCCTGAAGAGCTTCGTCGTGGTGATCCTCGGCGGCATGGGTAGCTTTGCCGGGGCCATCGCCGGGGGCCTGCTGCTGGGCGTCGCCGAGGCGATGTGGGGCGGCTACGTGTCCATGGGCATGGTGGACGTCATCGGCTTCGTCCTGGTCATCCTGATCCTGCTGTTCCGGCCCCAGGGCCTGTTCTCGATCCGCACGGAAAGGGCCTGACATGACCCTGGAACGCAACATTCTCCTGGCCTTTTTGGCGGGGGCGGCGCTTCTACCCTTCGCGGTGTCGGACCAGTACATCCTGCACCTCGCCATCATGGCGCTGTTCTACGCGGTGCTGGCGAGCAGCCTCAATCTGGTGGTCGGCTATGTCGGCGAATTCTCGCTGGGTCACACCGCCTTCCTCGGCACCGGCGCCTACACGGCGGCGCTGCTGTCCACCCAGGCGGGGATGCCGATGTGGGTGACGATCCCGCTGGCCGGGCTGGTCTCCGCCGTCTTCGGCTTCGCCATCGGGGCGATCACGCTGCGCCTGCAAGGCCCTTACTTCGTCATCGTCACCCTGTCCTTCGCCGAAGTGCTGCGCATCGTCGCCAACAACTGGATCGCGGTGACCAACGGCCCGATGGGCCTGGCGGGCGTCGGCCAAAATCTGTTCGGGGACGTGGCCGTCACTGACAAGGCCGGATTCTTCCTGATCGTGCTGGGCATCGCCGCGGTGGCGCTCTACCTCTCCTACCGCTTCGTCTATTCGAACGCCGGCCGGGCGGCGGTGGCGGTGCGCGAGAACCGCTACGTGGCGCAGTCCATCGGCGTCGACCCCTTCGGCACGGCCATGCAGGCCTTCGTGCTGGGCGCCTTCCTGGCCGGCTTGGCCGGGGGCTTCTACGCCCACTACATCTCTTTCGTCGGGCCGGAGGTGTTCCGCTTCGCCTTCATGGCGACGATGATCATCATGGTGCTGCTGGGCGGCAAGGGCACCCTGATCGGCCCGCTGGCCGGCGCGGTGATCGTAACCGTGCTGGAGGAATACCTACGCGAGGTGCAGGAACTCCGCCTCACCCTGTTCGGGCTGATCGTCATGGCCATCGTCCTGTTCCTGCCCAACGGCCTGATGGGCTTCATCGCCCTGCGCCGCGAGCAGCAGGCCGCCAAGCCGACCCTCAACGCCGCGAAGGAGCGCACCGTATGACGGCGACCACCGAGCCGACCACCGACCGGCAGCCGCTCCTGCGCGCCGACGACCTGACCATGACCTTCGGCGGCATCACGGCGGTCAAGGACTTCAGCTTCCACATCGAGCCCGGCGAGATCGTCGGCCTGATCGGCCCCAACGGCGCCGGCAAGACGACCTGCTTCAACATGCTGACCGGCTTCTACGCGCCAAGCAACGGGCGGGTGCGCTTCAAGGGGCAGGACATCACCAACCGCAAGCCCCACGCCATCGCCCGGCTCGGCCTCGTCCGCAGCTTCCAGAAGACCAACGTCATGAAGCGGCTGACGGTCTTCGAGAATGTGCTGACCGGCCATTACATGGCGAGCCGGCAATCCCTCCTCGCCACCTTCTTCCCCGGCGAGGCGGTCCGCCGCGCCGAGCGCGAAGCGCGGGAGAGCGCCGCCGCCATCGTCGAAACCATGGGTCTGGCCCAGCGCATGAACGCCCCGGCGCATCTGCTGTCCTGCGGCGAGCTGCGCCTGCTGGAGGTCGCGGTGGCGCTGGCCGCCAAGCCCAGCCTGCTGATGCTCGACGAACCCGCCGCCGGGCTGAACAGCCACGAGGCCGGGACCTTCGGCGCCGTCCTGAAGACGCTGATCGGGCGCAGCATCGACGCGCTGCTGATCGTGGAGCACAACATGGATCTGGTCATGTCGGTGTCCGACCGGATCGTCGTCCTCAACTTCGGCCGCAAGCTGGCCGAGGGCCGGCCGGCCGAGATCATTGAAAACCGGCAGGTCGCCGAAGCCTATCTCGGAAAGGCCGCCGCATGACGCTGCTCTCCGAATCCCCCTCCCCCGCCGCCATCGCGTGGGCCGCCGACGCGCCGGTCCTCGCCGTCGACGGGCTGCACGTCGCCTACGGCCCGACCGCGGCGCTGCACGGCGTGTCGCTGGACGTGCGGGCCGGCGAGACGGTCGCCCTGATCGGCGCCAACGGTGCGGGCAAGAGCACCATCCTGCGGGCCATCTCCGGCCTGCTGAAGGCGCGCTCCGGCACCATCGTCTGGAACGGCAAGTCGATCGCGAACCTGCCCGCCGACCGCATCGTCGCCGCCGGCATCGCCCACTGCCCGGAGGAACGGCACGTCTGGCCGAACATGACGGTTCAGGAGAACATCGCGCTCGGCGCCTATCTCTGCCGCTCACGTGAAGAAGTGCAGCGGCGCATCGGCATGGCCTTCCACCGCTTCCCCCGCCTGCGCGAACGGTCGCGCCAGATGGCCGGGACGCTCAGCGGCGGCGAACAGCAGATGCTCGCCATCGCCCGCGCGCTGATGTCGGAGCCGCGGCTGCTGATGCTGGATGAGCCCAGCCTCGGCCTCAGCCCGAAGATGGCCGACGAGGTGTTCGACGTGGTGCGCTCCGTCAACGCCCACGGCGTCACCGTCCTGCTGGTCGAGCAGAACATCCACAACGCGCTGGGCGTCGCCAGCCGCGCCTATGTGGTCAAGACGGGCCGCATCACCGCCAGCCGCCCCTCGGCGGAGCTGCGCGGCGATCCCGATCTGCTGCGCGCCTATCTGGGCGGCTGACGGCCGCAAGCGACGGCGAAAGGCCGTATCACGAATAATTAAACGAACGACCGAACAATTCTCGGTCGCCGTCCTTCAGGAGGCAAGAGTGCGAACCAACATGCGAATTGGCATCGTCGGCGGCGGCATCGGCGGCGTCGCGCTGGCCGGCAGCCTGCTCCAGCGCGGCTTCGAGGTCCGCCTGTTCGAGCGGGCGCCGGGATTCGGCGAGATCGGCGCCGGCATCCAGATGACGCCGAACGCGGTGAAGGTCATCAAGTCGCTGGGGCTGCTCGACAAGATGCTGGCCGCCGGCTTCCTGCCGCAATCGCTGGTCGGGCGCAACTGGCGCAGCGGGCGGGAGACCTTCCGCACGCCGCTGATCGAGACCTGCCCGGTGCTCTACGACGCGCCCTTCATCCACATCCACCGCGCCGACCTGCACGCCATCCTCGCCTCACTGGTCCCGGAGAGCGTCGCCAATTTCGGGGTGGGCTGCACCGGCGTGCGCCAGGACAAGAGCACGGCGGTCGCCAGCTTCAGCGACGGCAGCGAGTTCGAGGCCGACCTGATCGTTGGCGCCGACGGCGTGCGCTCCGTCGTGCGCTCCGCCCTGTTCGGGCCGGAGGCGCCGCGCTTCACCGGCCACATGTGCTACCGCGCCGTGGTGCCGACCGGCGGGGTGGTGGACTACGTCAGCCCCGACGCCTCCTTCTGGTTCGGGCCGCACAGCCACGTCGTGACCTACTACGTGCGCGGAGGCAAGGCCGTGAACATCGTGGCGGTCGCCGAGACCAAGGAGTGGGTGGAGGAGTCCTGGAACGCCCCCAGCAGCAAGGAGGAGATGCTCGGCGCCTTCCGCGGCTGGCACCGCAACGTGGAGACGCTCTTCAGCAAGGTGGACCAGGTCTACAAATGGGGCCTGTTCGACCGCGACCCGATGACGAGCTGGTCGAAGGGCCGCATCACGCTGATGGGCGACGCCGCGCACCCCATGCTGCCCTTCCTCTCGCAGGGCGCCGCCATGGCGATCGAGGACGCCCATGTGCTGGCCGAATCCCTGAAGGGGCACGGCAGCGACGTGGCCTCGGCGCTGCGCGACTACGAGGCGGAGCGGCTTCCCCGCACCAGCCGCGTCCAGCTGGAGGCGCGGGAGCGCGGGCGGACCTACCACCTGCCCTCCCCGCTGGCGCAGGCGAAGCGCGACTTCATGTACTGGCTGCGCGGCCTGTTCAACCCGCAGGCCACCGGCATCCAGGCCAACTGGGTCTACCAGTACGACGCCCGCGCCTTCCGCCCGAACCTCTCCGACAAGCCGCGCCTCGTGGCGTGAGCGGGCGTTGCTTGCCCCCTCCCTAACCCTCTCCCGCTCTCGCAGGGGAGGGGACAAAACTCCCTCCCCTGCGAAGCGGGGGAGGGCCGGGGTGGGGGCAAGGGCAGCAACGAACGCCAGTCGCCGCAAGACATCTCCAAGGACCGACCATGAACAGCAAGACCTATCGCATCGGCCAGATCGTCCCCAGCTCCAACACGACCATGGAGACGGAAATCCCGGCGATGCTGACCGCCCACGCGCTGGCGCACGGCACCCGCTTCACCTTCCATTCCAGCCGCATGCGCATGAAGACGGTGAAGAAGGAGGAACTCGCCGCCATGGACGCCGAGTCCGACCGCTGCGCGCTGGAGCTGTCGGACGCCCGCGTAGACGTGCTGGGCTACGCCTGCCTCGTCGCCATCATGAGCATGGGCAAGGGCTACCACCGCGTCTCGCAGGAGCGGCTGCACGGGCGCACCGTGGAGAATGGCGGGGCCGCCCCGGTCATCACCAGCGCCGGCGCGCTCGTCGACGGGCTGCATGTGCTGGGCGCCAAGCGCATCGCCCTGGTCGCCCCCTACATGAAGCCGCTGGCCCAGCTCGTCGTCGATTACATCGAGCATGAGGGCGTGCAGGTCGCCGACTGGCGGGCGCTGGAGATCCCCGACAATCTGGAGGTCGGGCGTCACGACCCGTCCCGCCTGCCGGGGATCGTCGCCGGCATGGACACCGCCGGGGTGGACGCCGTCGTGCTGTCGGCCTGCGTCCAGATGCCGTCGCTGCCCGCCATCGCGCAGGTCGAGGCGATGACCGGCAAGCCGGTGCTGAGCGCCGCCGTCGCCACCACCTACGCCAAGCTGAAGGCATTGGGCCTGCCGACGCGCGTTCCGGGGGCCGGCGCCCTGCTCTCCGGCGCCTACTGACGGGGGGATGCCATGACCAGCAGCACCTACCGCTACGGCGCGAACGTCCGCGCCAACGGCATCCGCCAGCATTACCTGCGCTACGGCGGCGAGGGGAAAACCCGTCCCGTCGTTATCGTTCCGGGCATCACCAGCCCCGCCGTCACCTGGGGCTTCGTGGCGGAGCGCTTCGGGCGCAACTTCGACACCTACGTGCTCGACGTGCGCGGGCGCGGCCTGTCGGAGGCGTCGGACGCGCTCGACTACGGGCTCGACGCCATGGCCGCCGACGTGACGGCCTTCGCGGAGGCGCTGGGCCTGCGCGACTACGCGCTGGTCGGCCATTCCATGGGCGCCCGCATCGGCCTGCGCGCGGTCAGCCGCCATGGCGCCGCCCCGGCGCGGCTGGTCATGGTCGATCCGCCGGTCTCCGGGCCGGGCCGCCGCCCCTACCCGGCGCAGTTGCCCTGGTACGTGGACTCCATCCGCCTGATGCGCGAGGGCGCCGACCTGGAGGCGATGCGGCCTTTCTGCCCGACCTGGACGGAGGAACAGCTCCGCCTGCGCGCCGAATGGCTGCACACCTGCGACGAGCGGGCCATCGTCACCGCCTTCAACGACTTCCAGACCAACGACATCCACGCCGACTTCCCGCGCATCCCCTGTCCGGCCCTGCTGATCGCCGCCGGACGCGGCGACGTGATCCGGCCCGAGGAGGAGGCGGAGATCCGCAAGCTTCAGCCCGAGCTGGCCGTCACCCGCGTCGAGGGGGCTGGCCACATGATCCCCTGGGACGACGCGGAGGGCTTCTACCGCGCCTTCGGCACGTTCCTCGGCACCGCCGTCTGACCGCCATTCAGGAAAGGGACACGCATCATGCCCGTCAGTGACGCCGATATGGTCCGCGCCTGGACCCATGTTCTGACCCTGTCGAAGCTGAAGCCGCAGGAGGTGGTCACCGTCCTGACCAGCGACGGCACCCACCCGCAAACCCTGCGCACCGCCCTGATCGCCGCCTCCAACCTGGGGGCGCGGGTCAACCGGCTGGACCTGCCGCCGGTGAACGCGGAGCACGCCCACAGCCGCGACAGCCTTGCCTATCTCGGCACCACCCCGCTGACCGGAAACCGCGCCGCCATGGCCGCGCTGAAGGAAAGCGATCTGGTGCTGGACCTGATGACGCTGCTCTTCTCGCCGGAGCAGATGGAGATCCTAGAGAGCGGCACCAAGATCCTGTTGGCCGTCGAACCGCCGGAGGTGCTGGTCCGTCTGCTGCCCAGCCTGGAGGACAAGGCGACCGTCGGCGAGGCGACCGCGCTGCTGAAGGCGGCGAAGGAGATGCATGTCACCTCGCGCGCCGGCACCGACCTGCGCCTGCCCATCGGGGAGTTCCCGACGGTGCAGGAATACGGCTTCGTCGACGAGCCGGGGCGCTGGGACCACTGGCCGAGCGGCTTCGGCTTCACCTTCCCCAACGAGGGGCAGGCGAGCGGGCGGATCGTCCTCGACAAGGGCGACATCCTCTTGCCGATGAAGTGCTACCTGACCTCGCAGATCGAGATGACGGTGGAGAAGGGCTACGTCACCGCCATCACTGGCGGCTTGGACGCCGATCTGCTGAACGACTACATGGACGCCTTCGCCGACCCGGAGGCCTACGCCATCTCCCACATCGGCTGGGGCACGCAGAAGCGGGCGCGCTGGTCGACGCTCGGCCTCTACGACCGGGAACAGACGCTGGGCATGGACGCGCGGGCCTTCGCCGGGAACTTCCTCTTCTCGCTCGGCCCCAACAACGAGGCGGGCGGGTCGCGGACCACCGCCTGCCACATCGACATCCCCATGCGGAACTGCACCGTCAGCCTGGACGGGCGCGCGGTTGTCCGCGAGGGCAAGCTGCTGGCCGGAAAGGAACTGGCATGAGTGTTTCGGAACAGGCCGTCTACGAGCGGCAGGGCTTCGGCCGGTCGCTGGGCATCCAGGGTCAGATCGGTTTGCTGATCGTCGATTTCGTCAACGGCTTCGCCGATCCGGCTGTGTTCGGCGGCGGCAACATCGCGCCGGCCATCGCCCGCACGGCGCAGGTGCTGGAGAAGGCCCGGCAGCGCGGCTGGTTCGTCGCCCACAGCCGGATCGTCTACGCCGACGACGGATCGGACGGGAACGTCTTCTCCATCAAGGTGCCAGGCATGCAGACCCTGACCGAGCACGCCGCCATCAGCGCCATCGTGCCGGAGCTGACTCCGGTCCCGGGGGAGCTGGTGGTGCGCAAGACGGTCCCGTCGGCCTTTTTCGGGACCGGGCTGGCGCCGTGGTTGACACAGCGCGGCGTCGAGACTCTTTTGATCGCCGGAGCGACGACGAGCGGCTGCGTGCGGGCCAGCGTGGTGGACGCCATGTGCCACGGCTTCCGCCCGGTCGTCATGGCCGATTGCGTGGGCGACCGCGCCCTGGCGCCGCACGAGGCCAACCTGTTCGACATCGGCCAGAAATACGGCGACGTGGTTCCGGCGGAGCGCATTCTCGCCTTGTGAGACGCGGTCAGGGTTGAAAAGAGGATCAGGCGTTGCACCATGTTAGACTTTCCATCCGAAGAGTGCCGCCGGGAGTGAAATGAGCCGACCGATGAGCAAAGTCCAGGACAGCGCGCCCGTCGCCGACACCGCGCCGGAAAGCGGACCGGCGCGGGGCCGCCCCGCGCGCGGCCGCCGGGCCGGGCCGGGCCGTCCGGAGGGCACCAGCAACGTGCGCGACCAGATCCTGGACGCGGCGGAGCTGGAGTTCGCCAACCTCGGCTACGCCGGCACCAGCCTGCGCAACGTCGCTGACCGGGCCGAGGTGACCCAAGCCCTCATCAGCTACTATTTCGGGTCCAAGCACGGGCTGTTCGAGGAGGTCTTCCTGCGCCGCGGCCGGAAGATCGCCGACGAGCGCATGGAGCGGCTGGAGGCGCTGCGCCGCGGCCCCGCGCCGCCGCCGGTGCGCGACATCGTCTACGCCTTCCTGATGCCGGCGCTGGCCATGCGCGAGACGGAGGGGGGCCGCACCTTCATGCGGCTCCAGGCCCGGCTGCACACCGAGCCGCCGGAGATTTCCTACAAGCTGCGCAACGAGGCCTACGACGCCTCGACCCGCATTTTCGCCGCCGCGCTGAAGGAAGCGTTGCCGCATTTGTCGGAGCGGGACGTCTACTGGCGGATGACGCTGATGATCGGCGCCTATCTCTACGCCTTCTCCGACACCCACCGTCTGGAGGAGCTGGCGCCGGGCATCTGCAACCCCGGCGACCCGGACGAGATCATCACGGAAATCAGCAGCTTCGTCAGCGCCGGCATGCTGGCCCCGGTGCCGGACCCCGTGCGGGGGTAGGGGCGGGGGAAGCGGGGGTAGTTTTTGGAAAGTGGCTGCGGTGCGCCCCCACCCAACCCTCCCCGCTCTCGGCGGACCGAAGGTCCGCCTGCGCGTCAGCGCAAGCTTCGCTTGCGCGAGAGCTCCGCAGGGGAGGGCTTTTTCTCCTCCCCCTGCGAAGCGGGGGAGGTCGGGGGGGGCACCGCCGCAACCACTCACCCCACCCCACCCGTCGACCCGCGCGCCACGCAGGTTCCTGACAGCACGACCTTGCGTGTCGCCCGCTCCGGGTCGTCGAGCCGCTCGAACAGCAGCGTCATGGCTGCCCGCCCGATCTCGTGGACCGGCTGTTCGATCACCGTCAGGCCGGGGCCGACCAGCTCCGTCCACGGCTCGTTGTCGAAGCCGGCCACCGCCAGATCGCCGGGAATCGCCAGCCCCAGCGTCCGCGTCGCCTTGACCACCCCCATCAGCAGCAGGCTGTTGCTGACCATCACCGCGTCCGGCATGGCGCCGGAGCGCCGCGCCTCCGCCAGCCAGCGGGCGATCTCCGCCTCCGCCGCCTCGGCGGTCGGCGGGACGAAGCGGGCCTCCGCGTGCAGACCGTGGGCGGCCAGCGCCGCCTGATAGCCGGCGTGGCGCTCAACCGCCGTGGTGCTGGTGTTGCCGAACAGGCCGGCGATGCGGCGGTAGCCCTGGCCGTGCAGGTGATCGACCAGAAGGGCGGCGGCCTGCGGGTTGTCCAGCACCACCGAATCGAACCGCCCGGCCGGCGCGCTGCGGTCGATCAGCACGACGGGAAAATCCAGGTCGGCCCGGTCGAGCTGCGCCAGAGTCGCGCGGGTTGGCGCGAAGATCAGGCCGGTTACCCGCTCCTCCTGCATCAGGCGCAGGTACATGGCCTCCCGCTCCGGGTTCTCGTCGGTGTTGCACAGGATCACCCGCATGCCGGCCTGGAAGGCGGCGTCCTCCACCGCGCGGCTGACCGCGGTGAAGAAGGGGTTGCGGATGTCCGAGACGATCAGCCCGATGGTCTGGGAATGCTGCGAGCGCAGCCGCCGCGCCGACAGGTTCGGGCGGTAGCCGGTGGCCCGCACCGCGTCCTCCACCCGCGCGCGCAGCGCGTCGCTGACCGGGCCGTTGCTGAGCACCCGCGACACCGTGGCGACCGAGACGCCGGCCTCACGGGCGACGTCCTTGATTCCGACAGCCTTGATTCCGGTGGCTTTGACGCTGTCGCTCATGATGATCCGGTCACCGATCCGTCTTGAAAGTGTTTTTGAAATCGTTTCCATCCCTTAGGGCCAATCCACCGCCCCATACGGCACAGTCTGCCCGAAGGAGTCCGCGGATTCAATGCAAACTCCGTTGACAGAGCCCGATGTAATCGTTTTCAATAACAGCGCTGCAAGGACGACGCCTAAGACCGCCCGGCGCTAAACCGAACGGAGGAGACGGACCCGCCATGGCCCCCGACGCCAACACCGCCATTATGCCCACCGGATTGCCCACCGATCTGCTGCGGCCCGATCTGCTGCGGCCCGATCTGCTGCGACTGAACGCCAGCCCAGCCGGCAAGGAGGAGGCGATCCGCGAGGCCGCCCAGCTGCTGATCGCCGCCGGCTGCATCAATCCGGCCTACGCCGCAAGCATGCTGCGCCGGGAAGCCGTGGCGAACACCTTCCTCGGCCATGGCGTCGCCATCCCCCACGGCATGGTGGAGGATCGCGGCATGGTCCGCCGCAGCGGCATCGCCGTCCTCCAGGTGCCGGGCGGCATCGCATGGAATCCCGGCCAGACGGCCCATCTGGTGGTCGCCATCGCCGCCCAGTCCGACGCCCACATCGCCGTGCTGCGCCGCCTGCCCCGGCGGCTGCGGGAGGAGTGGCGACTGGCTGACCGCCCTGTTCACCGTCACCGACCCCGCCGCCCTCGCCGCCGCCCTCAGCGAGGACGCCCCCGCCGCTGCCCCCACCACGCCGGGCAGCGATCTGGAGGAGCGGTTCGACTGGGTGGTCGATTACCCCACCGGCCTGCACGCCCGCCCGGCCACCGCCTGGGTGGAGACGGCGCGCACGTCCGCCGCCCGCATCCAGGTCCGCCACGGCGATCTGGTGGCCGACGCCAAGGCGCTGGTGGCGCTGCTCCAGCTCGGCCTGCGCGCCGGCGATAGCGTGGTCGTCTCGGCGGAGGGAGACGACGCCGTGGCGGCGCTCGCCCGCATGAAGGCGACCATCACCCGCCTGACCGCGCGGGAGAAGGCGGACGCGGCCGCCGCGGCGCAGAAGACCCGCGCGCCCGCGCGCGGCTGGACGCCGCCGAACCCGCTGCCCGCCGTGCCGGGAATCGCCGCCAGCCCCGGCCTCGCCATCGGCCCGGTGCATGTGCTGCCGCGCGCCGTCGTGTCCGTTCCCGACGAGCCGGTCCCGCTGATCGAGGGCGGCGACCGCCTGCACGAGGCGCTGAGCCTGACCCGCCAAAATCTGAAGGCGCTGGCCGACGACACCGCCCGCCGGCTCGGGCCATCGGAGGCGGCGATCTTCACCGCCCAGGCGGAAATCCTGAACGACACCGACCTCGTGACGCTGGCCTGCCAGCTCATGGTCGAGGGGCACGGCGTCGCCTGGTCCTGGCATCGGGCGGTGGAGCGCACCGCCGCCGGGCTGGCCGCGCTCGACAACCCGGTGCTGGCGGCCCGCGCCGCCGACCTGCGCGACGTCGGTCAGCGCGTCCTGGCGCGGATCGACCCGGCTCTGCGCACCGGCGGCGCGCCGGACCTGCCGGACACCCCCTGCATCCTGATCGCCGAGGACCTGTCGCCCTCCGACACGGCGGCGCTGGACATGGCGCGGGTGATCGGGCTGGCGACGGCGCAGGGCGGCCCGACCTCCCACACCGCCATCCTGGCCCGCACGCTCGGGCTTCCCGCGATGGTGGCGGGCGGGGCGGCGCTGATGGAGCTGGCGAACGGCACCCCGGCCATCCTCGACGGCCAGACCGGGCGTCTGCACCTGTCCCCCGCCGAGGCCGACACCGCCAACGCCCGCGCCTGGATCGCGCGGGAGGAGGCCCGCAAGGCCGAGGAGGAGGCCCGGCGCGGCCTGCCCGCCCGCACCCGCGACGGCCACGAGGTTGAGATCGGCGCCAACGTCAACCGCCCCGATCAGGTGGCGGTCGCCCTGTCGCAAGGGGCGGAGAGCGTCGGCCTGATGCGCACCGAATTCCTGTTCCTGGAGCGCGGCGACGCCCCCGGCGAGGACGAGCAGTACGAGACCTACCGCGGCATGCTGACCGCCCTGGAAGGCCGTCCGCTGATCGTCCGCGCGTTGGACATCGGCGGCGACAAGCAGGTGCCGCACCTTCAGCTTCCGCACGAGGAGAACCCCTTCCTCGGCGTGCGCGGCGCCCGCCTGTTGCTGCGCAAGCCCGAGCTTCTGGAGACTCAGCTCCGCGCCCTCTATCGCGCCGCCAAGGGCGGCGGAGCCCTGTCGATCATGTTCCCGATGATCACGGCGCTGGGCGAGGTGCAGGCCCTGCGCGCCGCCTGCGACCGCATCCGGGCGGAGCTGGACGCCCCCGCCGTGCCGCTCGGCATCATGGTCGAGGTTCCGGCGGCGGCCATCCAGGCCGACGTCCTGGCCCGCCATGTCGACTTCTTCTCCATCGGCACCAACGACCTGACGCAATACGCGCTGGCCATCGACCGCCAGCACCCCGAACTGGCGGCGGAGGCCGACAGCCTGCACCCCGCCGTCCTGCGGCTGATCCGCCTGACGGTGGAAGGGGCGGAGCGGCACGGGCGCTGGGTCGGCGTCTGCGGCGGCATCGCCGGCGACCCGTTCGGCGCGGCGCTGCTGACCGGGCTCGGCGTGCGCGAGCTGTCGATGACGCCGCGCGACATCCCCGCCGTGAAGGACCGGCTGCGCGGCAGCGACCTGTCCGCCCTGAAGGAGGCCGCGCGGCGGGCGCTGGACTGCGAGACCGCCGACGCGGTGCGTGCGCTCGACAGGGGCGAGGCATGAACACGCCCAAAGAGGACATCCAGCCGGTCGTCACCGTCACGCTGAACCCGGCCATCGACCAGACCATCACGGTCGAAGCGTTGCGCCCCGGCCATGTCCACCGGGCGAGCGCCGTGCGGCGCAACGCCGGCGGCAAGGGCGTGAACGTGGCGAGCTGCCTCGCCGACTGGGGAACGCCGGTGGTCGCCACCGGCCTGCTGGGCAGCGGCAACGCCGCGGCCTTCGAGGCGCTGTTCGCCGCCAAGGGCATCGCCGACCGCTTCGTCCGGCTGCCCGGAGAGACACGCGTCAACGTCAAGATCGCCGACCGCGCCGCCGCCGACACCACCGACCTCAACCTGCCCGGCCTGACCGCCGACGCCGACGCGCTCGACCGCGTGCGCCGCACCCTGCGGGAGCTGGTCCTGCCCGGCACGCCGGTCCTGCTGGCGGGAAGCCTGCCGGACGGGCTGCCGGCGGACAGCTACGCGACGCTGACGGCGGACCTGCGCGCCCAGGGCGCCTGCGTGGTGCTGGACAGCAGCGGCCCGCCGCTGGCGGCGGCGCTGGCCGCCCCGGACCTGCCCTTCTGCATCAAGCCGAACCGGCACGAACTGGAAGCCTGGGCCGGCGCCCCCCTGCCCGCCACCGCCGACCTGTTGAAGGCGGCGCGCGGCCTGCACCGGAACGGCGTGGCGGTCGTGGTGGTCTCGCTGGGGGCGGACGGCGCGCTGTTCGTGGCCGACGGCCCGGCGCTGCACGCCCGGCTGCCAGCGGTCAACGCGCTGAGCACGGTGGGGGCCGGCGACGCCATGGTGGCGGGGCTGATCGCCGCCTTCGGCGCGGATTTGCCGCTGGAGGGCGTCGCCCGCCTGTCGGTGGCCTTCGCCACGGCGAAGCTCGGCTGCTTCGGACCCAACCTGCCGGGGACGGACGCGGTCCGCGCGCTGGCCGGACAGGTGGAGATATCAACGCTTTAATGAACGGGGAGCGGGCGACCGCTCGGGAGGAAACCATGGCGAACATGCTGGCCGTGATCGCGGCGGGCGATCTCAGCACCCAGGCCGTCCTGGCCGCCGAAGCGCTGCGCAAGGCCGCGGCAGCGCTCGGCCACACCATCCAGGTGGAGGTGCGCTCCAGCCTCGGCGTGCGCAACACGCTGCCCACCGGGGCGGCGCAGGGCGCGCAGGGGGTCATTCTCGTCGGTTCCGGCGATCTGGGCGAGGAGCGCTTCGCCGGTCTGAAGCGCAGCGCCGCGGCGCTCGACGCCGTGCTGCGCGACGCGCGGGCCGTGCTGGAGCAGGCGCTCGCGTCCGCCCCGGCCCAAGCTCCGGCGCAGGCGGGGACGAAGAAGATCGTCGCCATCACCTCCTGCCCCACCGGCATCGCCCACACCTTCATGGCGGCGGAGGGCATCCAGCAGGCCGCCCGGGCGCTGGGCCACGCCGTTCGGGTCGAGACCCAGGGCTCGGTCGGCGCGCGCGACACGCTGACCGAGCAGGAGATCCGCGAGGCCGACGTCGTGCTGATCGCCGCCGACACGCAGGTGGACCTCGCCCGCTTCGCCGGCAAGCGCGTCTTCAAGAGCGGCACCAAGCCCGCCATCAACGACGGGCGCGCCCTGGTCGAACGCGCCCTGGCCGAGGCGCAGCCCCACGGCACCGCCCCGGCGCTGGCCGACGGCGTGGCGGCGGGCAAGGCCGCCAAGGCGGAGCACGTAGCGGCTCAGCGCAGCGGCCCCTACAAGCATCTGATGACCGGTGTGTCCTTCATGCTGCCCTTCGTGGTGACCGGCGGCCTGCTGATCGCCATCGCCTTCGCGCTCGGCGGCATCTACGTGTTCGAGGACAGCCAGCAGGGCACGCTGGGCAACGCACTGTTCCAGATCGGGGCCAAGGGCGCCTTCGCGCTGATGGTTCCGGCGCTGGCCGGCTACATCGCCTTCTCCATCGCCGACCGTCCGGGCATCACGCCGGGCATGATCGGCGGCATCCTGGCCGCCAACCTCGGCGCCGGCTTCCTCGGCGGCATCGTCGCGGGCTTCATCGCCGGCTACGCCACCAGTTTCCTCAACCGCAACATCAAGCTGCACAAGAATCTGGAGGGGCTGAAGCCGGTGCTGATCCTGCCGCTGCTCGGCTCGCTGGTCACCGGCCTCGCCATGATCTACGTGGTCGGCGCCCCGGTGGCGGAGGCCCTGGCGGCGCTGAGCGCCTGGCTGAAGGGGATGCAGGGCAGCAGCGCGATCCTGCTCGGCCTGCTGATCGGCGCGATGATGGCCTTCGACATGGGCGGGCCGGTCAACAAGGCCGCCTACGCCTTCTCCACCGGCCTGATCGCGTCCCAGGTCTACACGCCTATGGCCGCCGCCATGGCCGCCGGCATGGTGCCGCCGCTGGGCCTGGCGCTCGCCACCAAGCTGTTCGCGGACCGCTTCACCCGGGAGGAGCGGGAGGCCGGCAACGCCGCGGGCATCCTGGGCATCGCCTTCATCACCGAGGGCGCCATCCCCTTCGCCGCCCGCGACCCGCTGCGCGTCATCCCGGCGCTGGTGCTGGGCGCGGCGCTGACCGGCGCCATCTCCATGGGCATCGGGGCCGAGCTGAAGGTTCCGCACGGCGGCATCTTCGTCCTGCCCATCCCCAACGCCGTCACCCATCTGGCGGGTTACGTCGTGGCGCTGGTCGCCGGGACGGTCACCACGGCGGTCGCGCTGCGATTCCTGAAGCGTCCGGTCAGTACCGCCGTGACGGCGTAACAGCGCTGCGAAAGCGTCGTTGAGATGAAAACGTTTACATAACCCCTGGACAGAACGCCTCGTCGACCCTATCTTTCTTTTGCTGCCTCGGCAGCACGCTCTATAGGGCGTTTCCTCCCTAGACTCAGGCCACGCGCGGTTCCCGTGCGTGGCTTTTTTTTGTCCGGCGCGTTTCGTTTGTTCGGCGTGTGGGGCTGGTCCCAAATCTCTCCCTTGCCCAGACTGGGCGAACCTGAGAAGCCGGAGGCGAAAAGCACGAGGACCCGAATGCCCCGCAACAGACCGATGATCCTTGCAGCGCTGGCGGCCACCGCGGCCCTGGCCGCCGGATGCACCGATGTGAAGGAAAGCCTTCCGTCCCGGACCGCCACCGAACAGCTCCTGATTTCCAGCGCTGCGGACAACGCCGCCAACCGCCTGCGGCTGGATCTGCCGGCGGACAAGCGGGCCTTCCTCGACACCGGCAATTTCGACGGCACCGACTCCAAATACGCCGCCAGCGCGATCAAGGAATCGCTGCTGCGCCAGGGCATCCGCCTCGTCCCCGACCGGGCCGCCGCCGACACGATCATCGAGATCCGGCTGGGCGCCCTGTCGGTGAACCAGAGCAAGACGGTGCTGGGCATTCCACCCATCACCCTGCCCGGCACGATCACCCTGCCGGAAGCGTCGGTCTACAGCTCCACCGAGAACCAGGCGGTCGCGAAGTTTTCCGCCTTCGCCTACGACAACCAGAGCGGCGCCCTGGTCGCCTCGACGGAGCCGGCCTACGGCCTGTCGGGGGAGCAGAGCTACCGGGCGATGACGCTGTTCTCCTGGCGCACCTCGCCCCCCTACCCCGAAGACACCAACTGACGACACCGACCGACGCGGGCATTTCCGCACAAATTTTGCGTCCAACCAAAGCCATAGCCGCATCCTCTGGCGCGGCTGGGGGTGGACGCGTACCATGCCGTGGCCCCGCGGGGCGCGGCATCAAGCGCAAAGGCGACGGCACAGTGGACGATCATGGGGCGGAGCGGGACAGCGGCGGCGTCCGACGATCGGAACGGCTGCTGCTCGCCCAGAAGACCGCCCTGGAGCGGGCAATCGGCGGCGCCGGGCTGGACGAGGTGTTGGCCTTGCTGGTCCGGGCGGGCGCCGAACAGCTCGGCGCGCGGGCGGCCATCTTTCTGGTGGACGAGGGTGGTCTCAGCCTGCGCTTCGGCGTGGCGGCGGGCTTGCCGGACACCTACACGCGGGTGGTGGATGGGTTCGAGATCGGGCCGCAAGCCCCCTCCTGTGGTCTGGCCGCCCACAGCGGGGAACGGGTCGTGGTCGAGAATGTGGCGCTGGACCCGCGCTGGGCGCCCTACCACGCGCTGACGCGGGAGCATGGCATCGCCGCCTGCTGGTCCACCCCGATCCGCGCGGTCAATGGGACGGTGCTGGGCGCCTTCACCATCTACCACGCCACCCCCTGCGCGCCCGGCCCGCTGGACCTGGAGTCGGTGGATCTGCTGACGCACACCGCCGCCCTGCTGATCGAGCGGGACCGGACGGAGCGGGAACGCCACTCCAGCGAAGCGCTGCTGTCCTCGGTTCTGGAGCATCTGCCGGTCGGCGTCGCCGTCTACGACACGCAGGGCCGCACCACCCGCAACAACCGGCTGATGCGCGACTACACCAACGGTTCCCTGCCCTCCGCCGACGACCGGGAGGCGGCGCGTTGGCGCGCCTTCCACCCCGACGGGCGGCCGGTCGAGCGCAAGGATTTCTCGGGCGCGCGCGCTTTGCGGGGCGAGATCGTGGTGCCCGGCATGGATTTCCTGCACCGCGCCGCCGACGGGACGGAGCATTGGACGCGCGTGTCGGCGGCCCCGCTGCGCGACAGCGAGGGGCGGATCACCGGCGTGGTCGCCGTGGTCAGCGACATCGACGCGGAAAAGCGGGCGGCGCAGGGCTTGGCCGCGGCGCTGGAGGAGGCCCGCCGCAGCGAGCTGGTGGCCCATGAGATGAGCCACCGCATCATGAACAGCTTCCAGCTTCTGCACGGGCTGGTGTCGATGCAGACCGCCACGGTCACCGACCCGGCGGCGCGCAAGGCGGTGGAACAGGCCTTTTCACGAATCCAGGCGATGGCGCTGGTGCAGCGCCGCCTGTTCGAGGCGACGCGCAACGACCTTGCCACGCTCGACGCGGCCGACTATCTGCAACGGCTGGGGGAAAGCCTGACCGGTGCCTTCATCGATTCGGGCCGCTGCACGCTGGTCATCGACTCCGCGCAAGGCATCCCGATGCCCGCCGCGCAGGCCTCGTCCATGGGGCTGATCGTGACGGAGCTGGTGCTGAACGCCCTGAAGCACGCCTTCGGCGCGCACCAGCAGGGGACGGTGACGGTGCGGTTCGAAGCCTGCGGCGACGACCGCCGACTGACGGTGACCGACGACGGGGCCGGCCTGCCGGACGGCGCCGGCACCATGAAGCCCGCCGGGTCGGGGCAGGGCATGGGCATGACGCTGGTGCACGGTCTGGTGCGCCAGCTCGGCGGAAAGATGGAGATCGACCGCCCCGATCAGGGCGGCCGCCCCGGAACCCGCTTCGTTCTGACTTTTCCAGCCTGACGGCTTTGAAGCCACCGGATTCCGGGATGGCGCGGCGTCCTGAACCTTAGGCGACGGCTTCCATCGGCTTTTCCACCTTGCCGCCGAACCCGTTCTCCAGCGCCCAGATGGCCGCCTGGGTGCGGTTGGAGGCGTTGATCTTGCGCAGCAGGCTCTTCAGGTGAACCTTCACCGTCGCTTCGGTGATGTTCAGATGATTGGCGATCATCTTGTTGCTGTCCCCCTGAAGCAGGCGCTCCAGGATCTGCGTCTCGCGCTGCGACAGGCCCTTGGCCGCGGTCGGGCCGTTGGCGCTGGTGTTGGCGCCGGCCTTGCCGGTGATGAGAAGGGCGGCGAGATGGGTCGGGAAGACCTTTTCGCCGATCATCACCAGACGCAGCGACTGCGCCAGCGCGGCCGGGGAAATGTCCTTCATCAGGAAGGCGTCGGCGCCGGCCTGGATGGCGTTGGCCATTTCCTGGGCGTCGAGGTGGCTGGCCAGAAGGACGAGCCGCGCGCTCGGATACTGCTCCCGCAGGACGGTGACGGCCTGGACCGTGCCGTTGGCGGAAGCCGGGTCCATCATGATCAGCTCGGGCATGTCGCCCTCCATCATGCCCGGCGGCGGTACGTCGCTGAAACTGGCGGCCTCTTTCGTGATGCGGAACTCCCCTTCCGAGAAGAGGGCCTTCATGCCTTCGCGGAAAAGTTTGTTGGCGTCGATCAGAAAGATGGAGACCGATTGCATCGTCCAGTCACTCTCGAAGGTGATTGAGATGAGCAACCCTACCCTATCGTTGGCGGGCCGGCTACCCGTCCGTTAGTAGAATATTAACCAATGAAGTCCGAGGCACGTCCTCCCATCGGGCATATGCCCCTCCCCGGAAAGCCGGTCCAGGTCGCTCCCGGATGCTTGGAAACTCGGAAAAACCACGTCTGAACAGGCCACTACCCATTTTGCGCGGGAATCGAACGCCGTCTCGTTAATATCACGGCAACCATAATCGGCCATTGGTACAGTCATCGTAATTCATCGCTTGGATGGGTGCCCGACATGCCGATGGTGTCCATGTGGAAGAAGATCAGTCCGTGTCACTTCGTGATGCAGGACTGTCACCGCCGGATCGAAATCCGTTACCACGCCACCGGCTCGCAGAGCGGCTGGGGCGTCTACGCCGACGGGACGCTGGTGCAGCAGCGCGCGGCCTTCACTGAAGCGCGCGGCATTGCCATGGGGCTGGCGACCGGTTCCTGAAACGAGC
Source organism: Azospirillum sp. Marseille-Q6669 (assembly GCF_965111635.1). Taxonomy (NCBI): domain Bacteria; kingdom Pseudomonadati; phylum Pseudomonadota; class Alphaproteobacteria; order Rhodospirillales; family Azospirillaceae; genus Azospirillum; species Azospirillum sp. Marseille-Q6669. Next base: position 360,730 of record NZ_CBCOOP010000006.1, on the reverse strand, counting down.
CTTGCCCGCCTGATGTCACAGCGCGGACATCGGGCGGTTAACCGGCTCTTGAGACTGTTCCGCGCAGGATGGCCTTCGTCGCAGGAGGCCGTCATGACGTTCCGCCCACTTCCCCTTGTTTGGCGCCGGCTCGCGCTCTGCGCCCTTCTCGGTCTCACGGGGATCGCCTTCTGGGCCGCGCTGCAACCGCAGTTGGCGCCCAGCGGCCTTTACGGCTTCGACAAGCTGGTGCACGCCGGGGCCTTCGGGCTCCTCACTCTGCTCGGCATCCTGGCCAGCGCCAGCCGGCGCACCGCCGTCCTGGCGGTGCTGGCGGTCTTCGCGCTCGGCGCCGCGATCGAGGTGGCGCAATCCTTCGTTCCGGGACGCGAGGCCAGCCTGTCCGATCTGGCCGGGGACGCCATGGGAATCACCCTGGGAATCATGACCGTCCAGCTGGGGCATCGCGCCGCCGAACGCGCGCGCCGCGCGCGCCATGGAATAGTCACGCAGCCCGCGGCGTTTGCGTCCTTACCGGAGTGAGGGGACACAGCGTCCGGAGCGACAATCCCGAGCATCCTTCTCCGTTTTTTGGTTTTGTTCGTCTACCGAACTATGCTATGCCGAAAGGCAGGACATCTGGAGTAACGCTTATGGACTGGCATAACGAAAAGGCTAAGACCGGCGCCCGCGCCCTGGAATCCGCGTTCGGCGTGATGCTGACGGTCTGCGAGGCCACCGACGGCTGGTGGAACTGGCACGCGGAGCATGAGGGGCTGAGCTGGACCCCCGACGCCCGCTGGTTCGCCACCCGCCGCGAGGCGCAGGACGCGGCGGAGGAGTGGGCCTCCACCCTGGCGCCGCAGCATCTGGGCTTCCTCCACCGCGCGGCCTGAGGGCATCAACCATTGCGATCGGGGCGGTGCCGTTGACCCGCCCCGCGTCCGCTTCCACAATGGCCACCGTGCCAAGGCGACGGGAAGCGGCTGCGATCATCCCTTGGGACTGTCAATCAGGCCCATGACGGTGATGAGATGCAGCACGAGACGCTCCCCCTTCCCGGCCTTGCGCTTCAGAAAGCCTTCCTGCCACCCGAAGCCACTCTGGTGGCGGTCGGAAATGGTGCGGGGCGCTGGACGGACTCCGCCGCCCCTGGCCGGACATGCTTCGCCCTGCCGACCTCCCAACCGGAACTCGACGCGTGGTGTGGTCCGGTTGGGCCGCGCCACATCGACTGGCTGGTTCTGGACGGCTGCGGCGACGCCCTGGCGGTGCTGGACGGCGCGGCCGATCTGCTGCGCCTGCGCCGCATCGACTTCCTTCAGTTTGAAGAGGCCGAGGCCGGAGGGCAGTTGGCCGCGCTCTACGCGCGCCTGCAGGCCAGCGGCTATTCGCTGTTCCGCTTCGCCGACCGCAATCTGGAATTCCGCAGCACGCCACCGAAGGACGGGCGCGGCGGCACGCACATGGCGGTCGCCCCCCGGCACTGGAACCGGCTGTTCGCGCGCAGCCAGGGCATGTTCCGCTACAAGGACCTGTTTCCCCGCCACGGCGTCGTGCCGCGCGGCATCATCCATGTCGGGGCCCATGAGGGGGAGGAATACGCCAACTACCAGGAGGCTGGCGGTGCCCGCGTCCTGTTCGTCGAGGCGGACCCGGCAACCTTCGCCACGCTCCAGGCCAGTTTCGCTGACCACGGCGACGTCGTCTGCCTGAACGCGGCAGTCTCCGACACCGCCGGGCGGGCGCGCTTTTCCCGCATGTCGAGCCGCCAGTCCAGCTCCCTGCTGGAGCCGACCGGCCATCTGACCGTCTATCCCCACATCACCGTCGACGAAGTCATCGAGGTAGGAACCCGGACCCTGCCGGACCTGCTGGCGTCCAACGGCCTCGCGCCGGAGGGTTTCAACGTGCTGGTGATCGACGCGCAGGGCTCGGAACGCCGGATTCTCAACGGCTGCGGCGATCTGCTGCCCCGGTTCGACGCGGTGGTGACCGAGGTGAGCTACGCGGAGCTGTATGAGGGCTCGGGCCTCGCCGCCGATGTGGACGACATCCTGTTCGCCCACGGCTTCGCCCGCGTCGCCGAGGTCAGCCCCTACCATCACAGCTGGGGCGACGCGCTCTACGTGCGCCGTCCCGGCTGATATCGCTCAGGGAAGCAGGACCGGCCCGCACCAGGGATCGAAGGGCACCAGCCGCGCCCTTTCGCGATCCGGACGCAGGGCGGCGCGCAGAGCCGGGTTCAGCATCGCCGCCGTCACCGAGAAGGAGCTGTTGGACACGGCGACCCGGTCGGCCCGCGACAGAATCCAGTGGTCGGTGAAGAACTCCGCCCCCGGCAGCGGCGTCCCCAGATCGCCGGCGAGGACGGGGCGATAGCGGCTGAAGCGCTCCGCCAGCTCCGGCGCGTCGGTGGCGAGGTAGAGCACCGGCCGGTCCAGCTTGGGCCACAGGTCGGCCAGCCAATCGAGATACCAGCCCTCCGGCGCGATCCAGAACCGGTCGTTCCGGCCGAAATCGCCGCGGCGCAGATGGATCGCCACCAGGGTCCGCCCGCGCGCCCGCAACCCGTCCAGCGCCGCCGCGGCGCGCTCCGCCACCGCGCCGACCGGCGTGAAGAGGGCGCGGAACCGCGCGCGGTGCGGCGCCAGGGGCGTGGTGTCGCCACAGAAGTAGCCGACCACGTCGTGACCGTCCGCGCCCGCCAGCGCCCGCCCGTCCAGCAGCGCCTGAACGCCGCAGTCCTCCTCGTGCAGGCTGGGCAGCGGCGGGCCGGGGAGCGGGTCGTCCAGGCCGTAGAGATGACGCCCGATCCACTTTGGCGTTTCCAACTCCATCCCGTTCCGCTCCGCGCAGACGCGCAGATACCCGTATTGCAGGAGCTGATTGCCGAACCGCCCCACATGGCCGAGCGTGGACATCGACAGGCGCCGCTTGCCTGACGCTCGGCGTGGCGACGGGGCGTCGCCCACAGCCCGGCGCAGCAGCAATATCGCCCGGCGCGAGAAGCCCGTGCCGATGCCCGGTGCCGCGGCGATCGCCTGGTCGTAGACCGCCAGCGCCTCGCCGTCGGCCCCCTGCGCCTCACGGACTTCACCGGCCAGCAGCAGGGCTGCGGGCAGGCGGGGGGCGAGCCGCAGCGCCCGACGCGCGCAGCGTCCGGCCCACGCCGCATCACCCCGCCGCAGCGCGGCACGGCCGAGCGCCACCCACGAGTCCCCGTCGTCCGGACGCGCGGCCAGCGCCCGTTGCAGCAGTGCCGCCGCCCGCTCCGGCAAGCCGGCGCGCTCGCACAGGCGGCCACGCTCGGCCAGCGCCGCCGCGTCGCCCGGACGCAGCCGACCGGCGCGGTTCAGCACCCGCCCGGCCGTCTCCAGGGCATGCAACGCGTCGAGCGCCGCGCCGAGGGCGAGGTGCAGTTCCGCCGAGGCGGGGTCGAGCGACAAGCCGCGCCGCGCTGACCCAGTTCGTTGCGCAGCAGGCAGAGGCTCGCCCAACAACCGCCCTGCGCGGGGTCCAGGGCCACCGCCGGACGAAGCGCCGCAATGGCCCGTTCCGTCTGGCCGAGCACCTGCCATGCCTCCGCCTCAACCATGCGGGCGCGCAACAGCGCCGGGTCGAGCCGGGCTGCGAGCCCGGCCAGCCGGGCGGCTTCTTCCGACCGTCCCAACCCCTTGGCGGCCATCGCCGCGTCGAAGGCGGCAGACAGGTTTTGCGGATCGAGGGTCAGCACCCGTTCGTAAAGCGCCGCGGCGGAGGCCAGGGCGCCGGAATCGAAGGCGGTCTCGGCCAACAGGCGGAGCGCCGGAGCCAGCCGTTCCGCCGCCTCCCCATGATCCGGCTGCAGGCGCAGCGTGGCGAGCCAGCTCGTCGCCGCCTCCGCGGTTTGCCCGAGCGCGTCCTGAACCTTGCCGCGGTTGAGATGGTAGGGCGGCGACGCCGGATCGCCGGCCACGGCGGCGTCGAGATGGGCGAGCGCCGCCGCGACCCGCCCGGTCTGGGCGAGCAGCAGCCCCATCAGATGGCTGGCGTCGGGATGACCGGGGACCGCCTCCAGTATCCGGCCATAGAGAGTCTCCGCCTCCGCCACCCGCCCGGCGATGTGATGGTCGAGCGCGATGGACAGGGCTTCGGAGACGGTGGCCATGAGCCGGGGCAATCCGCGTGGGGCCGCTTCGGGATGGCGCCACAGTGGCCGGGCCAACCCCGCACTGTCAACCGCCGGAGGTTTTGTCCAAGGCCATCGCCTGCTCTATCCCCTCTCCCCTCTGGGGAGAGGGTTAGGGTGAGGGGGTTTGCGCGTGGCGGAGCGTCCGGCACAAGCGCACCCCCCTCACCCGGCCCTTCGGGCCACCCTCTCCCCAGAGGGGAGAGGGATTTTCGCCCAACCCTCAGCCCGTGCGGTCCAACCGGCGCAGATGCAGCATGTAGAGCCGGGAGAATCGCGTCACCAGATCGTGGAACGGCAGTGGCTTCACCGGGGTGAAGGGCAAGGCCAGCTCTTGCGCGCCCGTCCCTACGGCGTGGCGCGCCAGTTCGCGGCCTACGGCGGTGCCCAGCGCCATGCCGCGCCCGTTGTAGCCGACCGCCCCGGTCACGCCGGGCGCCAGCTCGTGGAAATGGGGCCGGAAATCGGCGGTCATCGCCAGATGCCCGCTCCAGCTCCGCGCGATGGCCGGGTTGCCGATCTGGGGAAAGACGCGGCGGATGCGTTCCCGCGTGCGCTCCCGCGCCCGCCGCTCGGCGTCCGCCGACCGCACCAGCGTGCAGCCGGAGACCAGCCGGTTGTCGGCGGTCCAGCGGAAGAAATGCAGGTCGCCGCGGGTGTCGCTGCACGCCATGTCGGAGGGCAGCACGCTGGCGCGCAGGGCGGCGGGCAGCGGCTCCGTCACCATCTGGAAGTTCAGCACCGGCACGATGGAGCGGCGCAGCCCTGGCCACAGATCGTCGGTGTAGGCGTTGGTCGCCAGAACGACGCGGTCGGAGGTCACGCTGCCGCGCGGCGTGGTCAGCCGCCAAGCGGTTCCGACGCGGTCGATGGCGGCGACGGCCGTGTCGCTGTGGATGGCGACGCCCAGCCCGAGGGCGGCACGCGCCATCTCGCGGGCCAGCGACAGCGGGTTCACATGGCCGCCGGTCGGGGCGACCATGGCGCCGTGCCAGAAGCGCGTGCCCAGCGCCCGTTCCGTCTGCGCTGCGTCGAGCAAGGCGACCTCGGCCCCCAGCGCCCGCCACTGCGCGACCCGCTGCTCGGCCGCCGCCATGCGGCCCGGCCGGTGGGCCGGCTGGATCCAGCCCTTCTGCACGCCGTCGCAACGCATCTGGTAGCGTTCGATCAGGTCGAAGACCAGCGCCGCCGAGCCGCCGACCATGCGGGCCAGCGCCGATCCCTTCGCCTCGCCGTAGGCCGCCGTCAGGTTGACGGGGTCGAGGCGCGACAGAGTCGGGATGATCTGGCCGTTGTTGCGGCCCGACCCGCCGAAGCCTGGCTCGCGCGCCTCCAGCACCGCCACGCGTACGCCCCGCTCGGCCAGGTGGATCGCCGTGGACAGGCCGGTGACGCCCGCCCCCACCACCGCCACGTCCACCCGGATCGCCCCGTCCAGCGGGCCGCTCTCCGGGCCAGCCACGGCGCTGGCCGCCCAGTGGGACTCCGGCAGCGGCGCGTCCAGCAGCGGTTTGAGAAGCGCGCTCATCGCGCCCCCTCCTCCACCAGCAGCGTCTTGGCCAGCGCCACCCAGTAGCTGGCGCCGATGGCCAGGTTGGCGTCGTTGAAGTCGTAGCCGGGGTTGTGCAGCAGGCAGCCGCCGTCCGTCGGCCCGTTGCCCAGCCAGACGTAGCAGCCCGGCCGCTCCTTCAGCATGAAGGCGAAATCCTCCGCCCCCATTGAGGGCATCGGGTCGTGGTCGATGTTCTCCTCGCCGACCAGCGATGCGGCGACGCGGGCGCACAGCGCGGTCTCGGCGGCGCTGTTGACCGTCGCCGGGTAGCGCCGCTCGTAGCGCACGCTGGCGGTGCAGCCGAAGGCGGCGGCAGTGTGCTCGGCGAGCGCGCGCAGCCGCGCCTCGACCACGTCCTGCACCCCCTCCTTGAAGGCGCGGACGGTGCCGCGCAGCGTCACCTCCGCCGGGATGACGTTCCAGGTGTCGCCGCCGGTGATCCAGGTGGTCGAGACCACGGCGCTGTCCAGCGGGTGCAGGCTGCGCCCCGGAATGGTCTGCAGGGTGGTCAGCAGATGACCGGCGGCGGTCATCGGGTCGTGGCCGAGATGCGGCATGGCGGCGTGGCTGCCCTTGCCGTGGACCGTCACCTCGAAGATGTCGTAGCTGCCCATCATCGGCCCCGGCCGCAGCGCGATCTGCCCGAGCGGCAGGCCCGGCCAGTTGTGCATGCCGTAGACGCCGTCCACCGGAAACCGCTCGAACAGCCCCTCCGCGACCATCTCGCGGGCGCCGCCCTCGTTCTCCTCGGCCGGCTGGAAGATGACGTGCAGCGTCCCGGCGAAGTCGGGATCGTCGGCCAGGACCTTGGTCGCCCCCAGCAGCATGGTGGTGTGACCGTCGTGGCCACAGGCGTGCATCCGCCCCGGATTGACCGAGCGGTGGGCGAAGTCGTTGGTCTCGTGGATGTGCAGCGCGTCCATGTCGGCGCGCAGCGCGATGGCCCGGCCGCCGGGGCGGCGGCCCTTCAGCGTGCCGACCACGCCGGTGCGCCCCAGCCCCGTCGCCACCTCCAGCCCGAAGGCGTGCAGCTTGTCCGCGACGAAGGCGGCGGTCTCGTGCTCCTCGAAGGCGGTTTCGGGATGGGCGTGCAGATGGTGCCGCCACTGCCGCATCTCCGGGGCCAGAGCCTCGGCGGCGGGATGCAGGCGGACGTTCGCGGGGATGGTCATTCCGGAGACTCCTGGGGTCCGCCCGCCGGCAGGCTGTAGCGGAAGTCGCAGTGGCTGGCGCCCTGCATGATGGTCTGGGTGCGGGTGAAGCGGACGTCGGGGCGGTAGCCGCACATGAACTCGCCATCCCGGTTGCAGGACAGGATGTCGCCGATCTCCTCCACGCCCATGGCGCGGTAGCTTTCGGCGTAGCGACAGCGCGTGACGTTGAAGCCCAGCCGGTCGGGCGCGCTCTCGATCACCTCCAGCCGCAGGGCGTCCCCGGCGGTCCACAGGGCCAGCCGCTCGTGGAAGGTGGCGAGGTCGGCGGTGCCGCGGGTGGCGCGGTCCTCCGCCGCCATGGCGGCGCCGGCCTCGCGGGCCATCACCTCGATGGCGCGGGCGAGCACGGCGCGCGCCCGCTCCCGCCCGATCTCGGGCAGGAGCTGGTCGTAGAGCACCTTGGCGAAGGCCGCCTCGATGCGCCGCCGCTCCAGGATGGGCAGGGGGGCAGACGCGGGAGCGGCGTTTTCGGTGTCGGTGGTCATCGCTGCGATCCTTTTTCCGTCAGCCGCCGAGATAGGCCGCCCGCACGCGCGGGTCGGCGGCCAGATCGGCGGCGCTGCCCGAGAGTGTCACCCTTCCCGCCTCCATGACATAGGCGTGATCGGCGACGCGCAGCGCGGCGCGGGCGTTCTGCTCCACCAGCAGGATCGAGGTGCCCTCGCCGCGGATCTGGACCAGCAGGTCGAAGATCTGCTTCACGACCATCGGCGCGAGGCCGAGCGACGGCTCGTCGAGCAGCAGCAGGCGGGGCTTCGACATCAGGGCGCGGGCGATGCACAGCATCTGCTGCTCGCCGCCCGACAGCGATCCCGCCTTCTGGGTCAGCCGCTCGCGCAGGCGGGGGAACAGCTCCAGCATCCGCTCCATGCGGGCGGCGCGGTCATGGCGCAGCGTCCGTCCGCCCAGCAGCAGGTTCTCCCGCACCGTCATGGTGCCGAAGATCTGCCGCCCCTCCGGCGCCTGGGCGAGGCCGCGGCGCACCACCTCGTGGCTGGGGCTGTCGGTCATGTCCTCGCCGTCGAAGACGGTGGCGCCACCGCTGGTGCGGTAGATGCCCGACAAGGCGCGCATCAGCGTGGTCTTGCCGACGCCGTTGGCGCCCAGAACGGCGACGATGGCCCCCTCCGCCACGTCGAGCGAGACGCCGCGCAGGATCTCCTGCGGCCCCATGCGCACCGTCAGGTCGCGGACCTCCAGGATGCGGCGGGTGGCGACGGTGTGTGCGGCGTCAAGCGGCATCGTCTTCCACTCCCAGATAGGCTTCGAGGACGGCGGGGTCGCGCTGCACCGCCTCCGGCGTGCCGTCGGCGATCTTGCGGCCGGACGCCAGGACGATGACGCGGCTGCAGCTTCCCATCACCAGCCCCATGTCGTGCTCCACCAGCAGGACGGTGACGCCGCCCGCGTGCAGGCGGCGGATGAAGTCGGCCAGCTCCGCCGTCTCGGTGTCGTTCAGGCCCGCCGCCGGCTCGTCGAGGATCAGCAGGCGGGGCGCGGTCGCCAGAGCGCGGGCGATCTCCAGATACTTGCGCTTGCCGTAGGACAGGTTGGCGGCGATGTCCCCGGCCTGGGCGGTCAGGCCGACGCGCTCCAGCGCCTCCCAGCTCCGCTCGCTGACCGCACGGCTGTGGGCGCCGCCGTTGACCAGCGCCCGCCAGGGCGACTGGCCGAAGGCGCCGACCGCCCCGACGGACACGTTGTCGAACACCGTCATGTTGGGGAAGACGCGCAGGTTCTGGAAGGTGCGGCCCATGCCCATGCGGGCGATCTGCCAGGGCTTGCGCCCCGTGACGTCCTGCCCGTCGAAGGTCACGGTGCCGTCCGACGGCGGGGTGAAGCCGGTGATCAGGTTGAACAGGGTGGTCTTGCCGGCGCCGTTGGGGCCGATCAGCCCGACCAGCTCGCCCTTGGCGATGGTGGCGCTGACGTCGCTGACCGCCAGGAGGCCGCCGAAGCGCCGGGTCAGCCCCTGGATGGAGAGAAGCGTGTTGCTCATGATCCGCCTCACTTCCAGCCGACGGGCGTGCCGCCGGCGATGGTGGCCCAGCCGCGGGAGAAGGAGCGGCGGACGAAGCCCAGCGCGGTGCCTTCGGCCAGCATGCCCTTGGGCAGCAGCAGGATGGACAGGAACATGGTCGCCCCGACGGCGATCATGCGGTAATCGCCGATGTCGCGCAGCGCCTCCGGCAGGACGATCATGAACAGGGCGCCGACGACCGCGCCGGGAAGGCTGCCCAGCCCGCCGACCACCACCATCGCCAGGATCAGGATCGATTCCATGAAGCGGAAGTTGTCCGGCGCGATGTAGGCGGAGGTGTGGGCGAGCAGCGCCCCGGCGATGCCGGCGAAGAAGGTGGCGACGACGAAGGACTCGATCTTCAGCCGCTCCACGTTGATGCCCATGCTGTCGGCGCACTGGTCGTCCTCGCGCAGAGCCCGCAGCGCGTTGCCGTAGTAGGAGTGGGTCAGCCGGTGCAGCACCCAGACGCAGGCGACGGCGATGACCGCGACCGCCAGATAGCGGCTGAGCAGCGTGTCGGCCGACCAGCCGAACAGCTCGATCGGCGGGATGCCGCGGATGCCCATCGGGCCGCGCGTCACGTCCACCCAGTTCAGCAGGACCACGTAGATCATCTCACCGATGCCGAGCGTGGCGACGGCGAAGTAGATGCTGACCAGCCGCATGGTCGGCAGCGCCACCAGGAAGCCGAACAACGCGGCGATCAGCCCCGCCGCCGGCAGCGTGACGATGAAGGGCAGGCCGAGCTTCGTGGACAGCAGAGCCGCGGCGTAGGCGCCGATGCCGTAGAAGGCGGCATGGCCAATCGACAGCAGCCCGGCGGTGCCCGTCACATGGTTCAGGCTGGCCGACAGGATCACGAAGATCATCGTCGTGATGGCGATCTGGGCGAGGTAGCTGGACCCGGTGCCGACGATCGCGGCGGGCACGGCGCCGAAGGCGACCGCCAGCAGGAGAAGGGTCCAGGCGAACCGCCGGCCTCGCCCGGAAAACGCGGCGGGCGGCGCGAGGGTGGCCGGCATCAGCCGGGCGTCAGGCACGTTCACGTCCATGTCCGAACAATCCTTGCGGGAAGAAGACCAGCGTGATGACCAGAAGGCTGTAGGTGATCAGGTCCTTCCAGCCGCTCGACAGGAACTCGGTCGCGATGCTCTCCGACACGCCGAGCAGCAGGGCGCAGGCGACCGCCCCCGGGATGCTCGACAGGCCGCCCATCACCATGGCGACGAAGGCCTTGACGCCCGGCGCGAAGCCCATGTGCGGCGAGATGGCGCCGTCGTAGAGGCCGACCAGGATTCCCGCCGTGGCGCCCAGCATCGAGCCGACCGCGAAGGTGGTGACGATGGTGCGGTCGGTGTTGATGCCGACGTAGCGGGCGCCGAGCTGGTTGTTGGACACCGCACGGATGCCGAGGCCGGTCTGGGTGCGGTAGAGCAGGAACTGCAGCGCGCCCAGCATGACGGCGGAGGTGGCGAAAATGACCAGGCTGCCGCTGGCGACCATGATCGGCCCGATGGCGACCGGCTGCTGCAGCAGGTAGCCGGACGGGATGCCCTGCATGTCGCCGCCGAAGATGTGCATCATGATCTCGCGCGTCACGATCGACACGGCGAGCGAGGAGAGCAGCGTCGCCTCGCGCATGGCGCGGGATTTCTGGCTGGCCTCGTCGGTGAAGCGGCGGAAGGGGCGGAAGGCGATGCGCTCCAGCCCGACGCCGGACACAGCACCCACCGCCAGGACCAGCGGCACCACCGCCAGCAGCGGCGGGGCCAGCGCGGTGATGACCATCAGCCCGACGAAGGCGCCGATGGTGTAGACCTCGCCATGGGCGAAGTTGACGACGTTCAGGACGCCGAAGATCAGCGTGAAGCCGATCGCCATCAGGGCGTAGACGCACCCGATGGACAGGCCGTTGATGACCTGCTGAAGGAAGAAGACATCGAAGACCATGGCGTGCTCCAGGCTTCGGGGAGCGCGCCCGCCGGTCCCGGCGGAGCGCGCACCACGGCGTGAGTCCCGAAAGGAGGATCGTGTGGAAAGCCCTGGGGCGTCCCTGGGGCGTCCTTAGACGGTACCGGTCAGGGACCGGTCACGACCTGGAAGCGGCCGTCCTTCACCATCATCTTCGCCAGCGCCTTCGCCGGCTCGCGGGTGACGGGGTCGAAGCTGGTGGCGCCGGTCACGCCGGGATAGTTGGTGGTGGCGGCCAGCGCGTCGCGCAGGCTCTCGCGCGTCACCGACGGTCCGGCCTTGGCGACGGCGTCCAGCATGATGCCAACCGCGTCATAGGCCTGGGCGGCGAACATGCCGGGCTCCGACTTGAAGCGCGCGGCGTATTCCTTCACGAAGGTCTGCACCGCCGGATCGGGGTTGTCGGGCGTGAAGGTGGTGGCGAGGTGCAGCCCCTCCACCGATTCACGCCCCAGCTCGATCAGCTTGGGCGAGTAGAGGGAGCTGGTACCGTAGAGCGGGATCTTGATGCCGAGTTGCTCACGCTGCTGGGCGAAAGCGGCCCCCTCCTCGTAGAACATCGCGAGGTAGATCACGTCGGGCTTCTGCCGGGCGACCTTGGTCAGGATGGAGCGGAAATCGCGGTTGCCGGGGTTGAAGGCCTCGGTGGCGGTGATCTTGCCGCCCTTGGCCTTGAAACCGCTGACGAAACCGTCGAGCGCCGAGATGCCCCAGTCGTTCTGGATGTAGATCACCGCCGCCGTCTTCTTGCCCGCCGCGATGATCCAGTCGGCGTTGTATGGGCCTTCGAAGGCCTGGGTGGTGATGTTGCGGAACTGCCAGGGGCTGAGCTTGGTGAAATCCGGGTGCGAGGCGGTCTGGGAGAGCTGCGGCATCTTCTCGGCCGCGTAGATCTCGCCCGCCGCCATCGACACGGTGGAGGAGAAGTCGCCGATCACCCCGACGATCTTGGAATTGTCGAGGAATTTGTGCGCGATGTTGCGCGCCTCCTTGGGATCGTCCTTGCTGTCCTCGAAGGTGATGGCGACCTTGGCGCCGGCCAGCTTGCCCGAGGCGTTGAACTCCTCCAGCTTGATCTGCGCGGCGTTGCGGAACATCTCGCCATACTGGCTGCGGTCGCCGCTGAGCGGCGCCTGATAGCCGATGACGATCTCGCGGTCGGCGGCCTGGACGGCGGTGCCGGTGACCAGCATGGCGCCCAGAACGGCGCCGAGAATGGCGTTCTTCCTCATGATTCGATTCCCCTGTCGGCGAGGCTGGACGGTCAGTTCGCGGCGGCCGGAGCGGCGGCGCCCGGCGTGATCGTCAGGTGGCAGCAGGTGCTGCGGCCCGGCTTCCAGGTGTCGACCTCGATCTCGAAGCCGGCGGTCTCGAAGGTGCCCTTGTCGACCGCGCCGGCGAGTTCGCAGAGCGTCTCCACCGTCTGCGCCGGCAGGTTGGCTTCCAGCCAGGCTTCCTTCAGCGGGCAGGTGTGGAAGCGGATCTCCAGCACCTCGTCGGTGCAGCGCACGACCTCCGGACCGAACTGGACCTCGGCGTCGGGGATGAACTTCAGGAAGGAGTCGCGCAGGCCGGCCAGATCGGCCGGGGCGTGGGGCGCGAAATTGTGGGCGATGGCCGCACCCCGGCGATAGATGGTGCGCGCCATGATCTCCCGGGCCTTCTCCTCGCCGATCTCCTTGCGCATCTCGTCGAAGGCCGCCTCATAGACCATCGCGCGGCTCTTCATCGCGTTGCGCAGAAGTGTGCGAAACTCATCCATCGGTGAATGCTCCTGTTTTTTTGCCAAGTGTCTTGCGGTGGCGATTTTTGTTTTTTGAAAGCGCTTGTTCTTGCGTCAGAGGGACGGGCCGCCCTGAAGGAAGGCCTCGATCCGCGCCTCGTCGGCGGCGGTGTCGAAACCGGCCCGCGCCATCCAGGCGTCGTCGTGGTAGGTGTTGCGGTAGCGCTCGCCGGAATCGCAGATCAGCGTCACCAGCGACCCGGCCCGCCCGGCGTCGCGCATCTGTCCGGCGATCCAGCACAGCCCGAAGAAGTTCGTCCCGGTGGACCCGCCGACCATCCGGCCCAGACGCCGCGACAGCACCCGCATCGCCGCCAGCGAGGCCACGTCGGGCACCTTGATCATCTGGTCGACGACCTCGGGGATGAAGGACGGCTCGACGCGGGGCCGCCCGATGCCCTCGATGCGCGATCCGCGCTCGCAGGTCAGCGCGGCGTCGCGGTTGACGAAGCTCTCGTAGAAGACCGAATGCTCGGCGTCGGGCACGCACAGCCGGGTCGGCAGATGGCGGTAGCGGATGTGGCGCCCGATGGTGGCGGCGGTGCCGCCGGTGCCGGCGCTCATCACGATCCAGTCGGGCACCGGATGGCGCTCGCTGCGCATCTGGCCGAAGATCGACTGGGCGATGTTGTCGGTGCGCCAGTCGGTGGCGCGCTCGGCGTAGGTGAACTGGTCGAGATAGACGCCGCCCAGCCGCACCGCCAGCGCCGCCGCTTCGGCGTAGATCGCCTTGGAGGATTCGACGAAGTGGCAGCGCCCGCCGTGCAGTTCGATGGCGGCGACCTTCTCGTCCGACGTGCCACGCGGCATCACCGCGTGGAAGGGCAGGCCGAGCAGTCGGGCGAAATAGGCTTCCGACACCGCGGTGGAGCCCGACGACGCCTCGATCACCGGCGTGCCCTCGCCGATCCGCCCGTTGCAGATGGCGAACAGCAGCAGCGACCGCGCGACGCGGTGCTTTAGGCTGCCGGTGGGGTGGGTCGATTCGTCCTTCAGATAGACGTCGATCCCCGACAGCTCCAGCGCGTCGAGCTTGAGCAGCGGCGTGTCGGGCGACCGCGCCGCCTCGGTTTCCAGCAGCTCGATCGCGCGCCGGGTCCAGTCGCGGCCGGTGGCCTCGGGCAGCGGGGTGTGTTCGAGGCGGAACGGCTGACGGATCGAACCGGCGTTGGGAGGAAACGGCACGGTCTGCGCGGAAGCGGTCATGTCACCCTCAAAGCGCGATGACGGCGTCGATCTCGACCGACGCGCCGAGCGGCAGCGCCGACACTTCGACGGTCGAGCGGGCGGGGAACGGCGCCTGGAAGAAGCCGGCATAGACCTCGTTCACCGCCTTGAACTGGCTGAGGTCGGTCACGTAGACGGTCATCTTCACCGCCTTCGCCAGGCTGGTTCCGGCGGCCTCGGCGATCGCCGCGATATTGGTCAGGCTGCGCGCCGCCTGGGTGGGCGCGTCCGGGCCGGCGAAGGCCCCGGTGGCCGGGTCGATCGGCAGCTGGCCGGAGACGAACAGCAGCCCCCCGGCGACGCGGGCCTGGGCGTAGGGGCCGATGGCGGCCGGGGCTTTGTCCGTGGCGATGGTGTCGGTCATCATCCTGATCTTTCCTGTGTTGGCCCTGTCTCGGCCCTGTTCTGGCCCTGTGGTGGCGACCATCGCCGGTGCTCAAAGGCTGGGCGGTCTGCCCGCGGGGACGGCATGCGGGTGCATGCAAATTCCTCAAAACGAAAAAGCTTTTCTCCAGGCCGGCCAAACGAGCAAAATCATCCGTCCCAACCTCGAAGGCCCCGAGCAACCCCAATGACCATCGACGCTACCGACCGGAAGATCCTGGCCGCCCTTCAGGCTGACGCGACCCTGTCGCTCGCCGACCTCGGCAAGCAGGTCGGCCTGTCCGCCACCCCCTGCTGGCGCCGCGTGCAACGCCTTGAACAGGAAGGTTATGTCCGCCGCCGCGTGGCGTTGCTGGACCGGGCCAAGCTGAACGTCGACGTGACCGTCTTCGTGGCCGTCCGAACCAGCAAACACTCGGCGGAATGGCTGGAGGAGTTCCGCCGCGTGGTGGCCGACATACCGGAGGTTGTCGATCTCTACCGTTTGAGCGGCGAAATCGATTATCTGCTGCGGGTGGTCATTCCGGACATCAAGGCCTACGACGCTTTCTATCGAAAGCTCATCGAGCGCATCGAGCTTCAGGATGTCTCGTCAATGTTCGCCATGGAGGAAATGAAGTCGACAACGGAAGTCCCCCTTTCTTACGTAAAAACCCAGACAAGCTAGGATTTTACTTGTTAGTCTTCTTTTTAGACTCTCACTTAGGCAATTTCTGCGAAGCCCCTGTAGTGATTCTCAATATCGCATGGTTCGTATGAGAATTTTTTACTTTTTTGGCTGAGAAGGCGTTTCGCTGTAGAAAATATTTCCACGTTAAAAGCATCTCATAGAAAATTCATTTCTCGTGGCTGCCGGTGTGCGAATGGATCGGGCGTTTGGCCTCTATAACCCTCTCCCCCGAGGGGAGAGGGGACTTCAAATGCTGTCACCCCGCGCTCAGCACCCGTTGCCTATTGCCTGCGCAAAGCGGCCGATCTATATGCGTCACGTCTCACTCAATGAGACGCTGAAACCGCCAGGGCAGGCGAACCTTGAAAACGCGCAGCACGCAGATTCCTGACGACGCGGCCAAGCCGAAGGCCGCCGCCACCGACCGGACCTTCGCCATCCTGGAGCTGGTCGCGTCGGCCTCCGGCCCGCTGGCGGTCAAGACCATCGGGGCGACGCTCGGCCTGCCCAAGCCGACCGCCCACCGCCTCGTCAACAGCCTGATCGACAAGGGGCTTCTGGCGCGGGACCTGGAAACGCGCGACGTCATCATCGGCGTCGAGGCGGCGCGGCTGGCGGTCGGCATCCTGCGCGCCTCGCTGTCCCGCGCGCCGGTCCGATCCGTATTGCGCGCGGTCAGCGCCGAACTGGGGGAAACCTGCAACGTCGGCGTCCTCGACGGCGGCGACGTCGTCTATCTCGACCGCGTGGAGGTCGAGCACTGGCCCCTGCGCCTCCAGTTCGGCGCGGGATCGCGCGTGCCGATGCACTGCACGGCCATGGGCAAGCTGTTCCTCGCCACCCTGCCGGACGGCATGCGGAGCCGCCTGCTGGCCTCCGGCCCCTTCTCCGCGCAGACCACCCACACCCTCACCGATCCGGACGCGCTGGCCGCCGAGCTGGAGCGCATCGCCGCGCGCGGCTACTCGCTCGACGACGAGGAGTATGTGGTGGGCGTGTTCTGCGTGGCGGTGCCGATCCTCTCCTCCACGGGCCGCACGGTGGCGGCCATCGCCGTGCAGGCGCCGAAGGTCCGGCTGTCGCACGACCGTGTCGAGCAGGTCCTGCCCATCCTCCGCCGCGGCGCCCAGGCCCTGTCCGCGCAGTTCGGATAGCCCTCCTACCCCCATCGTTCTTCAAAACCGGACGTTTCATCGCCCGAGCCGCGGAATGCCGGCCGGGCATGCCCCCGTATGCATGGATAATTGGGTACACGAACTTTTTGGGCTTGCGCGACTCAGGGTCCTGTGAGTTAATGATACAAATCGTATCGCTGAATGAGACCAAGAGGCCGAGCGATACGCTTCCAGTCACGGGGAGGAACGATGACGCGGAAGATCGCCTTGGGCTCCGCTCCGTTGCGGGAGCCTCGCGAACCAACAACCGAAGACGCCGCCGATACGAACTCTGGTGACCGCCGGCCGCTCGCCGACCGCGTCCTGGCCTTGCTGGACGCGGTGGCCGGGGCAGGGCAGCCGATGGCCGTCAAGGACATCGCCGAGAAGCTGGCCCTGCCGAAGCCGACCGCGCACCGGCTGATCGCCATGCTGGAGGAACGCGGCTTCCTCGCCCGCCCGTTCGACGGCCGGCTGGTGACCGTCGGCCCGAAACTGCGCACTCTGGCGCTCAACACGCTGCGCAGCTCCCTGGCCCAGGCGCCGTCGCACGCCCGGCTGCGGGCGCTCAGCCTGGAGTTGGGGGAGACCTGCAACATCGGCGTGCTGGAGGGCGGCGACGTCGTCTATCTCGACCGCGTGGAGGTGGAAAACTGGCCGCTGCGGCTGGAATTCGGCGTCGGGTCGCGGGTGCCGCTGCATTGCACGGCGATGGGCAAGCTGTTCCTTGCCTTCCTGCCGGACCTGCCGCGGCGGCGCCTGCTGGATTGCCTGCCACTGCCCCGGATGGCGGCGGCGACGTTGTGCGACCCGGCGCTGTTCCGCGCCGAGTTGGAGCGCATCGCCGCCTGCGGCCACTCCCTCGACGACGAGGAATACATGCCGGGCGTCTTCTGCGCGGCGGTGCCGATCCGCGACGGCGCCGGGCGGATGGTCGCCGCCCTGGCGGTGCAGGCGCCCAAGGTCCGGCTGTCGCGGGAATCGGTGGCCGACCGGCTGCCGGTCCTGCACCGCGCCGCAAGCGACATGGCCCACGCGCTGGGCATCGACGCCGCCCCGGCCGAGCCGGCCCTCTCACCTTAAGGAAGACGGACGCCATGGCAAGGACGCTTGAAACGACCGCCGCCGGATGCCCGGCCCGGCTGATGGCGCGCAGCGCCACCCTGGAGCCGGTTCCCACGGCGGTGGTCGCCGCGGGATCGCCGGTCGCGCTGGAAAGCGCGCGGCGTGCCACCGCCCTCGGCCTCATCGAGCCGGTCCTCGTCGGCGACTCCGCGGCCATCGCCGACAGCGCCCGCCGCATCGGCTGGACACTCCACGGCGCCTGCGTGGTTCCGGCCAGGGACGACGCGGCGGCGGCGCGGATCGCGGTGGCGCTCGCCCGCTCCGGCGACGTGGGCGCGCTAATGAAAGGGCACATCCACACCGACACGCTGATGCTGGCGGCCCTCGACCCGAAAAACGGGCTGCGCACCGGGCGCCGTTTCACCCACGCCTTCCATATGACGCTGCCGGGGTCGGGCCGTGAGCTGGTCATCACCGACGCGGCGATCAACGTGGCGCCGTCCCTGACGACCCAGCTGGACATCATCCGCAACGCCGTGGAGCTGTGGCGGCTGGTCGGCGGCGCCGATCCGCGCGTGGCGCTGCTGTCCTGCACCGAGGAGGTGACGGAACGCGTGCCCTCCAGCATGGACGCCGACCGGCTGACCCGCCTGTGCCGGCAGGAGGTGCCGGGGGCGACGGTGTTCGGGCCGCTGGCGCTCGACCTCGCGGTGTCCGCCGAGGCGGCGCGGATCAAGAACCTGTCCCACCCCTGCGCCGGGGCCGCCGACATCCTGGTGGTGCCGAACATCGAAACCGGCAACGCCCTGTTCAAGGCGCTGGTGCACTTCCTGGACGCGGTCGCCGCGGGCATCGTGCTGGGCGCTGCGGTGCCGATCGTCCTCACCTCGCGCGCCGACCCGCCGGCGGCTCGAATCGCCGCCGCCGCCATCGCCCAGATCGTCGCCGGGCGCCGCCGCTCCGTCACGCCGGGCGCGCCCTACGCCACCACCGCAGCCAAGGGAGGCGCCGCACCCGGCCTGCACGCCTGACAGTCAAAAAAACAAACCCCGCCAAAAAATAAGCCCTGGGAGGGAATGCAAATGCTCCGCAACGCCTTGACGCTCACCGCGGCGGTGGTCGCGCTGCTGACACCCGTCCTTTCATCCGGCACCGCGCGCGCCGACGACTACCCGTCGCGCCCCATCGAGGTCATCGCGACCTTCGGGGCTGGCGGCGGCGCCGACCTGATGGCGCGCCAGTTCGCGCGCCTCGCCGAACCGCATCTCCGCGTCGCCATGCCCGTCGTGAACGTGTCCGGGGCGTCGGGCAACGCCGGCCTGACGCGGGTCCTGACCAACCCGGCCGACGGCTACACGGTCGGCACGCTGATCGCGCTGTCCGTCTCCTCCTGGGCGTCGGGCCTGGGCACGGCGAAGCCGGACAATTTCGTCTATGTGGCGATGATGCAGAACTCGCCATCGATGCTCTACGTCTCGAAGAACAGCCCCTTCAAGACCTACGAGGAGTTTGCCGCCCACGCCAAGGCCAACCCCGGCAAGCTGCGCGTCGCCACCTCCGGCTACGGCACGCAGGACGACATCACGCTGAAGTATCTCGGAACCCAGGGTGTGCCGGTGACCAACGTCCCCTTCGCCCGCCCGTCGGAGCGCTACGCCTCGCCGATCGGCGGCCACACCGACGCGATCTACGAGGAGCCGGGCGACGTCGCCCAGTTCCTGAAGTCCGGCGACCTGCGCCCGATCGTCGTGTTCGACAAGCAGCGCCACCCCTCCTTCCCCGACGTGCCGGCCTCGGCGGAGCTGGGTCTGGACATCGGCGACCTGCCCAACTTCCGCACGCTGGCCGTACCCGCCAGCACGCCGCCCGAGCGCGTGCAGAAGCTGCACGAGGCCGCCGCCAAGGTGCTGGCGAGCCCGGAATGGAAGACCTTCTGCGCCGACACCTTCACCTGCGTCGACACGCTGGTGACGCCGGACCAGGCCAAGGAGGAGGTCAAGGCCTTCTATGAGACGGTGAAGGGCTATCTGGACCGCTTCGCGACCAAGACCGTCGGCCAGACACCGGGCTAAGTCCGGTTCCGACGCCGCTCCATCCGTTTCATCGCTCCTCAGGGAGGAAACCGTGACTCCCCTGTCCCACGGTCTTCGCCGACTGGCGACACCCGCGGCCCTGCTCCTCGGGTCGCTTCTTCTCTCGCAACACATCGTGCGCGACAGCACCATGATCGCCAGCCTGCCGGACCCGGTGGGACCGACGGGATGGCCTCGGCTGATGCTGGGCGCGGTCGGGCTGTGCGCCCTGATCTGGATCGGCAAGGAACTCCTGGCGCTGCGGCGCGCGGCCCAGCGGCACATGCCGGTCGACGAGGAATACGAAGGCTACGCCTATGGCCGGGCCATGATCGGGCTGGGCTTGGTCGTCCTGTACGGCATCGCCCTGCCGCAGCTCGGCTTTCCCATCGCCACGCTGGCCTTCGTCGCCCTGTGGTGCGTCATCGGCGGCATCCGGCGACCGCTCACGCTGGCGCTGGTCACCGGCATCGGTTGCGTCGTGCTGCTCTATGTCTTCGTCCTGCTCGCCCAGATGCCGCTGAACCGCGGCCACGGCGTCTTCGACGACTTCACCGTCGCGCTCTACCGCCTGCTCGGCATCTACTGAGCCGGCCACCGGAAGGATCGTCCCATGGATATCCTCGCCAATCTGGCCGGTGGCTTCGCCGGCGCCCTCGACCCGTACAACTTCGTCCTCCTCGTGTCGGGCCTGATGATCGGGGTGGTGGCCGGCGCCCTGCCGGGCATCTCCTTCGTCAACGCCATGGCCATCGCCCTGCCCTTCACCTACCTGCTGCCGCCGGTCACGGCGATGTCGTTCCTCGGCGGCATCTATGTGGGTGGCGTGTTCGGCGGCTCGATCTCCTCGATCCTCATCAACATCCCCGGCACGCCGGCCTCGCTGCCCAGCTGCTGGGACGGCTACCCGATGACGCGCAAGGGCCTGTCCTCGCGGGCGCTGAGCATCGCCATCACCGCCTCCGCCTTCGGGGGGCTGGCCAGCGCGTTGCTGCTGACCTTCGGCGCCCCGCCCTTCGCCAGCTTCGCGCTGAAGTTCGACCAGCCGGAGTTCTTCGCCGCCACCATCCTCGGCCTCGTCAGCGTCATCGCCATCGCCAAGGACGCCCCGCTGATGAGCGCCGTCTCGATGTTCCTCGGCCTGCTGATCGGGACGGTCGGCGTCGATCCGATGTACGGCATGCCCCGCCTGACGCTGGGTGTTCCCGACCTGGAGAGCGGCATCAACTTCACCGTCGTGATGATCGGCCTCTTCGCCATCGGCGAGGTCGTGGACCTGATCTGCAAGCGGGCCGGCGGCGCCCGCTCCATCGCCACGAAGCCCGGCAAGCAGATCGGCTTGGCGGATCTGTGGCGGATCAAGTCCTCCATCCTGCGCGGCACCGGCCTCGGCTGCACCATCGGCGTCATCCCCGGCGCCGGGGCTACGGTGGGATCGGTCATCGCCTACAGCGTGGAGAAGCAGGCGTCGGGCAAGGGCGACCGCTTCGGCACCGGCGTGGAGGAAGGGCTGGCGGCCCCGGAGGCGGCCAAGAACGCCACCACCGGCACCGCGATGATCCCGCTGCTCACGCTGGGCATCCCCGGCAGCGCCGCCACGGCGATCATGCTGGCCGCCATGCTGATCCACGGGCTGAACCCCGGCCCGCTCCTCTTCACCTCGAACGCCTCGCTGGTCTACACGATCTTCGCCAGCATGCTGATCGCCAACCTGCTGATGATCGTCGCGGCGATGGGCGTGGCGCGGGTCTTCTCCACGCTGATGCGCGTACCACCGGCCATTCTCGGCGCCTTCATCATCGTGCTGAGCGTCGTCGGCGCCTACGGCGTGCGCAACAACCTCTTCGACGTCTATGTCTGCCTCGCCTTCGGCATCGCCGGCTACGTCATGAAGCGCACCGGCTTCCCGCCGGCTCCGCTGGTGGTCGGCGTGATCCTGGGGCCGCTGTGCGAGCGCTACTTCCTCACCTCGCTCGCCAACTACGACGGCAACATGGCGGTCTTCTTCAGCCGCCCGATCAGCGGCACGATCCTGGCCCTGGCCGCCGCCTTCCTCGTCTGGTCGATGTGGCCGTCGGGCAAGCCGCTGCTCCGCCGCCCGCCCAAGGACCCGGCCCACGGCGATCCGGCCCACGGCAACCCGCCCCGCAAGGAACCGCCGCAGCGGGTGCTCAAAGCCTGACCGTCCGAACCAACGAACGAACCTTCAGGGAGAGAGACAAGCAACCATGGACAACATCATGCTCGACCGAACGCCGGCCAGCGCCGACCAGGAGGCCGTCGCCGCCCTCGTCGCCCGCGCCCGCGCCGCCCAGCGCGCCTTCGCCGACGCCACGCAGGAGCGGGTGGACGACGCCGTCGCCGCCCTCGCCTGGGCGATCTACGAGCCGGGCCGCGCCCGCGCCCTGGCGGAGCTGGCGGTGGCCGACACCGGCCTCGGCAACGTCGCGGACAAAGTCACCAAGAACCAGCGCAAGACCTTCGGCACGCTGCGCGACCTGATGCGGGTGCGCACCGTCGGCGTGATCGAGGAGGACACCGCCAAGGGCATCGTCAAGATCGCCAAGCCGCTGGGCGTCGTCGGCGCCGTCACCCCCTCCACCAACCCGGCGGCCACGCCGGTCAACAAGGCGATGATGGCCGTCAAGGGCCGCAACGCCATCATCATCGCCCCCTCCCCCATGGGCTCCGCCGCCACCGGCCGCACGGTCGAGCTGATGCGGGCCGAGCTGGCGCGCATCGGCGCGCCGGAGGATCTGGTGCAGATGATCCCCACTCCCATCACCAAGGGCCTGACCCAGGCGCTGATGGAGGCGGTCGACCTCGTCGTCGTCACCGGCTCGCAGGACAACGTGCGCCGCGCCTATTCCAGCGGCACCCCGGCCATCGGTGTCGGGGCCGGCAACGTCCCGGTCATCGTGGACGAGAGCGCCGATCTGGCCGACGCGGCGCGCAAGATCTGCGCCTCCAAGACCTTCGACAACTCCACCTCCTGCTCGTCGGAGAACGCACTGGTCGTTCTCGACTCCGTCTACGACGCGACCATCGCGGCGCTGGAGGAAGCCGGCGCCTACTTCTGCACGGCGGAGGAGCGGGAGCGCGTGCAGTCCCGCCTGTGGGAGAACGGCAAGCTGAACCGCAAGCTGATCGCCAAGGACCCCGCCATCCTCGCCGAGGCGTTCGAGCTGTCGCCCAAGGCGCGCGAGGCCCGCTTCTTCCTGGTGGAGGAGACCGGCGTCGGCAAGGCGCATCCTTTCTCCGGCGAGAAGCTGTCGCTGGTGCTGGCGGTCTACCGGGTACCGGACTTCGACGCGGCGGTCGATCAGGTGCGCCGGATCCTCGACCACCAGGGGCGCGGCCATTCCTGCGGCATCCACACGCGGGACGAGGCCCACGCCAAACGGCTGGCCGACGAGCTGGACGTGGTGCGCGTGCTGGTCAACTTCGCCCACACCTTCGGCAATGGCGGCGGCTTCGACAGCGGGCTGAACTTCACCCTCTCCATGGGCTGCGGGAGCTGGCAGAAGAACTCCATCTCCGAAAACCTGAACTGGAAGCATTTCGTCAACATCACCCACCTCGTCCGCCCGATCCCGGAGGACAAGCCGAGCGAAGAGGCCCTGTTCGGCCCCTTCTGGTCCCGCCACGGACGCTGACGGAGGCGACGATGAATTTCGAGGAACATGCCGGAAAATCCGTGCTCGCCCGCGCCGGGGTGAGCGTTCCGCAGGGGCGCCTCTGCGCCAGCGCGGAGGAGGCCGAAGCGGCCGCCCGCGCCATCGGGCCGGTGGTGGTCAAGGCGCAGGTGCCGACCGGCAAGCGCGGCAAGTCGGGCGGCGTCAAGCTGGCCGCCACGCCGCAGGAGGCCGCAGCATCCGCACAGGCCATCCTGGGCATGGAGATCGGCGGCTTCCCGGTCGCCCGCGTCCTGGTCGAGGAACAGGCGGCCATCGCCCGCGAATTCTACGCCGCGGTGCTGAACGATCCGGCCAGCCGCAGCCCGCTGGTGCTGTTCTCCACCGAGGGCGGCATGGACATCGAGGAGGTCGCGGCGACCCGGCCCGAATCCCTGCGCCGCATGGCGGTGGACATCCGCAAGGGCTTCGGCCCGGCGGACGCGCGCCGCCTGCTGCTGGGGCTGGACCTCGGCGAGGCCGCCGTGCCGGTGGCGGCGATGCTGGTCGATCTCTACCGCGTCTATCGCCAGCACGACGCCGAGCTGCTGGAGATCAACCCGCTGGCCCTGCTCGCCGACGGCCGCGTCGTGCCGCTGGACTGCAAGCTGACGGTGGACGATTCCGCCCTCTACCGGCAGACGGACATCGCCGGGCTGGGTGCGAAGGAACCTCTGTCGGCGCTGGAGGAGCGCGGGCGGGCGCTCGACCTCAAATACATCGAGCTGGAGGGCAATGTCGGCGTCCTGGCGAACGGCGCCGGGCTGACCATGACGACGATGGACGTGGTCAGCCACGCCGGCGGTCGCCCGTCCAATTTCCTGGAGATCGGCGGCGAGGCCTACACCAAGGGGACGGAGGCGCTGGACCTCGTGCTGTCCAACCCCGGCGTCAAAAGCCTCGTCGTCAATTTCTGCGGCGCCTTCGCCCGCACCGACGTGATGGCCGGCGGCGTGATCCAGGCCTGGAAGACGCTGAACCCCACCATCCCCGTCTTCTTCTCCATCCACGGCACCGGCGAGGACGAGGCCGTGCGCATGGTGCGCGAGGAACTGGGGATCGAACCCTACGACCGGATGGAAGACGCCATCTCGGCAGCCGTGGAGGCCGCGCGATGATCGTACGCAAGAGCGACCGGGTCCTGGTGCAGGGCATCACCGGCAAGCAGGGCACCTTCTGGACCGAACAGATGCAAGCCTACGGCACCACCGTGGTCGGCGGCGTGAACCCGAAGAAGGCCGGGCAGAGCCATTGCGGCGTGCCCATCTTCGCCACCGCGAAGGAGGCCATGGCGAACGGCGGCTTCGAAGTGTCGGTGATGTTCATCCCGCCCGCCGCCGCCAAGGCCGCCGCCATCGACGCCATCGAGGCGGGGGCGAAGACCGTCGTCTGCCTGACCGAGCACATCCCCGCCCACGACGTGATGGAGATGCACGCCGCGGCGGCGGAGCACGGCACCCGCATCATCGGGCCGAACACCGCCGGCATCGTAACGCCGGGCGAGGGCTTCGTCGGCATCATGCCGGCCTTCAATCCGCGCGTCTTCCAGCCGGGCCGGGTCGGCGTCATCTCGCGCAGCGGCAGCCTGGGCACGCTGGTCTGCCTGAACCTCGTGCGCGGCGGCCATGGCCAGTCGGCCTTCCTCGGCATCGGCGGCGACCCGATGATCGGCACCACGACCAAGGACGCGCTGGCCGCCCTGATCGACGATCCGGGCACCGACGCCATCGCGCTGGTCGGCGAGATCGGTGGCAGCATGGAGGAGGAGGCGGCGGAGCTGGTGGCGAAGACGGACAAGCCCGTCGTCTCCTTCATCGCCGGCCGCGCCTCCCCGCCGGGCAAGAAGATGGGCCACGCCGGCGCCATCGTGACCGGCAACCGCGGCAGCTACGCCTCCAAGCGCGGCGCGCTGGAACGCGCCGGGGCCGTCGTCGTCGATGTGCCCGGCGACCTGCCGGCGGCCCTCGACGCGCTGATGGCCGAGGCCGCGAAACGGTCGGGCGCGCAGCGGCTCGCGGACTGACCGCGCAGCCGCCTTTTTGAAGAACGACACGGCAGCACCGCCCCCTCTCCCGGCCCCCCGCCGGGAGAGAACGGGGGAGGCATTCCGGAAGGGAACGGAACAGGATGGCGAAGATCGACGACGTCGGCGGCCAGCGCGCACGCGGGTTCGCCTTCACCCAGGGCTTCCAGCGAAGCACCGGGCCGGCGGCGCCCGAGGACGCGCGCGGCTGGCTCGACCGCTACCAGTCGCCGCGCGAGGAGCTGAACCCCTCGCCGACCGTCTCCGACACGGTCAAATACACCACCTGCTACATGTGCGCCTGCCGCTGCGGCATCAAAGTGCACATCAAGGACGGCCAGCTCCGCTTCATCGAGGGGAACAAGGACCATCCGGTGAACCACGGCGTGATCTGCGCCAAGGGGTCCGCCGGCATCATGACCCAGAACTCCCCGGCCAAGCTGCGCAAGCCCCTGCTGCGCACCGGGGAGCGCGGCACCGGCGAGTTCCGCGAGATCGAGTGGGACGAGGCGCTGACCATCCTGACCGAGCGTCTCGGCAAGATCCGCAACAGCGACCCCAGCAAGCTCGCCTTCTTCACCGGGCGCGACCAGAGCCAGTCGCTGACCGGCTTCTGGGCGGCGCAGTTCGGCACGCCCAACTTCGCGGCGCACGGCGGCTTTTGCTCCGTCAACATGGCGGCGGCGGGCATGTACACGCTGGGCGGCAGCTTCTGGGAGTTCGGGGAGCCGGACTGGGACCACACCCGCTACCTGCTGCTGTTCGGGGTGGCCGAGGACCATGACAGCAACCCGATCAAGATCGGCCTGTCGAAGATGAAGGCGCGCGGCGCCAAGATCGTCTCCGTCAACCCGATCAAGACCGGCTATTCCGCCATCGCCGACGAGTGGGTCGGCATCCGGCCGGGCAGCGACGGGCTGTTCGTCTTCGCCCTGATCCATGAGCTTCTGCGCGCCGACCGCATCGACGCCGAGTATCTGGTCCGCTACACCAACGCCCCCTGGCTGGTCATCCAGGACCCCGGCGCGCCCGACGACGGCCTGTTCGCCCGCGACGCCGACGGCGCCCCGCTGGCCTGGGACGCGGTGGAGCAGCGCGCCGTTCCGGCGACCGCGGCCGGCATCCGCCCGGCGTTGGTCGGCGCCGTCACCCTGCCGGACGGGCGGCGGGCCGTGCCCTCCTTCCATCTGCTGGCCGAACGCTACCTCGATCCGCAGCACGCGCCGGAGGCGGTGGCCGAGCGCTGCGGCGTTCCCGCCGACACCATCCGCCGCATCGCCGCCGAGATGGCCCACCTCGCCTTCCAGGAGACGCTGACCATCGAGCAGCCCTGGACCGACTGGGCGGGGCGGCGCCACGAGCGGATGGTCGGGCGTCCCATCGCCATGCACGCCATGCGCGGCATCTCCGCTCATTCCAACGGCTTCCACACCTGCCGGGCCATCCACATCCTGCAGATCCTGCTGGGCACCATCGACGTGCCGGGGGGCTGGCGCTACAAGTCGCCCTACCCCCGCCCCGCCCCGCCCGGCCCCAAGCCCGCCGGCAAGCGCGGCGAGACCGGCCCCGGCAAGGCCATCGCCGGGATGCCGCTCGGCTACCCCATGGGGCCGGAGGACTTGCTGGTCGGCGAGGACGGGCAGCCGCTGCGCATCGACAAGGCCTTCAGCTGGGACGCGCCGCTATCGGTGCACGGGCTGATGCACATGGTGGTCGCCAACGCCTGGGAGGGCGACCCGTACCGCGTCGACACGCTGTTCATGTACATGGCCAACATGGCCTGGAACTCGTCGATGAACACGTCCGAGACGATGCGGATGCTGGCCGACAAGGACCCGGACACCGGCGAGCACCGCATCCCCTTCATCGTCTATTGCGACGCCTACGCCTCGGAAATGGTGGCCTACGCCGACCTCGTGCTGGCCGACACCACCTACCTGGAGCGGTGGGACTGCATCTCCCTGCTCGACCGCCCGATCGGCAGCGCGCACGGCCCCGGCGATTCCATCCGCCAGCCGGTGCTGACCCCCGACCGCGACGTCCGGCCCTTCCAGGACGTGCTGATCGAGCTGGGCGCGCGGCTCGGCCTGCCCGCCTTCGTCCGCGAGGACGGCAGCCCGCGCTACCCCGGCGGCTATCCCGACTACATGACCAACCACGAGCGCAAGCCCGGCATAGGCCCGCTGGCCGGCTGGCGCGGCGCCGACGGGAAAGAGGCCGGCAAGGGCGCGCCCAACCCGAACCAGCTCGACCGCTACGTTCGCAACGGCTGCTTCTGGCATTTCGAGCTGCCGCCGGAGCAGCACTATTTCAAGCACGCCAACCAGGCCTATCTGGAAACCGCCACCCGCATGGGCTTCCTCGACAAGCCGGAGCCGGTGATCCTCCAGCTCTACGTCGAGCCGCTTCAGAAATTCCGCCTCGCCGCGCGCGGGCACGGCGCGGTGGTGCCGCCCGCCGACAAGCGGCAGCGGGTGGAGACCTACTTCGACCCCCTGCCCTTCTGGTACCCGCCGCTGGAGGAGGAGGGGCTGGACGAGGGCGCCTTCCCGCTGCACGCCGTCACCCAGCGTCCGATGCCCATGTACCATTCCTGGGGGTCGCAGAACGCCTGGCTGCGGCAGATCCTGGCGCGCAACAGCCTCTACATCGCCCGCCAGACGGCCGAGGCGCTCGGCCTCGCCGACGGAGACTGGGCCTGGGTGACCAGCCCGACCGGGCGCATCCGGGTGCCGGTCCAGCTTATGGACGGGGTGGAGGCCGGGACGGTGTGGACCTGGAACGCCATCGGCAAACGCTCCGGCGCCTGGAACCTGTCCACCGACGCGCCGGAGGGGACCAAGGGCTTCCTGCTCAACCACCTGATCTCGGAACTGCTGCCGGAGCGCAACGGCTACCGCCACTCCAACGCCGATCCGGTGACCGGACAGGCCGCCTGGTACGACCTGCGCGTCCGCGTCGAGAAGGCATCGCCGAAGGAGCGGGCCGAGACGATGCCGCGCTTCCCCGCCCAGGCCATGCCGCCGGGCGTCGAGCCGCCGCCCGCCATCCTGCGCACCGGTGCCGCCTTCCGGTCCGCGTCTCGGGGGGTCCGGTCATGACGAGCCTTCCCAACCGCGAGCCCGGCGCCCCCCGGCTGGGGCTGGTCATCGACCTCGACACCTGCGTCGGCTGCCACGCCTGCGCGGTCGCCTGCAAGCAGTGGAACGACGGCGGCCACATGGCGCCGCTGACCGATTACGACGCCTACGGCGCCGGTCCGGACGGGGTGTGGTTCAACCGCATCCACAGTTTCGAGGCCGGTTCCGAGCAAGGCGGCTGCGGGTCGCGCACCACCAATTTCCCGCGCTCCTGCCTGCATTGCGAACAGCCGGCCTGCGTGACCGTCTGCCCGACCGGCGCCTCCTACAAGCGGGCCGAGGACGGCATCGTGCTGGTCAACGAGGATTTGTGCATCGGCTGCAAGCTGTGCTCCTGGGCCTGCCCCTACGGCGCGCGGGAGTTCGACCAGGACGTCGGCGTGATGAAGAAATGCACGCTGTGCATCGACCGCATCCACAACGAGACGTTGGCGGAGACGGAGCGGGTGCCTGCCTGCGTCATGGTCTGCCCGACCTCGGCCCGGCATTTCGGCGACCTCGCCGATCCCACGTCCGCCGTGTCGAAGCTGGTGGCGGAGCGCGGCGGCTACGACCTCATGCCGGAGCTGGGCTACGAGCCGACCAACAAGTATCTGCCGCCCCGTCCCCGCCCGACCCTGGCGCTGGACGAACGCGTCACCAGGGACAGCGCCAACGACGATCTGCCGCTCCACGGCCTGCTGAAATGGGCCGACCGCATCCTGGCGCGCTGAGGGAGGGATTCTCATGCATCCGGCCTTCTCCATCATCTTCTTCACCAGCGCCGCGGGCGCCGGCTACGGCCTGCTCGCCTTGCTCGGCCTGCTGGCGCCCTTCGGCCTGCTGCCGGCGAGCCCGCTGTTCGGCCTCGCCGCCCTCGCCCTCGCCCTGGGGCTGGTGGTGGCCGGGCTGCTGTCCTCGCTGGCCCATCTCGGCCGGCCGGAGCGGGCGTGGCGGGCGCTGTCGCAATGGCGCAGTTCCTGGCTGTCGCGCGAAGGCGTGGCGGCGGTTGCCACCTTCCTGCCGGCGGGCGTCTTCGCCATCGCCTGGATCGCCCTGGCGACCACCGGCGTCATCACCGGCATTGCCGGCTGGATCACCGCGGCGATGGCGGCGGTCACCGTCTATTGCACGGCGATGATCTACGCCTCTCTGAAGCCGATCCGCCAATGGGCCAACCCCTGGGTGCCTCGCAGCTATCTGGCGCTGTCGCTGATGACCGGGGCGCTGCTGCTGAACGCGCTGCTCGGCGTGGCGGGGCAGGCGCCGGCTTGGTCTTCCCTGCTGGCGCTGGCGTCGGTGGCGCTGGCCTGGGCGGCGAAGGAAGGGCATTGGCGGCATTGCGCCACCGCCCGCCCCGTCAGCACGGCGGAGACGGCGACCGGGCTGGGCCATATCGGGCGGGTCCGCCTGCTCGACGCCCCGCACAGCGAGGACAACTACCTGCTCAAGGAAATGGGCTTCCGCGTCGGGCGCCGCCACGCCGTCCGCCTGCGCCTCATCACCCGCCTCGCCGCCTTCGCCCTGCCGGCGGCGCTGAGCCTCGGCGCGCTGGTCGCCGGTCCCGGCGCCCTTTCCGGCACGCTGGCGCTGCTGGCCGCCGCCGCCGCCGCCCTGGGGGTGATCGCCGAGCGCTGGCTCTTCTTCGCCGAGGCGAAGCACACCGTAACCCTCTTTTACGGCGCCGAGGAAGCCTGAGCCCGCCTCTTCACCCCTCAATCGGGAAAGGAGCAGACATGCCGCAAGACCACACCGATCACGGCTCCGCCCTGGCCTTCCTGATGACCCGCGCCAAGGCGATGGATGCCCAGAGCCTCTACATCTGCGGCTCGCCCTCCTGCCCCCGCGTGGGCTTCCGCTCCGGCTCCGGCGTCGTCTACGAGCCACTGTCCACCAGCCTCGCCGGACGCCTTGTCGACCGTTTCGCGGTGGACGGCCACGGCCTGAGCCAAGGGCTGCTCGTCTGGAGCGGGCGCCATTACCGCTGGTTCAGCATGCCGATGCCGGAGGGGGACGACGGCTACGCCCCCCTGATCGCCGTGCACCGGCCGGCCATTTGTCCCGGCCCCGGCGAGCGGGCCATGCCGCGCGTGATCGCCGGCTGACCGCCCCGCCCTCCCCCTTCATCCCATTCATGCAACGAGGATGCGCACCATGAAAATGACCACCGAGGAAGCGTTCGTGAAGGTCCTTCAGATGCACGGCATCCGGCACGCCTTCGGGATCATCGGATCGGCCATGATGCCGGTCTCCGACCTCTTCCCCAAGGCCGGCATCCGGTTCTGGGACTGCGCGCACGAGACCAACGCCGCCCTGATCTGCGACGGCTACAGCCGCGTCACCGGGGAAATGGCCATGGCCATCGCCCAGAACGGACCCGGCGTGACCGGCTTCGTCACCTCGATCAAGACCGCCTACTGGAACCACACGCCGATGCTGCTGGTGACGCCGCAAGCCGCCAACAAGACCATCGGCCAGGGCGGTTTCCAGGAGGTCGAGCAGATGGCCATGTTCCGGGAGATGGTCTGCTACCAGGAGGAGGTGCGCGATCCCAGCCGCATGGCCGAGGTTCTGAACCGCGTCATCGAAAAGGCTTGGCGCGGCTGCGCCCCGGCACAGATCAACGTGCCGCGCGATTTCTGGACCCAGGTGATCGACGTCGAGCTGCCGCAGATCGTCCGGCTGGAGCGCCCGGCGGGCGGGCGGCAGGCCATCGCCGAGGCGGCGCGCCTGCTGTCGGAGGCGAAGTTCCCGGTCATCCTCAACGGCGCCGGGGTGGTGATCGGCGGGGCCATTCCGGACAGCATCGCGCTGGCGGAGCGGCTGGACGCGCCGGTCTGCTGCGGCTACCAGCACAACGACGCCTTCCCCGGCAGCCACCCGCTATCGGTCGGGCCGCTCGGCTACAACGGGTCCAAGGCGGCGATGGAGCTGATCGCCAAGGCCGACGTCGTGCTGGCGCTCGGCACCCGGCTCAACCCCTTCTCCACCCTGCCCGGCTACGGCATCGATTATTGGCCGAAGGGCGCGCAGATCATCCAGGTCGACATCAACCCCGACCGCATCGGCCTGACCAAGAAGGTCTCGGTCGGCATCTGCGGAGACGCCCGCCAAGTGGCCCAGCAGATCCTGGCGCAGCTTGCCCCCGGCGCCGGGGACGCGGGCCGGCTGGAGCGCCGCGCCTTGATCCACCAGACCAAGTCGGCGTGGCTTCAACTCCTGTCCTCGCTCGACCATGAGGAGGACGATCCCGGAACGAGCTGGAACGCCGAAGCGCGCGAGCGCGAGTCCGACCGCATGTCGCCGCGTCAGGCGTGGCGGGCAATCCAGGCCGCCCTGCCCGCCGACGCCATCCTCTCCACCGACATCGGCAACAACTGCGCCATCGGCAACGCCTACCCCACCTTCGAGGAAGGGCGGAAATATCTGGCGCCGGGCATGTTCGGCCCCTGCGGCTACGGCTTCCCGTCGATCGTCGGCGCGAAGATCGGCTGTCCGAACACCCCGGTGGTCGGCTTCGCCGGTGACGGTGCCTTCGGCATCTCGATGAACGAAATGTCCTCCATCGGGCGCGAGGGATGGCCGGCGGTCACCATGGTGATCTTCCGGAACTTCCAATGGGGGGCGGAGAAGCGCAACACGACGCTGTGGTACGACAACAACTTCGTCGGCACGGAGCTGAACCCCAAGCTCAGCTACGCCAAGGTGGCCGAGGGTTGCGGCCTCAAGGGCGTCACCGCGCACACCCAGGATGAGGTCACCGCGGCCCTGCGCCAAGCCATCGAGGACCAGGGCCGCGGCATCACCACCTTCGTCGAGGTCATCCTGAACCAGGAGCTGGGCGAGCCGTTCCGCCGCGACGCCATGAAGAAGCCAGTGGCGGTCGCCGGCATCAACCCGTCGGACATGCGCCCGCAGCAGGCCTTGTAAGGTTGGGCGCAGCGCCGCCTGTGCGGTGCTTCCTTGCATGAGTTGTCGGCGGGGCCTTGCCCCCACCCTAGCCCTCCCCGCTGACGCAGGGGAGGGAACTTTTTTGCCCCCTCCCCCTGCACAGCGGGGGAGGGTCGGGGTGGGGGCAATACCGCCCAAACTTGACGCCCTAAGGCATTTCGCGTTTCGACTTCGAAAGCCCTCATAGGTTGTTTAAAATCCGAATAACAACAACCTTGAGGCGCTTTCGATTTCGAAACCCTTCACTCCCCCAGCAGATCGTCGATGCGCATCCGCAGGTCCCGCAGCAGCTCGCGATGCTCCTTTTGCATCGCGGTGCTGACCGCGTCGATGGCCTTCAGCTCCTTTTCGATGCGGTTGATCGAGCGGCCCAGCACGCGCATCGGCTCCACCGAGCCCGGCGCCTTGGACGCCCGTGCCGCGCGCACCGACTGCACCGTCAGCCCGCCGGTGCGCGCCGACTGCCACAGCCGCCGCACCTCCCCTTCATCCCCGACGAAGGCCAGTTCGACCAGGGCCGAGCGGGACACCGCGTCGGGGTTCTCCCGGTACTCGCGGAGGATGTCGGTCGGCAGGTCCAGCACCTTCAGCCGCTTCGACACCTCGGCCTCCGAGCAGCCGAGCACCGCCGCGACCTCCGCCTG
This sequence comes from Azospirillum sp. Marseille-Q6669, assembly GCF_965111635.1. NCBI lineage: Bacteria > Pseudomonadati > Pseudomonadota > Alphaproteobacteria > Rhodospirillales > Azospirillaceae > Azospirillum > Azospirillum sp. Marseille-Q6669. Next base: position 328,054 of record NZ_CBCOOP010000006.1, on the reverse strand, counting down.
GGCGTAGCCGTGGCTGTCGATGAGCTGGGTCAGGCCGCGGGCCAGATCGATGGCGTCCAGGTCCACGCGCTGGACGTTCTCGATCAGCGCGATCTCCTCCGCCTTGCCCTTGGTGATGATGGCGGCGATGGTCGGGCGGCCGAGCATCTGGTGGGCGCGCAGGCGGCGCTCGCCGGCCACGAGGCGGTAGACGCCCTTCTCCGCCGTCTCCTGCACCAGCACCGGCTGCTGCAACCCGTGCCGCTCGATGGAGGCGGCGAGCGAGGCGAGGGCGGTCTCGTCGAAGACGGTGCGCGGCTGGTTGGGGTCGGTCCGGATGGCGGCGACGTCGGCCTCGATCAGCCGGGGCAAGGCGCCGGTCAACCCGAACAGCCGGTCGGTCTCCAGGGCCGGGGCGGTGTTCTTCGCTTGCAGGACCGTGGCGGCGGTCTGGCGGGTCAGCTTCTTAGGCGGCATCGGACGACTCCCGGATGCGTCCGGTGGCCTTCAGAAGGGCACCGGCGATGGCGGCGTAGCTTTCCACGCCCGGCGCGCCGATGTCGGCGTCCAGCGTGATGACATTGGCCCCGGCGGCCTGCGCGTAGATGGTCGCGCGCGGCACCGGCGGGAAGACCCGGTAATCCTCGCCCCAGAGCCGGCCGATGTCCTCCAGCGAGGAGCGGTCCTGCGTCTGGCGGGGATTGAGCATGGTCGGCAGGACGCCCAGCACCCGCAGGTTCGGGTTCAGCCGCCGCTGGATCTTCGTCACCGTGTCCAGGAAGGCGTTCACGCCCAGGATGGCGTGCGGCTCCGCCTGGCAGGGGATCAGCACATAGTCCGCCGCAGTCAGCGCGTTGATGGTGACCGCCCCCAGGTTCGGCGCGCAGTCGATCAGGATGAAATCATACGCGCCGCGCACCGCGTCCAGCATCTCCGCCATGGCGGTCTGGGCGTTGGTCAGGTTGCCGGGCAGCTCGGTGTCGGCGCTGGCGAGCGCGATGCTCGACGGTACGACGTCCAGCCCTTCCACGCTGGTCGGGCGGATGACCTCGGCCAGCTTCGCCTTGCCCATCAGCGCGTGGTAGAGCACCCTGCCCTGCTCGGTCAGCGCTACCACGTCGGTCTGCGGCACGCCGACATGGACCGTGGCGTTGCCCTGCGGATCGGCGTCCACCAGCAACACGCGGTTCCCCGACCGGGCCAGCATGAAGGCGACGTTGATCGACGTCGCCGTCTTGGCCGTGCCACCCTTTTGCAGGCCGATGGCGATGGTCGTGCCGGCGCGCGGCGCCTCCGTCGCCGGCTGCTCCAGCGACAGCAGCAACAACCGGCCCAGCACGTCGCGGGGCAGGGGTTCGCGCCCCGTCTCCCACTTGCTCAGCCGCTGCTTGTCGTAACGGCGGCCGGTCAGTTCGTTCACGAACGCGGCCATCTGCGTCTGGGTGAGGCCGCGCCTCTCGCGCAGCAGCTTCAAATCGTCGCCGGTCATTGCCCCCTCGTCGCCCCATTGTGCCGGAGTCGTCTGGGAAGCTATCAAGTCGTCCCAACCCCCGCAATGGGTGTCTACCCGCGGTGCTGAGCAGCCGACACTGGCGGAACATGGCCTCTCCGGTGCATAACTGAGGCATACGGGGCCGGAGGCGGCGCCGGGGCTGTGAGGTTGCGCGAATGGCGGCGAACTGGTCGGTGCGGCAACTGGTGTGTCAGGCGCATGGCTGCGAGTTGGCCGTGTCGTGGCGGACCGATGGACGCTGGACCTGGACCGTGTCGGTGGCCGGGGAGCGCGTTGCCGTCGGGATCGCCCAATCGCAGGACGGCGCCCAGGATGCCGCCGCCAACGCGGCGGAACGCCACGCCCGCGCCGACGGCATCATCCAACTGACGATGTTTTAAACGCCGAAGCACGGATTCCCGCTCGATTGGCGTCGAATTGGGCGTATTGCGCCGCAACATAACCGTCGATACGGGCGTAGCCCATACAATCCTCAGAAAAAGCGCTTAGCCACAGAGAATAATCCAGTGGGATTTTGCGCGAACCCATCAGGGTTTGTGTGATTTTCCCGTGCGTCTCCTATTGTTTGTGGACGATCGCAAAGACCGTAGGCCGCGCGTGAATTGTCTAAGACCTTCCGCGGAGCTTCGACCTTCGACGATGCGACGGCTCTGGCCTCCGGCCAGGGAAGCGGGACGGGCGAGGTTCCACGTCCGCCCCGACTGCGCCCATTCGACCAACCACGCGAGAGGCTCGACGTGACTTCGCTGGGGAAACGCCAGATTCACACCGACGCATTTGGGGGCGATTGCCTGGACGCTTCACCGGCTGTCGAAATCGACCGTATGGACCGCGGCGGCTGGTACGCCGTCATGAACGGCTTCGACGACGCCAACATCTTCCAGACCTGGGATTTCGGGCGCATCGCCCATCCCGGCCGTGACCTCAGCCACATCGTGCTGCGCCGGGACGGCCAGCCGGTCGCCGCGGCGCAGCTTCTCGTCCGCCGGGTGCCGGGCATCGGCGGCATTGCGCTGGTCATGTGGGGACCGCTGTGGCGCCCCAAGGGCCGGCAAGCCGATCCAGCCGACTTCCTGGCGATCATGAAAGCGATGAAGGCCGAATACAGCGGCCGCCGCGGCCTGTTTCTGCGCGTCCTGCCGCGCGTCGAGGACGGGGCAGGAGAGGGCGCCCGCGCGCTGTCCGCCATGGAGGCGCTACGGATGCGGCACAGCGACGCCAAGGCCCCCTACCGCACCTTCATCATGGATCTGACCCGCGACGAGGCGACGATCCACAAGGACCTGTCCCGCCACTGGCGCCGCGGCCTCGCCAAGGCCGAGGGGGCCGGTCTGGAGATCGTCGAGGGCTTTTCGCCGGAGATCCTCGACGCCATCGACGACCTGTTCATCCAGACGCAGCGCCGCAAGGGCTTCCGCGCCTTCGACAGCCGCACCCTGACGAAGGTCCACCGCGCCCTGCCCGACGGCATGAAGATGCACGCCGTGATGGCCTCCCACAACGGCGAGCCGGTGGCCGGCGTGGTGGTGTCGCTGCTCGGCGACACCGCGCTGATGCAGAACTCGGCCACCGCGGAGGCCGGACTGCCGCTGAACGCCGCCTTCCTCGTCCACTGGAAGGCCATGCAATGGGTGAAGGCCAGCGGCGGGAAGCGCTACGACCTGCACGGCGTCAACGCCCAGGCCAACCCCGGCGTCCACCTGTTCAAACGCGGCTTCGCCGGCAAGGGGGAGGAGGAGCGGGTCTTCATCGGCACCTTCGAGGCGCCCGGCCCGATGCTCAGCCGGCTTCTCGTCGAAGGCGGCCAGACGGTGCGCACGCTGGCCGCGACCTGCACCGCGCAGGCGAGCCAGATGATGGCGATGGCGATGAACAAGGGTCCGGCGGAGCGCGCCGACGCAACCACCCCCTCCAACCCGGCGTAAGCGCCGGACATGCGAAACGCCCGGTCCAGACAGTGGACCGGGCGTCGCGTTTGCGCGTTACCGGGTAAGCGTCACTGGGTGCGTGCGATCACCGGCACGCCGTCCAGATCCTTTGGAAGATCGTCGGGGATGCCCGACGCGAAATTGACCGCGATGGCGTAGTCGTCGGACAGCTTCGTGACTTCGGCGCGGGTCATACCAGGGTACCCGCTGAGGATCGCCAGATAACGGTCACGGGCGGCTTCGGCAGCCTCTTTCGGCACGGGCATACGGACCTCCCTTTCGTCATAGGATGCCATAATCATTTATGGATTGTTGGCCCCATAAACAATACCCCAATGCGACCGTTTACCGCAAATCCGCCGCTCAGAGTCGTTGGGCGAGCCCGTGCAGGTCGCCGACCACCGTCACGTCGGGCGGGAAGGGGTTCGGCAGCCCTTCAGACACCACCCCGACGAAGCCCGTGCCGGCCTTGCGGGCGGCCTCCAGTTCGGTCAGGGAATCGCCGATGGCGAGCGCCCGCGCCGGGTCGTGTCCACCCTCTGCAACGATGCGCGCAAAGACCTCCGCCTTCACGTTGGGGGAGCCGGTGATGCTGCGGAAATGCCGCTCCAGCCCCTTGGCGCGCACAGTGCCCAGCAGAACCTCGTGGGGCGTGCCCGAGACGAGGTGGCAGGGCGTGCCGTCCAGCCGGTCCAGCACCGTCTCCGCGCCAGCGATCAGCGCGCAATCGGGAACGCGCGGATCGACGATCTCGGCGTAGCGGCGGGCCAAATCGTCGATCTCCGCCGGACCAGGGTCGCGCCCGAACATCTCCCGCTCCAGGATCGCCAGCATCTTGAACCGGCTGAGGCCGCCGTTGCGCCAGATCGTCCGGCGCATCCGCTCCTGCGTCTCCGCATCGTCGATGCCGTAGAGGATGGCGAAGCCGCCGTTCTTGGTGGGTACGGAGTCGATGATGACGCCGTCGAAATCGAAGATCACGACCTCCGGGTCCAGCCGGTCGGGTGTCTGAAGCATTGCGCCGTCTCGCATCGTTGTGGTGGCCCCGCACGGAACAGGGGCGGGTGCCGGAAAAGGCGTCGGGGGATCGTACAGGAAATCCCCCGTGCCTCAACGGTTCGGGCGGAAGAAAGAGCCTTTCGGAAAAGCTGTCTCACAGTGTGGCGCAGGCCACAGCGGGGGAGGGCGGCGGGGCGTACTGTCTGGTCATCGGACAGGCCGGGCCCCGACGCAGACGGAACCGGCAGCCAAATCCCCCAGAAGCCAACTCCCCCAGACACCGGAAGGAAACCACACCATGCGCCGCACCACCCTGATCGCCGCCGCCGTCGCCGTCCTGTGCTCCGCCCCGGCCTTCGCCGGCGACCTGATGACCGGCGGCATCCCGATGGGCAGCACCAGCAACCTGGGCGTCATCTCCAACACCGCCGCGGGCATCCAGAACAAGGCGCAGCAGCAGGTCTTCGGCGTGCAGGCCGGTGGCGGGCTGGCCGGTCCCTTCGGCACCGCCTCCAACCTGGGCAACGTCTCCAACCTCGCCGCCGGCGTCGGCAACAAGGCCAAGCAGCAGGTGGTTGGCGTGCAGGCCGGCGGGATGGGCGGCGGGGTGAAGACGCCCTTCGCTCTGGGCGGCTTCAACAGCAACGCCGGCAACGTCAGCAACAGCGCGGTCGGCATCGGCAACACCGCCCAGCAGCAGGTCAAGGCCATGCAGTTCGGCGCGCCGGGCGCCCTGTTCAACCAGAACCTCGGCACCGTCTCCAACCTCGCCGCCGGCATCGGCAACAAGGCCCAGCAGCAGGTCATCGGCATCCAGAAGTAAGGCTCCCCCGCTTCGCGTCCCTCCCTCCCCGAACCTCGCGGCCGGCAGAACCTCTGCCGGCCGTCTTTTTGCGGGACGCAGGAAACGGGTGGCCCTCCGTCGCGGCATCCGCGACGATCCCGCCATCAGAATCGGGAGGACGCCATGGACGAGGACGCGATGTGGAGCGCCGTGATGCGCCGGGAGCGGGATGGTGACGGGCGCTTCGTCTACGCGGTGCGCACCACCGGCGTCTATTGTCGGCCGTCCTGTCCATCGCGTCGGGCCAAGCGGGAAAACGTCTCCTTCCACCCCGACGCCGCTGCGGCGGAGGCGGCGGGCTTCCGCCCCTGCAAGCGCTGCCGCCCTGCCGCTACCCCATCCACGCTCACATAATTCCCAGCAGCCGGATCAGCCCCAGCCCGATGGCGCCGAGCGCCGCCAGCGACAGCACCACCGCCGCGGTGACGCGCAGACCCGCCCGCGACAGCATCCGCACATCCACCCCGAGCCCCAGCGCGGCCATCGACAGCACCGTCAGGATGCCCGCCGCGGTCTGGCTGGCCGTCAGGACGGCGTCCGGGATCAGCCCCGCCGCCCGCAGCCCGGCCAGCGCCAGGAAGCCGAGGATGAACCAGGGCACCAGCCGGCGCAGCGGCACGCGGGTTTTGGCGTGCTCCGGCGCGCTCCCCTCCGGCTTCGCCATCAGGGCCAGCGCCACCACCACCGGGCCGAGCATCAGCACGCGCAGCAGCTTCACCAGAGTCCCGACCTGGACGCTCAGCGCACCGACTGGCGCCGTCGCCGCCAGGATCTGCGGCACCGCGTAAACGGTCAGCCCGGCGAACACGCCATACTGCATGGGGGTGAGTCCGAGCAGCGGCACCAGCAGCGGCAGACCCAACACCACCAGAACACCCAGCACCGCCGTGAAGGCGATGGCCGCGGCCACGTCGTCGCCGTGCGCCCCGATCACCGGCGCCGTCGCCGCGATGGCCGAGTTGCCGCAGATCGAGTTGCCGCAGGCGACCAGCACCGCCATGCGCGGTGGCAATCCCAGCAGGCGCCCGATGCCGTAGCTGACCGCCAGGGCCAGGGCGACCACCCCGGCGATCCCCGCCACCAGTCCCGGCCCGGCCGCCAAGATCGTCTCCGGGTCGATGGAAGCACCCAGCAGCAGCACCGCGACCTCCAGCAACGTCTTGGCGCTGAAGTCCGTTCCCGCCTTCCAGCGCCGCCCCGGCGCCCAGACGCTGCGCAGGGCCACCCCGATCAGGATCGCCAGGACCAGCGCCTCCAGCCAAGCCTGCCCGAAAACCCGCACCTCCAGGCTTTGCAGGGCCAGCGCCACGCCGCTCACGCCGGAGCAGAGCAGAATTCCCGGCAGCAGGGCACCAAGGGTCCGGCGGGGCGATGGAAGAAGATCATTCGGCATGGCGTCCTCGAATTCCGATGCCGGGAAGCTGCCTCCTCTGGACCGTTCGTTCCAACGGATTATAGTGGACGAATCGTTCGATAAAATCGAACGTTTGAACGGGCAGGGGACCGGATGACTCTCGAACAGCTCCGCATCTTTGTGTCGGTCGCCACGCAGCAGCATGTGACTCGGGCCGCCGCCTCCCTGAATCTGACGCAGTCCGCGGTCAGCGCCGCCGTCTCCAGCCTGGAGGCCCGGCACGCCGTCCGCCTGTTCGACCGAGTGGGCCGCCGCATCGAGCTGACGGAGGCCGGGCGCCTGTTCCTGGGGGAGGCCGTCGCGGTGCTCGCCCGCGCCGAAGCGGCGGAGCGCATGCTGGCCGACCTGTCGGCGTTGAAGCGCGGGCGCATCGCCATCCACGCCAGCCAGACCATCACCGGTTATTGGCTGCCCGAACGGCTCGTGGCCTTCCACCAGCGCTATCCGGACGTCGACGTCGCGGTGAAGGCCGCCAACACCGCCCAGGTCGCCAAGGCCGTGCTGGACGGCGCCGCCGATCTGGGGTTGGTGGAAGGGGAGGTGGCGGACCCGTTGCTCGACCAGGACCTACTGGCCGGCGACCGTCTTCTGCTGCTGGTGGGGAACGGTCACCCCTGGCGCGTGCGGAGTGACCTGCCGATGGAGGAACTGCACCGCTCCCCCTGGGTCCTGCGCGAGGCCGGGTCGGGCACCCGCTCCGAGTTCGAGGAGGCGCTGCGCGGACAGGGGAGGGCGCCGGAAGCTTTGCCGGTGGCGTTGGAGCTGCCCTCGAACGAGGCGGTGCTGTCGGCGGTCATGGCCGGGGCGGGGGCCACCGCCCTGTCGGATCTGGTGGCGCGCGGCGCGCTGGCGGCCGGGCATCTGCACCGCGTTCCCTTCCCGCTGCCCGAACGGCCCTTCCGCCTGCTGCGCCACCGCGAGCGCGGGTTGAGCCACGCCGCCCGGACCTTCCGCGATCTTCTGCTGGCGGAATAGGGGAGGGGAATCAGACCACCTCGTCGAACTCGACCCTGGGAATGTCGATCCAGCTCTCCGGCTCGCCGGCGTCCTTGCGCCAGAAGATGACCGGCAGGTCGGCGTTCAGCACGCGGGCGATGGAGGCGCCGCGCGCCGTCATCAGCTCCTTGTACTCCGAGGCTTCGACGATGCGCACGCCGTAGCCAGGAATGCGGTCGGCCTGGAGCACGGGGCCGAGCGCGTTCTTGAACTTGCGCAGGTCATTGTCAGAACCGACCCGCTTGCGCAGCGGCTCCAGCGCCATCCAGAAGGCGTTGCCGTGGCCCAGATGGGCGCGGGCGATCTCGTAGAGCCGCTTCTCGATGGGCTTCAGCGCGAAGTAGTCTTCCGAATAGGTCAGCAGGTTGTTGCCCAGCGCCGCGCGCACCACCCAGTTCGACAGGACCAGCGTCAGGCCGCGCACCTGCCGCTCGCCGTCCTTCTTGCCACGGCGGTACAGCAGCTTGTAGTCGGAGATCCAGGAGAAGGCGCCGCTCTCGCCTTCGCCACCGGCCTCAAGGTTGGTCTTGATCTGGGTGCCCTGGAGCCGCTCCAGCGCCCCTTCGATCTTGTCGTAGGCGCTGCCCCCGGCGGTCTTGCCGACGATGCGCTGGAGGTCGCTGGTGGTGAAGTGCAGCTTTCCCACCTCCGGCCCCATCTTGCCCTCCGCCATCTTCTCGCGCAGCAGCGAGACGGCGTAGATCAGCACCGACTTGTCCCAGATCGTCGCAACGCCGACGTCGCGCGGGGCGCGCACCTCGATCTTCACCTTGCCGTCGTCGTAGGTGGGAAGGCTTTCCACCTTGTCCTTCGACAGGCCGAACAGCGAATAGGCCATCAGGGCCCGGTCGTTGTTCACGTCGCCGCGCAGCGGCGAATCCAGCCGCAGCGCCAGCTGGACCGGACGGTCCAGCAGTTCGGCGTTTTCCTGGTCGGTCTTGTGGTCGTCCATGCACCCAATCTCCCCGGCCCCGCCGCTGGCGGTTACGGTATTGATTCCCGATACGCCCCGCATGTTCCACAGCGCAGGCGCCAACGTCGCCATTCTGCCGAAAGATTCCTCACCGGCCGGAAACGACGCTGTGACCGTGCGGATGAATGTCGCCGTTCTGCCAGTTCCCCCGGACGCTGTGCCACGCCGGAGGGTTTCGCTGCCGAAAGCGTCCGCGTTCTGACGGTCCGGACTCCCGACAAGCCACAAAACAGCGTTGAAAGGCTTGGATTCCCTGACTCTTTCCGGACTCCCCGGGGTCCGGAGGCCGCCGCGCGGGGAGCACATTGGCAGAACGGCGACACTCGGTTGCGCGAGTCGGAGTCCGATTCTCGGCCGATTCCCGGAGTCACCGAGGGGCCACAGCCCAGATTATTCGGCAGAACGGCGACATCCGGCGGACTCCGACCTCCCGGCACGACGCGCCGTGCGCTGGAATCTTTCGGCAGAACGGCGACGTTTTCCACCCGGTTTCTCGGCAGAACGGCGACACCCAGACCTGGTCCGCCACCGCTCCAGGGGGCTCAAGGTCTTGATTCCACTGACTCCACGTCCCCGCATCGGCGCAACCGGAGCGATTCCGACGCACGCATTTGAATCGTGGACAGCCTGTTGGGGCCACGACAACATCTTGCGTAACGGGCTCACCAAAGCCCGAACCGATAGCTTTTGGACCAGTATTTTGGGCCAGGATTTTCAGCTGGCGGCTTCGAACAGCCGCGACACGCCGAAGGAGGCGACGATGACGTAACGGAGGACACGACCTCCGGAAACACAAAGGGCACAGGTTTGGCGACCTGTGCCCTCGTGCACACCGAAGTGTCGAAAACCGATGGAAGACCGGGAAAACCGGACCCCGCATCAGCGGTTTGGCGACTTCATGATGCCAGGGTAGGTCCGGAAAACCAAGTGGAATCGCGGATTCCACTGACGCTCCCGCTTTGTCTTCCGCCGGGATTGAAGCGCTGGATCATGGGAAGACAATGACCCCGTACACGACCTTGTACCGGCGATGGATCGCTGCGCCCGGCGTGGGAGCCGCGGAGATCGCTGTGCTCTCCGGCCTCTACGCGCGGGCGGACGCCGCCGGTGTCTGCGCCGGTCTGGTCCAGGACGAGTTGGCCGCCGAACTCGGCAAGAGCCGTCCCTGGCTGTCCGCCGTGCTGACGAAGCTGCAGGCGCCGGACCTGTCCCTGGTGGAAGCCCGCCGCGAACGCGGCTTCCGCGGGATGGTCTATGCCCTGGTGGGCGCGCAGGACACCGACTCTTCCGGTCGGCCCGTCGACACCACCGGTCAGCCGGCTGACGGACTCCTAAGAACTGGGAATCCCCTGAATCCTGACTCTCAAAACTCCTCCTCCTTCCGGGCGGGGGGATCGGCTGGGTCTCCGGGCATCAAGAACCGGGACGCCCTCGCCGAAGACTGGCAACCGGACGCCGCGGATCTGGCCTGGGCTGCGGAGACCCGCCCGGAGGTCGATCCGGCCACGGTGACCCGAAAGTTCGTGTCCTGGTGCCGCAAAGCCAACGCCCGCAACGGCTACAGCCCGGCCGACCCGTCTGGGGCTTGGCGCAAATGGGTGGCCCGCGAGTTGGTCGCCCCTGCCGTGGCACCAGCCAGTGAAACGCCCGAAGGCACCGTCGTCCCCTTTGCAACCGCCTCCCGCCGCCCCTCCAACCGGAGCGACCAGAATGACCGCCAACCTGCCGAGCCTTCCCGTGAGCCTTCCCGTTGGCGGCGACCCGCAGACGCCGGACATGGCGTGGCTGCCCGCAACGCCGGCGTCCTCTCTGCCCTGCGCGATCGCCTCGCTCGCCCGGCTTGAGCGCGCCGACCTGCGCTTCGAGATCGCCGACTGCGCGCCGGAGGAGATCGGCGCGCTGGCCGAGCGGGTGGAGGCCGCCCTTGAGGGCATCTGCCCATTGATTGGTGTGGAGAATGTGCTGACCGGCATCGAGAAGCTGGCGGCGCGCTTCGGCCTGGAGCTTCCGGACGCCGATGTGCTGGAGGCCGATATTCTCGAGATGGCCGGCTGGCCCGCCGAGGAATGGATCGCCGGTTTCCGCGGCGTCTGGTCCTCCTTCCGGTCTGGTTACCGGCGCTTCCCCACGGTCGGCGATTTCCGGGCTGCCTCCGGTCAGGCATCGGTGACCAGCGGAACGGCGGCCCTGCGCCGGCTGGCCATGGCCCTGCGCCAGGAACAGCAACTCCGTGCCCGTGAGATTGCTCATCGCCGCCATCAGAAAGAGAAGGAGGCGGAAACCGCCCGCCGTCAGCAGGCTGCCGCCCTGGCCGCCCCTCCGGTCGCCCCGGCGACGCCGACGGCAACAACGCGCCCGGCACCGGTTTCCACTCCGGTCTCCGTCACGCCGGACGATGCGCAAGTGGTCCTGGCTTCCGCACAGCCTCGGTCTCAGATGAGGCTTGTCGTTCCTAAGGTTTTGATAAGGGATCGGTCGGCCAACGATCTTCATACCACGGTATGTCAAGGACATGACCACGTATCTTTCAGTAAGCAGACGCGCATGAAAAGTTCAGTTCGAGAAGCCAAGTATACCAATGACTGTGGATCGCGACGAAAAGCTGGAGCGAAGGCTTGGCAGACCCTTCATTATTCCAACAGGGTAACGCCTGTATAAACAGGCTCATCCCATCGATTCAGATTCCGGTGGCGAAGCACGAAAGGGCGGAGCAAGATGTGATAATCTGTTCGTGCGCCGAACCTTTCGGATTGTCCATCCATGCCGCTGAAGACGGTGTCCCGTCAGCAACCGATGACTCTGCACGGGTACCTGCTGAGGCTTGTGCTCGTGACGCTGGTGCCGATGCTCCTGCTCGGCGGCATGCTCATCGGCTGGCTGGTGCAGCAGCAGCGGGACGCCGTCAACGACAATATGGCCGACACGGCGGAGGCGCTGGCCCTGATCGTCGACCGGGAGTTGGAAGCGACCATCGAGGCGCTGCGGGCGCTGTCCCGCACGGACGCTCTGGCGGCCGACGATCCCGCCGGTTTCTACGAGCGGGCGACGCTGGCGCTGACTCAGCACCCCTCCTGGACCAACATCGCGCTGATCGACCCGTCGGGGCGACAGATCGTCAACACGGCGGTCCGGCTCGGCGCTCCGCTGCCGGATGTGCCCCAGCGCGACGCGCTGCAACGGCTGACCGCGACCCGCCAGCCGGCGGTGTCCGATCTGGTCACTGCGACGGCGGCGGAGCGCCCGACGATCGCCGTCATGGTGCCGGTGCTGCGCGACGGCAGCCTGCGCTATATCCTGTCGGCGGTGGTCGATCCGCAGACCTGGAGCAATCTGCTGGAGGGTTTCGAGACCCGGTCCGGCCTGATCGCCGTGATCATCGACGGCCAGGACCGGATCGCCGCCCGCTCGCGCGAACATGCGGAGTATCTGGGACGAGCGGTGCCCGACTGGTTTCTGGCGGCGCGCGGCACGGCCGACACCGGCAACTACCGCGGCGCCACGCTGGACGGGGTGGAGATCATCGGCGCCTTCCACCGCACGCAGCGCGCCGACTGGACCCTCGCGGCCGCGACGCCGACGGAGGCCGTACTCAACCCGCTGAACCGCACGGTGGTGCTGGCGTTGGGGCTCGGACTGGTCCTGCTGGCCGTGTCTCTGGCGTCGGCGGCGGTCTTCGCGCGTCGGCTCGCCCACCCCGTCCGCGAACTGGCCGCCCATGGCGGCAGCCTGATGGAGGGGCGGGCTATCCGCTATGACGGCGGCGTTCCGGTGCGCGAGATCGACGAGTTGCACCGCGTCCTGGCCGAGGCCAGCGCCGCGCTGGTCGGCGCCAGTGAATCCGCCGCCCATGCGGAGGCGCGCTACCGCGCCATCGTCGACACGGCGGTTGACGCCATCGTGGTCATCGACCGGGCCGGCGTCCTGCACAGCTTCAACCGCGCCGCCGAACGTATCTTCGGCTACGCCGCGGAGGAGGTGATGGGCCGCAACGTCAGCATGCTGATGCCCGATCCCGACCGCAGCGCGCACGACGGCTATTTGAAGCGCTATCACCGCACGGGGGAGCGCCAGATCATCGGCATCGGGCGCGAGGTGACGGGCCAGCGCAAGGACGGGTCGGTGTTCCCTCTGGAGCTGTCGGTCGCCGAATGGAAGGCCGACGGCGAGGTGCGTTTTACGGGCATCGTGCGCGACATCACCGCCCGCAAGACGGCGGAGGAGGCGTTGTTCGCCGCCAAGGAGGCGGCGGAGCAGGCGATGGAGCGCGCCCTGACCGCGGCGGACGAGGCCCGGCGGGAGAAGAACCGCGCCGAGAAGGCGGAACGGGCGAAGACCCAGTTCCTGGCGGCGGCCAGCCACGACCTGCGCCAGCCCGTGCAGTCGCTCTACTTCTTCGCGCAGGTGCTGGGCGACAAGCTGCACGGCCAGCCCGGTCACGAGCTGGTGGCCAGCATGGGCCATTCGCTGGACGCGCTGAAACTCCTGCTCGACGGACTTCTCGACGTGTCGCGGCTCGACGCCGGGGCGGTGGAGCCCAGCGTCACCGAATGCGCGGTCGGGCCGCTGCTCGACCGGCTGGCCGCGGAATACGGACCGCAGGCGGAGGGGCAGGGGCTGCGGCTGCGGATCGTGCCGACCTCGCTGTGGGCGCGCACCGACCCGATGCTGCTGGAACGCATCCTGCGCAACCTGATCGAGAACGCGCTGCGCTACACCGAGCGGGGCGGCGTCGTGGTTGGCTGCCGGCGCGGCAACGGTGCATTGCGCATCGAGGTGGCCGACAGCGGCGTCGGCGTGCCGGAGGAGTTGCAGCAGGTCGTCTTCGAAGAGTTCTTCCAGATCGGCAACCAGGAGCGCGACCGCGCCAAGGGGCTGGGTCTCGGCCTCGCCATCGTGAAACGGCTGGCCGGGCTGCTCGGCCACACGATCGCCCTGCGCTCGCGGCCCGGACGGGGCAGCGTCTTCTCGGTGGAGCTTCCCTCCGTGCGCGCCCGCGCCATCCTGCGCCGCAACGGGCCGGACCGGGCCAACGACGACGGGCAGGGACTGGTGGTGGTCATCGACGACGAGGCCATCGTGCTGCTCAGCCTGCGCACCCTGCTGGAACAGTGGGGCTACGAGGTGGTGGCCGCCGTGTCGGCGGAGGAGGCGGTTGACGTCCTGCACGGGCTGGGCCGGCTGCCAGACCTCATCATCGCCGATTACCGCCTGCGCGAGGGGCGGACGGGCGTGGAGGCGATCCGCGACATCCACGGCGTCTGCGGCGTGCGCATCCCCGCCGTCGTGCTGACCGGCGACACCGCGCCCGAACGCATCACCGAAATCCGCGGCGCCGGCTTCCGCCTCGTCCACAAGCCGATCACCCCGCACATCCTGCGCGAATTGCTGAAGCCCGCAGCCTGATTTTGAAATGTCCGGTTGCGAAAGGCCGGTTTTTGACCCTGGCTGCCCGCCGGCCGGGTCTTTAGTTTTTCCGCCTCCTTGGGGAAGAGCCTCCTTGGGCAAGAGGGAGACGGGACATGAATTGGAGCAAGGGCCTGTGGCGGGGCTGGCTGGCCGCCGCCCTGCTGTGGGGGGCGGTGGTCGCCGCCTTCGCCGCCGCCGATCTGCAGGGGCGCCATCCTTTCGCCGGTCTCTACGCCTATTCGGACGCAAGGGACGCCTTTCTGCCGCAGCACTACGCCGCCGACGAGGCGGTGGTGGAGGATGGGGTGAGGCGGGGCGTCGTGGCACGGACGGACTTCCCCGACGGCACCAGCCTTGCCGCCCCGCCGGGCCTCGGCGAGGAGCGCGTGCGGCAGATCGCCGAGCGTTTCTGGGCGGAGCGCTGGACGCGCCGGGCGGAGGTTCTGTGGCCCTGGGGCCTGCGCGCCGCCGTGCCGCCGCTGCTGCTTTTGCTGTCCGGCGCGCTCGTCCTGTGGATCGCCCGCGGCTTCGGCAGGGCGAACGCTGCCCCGGAGGCGGCCATGGAAGAGGCGGCGGTGCCGGAGAAAGCGGAGGAGGATGCGCCGAAGGCGGTCTTCAACACGCGGTCGGCCGGCGGATTGCCGCCCTTTATCCGCTCGCTGGGACCGGATCCCAAGCGCCGCCGCGTGCTGGGGTCGGGCCGGTAAAGGTCGCGCCAGTCGAACCCAGGCGTCGTTCGCACCGCCGCCCAACATCGCGGTAACCCGCGGTGACGTCCAAGCATCCCCGACGGTCGGCATCCCGAAGGCACAAAGGAACAGGAACCCCGGCATTGGGTTGATGGTGGCGGAGCCGCGCCCGCGGGGCGTGGATGTTCTCCGAGGCTGTGCGTTTGTCCGTCCGTCCAGGCGTTCGGGCCGTTCACCACATCACGGCGGCGTGTGGCGCAAGGCGCTGCCAGCGGGCCAGACCAAGAGGAGACCTGGGTGTCGAAGCCGACCAAGACGGACAAGATCCTGACCGGAATTCCAGAATTCGATCTGGTCCTGAGGGGGGGCCTGCCGCGCGCGCGGCTGCATCTTCTGGAGGGCGCTCCGGGAACCGGCAAGACGACCATCGCGCTTCAATTCCTGCTGAAGGGCCTGCGCGACGGCAAGCGGGGCCTGTACGTGACCCTGTCGGAAACCGAGACGGAGTTGCGCGCCTCGGCCAAAAGCCACGGCTGGTCGCTGGACGGCATCGGCATCTTCGAACTCGTCCCGCTGGAGGCGCAGCTCAACCGCCAGCAGAGCGTGCTCTATCCGTCCGAGGTGGAGCTGGGCGAAACCATGCGCCTGATCACCGAGCGGATCGAGGCCGACAAGCCGGACCTCGTGGTGATCGATTCCCTGTCGGAGCTGCGCCTGCTCGCCCAGGACCAGCTCCGCTACCGGCGGCAGATCCTGGCGTTGAAGCAGTTCCTGCAAGGGCGCCAGTGCACCACGCTGGCGCTGGACGACCTGACCAGCCAGACCGGCTCCATGGAACTGCACAGTCTGATGCACGGCGTGGTCAGCCTGGAGCAGATCGAGCGTTCCTACGGCGCGGCGCGGCGGCGCCTGCGGATCGCCAAGATGCGCGGCTCCGAATACCAGAGCGGCTGGCACGATTTCGCCATCACGCCGGGCAACGTGCTGATCTTCCCGAGCCTGATCGCCGACGAGCACAAGGCGGAGTTCGAGCCGACCGCCGTGTCGAGCAGCCTGAGCGGACTGGACGAGCTGATGGGCGGCGGGTTGACGCGCGGCACGACGACCATGCTCGTCGGCCCGTCGGGCGTCGGCAAGTCGTCCATCGCCCTGCAATATGTCGCGGCGGCGGTGCGCCGTGGTGAGCACGCCGCCTATTTCTCCTTCGACGAATCCTTCGAAACGCTGTCGCTGCGCAGCACCGCGCTCGGCATCGACATCGAGGAGGCGGTGCGCAAGGGCGAACTGGGCTGGCAGCGCGCGAACCCGTCGCGCCTGTCGCCGGGCCAGTTCGTCTGGCAGGTCCGCCGCCAGGTGGAGGACCAGAAGGCGCGCGTCGTGGTGATCGACAGCCTCAATTCGTACCTCAGCACCATGCCGGAGGAAAAGGCGCTCATCCTGCAGATGCACGAGCTGCTGACCTATCTGAACAACCAGGGTGTCGTGACCATTCTGATCCTGGCCCAGCAGGGCATCGTCGGGGACATCCAGAATCCCGTGGACCTGTCCTTCATGAGCGACACCGTGGTCCTGCTGCGCTTCTTCGAGGCGGCGGGGCAGGTGCGCAAGGCGATCTCGGTGGTCAAGAAGCGCACCGGCGTCCATGAGCTGGCGATCCGCGAGTTCCGTCTGTTTCCCGACGGCATGCAGGTCGGCCCGCAGCTCCTGGAGTTCCAGGGGGTGCTCACTGGCGTGCCCAGCTACGACGGGTCGGCGGACCCGTTGTTGCGCGGGCGGAGCGAGACGGGCTGACCGCGGCGCATGGACGCCCCGATCCTCGTGCTCGCCCCTCATGGCCGGGACGCGGAGGTCATCCGCCTCGTGCTGGACGAGGTCGGCATGACCACGCGGCTCTGCGCCGATCTGCCGGCCCTGTGCGATGGCCTGACGAGGGACGACGTCACGGCCCTGATCCTCTCCGAAGGCGCGTTGCTGGGGGCGGCGATGGAGCCGCTGGTCGCCTGCTTGGAGGCCCAGCCGCCCTGGTCGGACTTGCCGGTTCTGGTGCTGACCGCGCGCGGCAACCGGTCGGCCAGCAAGGCGCGCTGGGCACAGTTCCAGCGGCTCGGCAATGTCACGCTGCTGGATCCGCCCCTGCACGCCGAAGCGCTGCAAAGTGCTGCGCAGTCCGCGGCGCGGACCCGCCTGCGCCAATACCGCATGCGGACGCTTCTGGCCGACATCGAGCGGGTCAATGAGGAGTTGGAAGACCGGGTGGCGGAGCGCACCCGGTCCCTGCAGACGGAGATGCAGGAGCGCCGCAAGGCCGAGGAGGCGTTGCAGCAGGCCCAGAAGATGGAGGCGGTCGGCCAGCTCACCGGCGGGATCGCCCACGACTTCAACAACCTGCTTCAGGTCATGCTCGGCAACCTGCACATGTTGCAGAGCACGCTGCGTGCCGACGATCCGCTGCTGCGGCACGTCGCCATGGCCGTCACGGCGGGCGACCGAGCCGCGGCGCTCACCCGGCATCTTCTGGCCTTTGCCCGGCGCCAGCCGCTGACGCCGCGCAGCCTGGATTTGAACGCCCTTGTCGCCGCCATGAGCGGCCTGATCCAGCAATCCGTTGGCGAGTCGATCCGGGTGGAAACGGTGGTGGCCGACGGGCTTTGGCGGACCTGGGCGGATGCCAACCAAGTCGAAAGCGCCCTGCTCAACCTCGCCATCAACGCCCGCGACGCCATGCCGGACGGCGGGCTCCTGCGCGTCGAGACGAGCAACACCGTTCTGGACGAGACCATCTCGGACGCGCAGGGGGATATCCTTCCCGGCCGCTACGTCCTGCTCCGCATCACCGATACCGGAAGCGGCATGCCGCCGGACGTGCTGGAGCGGGCGTTCGAACCCTTCTTCACGACGAAGCCGATCGGCCAGGGCACCGGCCTCGGGCTGAGCCAGCTCTATGGCTTCGCGCGTCAATCTGGCGGGCACGCGGCGATGCGGTCGCAGCCCGGCCAGGGCACCACCGTCAGCCTGTATCTGCCGCAGCATGACGGTGTGGACGGCGCCGACAGCTCGGTCCCCGTAGCGGACGCGCCGTCGCCGGACCCGTCCCGCAACGATGAAACCATCCTGGTGGTCGAGGACGAGGCCCTGGTCCTGATGCTGTGGGTCGAGGCGCTGGAAGGGCAGGGATACCACGTCGTGCAGGCCGCCGAACCCGAGGCGGCGATCCGGGTCCTGGAGTCGGACACGGCGATCGACCTTCTGATCACCGACGTCGGGCTGCCTGGAATGACCGGGCGGGATCTGGCCGATGTCGCGCGGGAGCTTCGCCCCGGGTTGAGAGTGCTGTTCGTGACCGGCTACGCGCATTACGCCGCTCTCGAAGCGGACAGCTTGGGAGCGGGCACGCGGATGCTCAGCAAGCCGGTCGGCGTGGACACCTTGCAGATCACCGTCCGCGCCTTGCTGGATGGGGATGAGGCCTGACGTTGCGGAGGCAGGCAAACCAGGGCGATTGCATCTGACATTCCCTCTCCCCGGAGAGGAGAGGGCTATGAAGGCAAAACGCGATTGCTCTGGCGGGTGGACGGCGGCAACTCGACAAGCTCCACGCACATCGCCTACAACCGGTCATCCGTCCTGTGGGTGGAATGGAAACCGGTTTGAACGGTGCAACGTCAGCACGGCCATCGGCCTCCCCTCTCCGTTCTGGGGAGCGGGGCGGGGTGAGCGGGCATCGCGAGAAGGGCGGCGCCGCGCTTGCGGCGCTTGCGCTCCGCGGGCGATCCGGGCTGGCCGCGGCGCTGGCCGCCGTTCTTCTGCTGATGCTGGCCCAGGTGCCGGGGCAAGCGGTCGCCATGCTCTCCGCCGGTCTGGCGCAGTCCTTCTGGGCGGCGTCGATGTGCGGACCGGACGGGGCGTCGGACCGGATGCCCGCCGCGCCCGATCAGCCCAAGCACGATCTGGAGCATTGCCTGGGCTGCCAGCTCGGCTGCGCGCATCCGGCGATGCTGACCCCGGCGGACGTCACCGTTCCGCCGCCCCGACTGTTCGGGGCGCTGCGCGCGCTTCACCTCCGAACCTGCAAGCTCCGCCGCCGGAGCATTTTCCGTCCGAACGCCCGTGCTCCGCCGATGAAGTGTCCTGCCCCGACCAACTGATCCTCCGACACATCCTTTCTTGCAGGACTCCGTCATCATGAAGAAGCACGCCCTGGCGCTCGCCGCGCTGATCGCCCTGACCGCCGGCACCGCCCTGGCCCATGGTTTCAAGGCCGGACCGGTTGACATCGAACATCCCTGGGCGCGCGCGACCGCACCCTCGGCCCCGAACGGCTCGGCCTACATGGTGCTGAGCACCCACGGCCCGGACAGCGACCGCCTGCTGTCGGCCAGCACGCCCGTCGCCGACAAGGCGGAACTGCACACCCACCTGATGGACAACGGCGTCATGAAGATGCGCCAGGTCGACGCCATCGAGGTGTCGCCCGGCTCGCCGACCGCGCTGCAGCCCGGCGGCCTGCACGTCATGCTGTTCGGCCTGAAGCAGCCGCTCGCTCCGGGGAAGGCGTTCCCGCTGACCCTGACCTTCGAGAAGGCCGGGCCGGTGACCGTCCAGGTGGACGTGCAGAGCGCCGGGTCCGCCGCCCCGTCCCATGGCGGTGCCGGCGGGCCGCAGGCCGGCGGCACGCAGCACAAGCACTGACGGGCATGCGCCACGCCGGCCCCTTTCCAATGGCCGGCGTGGCCGCAACTGCAGGTCCGTACTGATATACCAGCATCGCATTTGACCGTCCGGCCCCAGGGGCGCAGGGTGTGGCGCGCCGGTCCGGCATAAGGACCGGCGCGCCACAGGAAGGACCGCCCCGCCCATGAGCGCCGCCCGATGACCACCACCGAAAAGGCCCTGTCCTCCTCTTCCTCCGGGCGGGCCGGCATCGCCTGGATGCTGCTGACCACGCTTCTGTTCGTGACGCAGGACGCGACCCTGCGCGTTCTGGTGCAGACCTATCCGTTTGCCGAGGTCGCCTGGGCGCGCTTCGCGGTGCATCTGGCCATCGCCTTCGCCGTGGTTGCGGTGCGCTCCCCCAGCCATTTGATCGCCAAGCGTCCGGGGATCCAGATCCTTCGCTCCGCCCTGCTGGCGGTGCTGACGCTGCTGGTGGCGGTGTCCTACAAGACGCTGCCCTTCGTGGACGTGGCGGCCATCGCCAACGTGGCGCCGGTCCTGGTCACCGTCCTCTCCGTTCCGCTGCTCAAGGAGAAAGTGGGCTGGCGGCGCGGTCTGGGGGTGCTGGGCTGCTTCATCGGGGCGATGATCATCATCGGCCCGGCCAGCATCGTCTTCCAATGGGCGATCCTGCTGCCGTTGGCCGCCGCGCTGTGCAACGCGCTCTACCAGATCGTCACCCGGCTGCTGCGCGGCGGCGATTCTACCCTGACGACCTTCTTCTACACCAGCATGGCCGGTACGGTGATCTGCGGGCTGCTGCTGCCCTTCGGCTGGGTGACGCCGGACCTGACGGGGGCGGCGCTGATGATCATGCTCGGCGTGCTGGGGGCGTGCAGCCATTACTGCCTGATCCGCGCCTACACGGTGGCGGACGCGGCGACGGTGGCGCCCTTCGGCTACACGACGCTGATCTGGGCGGTGCTCTATGGCCTGCTGGTCTTCGGGGAGTCGCCCAGCGCCTCGACCCTCGCCGGCGGTCTGGTGATCGTCGCCAGCGGCATCTACATCTTCCACCGCGAGCAGGTGCGGGCGCGCGAGGCGGCCAAGGAAGCGGCGAACGGGGCCTGAACGGCCCCCGATTCTCCCGCTGATTCCCTATGCCGGAGGCACGTACACAGGACGTTCAGGTACCCGAAATATCACGGGCCGTACGCGTCGAACTGTAACATGCTCCGCGTACCGTACGCCTGCCGGTGAGGGCCGGCGTTTTTTCAACCCACAAGCAACGAGAACAGCAATGAACGGACTGCCCAAGCAGACGTGGCGCTGCCGCGTTGCCGAACTGTTGAACGACCCCGTGGTCCAGGCCGTGTTGCGGCGGGACCGCCTGACCCACGAGCAGGTTCTGGCACAGCTCACCCCCATTGCCGAGCACCTGCGCCGCAACACTCCCCCCGATCGACCCGCAAGGCGGCTTCCGCGCGAAGCCTTCTGACCTTTCAACGACCTTCCAATGAGAAAAGGCCGCCCGGTGAAACGGGCGGCCTTCTTCTTGCGGGGCGATTTCTTGCAAGCCGGTTGCGGATCAGCCGGCGATCTCGAACTTGATCCCCTGGGCCAGCGGCAGGGCGCGCGAGTAGTTCACCGTGGCCGTCTGGCGGCGCATGTAGCCCTTCCAGGCGTCGGAGCCGGACTCGCGCCCGCCGCCCGTCTCCTTCTCGCCGCCGAAGGCGCCGCCGATTTCCGCGCCCGACGGGCCGATGTTGACGTTGGCGATGCCGCAGTCGCTGCCCGCTGCCGACAGGAAGCTTTCGGCCTCGCGGATGTCGGTGGTGAAGATGCAGGAGGAGAGTCCCTGCGGCACCGCGTTCTGAAGCGCGATGGCCTCCTCCAGCGTCTCGTAGGTCAGGACGTAGAGGATCGGGGCGAAGGTCTCGTGGCGGACGATGTCGGTCTGGCCCGGCATCTCGACGATGGCCGGCTGCACGTACCAGGCGTCCGGATACTGATCCGCCAGGGCACGGCCGCCGCCGGTCACCACGCCGCCGTCGGCCTTGGCCTGCTCCAACGCGCGCTGCATGCCCTCATAGGCGCCCTTGTCGTTCAGCGGGCCGACCAGCACGCCAGACTCCAGCGGGTTGCCGATGGGAACGGAGGCGTAGGCGGCCTTGAGGCGCGGCAGCAGCGTGTCGCGCACGTCCTTGTGGACGATCAGGCGGCGCAGCGTGGTGCAGCGCTGGCCGCAGGTGCCAACCGCCGAGAAGACGATGGCGCGCACCGCCATGTCGAGGTCGGCCGACGGTGCCACGATCATGGCGTTGTTGCCGCCCAGTTCCAGGATCGGGCGGGCGAAGCGCTCCGCCACCTTCAGCGCGACCTCGCGGCCCATGCGGGTCGAACCGGTGGCCGACACGATGGGAACCAGCGGGCTGGCGACCAGAGCCTCGCCGACGTCGCGCCCGCCGTTGACGACCTGCAGCAGGTCCGCCGGGGCGTCGCCGAAGCGGGCCACCGCGCGCTCGAAGATGCGCTGGCAGGCGAGCGCGGTCAGCGGGGTCTTCTCCGACGGCTTCCAGATCACCGGATCGCCGCAGACCAGCGCCAGGGCGGCGTTCCAGGCCCAGACCGCGACCGGGAAGTTGAAGGCGGAGATCACCGCGCAGGGACCCATCGGGTGCCAGGTCTCGCGCATCGCGTGGCCTGGACGCTCCGACGCGATGGTCAGGCCGTAGAGCTGGCGGGACAGGCCGACTGCGAAGTCGCAGATGTCGATCATCTCCTGGACCTCGCCCAGGCCCTCCTGGAAGATCTTGCCCATCTCCAGCGTGACGAGACGGCCGAGATCCTCCTTGGCGTCGCGCAGTTCCTCGCCCAGCAGGCGGACCAGCTCGCCGCGGCGCGGCGCCGGGACGGAGCGCCACGCCTCGAAAGCGCGCTGGGCGCGGGCGGCCACCTCCGGAATCTCCGACGCCGGGGTGACCGGCGCCACGCCCAGCGCAGCGCCGTCGATGGGCGAGCGGACGGACAGGCCGGCCCCGTCGGCGGGAAGCTCAAGGCCGAGGCGGGAGAGAAGGTCGCGGTGCTGCATGGAAAAGGTCCTCGGTGTAAGGCAACCGGTGGAGGGGTGGCGCGCGGTGCTGTCGCGGTTCGTCATCATAACCCTCTCCCCTCTGGGGAGAGGGTGGCCCGCAGGCCGGTGAGGGGAATGTGCGTAACGGAATGTCCGGCAAAAGCGCAACCCCCTCACCCTAACCCTCTCCCCGGAGGGGAGAGGGGACTTCAAGTCGTCAGCGCTGGCGCCCGGTGGCGCGGATGTCGGACAGGCTGCGGTTCGGCGTCAGGGCTTCGGGGTCGAGCCTGACGTGCAGAATGGCCGGCCGGCCGGAGGCGCGGGCGCGCTCGAAGGCCGGGGCGAACTCCTCCGTCCGCTCCACCGTCTCGCCATGGCCGCCATAGGCGCGGGCGAGCGCGGCGAAGTCCGGGTTGGTCAGGGCGGTGCCGGACACGCGGCCCGGATACTCGCGCTCCTGATGCATGCGGATGGTGCCGTACATGCCGTTGTCGATGACCAGCACGATGAGGTTGGCGCCCTCCTGCACGGCGGTGCCGAACTCCAGCCCGGTCATCTGGAAGCAGCCGTCGCCGGCGAAGCAGACCACGTCCCGCTCCGGGTGGAGCAGCTTGGCCGCGACGGCGGCGGGCAGGCCGTAGCCCATTGAGCCGCAGACCGGCGCCGCCTGCGTGCCGAAGCGGCGGAAGCGCCAGAAACGGTGGATCCAGGTGGCGTAATTGCCGGCGCCGTTGGTCAGGATGGCGTCGTCGGGCAGGGTGTCGCGCAGCCAGGACATGACGGCGCCCATCTGGACGTCGCCGGGGATGGTGGCCGGTGGCTCGCTCCAGGCGGTGTAGGCGGCGTGCGCGGCCTCGGCCCGACCGGCCCAGGCGGGGGAGGCCGGCGCCTCCAGCCCGGCCACGGCGTCGAGGAAGCCCCCCGGCGTGGCGTTGATGGCGAGGTCGGGGCTGTAGACGCGGCCCAGCTCCTCCGCCCCCGGATGGACGTGGATCAGCGTCTTGCCGGTTTCTGGGATGCCGAGCAGCCCGTAGCTCTGCGACGGCACCTCCGAGAAGCGGCCGCCGAGCAGCAGAATCACGTCGGCGTCCTTCACCAGGGCGGTCAGCTTCGGGTTGATGCCCAGCCCGATGTCGCCCGCGTAGTTCGGATGCGTGTGGTCGAACAGCATCTGGCGGCGGAAGGTGACGGCCACCGGCAGCGCGAAGGTCTCGGCGAAGACGTGCAGCGAGGCCACCGCGTCCTCGGTCCAGCGAGACCCTCCGGCGATTACCAGCGGGCGCTTCGCCCCGGCGAGCAGCCGCCCGACCTCGGCGACCTGGGCGGGGGTGGGGGCGCTGTCCACCGGCTGGGCCAGGCGGGCGACGGCGACATCCGCCGTCTCCACCAGCATGTCTTCCGGAAGCACCAGCACGACTGGGCCGGGGCGACCGGCGAGCGCGGTGTGGAAGGCGCGGCTGACCATCTCCGGCACGCGGTCGGCGCTGTCGATCTCGGCCACCCACTTGGCCATGCCGCCGAACATGAGCGTGTAGTCGACCTCCTGGAAGGCGTCGCGCCCGCGCATGCCGCGCTCGATCTGGCCGATGAACAGGATCATCGGGGTGGAGTCCTGCTGCGCCACATGGACGCCCGGCGCGGCGTTGGTGGCGCCGGGGCCGCGGGTGACGAAACAGATGCCCGGACGCCCGGTCAGCTTGCCCTCGGCCTCCGCCATCATGGCGGCGCCGCTCTCATGGCGGGCGTTGATCGTGCGGATCGGGGAATCGTGCAGCGCGTCCAGCACGGCGAGGTAGCTTTCGCCCGGCACGCAGAACACGCGCTCGACGCCCTGCGCTTCCAGCGCATCGACGATCAACTGGCCTCCGGTCTTGCCATTGGTCTGCATGGCGCGCTCGTTCCTCGGCTGGGCGTTCAAATCCTCCTCAATCTGGCGGCAGGCCCCGCCCCGCGCAACCGACTTTCTTTCCCCAGGTCATGAGCTATAGTCATGACCCATGGGTCTGCAACGCCGTCTTCTCCCGTCCATGAGCGCGCTCTCCGCCTTCGAGGCGGCGGCGCGCACCGGCAGCTTCACCGCCGCGGCGCAGGAGCTGGCGCTGACCCAGGGCGCCGTCAGCCGCCAGATCAAGGCGCTGGAGGACCAGCTCGGCGTTCCGCTGTTCGTGCGCCGCGACCAGCGCGTGACCCTGACCCCGGCCGGCGAATCCTATGCGGCGGAGGTGCGGGAGGCGCTGCACCGCGTGGGGGCGGCGACGCTGCGGGTCATGACCGCGCCGCAGGGGGGCGTGCTGAAGCTGGCCGTTCTGCCGACCTTCGGCACGCGCTGGCTGGTGCCGCGCCTGCCCGCCTTCCAGGCGGCGCACCCGCAGATCATCATCCATTTCATGACGAAGATGGAGCCCTTCGACTTCCGGTCGGAGGATCTGGACGCCGCCATCCATTTCGGCGCCGCCGACTGGCCCGGCGCGGTGTGCGAGCGGCTGATGGAGGAGGAGGTCCTGCCGCTCTGCGCCCCGTCCTTCCTGGCGGCCCACCCGATCCGCACGGCGTCGGACCTCGTGGCGCTGCCGCTTCTGCACACCACCAGCCGTCCGGAGGCATGGCGGGACTGGTTCGCCGCCCAGGGCATCGAGCGGCACGAGGGCGCCGGCATGTTCTTCGAACAGTTCTCCACCACCGCTCAGGCGGCGATCACCGGGTTGGGGGTGGCGCTGCTGCCAACCCTGCTGGTGCAGGCCGAGTTGCGGGACGGGGCGCTGGTCCCGGCGCTGGACCGGCCCTACCGAAACCCGGACCGGGCCTATCACCTCGTCCACCCCTCGTCACGGGCGCATCACCCGCCACTGATGGCGTTCCGGGAGTGGTTGCTGGGGGCCTGCGCGTCGGCTTCCGCCGGTCGCGGCCGCTGAAGGCCCATTTCAGGATCGGCGGCTTGTCCGCCGGGCGGGTTCGTTCGGTGGTGCTCCCCCGATCCGATTCGCATCGTTGGGAGAAAAATGGGCGCTTTGGCGTGCCGGCCTCACTCTTGGCCATCGCGGCGCAGGGGAGTGCCCCTCTCTTGTCTTCGCGAACATATTACAATTTGCGGTTGGCCAGGACGTAGGCGACTTTGGCTGTTATCGTGTTGTCAGCCAGCCATTTATTGAACATGCCGCCCAAGTTGTCGATCTTCGGCTTATAGGCGTTGGGGCCGTTGTTGCAGGAAGCATAGGTACCGCTGGGGCCAAGGCCGTAAGTGCCGCCACCTTCTGCTTTGATTTGACAGGGATGGTCAACAGACCACTGCTTGTAAAGCCATCCTTCGCTGTCCGTGCCAAATTCGAAAACGACACCGGGATCCGAGTTGGTGACATATTGCATCACGTAGGAAAAACGTGGGGCAATCCCAACAAAGGATTTCTCCGGCAATCCAAGTCTTGAGTAATTGCTGTTGATAAAGTCATTTGCCTGTTGGGTCGGCATGCCGCGGTACCAGAATTTTGCTTTTTCGGCTTCAGCATCCGCGAAGGCTGCGTAGTTCCTAACCAATTTCATGGCGTTGACGGTGGTGTTCTTACTATCGAGAATCAGAATGCCTTTTTCATACATTGGGATGAGAACATCCATGTTGTTTCTTTTCAAGGTGTTGATGATATCGCTGGCGGTCATGGTGTCGGCTGCGGCGATGTTGGGCAGCAAAGCCAGGATGATAAAAAACAGGAACCTCTTCATGATCCGTCATTCCTTTCCGAAGTCGCATCGTGGGCTTCTCCGGACCCAGGCGCTTGATGCGGTGTCCGTAATGGTGTCCCTCATTCTCACAGGAAAGCGGGCGGCCTGAAGCGAACGAAAGCTTGCATTAGCGGTGGGTCCGCGGCTTTGCTGGGAGCGCCCTAAGCATTGCCTTCAAAAATGACGCCTGAATCGCGTTTTTGTGAATGGAGCCCCGTTTGTTTCTTCGCAGCGGGTTATTCAGACAGCGCAGACAATCGATCGATTTCTGGCAAGATGGTGTCGATGGGCTTGGGCCGCGCCAAAGGCTTGGCGTCCTTGTTGCGGGCGCGAACGAGGGGGCAATGATGTCCTGTGCATCGGCAATGGATTGCAGGATGCCGCGTGGGATGCGCCGCCCGCAGGGGCTCACACTGCCGCTTTGACTGTGCCACGATTGTGCTGGCACAGCGAAAAATCGGCATCATAAAAAAAGAGATTTCAATGGCTTGGCAGGCGAGGAATGATTTCCTCCGCGACTGGGCCAAGTTTGGGCTGGGCGAGTCGGCTTTACCCGATCCGCCGCCGATGGTTTGATCGGCAAAAGAAAAATGGTGCCCAGGGACGGAGTCGAACCGCCGACACGGGGATTTTCAGTCCCCTGCTCTACCAACTGAGCTACCTGGGCGCCGCTGCGTGCGGGGGCGTCTTATAAGAAGAACCGGGGCGCTTGTCCAGGGCAATTCGTCACCCGTTCGAAAGAGATTTTCCAAGGCGGCCGGGTGGGGCAGGGTTGGCGCTACCCCGAAAGTGGTCATACCAGTTTTGACCTGAGTCATGGTCCTTCCCTCCGCGGTGGGGGATAGTTTCCCTGCCGCGCGGACCGGAAAGAAGCGCCGCCCGGCCATGACCGATTTTCCGTGCGTGCCCCGGATGCCGTTCCTGAAGGGCCATAGCCCGCCCGCATCCGGTTTCCCTGTCCGGCCCGAAGGGGCCGGCGGCGCGCCAACCGCAGAGGCGACACGATATGCCCGTCACCACGCTTGCAGACCTCAACGACCTCGTCCTTCGCGTCCGGGAGGCGCAGAAAGTTTACGCCGGCTTCCCGCAGGAGACCGTGGACCGCATCTTCCGCAACGCCGCCCTGGCCGCCGCCAACGCGCGCATCCCGCTGGCGAAGCTGGCGGTTGCCGAGACGCGCATGGGCGTGATGGAGGACAAGGTCGTCAAGAACCACTTCGCCTCCGAATACATCTACAACAAGTACAAGGACGAGAAGACCTGCGGCATCCTCGAGGAGGACCCGGAATACGGCATCATGACGATCGCCGAGCCGGTGGGCCTGATCTGCGCCATCGTGCCGACGACCAACCCGACCTCGACCGCCATCTTCAAGGCGCTGATCAGCCTGAAGACGCGCAACGGCATCGTGTTCTCGCCGCACCCCCGCGCCCGCAAGGCGACCTGCGAGGCCGCTCGGATCGTGCTCCAGGCGGCGGTGGAGGCCGGCGCGCCGCCGGATATCATCGGCTGGATCGACGAGCCCTCGGTGGAGCTGTCGAACGCGGTGATGCACCACCCCGACATCAACCTGATCCTGGCGACCGGCGGGCCGGGCATGGTCAAGGCGGCCTATTCCTCGGGCAAGCCGGCCATCGGCGTCGGCGCCGGCAACACCCCGGCGGTGATCGACGAATTCGCCGACATCAAGCGGGCCGTCGCCTCCATCCTGATGTCCAAGACCTTCGACAACGGCGTGGTCTGCGCGTCCGAGCAGTCGGCCATCGTCGTGGACGCCGTCTATGACGCGGTGCGCGACCGCTTCGCCCACCATGGCGGCCACATCCTGTCAGGGACGGACGCCGATGCGGTGCGCAAGGTGCTGCTGAAGAACGGCGCGCTGAACGCCGACATCGTCGGCCAGTCGGCCGGCGCCATCGCCGCCATGGCCGGGGTGAGCGTTCCCGCAAACACCAAGGTGCTGATCGCCGAGGTCGAGGCGGTGACCGAGGACGAGCCCTTCGCCCATGAGAAGCTGTCGCCGACCCTGGCGCTCTACCGCGCCCGCGACTTCATGGACGCCTGCGACAAGGCGGCGGCGCTGGTCGCGCTGGGTGGCATCGGCCACACCTCCGCCCTCTACACCGACCAGGACCAGCAGCCGGAGCGCATCCGCCATTTCGGGCAGGCGATGAAGACGGCGCGCATCCTGATCAACACGCCATCGTCGCAGGGCGGCATCGGCGACCTCTACAATTTCCGGCTGGCGCCGTCGCTGACGCTCGGCTGCGGTTCCTGGGGCGGCAACTCGATCTCCGAGAATGTCGGGCCGCAGCACCTCATCAACCGCAAGACCGTGGCGAAGCGGGCCGAGAACATGCTGTGGCACAAGCTGCCGAAATCCATCTACTTCCGCCGCGGCTGCCTGCCCTTCGCTCTGGAGGAACTGCGCGGGAAGAAGCGCTGCCTGATCGTCACCGACCGCTTCCTGTTCGAGAACGGCCACGTCGACGAGACCGTGCGCATCCTCAAGGGGCTGGGCCTCGCGGTGGAGACCTTCTTCGAAGTCGCCGCCGACCCCACCCTGGCGGTGGTGCGGCGTGGGCTGGCGCTCGCCAACGCCTTCCATCCGGACGTTATCCTGGCGCTGGGCGGCGGCTCGCCGATGGACGCGGCCAAGATCATGTGGGTGATGTACGAGGCCCCGGACGTCGCCTTCGAGGATCTGGCCCTGCGCTTCATGGACATCCGCAAGCGCATCTACACCTTCCCCAAGCTGGGGGTGAAGGCGCAGTTCGTCGCGGTCCCGACCACCTCCGGCACCGGGTCGGAGGTCACGCCCTTCGCCGTGGTGACCGACGAGCGCACCGGCATCAAGTACCCGATCGCCGATTATGAACTGACGCCGACCATGGCGATCATCGACGCCAATCTGGTGATGGACATGCCGAAGGGTCTGACCGCCGCCGGCGGCATCGACGCGGTCACCCACGCGCTGGAGGCCTACGTCTCCGTCCTGGCAAACGAGTACACCGACGGGCAGGCGCTCCAAGCGCTGAAGCTGCTGAAGGAGCATCTGCCCTCCGCCTACGCCAACGGCGCCAAGGACCCCAAGGCGCGCGAGCAGGTGCACAGCGCCGCCACGCTGGCCGGCATCGCCTTTGCCAACGCCTTCCTCGGCGTCTGCCATTCGATGGCGCACAAGCTGGGGGCGGAGTTCCACCTGCCGCACGGCGTCGCCAACGCGCTGCTGATCGCCAACGTCATCCGCTACAACGCCGCCGACATTCCGACCAAGCAGACCGCCTTCAGCCAGTACGACCGGCCCAAAGGCGTGGCCCGCTACGCCGAGATCGCCCGCCACCTCGGCCTCGGCGGCAGCCGTGACCATGAGCGGGTGGAAAAGCTGGTCGACTGGGTGGAGGAGCTGAAGCGGACGCTGGACATCCCGGCCTCGATCCAGGCCGCCGGGGTGCCGGAGGCGGAGTTTCTGGCCCGGTTGGACGCCATCGCCGAGGCCGCCTTCGACGACCAGTGCACCGGCGCCAACCCGCGCTTCCCGCTGGTCGCGGAGATCCGGCAGCTCCTGCTCGACAGCTACTACGGCCGCGCCTACGCCGAGGGGGCGGAGCGTGCGCCGGACGCCGGGGCGGAGCGCAAGCCGGTGGCGCTGGTCCGTTCGCGGTGATGCCTTCACGTTGATTTAGGCCTGACGGGCCGCCCGGCGCCGGGACACCGGACGCCGGGCGGCCCATTTGTTTGTCCGGAAAAAAGCCGGTTTGCCGAAGACTTCACGCCCTGACGCCATGAAGCGTCGATTGGCTGTGAACCCATTGTCTGAAACGGCGGCAGGTGATTCCGGTCATGATTCGATCTTATCAATCCGATTACCGCCATCGCGGCTCCGCGATGCATGCATTCGTCTTCACGGTCCGGCGCACGCGGAAGATGCGGCACGGCTTTACCAAGGAGGCGGTGCGATGACTGTGTCGGTCTGTGGCACGCTGGACGAGATCCTGCACCCGGCCTCGGCCGATTTTCGCAGCCTGCCGGACCTGATCGGCGGTCTGATGGACCGGCTGGCCGGCCGCGCGCCGCTGCGCGGCGGAGCGCTGTGGCTCCAGGACATGGGCACGCTGGTGCTCGCCCAGGACCGGGCGGGCGGGCGCCTCTGCTGGACGGCGGGCGGCGACCCCAACGACGCCGCGGCCGACCCGGAGGCGGTGGTGGTGCCCATCACCTACGCTGACGCGCCGGTCGGCGAGATGCGGCTGGTTCTCGACCATGCGCCGGACGGCGCCGCGCCCGAAGCGCCCATCCTGCAGGACGTCGCCCGCCAGTGCGGCTATCTGGCCAAGCGCTACGAGGTGCGGCGCTGGGCGGAGCGGCGGTTCGGGCGGCCCCTGATGATGGTCGGCATGAGCCAGGCGCTGCGCGAGCTGGACGCTTTCCTGGAGCAGGCCGCCCACAGCGCGCTGCCCGTCCTGCTGACCGGGGAGTTCGGAACGGAGAAGGCGCAGCTCGCTGCGGCGATCCACGGCTGCGGACCGCGGCGCGACGGCCCCTTCGTCCAGATCAACGGGGCGGACCCGGCGGGGACTCCCGCCGACTGGTTCGCGCGGGCCGCCGGGGGCACCCTGTTCCTCAGCGGCGTGGACGAGATGACGCCGGCCCTTCAGGGGCAGATCGTCCAGCACATGCCGTCCCAGCTCGGTCAATGGCTCGACGCGCCGGGCGGCTGGACGCACTCCGGCAATGGGGCGGGCAACGGGATGACAAGCGGGATGGCCAACGGAATGGGGAGTCCGCGGGTCATCGCTTCGACGACCGCCGACCTGCGGAAGCTGGCGGAGGAGGGACGCTTCTCCCGCCCGCTGCTGGCCGAGCTGGATTTCCTGTGCGCCACCGTGCCGCCGCTGCGCGACCGGCCGGCGGACATCGAGCCGCTGGTCCTCGCCGCCCTGGATCGCCACGGCGGACGCGCCGACGAGACGCGGACTGACGAACTGATCGCCCTGTGCAAGGCCCACAACTGGCCGGAGAACCTGTTCGAGCTGGAGCGGGTGATCGCCCGGCTGGCGGTGATGACCGGAGGCAAGCCGATCCGCCATGGCGACGTGCGCCGCCACGCCCCCTGGATGGTCGGCGGCGCCATGCCGGCCTACGCGGAGTCCACCATCCAACCGGCTGACCAATCGGTTGGCCAATCGGAGACCGCGCCGGTTCCTCCGCCGGCCCCGGCGCCCGCCGACCACTGGGTGCATTGCGCGCTGACCCGGGACCCGGCGGCGCTGGCCCGGCTGCACGGCGGCTTGCGCAAGGCGCTGGTGTTCCTGGGTGAGCGCTTCGCCGATCCGATCACGCTGGACGAGCTGTCCCGGCAAGCCCATGTCAGCCCGTCCCACCTCAGCTACCTGTTCCGGACGGAGCTTCAGATCTCCTTCAAAGGTCTGCTCGGCCGCATCCGCATCCACAAGGCGCAGGAGATCCTGGCCGCGGATCGCCGCCTCCCCATCACCGAAGTGGCGATGAACGTCGGCTACGGCGACCTCAGCCATTTCGAGAAAAGCTTCCGCCGCATCGTCGGGCAGAGCCCTCGGGAATACCGGCGCAACCTGCCGGGAACCGCCGTGCGCGGCTGATCGGGGGAATCGTGGAAAAGAGAGGCCCGCCGGGTTTTCGCCCGGCGGGCCTGTTTCATTCATGCGTCGGTTGGCGGGACCGCGGCGGTGAGCGGATCGTGTGCCGGGCGTCGGAAGGAGCCGACAGGCTTCAGGCACGTTGTCGGGCGGCCAGCCGTCAGATCCGCATCAGATTGGCCAGGCGCGCCACCAGACCGGGCGTGATGTCCGTGTTGGCCTCGATCACGGCCATGAGCATCCTCAGGTCATCGGGGTGGTCCAGAACAATGCCAATGGCGTCGACCTTGGACCTGTTCAGCGATTCCGGTTGGACGCCGACGAGCTGTTTGATCGCGCCTCCGAAGTCCGTTTCCTTCAAATTCAACTCTTTCAGGGCATGGTCGACTTGGCCTTCGAAGGCGATCTCGACCCCGGCATTGAAGATCAAACGTTCGTAGATCGCGAAATGCCCGTTCTCGATCGCCTCGGACAGAGAGTAATTGCCGGTCGCCAGCGTGAGCGGCCTGGCCTTCCTTTGCAGCGCGTTCATGACCGGGGCCGGCACGCTGTCCGAGATGATGACCGTGGAGCTGGATTTGACTTTGGCCGTCAACGTCGTCAATTGACCGGTCTTCCCTTCGGAATTGGGAATGCGGTCATTGACGAAGAGCGTGTCGCTTCGGTCCATCTGGAACGGCTTGGCGATCTTGGTCGCGCCATAGAGCCCGATGATCAGCGCCGGGCCGCCGGTCCTGGCCACATGCGCGCTGACCGCGTTGACCCAGCCCTGAACGCTGGGCACCGTGTTGGCGTAACCGATGTAGATGGCGGGGTTGCCGTCAATGAGCCGGAGAATTTCAGAGGTGGTCCGGCTGGTCTCGGCAAACGCCTTCAGCACGGCGGGCAGATCGACCGGACCGGACCGGCTTCTCGAATTGTAGAAGGCGCCGATTTCACCATGCCCCATGCCCATGAAGGCGTGATGCGGATCGTTGGCGAAGTTGACCACGTTCATCTTTGAAGCCGGAGTTGTCCCATTCTGCCTTTCCGATTGCACCAATTGGCCTCCCCGGTAATCGAGGGTGCCGTATTCATAGAGCCGCAGATTGCGGACCTCTTCCAACTTGAGATTGGTTTTGCGCATCACATCCACCTGCGTGGGCAGTGATGTGTCTTTGAACATGACCGGATCGGACAACGGCCCCTCGATCACGAAATCCCCAGGCTTGATATTCTCCAGCATGGCTTCCGAAGTCATGAACCGGCTAGCGTTGAAGGAGGTGCCGGGGGAGAAGGCGCTGTTTTCCTCCTTCACTCCCGTCGCTTTCAAACCGAGTCCCTGGAGCAGACCGACCGTGCGCACGATGAAGGCGGTATCGCCCTGACCCATGGCGCTGAAACCCATCACGTAGAACGTCATGCCCGTGTCGGAGCGCAGAAGCGCCAGATTTTCCTCGTAGGATGGGTCATGCGCGAGGCGCTCGTTCAGGGCCTGCGCCGCTTCCTTCGCCTCGGTCGTTTTGGTCGGCGGACGGTTCGGCAACAGCGCCGGCGGGCGGTACCTGCCCGGTTTGATCATTTGGCGGCGTTTCGCCTCCAGCTTTGAGAACCCGAATTCCTCCTGGGCCTGGGTGGCGCTGTGCATGAACCCCTCCCACGCCCGGCCCGAGCCGGGACTCTGGGCGAGGTTCTCGACCCACCGAAGCGTCGCATTGCCCGGCCCGCGCCGCAGTTCGGCCAGGGCTTCGGTGGCTTGCCGGTCGGCGGACGGCGCCGCGCGTCGGAGCATCCCTTCCAACTTGCCGTCGAAGGTTTCGAAGGCGGCGTCGAGGCAAAGCTCGCCGGTCCGGGCGCCGTAGAGCGCGATCCGGGACGGGCAGCGCGACAGGCCGGGGTCAAGGGCCAGCAGATGGGCCCAGCGGAGGTCGAGCCGGCTCCACAGATCATCCGATTCCGATCCGGACATTTTCGATCTGAACAGGGGCAGGTCGGCCAGAACCTTCGGGTCCAGGCCGATGCCCCAGACGGGATCAATGAGAACCTCCACCACCCGGCTGCGCAGCCGGGTGCGCAGTTGCTCCAGGGCATCCGTCGTCATCGCCCCGACCTCCGTCGGGAAATCCTTCAGAACAGCCTTGTCCGCGTCGGCGAAGTCGTTCCAGGGAAGGGGCGTGGTCCGCAGGGTCCGCAGCATGGTCTCGATGCGGTCGAGCGGCGCGTCGGGATTGCCGAGCGTCTCGCCGAGCGGCTTGAGACAGCGCAGGAGCGACACCGCGTCCCGCCCGTCGGGATCACCGGTCAGATAGGTGTTGATCTCCGCGTCCGTGGCGGTGAGGAAGCTCTTCAGATGGACTTGGCCCGTCATGCCCGTGGTCAGCCACCCGATCCGTCTCTCGATGGCCTCGTCAATGACCGTGTCGGCGGCCTTCGCGTCGTTGTCGGCGAGCGCCGGGCGGACCGACTCCCACAGGCCGCGGTCCATGACGGGTTCGATGCCGCCGTAGATGATGCCGATGATCCGGCCGGCCGGGGCGCACAGCGGTGCGAAGGCCGGCATCGCCGCCACCGAAATCGGATAGTCCAGAATGATCGTCCGGACATCCAGCCCCGACTGCGTCAGCGGCTTCACGATGCTGCGGACCATCTCCTCCGTCGTCCACGGCCCCGGCGACAGGCGGTCGCCGCCGCCGCTTCCCTGGTTGACGACCAGCAGCCTGAGGGTCCGGCCGGCGGACCCCTTGGCGAGGTCGGAAAGCTGGAGCGTGACCTCCGCCGGATTGGCGCCCAGCGTGATCCTTGCGGCGTCGTCGGGATAATAGCTCCGCGGGTAATCGGCGTCGGCGCCCTGCGCCAGCTCCGCGCTGCTCAGCATCAGATGGCGGCAACGGCCCAGGCGCAGAGCCTCCAGCGACGGGTCGGCGCCTTCCGGCGTTCCGGTGCGCAGGCTTGCGTCGATCAAGGCGTTCAGCGTGCCGGCCAGCCGGTTGTGCACGGCGACATCGTCCGTCAGCACCACGCTTTCGCAGACTGACCGGATCGTGTCGGACAGAGCGGCGACGGGCACTCCGGCGAGCAGCGAGAGGGGTGGCCCGCCTTCCGCGGCGGCCGTCACGGAGAGTGTGGCCCCAACCGGGGCGTAGCGGAAGGGGCCGAGATCCACCTCGGCGTTCCAGACGATGACCAGCCGCCCGCCGTCGCGCTTCAGCGCGAGGTTGCTACCGTGAGTGACCAGCCAATCCTCGATCAGCGGAGCGGTGGCGGTGAGCAGTTCGTCCGGTTGGCGCCCGGTCCCGCTGTCCTGGAGCAGGATGGCGAGGGGGGCCGCCGTCGCGGCTTTTTCCCGCCGTGGCCCGGAATGCTCCAGATGCAGAACCGCCGCCCAGGGACCTTCGATCACCGGTTGGACCCCCAGGCTTTTCAGCGTCGCTGCCAGGGTGGCCAGCGTGTCGGGGGCGTCGAAGCGGGCGCGCAGGAAGGACGCGCGTTTCTCGATATGGTCCTCCATGACCGTCGACACCCACAGGCCGAAGCCCACGGCGCTCGCTGTGGCCGCGGCCCCGTCGCTCCAGGCTCCTTCGCTCTTGGCCGCCCTGATCGCCTCCGAGACCGTCTCAGGCAGGGTGGCCAGCTCCGCGTAATCGGGAAGCCGGGCGGCGAACCAGCCGTCGAAGGCCGCCGCCAGCGCCTTGTCCGTGGCAAGACCGTAGCCCTGGCAGGCTTGTTCCAGCATCACGACGAGCAGCCGCTGGACCGTGGCGTCGTCGAGTCCGTCGATGGCCTTCAGCGACAGGGGGACGATGCCCTCGCGGATGCGGGCGCGGATCGCCGCGATGCCGTCCGCCGTCGCCCGATCCTGGCTGGCCAGCAGGCCGTGAAGCCGCGTGATCAGCGCCGGAGCGGCGTTCCCCGGCGGGAGCGAGGATTGGCACAGCGCATTGATCGCCTGCAGGGCCGAGGTGATCCGATAGGCCTCTCCAGGGCGGGGCAGGCCGTCCTCAAGCCGCACGTCTCCGGTGAAGCGCCGCCACTGCTGCTGAACGGCCAGCGTGCCGTGACGCGGGATGGTCACATCGACCAGCACGGCGGCGCAGCCGTTGCGCCCGTAGTCCGAGGCACCCCGGCTTCCGATGCCCGTCACCCCGTCCTCCGTCACCCCGCTGCCTGCGTCGTCCGTTGGGAGTTCCGTGGGCGTCGCGCCGGCGAGCCGGTGCAGCAGCCCGTACAGCTCCAGCTTGAGCGAGAACAGCGCCATGACAAGGATGTTGTGCAGACGCTGGAACAGGGCGAACCAGGACGGTGCCGACAGGCTGGGGTTGACGAGCAGCTGGGCGGTCCAGCCGTTCGCGCCTTCGCTGCCGTCCTCCAGGACGATGAACCGGCTGTTCCCGGACGGATCGGTTTCCGCCATCCGCTGCGCCAACGTCCGCAAGCGGCTGCGCAGCCACCCCGCCAGTTGCGGATAGCCGCCGTTGAGGAGACGGGTCATCGCGCGGTCGGCGGCGGCCAGCCGGTCCGCGGGCAGTGGAAGGTCATGCCGGACCTTGAACCGGATGGCGAGCCGCAGGCGGCAGGCCGCTTCGGCGGCGTAGGACAGATGAACGCCCCCGGCGGCCTGCGTCGCGTCGCCCAGCGCGTCGGTGATCCGGGCAAGGCCCGCCACGATGGCCGTCACCGCGTCCCAGCTTTGCGCCGCCGCAATGTCCTGGTCGAGGCCGAGCAGTTGTCGCCGCTCCTCCGCAAAGGGGGCGGTGCCGCCAGCCTCCTCCGGTCCGGCGAACGCGTCGATCAGCGGCATCAGAACGTCGCGTGCGTCGCGCAGCCGGCGCGAAATGGCGTCGTCCCCGATGGGCTTGCCGTCCTTCGCCTCTCCGACGACGCGCAACGCCTGCTTCAACAGATCGAGGGCGGCGTTCAGCCGGTCGTCGGGAAGGGGAAAGCGCTCGCCTTCATAGATCGCTCCCGGCGCCACGCCCAACAGTGCCGCGTTTCCGTCGTCCGCCACGAACAGCCGGTCCATGGCGACGGTCTGGGCGGTGGCCCGCTCGCCGGGTGCTTCGATCCCCAGGGAGGACTCCCGGACCATCCGCAGCCAGGCGGTCTGCAATGGTTGGAGCGGGTGGACGGCGGCGGCGGTCCAGCCGCGCATGGCGTCGCGTTGGGACGCCGCCGTCACCGGCAGGCCCAGCGCCGTCGCGGCGGCGGCCACCGCGTCCATGCTCGCCTCCACCGGGGTGGAGGGCGGGGTGGAGTACGGGGATTCGGACGCGACAACGATCAATCTCCGGCGCGTGCGGGACGGCATGCGGGATGTCCTTCGGCTCGGTTGCGGGCGTGTTCGGGAATGGGCGGAAACGCGCCCGCCCCGCGCGCCCCGGTGGGGCCGCGCGGCGTCGCGGTCCCACCGGGGCGGCGGATCGTCCGGGCTTTACAGGGCCGGGTTGCCCTTGCTGTTCATCGCCCGCGCGATCTGAGCGCTGGCCGCGGCCATGGCCTGCTGCGCCGCCTCGTTGGCTGCGGTGACAGCCTTCTGCTGCTGCTCGCTGGCCTGCTGCATCGCCTGACCGCCGGCGCCGCTGCTGGCCCGGAGGGCCTGAGACATCGCCTCCTGCGCCTGCGACATGGCGCCCTGCTCGTCGGCATGGCCGCCGGGGTGCGCGGTCAGGCCGGGGATCGCCTCCACGGCGTGGCCGGCGAGCTGGATGGCCTGCTCGACCGCGGACAGGGCCTGCTCGGCGGCGGCGTTCACACTCTTCACCGCATGGTCGAGCAGCGCGCTGGCGATTTCGGCGGGCGTCTTGGCGCCGGTTTCGAAGGGCGACGCATCGGGCGTCGCATCGGTCGCCGGTGTCGTCAATGACGGTGGCGACGGTGGCGATGGCGGAGCGGCGGGAGGCGGCGTGTCCGGCGGCGCCGGAGCGGCCGGCGGTTCAGGGTTCGGGCTGCTGGGGGGCTGGGAAACGCCCATCCTTCGATCTCCTTCGTCCGGTTCGGTTTTGCGGGGCGCTGGCCGGCGTCTCCGTCGGCGCCGGCGTCTCCGCCGCTGATGCGGTCGGCGTGGATGGCGCAGAGGCTGGCGCGAAAGGCGGTGCAGAAGGCGCCGCCCCGGTCACGGCCGGCAGGGGCGGCTCAGGCGGCGGTGGCGGTGGTGACGGCCGTGGTGGTGGCGGGGGGATCGGGGCGAAAGCAGCGCAGCGAGATCACCCCCGCGGCCCCCATCTGGATTTCCGCCTGAACGCCCTTGCCGAAGACGGGGAAGAGACAGGACGCGCCGTCCTGGCCCATGATGCCGCGTTGCGGCGGCGTCGCCGACAGCAGGGTCTGCGCCCCGGCGAGATAGCCGGCCACCAGCACCCGCACCGCGTCGCCGGTCTCGTCCCGGAAGGCCGTGTCGCGGACGATCTGCAGGGCACCGTCCGACAGGCGGGCGAAGCCGACCGGCCGGCCGCGCTTCTGCCAGTTGGAGACGGCCCGCGCCACGTCCGCCGGGGCGGCCAGCGGAGCGACCTGCGGGCATTCCAGAAAGCCGAACAACTGTGGAAGGATGGTTTCCAGCGCGCCGCCGGCCCGCTTCTTCCGGTCGTCCGGCGTCGCGGTCAGGGAGCCCAGCCGGTTCACGTAGATCAGATAGAATTGATAATAGTCGGCGAACTCCTGCACGGTGCGCGCCTGGTCCACCGCGAAGGCGGCCGCCTCCCTCTGAAGCTCGGGGTTGGCCGTCCCCTGGCTTTCCTTGCGGTAGAGCAGCTCCTGCACCGCCAGCTGCTCGTCGAAGCCCATGAACTGGAAGACCGGAGCCCCGGAGACCCCCAGCCCGGCGAGGAAGGACGCGCTGGCGGCGAAGTCGTCCTGGGTCAGGAGATTGTGGTCGGCGAGGATGCGTTTGACCTGGGCCGACACCGTGGCGCTGGCGTCGCCGGATTCGGCGTCGGCCAGCGTGCGCAGGCTGTCCACCCCCAGCGTCATCAGCTTCACCGGGCTGACCACCAGCTTCATGGTGGGCAGCAGGGCCAGCCGCGTCGCGTGAAGACCCTGCTGGACCTGCTCCACGAGCGTGCTCTCGTCCGGGAAATCGTAGCGCGGACCGGCGTTGCTGATGGCCCAGTCGAGCCACTCCGACCCGCCATCGATGAAGGCGAGCGCAAGCCGCCCCAGGTCGGTGAGCCCGGCGCGGTTCTGGATCATCTTGTTGGCGACAGAGACGGTCATGGTGGGGACACCTGCGTAAGGGTCAGCTCGACGGGAAGCTATTCAGGACCGTGGAGGCCGCGGTACCGATGCTGGTGAAGTCGTTGGCGGCGCTCGTCATCATCCCCTGGGCCTGGGTCAGGGCGGTGACGTATTTCGGGTCGCCCGTCGCCAGGAGCTGCGCCATCGCGACACCGATCGCCGTGGTGGCGATGGTCGAGACGTTGCGCAGAGTGTCCGTCGCGTCCTGCACGGCCATGGCCGTGGACTGGGCGACCGCCTGATAGGCTTTCCCCGCGCCGCTGGTGGTGACGACCTGCTGGCTCATGGTCGCCGTCTGCGTCTGGTTTATGACGTCAATGATCTGCGCATTGACCTTCGTGGGCTCCGACATGAAGGCTCCTTGCTCGTTGTGGCCTGGACGGCCGGCCGCTGGGGGATGGGCGCGGGGTCAATCACGACCCGCCGCTGACGGTGCTGTTTCCGGTTCCACCGCTGACGGTGCTGTTCCCGGTGCCACCAGCGACGGTGCTGTTTCCAGAGCCGCCGGCGACCGTGGAGGGCAGGGTGGTGAGCGAGGTCGTCAGCAGCGGAGTCAGCGGCTGCAGGGGGGACGCGTTGCCCCCGGAGGTGGACGAGCCCGAGGGCGGCGGCGGGGGCGTGGTGGGGAAGGGCACGGACAGCATCTTGGCGCAGGCGGCGGTGACCGCGGCGGAGTTGACCATGCCGGCGTTCTGCTGGCGGTGCACGGCGTTGTGCATCGCCATGCCGAGCGTCTCGACCATCACGGCGTCGAGCATGGCGAACGACTGCGCGGGGGACTGTCCCGTCAGAAGCGTGACGATGTCCGACGTCGCGTCGATCACCTGGGTGTTCACGGTGCCTTCGTCGCTCATGATTTTGCGGTTCCCTTGGTGATGATCAGCGTAAGGACCTGGGCGAGCGCGGCCTCGGTGATGACCTGGGCGCGCTGCTGGTTGGCGACGGCGTTCTGCATGGCCAGGCCGAGGCTGTCGGCCATGGCGACGTAGGTCATGTCCATCGCCAGGGATGGGGTCAGGCCAAGCGGTATCGCCGTGTTCGCCGCGACCGATCCGGCAAGGCTGGCGGAGCTTCCGTCCGGCATTCACGCACTCCTGCCTTCAGGCTCCTGCCACTGGCTTCTGCGGACACGGGCTTATGCGCGACCGGGCGCTTCAACCTGCGGCGGAGGCCGCCCCCGGTGCTCCGAGGGCGGCCTTCCGGCTCTCCTTAGGAGAGGCCCAGGATCTGGGTGGTGACGACGCCGGTCGAGGCCGTGTCGACGGAATACAGAGTTGACAGGCCCTGCGTGGTGGCCGCCTGCATCACCACGTAGGACTGCTGCTGGTTGTTCGTGGCGTTGTGGGCCGCGTTCGACAGCGCCTGGCTGGTGGCGACGAACAGGTTGCCCATCGCGACGGCCGGGGCGTCGCCCAGGACCTTGGTGTTGACCTGGGAGACCGAGTCCGTGATCTGGTTGTTCAGGGCGGTCGGGAAAGCCATCGTGTTTGCTCCTTACATCGGATGTTGCGTTGGTTTGAGGCCAAAGCGCCGGCGGCGGTCCGGCGGACGGCGGCGGGTGCCGCGTCCGCCGTCCGGTCAGCCGAGGAGCTTCGACGTGGCGGCGCCGGTGGTCGCGGTGTCGATGGAGTAGAGCATCGCGACGCCCGTCGTCGTGGCGGCCTGCGCCGTGACGTACATCTGCTGCTGCGCCAGGGTCGCGTTGTGGGCCGCGTTGGCCAGCGCCTGGGCGGTGGCCTGGTACAGGTTGCCCATGGCGATCGCCGGCGAGCTGCCAACGACCTGGACGTTGCTCTGGGCTACGGAATCAGTGATCTGGCTGTTGACTGCCGTCGGGAAAGCCATCTGACGTTATTCCTTGGCGAATGGTTCGGGTTGGACGGCCGGCGGCCTGTTCCGGGCGCCTGCCGGCCCCCGGTCCGGGCCGGTCGGCTCATCAGGCGCCCAGGATGCTCTTCGTGGCGACGCCGGTGGAGGCGGTGTCGATCGAGTAGAGCGTGGCGACGCCCATGGTCGTGGCGGCCTGCATGGTCACGTAGGACTGCTGCTGGTTGTTGGTGGCGTTGTGGGCCGCGTTGGCCAGCGCCTGGGCCGTGGCCTGGAACAGGTTGCCCATGGCGATCGCCGGAGCGTCGCCCAGGACCTTGGTGTTGGCCTGGGTGACGGAATCGGTGATCTGGTCGTTCACGGCGGTCGGGAAAGCCATTTGTTCGTCCTCTTCGATTGCCTGCCGCCCGCCCGCCGTCCCTCATGGAGGGCGGGGTGGCGCAGGTGGTTTGAAACGTCGATGGCGGCGCGGGTCCGGCTTACGAGCCGAGGCCCTTGACGCCGGTGCTGAGGATGCTCTTCGTGGCGACGCCGGTGGAGGCGGTGTCGATCGAGTAGAGCGTGGCCACGCCCTGGGTGGTGGCGGCCTGCGCGGTCACGTAGGACTGCTGCTGGGCGTTGGTGGCGTTGTGGGCCGCGTTGGCCAGCGCCTGAGCCGTGGCCTGGAACAGATTGCCCATGGCGATCGCCGGAGCGTCGCCCAGGACCTTGGTGTTGGCCTGGGTGACGGAATCGGTGATCTGGTCGTTCACGGCGGTCGGAAATGCCATTGTCTTTCCTCACTGGTGGGGCCGGTTTCAAAGGCGGCCGCTGGTGGCGTCGATCATTCGCGCAGCCCCATGCGACCATGGAGTGCGTGAACAGCGGACGATGCGACTGTAGCGAGGTGCATTGTCGCGCGATTGGTCTATCCGGCGAAAGAATCCGGCGGACCGCGGGATCTTTGTGCGCTTGGGTTGCGCTTGGGTTGCGCTTT
The DNA here is from genome assembly GCF_965111635.1 of Azospirillum sp. Marseille-Q6669. Lineage (NCBI taxonomy): Bacteria > Pseudomonadati > Pseudomonadota > Alphaproteobacteria > Rhodospirillales > Azospirillaceae > Azospirillum > Azospirillum sp. Marseille-Q6669. The sequence goes on along the minus strand of NZ_CBCOOP010000006.1, from coordinate 286,243 downwards.
GGCGAGCGATGCGGGGAAAGCGTGCGGTGTTGGCGCGACCGATTCTTGCGCGGTGGGCGCAACGATGGACGCAAGGCCGTGCAATTCCGCGTCCCCCCGCCCGCGCCTCCGCGCGGAAAACCGGCGCCATCCGGAGGAATCGACGGCGAGGGGAGGGGCGACGGGAACGCGAAGCGGCGTCGTGCCACGGATTGCGGGGGCGACGAACGACCTTACGCCGCTCTATTCTTGGTCTGGTCTTTGATGATACTGTCGATATGGGATGAAGTCTGGAAGGTGCCGAGCGTGCTCAAGAAAAGTGCAGTATCCGTAGCCGCCAACACTGCCGTTGCAACAAATGAAACCAAACGGGCGGCGCACAGCGCATTTGATAATGCGCAGGGGCAGCTGTTCGGCATCATCATGACCGCGTTCGGGATTTCCATACTGCATGCCGCCGGATTGATCACCGGGCAGGCGGCGGGGCTGTCCTTCGTCATCGCCTATGCCACGGGGCTGGATTTCGGCCCGGTGTTCTTCGTGGTGAACCTGCCCTTCTACGCGCTGGCGCTGGCGCGCATCGGCTGGCGCTTCACCGCGAAGTCGCTTCTGGCGGTCACCAGCATCTCGGTGCTGACCACTCTGGCGCCCCACGCGATCCGCTACGACGCGCTGCACCCCTATGTGGCGGCGGTTCTGGCGGGCTTCTGCATCGGCATCGGGGTGATCGGCCTGTTCCGCCACGGCTCCAGCGGCGGTGGGGTGGGCATTCTCGCCTTCTACATCCAGGAGAAGACGGGCTTCCGCGCCGGCTGGCTCCAGGCCCTGTTCGACGTGGTGATCTTCTCCATGGCGGTCTTCGTGATCGATGGGAAGGCGGTGCTGGCCTCGATGCTGGGGGCGGCGGTGCTGAACGCCTTCGTCGCCTTCAACCACCGGACGGACTGGTACGTGGCCCGCTGAAGGCCGTGCATCGGATAGGAGAGGTGCGGCCCCGCACCTCCCGGCACCTTCATCACCGTTTTGTCGGGTGCACTTGCCGCTCCTGGCGCTTCACCCGGTCAGGGAAAGCCAAGGTCAAAGCACGGCCGCATCCAGCGCTTCGCGCCAATGCTGAACGCGCTTCTTCAAAGCCGCTCTCTGGACATAAACCAGCGTTTCCTCCTCCAGACGCTCGAGGATCTCGAAACTCAGGCTGTCCGCTCCATGCTCGTTCCAGATGGCCTGGAGGTCACGGTTGGGGCTGGAGTTCTGTTTGAGCTGAAACCACAAGCGGTTCTGGATGGTGCTCAGATCGGGCGCAGCACCCACCCAGACCTTGCCGGCTGCCACGCACCGCAGCGCGTAGACACCGGCGGACACCTTCCGCTCCTTGTAGGCGGTCACGGCCGCCTTTCTGTCCTGACCAGTTGTCATTGCTCCGCTCACTCCGGTTGCGCGGTCTGAACCTCAACATCCTGGCTTTGTCATTTACACCCGGGTAATATTGCCTTCAAGCTTTTTATCCGGGTATAAATTGCTCACGCTTGCCCACACACAGGTCATCGGAGAGCCACCGTGAACGATGCCCCGACCGAGGGACCGTCCTGCACCGCCTTCATTGGTGACGGGCTGTTTGCTGCCGGAACACCGAAGGATGTGGCGCTTGCCATCAAGCGGGCCGCCACGTCCGGCAACGATGCCGTCATCCTTGTCTTCGACGACCAGACCGGGCGCCAAATCGACTTCGATCTGAGCGGCAGTGAGGAAGAGGTCGCCGAACGTCTTCGCACCACGAAGGACGACGTGTCGCCGCAAAGGCAGAGCATGGGTGCGCCGACGCGCGGCCGGCCCAAGCTCGGAGTCGTCGCGCGGGAGGTGACCTTGCTCCCGCGCCACTGGGAGTGGCTCGCCGCGCAACCGGAGGGCGCGTCAGCGGTGATCCGCCGGTTGATCGATGCCGCCCGCAACCAAAGAAGCGGTGTCGAGCGCGCGCGTCAGGCCCAAGCTGCAGCGGACCGTTTCATGATGTCCATGCTGGGCGATCAGCAGGGGTGGGAGGAAGCCTCACGGTCACTTTATGCCGGCGATGGGAAACGCTTCCAGGAGCTGACGGAATCCTGGCCTGTGGACCTGCGAAACCATGCACGCCGATTGGCGGCGCCGGCCTTTATGACAAGTGTTGAGAATGTGCGGGATTCCGGCACCTGACATTCCGCATCGGAACAGGGCCCCCCCCTCGGGGAAGAGGGAACGTCAAAGGCGACAGTCTCGGCCGACGCGGCCTGTTGCAATTCTCCGCGGGCTTGGTACCCTGTTCCGCATCGCCAGCCACGCTGGCCGTAAGCGTTCAACGTCAACCAACGCACTCAACGATCCTCGCCGATCGGAGTGCGTTCGCGTGTTCGGACGGACGGCCATCGGCGGGGACCAGTGTGGAGCACACCATGGGTCCCCACCAAAGGCCGGCGTCGGCGCGCGATCCGGCGCAGGGCCGCCTGATCGTCCTGACCGCCGTCCTCTTCGTCTCCTATCTCTGTGTCGCCCTGTCCCTTCCCGTCGTGCCGCTGTTCGTGGCCGGGGATCTCGGGATGGGCAATGTCTGGGCCGGGCTGGGCGTGGGGAGCGCCTTCCTCGCCACCATCCTCAGCCGCGGCTTCGCCGGAACCGTCTCCGACCGACGCGGCGCCAAGCGCGCGGTCGGGTGGGGGCTGGCCTTCTATGTGGCCGGCGGGCTGGTCTCTATGGCCGCCGGTCCCCTGTCGTTCCCGCCATGGGCGGCTTTTTCCGTGCTGGTGGCGGGCCGCCTGCTCATCGGCGTCGGCGAAAGCCTCGTCGGGGTCGGGGTGGTCGCTTGGGGGATCGGCATCGTCGGGCCGCAGCGATCGGGCCGGGTGCTGGCGCTGATCGGGGCGGCGCTCTACGGCGCCTTCGCGGCGGGCGGACCGTTGGGGCTGGCGCTGCTCGAGCGGTTCGGCTTCTCTGGCGTCATGGCGGTCAGCGCGCTGCTGCCCGCCGTCGGGCTTCTGGCGATCCGGCGCATGGAAGGGACCCGGCCCACCCCGACGCCGCGCGCCCGCCCTTCCGCAGCGTGCTGGGGCGGATCTGGCGGCAGGGTGCCATCGTCAGCCTCCAGGGCATCGGCTTCGCCGCCATCGGCGCCTTCTTCTCGCTGCACTTCGTCCGCGAGGGCTGGCCCCACGCCGGGCTCGGCCTGACCGCCTTCGGCCTCGGCTTCGTGCTCGTCCGCTTTGCGCTGGGCCATCTGCCCGACCGCTTCGGCGGGCTGCGCGTGGCGATGGGGTCGCTGGCGGTGGAGGCGGTCGGGCAGGCGCTGCTGTGGACCGCGGGCGACCCCGTCACGGCGCTGGTCGGCGCCTTCCTGACCGGGCTCGGCTGCTCGCTGGTCTTTCCCGCCATGGGGCGGGAGGTCGTCCATCTCGTCGAGCCGCAGCTTCGGGGCACCGCGCTCGGCGCCTTCGCGGCGTTCCAGGACGTCGCCTACGGCCTGACCGGGCCGCTGGCCGGGCTGCTCGCCGACCGGGTGGGCTACGGCGGCGTCTTCCTGCTGGGGAGCGCCGCCGCGGCGCTGGGCCTCCTGACCACCGTCCAGCTCCTCCGCGCACGGCCGGTGGTGAAGACCAGCCCGACCTGAGGGGGCCTATTCCCCCGCCGCGGCCTTCAGGAGGGTGATGCTGATCCGCCGGTTCTGCGGGGCCAGCGGGTTGGCGGCGTCGAGATGGTCGAGGTCGGCGCGGCCCTCCACCCGGACGATCCGCCGGGCCGGCACGCCGGCGGCGATCAGCTCACGGCGGGCGGCGTTGGCGCGGTCGCTGGACAGTTCCCAGTTGCCGTACTTCGCCCCGTCCGCATAGCCCAGCGCGTCGGTGTGGCCGGTGATGCTGAGGCGGTTGGGCGACGACGCCACGGCGCCGGCGACCAGCCGCATCAGGCGCCGCCCCTGCTCGTTCATCTGGGCGGAGCCGACGTTGTACATCGACACCTTCGCCTGATCGGTGAGCTGCACGCGAAGGCCGACGGACGTCTGCTCGATGACCACGCTGCCGGCGAGCGCCCCCAGCTCCGGCATCGTTTCCAGCGCCGTGCGCAGGTCGCGCTCGGCCTTCTCAAGCCCCTGCTGTTCGCTCAGCGCCGCGGTCTGGCGGTCGAGCAGGGCCTCCAGTTCCGCCCGCGCGTCGCGGTCCGTCTGGCTCCGACCGCCGGGCGGGTTGGGCATGGGGTCCTTGCGGCCGGCAGGCTCGCGGTCGCTCTCGCCCAGCGAGGCGACGACGGGCGGGGCAGCCACCGGCACGCTGTGCTCCCCCGGCGCGTTGGGGGTGGACAAAGCCCCCGTCTTGTCCACCGCCCGCCCGGCGAGCATGCCGTCGGCGCCCGAATTGGACTGGGACAGGGCCACCGGGTTGAAATAGTCGGCGATGCCCTTGCGCTGCTCCACCGTGGTGATGTTCATCAGCCACATGATCAGGAAGAAGGTCATCATCGCCGTCACGAAGTCGGCGTAGGCCAGCTTCCAGGCGCTGTTGTGCTCCTCCTCCTCCTCGCCGTAGCGGCGCTTGATGATGATCGTCGGCTCGATGCGCTTGCGGGGCATGGCGGGGCCTCAGGCGGGCTGGCTCGCCTCGCGGGCCTTCGCCTGCGAGGAGAGCGTGGTGGCGACCTCGACCTCGGCGAGACTCGGCTGCGTATCGGCGAACAGCACCTTGCGGGCGAATTCCGCGCAGACCTGCGGGGGGCTGCCGCGCAGATAGGCGCCGAGCCCCGCGCGCACGCAGATGAACAGCGTCAGCTCCGCCTCGCGGCGATGGCGGGCGGCGGCGGCGATCGGACCGACGAGGCCGTAGGACAGCAGCACGCCGAGGAAGGTGCCGGTCAGCGCCCCGCCGATCATGTGGCCCAGCACCTCCGGCGGCTCGCTGATCGCGCTCATGGCGTTGATGACGCCCAGCACGGCGGCGACGATGCCCAGCGCCGGCAGCGCGTCGGCCAGATTTTGCAGCGCCTTCGGCACCTGGTTCAGCTCGCGCCCGATGGTCTCGATCTCCTCGTTCATCAGGGCTTCCAGATCGTGCGGGTTGTCCTGGCCCAGCGCGATCAGGCGCATGTAGTCGCACAGGAAGGTGACGCAGCGCGGCTGGCGGAAGACCGAGGGGTACTGGGCGAAGATCGGGCTGTCGTCCGGCTTGTCGATGTCGCTCTCGATGTTCGACACGCCCTTGGACTTCGCCTGCCGCAGCAGGGCGTAGAGCAGCGAGATCAGGTCCAGATACTCGTCCTTGCTGGTGTGCCGACCGCGGGCCACCGCCCCGATGGTGCGCACGGTGGCGCGCAGCACCGCCATCGAGTTGGCGATGACGTAGCCGCCGATGCCGGCGCCGACGATGATGACGATTTCCACGGGCTGCCACAGCACGCCCATCCGCCCGCCCATGGCGGCGAAGCCGCCGAGCACGCTCAGGAAGACCGCGACGATTCCGAACAGCAAACGCATGATGTGAGTCCTCCGGCTCGGCCGAAAAAGGGGATCGGGCTCAGGGAGCCGTCGTATGGGGCAGGGGCCGTCAGGGCGCTTTCCACCGGCGCAGCACGCCGGCCAGCGCGTCGGCGGCGGCGAGCTGGCCGCCGACGGTGGCGCTGGACAGCGGCTTACCCGCCGGGTCGGGCGGGACGGCCAGGGCGTCGAGCAGACCGGCCCAGCGGGTCCCGGCCAGCGCCTTGCCGTGGCGCTCCGCGGCGGCGGTCACCGCCGCGTCGTCGCCCGCCCGGAAGGCGGCCAGCGTGTGGAAGGCGATGTCGTCCGGCAGAGGCGCGTCCTGCCCGCCCAGCAGCTCGGCGTAGGCGGCACGGGCCGCCGGCCATTCGCCGGCGCGGAACAGGCTGTCCGCCCGGATGCGCGCCGCCTCGGGTCCGGTCAGGCCGCGCAGCGCGTCGAAGGCGCGCATCGCCTCGCCCTCGCTGGCGAAGGCCTCGGCGCGCAGCAGGGCGCGGCGCTCGGCGGCGGTGGCGTCCGGCGCGGGGCTGGCGGTGTGGTCCAGCACGGCCAGCGCCTCCGTCCCGCGCCCGGCGTCCAGCAGCACGCGGGCCAGCTCCAGACCGACCGCCGCGCGTTCGGCGCCGCGTGTGGCCTCGGCGACGGTGTGGAGCAGGCGCGCGGCCTCAAGCGTGAAGCCGCCGCGGGCCAGCAGCCGGGCGAGCCGGCGCTGCTGCGTTCCGGCATCGTCGTCGGTCAGCGCCACCGTGCGGCCGTAGCGCACCTGGAGGGACAACGCGTCGAGCGCGCTGCCTGGGGTCGTTTCCAGATGGCCGATCACCGCGTCGAGGAGCCCGCGCCCGGTGGTCAGCGCCGCGCGGCCGCGCGCCGTCGCGCCGAAGCGGCGGCCCAGAAGGCCGAAGATGTCGAGCGCCGCGTCGATCCGCCCGGCGCGGGTGTAGGCGGCGCCCAGCGCGGCCAGCGCGTCCGTCTCGACGTCGCCGCCGCGCCAAGCGTAGCGCAGGCTTTCCAGCTCCGCGATGGCGCCGGGATCGTCCAAAGCGCCGCTGGCCAGCCGCAGCTCAATGGAGCGCACCTGGGCGCGGTGGCCATAGAGGTTGGGCAGGGCGGCGGCGCGCTTGTAATGGGCCAGCGCCTCCGCCGTCTCGTTATGCAGCTCCGCCAGACGGCCGCGGAAGAAGTCGAGCCGCCCGTCGGTGGAGCCGATGCCGTCCAGCGTGATCATCTCCAGCACGATCAGGTTCAGCGACGGGCCGTCCGCCGCCTCGCTCGCCGATTCGGCGAGCAGGGTCAGCAGACGGCCGCGCAGGTCGACGGGGTAGGACAGCAGCCGCTTCAACGCGATGGGCAGGCTCGATTTCGCCGCGGTCCAGCGGCTGGGGGCCAGGGTGGCGCTGCGCCAGACATGGTGGTCGGCGGCGGCGGGGGTGGGCTGGGCGCGGACGAACTGGCTGTCGTCGGGATCGGCGGTGCCGTCCAGCGCGCGGAAGGCGTCGCGCAGCAGGCGCAGCTCGTAGCGCTGGTCCGGCCCCGGCGTCAGGCTCTCCGCGGCGTCCAGCGCGGCGCGGCCCTCCTCCGGCAAGGCGCGGGCCAGCGTGAAGCGGGCCATGGCGAGCAGCGCGTCCACCCGCGTGCGGCCTTGGCTCTCGGCGATGCGCTGCTCCAGATGCTGCTTGCGCGCCGGGTAGTCGTCGCCGGCCCAGGCGTCCAGGCCGAAGGCGCGGATCGGCGGGTCGGTCTGAACGGGGGGGGTGGGGGCCACGACCGGCGGCATGGCTGACGGCGGCACGGCGGCCACCGTCCGGGCGGGTTCCGGCTTCGGCGGCGGGGCCTTGGCGACCGGTTGCGGTTGAACCGGTGGCGGCGCCTGTGCCACGGGCGGGGCTTGTACGACTGGCTGCGCCTGGGCGCTGGCGACCGGGCTCAGCCGCTCGGCGAGGCTGATGGGCGCTGTTGGGGCAGGCGCCGGTTCGGGAACCGGTGGCGGCGCGATCATCGGAAAGACCGACGCGCCGGGCGCCTCGGCCAGCAGGGCGCCTTCGGACGCCGGGACCGGGGCGCCGGGCTTGCGCGCCGGGCGCGGCGGGTCGGCCACGTCGATGAAGGTGATCCGCCGCTCCCGGCGCACGGTGACGCGGGCGCCGCAGGGCCAGTCCATGGTCAGGCTGCGCCCGTCCTCGGCCGTCTGGAAGCCGGTCAGCCGCCGCGAATAGGTGCCGTTCAGCGCCTCCAGCGGCCAGGGGACCGGCTGCGAAAAGGCAACGCGCCCGCCGCAGCTTCCCACATCGACCGCCGGGGCGCCCTGCGCGTTGACCAGCGCCAGACGCGAGAAGTCGGCGTGGTCGCCCGTCTGCACGGTAATCGGTGCCGATGCCTCCGCCGCGGCGGGAGGCGCCGTCAGGGCGGTGGTGACCGACAGAAGGGCCAGGGAGATGGACAGGGTCCGGCAGGGATGCATCGCGACTGCCCCAAATTTTATCTAAATCGGAATCAAATCCCCCAAGACACCGGTCAGTTCCCGTCGCGGCGTCCCAGGTTGAAACCCGGCTTTAAACTGCATCACCTAGGTTAAGGCGGCGTTCAAACCGAAGGTGTCCGGCGATGGAGAATCCCCTTTACATTGGATTGTCGCGGCAAGTGGCGTTGCGTCGGCAGCTCGATGTCGTGGCGAACAACATCGCCAACATGAACACTGCGGGATTCCGCGGCGAGCGCATGCTGTTCGAAGCGGCGATGGAGCGCGGCGGCATGAAGCCGTCCGACAAGATCGCCTTCACCATCGACCGCGCCACCTACACCGACTTCACCGCCGGCAGCCTGAAGCCGACCGACAACCCCTATGACGTGGCGCTGGACGGCGACGGCTGGCTCCAGGTGCAGACGCCGGACGGCCCGCGCTACACCCGCGACGGGCGGATGCGGCGCGACGTGGACGGGCAGCTCGTGAACGCCGGCGGCTTCCCCTATCTGGACGACAACCAGCAGCCCATCGTCATCCCGGCCGACCGCAGCCGGATGGAGATCGGCACCGATGGGCTGGTCTCCGCCGACAACGAGATGATCGCCCGGCTGCGCGTCGTCCGCTTCGAGAGCCCGCAGGCGCTGGCCCAGACCGGCGATGTGCTGTTCGACGCTGTGGACGCCCAGCCGCTGCCGGCCCCCGACACCCGCCTCGTCCAGGGCAAGCTGGAGCAGTCCAACGTCCAGTCCATCGCCGAGATGTCGCGGATGATGGAGCTGACGCGCGACTACCAGTCGGTCACCCGCATGATGGACGACGGGCAGGACCTGCTGCGCTCCGCCATCAACCGCCTCGGCAAATCCGCTTAATTCAGGAGATTGCGTCCATGCGCGTGCTCAGCATCGCTTCGACCGGCATGATGGCCCAGCAGTTGAACGTCGAGGTCATCTCCAACAACATCGCCAACATCAACACCACCGCCTTCAAGCGCGGGCGCGCCGAGTTCCAGGACCTGATGTACCAGTCGGAACGGCGCCAGGGCAGCCAGTCCACCGACGCCGGAACCATCATCCCGACCGGCATCGAGGTCGGCCTCGGCGTGCGTCCGGGGGCGGTCAACCGCATCAACACGACCGGCAACCTGACCTCGACCGGGAACGAGCTGGACCTCGCCATCGAGGGGCGCGGCTACTTCAACATCCGCATGCCGGCAGGCGAGACCGCCTACACCCGCGCCGGCGGCTTCAAGCTGTCGCCGGAGGGCACCATCGTGACCAGCGACGGCCACCCGGTGCTGCCCGAGGTCACCGTGCCGCAGGGCACGCGCGAGATCGCCGTGAACGCGTCGGGCGAGGTGCAGGCCTTCGTCGACGGGCAGACCCGCCCGCGCGTGCTGGGCCAGCTGGTGATGACCGTGTTCGTCAACGAATCCGGGCTGGAGGCGATGGGCGACAACCTCTACCGCGCCACCCCCGCCTCGGGCGAGCCGCAGGACGGCACCGGCGGGCAGGCGGGCTTCGGCACCATCCGGCAGAAGTATCTGGAATCCTCCAACGTCAACGTCGTCCAAGAGATCACCGAACTCATCTCCGCCCAGCGCGCCTACGAGATGAACGCGAAGGTGGTCGAGGCCGGCGACCAGATGGCCTCCACCCTCTCCAACATGCGGTGACCGCCATGCGGCGTTCCGTTCGTCATCTGGCCGGACTCGCGGTCGCCCTGCAACTGCTCGGCGCGCCCGCCCAAGCGGCCTATCTCTCCGATGGCGAGGGAGCCGTGGAGGCATTGCTGGCGCAGGAGCTGGCGGCCTCGCTCGGCCCGGCGGTGCCGCCGGATGCGCGGGTCTCGCTGGTGCTGACCGCGCCCTTCTCCGGCCCGGTGGAGGCGGTGCGCGACCTGTCCTACGACCCGCGCGGCGGGTTGGTCCGCGCGCTGGTCAGCAGCAACGGGCGCGTCGTCGAGGTGAAGGCCAAGGCCGACATCATGGTGGAGGTGCCGGTGCCGACGCGCCGCATCCTGCCCGGCGAGGTGATCGCCGACAGCGACCTGACCACCATCCCGATGCCGCTTGAGCGGCTGAACGGCGCCGTCGTCACCTCCCGCGACAGCCTCGCCGGGCTGGCCAGCCGCCGCCAGCTTTCCGCCGGGCGGCTGATCCAGACCTCGGCGGTCGGCGCCCCGCTGGTGGTCCAGCGCAACAAGCCGGTCAGCCTCGTCTACGAGGACGGGCCGCTGCAGCTGATGGCGCGGGGCCGCGCCCTGCAGGACGGCGGGGTGGGGGAGCTGGTGCGGGTGATGAACATCGCCAGCAACATCGTCGTCACCGGCACCATCACCGGCCCGCAGACCGTCACCGTCGCCGGGCCTCCGGACGCCATGCCGCCCAACGCGGCTTCCGCGAAATTCTGAGTCCAATCAAGGACACGCCCATGCGCACCCTGCCGCCCCGCACCCTGGTTCCGTTCCTCGCCCTGACGGTGGCGCTCGCCGGCTGTGGGCGGCTGGCCGACGTGGGGCAGGCACCGCGTCTGTCGGAAATCTCAAACCCCGCCATGGCGCCGGAGGCGCGCGTCATCTCCATGCCGATGCCGCGCCCCAACACCAACGAGCAGGTGCCGAGTTCACTGTGGCGCACCGGGTCCCGCGACTTCTTCCGCGACCCGCGGGCCAAGCAGGTGGGTGACCTTCTGACCGTCATCATCAACATCGCCGATCAGGCGCAGTTGCAGAACCAGACGCAGCGCCAGCGCTCCAACGCCGAATCGGCGGCCGTGCCGAACTTCTTCGGGCTGGAGTCGCGGCTGCCGGCGGTGCTGCCCGACGCGGTCAACCCGTCCAGCCTCGTCGACATGGACAGCTCCTCCTCCTCCTCCGGCACTGGGACCATCCAGCGCAACGAGCGCATCGCCATGCGCGCCGCGGCGGTGGTGACCGAGGTGCTGCCCAACGGCAACTTCGTGATCGCCGGCCGGCAGGAGGTGCGGGTGAACTACGAGCTGCGCGAGATGCGCATCGCCGGGGTCATCCGGCCCGAGGACATCACCAACGTGAACACCATCGACTACGACAAGATCGCCGAGGCGCGGATCACCTACGGCGGGCGCGGCCAGATCACCGACGTCCAGCAGCCGCGCTACGGCCAGCAGGTCTTCGACATCATCATGCCCTTCTGAGCGGCGGGGAAACGCGACCATGGCGGACCGTACCGGACCCAGCCGATACTCGGTCTTCGTGCTCTGCGCCGCGCTGGCGGCCGCGGTCGGCTACGGCATCGGACGCCTGCAGCTGACGCTCGGCGCCGACGAGAAAGCCGCGGCGGAGCAGCAGGCCGGCGCGGGGCCGGACCTGCCCAGCGACGGTCCCGGCCCCTTCTACGTGGAGGTCGGGCAATTGATGGTCCCGGTGCTGGTGGAGGGCCGCACCAACGCCTTCATCCTGACCCAGATCACTTTGCAGACCGGCAGCGTCGAGCAATCCAACCTGCTGCGCCGCCATCTTCCCCACGCGCGCAATGCCCTGCTGCAGGCCCTGTTCGGTATGGCGGGGGCGGGCGCCTTCGACGGCCCGTCGGTCGATCCCGCCGCCGTCGCCAAATCCCTGAAGCAGGCCGCCGCCGAACAGCTCGGTCCCGATCTGGTGCGCGGCGTGCTGATCGACCGCCTGATGCGCCAGGAAAACACCCGGCTGTAACCCGCCCGATCCCGGTTCGCTCCGTCAGCCCCTCCCTCGCGTCCAGCGGGGGAGGGACTTTGCGTTGACGTGCGGCAAAACGTCCAAAGCAACGAAAGTACCGGTACTTAGGGATTGAGTCGGTGCCGGCACTTGACCTCGGTCAAGCCACTCATGATGCGAAAGGATGAAGCTCCGCGGCGATACCGTTCGATCAATCCATGGGATCGCCATGAACGCGCCGCCCGCCCGCACCGCCGATACCGCCGCCCCGACCCGCCGCTTCGAGGGGCTGGTCTTCTTCGCTCTTTCCATCCTGATCTGGCCGTTCCTGGCGATCGGGCTGGTCGGGGCCTACGGCTTCTCCGTCTGGATGTACCAGATCCTGTCCCTCTCCAGCGGGATGTGAGGCGGCCATGCCCGAACTGCACATTTCCAGCCTCGTCATCCAGCACGCGCCCGACCGCACCGCCGCCTTGAAGGAGGTCGTCTGCGCGCTCGACGGCGCCGACTGGCACGCGTCGGAGAACGGCAAGACCATCGTCACGCTGGAAACCGCGACGGAAGCCGAGGTCCTGGACCGCATCGCCGACATCAACGCCATGGCGGGCGTCCACACCACCACGCTGGTCTACCACCACTACGAGGATGCCGAGCGCTGCGCGGAGCCGATGCCCGCCGACACCGCTCTCGTCCCCCACGCCCATTGACGTCCGTCCAAGAAAAGACGACCCGCCCCAGGAGGCACCCCCCTATGTCCCTGACCCGCCGTGATTATCTGAAGGTCCAAGCCGCCGTGACAGCGGCGGCGGCGGCCGGTGTGAGCCTGCCGTCCGTCATCCAGCCCGCCGAGGCCGGCACCCTGACGGCCGGCGCCGACGCCAAGCTCACCTGGTCGAAGGCCCCCTGCCGCTTCTGCGGCACCGGCTGCGGTGTCATGGTCGGTGTGAAGGAGGGGCGCATCGTCGCCACCCACGGCGACGTGAAGGCCGAGGTCAACCGCGGCCTGAACTGCGTGAAGGGCTATTTCCTGTCCAAGATCATGTACGGCGAGGACCGGCTGACCCAGCCGCTGCTGCGCATGAAGGACGGGCAGTTCCACAAGGAAGGCGAATTCACCCCGATCAGTTGGGATCAGGCCTTCGACATCATGGCCACCAAGTGGAAGGAGACCCTGAAGAAGAAGGGTCCGACCGCGGTGGGCATGTTCGGCTCCGGCCAGTGGACGATCATGGAAGGCTACGCCGCCTCCAAGTTCATGAAGGCGGGCCTGCGCTCCAACAATCTGGACCCCAACGCCCGCCATTGCATGGCGTCGGCGGTGGTCGGCTTCATGCGCACCTTCGGCATGGACGAGCCGATGGGCTGCTACGACGACATGGAGCAGGCCGACGCCTTCGTGCTGTGGGGCTCCAACATGGCGGAGATGCACCCCATCCTGTGGACCCGCGTCACCGACCGCCGGCTGACCCATGAGGGCTGCAAGGTCGCCGTCCTGTCCACCTATGAACACCGCAGCTTCGACCTCGCCGACATCGGCCTGGTCTTCACGCCGCAGTCCGATCTGGCGATCCTCAACTACATCGCCAACCACATCATCAAGACGGGCCGGGTGAACCAGGAGTTCATCGCCAAGCACGTCAACTTCAAGCGCGGCCGCGACGACATCGGCTACGGCCTGCGGCCCGAGCATCCGCTGGAGCAGAAGGCGAAGAACGTCGCCAAGGCCAACGAGTCCGACCCGATCTCCTTCGAGGAGTTCGCGAAGTTCGTCGAGCCCTACACGCTGGAGAAGGCGCACGAGCTGTCGGGCGTGCCGAAGAACCGGCTGGAGGCGCTGGCCGAGCTGTACGCCGACCCGAAGGTGAAGGTCATGTCCTTCTGGACCATGGGCTTCAACCAGCACACCCGCGGCGTCTGGGCCAACAACCTCGTCTACAACATCCATCTGCTGACCGGGAAGATCAGCCAGCCGGGCTGCGGCCCCTTCTCGCTGACCGGCCAGCCCTCGGCCTGCGGCACGGCGCGCGAGGTCGGCACCTTCTCGCACCGGCTGCCCGCCGACATGGTGGTCACCAACCCGGAACACCGCAAGCACGCCGAGGAGATCTGGAAGCTGCCCGAAGGCACGATCCCGGACAAGGTCGGCTACCACGCCGTCCAGCAGGACCGCATGCTGAAGGACGGCAAGCTCAACGCCTACTGGGTCCAGTGCAACAACAACATGCAGACGGCGCCGAACACGGCGAACGAGACCTACCAGGGCTACCGCAACCCGGAAAACTTCATCGTCGTGTCGGACGCCTATCCGACGGTGACGGCGCTGGCCGCCGACCTGATCCTGCCGACCGCCATGTGGGTGGAGAAGGAGGGCGGCTACGGCAACGCCGAACGCCGCACCCAGGTCTGGCACCAGCTCGTCGGCGCGCCGGGCGAGGCGCGCTCCGACCTCTGGCAGATCATCGAGTTCTCCAAGCGCTTCAAGATCGAGGAGGTGTGGCCGGAGGAACTGATCGCCAAGAAGCCGGAGGTCCGCGGCAAGACCCTGTACGACGTGCTGTACTGCAACGGTCAGGTCAACGCCTTCCCGCTGTCGGACTGCGACCCGGCCTATGAGAACCGCGAATCGCAGGCCTTCGGCTTCTACGTCCATAAGGGCCTGTTCGAGGAATACGCGACCTTCGGGCGCGGCCACGGCCACGACCTCGCCCCCTACGACATGTACCACCAGGAGCGCGGCCTGCGCTGGCCGGTGGTGAACGGCAAGGAGACGAAGTGGCGCTACCGCGAGGGCTTCGACCCCTACGTTCCGGCGGGCGAGGGCGTGCGCTTCTACGGCAACAAGGACGGCAAGGCGAACATCTTCGCGCTGCCCTATGAGCCGGCGGCGGAATCGCCGGACAAGGACTACCCGTTCTGGCTCTGCACCGGCCGCGTGGTCGAGCATTGGCACTCCGGCTCCATGACGTTGCGCGTTCCGGAGCTGCGCAAGGCCTTCCCCAACGCCGTCGTCTTCATCCATCCCGACGACGCCAAGGACCTGAACCTGCGGCGCGGGCAGGAGGTGCGCATCGCTTCCCGCCGCGGCGAGGTGCGGGTGCGGGTCGAGACGCGGGGCCGCAACAAGCCGCCGCGGGGCCTCGTCTTCGTGCCCTTCTTCGACCACACGGTGCTCATCAACAAGGTGACGCTGGACGCCACCGACCCGCTGAGCAAGCAGACCGACTTCAAGAAATGCGCGGTCAAGATCATTCCTGTCGCGTGAGGAGCCCGTCCATGAAGACCCGCATCACCTTTGCCGCCCTCGCGCTGGCCGCGGCCATGCCGCTCCTGGTGTCCGGCGTGTTCGCCGCGGACGGGGCCGCCCCCGCGAAGGTTCCCTCCGGCCCGCACCCGATCACCCAGGAGATTCCCGCCGACCCGATGGCGAAGGAGATCACCGACGATCACAAGCGGGCGCGGAACTACGCCGACCAGCCGCCGCTGATCCCGCACGCGATCCGCGACTACCAGATCGACCTGAACATCAACAAGTGCATGACCTGCCATGACCGCAAGAACACCGAGGGCTCGCAGGCCCCGATGATCTCGGTCACTCACTTCCAGGACCGCGACGGCCAGACGCTGGGCGCGGTCAGCCCGCGGCGCTACTTCTGCACCCAGTGCCACGTGCCGCAAACCGACGCCCAGCCGATCACCGGCAACCGCTTCCGCGACATCGACAGCATTCTGGCCGGTGGAAAGGAAGGCGCCAAATGAAGGGCCTTCTGAGCTTCGCCGGGCGCTTCTGGCGTGTCTTCTCGCGGCCCAGCGTGCATTTCAGCCTGGGCTTCCTGACCCTGGGCGGCTTCCTGGCCGGCGTGATGTTCTGGGGCGGATTCAACACCGCCCTGGAGGTCACCAACAAGGAGGCCTTCTGCATCTCCTGCCACGAGATGAAGAACAACCCCTACGAGGAGTTGAAGCAGACCATCCACTTCACCAACCGCTCCGGCGTGCGCGCCACCTGCCCGGACTGCCACGTCCCGCACGACTGGACGCACAAGATCGGCCGCAAGATGCAGGCGTCGAAGGAGGTCTGGGGCAAGATCTTCGGCACCATCGACACCCGCGAGAAGTTTCTCGACAAGCGGCTGGAGCTGGCCACCCACGAATGGGACCGGCTGAAATCCAACAACTCCCTGGAATGCCGCAACTGCCACAGCGCGGAATCCATGGACATCACCCGCCAGAACCCGCGGGCCGCCAAGATGCACGAGACCTACCTGTTCACCGGCGAGCGGACCTGCATCGACTGCCACAAGGGCATCGCCCACCGGCTTCCCGACATGAAGGGCGTGGAGCCCGGCTGGACCGGAACCGTATCGGCGAAGTGAACCACTAAGGGTTGATCTTTGGCTCCGGCCTCTCCGTCTCGCGGCGGAGGGGCCGGAGGCGTTTTGAAAATTATCTATTTTGATAACATATTCTGAGTTCATGTTCGACTTGGGGAGCAATCTCCGCGTTAGAATGTATTCTGAAAGTTGTTTTTCTTGGTCGATGGTTGCTCATAAGAAGAAGTGCCATGATCGGCATGGGAGGTCCTTTCTCATGGCATTGTGACGCTATCTCTAAGGTCCTGTTTTTACGGGAATTTGCATGCGGCATGTTGCCGCATAAGATGTTTTAGTGGGATTAAACACAGTTCCCGATTTTGGCGGATGCATGCCATGTTTCTTAGCCGCGTAATTCGCAGCATAGATGACATCTGAAAAATACACAGAATTAAACATTTTTAATTTTAAGATGATTTAAGGATCATCGAAAAAACTAGAAGTTGATATGACATTCGCACAAAGGTAGGAGAAAAGTAGAAGAAATTTCTTTCCAACGGGGTATTCGATGTCCGAGCTGACTGGCACTTCGGGAAGCGACACGCTGACGGGCGGTAACGGCGACGACACGCTGGACGGATACGGCGGCTACGACGTCCTGACCGGCGGTGCGGGCAACGATACCTTCCGCTTCTCCAGCCTGAGTGACATCGGCTATGACCGGATCACCGATCTCGCGCCGGGTGACCGCATTGACCTGTCGGCGTTCAACCTGACCTTCATCGGCGACGGGGCTTTCACAGGGGCCCCGCAGAACAGAGGGCCGGCGCAGGTCCGCACGCGCACCGACTTCACCGGCCCGATCTTGGAGATCGACAGCGACGGCGACGGTTTCCCCGATCGGTTCATCACCGTCAGCGGTTCTGTCGTCCTTCGGCAGGTCGACGGCGTGCCCGGCGTGCTGGAGGCCACGCCCGGCCAGTCGCTCACCGGCACGAGCGCGGCGGATATATTGGGAGGCGATGGCGGCCCGGACACCATCAGCGGCGGCGACGGCAACGACACGCTGCGCGGTTTCGCCGGCAACGACAGCCTGAGCGGTGGGGACGGCGACGACACGCTGGACGGCGGCACCGGAAATGACACGCTGACCGGCGGTCTGGGAAACGACACCTTCCTGATCTCCAAGCCCGCCACCATGGGCTACAACGAGGTGCGGATCACCGACCTCGCGCCGGGGGAACGCATCGATCTGTCGGCCTGGAACGCCACCTTCATCGGCGGAGGGGCCTTTACCGGGACGAACGCCGCCCATGGACCGGCTCAGGTGCGCGTGCGCACCGACATGGCCAACACCACGTTGGAGATCGACAGCAACGGTGACGGCTACAACGATTGCTCCATCTACATCGCCGGTTCTCCCGAATTGCAGGCGGTGGCCGGTTCCCCCGGCCTGTTCGAGCGGGTCCGGGACCAGTCGATCACCGGCACCGCGGCGGGCGAGACGCTGGAGGGCGGCGCAGGACGTGACACCATCAGCGGCGGTGGCGGCAACGACCTGCTGCGCGGTCTGGGCGGCCATGACAGCCTCTCCGGCGGCGCCGGCGACGACACGCTTGAGGGCGGCACGGGCAACGATACGCTGACCGGCGGGGCCGGCAACGACATCTTCGTGATTTCCAAGCCGGCCACCGTGAGCTACGGCGAAGCTCGCATCACCGACTTCGCCCAGGGCGACCGTATCGACCTGTCGGCCTGGAACGCCACTTTCATCGGCGAAGAGGCGTTCACCGGGAAAGATTCGGCCCGTGGTTCGGCGCAGGTGCGTGTGCGCACCGACATGTCCGACACCACGCTGGAAATCGACAGCAACGGCGACGGCTGGAACGATTATTCCATCCGGATCGCCGGATCGCCCGGATTGCAGCCGGTGGACGGCTCGTCCGGCCTGCTCGAGCGCGCGCCGGACCAAGCGGTCACTGGCACGGCGGACGGCGAAACGCTGGAGGGCGGCCCCGGGCGCGACACCATCGACGGCGGTGCCGGCAACGATCTGCTGCGCGGCCTGGGCGGCAACGACAGCCTGATCGGCGGTTCGGGCGACGACACGCTGGCCGGCGGCTCCGGCAACGACACGCTGGCCGGCGGGGCGGGCAACGATACCTTCCTGATCTCCAAGCCAAGCACGACGGGTTACAGCGAAAAGCGCATTATCGATTTCGCGCAGGGCGACCGCATCGACCTGTCGGCCTGGAACGCCGCCTTCATCGGTGAGGGACCCTTCACCGGCTCCTACAAGTGGGATGGGACGACCGCTTCCTACGGGCCGCCGCAGATGCGCGTTCGCGTGGATTCCACTTCCACCGTGCTGGAGATCGACAGCGACGGCGACGGCATGGCCAATAACTACCTTTACCTGACCGGCGCGCATATGCTGCAGGAGGAGACGGCGGGTTCGGGCGTGTTGGTCCGCATCCCCGACCAGACGCTGACCGGCACGGCGGAAGCCGAGACGCTGGAGGGTGGCGGCGGTCGTGACATCATCAGCGGCGGCGGCGGCAACGACCTGCTGCGGGGTCTGGGAGGCAACGACAACCTGTCCGGCGGTTCGGGCAACGACACGCTGGACGGCGGGGCCGGCGGCGATACGTTGACCGGCGGCCTCGGCAGCGACACCTTCCTCTTCGCCAGCGCGGCCGAGATCAACGGAGACACGATCACCGACTTCGCCCAGGGCGACCGTATCGACCTGTCGGTCTTGAACGCCGCCTTCATTGGCGAGAGGTCCTTCAATGGAGTCTCCATCGTCGGTGGAGGGGCGGCGGAGATCCGTCTCAACCAGAACTATTACGGTTCCACCGCGCTGGAGATTGACAGCAACGGCGACGGCATGGCCGATCGCTACATCTATCTGACCGGCGCGCCTTCCCTGCAGGAAGAGACGGCGGGTTCGGGCGTGCTGGTGCGCATCCCCGACCAGACGCTGACCGGCACGGCGGAAGCCGAGACGCTGGAGGGCGGTGTCGGGCGCGATACCATCGACGGCGGAGCCGGCAACGACCTGCTGCGCGGTCTGGGAGGCAACGACAGCCTGATCGGCGGTTCGGGCGACGACACGCTGGATGGCGGAGCCGGCGGCGACACGCTGACCGGCGGCCTCGGCAGCGACACTTTCCTCTTCGCCAGCGCGGCCGAGATCAACGGAGACACGATCACCGATTTCGGCCAAGGGGACCGCATCGACCTGTCGGCCTTGAACGCCGCCTTCATCGGCGAGGGACCCTTCACCGGCTCCTACAAGTGGGATGGGACGACCGCTTCCTACGGGCCGCCGCAGATGCGTGTTCGCGCGGATTCCGCTTCCACCGTGCTGGAGATCGACAGCAACGGCGACGGTATGGCCGATCGCTACCTTTACCTGACCGGCGGGCAAGCGCTGCAGGAGGAGACAGCGGGTTCGGGCGTGCTGGTGCGCATCCCCGACCAGATGCTCGCCGGCACGGCGGAAGCCGAGACGCTGGAGGGTGGTGCAGGTCGCGACACCATCAGCGGCGGCGGCGGCAACGACCTGCTGCGCGGTCTGGGAGGCAACGACAACCTGTCCGGTGGCGAGGGCGACGACACGCTCGAAGGCGGGGCCGGCGGCGACACGCTGACCGGCGGGGTCGGCAACGACACCTTCCGATTCGCCAGCCTGAGCGACGTCAACGGCGACGTTATCGAAGACTTCGCCCTGGGCGACCGTCTCGACCTGTCTGCCCTGGGCGCCACCTTCATCGGTGATGGGGCTTTCACGGGCACCCCGATGAACGCCGGGCCGATGCAGATCCGCGTCCGCATGTACGGTGGGCAGACGTCTTTGGAAATCGACAGCGACGGCAACGGCTACGCCGACCGCTACATCTATCTGAACGGCGCGCCTGCGCTGCAGCAGGTGGCCGGTTCGCCCGGCGTCTTCGAGCGCATTCCCGACCAGACGCTGACCGGAACGGCTGAGGCCGAGACGCTGGAGGGCGCCGCCGGGCGCGATACCATCAACGGCGGCGGCGGCAACGACCTGCTGCAGGGACTGTCCGGCAACGACAGTCTGGCGGGTGGCGAGGGCGACGACACGCTCGAAGGCGGCGCCGGAGCCGACACGCTGACCGGCGGGCTCGGCAACGACGTTTACCGGTTCGCTCTCACCGACATCGACGGTGACGTCATCACCGACTTCGGCCTCGGCGACCGGTTGGAGATCACCGGGTTGAACGCCACCTTCATCGGCGAATCCCCCTTCACCGGCAACTATTCCAGCAACGGTCCGGCGCAGATCCGCGTCCGTGCCGACGCCACCGCGACGGTCCTGGAGATCGACAGCAACGGCGACGGCTATTCCGACCGTACCATCACTCTGAGCGGTGGGCCGGCACTGCAGCCGGTGGCCGGTTCCCCCGGCGTCTTCGAGCGCATTCCCGACCAGACGCTGACCGGCACGGAGGAGGCCGACACGCTGACCGGAGGCATCGGGCGCGACACCATCAACGGCGGCAACGGCAACGACCTGTTGCGTGGCCTGGGCGGCAACGACAGCCTGTCCGGCGGCTTCGGCGACGACACGCTGGACGGCGGGCCCGGCGGCGACAGCCTGACGGGTGGGGCGGGCAACGATATCTTCCGCTTCTCCAACCCGACCGACGCCGGCGGGGACATCATCACCGACTTCGCGAACGGCGACCGCATCGACCTGATGGGGTTGGATGCTGTCTTCATCGGCGAAGGCAACTTCACCGGCACCAGCATGGGCAACGGACCTGCGCAGGTGCGGGTCCGCCAGGACTACGGCACCACCGTCCTGGAGATCGACAGCAACGGCGACGGTTATTCCGACCGCAGCATTTCCCTGACCGGTCAGCACGCGCTGCGGGAGGTGGCCGGTTCGCCCGGCGTGCTGGAGCGTGTTCCCGACCAGACCCTGACCGGCACGGCGGATGCCGATATCCTGAACGGCGGTGCCGGCATGGACACCATCAGCGGTGGCGCCGGCAACGATCTGCTGCAGGGTCTGTCCGGCAACGACAGCCTGTCCGGCGGCGACGGCGACGACACGCTGGAGGGTGGCGAGGGCAACGACACGCTGACCGGCGGCAACGGCACAGACACCTTCCGCTTCGCCGCGGGGCCGGTGAGCAACGGCTTCACCACCTACAGCTATGATGTCATCACCGACTTCGCGGTGGGCGACCGCATCGATCTGACCGGTCTGAACGCCACCTACATCGGCAACGGCGCCTTCACCGGCAGTTACAGCAACAAAGGGCCGGCGCAGGTGCGCCTGCGCCAGGACAGCAGCAGCGCCACGCTGGAGATCGACGCCAACGGCGACGGCAGCGTCGACCGCAACATCCAGTTGCCCAACGGGGCGGCGCTCGAGGAACTGGCGAACGCGCCTGGCATCCTGGTTCGCGTGCCCGACCGGACGCTGACCGGCACGGTTGGCGACGACGTCCTGGACGGTGCGGCGGGCCGCGATACGCTGTCCGGCGGGGGCGGCAACGACACGCTGCGTGGCTTCGCCGGCAACGACAGCCTGTCCGGCGGCGCCGGCGACGACCTTCTGGAAGACGGCATCGGCTTCGACACGCTGTCCGGCGGCGCCGGCAACGACACCTTCCGCATCGCCGCGGCACCGGCCGGAACCGCTTTCAGCTATTCCGTCTATTCCGGCACCTACATCAGCGATTTCGCGCAGGGCGACCGCATCGATCTGTCGGCACTGAACGCTGTCTTCGTGGGTGAGAACGGCTTCCCGGGGAACGGCACCGCGGCGGTCCGCCTCCGCACGGATCTCAGCAACGGCACGCTGCTGGAGATCGACAGCAACGGCGACGGCCTGTCCGACCGCACCGTCACCCTGACCGGCATCCATGCCCTGGAGGAACTGGCGAACGCGCCCGGCATCCTGGTTCGCGTGCCCGACCAGACGAAGACCGGCACGGCGGGCGATGACGAACTGAACGGCGGCGCCGGGCTCGACACCATCAACGGCGGGGCGGGC
This sequence comes from Azospirillum sp. Marseille-Q6669, assembly GCF_965111635.1. NCBI lineage: Bacteria > Pseudomonadati > Pseudomonadota > Alphaproteobacteria > Rhodospirillales > Azospirillaceae > Azospirillum > Azospirillum sp. Marseille-Q6669. Next base: position 264,296 of record NZ_CBCOOP010000006.1, on the reverse strand, counting down.
AACGACCTGCTGCGCGGCATGGGCGGCGCCGACAGCCTGAACGGCGGCGACGGCGACGACACGCTGGACGGTGGTACCGGGCGTGACATGCTGACCGGCGGGGCAGGCAACGACGACTTCCGGTTCGATGGGATCGGCGACGTCGGCAGCGACGTCATCACCGACTTCGGTCCGGGCGACCGCATAGACCTGTCCGAGATGGACGTCCAGTTCATCGGCGAACGGGCCTTCACCGGCAGCTATCCCAACTATGGCCCGGCGCAGGTGCGCTACCGCACGGACGTCGGCAGCACGGCGCTGGAGTTCGACAGCAACGGCGACGGCGTCGCCGACCACTGGATCATTCTGACCGGTGCCCACGCGCTGGAGGAGCTTGCGAACACGCCGGGCGTGCTGGTGCGGGTTGCCGACCGCTCCCTCGTCGGGACCGAAGGGGCGGACACGCTGACCGGCGGTCCGGGCTTCGACAGCCTGTGGGGCGGCGGCGGCAACGACCTGCTGAACGGCCTGGGCAGTGGCGATGTGCTGGACGGCGGGGCCGGCGACGATACGCTGGTCGGCGGCGACGGTGCCGATCTGCTGATCGGCGGCGAGGGCAACGACACCTTCCGCTTCACCGAGGCCAGTCAGCTTGCCGGTGACCGCATCGCCGACTTCTCCCCCGGCGACCGCATCGACCTGTCCGCCCTGAACGTCACCTACATCGGCGAACAGCCCTTCACCGGCACCTTCCAGCAGAAGGGAGCGCCGCAGGTCCGCCTGACCATGTCGGGCGACGACACGCAGCTCGACTTCGACCTGACCGGTGACGGTACCGTCGACGGCCGGATCATCCTGTCGGGCTCGCACGCCCTGATCGTCGATCCGGGCACGCCGGGCGTGCTGGTCCGGGCGCCGGAAACGGTCCGGACCGGGACCGGCGGCAACGACACGTTGGAAGGTGGAGCGGGCAGCGACACGCTGTCCGGCGGTGCCGGCGACGACACGCTGTCCGGCCTGGGCGGTGCCGACAGCCTGGACGGGGGCACCGGAAACGACCTGCTTCTCGGCGGGGCGGGGGTGGACCTGCTGCGCGGCGGAGCGGGCGACGACACGCTGGACGGCGGGTCCGGGTCCGACCAGCTCTTCGGCGGCGAGGGCAACGACACCTTCCGCTTCACCAGCGCCAACGACATTTACGGCGACCGCATCGCCGATTTCGCGGATGGCGACCGCATCGATCTGTCGGCGCTGAATCCGGTTTACATCGGCTCGGCGGATTTCACCCTCTATCCCAACGGCGGCGGTCCGGTCCAGGTGCGCTCGGTCATTTCCGGCGGCGTGACCCGGATCGAGGTGTCCAGCAGTGGCTTCGGTTGGCTCAACACCTTCCTCACGATCGCCGGCGAGCATGATCTCAAGGTCGATCCGCAGGCGCCGGGCGTGCTTGTCCGTATTCCGACCCAGGCGGTGACCGGCACCGACGGCAACGACAGCCTGACGGGCGGTCCCAGCCGCGACACGCTGTCGGGTGGTGCTGGCAACGACACGCTGGAGGGCCTGGGCAGCAACGACCTGCTTCAGGGCGGCACCGGCGACGACGCGCTGATCGGCGGCGATGGGGCCGACACGCTGGAAGGCGGCACCGGCGACGACGTGCTGACCGGTGGCGATGGGGCCGACATACTGGAAGGCGGCACCGGCAACGACCGCTTCGTCTTCGGTTCGGCGTCGGAGATGAATTACGACCGCATCCTCGATTTCGGCCCCGGCGACCGCCTCGACCTGTCGGCGCTGAACGCGCATTTCCTCGGGGAGGGGGCGTTCACCGGCAGCGTGTCCAATCCGGGCCGCGCCGAACTGCGCGTCTACTACAGCGCGGACACCACGACCGTTGTTCTCGACTCCAACGGCGACGGCGTGGCCGACGTCGGCATGTGGCTCAACGGCGTGGTCCCTCTGGTCGAGATGGCGGGGGCGCCGGGCGTCCTCATCACCGAATACGGCAAGTCCCTGATGGGGACGCCCGGCAACGACAGCCTGACCGGCGCCTCCGGTCCGGACACGCTGATCGGCGATGACGGCAACGACACGCTGAGCGGCGATTACGGCAACGACCTGATCATCGGCGGGGCCGGCAACGACACGCTGATCGGCGGCGACGGCATCGACACGCTGGAGGGCGGCGACGGCAACGACACGCTGAACGGTGGCCCGGGCGGCGACCTGATGACCGGCGGAGCCGGGCGGGACAGCTTCCGCTTCAACCGGGCCGGCCACATCGACGGCGACCGCATCACCGATTTCGGACCCAACGACCGCATCGACCTGCGCGACGTGAACGTCACCTTCATCGGCACCGCCGCCTTCACCGGCAGCGTCGCTCAGCCCGGCCCGGCCCAGGTCAACGCCGTGATCGTCGGCAGCGGCCCGCTGGCCGAGACCCGGCTCGTCTTCGACATGAACGGCGATGGCATCGGCGAGCGGATGATCATACTGTCCGGCACGCACACGCTGATCGCGACGCCCAATGACCCCGCCATCCTGGTCCGCGTGGACGATCTCGTCCTCACCGGGACCGACGCGGGCGAGACGATGGAGGGCGGCGCCGGGCGCGACAGCCTGTCCGGCGGCGGCGGCAACGACAGCCTGACTGGCGGTGTCGGCAACGACACGCTGTCCGGCGATGCCGGTGACGATACGCTGGTCGGCGGTGCGGGCACCGACCGCCTGACCGGCGGGGCCGGCAACGACACCTTCGTCTTCGCCGCGGACGACATCGCGGGCGACCGCATCACCGACTTCGCGGACGGGGACCGCATCGACCTGTCGGCGTTGAACGCCGCCTTCATCGGCACCTCCGCCTTCAGCGGCACGGGGAGCGCGCAGATCCGTGTGTCGGCGGTGGGCGAGCCGGGCTTCCGGAACACGCTGCTCGAGATCGACCTGAACGGCGACGGGCAGACCGACCGCAGCATCGAGATCACCGGGGAACATGTCCTCGAGGTCGATCCGCAGGCGTCTGGCATCCTGTTCCGTGCCACCGGCCAGCGCATCGGGGGCACCGACGGTCCTGACAGCCTGACCGGCGGGGCCGGTGACGACACGCTGACTGCTTGGGAAGGCAACGACAGCCTGACCGGTGGAGCGGGTCGCGACCGGCTTGACGGCGGCGACGGCGATGACACGCTGCTCGGCGGTGACGGGGCCGACACGCTGGCCGGCGGTGCCGGCAACGACACCTTCCGCGTGCTGACCGTGGGCGACGCGGCGGGTGACCGCATCACCGACTTCGCGGACGGCGACCGTCTCGACCTGTCGGCGCTGGGCGCCGTCTTCATCGGCGGCGGTGCCTTCACCGGTTCCACCGTCAACCTCGGCCCGGCCCAGATCCGCTTCGCGGCTGCCGGGGAAGGCCAGCAGCGCACCCGCGTGGAGATCGACGGCAACGGCGACGGCATCGCGGACTCCGTGATCGATCTGGCCGGCGTGCACGTGCTGCGGGAAGACGGGGCGGGCATCCTGGTCCGCGTGTCCAACAAGATCCTGAGCGGCACCGACGGGGCGGAGACGCTGACCGGCGGCGAGGGCGCGGACCGCTTGGCCGGTTGGGGCGGTGACGACCGGCTGGAAGGGCTTGGCGGTGACGACCTGTTGTATGGCGGCGACGGCAACGACACGCTGATCGGCGGCGACGGCAACGATGGCCTGTCGGGCGAGTCCGGCAACGACAGCCTGATCGGCGGAGCCGGCGCGGACACGCTGCAGGGCGGCGACGGCGACGACACGCTGGTGGGATCGGAAGGCCGTGACGAGCTGACTGGCAGCGCCGGCAACGACACCTTCGTCTTCGCCCGCGCCACCGACATCGACGGCGACCTGATCACCGACTTCGCCACAGGCGACCGCATCGATATTTCCGGCCTGTCGGCCAGCTTCCTCGGCACCACGCCGCTTTCCCAGCGTTTCGGCAGCGGCGTGGCGGTGAACTACGTCAACTCCGGCACGGGCGCCTTCGCGACCACCGATCTCCAGTTCGACATCGACGGCGACGGGGTGGCGGACCGCGTCATCCATCTGGCCGGCACCCACGCGCTGGCAGCCGATCCGTCGAACAGCGGCGTTCTGGTCCGCGTGACCGCCATCTCCGCCACCGGCGGTGACGGCGCGGACACGCTGACCGGCGGCGCGGCGTCCGACACGTTGACCGGCGGGGCTGGCGACGATCGTCTCGATGGCCTCGGCGGTGCCGACTTCCTCTATGGCGGTGCCGGTGACGACACGCTGGCCGGCGGGGCCGGCGAGGACGTGCTGAGCGGCGGCGAGGGCAACGACACCTTCCGCTACGCCAGCGTGGCGGAGGCGAACGGCGACCGCATCACCGACTTCGCGGCGGGCGACCGCATCGACCTGTCCGGTATTCCCTTCACCTTCGTCGGCAGCGGTCCCTTCACCGGCACCGTGGCCCAGCCGGGCGGCGCTCAGGTCGGTTTCCGCTTCGTCACCTCCGGTGGCGCCACCACCCAGCTGCTGTTCGACACGAACGGCGACGGCGTCGTGGACGCCACCCTGACGCTGGCCGGTTTCCACGAACTGCAGGAGGTCGAGGGCAGCGGCGGCGTTCTCGTTCGGGCCAACGGCCTCGACCTGACCGGCACCGCCGACGCCGACACGCTGACCGGTGGCGACACGCCGGACCGGCTGATGGGCCAGGCCGGTGATGACCGGCTGTCCGGCAACGGCGGCAACGACAGCCTGTCCGGCGGTCTGGGCAACGACAGCCTGTCCGGCGGTCTGGGCAACGACCTGCTGTCCGGCGACGCCGGCGACGACACGCTGAATGGCGGGGCCGGCGACGACACGCTGAACGGTGGCGACGGCAACGACCTGTTCCAGGCCAGCGGCGGCACCGACGACATCAACGGCGGCGCCGGACTCGACGCGGTGGTCTTCACCGACGCGAAGGCAAACTACGACATCGTCAACAACGGCGGGACGATCACCGTCACCCACGCCCGTGGCACCAAGACGGACGGCGTCGCCCGCATCACCGCGGTGGAGGAGCTGCGCTTCACCGACCAGACGGTCGACCTGACGCCGGCCTCCGCCATCGGGGCGCGGCTGATCAGCGGCCTGGGCGGCACCGCCGGCTTCGGCGAGAACGAGCTGGACCGCAGCAACGACGGGTCAAGCGCCTTCATCGACATCCGGTCGGTCTTCGCCGACGGCATCAACGTCTTCGGCAAGGTCTACACCGGCTTCTACATCAACACGAACGGCAGCATCTCCTTCGACGCGCCGCTGTCCGCCGGTCCGTCGGCCGGCGCGCTGTCGGCGACGGCCCCGGCGATGATCGCGCCCTTCCTGGCTGACGTGGACACGCGGGGCGGCACCGGCGCGGCGACTCCGGGGGGCACCTCGCAGGGCACCAACCGCGTCTATTACGACCTCGACCCGGTCACCGGGACCATCGTCATCACCTGGGACGACGTGGCGGCCAACGGCGGCACGGACGGGGGGCGCAACGCCTTCCAGCTCGTCCTGACCAACGCCGCCGGCGCCACCGGGCGCAAGGACGGGGACTTCGACGCGGAGTTCCGCTACGAGTCCGTCAACTGGGCGCAGACCGCTGGAAACACGGTCGCGCGGGCCGGCTACACGGCCGGCAATGGCGACACGGCGGGCCTGTTCATCCTGCCGCAGTCGGGCAGCGAGGCGGGGATGCTCGCCCTCGACACCACGGCGGGCAACACGGGCGTGAACGGCCTGTGGCGCTTCGAGATGACCGGCGGCACGGCGTCGAACGTCCTGCCGGCGGTCGTCGCCATCGAACCGGGCCAGCTGTCCAAGGCGGAAGGCAACAGCGGGACCACCCGCTTCACCTTCACGGTCACCCGCTCCGGCGACACGACCGGCGTGGTGTCGGTCGGCTACACGGTGGCCGGCACGGGCAGCAACCCGGTCGGCGCCGGGGATTTGGCGGGCGGCTTCCTGCCCTATGACGGCACGGTCACCTTCGCGGCGGGCGAGACCAGCAAGACCATCTCGGTGGACGTGCTGGGCGACACCGTGGCGGAGGCGAACGAGACCTTCGCGGTGACTTTGACCACCCCGGCGGACGGGTCGAACATCAAGCTGGGCAACCGTCAGGCAACCGGCACCGTCCTGAACGACGACAACCAGGCGCCGCCGCTGCCGCCGGGCTTCCGTCCGGGCGCCAACTGGGGCGACCCGCATCTGGTGACCTTCGACGGCTTCTATTACAGCTTCCAGGCGGTCGGCGAGTTCACCTACGTCAACGCCAAGTCGGGCGACGAGCGGATCGTTCAGCTCCGCACCGCGGCGCTGGGCGACGCGGTGTCGATCAACACGGCGGTGGCGACGAAGATCGGGTCGGTCCGGGTGTCCATCAACGCGAAGGACTCCGCCCATCCGCTGCGCATCGACGGGGTGGCGACCGACATCCCGGACTCCACCGGCTCGCTCGCCGTCGGTGACGGGCACATCTTCCGCTCCGGCAACGTCTACACCATCGTCTATTCGAACCAGGAGCAGCTCATCGTCACGGTCGAGGCCGACCGCGTCGACCTTCAGCTCTATCTGTCGCCGAGCCGTGCGGCGGGGTCGATCGAGGGCCTGATGGGCAATCTCGACGGTGACGCCTCCAACGATCTGGCGCTGGCCGACGGCACGGTGCTGTCGCAGCCCATCGACTATGCGGTCCTGTACGGCAGCTACGCGGACGGTTGGCGGGTGTCGCAGCAGACCTCGCTGTTTGATTATGGCCAGGGCGAGACGACGGCGACCTACACCGACCGCAGCTTCCCGCGGCAGGTGCTGTCGGTCGACTCGCTGCCGGCGGCGCTGCGCGAGCGGGCGGAGGCTCTGCTGGACGCCGCCGGCATCACCGATCCGGCGCTGCGACAGGCGGCCCTGCTCGACGTGGCGCTGACCGGCGACGCCAGCTTCCTGAAGGGCGCCACGCAGACCAACGCTCCGACGCAGCAGTCCTCCACGTCGAACACGCCCGCCGCCGCCCCGGTGATCACCATCGCGGCCCGCACCGCCACGGTGACGGAGCGCAACAGCGGCAGCACGAACGTCGTCTTCGACGTCTACCGGACGGGCGACTCCAGCGCCGATCTGGTGCTCGACTTCGCGGTGACGGGCTTCGGCACGTGGGCGACGGACGCCTTGGACTTCGGCGGGCAGCTTCCCAGCGGGACGGTGACGCTGGCCGCCGGCCAGACCTCCGCGACGATCACCGTCGCGGTGGCCGGCGACGCGGTGGCGGAGGCCGACGAGACCTTCGCCGTCACCCTGTCTCAACAGTCCGGTGCCCCTACCCAGGCGGTGATCGCGGCGCCGCGGGCGACGGTGACGATCGAGAACGACGACGGCGCGCTGACTCCCCGTCTGGACATCGCGGCGGCGTCGGCCATCGTGCAGGAAGGGACGAACGCCAAGGCGACGTTCACCATCACCCGCAGCGACAACGCGCTCGACCCGGTCAGCGTCACCTACACGGTGGCCGGCAGCGGGCCGAGCCCGGCGTCCGCAGCGGATTTCCTGGGCAACGCCTTCCCGACGGGTGTCATCAGCCTCGCGGCCGGTGAGACGACGAAGACGGTGGAAATCGCCATCGCGACGGACGCCCTGAACGAAGCGGACGAGACCTTTACGGTCACGCTCTCCAACCCGAACGGCGCCACCCTCGGCACTGCGGTGGCGACGGGCGTCATCAAGAACGGCGCTCCGCCGCCGCCATCGCTGTCCATCGCGGCGGAAACCGGCAGCGCCGCGGAGGGCAATGACGGCACGACGGCCTTGACCTTCCTGGTCACCCGCACGGGCGACACTTCCGGCTCCACCACCGCGTCCTACGCGGTGGCGGGCAGCGGTGCCTCCGCGGTCAACGCCGCTGACTTTGCCGGGAACGCCCTGCCGCAGGGTACGGTCACCTTCGCGGCGGGCGAGCAGACCGCCCGGATCACCGTCAACGTCCAGGGCGATCGGGAGGTCGAGGCCGACGAGACCTTGACGGTCACGCTGTCGAACGCCAGCGGCGGCACGATCGGGACGGCCACGGCGACCGGCACCATCCGCAACGACGATGTGGGGGTCATCAGCCTCAACAGCGGTACCAAGCCCGTGGGCGATGAGACGGTGAACGGCGTCGTCGTTCAGACCCGAAGCGGCAGTGCCCCTGCGGGCATCGACGTTCCCTTCGTCCAGACGGGCCTTGCCCAGCCTGTGCCGGCCGGCAGCCGGGATGGCGTGACCATTTCGCTGATGCAGGGCTGGCTGAGCGGCACGCTCCTCCAGGCGAACGTGTCGGCGGGCGGGAGCCTCACCGCCTACGGTCCGCAATCCACGGTACAGAGCGGCCAGATGGCCGGTGTCTTCGCCGGCATGCTCGCCGCCCTCCTGCCGGACAGCCAGACCACGGCGATCCGGAACGAGGTGGCGGCCTTCGCCGGCGGCGGCGGTGCGATGACGCTGCGCACTTTGACCCCGACGGGTTCGGGACCGGTCACCATCACCGGCAGTGCGGACTTTGAGGCCCCGCGCGAGGCGCTCATCATCAACATGGGCAGCAACGCCGGCGGTTCGGTCGTTCTCAATCGGGTGGACTTCGCGGTGCTGGTCGGCCAGGGCACATTCACCGGCGGGGAGGGCAGCAGCCTGACCATCGGCGACGACAGCGCCCAGACCATCAACCTCGGTCCGGGGGACGACACCACCCGCGGCGGCGGTGGCAACGACGTGGTGGTCAGCACCACCGGGCGCGACCTGCTGGCCGGCGACGCGGGCAACGACACCCTGCACGGCGGCGACGACGACGACACCGTGATGGGCGGCGGCGACGACGACGTGGTCGGCGGCGGCAACGGCAACGACCTGCTCAGCGGCGACGCCGGCAACGACTGGCTGATGGGCGAGGACGGCAACGACACCGCCATCGGCGGCGAGGGCAACGACGTGCTGTTCGGCATGAACGGCGACGACCTGCTGACCGGCGACGCGGGCAACGACACCATCGTGGGCGGGGACGGCAAGGACTCCATCCTCGGCGGTGCCGGGGCCGACCTGATCGGCGGCGGTGCCGGCGACGACCTGATCGACGGTGGCGAGGGCAACGACGCCCTGGTCGGCGAGGACGGCAACGACACGCTGTTCGGCGGTGCCGGTGACGACGTGCTCTGGGGCTTCGGCGGTGACGACTGGCTGATCGGCGGTGCGGGGAAGGACATCTTCGCCTTCACGCTCGGCGGCGGGAACGACTATGTGTTCGAGTTCAACCCGGACGAGGACATCCTCGGCTTCGCGATCGCCGGCATCAGCATCGCGGACATCAAGGCGAGCGCCCATACCGTCGGCAAGAACACCGTCTTCACCCTGTCCGACAAGAGCACCGTCACCGTGGTCGGCCTGACCGGCGTCACCGACTCCTGGTTCTCGTAAAAAGGCCGCGGGCCGGCGGGGAAACAGTTCTCCCCCGCCGGCCCGCACGCCGTTTCCACCATCGGATCAATCCGGTGAAACCGTCAGGACGCGGACAGGATGTCCGTGCCCTTCACCGTGGCGCCGCCCTTCAGGACGAACTGCGTCTCGCCGTCGACGCTGCGCACCTCCTTCACCGTGTCGGTCGTCACGGTGGCGGTGGTCAGCGACGTGCCGGCCTTGTCCTTCGCCGTCACGCGCACGAGGTAGGTGCCGTCCGCGGCGGTGGCGCCGTCGCTGCGCTTGCCGTCCCAGGTGAAGGTCTGCCGGCCCGTCTTCGGGCTGCCCGGGGCGCTGTAGATCACCTGCCCGGCGTCGTTCACCACCTCGATCTTCACCGATGCGGCAGCCCCATCGATGGCGTAGGCCATTTCCGCCTTGCCCTCCGACAGGCTGATGCGGTCCGACGCGGCCTCCACCTTGCGGCCCAGATAGGCCATGTCCAGCCGCATGCCGCTGTTCTTCAGCGTGTCCAGAACCTGCCCCAGCGTCTCGTTCGTCCGCACGCCCTGCTCCACGGTGGAGAGCTGGGCGAGCTGCGTCATGAACTGTGTGGCGTCCATGGGTGACAGCGGGTCCTGATTGCGCAGCTGCGCGGTCAGCAGCTTCAGGAACGCCTCGTAATCCACCGTCTGCTTCTTGGCGGCGGCGGGGGGAGTGGTGGCCGTGTTGGTGGCCGCGGTCGTGGTCATGGCGGGTCCTTGCGGCTAGACGGAGATGTCGACGAGGCCGTCGATGGGGCGGGCGGCGCGTTCGGGCGGCAGGGCGCCGGAGGAATCGGCGAGGCGGAAAGCCCGTCCGGGGCCGTCCTGGCGCCCCCCCGTTCCGTCGCCCTGGCCGGAGAAGGCGAAGCCGCGCGGCTCGCCGTCGCCGCGCAGCGAGAAGTTCAGGGTGCCGCCGTCCAGCTCGAACCCGGCGTCGGACAGGGCGCGTTCCAAGTGATGGATGTCCCGGCGCAGCAGGGCCAGCGTTTCCGGGCTTTCGGCCTGGACATGCAGGTTGACGCGGGCGCCGCTCAGCTCGGCGACGACGCGGACGGGGCCAAGCTCCTCCGGTTTCAGGTCGATGTGGAACTCGCCGCCGCCCGCCTCGACGACGCGCACCAGCTGGCCGGCCACCTGGGCAGCGGGCAGCCGCGCCGCGGCGCTCTCGCCGGGATGCGCCGCGTAGTGGGCCGCCGCGTGGGCCGCCGGCGGGGCGAGGGCGGAAGGCAGCGGCGCCGCGCCGACGGGGTCCGCCGGGGAGGACAGGCCCGACAAGGCTTCCGGTCCGGTCGGGTTGCCGCGGCCTTGTCCCTGTCCTTGCCCCGGATTCTGGCCGGTGCCGCCGTTGGACGCGGCGTTGCCGCCCGCCTGGGCCATCGCCTGCTGAAGCTGGGGGGATGGGGTTTGCGTTGCGTCGCCCTTGGCGGGCGTCGCGGGGTCCTTGGCTTGGAACAGCGGGGCTGAGTCCGGTTTGGCCCCGGAAGCCGGCAGGGCAACGGACGAGATGGCGGGTGCCGCGGAGTCGGTCGTGGCCTGCGGCGGCGTCCCGTCCGCCCCGGTGTCCGGTCTGGTATTCGGGATCGCCGCGATGGTGGGAGCCATGGGCAGCGACGCGGTTGGCGGCGGCGAACCGGGTTGGGACGGAACCGGCGGCTGGGGCGTCGCGGCGGTTTCCGCCGGGGGAGTCGTGACGGGTGGCACCACCGGCAGGCCATCGGTCGAAGGCACGAACTCCGGCAAGTCCCCGGTCGCCGCGATGCCGGGCGCCGTGGCGGGCGGCGGAGCGGTCAACAGCGGCAGGAGCGCCGCCAGGGCGGCGTCGGCGCCGGCCGGCGCGCCGCCGGTTGGGGCGGGGAGTCCGCTTGGTCACCGTCCGCATCGGCGTCGCTTTGCCCCGCCGCATCGTCCAGCAGGTCGGCGAAGGGCGTGCCGGACGCCTCGGGCTCGCCCGGCGTGCCGGGGACGGCGCCGCCGTTCCCTCCGTAGAACGGGCGGGGCGGGGCGGTGGAGCGGCGATGACGTCGGGAAGGCTGGGCATGATGTCTCTTGGTGAGAGAACCGCGACCGGGTTCAGTTCGTCGGCGTCTGCATCAGGCGGACGGGCAGCGGGGCGGGCGGCGGCGGGCGGTCGCCGGGCAGGGCGCGGCGTTGCAGGACGAGGCGGGTGACCTCGCGCGCCTTGCCGTCCTCCAGCTCCGCGATGATCGGGGCGGAGCGGCGCTCGGCCATGCGGTCCAGCACGTCGATGATGATGTCGGTTTCCAGGTCGTTGAAGATGCGCGCGGCGTCGCGCGGCTTCATCGTCTCGTAGATCGTCACCATGCGCTTCAGATCCTCTGCCTGGAGGTTTGAGCGCTGCTGCATCAGCGCCTCCACGTCGCGCTTGATGGCGCTCAGCTTCTGGATCTGGGAGGTGGCGCGGGTCTCGGCGGCGGCCAGCACCGCCTCCGCCTCGCCGAGATGGCGGGTGCGGGCGGTCACGTCGGCCTTCTGCTCCGCGATGGCAGCGCGCAGGGCCGGGTCGGTGCAACTCGCCGCGGGCAGGGCGGCGTCCGCGGGCGAAGCCGCCGCGGTCATCGGCAGCGCGGCCAGAGCGGGGGCCGGCGCTGGCGGGGCGTCCAGGGAGGAGGACTCCGCGCCGCCCTTCAGGTCCTTGGCCCAGGGGCGCTCATGCTTGCCGAACTCGCGGTCGAACTGCTGGGCAACCACCGGCAGCCCTTCCATCAGCGAGCCGAGCTTGAGCGGCAGCACCATCAGGATCGCCACCAGCGTGATGGGAAGTACGCGCAGCATGGCTCAGCGCTCCGGTCCGATGGCCCGCAGCCGGGCGTAGAAGGCGTTGGCGGCCTGCTGCCGCGCGCCGCCGGTGTCCACGATGGATTCGGGAGCGGCCTCAGTGGCGGCCTCCGGGGCGGCCAGCGGCTCCTCCACAGGACGTGCGGCGGCCCCGGCCAGGGCGGCGACGCGCATCGGGCGGAAGCCATCCTCGTCCTCCGGCGCGTCGCTGTCCGGCGCGGGGGCGGGCACCGGTTCCGTGACGGTGGCGGGGACGGCCGCGGGCGGCGGGACCGGGCGGGGCCGCGGGCGCGGCGCCGGGCCGTCCTCCAGCCGGCGGACCAGGGCGCGGGCCTCCTGCACGGACGCCTCGATGCGCTTGGACGCCCGCTCGCAGGAGCCGAGCACCAGCGCCGCCTCCTCGGTCACGCCCTTGGCGCGGTCGAGCCCATCGGACAGCTTGGCCGAGGCCTCCGTCGCGGCGGCGACCAGCCGCTGCACCGAGGCCTCCGTCTCGTCGATGGTCTTGGAGAAGGTGCCGATCAGCGCGCCGATCTCGGCCTGGCTGGAGCGCATCACCTTCAGCCGCTTGTTGACGATCACCAGGAACACCGTGGCGGTGACGAGCATGACCGCCAGAACGGCGTCAATGAGGAATGAGACCATCGATCAGCTCCTGCTTGGTCTCCAGGTCGGTGTCGATCTTGACGGAGATGTTGCCGTTGCGCTGGCCCATGTGGCCGGCGAAGAGGGGGGTGGTCTTGCTCTGCAGCACCACCGGCGCGTCGGGGTCGATGCGCAGCTTCAGCGAGGTGCCCTTTTCCCAGTTCAGCACCTCGCCCAGCGAGACCTGCGTCTGCTGCAGCACCGCGACGAGGTCCAGCTTGGCGCGCATCAGCTCGGCCTTCAGGTGGCTTTCCCACACCGTGTCGTGGCCGAACTTCTCACCCATGAAGGTCTGCACCAGCTTGCCGCGCACCGGTTCCAGCGTGGCGTAGGGGATGACCACCTCGGCGTGGCCGACGCGGCGCTCCACCTCCACCGCGATGCGCACGCGGATCACCGCGTTGGTGGCGCGGGTGATGGTGGCGAATTGCGGGTTCGTCTCCAGCCGGTCGAAGGTGAAGTCGATGGGCGTGATCGGGTCGAAGGACTGGCTGAGATCCTGGAGGATGACCCGGATCAGCCGCTCGGTGATCTTGCGCTCGATGGAGGTGTAGGTGCGCCCGTCGATGCGCCGGGCGCGGCTGCGCCGTCCGCCCAGCAGCACGTCCATCATGCAGTAGATCAGCGCGCTGTCGACCGACACGACGATGTGGTTGTCCCACTGCTCCGCCCGCGCGACGCCGACCAGGGCCGGAAGCTCGATGGTGTCGAGGAACTCGTTGTAGCGCAGCCAGTCGATGCGCAGCAGGCTGGCCTCCACGCTGGTCGAGGAGAACTGGCGCAGCGACGTGTTGAGCAGCCGGACCATGCGGTCGAAGACCACGTCCAGCATCGGCAGCCGGTCCTTGTTGACCGTCGTCGTGCTGATCAGCCGCTCAATGGCGCGGGTCTGGCCGGCGGATTCCGTCTGCGGTCCGACGGCAAAGTTCAGCAGGCGGTCGATCTCCTCCTGGCTCAGCTCCTTGGTGTCGGCCATCAGGGCGGCGGCCTCGGACTCACCGGAGGCGGCGTCCAGGCCCCAGTCGAGATCGTCCCCGGTGGCGCCGTTTTCGCCGCTGCCGTCGTCCGTGTCGATGGGAGTGCTCATCCGTTCCTCTGGGTCGGCTATTGGGTGAGAAGGCTGCGCAGCAGGACGTCGGACACCGTGTCCGGGCCAAGGATCAGGTTGAAGCGGCGGCGCAACTCCTCGCGCAGCCGCAGCAGACCGGCGGAGCCGCGCAGGTCGTGCTGGTCGATGTTGCGCAGGAACTCCTGCTGGGCGTTGACGAGATGGGGCATCGCCTGCTCCACCCGGCCGCGGTCCTTGGGCGCCAGCGCCAGCGTCACCCCGATCTTCATGAAGCGCGACGGCGTGTCGGGGCGCAGGTTCACCAGCAGCTCCGGCATGTCGAGAGTCGCCTGGGCCGGTTCGGCGATGGGCGTGCCCTCGAACAGCCGCGCCACCCCGTCCGGCCCGACGGCCATCCAGTAGCCGCCGAACCCGGCCGCGGCGACGCCGCACAGGGCGGCCGCACCCAGCGCCAGCCGGGCCAGCGGCAGCACGATGACGTACATCCGCTGCCGGCCCGGCGTTCCCGTCCTTGCCTTTCCAGCATCTGTATTCATCGCGGCCGGCGCCTCCAAAATACCGAAAATTTGAGAGACTGTTTTAAACGATCAAGTTTTAGCGACTTCCTTCCGGTCTATCTTCGCGGCTTTTACTCCGCTTAAAAGTCATCCCGGTAGGTTGTGAAGGCTCACGGGGTGAACATTACGGTCCCCGCTTTTCGGAAACTTTAAAGGTGCGGGTGTCGTGACGGGACTGATCGACAATCTGCGGACGCTTGGGCGCACGCGCCTTCTGGTGCTGGCCGGCACGGGTGTCGGCATCGTCCTGGCGGTCGCCACCATGGCGGTTCTGCTGTCGCGGCCGCACATGACGCCGCTCTACACCGGGCTGGAACCGGCGGAGGCCGGGCGCATCGTCAAGGCGGTGGAGGCTATGGGCGTGCCGGTGTCCGCCGCCTTCGACGGCACCGCCGTCCAGGTGCCGGAGGCCGAGGTGCCGCGGCTGCGCATGCTGCTGGCCGAGAAGGGCCTGCCGTCGCGGGGCGGCATCGGCTACGAGCTGTTCGACACCGACAAGCCGCTGGGCATCACCAGCTTCATGCAGCGGATGAACCGGCTGCGCGCCATGGAAGGCGAGCTGGCCCGCACCATCGAGACGCTGTCCGGTATCGAGGCGGCGCGCGTCCACATCGTGCTCCCCGACCGCGAGGAGTTCTCGCGCGCCGCCCCCACCCCGACCGCATCCATCGTGGTGCGCATGCGCGGCCGGTCGCCGCTGGAGCGGCGGCAGGCGCTGTCGATCCGCCACCTCGTCTCCGCTGCCGTGCCCAACCTGAAGCCGAGCGCCGTCACCGTGCTCGACGCCTCCGGCGAGGTGCTGCTGACCGAGGAGGACGGCGACGCCCGGTCCTCGGCGAAGGTCGACGGGCTGCGCGCCGGGCACGAGACGCGCATCTCCCGCGCCATCGAGCAGATGCTGGTAGCGCGGCTGGGGCAGGGGAATGTTCGCGTCCAGGTTGCTGTCGACGTCGAAACCAAGCGCGAGGTCGTGCGCAGCCAGAGCTTCGATCCGAACAGCCAGGTCGTCCGCTCCACCCAGACGGTGCAGGAGCAGGACCGCAGCCTGGACAGCACGGGCGAGCCGCCGGTCACCGCCGAGCAGAACCTGCCGCAGCGCGAGGTCCGCGCCCAGTCCCAGAACAACCGCTCCTCCTCCGACTCCAAGCGCCAGGAGGAGACGGTCAATTACGAGATTTCCAACGTCGCCCGCGAAACCGTGATCGAGCCGGGCGACATCCGCCGGGTCAGCGTCGCCGTGCTGGTCAACGGCACCTGGGCGACGGCGCAGGATGGCACGCGCAGCTACGAGGCGCGCTCGCCCGAGGAGTTGCAGCGCATCACCGAGCTTGTGCGCTCTGCCATGGGCTTCAGCGAGGCGCGCGGCGACCGGGTCACCGTCGACAACCTGGAGTTCGTCAACCTCGCCCCCGAGCTGGGCGCCCGCGAGCCGATGGCCGAGATCGTCGATACGCTCAGCCGCAACGTGATGACGCTGATCCAGTGGGTGATCCTGCTGGTGCTCTGCGGGCTGCTGATCGTGCTGGGGCTGCGCCCGCTGATCCGCCGCGTCTTCCCGGCGCCGGAGCCGGTGGCGGCGGAAGCCGCCGCCCCGGCGCTGGCCGCGGGAGCGGCGATGCCGCAGCTCACCGGTCCGGCCATGGGCGGCGATCCCGCCATGCAGGCGGCCCAGCTCACCGACGCGGGCGAGCCGGCAACCGCGGCCCTGCCGGGCATCGAGGAGACGATGGACCAGCTCATCGAGCTGCGCACGGTGGAGGGCCGGGTGCGCGCCTCCTCCATTCGCCGACTGGGCGACATCGTCGACCAGTATCCCGATGAGGCGATCGACATCCTCCGCTCCTGGCTCTACGAGGAGGCGGTCTGATGGGCTACCCGCGCTACCGTTTCGACCAGCGCTTCGACAGCACGGCCCAGGCCGCGGCGCAGGCCGCGGCGGAGTTCGGGGCCGATCCCGAACCGGAGCCCACCGACCCTCTCGACGAGATCGTCCATTCCGAACGCCACCTCCAAGCCGCCGTCTACGGCGCCGAAGTCCGCGCCTTCGCCGAGGGGGTGGAGCAGGGCAGGCGCGAGGGGGCGGCGGAGGCCGCCGCGCGCACCGACGCCGCTCTGGCGCAGGCGCTCTCCCATCTCGACGAGCAATTGGCCGCGCTGGACGACCGCTTCGCCGACGCGTTGCGCGGGGTGGAGGCGCAAGGGACGGCGGTGATGCTGGCGCTCGTCCGCCGCCTCGCCCCGGCGTTGCTGGAGCGGATCGGCGCGGCGGAGACCGAACGGCTCGCCACCGACGCCTTGCGGCTGGCCGGCGGGTCGCCGCGGCTGCGGCTGCGTGTCCATCCCGATCTGGCGGAGCCCGTCCGCGCTCGGCTGGCCGATCCGGACTCCCTTGGCTTCAAGGGCGCGCTGGAGGTCGTCGCCGACCCGTCCCTGCCGCCCGGCGGGCTCGACGCCGCCTGGGAGGCCGGGGGCCTGCGCTACGACCCCGCCGCGGTGGAGCGCGCGGTCGACGGCCTGTGCGACCGCGCGCTGGCCGCCCTGTCCACCGAACATGACCTCTTCACCGACACGGAAAGCACCGCATCATGGCCCCACTGAACCTCGACGTCCTGGAAGACGACGCCAAGCCCGCCGAGAAGGACGCCGTCGGCATCCCCGCCGCGGCCACTGCCGGTGGATCGATGAACGCCATCTACAACGTCCCGGTGGACGTGCAGGTGGTGCTCGGCCGCACCAGCATGCTGGTGGCTCAGCTCCTGAAGCTCGGCCGCGGCGCCGTGGTGGAGCTGGAGCGCAAGGTGGACGAGCCGGTGGAGGTCCTGGTGAACCACCGTCTGGTCGCCCGCGGCGAGGTGGTGATCGTCGAGGACCAGCGGCTGGGCGTCACGCTGACCGAGATCGTGCGCACCGATCTGGCGATCGATTGACACCCCTTGTGCCGCATCCACGGGGCTCCGCCATGATCCGACGCCTGCTTCCGCCCGCCCTTGCCCTCGTCCTCGCCGTGCTGCTTCCTGCGGCGGCCTGGGCGCAGGGCAGCGGGCTGGACCTGTCCTCCATCGGCAGCGCGCTCGGCAGCGCCACGGGGGAGAGCGGGTCACTGTCCGGGCGCGTCATCCAGGGCATCGTCCTGCTGACGGTGCTCAGCGTGGCGCCGGGCCTGCTGGTCATGGCGACCTCCTTCACCCGGATCATCGTCGTGCTGTCGCTGCTGCGTTCCGCGCTTGGCCTTCAGCAGTCGCCGCCGAACATGGTGCTGATCAGCCTCGCCATGTTCCTGACCTTCCACATCATGGGGCCGGTCTTCGACACGGCGTGGCAGGATGGGCTGCGCCCCATGCTGAACGAGCAGGTGACCCAGGAGCAGGGGCTGGAGCGGATGGTCGAGCCCTTCCGCAACTTCATGGCCTCCCAGGTGCGGGACAAGGACCTGTCGGCCTTCGCCGGCTTCACCGGCAAGCCGGAGGCGGAGCAGCCGAAGACGGCGGCCACCGCCGACCTGCGCGTGCTGATCCCGGCCTTCCTGTTGTCGGAGCTGCGCCGTGCCTTCGAGATCGGGTTCCTGATCTTCCTGCCCTTCCTGGTGATCGACATGGTGGTGGCGGCGGTGCTGATGGCGATGGGCATGATGATGCTGCCGCCGGTGATGATCGCGCTGCCCTTCAAGATCATTTTCTTCGTGTTGACCGACGGCTGGTTCCTGATCGCCAACAGCCTGATCCGCTCCTATGGGGGAATCTGACGCGATGACCGAGCCCCGGCTGCTGCCCGCCGTTCCCTCCGCCGGTCTGTCGGCGCCGCCCGCCGCACCCCCCGCCGGGGCGTCGGGGATGGCCGACAGCGTGACCGCCTTCGCCAGACGGCGGGGCGTCACGGTGGACGACGAGACGGCCGTCGTCACCCTCCTGAACGCGCTCGATCCGAACCCGCTGGTGCCGCACCGCATGGTGCTGGTCGCCGGCAGCGTTCTGGCGAACGTCTTCCGTCACGACCGCCTGCAGGGCGACCGCCCCCTGGAGCGGGATGACGACTCCGACCACTCCACCCTGACCGCCGACCGCTTCTTCTGAGGTGCCAGCATGGGCATGCCGATCAAGATCCGAGACAATTTCAAGAGCCTGAGCGGGTCGGAGAGGACCGCGGTGATCTTCCTGGCGCTGGGCGAGGAACGCGGCTCGCGCCTGATGGAGAAGCTCGACGACGACGAGATCCGCATGGTCAGCCGCGCCATGGCCAGCCTGGGCAACGTCACCTCCAACCTCGTCGAGGCGCTGCTGCGCAGCTTCACGGAGCGCTTCGCCAACACCGGCTCCGTCGTCGGCTCCTACGACAGCACGGAGCGCATGCTCTCCCGCTTCCTGCCCGACGACCGCGTGTCGGAGATCATGGGCGAGATCCGCGGCCCGGCGGGCCGCACCATGTGGGAGAAGATGTCCAACGTGAACGAGGCCGTGCTCGCCACCTATCTGGCGGGCGAGTACCCGCAGACGGCGGCGGTCATCCTGTCCCGCATGCGCAGCGACCACGCGGCCAAGGTGCTGCCGCTGCTGGCCCCGGCGCTGCGGCTGGAGGTGATCGAGCGGATGATCCAGATCGAATCCGTGCAGCGCGAGGTGCTGCTGGACATCGAATCCATCCTGCACAACGAGTTCATGGCGAACTACGCCCGCACCCACGGCGCCGACACGCACGAGCGGATGGCCGACATTTTCAACCGCATCGACCGCGACACCATGGCGGACATCTTCACCGACCTGGACGCCGTGATGCCGGATTCGACCCACCGCATCCGCCAGCTCATGTTCACCTTCGAGGATCTGCTGCGGCTCGACCGCGTGTCGCTCCAGGCGGTGATACGGCGTTGCGACACCGGACAACTCGCCATCGCGCTCAAGGGAGCGGAGGCGCTGCAGCGCGACCACTTCCTGTCCGTCCTGTCCGAGCGCGCCCGCATGATCCTCCAGGACGAGATCGAGAACATGGGGCCGGTGCGCATGCGCGACGTGAACGAGGCTCAGGCGGAGATCGTGCAGGTCGCCAAGGCCATGGCCGACGATGGGGCGATCGTCCTTCCGCAATCGGACGAAGCGGACGCCGTCGTTTACTGATGGGTGTGCTCATGCCGGACGCGGTTGCCGAGGTCGGCCATCTGCTGGCGGTGGTGGAGGCGCTGGACCCGCGGGCGGCGCAGGAGCTGCGCGGCGGGCTGCCGCGTTGCGATTCCACCTTCGGCCTCGGGCTGGCCTTCTTCCTGGCGGCGACCGCCAACGGCGCGCGGGCGTGGCTGGGGCCGAAACGCTGCCGGTTGCTGGAGCAGCTCGACGGTGGCGCCCTGCTGGACGATCTCGACCTGGCGCTGGCGCCGCGCCACCGCCGCACCGCGGACGGGCGGGAGTGGCGGGTGTTGAGCATCCCGGTAATGGACGGCACTGTGGTGGGCGGCTGCCGCGGTTTGCTCTGCGCCATTTCCGACGGGGTTGACCTTCAGACGGGAAGCGCGCTGGTTCTGCAGATGCGGCTGCCGGCGCTGGGGGCGGTGCAGCTCGTCGCGGCGGGGGAGGGGCGGCGGTTCGACGTGACGCTGCAGACCGGCGGCGGCCTGTCCTCCGCCGCGCTGGCCGACATGCAGGACGGGTTCGCCGGAGCCATGGGCGACGCGGGCCTGGGCGGCGACCTGACGGTGGGGCCGCTGGCCGGGGCCTGGCTGGATCTGGAAGAGGAGGCTCTCAGCGCGGACTGGTCGGGTTGAGCGTCCGTCGAAACCCGAAGGGAACGGGCTGAAGCCGTTGATCGGCCTCAGCTCTGCTCGATCTCGATCCGTACTCCGCGACAGTGCCCGTCCAGGTGCCGCACCTTGTCCGGGTTTCTGGTGATGTAGATTGCGAAGATTTTTCCCTGCTCGATGTGCAAGGCGGTGGTCTGCACGATCCGGCCGCCCTCGACGGAGATGAAGCCGGGAAGCCCGTCGATCATGGCATAGCGTATGAGAAAGGACGGCGACTGGTTGAACTCCTGCGCAAGCTGGACGTGCCGCGCCATTACCTCATCGATTCCGATCAATGGACGTTGCGAAGCCGGCACCCTGCCACCGCCGTCCGCGCTGGCAATGACATCATCGGCGAGAAGCAAACGCAGCCGGTCCATGTCACCGTCGCGCGACGCGGCGAAGAACGCCGCAGCGATCTCCAGCCCATGCTCTTCCGTCACGAGGAAGCGTGGGCGAGCCGCCTGGATATGCTCACGCGCCCGGCCGGCCAGTTTGCGGCATGCTGCGGCTTCACGGCCTATGGCGCTGGCGACCTCATCGAACCCCATGCCGAAAACATCGTGCAGCAGAAAGGCCGCTCGCTCCAACGGCGACAGACGCTCCAGCGCGATCATCAACGGAAGCGTGATGTCGTCGATGGAATCCAATTCCCCCACGTCAACGATGGGCTCCGGCAGCCACGGCCCGATGTAGGTTTCGCGTCTGCGCCGCGCGGATTTCAGTTCGTTCAGACAAAGGCGCGTGACGATGGTGTGCAACAAGGCCGCCGGCTGTCGGACCGTCCCATGGTCAGTCGCCAGCCAGCGGAGATAGGCATCCTGGACGATGTCCTCGGCATCCGCCACCGATCCGAGCATCCGGTATGCGAGGCGGATGAGGCGGGGGCGAATTTCAGAGAATGATGGGTCGGTGGGGATGTCGTCCATGGTCCTGCCGCTTTGCCATTCCTTCGTTATTCGGCGTGAACGGCTTCGACCGTGTAGAGGCTTGGCGTGACCGACGTCGCGAGGCCTGCGAACTGTTTGAGTTGCTCTTGCGTCTCGGGCTTCTTCATGAAGCCCTCGAAGTGCTCCTTGGATGCCCATTGGGCGTAGTTCACGATTTTCTTTCCGTCGAGGCTGCAATGGATGCAGACCGACATGAAGCCGGGCTGGTGGCGAATGGTGTTTTCGGTCGATTCCGAAAGGGCCTTCGCCAAGGCAGCCTACTTCTTCGGCTCGACCTCATAAACGTTTATCAGCGTCAGGCATGGGGACCCAGGGTCAATCGTTGCGATGTCCTTGGCCATCGTCACCTCCTTCAAAAGTGCAGCCACGAAGGGGATGACAACGCCTGCCCGCGAAATGTGACATGCCGGACGAAAAAGGGAAGCGCGCGGCATTCAGATCGTGTCCGCCCTCACCCCGCCAGCCGCGCCTCGCCAATCCCGCGCCCGAACGCCGCGTAGCCCGGCAACACCCGGCGCGCCTGCAGGGCCGGGGCAGGGTCCTCATGCTCGGGCGGGGCCTCGAACTTGTAGCCGCGTCCGTAGACGGTCTCGATGTAGCGGGCGCCGCCGGTGGCTTCGGCGATCTTCTTGCGCAGCTTGCAGATGTAGACGTCGATGACCTTGTCCAGCGGGTCGGCGCCGGACAGGCCGTAGACCTCGTCGTAGATGTGCTCCTTGGAGACGACGCGGCGGTGATGGGCGGCCAGCACGCCGAGGATGGCGTGCTCGCGCTGGCTCAGCCGCAGCCGCTCGCCGGCGACCTCCGGGTCGCGCCCGTCGAGGAACACCGTCAGTTGCCCGACCCGCACCGCGTTGCTCAGCAAGCCGCGCGAGCGCCGCCGCGCCACCTCGATGCGCGCCCGCACCTCGGCGCTGACCACCGGCTTGACCAGCACGTCGTCGGCCCCGGCGTGCAGCAGCTCCACCGTCGTCGTCACGCAGCGCCGGTCGAGCAGGCAGAGGATCGCCGCCCCGACCTGATGCGCCCGCAGCGCCGCCACGCAGCGCGCCGGGTCGTCGACGCTGCCCAGGACGATGGCGTCGTAGCCAAGTCCTTCCGCCCCCTGCTGTTGCAGAAGCTCCTCCAGCCCGGCCCAGTCCTGGCGGTCGTAGCGGATCTTCCCCATGCCGAGCTGACGGCCGAGCGCGTCGGCGATCAGGGGGTTCGGTTCAACCAGAACAGCACGCATGGGGTTCTCCGCAGCATCGGATCGACCAGGGCGATTGTTTTGCTTTTTAGGAAAAGTCTTTTTCGCGCCTGCAAACATCATTCAAAAAACCAATCGAAATCCGTACTGTCAATCGTTGGTGTTAATACCTTGGCGAGAGGCGGGAGTCGGCGTTAAAGCGGTTTTAAAACCTGTTAACAGACCTGATTTTGGAAAATTTGCCGACGAAATTCGTGAAAATGCGAGATGAATTCTCGGCAGTCTATGTACCGGACCGTCTCCCGGCCCCGGCCTATGGAAAAAAGGTTCCTGTGCGCAGGGCGCGGGACGCGCTACTGTGGCGATGCAGGCCCGACTGTCAGGATAAGCCGCGATGACCGAGATGATGCCGCTCTCCAACGCCGAGGATACGACGCCTCCGCCCGCGGTGCCGGCCAAGCGGACCACCCGTCAGCGCGCGGCGAAGGCGCCGTCGGAGGAAACCACGCAACTCCTGCGCGTCTATGGGGATCAGGTCGCCACGTTGGGCGAACAGATCGCCAAGGCGGAGGCTGCGGCGGACAGCGAACGGGCGGAGCGGCTGCGGGTGATCGCCGAGCACGCCTCAGAACGCGAACGCTGGCGCGAGGCCATCGGGCAGGTGGAGCGGGCGCGTTCCGGGGAGGTCGGGACCCTCCAGGACGACCGCGAGGCCGAGCGCGACCGCATCAACCAGCTCGTCGAGACGCTGATCGCCGAGACCTCGGCGCGCGAGCAGGGCATGGCCCGCGCGCTTCAGGACGCGGAGGACCGCCTGTCCGCGGTGAACGCGGAGATCGCCGCCCTGCGCCTGTCCCACGCGGTGGCGCTGGACCGTCTCCAGGCCGACCGCGAGGCCGAGCGCAAACGCATCGGTGACCTCGTGGAACGGCTGATCGCCGACACGGAGGCGCGGGAACGCGGCTTCCGCCAGCGCATCGAGTCGGCGGAGCGCCGCAGCGAAGAGGCGCAGGCGGCGCTGGAGCAGGAACGACGGACCGGCGCGGAGCTGGAGAAGCGGCTGGAGCGGCTGACCGGCACGCTGGACGGCCTGCGCCGCGACCGCGAGGCCGAGGTCGCCGCTTACGAGGCGATGCGCGACCAGTGCCGTATTCTGGTGACCGAGTTGGCGCGGCGGCAGAGCCCCTGGTGGCGCCGCCTGTTCCGGCGTTGAGCGTCCGGCGCTGAGCGTTATTCGTCCTTTTTCTCGTCGCCGCCGCGGAAGGGCGCGGTCGCCACATGGGCCGTGGCCGACACCACGTCGCCCGCGACGCTGACCGCGGACCCGGCGACGCTGGCCGCCGTGTCCACGGTGGCGACCACCACGCCGCAACCGGTCAGAAGCAAGGCCGCCGGGAAGAGCAGGATGGCGGCGGACAAGCCGGAGCGGGGCAGGCCGGAGCGGGACAGGGTGGGGCGGGGCATGGTCTTCGACCTTCGAAAGGGTGACGCCGCTCCACTATGCCCCGGACGCGCGATGGCGCGCCTGTGACCAAACGGCGGCGCTCATGTTGGCATGCCGCCGTATCGCCGCCAAGTGGTGCGTGCTTAAGGCAGCTTCTTGAAGACTATGCGCCGCATCGGCTGGTCGAAGGCGGTCATCCCCTCCGCGTCGGTCCGCCCGTTGGCGGCGAAGCGGCGGCGGACCTCGGCCTCCACCGGAGGCAGGCGCTCGCGCCGCACCGGGTCCACGGCGGTGACGTGGGTCAGGTAATGATCGGCGTCGCGGTAGCGCACCACGGTGCTGTAGACCGTCTCGTCCACCGTCTGCAACGGCAGCGGCGGATGCTTCAGCGTGTCGTAGGCGGCGGCCCGCACCTCCGTCTCGTCCTCGATGGGCAGGATGACCTCGAAATAGGCGCCCTCGGCGATGGGCTCCACCACCACCAGCGTTCCGCCGGGCTTCAGAACCCGCGCCGCCTCTGCCATCGCGTCGGCCATGACCGCCAGCGGCAGGTGGTGGAAGCTGTTGGAGTAGACGATCGCATCCACCGACGCGTCCTCCAGCGGCAGCGCCTCCCCCTTGCCGACGCGGTAGTCGGCGCCGGCCACCGGCTCCGCCTTGCGGGCGCGGGCGAGCTGGCCCTCGCTGATCTCGATGCCGATGGCCCGGGCGCCGAGTCCCGCGAAATGGCGGGTCAGCGACCCGTCGCCGCAGCCGACATCCACCACGGTCCGGTCCCGTGGGTCCAGAACCTCGGCCAGGGCGTCCTTCAGGGTCAACGTCGTCATGGTGCGTTTCCGTTTTTCTTGATGGTTGGCAGGTGTTGGGCGGCGTTCCGGCCCCGGTGGGTCAGGGCGCGGCGTTCAGCGTCCGCCGGAAATAGTCGAGGACCTCGTCGTTCAGCCGCGTGTGGAAGGCGGCGCGGTCGAAGCCCGGCGGGTCCTGCACCGTCGCTCCGAAGCGGGCGGCGGCGCTGGCCGGGACCGGTGTCAGGAAGGCGTAGTGGCCGGCACCGGGAACGAGGTCGTATTCCGGCGGCTGGGGCAACAGGCCGCGCACCCGCGCCACCTGGAGGGCGCCGCTCTCGTCGCCCTTCTCCGCCTCGTACAGCCGGACCGGGACGGTGACGCGGGACAGCGCGCCGTCCGCGAACAGGGCGCCGACCGGGTCCATCAGCAGCAGCGAGCGGATGCGCGGATCGCTGGCGGCCTCCAGCCGCTTCGGCGAGGCCGCGGCGGCGGTCTTGGCGCCCGCCGGACAGAGGGTCCGGTCGTCGGGGTGGGTGACGCAGATCTGGGCCAGCCGTCCCGGATCGGCGACCCCGCCCGCCGCCGCCAGCGCTGCATGGCCACCGGACGCGTAGCCGAGCACGCCGATGCGCTGCCGGTCCACCCGGAAGCCCATGGGCGAGGAGTCCAGCAAAGCGTCCAGAGCCGCGCGGAGTTGCAGCGGCAGTTCCGACCACAGCGGCACGGTGCCGATCCGGTCGCCTTTGCCGGCCCTGGGATCCGCGTCCGGTTCCATGCCGCCGAGATGGGTCACGATGGCTGTCATCATCCCGCGGCGCGCCAGGAACAGGGCGACGCTGACCATCGCCAGACCGTTGCGCGCCGGTCCCTGGGTCATCATCACCAGCGGCACGGAATCCAGCGCCGGTCCGCCCTCCGGGGCGACGTTCAGGTGATAGGGTCCCCGCCGGATCGGCTGCACGGGATCGCGCGTGGGGTAGAAGAGCAGGATCGGCACCGTCTTGCCCGTGCCCGGATCGGCGTAGGCGATCTGCGACACCGCCGCCCGGAACTGGGCCGGCGTTTCCGCCCGCGCGGGCAGGACCGGAAGCAGCCCGGTCATCAGAAGAGCCAGAACCCACCGCCGTGTCTGCGGACCCATCGCAACCCCTCCGGCATCACGTCACGAGGCCTTCCCCGTTGGGGGGAGTGTGGCCGTCTTGCCGGTCAAACGGCAAGCACGGTGTTTCCTGCCTGAACAATGGGGTCCACAAATCATGGCTCCTTGCCAAGAAACGGGCCGGCCTGTACCACGGCGGTGCGCCCCGCCAACCGCCAAGGCACAGGTCGGCCCGTCCCATGTTCGACAGCTTCCTTCTCGCCTTCACGGCGCTGTTCTCGATCGTCAACCCCATCGCCATGGCGCTGATCTTCAGCCAGGTGACGGCGGAGCGCAGCCCGAAGGAGCGGGTGCAGCTCGCCGCGCGGGTTGCCGTCTATTCGGCCATCGTCATGCTGGCCGCCTTGTGGGCGGGGTCCTACGTGCTGAACTTCTTCGGCATTTCGCTGGCGGCGCTGCGGATCGCCGGCGGCTTCGTGGTGGCGGAGCGCGCCTGGGCGCTGCTGAGCGCCCCGGAAGCCCACGAGGCCCGCAAGCAGGAGCAGGCCGCACCGGCGGAGGAGGCCGGGGACTCCGATGTCGGGGAATCGGCCTTCTTCCCCCTGACCATTCCCTTCACCACCGGCCCGGGCACCATCTCCGTCGCCATCGCGCTCGGCGCCACCCGCCCGGGGGACACCGCCGGCCTTACGAACTTCTTCATCGGCGTGTCGGCGGCGGCGCTGGCCATCGCGCTGCTGATCTGGCTGTCCTACCGCTCCGCCGACCGGCTGGTGGCTCTGCTCGGCCACACCCGCGCCCGCGTGCTGACGCGGCTGTTCGCCTTCCTGCTGTTCTGCGTCGGCGTGCAGATCCTGCTGACCGGCATCCTGGACGCCTTCCCCGTGCTGGCTTCGGGGCGTTGAGCCTGATTCAGCGGGCGCGCCCCACGCGCTGGCGGGCCATGCGGTCGGCGACGGCGGCGGTCGGTTTGCGTTCCATGTCGGCGCGGGCGAAGATCTCCGTCAGCGTGTCGGCGATCCGCTCGATGTGGCTCATCACGCGGCCGTGGTCGTAACCGGCGCGCTCGTGATAGACGTCGATCACCCCGCCGGCGTTGATGACGTAGTCGGGGGCGTAGAGGATGCCGCGGTCGGCCAGCGCCTGCCCGTGCCGGGCCTCGGCGAGCTGGTTGTTGGCAGCACCCGCGACGACCGGGCAGGTCAGCCGCGGGATCGTCTCGTCGTTGAGGACGGCGCCCAGAGCGCAGGGGGCGAAGACATCCACCTCCAGATCGAAGATGGCGTCGGCGGACACCGGTGTGGCGCCGACGCGGTCGGCCACGCGGCGGGCCTGCGCCTCGTCGATGTCGGCGACCCACAGCCGCGCCCCGGCCTCGGCCAGATAGCGGGCGAGATGCCCGCCGACGCTGCCCACGCCCTGGATGGCGACGGTCAGCCCCTCCAGGTCGGTGCGGTGCAGGCGGTGGAGCACCGCCGCGCGGAGCCCGACGAAGACGCCGTAGGCGGTTGAGGGGGATGGGTCGCCGCTGCGCGTGCCGCCGCTTGCGGTCGCCTTCTCGACCACGCCGGAGACATGGGCGGTTTCCTGCGCCATGGTCTTGATGTCGGGAACCCCGGTGCCGGAATCCTCGGCGACGATGTAGCGTCCGCCCAACCGTTCGACGTGGCGTCCCATGGCGCGCAGCAGCGCCTCGCTTTTGTCGGTGCGCGGGTTGCCGATGATGACCGACTTGCCGCCGCCCAGCGGCAGGCCGGCCAGGGCCGACTTGTAAGTCATGCCGCGCGACAGGCGCAGCGCATCGCGCAGGGCCTCCTCGTCGCTGGCGTAGGGCCACATGCGGCAGCCGCCCAACGCCGGGCCGAGCGCGGTGTCGTGGACGGCGACGATGGCGCGCAGGCCGGACGCCGTGTCGGAACAGAAGACCACCTGCTCATGGTCGTCGAAATCGGGATGGTCGAACAGCGGCACGGTTTCCTCCAAATTTTTTCTTTTTGAAAAGCGGGGATCACCGTGACGCAAAGCTCGGGCGTTGCACGCGGAAGTGTTCCGCGCGCCGTGCGGTGGTACGGCGTGTCCGCTTTTCCTTGCCCTGTGCTTCACCCCTGCATGGTCGGGCGGGGAAGCGACGGGCTGTTCTCTTGAAGGAAACTAGATGCGCATGAAAATGCTGGCAAGACGGACGGTTGGCTGGCCTGCAAAAAGCAAGGAGATGAGCGGCAGGGCGGTCTGGCGGCGGGAAAGTGTCGCGGACGGGACCGCGAACGATAATTTCCGGTCCGCTCTCAAAAGGAAGGAGGCCGGGAACCGGCCGGGCGGTGGGGGGAGGCCACCCGGCCGGTTCCCGCAGGGATCAGAATTCCTCCTCGTCCCCGCCGAAGCCGCCCCACGAATCCTCTTCGCTGGGGATCTCCTCGGCCACCTGATCGATGGCGCCCTGGGCCTCCTGGGCGATGGCCTCGCCGCCGCCGGAGAAGGCGCTGGACAGCGCGCTGCCGATCAGCATGCCGCCGGCCACGCCCATGGCGGTCTGCATGGCGCCGGCCATGAAGCCGCCACCGGCCCGCTGCGGCTGCTGGGCGTAGGCCGCAACGCGCGGATCACCGTAGGCCGGGGCGGCGCCGGGCGCTTGACCCCAGGGGGAGCCGCCGGGGCGCTGCTGCGGGGCCGGGGCGGGCTTGGCGGCGCCGCCACCGAACAGGCCGCCGAAGATGCCGCCGCCGCCGGCCGCCGCGGCCGGGCGCTCCTGAAGCTGGCGCTCCAGCTCCTGGTTCTGGTTCTGCGAGGCGGCCAGCGCCTGCTCCAGCATGACGATGGCCTGGGCCATCAGGTAGGGCGCGCCCGGCTGGCGGGCGATGGTGTCGCGGATGTGGGCTTCGGCCTGCGGGTCGCGTGGGCCGGACTGGGCCTCGGCCTGACGCAGCTTGGCGAAGAGGTCGTCAATGATCTGGCGTTCGGTCTGGTCCATGGCGGTGCTCGTGCTCTCGGTGGTTTGAGGGATGGTCCGGGCGTGCCCCGGCGCGTCGTCCATTGGGTGGGCGGCGGCGTCCGGAGGGGGCCGAAAGGCA
Organism: Azospirillum sp. Marseille-Q6669; assembly: GCF_965111635.1. Taxonomy (NCBI): domain Bacteria; kingdom Pseudomonadati; phylum Pseudomonadota; class Alphaproteobacteria; order Rhodospirillales; family Azospirillaceae; genus Azospirillum; species Azospirillum sp. Marseille-Q6669. The sequence goes on along the minus strand of NZ_CBCOOP010000006.1, from coordinate 235,460 downwards.
GTAGGGAGTGTGGGAGAGGTCTGGGGATCGCGGGTCCATGGGAGCATTCAGTCCCTCCAAGTGCGGTCACGCCCGTCGGCGCAAGAGCAGGTGAAGAGATCCGACATCGCGACCACGTCTAAGTCGCCAGAGGGGCCCGGATCACAGGTCCCGGAGACGTGGGGAGGGCCGGGAACCCTGTCAAGAGAGGGGGGCGCCAGAAAAATAACGGAAAAACAGCGCTGCGTTACTCGGGCCTTGTGCGCTCCTCGAAGCGGCGGCGGTCGCTCTTGTCGCTGAGCACGAAGGCGAAGGGGCGCAGCGCGTCGATGTGGCTGAGCGCGATGGCGATCAGGACGGTCATCGGCACCGCCAGAACGGTCCCGGCGGCCCCCCACAGCCAGCTCCACAGCAGCAGCGAACTGACGATCACCAGGGGCGAGATGGCGAGCTGCTTGCCCTCCAGCCGCGGGCCGATGAAATTGCCCATCACCTGCTCGATCACCAGCAGCCCGCCAGCGACCATCAGGGCGGTGGACGAGCCGCCCTGGGCCAGCGCCATCAGCACGGGCAGCGTGGCCGCTCCCACCGACCCGATCACCGGGATGTAGTTCAGCAGGAAGGCAAGGAAGCCCCACAGGAACAGGAAGTCGATCCCGAACAGCGACAGCCAGCCGATGTAGAGCGCCCCGGTGATCAGCCCCAGCGTCGTGCTGACTAGCAGGAAGCGGCGGAACTGCTGGGCGATGGCGGTGACCGCGGTGACGGTGGTGGCGCAGCGCTCCGGCCCAAGCGTCTTGACGATCTTCTCGCGCCAGACCGGCGCCTCGACCAGCATCAGCAGGGCGAGGAAGAGGACGATGACCAGCGTCGAGACGGCCTCCCGCGCCACCGTCAGCACCGACGCGGCGAGACCGGACAGCGCCTCCGCCCCGCCGCCGCCGGAGTCGCTGCTGCCGGAGTCGCCAAGAAACCGTTCGCGCAGCCCGTTGATCCAGCCGTTCGCCTCCCCCCAGAGCCGTTGCAGCTCCTCGGCGTGGCGCGGCACCTCGCCGGCCACGCGCTGGCCGATGAACCACAGGCCTCCGGCGAAGACCGCCAGCACCAGCAGCACCGTCAGCATGGCGGCGAGCGGGCCGAGCAGGGCCAGCCGCGGCGGCACCCGGTCGCGCACCCAGCGCCCGACCGGAGCCACGGCGACCGCCACGAAGAAGGCGCCGGCCAGCGGGATGAGCACCGGCGAGGCGGCGCTGAGGCCCCACAGGACGGCCAAGGCGGCCAGCAGGCCGAGCAGCCAGAGGCCGAGCGTCATCCGGTCGATGGACCAGCCCCGGTTCCCGTCCGCGTCCTCACGCTGTGCCAAAGCCGTCCGCTCCCCGCTGTTGCGCCGCGCTGCCGGTTGGGCAGCATGAGCTTGACGCGAAACCGGCGCCGAAGTTCCGCTGCGCCCCATTCGGTGCAGGGGGCGCAGAATTGCCATCCGGGAGACGTTGCGGTGCAGTGGAGCTGCCACCAACTCACTGGGGCCGGCTCCGCCGGAGCGGGATTCAGCCTTGGGGACACACGCCATGGACCGCATCAACACGGCTTTCCTGTTCGACCTCGACGGCACACTGATCGACAGCGTCTACCAGCATGTGCTGGCCTGGCAGGAGGCGCTGGACCATGAGGGGATCGAGCTGTCGGTCTGGCGCATCCACCGCAAGATCGGCATGAGCGGCGGCCTGTTCGCCAACATGCTGCTGCGCGAGACCGGCCTCGCCATCAGCCCGGAGCTTCTGGAGCGGCTGCGCCGCCGCCACGCCGAGGCGTTCCGCGGGCTGGCCGGGCGCGTCCGCCCGCTGCCAGGCGCGCAGGAGCTGCTGTCCCACCTGACGGCGGCGGGCATCCCCTGGGCCATCGCCACCAGCGGGCGGATCGAGACGGCGCGTTCCGGGCTGGAGGCTCTGGGCGTCGACCCGGACCAAGTGCCGGTGGTGACGCGCGATCAGGTGAAATACGCCAAGCCCGACCCCGACTTGTTCCTGGCCGCGGCGGAGCGGCTCGGCGTCGCCATCGAAACGGCCATCGTGGTCGGCGACAGCGTGTGGGACATCCTGGCCGCGCGGCGCGCCCGCGCGCTCAGCATCGGGCTGCTGTCCGGCGGCTACGGGCAGGACGAGCTGGAGCGGGCGGGAGCCTTCCGCGTCTATGAGGACCCCGCCAGCCTGCTGGAGCATCTGGACGAGGTGGGAGGCCGACGCTGAGCGCCGACCGACGCCGCGCGCTGCTGATCGTCAACGGGAAGGCCCGCCAGGGGCAGCGCGCGCTCGACGACATCCGGGAGGAGGCCGCGAAGGCGGGCGTCACCCTGATCCGCGCCGAGTGCCGCGAGCGGGAGGACATCGCCGAGGCGATCCGCGACCATGCCGACTCGGTGGACATGGTCATCATCGGGGGCGGCGACGGCACGCTGAACGCGGCCGCCTCGGCGCTGGCCGACACCGGTCTGCCGCTCGCCGTCCTGCCCATGGGCACGGCGAACGATCTGGCGCGCACGCTGGGAATCCCGCTGGACGTGCGGGAGGCGGCGAAGCTGGCGGTCAGCGGGCCGATTCGCCGGATCGACCTGGGCGAGGTCAACGGTGTGGCCTTCTTCAACGTCGCCAGCATCGGTCTCAGCGTCGAGCTGGCCCGCGAACTGACGCGCGAGATGAAGCGGCGCTGGGGCGTGTTCGGCTACGCCGTGGCGGCCTTTCGCGTGGCGCGGCGTATGGCGCCCTTCCGTGCCGAGATCCGCATCAACGGGGCGCGACACCGCGTCAAGTCGGTGCAGATCGGCGTCGGCAACGGGCGCCATTACGGCGGCGGCATGACCGTGCAGGAGAACGCCGCTCCCGACGACGGGCAGTTGGACGTCTACAGCATCGACCTGCGTGGCTGGTGGGAGTGGCCCCTGCTGTACCCGGACTTCCGGCGCGGGCGGCATGGGCATTGGAAGAACGTACATGCCTGGTACGGGCAGGAGGTGGAGATCACCACCCGCCACCGCCGCCCGGTGAACACCGATGGCGACATCACCACCCACACCCCGGCGCGCTTCCGCGTACGGCCCGGAGCCGTCGCGGTCATCGCGCCGCCGCGGTGAGGACTTGCCCCCACCCTGGCCCTCCCTCGCTGCACAGCGGGGGAGGGCCAGGGTGGGGGCAAAGCATCAGCCATCCCCACAACCCCGGCGCGACATTCCCCCTCCATTCCAAGTGCGTTCGTGAAACAGTTCGCTGAGCGAACATAATCGCTTGCGGGCTAGTGGTATCTGGTATACCGTATCACCAATCCAAGCCGCTTCCCTTCTCCGGGGCAACGAAACCGCGGCCCAAACCCCTTCAGCCGGGGACCCTCCTACGCGAGGGAAAGAAGAGTCAGGGACGGGAACAGCCATGCAGACGATGAGTTTCTCGGTCGCACCCCTGGATCAGGGGATGAGCTTCAAGGCCAAGGCCTACCAGTCGCTGCGCCAAGCCATCACCCAGATGGACATCTACGGCGGGCCGAGCGAGATCCGCCTCGACGAGCGCCAGCTCTGCGAGGCGCTGGGCGTCAGCCGCACCCCGGTGCGCGAGGCCATGGCGCTGCTGGAGCAGGAGGGCTTCATCCGCTCGATGCCCCGGCGCGGCATCTTCGTGGTGCGCAAGACCAAGGCGGAGATCATCGAGATGATCACCGTCTGCGCGGCGCTGGAGGGCATGGCCGCCCGCCTCTTCGTCGAGCGCGCTGACGAGCGCGGCATGGCCGACCTGCACGAGACCTTCGACCGCTTCGCCGAAGGCGAGCTGGCCGACCACGTGCTGGAGTATTCCGACGCCAACGTCGCCTTCCACCAGTCGATCATCCAGGCCTCGGGCTGCACGCTCATCGCCGACCTGACCGACCGCTTCTTCATCCACATGCGGGCCATCCGCCGCGTCACCATGCGCCGCGGCGGCCGGGCCGAGACGTCCATCGTCGAGCACCGCGACATCATCGACGCCCTGACCCGGCGCGACGCCGACCTGGCCGAGCGGCGGGTGCGCGAGCACACGCTGGGGCTGGCCCGCCATGTCGAACAGCACTGCGATTTTCTCGATTGACCGATCGTGAACCGAATAAGAGTCGGGGAGGAGTAACCCTTATGTCAGCCGTCACAGTCCTCAACAACCAAGCCACGGCCGCCACCGATGCGGAACCGGCGCTGACGGATGGTTTCCAGCTCGTCATCGATGCCCTCAAGCTCAACGGCATCGAGAACCTCTACGTCGTGCCGGGCATCCCGATTTCCGACCTGCTGCGCATGGCCCAGGGCGAGGGGCTGCGGGTCATCTCCTTCCGCCACGAGCAGAACGCCGGCAACGCCGCGGCGATCGCCGGCTTCCTGACCAAGAAGCCGGGCGTGTGCATGACCGTCTCGGCGCCGGGCTTCCTCAACGGCCTGACCGCGCTGGCCAACGCCACCACCAACTGCTTCCCGATGATCCTGATCTCCGGCTCGTCGGAGCGCGAGATCGTCGATCTCCAGCAGGGCGACTACGAGGAGATGGACCAGCTGGCCATCGCCAAGCCGCTGTGCAAGGCAGCCTTCCGCGTGCTGCACGCCCAGGACATCGGCATCGCCGTGGCCCGGGCCATCCGCGCCGCGGTGTCGGGCCGTCCGGGCGGCGTCTACCTCGACCTGCCGGCCAAGCTGTTCTCGCAGGTCATGGACGCCGCCGAGGGCGCCCGCTCGCTGGTCAAGGTGGTCGACGCCGCCCCGGCGCAGCTGCCCTCGCCGGACTCGGTGGCGCGCGCTCTGGAGGTGCTGAAGGGCGCCAAGCGGCCGCTGATCATCCTCGGCAAGGGCGCCGCCTACGCCCAGGCCGACGAGGCGGTGCGCGAGCTGGTCGAGAAGAGCGGCATTCCGTTCCTGCCGATGAGCATGGCCAAGGGCCTGCTGCCCGACACCCACCCGCAGTCGGCGGGGGCGGCGCGCTCGATGGTGCTGAAGGACGCCGACGTGGTGGTCCTGGTGGGGGCGCGCCTGAACTGGCTGCTGTCGCACGGCAAGGGCAAGACCTGGGGCGAGCCGGGGTCGAAGACCTTCATCCAGATCGACATCGAGCCGCGCGAGATGGACAGCAACGTGGCGATCGTGGCCCCGCTGGTCGGCGACATCGGGTCGTGCGTGTCGGCCCTGACCGCCGGGATGGCCAAGGGCTGGACGCCGCCGCCGGCGGAGTGGACGGGGGCTGTGTCGGCGCGCAAGGAGGCGAACATCGCCAAGATGGCGCCCAAGCTGATGAGCAACGCCTCGCCGATGAACTTCCACGGCGCGCTCGGCGCGCTGCGCCGGGTGGTGCAGGAGCGTCCCGAGGCTCTGCTGGTGAACGAGGGGGCGAACACGCTGGACCTGGCGCGCGGGATCATCGACATGCACCAGCCGCGCAAGCGCCTGGACGTCGGGACCTGGGGCGTGATGGGCATCGGGATGGGCTTCGCGGTGGCCGCTGCGGTGGAGTCGGGCAAGCCGGTGCTGGCGGTGGAAGGCGACAGCGCCTTCGGCTTCTCGGGCATGGAGGTGGAGACGATCTGCCGCTACAACCTGCCGGTGTGCATCGTGGTGTTCAACAACAACGGCATCTACAAGGGGACGGACGTGAACCCGACGGGCGGGTCGGACCCGTCGCCGATGGTCTTCGTTCCGGACTCGCGCTACGACAAGATGATGGAGGCCTTCGGCGGCGAGGGCGTCAACGTGACGACGCCGGACGAGCTGTACCGCGCGGTCAGCGCGGCGATGGACAGCGGCCGGCCGACGCTGATCAACGCGGTGATCGACCCCAACGCCGGGTCGGAGAGCGGCAACATCGGCAGCCTCAACCCCACCAGCGCCGTCCGCAAGGGTCCTAAGCAGTAACGCCTTCCTAAATTATAAAAAATTAAGCCCCCCGAAAAATCGGGGGGCGGTTCCAAACGACGGCACGACATCCCAGCGTTACTAAGAATCAGCCTGAGACGAGAGGGGAGGGCGGACATGGACACGGCCATCGTCGCCAAAGACGACAACAAAAGGCGCGCCATCCATCCCGGTTCGGGGCGCCGGAACACCCGGCCCCAGCCGAAGGGCCGGCAGGTCGATCCGGCGGCCCTGGCGGAGGTGCAGGACCTTCTCGGTGACCGGTCCCGGCAGCGGGACCTGCTGATCGAGCATCTGCACCTGTTGCAGGACACCTATCACGGGCTGCACGCCCGCCATCTCGCGGCGCTCGCCCACGAGATGCGGCTGGCCCTGGTGGAGGTGTACGAGGTGGCGTCCTTCTACGCCCACTTCGACATCGTGATGGACGGGGAGGAAGCCCCTCCGCCCGTGACCGTCCGGGTCTGCGACAGCCTGTCCTGCTGCATGGCCGGCGGCGAAAAGCTGCTCGACGAGCTGAAGGCCGCCGACATGGGGCCGGACGTCCGGGTGGTGCGCGCGCCCTGCATGGGCGCCTGCCACAACGCCCCGGCGGTGGCCATCGGCCATGCCCTGCACGAGAACGCCACGGTCGAGAGCGTGGTCACCGCCGTGAAGAACGGCGAGACGCACCCGCAGCTCCCCACCTATGTCAGCCTGGAGCAGTACAAGGCGGAGGGCGGCTACCGCCTGCTCGCCGACTGTCTCGCCGGCAACGTCCCGGTGGACGACATCCTCGGCAAGCTGGAGGGCGCCAACCTGCGCGGCCTCGGCGGCGCCGGCTTCCCGACCGGCCGCAAGTGGCGCTTCGTCCGCCATGAGCCCGGCCCCCGCCTGATGGCGGTGAACGGGGACGAGGGCGAGCCGGGCACCTTCAAGGACCGCTTCTATCTGGAGAACGATCCGCATCGCTTCCTGGAAGGGATGCTGATCGGCGCCTGGGTGGTCGAGGCGACCGACGTCTACATCTACCTGCGCGACGAGTACCCGCACATCCGCGAGGTGCTGGAGCACGAGATCGCCGCCGTGGAGAAGGCCGGCCTCGCCGGGCACACCCGCATCCATCTGCGGCGCGGCGCCGGGGCCTACATCTGCGGCGAGGAGTCCGCGATGCTGGAGAGCATCGAGGGCAAGCGCGGCCTGCCGCGGCACAAGCCGCCCTTCCCGTCGGTCGTCGGCCTGTTCGGCCGCCCGACCCTGATCAACAACGTCGAGACGCTGTTCTGGATCAGGGACATCCTCGAGAAGGGCGCCGACTGGTGGGGCAGCCACGGGCGCAACGGCCGCAAGGGCCTGCGCAGCTACTCCGTCTCCGGTCATGTGAAGGACCCGGGCGTGAAGCTGGCCCCCGCCGGCGTCACCATCCGCGAGCTGATCGACGAGTATTGCGGCGGCATGGCCGACGGCCACACGCTGAAGGGCTATCTGCCCGGCGGCGCGTCGGGCGGCATCCTGCCCGCCAGCATGGACGACATCCCGCTGGACTTCGGCACGCTGGAGCAGCACGGCTGCTTCATCGGCTCCGCCGCGGTGGTCGTGCTGTCGGACCAGGACGACATGCGCAAGGTCGTGCGCAACCTGCTGGACTTCTTCGAGGACGAAAGCTGCGGCCAGTGCACGCCCTGCCGCGTCGGAACGGAGAAGGCGGTGGCGCTCATCAAGCAGCCGGTGTGGGACGAGCCGTTGTTGACGGAACTCGCCCGGCTGATGGGCACGGCGTCGATCTGCGGCCTGGGTCAGGCCGCGATGAACCCACTCAAGAGTGCGCTGAAGCACTTCCGCGACGATCTGCGCGGGGAGGTCCGGTGATATGAGCGACCGCATCCTGTTCCACCTCGACGACGAACTCGTCGAAGCCCACGCCGGTGAGACGATCTGGCAGGTCGCCAACCGCCTGGGCACCGAGATCCCGCATCTCTGCTACGCCGACGAGCCGGGCTACCGCGCGGACGGCAACTGCCGGGCCTGCATGGTCGAGATCGACGGCGAGCGCGCCATGTCGGCCTCCTGCGTGCGCCACCCGACGCCGGGCATGCGCGTCCGCTCGGCCAGCGAGAACGCCAAGTTCGCCCGCAAGATGGTCATCGAGATGCTGGTCGCCGACCAGCCGAAGCGGGAGGAGGCCCACGACCCCGACAGCAAGTTCTGGCGCTGGGCCGACCGCCTCGAGGTCTCGGACAGCCGCTTCCCCAGCCGGGAATGCGCGCCGAAGCCCGACTTCAGCCACCCGGCCATGGCGGTGCAGCTCGACGCCTGCATCCAGTGCAACCTGTGCGTCCGCGCCTGCCGCGAGGTCCAGGTCAACGACGTCATCGGCATGGCGCTGCGCGGCCACAAGGAGACGATCGTCTTCGACTTCGCCGACCCGATGGGCGACAGCACCTGTGTCGCCTGCGGCGAGTGCGTCCAGGCCTGCCCGACCGGCGCGCTGATGCCGAAGACCCAGGTGGACCTGAACAGCGGCGTCTTCGCCGCCGCCCCGGACCGCAAGGTGGACAGCGTCTGCCCCTATTGCGGCGTCGGTTGCCAGCTCACCTACAACATCAAGGACGAGAAGCTGCTGTCGGTGACGGGCGGCGACGGTCCTGCCAACAAGAACCGGCTGTGCGTGAAGGGCCGCTTCGGCTTCGACTACATCCACCACCCGCACCGCCTGACCAAGCCGCTGATCCGCAAGGAGGGCGTGTCCAAGCACGACGTGGACATCGACCCGCTCAACCCGCTGACCCACTTCCGCGAGGCGAGCTGGGAGGAGGCCCTGGAGGTCGCCACCGCCGGTCTGCGCAAGATCCGCGACGAGCGGGGCGGCTCGGCTCTCGCCGGCTTCGGCTCGGCCAAGGGCTCCAACGAGGAAGCCTACCTGTTCCAGAAGCTGGTGCGCGTCGGCTTCGGCACCAACAACGTCGACCATTGCACCCGCCTGTGCCACGCCTCCTCGGTGGCGGCGCTGATCGAGGGCATCGGGTCGGGCGCGGTGACGGCCCCATTCATGGCGGCCAAGGACGCCGAGGTGATCGTCGTCATCGGCTCCAACCCGACGGAGAACCACCCGGTCGCCGCGACCTTCTTCAAGAACGCTGCCAAGCGCGGCGCCAAGCTGGTCATCATGGACCCGCGCGGTCAGGTGCTGAAGCGCCACGCCAGCCACATGCTGCAGTTCAAGCCGGGCCGCGACGTGCCGATGCTGAACGCCATGCTGAACGTCATCATCAGCGAGGGGCTGTACGACGAGCGGTATGTGGCGGAGCACACCCAGGACTTCGAGGAGCTGCGCGCCCATATCGCCAGCTTCACCCCGGAGGCCATGGAACCGGTCTGCGGCATCCCGGCGGAGCAGCTCCGCGAGGTCGCGCGCCTCTACGCCACCTCCAAGGGCTCGATCATCTTCTGGGGCATGGGCGTGTCGCAGCACACCCACGGCACCGACAACGTGCGCTGCCTGATCGCCCTGTCGCTGGTCACCGGCCAGATCGGGCGCCCCGGCACCGGCCTGCACCCGCTGCGCGGCCAGAACAACGTCCAGGGCGCCTCCGACGCTGGCCTGATCCCGATGATGTTCCCGGATTACCGTCCGGTGGACGATCCCGAGGTCCACGCCTTCTACGAGGATTTCTGGGACACCAAGCTGGACTCCAAGCGCGGCCTGACCGTCGTGGAGATCATGGACGCGATCCACGCCGGCTCGCTGAACGGCATGTACGTGATGGGCGAGAACCCGGCCATGTCCGATCCGGACGTGGAGCACGCCCGCGACGCGCTCGCCAAGCTCGACCATCTGGTGGTGCAGGACCTGTTCCTGACCGAGACGGCCAAATACGCCGACGTGGTGCTGCCCGCCTCGGCCTGGCCGGAGAAGACCGGGACGGTGACCAACACCAACCGCCAGGTCCAGCTCGGCCGCCAGGCCCTGCCGCCGCCCGGCGAGGCCCGGCAGGATCTGTGGATCGTCAACGCCATGGCCCGCGGCCTGGGTCTGGACTGGAATTACGAGCACCCGCGCGACGTGTTCCGGGAGATGAAGGGGGCGATGCCGTCGCTCGACAACATCACCTGGGAGCGGCTGGAGCGCGAGCGCTCGGTGACCTACCCCAGCCTGTCCGCGGACGATCCGGGCCAGGAGATCGTGTTCGGCGACGGCTTCCCCACGGCCACCGGCCGCGGGCGTCTGGTCCCCGCCGACGTGATCCCGCCGGCGGAGGAGCCGGACGCGGAGTTCCCGATGGTGCTGACCACCGGGCGCCAGCTTGAGCATTGGCACACCGGTTCGATGACCCGGCGCGCCCAGGTTCTGGACGATCTGGAGCCGGAGGCGGTGGCCTACATGAGCCCGGCGGACCTGCGGCGGATGGGTGCCAAGGGCGGCGACCGCATGAAGGTCACCACCCGGCGCGGCACCATCGAGCTGAAGGCGCGGTCGGACTACAACGTCCCGTCCGGGCTGGTGTTCGTGCCCTTCTGCTACGCCGAGGCGGCGGCCAACGTGCTGACCAACCCGAAGCTGGACCCCTACGGGAAGATTCCCGAGTTCAAGTTCGCCGCGGCCCGCATCGAGCCGGCGGCATAGCCAACCGGCGGCCCCCGCTCCCCGCAAGGGAGAACCGGGGGCCGCCACACCCGAGGACGACAACGGCGCGATGCAACAGCGCCGGACGATTTCGAGAGGGATGGGACGATGAAGACGCAAGCGCTGATGATGGCACCCCCGGCCCTGCGGGCCGAAGGCCGCGCGGAAACCGTGGACCGTGCGGCGAAGGGCAATCTCGTGCAGTCGCTGTCGCGGGCACTGAGCATCATGACCATCCTCGGCCAGTCGGACAGCCCGATGAGCCTGACCGCGGTGGCCGAAGCGGCGCATCTCTCGCCCTCCACGGCGCACCGTCTGCTGACCACCCTGCAGGAGGAGCGTTACGTGCGCTTCGACCAGGGCAAGCGCGGCTGGGCGGTCGGGGTGCAGGCCTACATGACCGGCACCGGCTTCCTGAAGACGCGCAGCCTGCTCGACGTCGCCCGCCCGCGGATGCGCCGGCTGATGGAGGAGACCAGCGAGGTCGTCAATCTGGCCGTTGAGGAGAACGGCGAGGCCATTTATCTGCACCGGGTCGGCGGCCCGCGCGTCGCCCAGGCGGCGCTTCCCGTCACCGACCGCACGCTGCTGCACTGTTCCGCCGTCGGCAAGGCGCTGCTCGCCGGCATGCCCGACACGCGGGTGCAGAGCATCGTGACCCAGCGCGGCATGCGCCAGTTCACCCGGACCACCGTGTCGTCGATCCCGGCGCTGCACCGGGAGCTGATCCTGACGCGCGACCGCGGCTACGCCGTGGACCAGGAGGAGCGGGTCAGCGGCCTGCACTGTGTCGCCGCGGCGATCTATGACGAGCAGGCCCGCGTCATCGGTGCCCTGTCGCTGTCGAGCACCAACCGGCGCCTGGACGACGCCCGCGTCGTGGCCTTCGGTGAGATGGTCAAGCGCACCGCCGCGGCGGTGACCGCCGAGATCGGCGGGCGTTTCCCGACCTGATCCCTGGGCCTGATCCCTGGGCCTGATCCGGAACACCCTTACGGAATTCGAATTCGCGCCGGCCGGGAGGCGCGATCCGCCCCGATCCGCAAATCCTTCGGATTGGGTTGGGGCGGCTGTTACCCCGGTTTTCCTTCCTGTCACGTAGTGCTGCCCTGAAGAAACTGACCGCGCCCGCAACGGCGCGGTCTTTTTTTTGGAAAAACACTTTGTTTCCGCAATGTGGAAACTTGAGATTCCTTGTTGCGTCCCGGCGAAGACTCGGGCATCATTCTTCTTACACAGGGTTCATCACCCTTTGTATCGGGCGGGTTGTTGCTCCGCATTATATGCGAGCCTCTCGGATACTGGCCGTGCTGGAAACAGCACGGCCTTTTTATTGCCGGGACGGCGCCGGACGGGGAGGCCATGCTGCAGTGCGGCAAAACAGCGCGGATGTCACCGCGGATCGAGCAGGCGCGGTCCGGGACCGTCCTCCGACAGCTCGTCCCAGGGGTTGCGCAGCGGGCATTCGCCGAGCGACAGGCAGCCGCAGCCGATGCACCCCTCCAGCCCGTCGCGCAGCTTGGTGAGCACGGCGATGCGCTCGTCCAGGTCCGCTTTCCAGGCCGCGGACAAGCGTTTCCAGTCCTCTGCGGTGGGGGTGCGGCCGTCCGGCAGGGTCTTCAGCGCCTGCGCGATGGTGGCCAGGGGAACGCCCAGGCGCTGGGCCACCTTGATGACGGCGATGCGCCGGAGCACGTCGCGGGGGAAGCGGCGCTGGTTGCCGCTGCTCCGCCAACTTGCGATCAGCCCCTTTGATTCGTAGAAGTGGATGGTGGACACTGCCACACCGGAGCGTTCCGCGACCTCGCCCACGGAAAGGTCCTTGTCCATGTCCGCGGGATCGAGAATCGCCATCGCCGGGCCTCCCCTGGGGTTCGGAACCTCTTGACCTCAAGTGAAGTTGAGGTCGTATCGAGAGAGAGTCAACAGCGCGCCGCATCGAGGGTAGCCGATGATTTCACCAACCTCCGTCGACTGGACTTCGCTCAACACCCTGCGCGCCACGCCGGGGCCGGAGGTGACGGCTCTGCCGGCCTCGTTCCTGACGATCACCAAGGCCGCGAACCTGAAGCCGGCCATCGTCCGCCCGGTGCTGGACGGGCTGCTGCGCCAGGGCTTCGTGCGCGAGTACGAGACCCAGTACGGGAAGGCCTACGCCCGCACGCCGGAGGGCAACCAGCGCATCCGTGAAGTGAGGGAGTGGCTGCGCTGAAAGCGCCCTCTCTCCCTGGAGAGAGCGGGCCCTGGAGAGAGCGGGGCGCCGGGCGCACAAAAAGGAACGGCGCCCCTTTTGGGGGCGCCGTCTTCGCGAGGTGTGCCGTCAGACTGTCGGGAAGCGATCAGACAACCTTGTTGGCGTGCAGCTCGGCGATCTGCTGCGGGGTGTAGCCGAGGCTGGCCAGAACCTCGTCGGAGTGCTCGCCGAGCAGCGGCGATCCGGTCACTTCGACGGTCATGTCGGAGAACTTGATCGGGCTGCCGACGGTCAGGTACTTGCCGCGGGCCTTGTGGTCGACCTCGACGATCGTGCCGCTCTTGCGGAGCGACGGGCATTCGGCGATTTCCTTCATGGTCAGCACCGGGGCGCACGGGATGTCGAACTTGCGCAGGATGTCGACCGCCTCGTACTTCGTCTTGTCGGCCAGCCAGCCTTCGATGAAGGCGAAGATGTCGAAGATCTTGTCCTGACGCGCCTGGGCGGTGTTGTAGGCCGGATCGTCGATCCACTCCGGCTTGCCGAGAGCCTTACAAATCGGCGCCCAGGCATGGCCCTGGATGGTGAAGTAGATGTAGGCGTTCGGATCGGTCTCGGCGCCCTTGCACTTCAGGACCCAGCCCGGCTGACCGCCGCCGCCGGCGTTGCCGCCGCGCGGAACCACGTCGGAGAACTCGCCGTGCGGGTACTGCGGGTACTCTTCCAGGTAGCCGACGCGGTCGAGACGCTGCTGGTCGCGCAGCTTGACGCGGCAGAGGTTGATGACCGAGTCCTGCATCGACACGGCGACCTTCTGGCCCTTGCCGGTCTTCGAACGGCCCATGAGGGCGGTCAGGATGCCGATGGCGAGGTGCATGCCGGTGTTGCTGTCGCCGAGAGCGGCGGCGCTGACGGTCGGCGGGCCATCCCAGAAACCGGTGGTCGAAGCCGCACCGCCGGCGCACTGGGCGACGTTCTCGTAGACCTTCAGGTCCTCGTAATGGTGGCCGTCGCTGAAGCCCTTCACCGAGGCGACGATCATGCCCGGGTTCAGCTCGTTGATGCGCTCCCAGGTGAAGCCCATGCGGTCGAGCGCGCCCGGCCCGAAGTTCTCCACGAGGACGTCGGACTCCTTGATCAGCTTCTCAAGGATTTCCTTGCCCTGCGGGGTCTTGGTGTCCAGCGTCAGCGAGCGCTTGTTGCTGTTCAGCATCGTGAAGTAGAGCGCGTCCGCTTCGGGAATGTCACGGAGCTGGTTGCGGGTGACGTCGCCGGAACCCGGCCGCTCCACCTTGATGACGTCCGCGCCGTACCAGGCGAGGAGCTGCGTGCAGGCGGGGCCGGCCTGAACGTGGGTGAAGTCGATGATCTTGATTCCTTCGAGCGGCTTGCTCATGGCTCGTTTACTCCCTCTCACTTATTGCGATGCCGTTGTTGAGCACTGGACAACACGGACAAACTGGCGGGATGGGTTGTGGGTTACGGACTTGCGGACTCCAACTCCGACAGGCGTCGGCGGAGCTTGCGCTCCTCGGCCCAGCGGCTGCTCTCGTCGCGGATGATGGCGACGATTCCGGTCACCGTGCCGTCCGGCGCGGTCAGCAGGGCGACCGTGAAGGCGATGGACAGGGCGTGCCCGTCCTTGTGCAGGGCCGGGACGCGCAGCACATCGCTGCCGTAGCGCGTCTGGCCCGTGCGCATGGTATTGGCGTAGCCGTCCCAATGGCGCTGGCGCTGGCGTTCCGGGATGATGATGTCGAGCGATTGCCCCAGCGCTTCGCCTTCCGCGAAGCCGAACATCCGCTCGGCCGCCGGATTCCACAGAGTGATGGCGCCCTGTGCGTCGGACACGACGATCGCGTCCCCGGCGGCCATGACCAGCTGTGCGAAATCGACTGTTGCGCTCATGAAAGCATTCGCTCCGACACCGGACCCGAAACCTTCGGGCACCGTCATGTTTTCTTCAAAACACGCCCGCGCCGTTGGTTTTGCACTTCGTTTCCGAAGCGCGATGGGATGTGAGATACCGTATACCAGATGCGAAATGCCTGGCAAGCTCTTTTGTGCGTTAGGCGAACTAATCGCCCTTCGGACCTTTCGCGGCAAATGCCGAAGAATGGGAGAGGGGGCGGCCCGATGCGCGCATCCCGGTCCGATCCGGCACCGGGGCACCGCCATGAAGCCTCCGGTATAAAACCGGCACCCGCCTCGTCCGCGGCGGATGGAGGGGGCGGCGGGCGCTCGCCACCGTTGAGCCGGCGGATGATCCGTAGCCGGCAGATATGGCCGTTCGGTTTCCGCTGTGCCAAGATGGCCGACCGCCCCTGATCCGGGGTGGCGGCTCGGACAGGGTAGGGGCATGACGGGGCGTTTCAGAACCAAGATCATCATCGGCATGACCGCTGTCCTGGCCGTGGGAGCGGCGGCGGTCACCTCGGTTTCCCTGTTCCTGTCGCGCGACGCCGCGGAGCGGGCGGTCACGACCCTGGTGGCCGAAACCGCCGACCATCACGGCGCGCGGGTGGCCGCCGACATCTCCGCCGCCCTGGCCGACGCCCGTTCCGCCGCCGCGCTGGCGGAGGTGGAGCGCTCCACCGGCACTCCGCGCCGCGAGACGGTCAACCGCTACCTCAACCGCCTGATGGCGGTCGGCCCGCTCTACGCCGGGGTGTGGGTGGACATGGCTGACGACGGGTTCGACGGGCGCGACCGCGAAGTCGCCGGGATGGACCGCGCCGGCGAGATCCTGGGGCTGCCCGGCACCGGGCGGATGAGCCTGCTGTGGCTGCCCGGCCCCAAGGCCGACGACAGCGAGGGCTATCCCTTCTCCGATGTGAAGGAGAAGGAGTATTACCGGGCCGCCGCCGCGGCCGGGAAGCCGGTTCTGACCGAACCCTATCTGGACGATCTGACCAAGACGCTGATGACCAGCGCCGCAGCGCCGGTGAAGGACGGCGACCGGGTGATCGGCGTCGCCGGCGTCGACCTGACGCTGAGCGGACTGACCGATCTGGTCCGCCGGGTGAAGCCCTACGGCGACGGCCACGCGGCGGTGCTCACCGGCGCCGGGGTCTATGTGGCCCATCCCGACGCCGGCCGCCTGTCCCATCCCGCCGACGACCTGCCGGAGGAGGCGCGCCGCGCCATCGCCGAAGGGCGGGCCTACGACGGCGTCGTCACGCTCGGCGGTGCCCCCTATTACCTGCGCCTGTCGCCGGTGCGCTTCACCGGAGCCGACGGCGCATGGTCGTTCCTGGTCGCCGCGCCGCAGGCCAGCGTGATGGCCGACGCCAACCGGCTGACCCTGCTGACCGTCCTGGTCGGGGTGGGCTGCATCCTGCTCGGCGGTCTGGTGGCGTGGCGGGTGGGCGACGGCATCGCCCGGCCGATCGCCGGGCTGACCGTCACCATGGACCGGCTGGCCGCCGGCGATCTGGACGCCGCCATTCCCGGCGCCGACCGCAGCGACGAGGCGGGCGCCATGGCCCGTGCGGTCGGGGTGTTCAAGCAGGGGCTGGTCCAGGCCCGCGACCTGGGCCGCCAGCAGGAGGCGGAATGGCGCGCCAGGGAGGCGCGGACCGCCACCCTGCTCGACCTGCAGCGCGGGTTCGAGGAGCGGGCGGGCGGCCTGACCGGGGCGCTGGCCTCGGCCGCGCAGCAGCTCGAATCCACCGCCCGCGCCCTCACCGGCATCGCCGAGCAGACACACGGCCGGTCGGAGCGGATGACGCTCTCCGCCCATTCCGCCGCGGACAACGTGCAGACCGCCGCCGCCGCGACCGAGGAGCTGTCGGCCTCGGTGGAGGAGATCGGGCAGCAGGTGGGCGAGTCCGCCCGCATCGCCGAGGCGGCGGTGGCCGATGTGAAGCGCGCCGACTCGGCGGTCGTCGTGCTGGCCGACAGCGCGGAGCGGATCGGCGCCGTCGTCGGCCTGATCAACGACATCGCCGGCCAGACCAACCTGCTGGCGCTCAACGCCACCATCGAGGCGGCCCGTGCGGGCGAGGCCGGAAAGGGCTTCGCGGTGGTCGCCGGAGAGGTCAAGAGCCTGGCCAACCAGACCGCCCGCGCGACCGAGGACATCGTCGGCCAGATCAAGGGCATCCGCGACGCGACGGGCGAGGCGGTGGAGGCGGTGCGCAGCATCAGCCAGACCATCGCCCAGGTCAGCCGCATCGCGTCCGGCATCGCCGCGGCGGTGGACCAGCAGTCCGCCGCCACCCGCGACATCGCCCGCAGCGTCCTGCAGGCCGCCGACGGCGCCCGCGAGGTCAGCGGCGGCATGGGCGAGATCCGGGCCGGGGCGGGCGATACGGGCGCTGCCGCTGACCAGCTCCTCGCCGCCGCCGCCGGGGTGGCCGGTCAGTCCAAGGAACTGGCCCGCGAAATCGACCGCTTCATCGCCGGGGTCCACAAGGCTTGATCCGCGGGTTCTTCCCTCTCCCCGGGTGGGAGAGGGAAGGATTGCGGGACGTTACCTCGCCTGTGCCGTGGGCAGGGTGAAGGACACCGACTCCGGGCGGCCCGGCAGGGAGAGCTGGGCCTCCACCGGGGCGCAGCGGCTGACGACGGCGCCGCGGCGCAGGACGAACAGGCGGGTGGCGCGGGTGCGGATCGCCTCCACCGGGTCGGCGGCCTGGAGCACCACCAGATCGGCGTGGCAGCCCACCTCCAGCCCGTAGCCGTCGAGGTGCAGCAGCTTGGCCGGCGCCTCGGTCACCGCGCGGAAGCAGGCGAGCATCCCGTCATAGCCGGTCATCTGCCCGACATGCAGGCCCATGTGCGCGACCTCCAGCATGTCGCCGGAGCCGAGCGGGTACCAGGGGTCCATCACGCAGTCGTGGCCCAGCGCGACGGTCAGGCCGGCGCCCATCAGCTCCGGCACGCGGGTCATGCCGCGGCGCTTGGGGTAGCTGTCGTGGCGGCCCTGGAGCGTGATGTTGATGAGCGGGTTGGCAATGACGCCGAGGTTCGCCTCGACCATCAGCGGGATCAGCTTGGAGACATAGTAGTTGTCCATGGAATGCATGGAGGTGAGGTGCGAGCCGGTCACCCGGCCCTGCATCCCCAACCGCTGCGTCTCGTAGACCAGCGTCTCAACATGGCGGGACAGCGGGTCGTCGGACTCGTCGCAATGCATGTCCACCAGCAGCCCGCGCTCCGCCGCGATCTCGCAGAGCAGCTTCACGGAGGCCGCACCGTCGGCCATCGTCCGCTCGAAATGCGGGATGCCGCCGACCACGTCCACGCCCATGTCGAGCGCGCGCTTCAAAAGCTCCAGCGCGCCGGGGGAGCGCAGGACGCCATCCTGCGGAAAGGCGACCAGTTGCAGGTCGAGGTAGGGGGCGACCCGCCGCTTGACCTCCAGCAGCGATTCCACGGCCAGCAGGCGCGGGTCGCAAATGTCCACATGGCTGCGGATCGCCAGCAGGCCGCGCGCCACCGCCCAGTCGCAATAGGCCAGCGCCCGCTCGACGATGGCGTCCTGGACGAGTTGCGGCTTCAGCTCCCCCCACAGCGCGATGCCCTCCAGCAGCGTGCCGGAGCGGTTGACCCGCGGCAGGCCGTAGCTGAGCGTGGAGTCCATGTGGAAGTGCGAATCGACGAAGGGCGGCGTGACCAGCCGGCCCGCGGCGTCGATCTCCTCTCCGGCCGGACCGGGCAGGTCCTTCTCCACGGCGGCGATGCGGCCCTCGCGGACGCCGATGTCCATGCCGGTGCGGCCGTCAGGCAGCGTGGCGCGGCGCAGGATCAGATCGAACATCAGCGTTCTCCTTTGCGGTACGGGATCATCAGCGCCCGCGGGTAGGAGGCGCGGCGCGCCACCAGCACCAGCGCCAGGATGCTCAACAGGTAGGGCATCATCAGGAACAGCTGGTAGGGCAGGACGCCCCCCGCCACCTGTTGAAGCCGCAATTGCAGCGCGTCGAAGGCGGCGAACAGCACCGCGCCCAGCAGTGCCTTGCCGGGCCTCCAGGAGGCGAAGACGACCAGCGCGATGCAGATCCAGCCGCGCCCGTTGACCATGTTGAAGAAGAAGGCGTTGAAGGCCGACAGGGTGAGGAAGGCCCCGGCCAGCGCCATCAGCGCGCTTCCCGCCACCACCGCGCCGATGCGCACCGCGGTGACGCTCAGGCCCTGGGCCTCCGCCGCCGCCGGATTCTCGCCGACCATGCGCACCGCCAGCCCGACCGGCGTGCGGTAGAGGACGTAGGCGACCACGGCGACGAGGATCAGCGCCATGTAGGTCATCGGCGTCTGCGCCAGCGCGCCGGGCAGGTCCAGCGGCTGGAACGGCTCGATGGTCGGCGGGGTGCTCGCCTGCGGCAGGACGAGGCGGTAGACGAAGTAGGACAGGCTGGTGCCGAGCAGCGTGACGCCGATGCCCGCCACATGCTGAGACAGGCCCAGCGGCACCGTCAGGGTGGCGTGCAGCAGCCCCATCAGCCCGCCGCACAGCGCCGCCACCAGCACGCCGGTCCACAGGTCGGCGCCCTGGTAGACGGCCATCCAGCCGGCCATGGCGCCCATCGTCATGATGCCCTCGATGCCGAGGTTCAGCACGCCCGCTCGCTCGCACAGCAGCTCGCCCAGCGTGCCCAGGATGTAGGGGGTGGCGATGCGCAGCACCGCCGTCCAGAAGGCGGCGGAGACCAGGATGTCGAGGATCGTTTGGAACAGCTCCATGGCGCTCACCCCCGCCGCAGCCGGTAGCGCGTCAGCAGCCCGGCGACCAGCATGCACAGCAGGCTGGTGGCAACGAGCACGTCGGCGATGTAGTTGGGCACCGGCATGGCGCGGCTCATGGCGTCGGCGCCGACGAAGATGCCGGCGATGAACACCGCCGCCCCGACCACGCCCACCGGGTGAAGCTGCGCCAGCATGGCGACGACGATTCCGCTGTAGCCGAAGCCCGGCGACAGGTCGAGTGTCAGGTAGCCCTTCAGCCCGCAAACCTCGATCACGCCGGCCAGCCCTGCCAGCCCGCCGGACAGCAGGGCGGTGCGCAGCATGACGCGGGTCACCGGCATGCCGGCGAAGGCCGCGGCGCGCGGGTTGGCACCGACCGCCCGGTTCTCGTAGCCCCAGATGGTCCGGGTGTCGATCAGCCAGAGCAGGGCCGACAGGCCGAGCGCGACCAGCAGGCCGGTGTGCAGCCGCGTGCGCTCGACCAGCTTGGGCAGCTCGGCCGCCTCGACGACGGGGGCGGACTGCGGCCAGCCCATGCCCATGGGGTCCTTCAGCGCGCCCTCCAGCAGCATGGAGACGAGCAGCAGGACGATGAAGTTCAGCAGCAGCGTGGTGACCACCTCGTCCACGCCGAAGCGCACCTTCAGCACGGCGGGGCCGAGCAGCGTGACACCACCGGCGGCGGCCCCGGCGATCATCACGGTCGGCAGCAGCAGCCAGGCCGGCAGGTCGAGCAGGCCGCCGCCCAGCACGACGGCGGCGAGCGCGCCCATGTAGAGCTGCCCCTCCGCCCCGATGTTCCACAGCTTGGCGCGGAAGGCGACCGCGGCGGCGAGGCCGGTGAGGATCAACGGGGTGGCGCGGGTCAGCGTCTCGGTCAGGGCGAAGCGGGAGCCGGCGGCCCCCTCCAGCAGCAGGCCGTAGGCGCGCAGCACCGGCGCGCCGGTCCAGGCGACCAGCAGCGCACAGAGCGCCAGCGCCGCCGCCACCGCCGCCACGGGCGCCAGCAGGCGGGCGGCCAGCGGGGTATGCTCTCGCGGTTCAAGCCGCATCGACGATCTCCGGCAAAATCTCCCAATGCCCGGCCATCAGCAGGCCGAGCTGGCGGACCGACACGCGGCCGTGGGGCAAAACGGGGGTGAGGCGCCCGTGATAGGCGACGGTGATGCCGTCGGCCAGCGCCAGGATCTCGTCCAGATCCTCGGAGATCACCAGCACCCCGGCGCCGGCGGCGCGGGCCTCCAGCAGCCGCCCATGGACGTAGGACACGGCGCCGACGTCCAGCCCGCGGGTCGGCTGGCTCGCCAGGATCAGGTCCGGTCCGTGGGCCAGCGTGCGGCCCAGGATCAGCTTCTGCATGTTGCCGCCGGACAGCAGCTGCGTGCGGGCGTCCGGACCCGGACAGCGCACGTCGAACGCCGCGATCACCTCCTCGGCGTAGGCGCGGGCGGCCCCCCGGCGGATCAGGCCGAAGCGCTGGAAGGCCGGGTCGTGGTAGCGCTCGGCGATCAGGTTCTCCCACACCGCCATAGCCCCGACGAGGCCGGCGGCGTGGCGGTCCTCCGGGATGCGGGCGACGCCGCGCCGGACCATCTCCGCCGGGCTGGCGTTGCCGGCGGCTTCGCCCTTCAGCGTCATGGTGCCGGAGTCGGGGTGGATCAGGCCACTGACCAGCTCGGCCAGCGCGGTCTGCCCGTTGCCCGACACGCCGGCGATGCCGACGATCTGGCGGCGGCGCACCGTCAGGTCCACGCCGTCGAGCAGCGGGCGCCCGTGGCCGGAGGCGACGGTGACGCCGGACAGCGTCAGCACCGGCTCGCCCGGCTCCAGTGGGGTCGGGGTGGGCGGCTTCAGGGCGCGGCCGACCATCAGTTCGGCCAGCTCCTCGCGGTCGGTCTCGGCGGTCTTGCGGGTGGCGACGAGGCGCCCGCCGCGCAGCACGGCGACCGTGTCGCTGGCCGCGAAGACCTCATTCATCTTGTGGCTGATGAAGACCACGGCCAGACCGTCGGCGGTCAGGCGGCGCAGCGTGTCGAACAGGCTGGCGGATTCCTGCGGGGTCAGCACCGCGGTCGGCTCGTCCAGGATCAGGACGCGGGCGTCGCGGTAGAGCGCCTTCAGGATCTCGGCCCGCTGCCGCTCGCCCACCGTCAGGTCGCCGACCAGCGCGTCGGGCCGCACCTCCAGCCCGAAGCGGCGGGCGAGGTCGAGCAGCTTAGCCTTGGCGGCGGTGCGGTCGGAGCGCGGGCGCCACAGCGATTCCGTGCCCACGGCGATGTTGTCGAGCACCGACAGGTTGTCGGCGAGCGTGAAGTGCTGGTGGACCATGCCGATTCCGGCGGCCAGCGCCGCGCGGGGGGAGCCGGGGGGAAGCGGCTGACCGAACGCCTCGATGCTGCCCTCGTCGGCCACGTAATGGCCGAACAGGATGTTCATCAGGGTCGTCTTGCCGGCGCCGTTCTCGCCCAGCAGGGCCAGCACCTCGCCCTTGTGCAGCGTCAGCGAAATGGAATCGTTGGCGACGAGCGGCCCGAACCGCTTCGTGATGCCGGAGAGGCGGAGGACGATGGGGGGTGATGTCATGGATGTCCGCGGGGTGCCGGGGAGGCAACAAGAAATTCCCTTTCCCCTCTGGGGAGAGGGTTAGGGTGAGGGGGTTGTGCGTGGCGGTACATCCGGCACAAGCGCAACCCCCTCACCGGCCCTTCGGGCCACCCTCTCCCCAGAGGGGAGAGGGTTCGATGGCCTCCCTCACAGAAGGGAGAAGGAAATGTGGATCACATCGTCGACTTGGGCTCGTTGTCGTTCACCTTCACGGTGAACTTGCCGTCGAGGATCTCCTGCTCGCGGGCCTTCACCTTGGCCATCACGTCGGCGGGAACCTTGCCCTCGAAGGTGCCGAGCGGGGCGAGGCTGGAGCCCTTGTGGACCATCTGGCTGTAGGGGCCGTAATCCTCGGCCTTGTAATTGCCCGCCTTCACGGCGGCGATGGCGCGGTCGACCGACGGCTCCATGTGCCAGAGCGCGCTGGCGACCACGGTTTCCGGATACTGCGGCTGGGTGTTGATGACGTTGCCGATGGCCAGGACCTTGCGCTCCTTGGCGGCGTCGGACACGCCGAAGCGCTCGGCGTACATCACGTCGGCGCCGCGGTCGATCATCGCGAAGGCGGCTTCCTTGGCCTTCGGCGGGTCGAACCAGGAGCCGATGAAGCTGACCATGAACTTCACGTTCGGGTTCACCTCCTTGGCGCCCTCCATGAAGGCGTTCATCAGACGGTTCACCTCCGGGATCGGGTAGCCGCCGACCATGCCGATGACGTTCGACTTGGACACCGCACCCGCGATCATGCCGGTCAGATAGGCCGGCTCCTGGATGTAGTTGTCGAAGACCGAGAAGTTCGGCTCCTGCGGCTTGAAGCTGGAGCCCATGACGAAGGCGGTCTTGGGATAGTCCTTGGCGACGGCGCGGGCCGCGCGCTCGACGCCGAAGACCTCGCCGAAGACGAGCTGCTGGCCGCCCTCGGCGTACTGGCGCATCACGCGCTCATAGTCGGTATTGGCGACCGACTCGGCCCAGACATACTCGATCTCGCCGCGGGCCTCGGCGGCCTTCAGGGCGGTGTGGATGCGGCTGACCCACTGCTGCTCGATCGGTACGGTGTAGATGCCGGCGACCTTGACCTTCGACTGGGCCCAGGCGGGCAGAGCCATCGCCGCGACGGCGACCGCCGCAGCACCGCACAGGACGGCGCGCCGCGCCACGCCAAATACGTTCCCCATGAAAACCCCCTCCGTCTGCTTTGCTGTTTCAGCTCAGAAATGCAGCAGAGGCGTTGCAACGGCAATGCCATTCCGTGCGCGTCAGCCCTGCTGCGGCTCTCACGGGTCGGCAGGGTGGCATGTGACCAAAAGGGCGGCAACGATTCTCAGCGGGTGCCGTAAAGCCGGTCGCCCGCGTCGCCCAGGCCGGGCAGGATGTAGCCGTTCTCGTCCAGCCGCTCGTCCACCGCGGCGGTGAAGACCGGCACGTCGGGGTGCGCGTCGTGGAAGGTGCGCAGGCCCTCCGGGGCGGCCACCAGCACCGCCAGCTTGATCGAGGCGGCACCCGCGTCCTTCAGCCGGTGCACCGCCGCGACCGCCGTGTGGCCGGTGGCGAGCATGGGGTCGACGAGGATGACCATCCGTTCCTCGATGTCCTCCGGCACCTTGAAGAAATACTCGACGGGGGTCAGCGTCTCCTGGTCGCGGTAGAGGCCGATGTGTCCGATGCGGGCCGAGGGCAGCAGGGTGCGCATCCCGTCGAGCAGCCCTTGCCCGGCCCGCAGGATGGAGACGAGGCACAGCTTCTTGCCGGTCAGCAGTGGCGCGTCGAAGGTTGCCAGCGGGGTTTCCACCGGGCGGTCCTCCAGGGGAAGGTCGCGCGTCAGCTCATAGCCCATCAGCTGCGACACCTCCCGCATCACCTCGTGGAACCGGGCGGTGGGGGTTTCCCGCCGCCGCAGAAGGGTCAGCTTGTGCTGGACCAGAGGATGGTCGATGACGGTGAGCGTCGGAATGGGCATGGGCGACCCTTCGGGTGGTTGGCGTCACATCAGAAGACGGTGCCGTCGCTGCGGATGCGGATCGGCGGGCCACCGCCGGGGCGGCGCTCGCGGGCGATCCGGCGCCCGGCGGTCCAGGTCCCGCCCTGGAGAACCTTGGCGAGCGGGAAGCTCTCCGCGGGCACGCCCAGCCGGGCGCGGACCTCGTCGGCGAGGCGGTCGAGCAGGGCGACGGTCAGGGCGCGCCACTCCACCACCGCCTCGTCCCCCACCTCCAACTCGTCGGTGAGGAGGCGCGGGTCCTTGGGCACCAGAACGCCGCTGTCCACCAGCAGCCCGCCGTTGCGGTATTCCGGCAGGCCGGTCAGCCGGTCCAGCCCGGTAACGGCGATGCCGGCGCCTTCCAGCGGCTCGACCAGCGAGTAGCTGAGCCATTGCGACAGCTTGTGGAAGGGGACGAGGCCGACCGCCGAGTGAGTCCAGCTGTCGCCGAGATTGACGCCGCCGCGCTCGATCCGGCCCGGCCAGATCGGCCCCAACCCGCGCAGCACCGCGTCGAGGATGGCGGAGGCGGGAAGCGTGCCGTCCACGGCCTGCGCCTTCAGCGCGTCGTAGAGGGTGCCGACCCGCCCCGGCGTGCCGAACAGGTCGGGTGCGGCAGTCAGCGCGCTCCCCAGCCGGCGCAGCAGGCCCGCGCGCCCCTCCAGCCCGACCAGCGGGTTGTCCGGCCCGGCCTGGAAGCCGCGAGCAAGTGTTTCCCCGCTCATGGCGGCCAGTGCCGCCGCGTCGGCGCGCAGCGGGGCGTGGACCGAATCGTCGGCGAGGCCGCCGGAGCGGAACAGGTCGAAGCTGGCGATGGCCAGCCCTTCGGAGCGGGCCAGTTCCACCCCCGCCGCG
Organism: Azospirillum sp. Marseille-Q6669; assembly: GCF_965111635.1. NCBI lineage: Bacteria > Pseudomonadati > Pseudomonadota > Alphaproteobacteria > Rhodospirillales > Azospirillaceae > Azospirillum > Azospirillum sp. Marseille-Q6669. The sequence goes on along the minus strand of NZ_CBCOOP010000006.1, from coordinate 210,646 downwards.
TCGCGGTAGCGCCAGCGGTCGCCGGCCCCGGCGTCGAGCAGCACGCTGGTCACCGCGAGGTCGAAGCGGATGCGCGCGATCTCGTCGGCGTCCGCCCTCAGCCCGGCGGCAAGCGCCGCCCAGCGGTCCTCGCCCTCCACCACGAAGTGCCGCCAGCGGCTGTGGTAGGGAACATCCAGGTCCGGGTAGGACTCCCGTGTCACCGCGGCGACCAGGGCGGCGGCCTCGGCCAGCCGGTCCGGGCGAAACGCGAAATGGGCGAGATCGCCGCGCTCGGCCTTCGCCAGGATCGCGTGGGCACGCTGGCGCACCGCGTCGGCGGAGAGCAGCCACCCCACATCATCGTCGCTGACGGCGCTCAATCGGTCAGCCCCCGGCCCTTGGCGACGGTCAGTTCCTCCGCGGTCGGCACGGCGGGGGTGAAGTAGCCGGCGGCCTTCTTGGCGTCCATCTCCACCTTGGCGTCGTCGGGGATCAGCTCGTCCGGGATCGGGATCTGCTCGACGATCTCGATCCCGGCGCGGCGGATGGCGTCGGACTTCATGTTGCTCATCGACACCATGCGGTCGATGCGGGTGACGCCCAGCCAGTGGAAGACGTCGGGCATCAGCTCCTGGAAGCGCATGTCCTGGACGCCGGCCACGCATTCCGTCCGCTCGAAATAGGCCTCCGCGCGGTCGCCGCCGGGCTGCCGCTTGCGCGCGTTGTAGACCAGGAACTTGGTCACCTCGCCGAGCGCGCGCCCCTCCTTGCGGTTGTAGATGACCAAGCCGGCGCCGTTCTCCTGGGCGGTGCGGATGCACTCCTCGACGCCGTGGGTCAGGTAGGGGCGGCAGGTGCAGATGTCGGAGCCGAAGACGTCCGACCCGTTGCACTCGTCATGGACCCGGCAGGCGACCTTGCGCGCCGGGTCGGTCAACGCCGCCACATCGCCCAGGATGTAGACGGTCAGCCCGTTGATCGGCGGCAGGAAGACCTTCAGGTCGGGGCGGGTCACCAGCTCCGGGAACATACTGCCGGTGTGCTCGAACAGGCCGCGGCGCAGCGCGCTCTCGGTGATGCCGAAGCGCTTGGCGATGCCAGGCAGGAACCACACCGGCTCGATGGCGACCTTGGTCACGCGGGCGTCGCCGCTCGGCAGCAGGATCTGGCCGTCCGCCGCCAGCCGCCCGGCGCGCATGGCGTCCACCAGCTCCGGCATCTTGATGCGCGCCTTGGTCACCGCGATGGTCGGGCGCACGTCGACGCCGCGCGCCAGATGATCGCCGAAGGCCTCGCTGACCATGTGGCCGAAGGGGTCGATGGAGACGATCTTCTCCGGGGCGCCCCATTGCGGGTGCGGGCCGATCGGTTCCGCCGGGGCGGTGTTGGTCAGGTCCGGCACGTGATAGGCGCTGAGCTGCCCCGCCGCGACAGCGAGCGCCCGGTAGACCGCGTAGCTGCCGGCGTGGGCGCCAATGGAATTGCGCTGCGCCGGGTCGGAGAGCGAGGCGACGACCGGCCCGCGCTCCGCGGCGGTGGGGGCGCCCCAGTGGACCGGGGTGTAGCGCGGCTTGGCGCCGCCGGTCGGGTGCGAGGCGAGCACGATGTGACGTTGCGGCTGGTTGCGGCGGCTTTCCATACGGACGCTCCCGATGCCATTCACCATGCGACAGTGTGACACAGTTTTGGCGCCTGCGAACACCAAATCGAATGGCCGCAACCTCTGACGTTCGTTCGGTTTTCGACCCGCGCTTTCCGCCGGGGGCACCACCTTCGGGGAATAAGGGGTGCCCGAAATTTGTCCCAGGGCGGATGGTTGGAGCCAGAGCTTTGGCGCACGATCTGCTGTTAGGATCGGGCCAACCGATCGCAGAAAAAGGATGCAGGGAATGTCCGTCCACTCAGGCGCGGGCCATTCAGGCGAAGGTGGTTTCGGCAAGCGCGAGCCTGGCAAGCGCGCCTGGAGCGTGGCGCTGGGAAGCTTGGTGCTGACCGTGGCGCTGGCCGCTCCGGCCATGGCCGACGACCACAAGCATTGGCGCAAGCACAAGCACAAGCATCACCACCGCGGCCACGGCCCCGTGGTGATTTACGAGCCGCCCCCGCCGGTCGTGGTGATGCGCCGTCCGCCGCCCGTCTATTACGCCCCGGCCCCGCGCGTGGTCTACGCACCGCCGCCGCCGGTCTATTACGCGCCCGCCCCGGGCCTCAGCGTGCAGATGAACATCCCGCTGCGCTGAGTCTGCCGTCCTGCGGAAGGCGGCCCGCAACCGGGCGCGCCTTTACCGCAGGGCCTTCATCGCAGGACTCGGCAGGGGTCCACGATCAGCATGTCCACCGGCTCGTCCTCGCCCTTGGCGGGCATGTCCTCGTGCTTGGGGATCAGCAGACAGCGCCCGTCCTGAAGCAGGACGGCCTTGACCCGGAACCACATCGTCTTCGGGTTGCTGCCGAAGGTGATTTCAAACGAATCTCCCGCCGCGATGCGCGCCGGCACCGGCACGTTGCCGTACTCGCGGCAGGTGTGGGTGAACACCCAGTTGCGGCACAATTTGAAAGTCGCCGACCCGTTGGTGGTCACCAGCGACACGCTCTGCCCCACGGCGGGGGCCGGGGACGCCTGAACCGGCGCGCCGGCAAGCGCGGTTGCCGAGGCCGTCGCCAAAGCCGCCGTCCAAAGCGCCGCCACCATCCTCATGCCCGTCATCATCCACCATCCGTCGTGACGCACAGTGTAGCACGCGCGGCTTCGCCCACGGGTTGACACTTCGGAAGAGCGGACTCCGTGCCGGCTCGCACCACGCTGTCCACACCGGGACGATCGGGGCATCCCGGATGTGAACGGGTTGGCCTTCCGCCTGTGACCAGACTGGGGCACGGGCGCCGAACGGTCCTGCGCGAGGGCGGCGGCGGTGCTCCCGGCGCGTCCCCGGCAAACCCAGAGCGGGCCTGCTGTTGCGTCGCCGCATCAGGCAAAGCCTGCGGCCGGCCGCTCCTATTTGCCACAAATGGTTAATTCATTTTAAAGGAATTGTTAGTATTTCGTTAACTATCTGGAGCCACGGTCTAGCCATCGAAACCGCAATGGAATAGACAAATGGCGACGACCTCCACTGGTTTGACCAAGTCCAAAATCGTCGTGAACGCCTATGGCACCTCTTCGGACGCTGTGAATCCTCACTTTCGTCTGATGATCGACGGCAAGGATGTTGGTCAGGCGTCGGTGGGCTCGGCCGAGCCGAAAGCCTATACATTCGACGTTGACGTTTCCTCTGGTCAGGCACACAAAGTCCAGGTTGTTTATGACAACGACGACGTGAACGCCGGGTCGAACCGCGACCTCGGCATCAAGTCCATCGTCATCAACGGCCACACGCTGAGCCCGACCGACGCGAGCTACGAGCGGCACGACGATGCCGGCGGGACCATGGCCGGCCAGGAAGGCCTGTGGTGGAACGGGTCGCTGAACTTCTCCACCCCGGCGTCGCTCTACGGTGCCACGCCCGATACGGCCACTTCCGGCAGCACCCCCGCCGCGCCGGAGGCTGACAGCGTCGCCACGGGCGGCACCGGCTCCTCGACCATCACCATCAACGCCCGCGGCACCGCCGCGGCGGGCCAGAACGCGCACTTCACGGTGCTGGCGGACGGCAAGACGATCGGCGAGGGCACGGCCGGCACGGAGTCGAAGAACTTTTCCTTCAAGACCGATCTGGCCGCCGATCAGGCGCACAAGGTCCAGGTCCAGTACGACAACGATGCCACGGTGAACGGCCAGGACCGCAACCTGCATGTCGGCAGCGTGACCATCAACGGCCACGAATACGCCCCGACCGACTCCGCGGTCAGCTACGACAAGGGCGCGCTCGACGGCAAGGACGTCATCAAGGGGCAGGCCGATCTGTGGTGGAACGGCACGCTGGTGGTGGAGGCCGACAAGGGCCTGTTCACCTCCGGTTCCGCCTCCGCGCCCTCCACGACTCCGAGCACGACGCCGACCACGCCGACCGCCCCGGTGACCGCCCCCTCCACCGACAGCGGCACCGGGTCCAGCGGCGGCTACCTGCACACCGAGGGCAGCCAGATCGTCGACAGCGCCGGCAACAACGTGAAGCTGACCGGCGTCAATTGGTTCGGCGCGGAGGGTTATGCCTTCGCCCCGCAGGGCTTGTGGCAGGACAGCTACAAGAACATCATGAACCAGATGCAGGACCAGGGGTTCAACACCATCCGCCTGCCCTGGTCGGACGCCATGCTGGACAACGGCCGCATGCCGACCGGCATCGACTATTCGAAGAACCCGGAGCTTCAGGGCAAGACCAGCCTCGAGGTGTTCGACAAGATCATCGACTACGCCGATCAGACCGGCATGAAGATCATCCTCGACCACCACCGCTCCGGTGACGGCGCCTCGGCCAACGAGAACGGGCTCTGGTACACCAGCCAGTATCCGGAATCGAAGATGATCGAGAACTGGAAGATGCTGGCCCAGCGCTACGCCGACAACCCGTCGGTCGTCGCCGCCGACCTGCACAACGAGCCGCACGGCCAAGCCACCTGGGGCGACGGCAACCAGGCCACCGACTGGAAGGCCGCGGCGGAGCGCATCGGCAACGCCGTCCAGTCGGTCAACCCGAACTGGCTGCTGATCGTCGAGGGCGTCGAGAACTCGTCCGAGGGCACCTACTGGTGGGGCGGCAACCTGGACGGCGTGAAGACCAACCCGGTCGACTTCAACATCGACAACAAGCTGGTCTATTCCGTCCACGACTACCCGCCGTCGATGGCCGGCTTCGGCTGGTTCAACGACCCCAGCTATCCGAACAACATGAAGGACATCTGGACGGACGCCTGGGGCTGGATCGTCCAGAAAGACATCGCGCCGGTCCTGGTCGGCGAGTTCGGGACCAAGCTGGAGACCGGCCAGGACAAGCAGTGGCTCGACGCCATGGTCAAGTACATGGACGGCGACTACAACGGCGACGGCAAGTCCGATCTGGCGGCGGGCGACCAGGGCGTCAGCTTCACCTACTGGGCCTGGAGCCCCGGCTCGGGAGACACCGGCGGCATCATGACCGACGACTGGGCGGTGAACACGGCGAAGATGAACGCCATCGAGCCGGCCCTGTTCGACGGCACGATCGCCTGATCGTACGTTTCGTTCTTTGAAGGACAGGCTCGGCGCCGGACGATCTCCGGTGCCGAGCCTGTCCCGTTTTCAAGCGCCCCGCTTACGCTGAGGCCACTCCACGTGGGCGGAAAAGCGCCTCCGCCTCGGCCCGCGGGTCGCGGAAGAGGGTGGCCGGCTGTCCCGGACGCCCGCCGCCGGCCAGGATGGCGACCGTCTCGGCCAGCCACAGATAAGGCCCGCTGCGCCCGGCTTCGGGAAGGCGGGACAGGTCGCGCAGGTAATTGCCGACCGCCTGGGTCAGCGCCTGCTCGCCCGTGGCGCCCTGCACCCGTCCGGCGGCGGCGGCGAAGCGGCGGCGCTCCTCCGCATCCGTTTTCACCCGTTCCTCCACGGCCTTCAGAAGCGCCGCCCGGGTGCGGGGACCGTTCAGCAGGTTCAGAGCCATCACGACTGGATCGACCGGCCTCGCGGGGCGCGAAGCGGAGTCCCCCACCGTACGCCGCGGCTCGGCCCCGCGGCGCGTCGAATGTCCG
>NZ_CBCOOP010000006.1:97500-200000 GCF_965111635.1 Azospirillum sp. Marseille-Q6669 | reverse complement strand
TAACCGGAAGCGTCTGGAAAGGCGCACCAGAGCGGGTGATAGTCCCGTACGGGTAAACCAGGTTCAATCCTCGAGTAGGGCGGGGCACGTGAAACCCTGTCCGAACATGGGGGGACCACCCTCCAAGCCTAAGTACTCCTCAGTGACCGATAGTGCACCAGTACCGTGAGGGAAAGGTGAAAAGCACCCCGACGAGGGGAGTGAAACAGTTCCTGAAACCGGATGCCTACAAGCAGTCGGAGCTTCCTTGCGAAGTGACGGCGTACCTTTTGTATAATGGGTCAGCGACTTACAGTAAGCAGCGAGCTTAAGGCGATAGCCGGAGGCGCAGCGAAAGCGAGTCTGAACAGGGCGCTTGAGTTGCTTGCTGTAGACCCGAAACCCGGTGATCTAGCCATGGGCAGGTTGAAGGTGCGGTAACACGCACTGGAGGACCGAACTCACGCCTGTTGAAAAAGTCGGAGATGACCTGTGGCTAGGGGTGAAAGGCCAATCAAACCGGGAAATAGCTGGTTCTCCGCGAAAGCTATTTAGGTAGCGCGTCGGGCGATTGCCCACGGGGGTAGAGCACTGGATGGGCTAGGGGGCCTCGCGGCTTACCAAACCTAACCAAACTCCGAATACCGTGGAGCACAGCCCGGCAGACAGACGGTGGGTGCTAAGGTCCATCGTCGAGAGGGAAACAGCCCAGACCGCCAGCTAAGGTCCCCAAATCACGGCTAAGTGGGAAAGGATGTGGGAAGGCCATGACAACCAGGAGGTTGGCTTAGAAGCAGCCATCCTTTAAAGAAAGCGTAATAGCTCACTGGTCTAGTTAAGCCGGCCTGCGCCGAAAATGTATCGGGGCTCAAGCCGTGTACCGAAGCTGCGGATGTGATCTTTGATCACGTGGTAGCGGAGCGTTCCGTAAGCCTGCGAAGGGTGTCCGTGAGGCCGCCTGGAGGTATCGGAAGTGAGAATGCTGACATGAGTAGCGACAAACAGTGTGAGAAACACTGTCGCCGAAAGTCCAAGGGTTCCTGCGCAAGGTTAATCCACGCAGGGTGAGCCGGCCCCTAAGGCGAGGCCGAAAGGCGTAGTCGATGGGAACCACGTTAATATTCGTGGGCCAGCGGGTGTGTGACGAATGGGAAAGCGTGTCGGGCCTTATCGGATTGGCCCGGCTGGGGACCCGTTCCAGGAAACAGCCCCCGCATCAGACCGTACCCCAAACCGACACAGGTGGACTGGTAGAGTATACCCAGGCGCTTGAGAGAATGGTGTTGAAGGAACTCGGCAAATTGCCCTCGTAACTTCGGAAGAAGAGGGCCCCGTCGCGGCGCAAGCCGGGGCGGGGGGCACAGACCAGGGGGTGGCGACTGTTTACTAAAAACACAGGGCTCTGCGAAGCCGTACAAGGCGACGTATAGGGTCTGACGCCTGCCCGGTGCCGGAAGGTTAAGAGGAGGGGTTCACGCTCCGAATTGAAGCCCCGGTAAACGGCGGCCGTAACTATAACGGTCCTAAGGTAGCGAAATTCCTTGTCGGGTAAGTTCCGACCTGCACGAATGGCGTAACGACTTCCCCGCTGTCTCCAACACCAACTCAGCGAAATTGAACTCTCCGTGAAGATGCGGAGTACCCGCGGTCAGACGGAAAGACCCCGTGCACCTTTACTACAGCTTTGCAGTGGTGCTAGGGATCTCATGTGTAGGATAGGTGGGAGGCTAGGAAGCCCGGGCGCCAGCTCGGGTGGAGCCATCCTTGAAATACCACCCTTGAGGTCTCTGGCATCTAACCGCGCTCCGTTGATCCGGAGCCGGGACCCTGCATGGCGGGTAGTTTGACTGGGGCGGTCGCCTCCCAAAGTGTAACGGAGGCGCGCGATGGTGGGCTCAGAGCGGTCGGAAATCGCTCGACGAGTGCAATGGCATAAGCCCGCCTGACTGCAAGACAGACAAGTCGAGCAGAGACGAAAGTCGGCCATAGTGATCCGGTGGTCCCACGTGGACGGGCCATCGCTCAACGGATAAAAGGTACGCCGGGGATAACAGGCTGATGACTCCCAAGAGTCCATATCGACGGAGTCGTTTGGCACCTCGATGTCGGCTCATCACATCCTGGGGCTGGAGCAGGTCCCAAGGGTTCGGCTGTTCGCCGATTAAAGTGGTACGTGAGCTGGGTTTAGAACGTCGTGAGACAGTTCGGTCCCTATCTGCCGTGGGTGTCGGAGTTTTGCGAGGATCTGTCCCTAGTACGAGAGGACCGGGATGGACATACCTCTGGTGCACCGGTTGTCACGCCAGTGGCATGGCCGGGTAGCTAAGTATGGACGGGATAACCGCTGAAAGCATCTAAGCGGGAAACCCACCTCAAAACCAGAACTCCCTTGAGAGCCGTGACAGACCATCACGTCGATAGGAGGCATGTGGACGGGCGGCAACGCCTGAAGCTGAGCCTTACTAATCGCTCGATCGGCTTGATCCTTCCCAGCAGGCGGCCCGCGCGCAGCGGCAAGCCCTGGGCGCACGAGCCAACACCGCAAAGAACAAGAGCAGACGTCCTCAAACTTAACGAAACCCGCCCGTCCGGTCCGGATGGTTCGCGTGTGCCTTGGTGACCTGGTGGTCATGGCGAGGCTCCCAACACCCGATCCCATTCCGAACTCGGCCGTGAAACGCCTCAGCGCCGATGGTACTGCGTCTTAAGACGTGGGAGAGTAGGTCGCCGCCAGGTCACCACGGCACACGCCAAGCCATCAAGGACTTGGATGGATGGGTTTCAAACACACTTGACAATCGGCTTCATGAACGGCAAGGCCGGCGCTTTCCCAACGGAAAGCGCCGGCTTTTCGTCGTGTCCGACAGAGGGCGTTTTTCCGGTCCTGAAACTCCTGCAGCTCAGCCGTAGAGGTCGTTTCGCATCGCATGGTCGTAGTGCGCATCGATGGCCTCCGCGGCGGAGGCGTCCTGCCTGGTCATGGCGGCGAGCATCTGGCCGGGGGTCGGAAGCGCGCCGCGCCCGATCCGGGATTCCGGAGCCCACAGCTTGGCCCGGTTCACCGCCTTGCCGCAGTGGAACAGCACCTCGTCCACGCTCACGACGATGGCCGTCTTGGGAATTTTCGTCCCCTCGGCAAGGTTGGCGCGGAGATCCGCGTCGTCCGAGACGCGGCCGCGTCCATTGATCCGCATGAAGACGTCCAGGCCGGGGAACAGGAAGAGCATCCCCAAGCGGTCGTCCTCCAGCAGGTTGCGCATGGACTCGATCCGGTTGTTGCCGGGCCAGTCGGCGAAGGCGACGGTCTTGGCATCGAGCATCCTGACGAAACCCGGCGGGCCGCCGCGCGGCGAGGCGTCCAGACCCGCAGCGCGACCGGTCGCGAGGCAGAAGAAGGTGGCCTTGGCGAGGTAATCGGCGTGGAAGGAGATCAACTCCGTCATGACCGCCTTCTGGACATGCTCCATCGGCGGGTCGTAAAGCCGGTCGAGGTCGGGCGTGGGGGAAGGGGAATTCTGCGGAATCATGGCTTCCTCCTGTCGCGAGCAGTCTAGCGGGCGACCGAAGGCAGCGCTAAGCTATGGCGGCCATTCGATAGCGGATTGACGCCATGTCCGAGGAACGGTTCGCCTTCGCCGCGAGTGATGCGTGCGAACCGATCATCGTCGCCATCTACGAGACGCAGGCCGAACATCGTGCGCTGGGACTGCACAGCCATCCGCGCGGCCAGCTCTCCGGTCTGCGCCGCGGGCTGCTCACCATCGGCACGGAGACGGACACCTGGGTGGTTCCCGCTGAGCATGCGGTCTGGCTTCCGCCCCACCAGCCGCACCACGGCTACACCCACGGGGCCGTCGAGGGGTGGAGCTGCTACATCGCGGAAGCCGCCTGCGCGACGCTGCCGGACCGGTCCTGCATCATCAAGGTATCCGGCCTGCTGCGCGAGGCGGTGATCCGCGCCTCCGGATGGCGGGGGTGGGAGCTGGACGAGGCGCAATGGCGCCTTGCCATGGTCCTCCTCGACGAACTCAGGGCCTCGCCCATCGATCCCTTTGCCCTGCCCATGCCGCGCGATCCGCGCCTTCTCCGGATCGCGCGGGCCTTGCTCGACGATCCCGGGGATCGGCGTGGCATGGACGCCTGGGCTTCCTGGGCGGGCGTGTCCGAAAGGACGCTGAGCCGCCGCTTCGTGGCGGAGACCGGCTACAGCTACACCGCGTGGCGGCAGCGGGCGCGCCTGATGCGCGCGCTGGAGATGCTGGCCGAGGGCGCGCCGGTGACGACCGTGGCCATCGACCTCGGCTACGACAGCGTCAGCGCCTTCATCGCCTTGTTCAAGCGGACGCTGGGCGTGACGCCATCGGCCTATTTCGGCTGAGCGGAATGGGGAAGGAACGGGTTGGCACCAAGCGACGTCTGAAACGACGAGGGGCCGCTTGATGCACAAGCGGCCCCTGTAGACACTGTCGTGCCCCGAAACTGGAGCGGGCGAAGGGATTCGAACCCTCGACCCCAACCTTGGCAAGGTTGTGCTCTACCCCTGAGCTACGCCCGCAATGTGGCGCGAGTGACGGGACTTGAACCCGCGGCCTCCGGCGTGACAGGCCGGCGCTCTAACCAACTGAGCTACACCCGCAATATGGCTCCGGATGCTGGACTCGAACCAGCGACACGCGGATTAACAGTCCGCTGCTCTACCGACTGAGCTAATCCGGAACGGAGGCCGGCTTATACGGGTCCCTGCGGCGCAGCGCAAGCAGGAACTTCACCGGAGAGCGAACTTTTTTCGCTGCCACCCTCCGGCGGTCCGGTCAGGCGACCCCGAGCAGGCTCTGCACCGCCCGGACGATGCTGTCCTCGGAAAAGGGCTTCTGGACGACGGACAGCTGGCCCGGCTCCTCCTTGGGCAGGTTGTCGCTGTAGCCGGTGGTGACCAGGATGGGCAACTCGGGGCGCTGCTCCTGCATGCGGGCGATCAGGCTGGTGCCGTCGAAGTGCGGCATGCGCAGGTCGGTGATCAGGATGTCGGCGGGATCGTTCTGGTCGATCTTGAAGGCATCGAACCCGTTGCGCCCGATGGTCACGCGGAAGCCGCGCTCCTCCAGGGTTTCGGCAATGGTGACCGCGACGACGGGGTCGTCTTCGGCAACGATCACGTGAAAGGTCTGGGGGAAGGTCTGGGACATGACGGGCGGGCCTCTTGTCTGCACGGTCCCGATTCCTGTAGCCCATTGGGCGGCGGCGGACCAATGCGCAATAGGTCATAAACCGCTGTCTCCGCCATACCGCCCCCGGCCAAGGTGCCGGCCGTTCAGCGCAGGCCGATCAGCGGATGATTCGCAGGTTGCTGAGCTGGCCGGCTATGGTGCGGAACACCGTCTGCAGATCCGCCGGCGTCGGGCTGTCGAAATAATGGTTCGGGCCGGGCGAGGCACAGCTTTCGTAGAGGGTGCGGGTGGCGCTGCTGGCGCTGTCGCCGACGGTGATGGTGAAGAGGGTGATCCCCGCCGCCTTCATATTGCTGCACAGCGTCAGCATGCGGTTGTTGATCGCCGTCGTCACCTGATTGGTGTCGGTGGTGCCCAGCAGCCCGTCGCTGAGACGCTGGTAGCTGGTGTAGTCGCCCTGCGGCTTGTACTTGTACCACTCGTTGTTGCCGTCGGTCAGCAGGACAACCGCCTTGGACATGTCGGGCGTCCCGTAATCGAGCGGCAGCGTGTCCGGCGTCGTGCCGCCCCACAGGCCGCGCCACTTCGGCGACAGGGTGAACCATCCGGCCTGCAGCCCCTGGTTCGCCATGGTGCCGCCGCGGTTCACCGGCTTCAGCCCGGCGATCCTGGCGAGCAGCGCCGAGCGGTCGTTGGTCAGCGCCATGATCGGCGGCGGACAGCCGAGATTCGGCCCGGCCATGTCGTTGGTCTGGCGGTAGGTGCCGTCGTCGGTGATGTTCGTGGGGGTCCAGGGGTTGTCGTTGTTGGTCCCGTTGTACTGGTTGTTCGGGTACCAGAAGGGCTTGAACGGCGCGGAGGCCGGCGGGGTGTCGGTCTGGTCCTGCGGCTGGGTGCGCGCCAGGACGCAGCCGCGCCAGCCCTGGGAGGCCCATTTGGTGGCGTCGTAGCTGCCCGCCGCCAGCCAGTTGGTGCGGGTCTTGCCGATGTTGACCTCCGCCGCGTAGGGGGCGATGGAGACCCACAGGTTTTTCGGCGGCGCGCTGCCCGGCCCGAACAGGATGTTGACGAGGTCGGTGGCGGCGCTGCGCAGCTCCCCGATGCGGTTGTTGGTCGCCATGGAGCCGGTGACGTCGAGCACCAGCGCCAGTTCCAGCCCGGCGTTGGCGCGCTGCACCTGATTGGTGACGGAGATGGTCAGCTCGTTCACCTGCAGGACCCGCAGGAAGGTCGTCGGCAGGGTGGCGGTGACCGACACGCCGACGCGCTGGTTGGTCTGGTCCAGCGTCACCGCCGGGGTGCCGATGGCCGCCCCCAGGAAGCCCGGCGGCAGGTTGGCCGCGACGAACATGGCGATGTCGCTCTGGGCGTCCGCCGTGGAGTTCAGCATCTTGCCGGCGGCCAGCGCCCCGGCGTCGATGGCGGTCTGAAGCCGCGACTGCACGAGGAAGGCCCGGCCGTAATCCACCGCCAGCCCGACCATGCCCAGCAGGGGCACCGCGGCGGCGGCGAACATCAACGCCGTGGCACCCCGTCGGTCCCGCCGCACCGTGCCCAGAGAGGTGGCGCCCAGAGAGGCGAGCAGGCGGGCCGCGGTCAGGAAGCGTGTTCTCATGGCCCGGTCTCCAGCGTGGTGAGCGTGCCGAGCCGGGGCTGGTAGACGGCGCTGGCGTAGAGCGTCGTGGAGGTCCCGGCGTCGCCGAGCCACGGTCCGCTCAGCAGATAGGGGGTGAAGCGGTAGAACAGCTCGGTGAAGATGGCGTTGTCGCCGGGCTGCTGGGTGAAGCCGGGCGGCAGCGTGGCCGCCCCGCCCGCGGCGCCGTAATGGCTGATGGCGGAGCCGGTGCCGGCCCGTTCCTGCCACATCACCCGCGATCCCTGGCCCATGTTGGCGACCGAGGTGACGATCACCTGCCCGCCGGCCATCAGGTCCAGCGGCTGGGCGACCTCCGTCGCGGCGAGGAACAGCACGCCGACCTCGTTCCCCTTCACCACGGTCATGCCGGCGCGCAGCTTGTCGAACTGGGTGGCGATGTCGCTGACGTTGGCGGCGGTGCGGTTCAGGGTCAGGGTGATGCTGACGTAGCGCACCACGTCCACCGTGGCGGTGACCAGCAGCAGAAGGACCGGCGCCAGCAGCGCCATCTCCAGCGCCGCGACGCCGCGACGGTCGTGCGGCAGGGGCCGGCGCCGGGATTCCGGGGCCTGTGTCTCCATCATGCCGGTCACTCCCCCACCATGAAGGGTTCGTTGCGCACGGCCAGCCGGGCCTCGTGGATCAGCTCCGCCCGTCCCAGGACCGTGGCGCCCAGCCCGGTCAGCACCGGCTGGGTGTAGCGCAGCGTGTAGACTACGACCTGCCCGCTGCCGCCCAGCGCCGTCCCGGTCTGATTGGCGTCCCAGTCGGCGGAGCCGCAATTCAGGTCGGTGAGCGAGGTGGAGGGCGGAATCCCGCTGTTGACCTGCCCGAGGGTGGTGAAGGAGGCGTAGCTGTGGCTGCGCACCGACAGGCGGCTCTGGTCGAGCACCCGGCTGGTCAAGCGGTACACCGTGTCGCAGACCTGGGCACGGCGGTCGGTGAAGCCGGTCGCCAGCTCCCCGGTGAAGCCGCTGCGGGCGGCGGCGCGGGCGGCGTGGTTCAGCAGGCCGTCCACGGTCAGCGAATAGGACACCTCGGCCAGCGCGATCATGCCGGCGATCAGCGCCGGGGAAACGATCGCCAGCTCCAGCGTGGTCAGGCCCCGGCGGTCACGCGGGAGACGGAGGCCGGGAAGAGGGCCGGGAAGAGAGCGTCTGCGGCTGCGCATGGGGCCGCCTCACGGTTTGAAGGCGACGAACTGGCGCGCCGTCTCGTAGAAGGCCAGATTCGAGCGGACGTTGGCGTCGTCGAGGTCGAGCCGGGCCACGCGGGCCGCCGCCTCCCGATCGCCCTTCAGCCCGTAGGCCAGCGCGAGGTTCTGGCGCACGCGGGGGGAGTCCACCCCGCCTTGGACCAGCCCTTCCAGAATCGCCACGCCCTCCGCGCTGCCGTTCAGCGCCAGCGACAGGCCGAGGTTTGCCATGGCCGCCGTGTTGTTCGGCTCCGCCTTCAGGACGTGGCGGTACTCGCCCTGGGCCTCCGCGTGCCGCCCGGCGAGGTCGAGGGCGACGCCGCGGTTCAAGCGGGCGCGCAGGTCGTCGTCGTTGCGGCGGAGCAGGGCGTCGAAGCGGTTCAGCGCATCGGCGGGACGGTTGGCGCGAACCAGCGCGCGGCCCAGCGCCGTCTGCACCTCCACATTGTCGGGCACCGCGGCGGCGGCCTTCTGGAGCTCGACCACCGCGTCGGCGGCGGACCCGCTCTCCGACAGGGTTTCACCCAGCCCGAGCAGGGCGCCGACATGGCCCGGCGCCTGATCCAGCACCGCCCGGTAGAAGCGCACCGCGGAGCCGGTGTTGCCGGCCTCCTGGGCGGCGCGGGCGAGGCGGAGCTGCACGCGCGCCTTGTCGTCCAGCGTGGCGTTGGCCGTCGGGCCGCTCTTCGACCCCACCGGCCCGCCGCCCGGCGCCGAGGCGCAGGCGCTGACCGACAGCAGCAGGAGGGCGGCGGCCGCGGCGCGGCCCAGACCGGAGAGACGCTTGCGGGTCGGGCGCTGGCTGGACGGGAGGAGGGACGGGGTGGCGATCATGGCTGACCTCCCTTGGTCTGGCTGTGGGGCGGGTTGGAGTGGGATTGGCTGGAATGGGTTGGCTGGCTGGTGCCGGCGCTGTCGAAGCTGCGCGAGACGTCGAGCATGGCGGGGCCGCCGACGACGATGAAGACGCAGGGCAGGATGAAGACCACCATGGGCAGGGTCAGCAGCACCGGCAGGCGGGCCGCCTTCTCCTCGAACCGGGCGAGGCGCTGGGCGCGCATCTCCCCGGCCAGGACGCGCAGCGCCTGGGCCAGCGGCGTGCCGTAGCGCATGGCCTGGATCAGCGTCGTCGCCATGCCGCGCACGCCCTCCATGTCCAGCCGGGCGGCCAGATTGTTGAGTGCGCCGCCGCGGTCGGACAGCACGCGCATCTCCGCCGCGGTGGCCGACAGCTCGGCGCTCAGCGCCGGGTAGGCGGTCGCCACCTCGCGGGCCACGCGGTCCACCGCCGCTTCCAGGCCGAGGCCGGCCTCGCCGCAGATCACCAGCAGGTCGAGCGCGTCGGGCAGGCCGTTGCGCACCTCCTCCAGACGGCGGTCGCGCATCCGGCCCAGCGCCAGATCGGGCAGCCGCCAGCCGAGCAGGGCGCCGGCCACCACCTGCGCCGCCGCACCCGGCGCGCCGATCAGCGAGGGCAGCAGGTCCCCCGCCGCCGCAGGGACCAGCGCCATCCCGGCGCCGATGCACAGCAGCTTGATGCCGAGCAGGGAATAGAGGTGGCCGGGCTGGTTGTAGCCGGCGGCGATCAGGCTCTTGCGCATCCGCTCCCGGTCGGTGGAACCGACGAGCGGTGTGCGGGCCAGCGTGGCGCCGATCCGGCTCAGCAGGCTGCGGCGCTCCGTCTCCGGGGCGGCGGAGAGCGCGGTTCCGGCGCGCAGGCGCTCCAGCCGGGCCAGCAGCCGCTCGCGCAGCGCGCAGGAGCGCAGCCCGGCCACACCGGTCAGGATCATCAGGACGCCGAAGCCGAGCAGGACCGGCTGCGGGATCAGGCCGCCGCTCATGACAGGGTCTTCCGGATGAGGAGCTGCATGGAGCCGACGCCGACCAGCAGCAGCCCGCCGGCCACCATCAGCATCGTCTGGCCGCTCGGCTCGTCGATCAGCCGCCACGCGTAGTCGGGGTTCAGCATCGCCATGCCGCCGCCGGCCAGGAAGGGCAGGGCGGCCAGCACGGCGGCGGAGCTGCGCGCCTCCGACGTCAGGGCGCGGGTGCGCATCTGCACGCGGCGGCGCTGGCGGATCATGTCGGCCAGATTCTCCAGCGGCTCCGTCAGGTTGCCGCCGGTCTCCCGCTGCAGCAACAGGGTGACGACGAAGAAGCGGAACTCCGGCAGGCGGACATTGGCGGCGGCGCGGGTCAGCACGGTTTCCAGGTCGATGCCCATGGCCGTCTCGTCGACGATGCGGCGGAACAGCGGGGCGATCGGCTCGGACAGCTCGGTGCCGACCATGCGCAGGCTTTCCGAGACCGGGATGCCGGCGCGGGTGGCGCGGACGACGAGGCTGATCGCGTCGGGAAGCTGATTCATCAACGCCTCCAGCATCTTGCGACGGCTGGCGGCGAAGACGAGGCGGGGGGTGACCAGCAGGGCCACAGCGGCGGTGGTCGTGGCGCCCGCGTCGCCCATCACCGGCCCGCCCAGCCACCAGCACAGGCCGGCGGCGATCACGGCGTACAGAAGCGCCCGCCACAGCCGGATGCCCGGCGGCAGATAGACGGTCTGGCGCCGCGCGTAGAAACGCGACATGCGCCGCTTCACCCGGTCGGCGATGGTCAGGGGGCCGGCGCCGGTGATGTCGGGGCTGCCGTCCTCCACCACGGACCGCGCCTCGGCCGACAGGGCGGCCAGCCGGCGGCGCAGCGCCTTGCGGCGGCGGAACGCGCGCAGGGTGGACAGGGCGAAGAGCAGCGTCCCGACGCCGAGGAGGAGGGTGGCGAGCTGAAGGGCCTGGATGCGGTCCATCGCGTGTTCCCTCCCGCTACAGGCCGGTGGTGGCGGTGTTCCAGGCCGCCTCCTGCCCGAAATAGGCCAGCCGGTCGGCGAAGCGCGGGCGCAGGCCGGTGGCGGCGTAGCGCCCCTCCAGGATGCCGTCGCGGTTCTCGCCGCGGAACTCGAAGGTGAAGAGGTCCTGGGTCAGGATCACGTCGCCCTCCATGCCGACCAGCTCGGTGACGTGGGTGATGCGGCGCACGCCGTCGCGCATTCGCTGGACCTGGACGATGACGTTGACCGCCCCGGCGATCTGCTGGCGGATGGCCCGGCTGGGCAGGTTCATCCCGGCCATCAGCACCATGTTCTCGACGCGGCTCAGCGCGTCGCGCGGGTTGTTGGCGTGGATGGTCGACATCGACCCGTCATGGCCGGTGTTCATGGCCTGGAGCATGTCGAAGGCCTCCGCCCCGCGCACCTCGCCGATGATGATGCGGTCGGGCCGCATGCGCAGGGCGTTGCGGACGAGGTCGCGCTGCGTCACCTGCCCTTGGCCCTCCAGGTTGGGCGGGCGCGTCTCCAGCCGGACGACGTGGGGCTGCTGGAGCTGGAGTTCGGCCGCGTCCTCGATGGTGATGACGCGCTCAGTCGCCTCGATGGGGCGGGACATGGCGTTGAGCAGCGTCGTCTTGCCCGAGCCGGTGCCGCCGGAAATGATGACGTTCAGCCGGCAGCGCCCGATGATCTCCAGCGCGCGGGCCATCGGCTCGGACATGCTGCGGAACTCCACCAGTTCGCGGAAGCCGATGGTGCGGCGGGCGAATTTGCGGATGGAGATGCAGGCGCCGTCGAGCGCCAGCGGCGGCACCACGATGTTGACGCGGCTGCCGTCGGCCAGCCGGGCGTCGACCATCGGGCTGGATTCGTCCACCCGCCGCCCGACCGCCGAGGCGATGCGCTGCGCGATGTTCAGCAGATGCCCGGCGTCGCGGAAGCGCACCGGCATTTCCACCAGCTTGCCGCGCTGCTCGGCGAAGGTGCGGGAGGGGCCATTGACCATGATGTCGGTGATCGCGTCGTCGGCCAGCAGCGGTTCCAGCGGCCCCAGCCCGATCATGTCGTGGACCAGCTCCGTCGCCAGCGTGGCCTGCTCGCGCCCGTTCAATTGGCTGCGGCTGGTGGTGGCGATGTCGTCGATCAGCCGCTCGACCAGCGGGCGTAGCGTCTCCGCCGGCATGTCGGCGATGGTCGCCGGGTCGATGCGGGCCAGCACCTGGGACCGGATGTCGTTCAGCGAGCGGTTGACCGGGCGCAGCGCGGCCGGTGGCGGCGGGACGGGCGCCGCCGCCGGTGCGGCGACCGGGGCGGGCTTCGGCTCCCCGGGCGGCGGGCTGGCGACCGTCAGGGAGGGGGGTGCGGCCTTGCGGCCGAACAGCGTGCTCATCGCCGCACCCAGCGGCGGAACAGGCCGTCCTGGGCGGCGGGCTGGCCGGCGACGTCGGCGCCCAGCCGCTCCATCGCCTCGCGGAAGCGGCGGCAATGGCGGAAGGCCGGCTCGCCGACGCCCGCGGCGACGGCCAGCGGTACCGGGCGGTAGGGCAGGGCGTGCTCCGGCGGCTCGCCCAGCGTGCGCATCAGGTCCGCCGCGGGAAGCTCCCCGGGGGCGCCGCGCCGGTTCAGGACGGTGACGAGACGTCCGCCGCCGGACCGGCGCGCGATGGCGGCGCGCAGCCGCACCAGATCGCGCAGGCCGGCGACGCTGGCGTCGCCGACCAGGACCGCGATGGACGCCGCCTCCAGCGCAGCGCGGGCGGCCCCGCCCTGGGCGCGGCCGGCGTCCACGACGACGTAGTTGTGGCGGGCCTGAAGACGGTTCAGCACCGACAGGGCCGCGGTCGGCGCGATGTCGATCACGTCCTCCACCGGCTCCTCCGCCGCCAGAACGGACAGCCGGTCGGAGGCGGCGACCATGGCGCGCTCCATGAACACGTCGTCCACACGGTCGGGGGCCTCGACCGCCTCGCGCAGCGCCGGCTCGGGCCGCAGGTTGAGGGCCAGCGCCACCGTGCCGTTCTGCAGGTCGAGGTCGACCAGCGCCGTGCGCCCGCGCGCCCCGTCGGCCAGCCAGCAGCCCAGATGCACCGCGACCGTCGTCGTCCCCACGCCGCCGCGCGCGCCGACCACCGCCACCAGCTTGCCCAGCCGTCCCGGCGCCTCGTCCGCCCCGCTGCCGGCGCCGGCGGCGCGCAGCGCCCCCTCCAGCAGATCGCGGGACAACGGCTTGAACAGATAGTCGGTGACTCCGATCCGGCGCAGGTCGCGGTAGAGGCCGATGTCGTTGCTGTCGCCGACCGCGATGACCCGCACCGACGGGTCGCAGACTCCGGCCAGCGCCTCCATGGCGGCCAGCGGGTCGGCGACGCCGGACAGATCGACCAGCAGCAGATCCGGCGAGCGCTGGCGAGCGAGATCGCGGACGGCGCTGCGGATGTCGCCGGTCCGCACCTCGCAGGGCAGCAGGGACGGGGCTGCGCTGCTCAGCAGGGCGGCGCTGGCCGCGTCGGCGACGTAGGCGAGCAGGCGGGGACCGGTGCCGCGGGCGGCGTCGGCCGGCGACGGCGCGTCGCCGAGAAGGGTGGCGAGCAGGCTCATTGCTCCTCCTGGCTTCCGTTCAGGGCGGGGGACAGCACGAAGGCGCTGGTGCCGTTGCCCTTCACGAAGGGCTTCACTTGGTCGGCGCGGTAGCGCTGGACGGCGCCGGCCATGCGCTGGCCGTCGGCAGGCACGGTCTCGCGGCCCTGCACCAGGTCGCGCGGGTCGGCCAGCATCAGAGCGAGGTTGCGCCGGTTGCTGCAGCCCAGCGCCTCGGTCGGGCTGTTCTGGTACCAGCCGCTGTAGATGTCGCTCCACGCCGCGCAGTCCGGGGCCAGCGCGACGTAGCTGGTCACCTGGAGCGCCGGGGCGCCGGTCTGGTCGGGGGTGAAGGTGACGTTCTCCGGCGGCACGCCGGCCGCGCCCAGCAGGGAGGCGACGGCGGACCGCGCCGGGGCGGCCAGCAGCGGACCGGTGACCGTCACATGGGGGGTGGTGTCGCGGCCGAGCCCGGCCACCGTGCGGACCACCCGGCCGCGCTCCTCCGCCGCGATGGCGCCGCTGCGCGGGTCGATGGCGAAGGGGACGGTGTTGCTGAGCGCCCTCACGGCGGGTACTTGGGCGGTGGGCATCGGCGGGGGAGTCTGCGGCACGGCGCAGCCGCCCAGCAGACCCGTGAGGAGTGGCAGAAGCAGCATCGGCGTTCGCATGGCTTTGGACATGGCGCTGTGCTCCGCGAAAGGGGTCATTGGAGGCTGAAGCCGGCGTCGCCGTGCAGGCGGGCGGCGCCCGGCCCGATCACCATCGGGGCGGCGAGCGGGGCGGTGCCGGCCGCGCTGCTGCCGCCGGCCGGGGGCTGCAGGCTCTGGGCGCGGTTCAGGAAGATGCGCTCCACGTCGGTCGCCGCGACGAAGCCGTCGGTGGGGGCGGACAGGGCGTTGGCGGCGGACACCGGGCGGACGAGGTAGGGGGTCACGACGATGACCAGCTCCGTCTCGTTGCGGCGGAACTTGCTGGAGTGGAACAGCGCCCCCAGCACCGGCACGTCGCCCAGCCCCGGCACGGCGTCCAGCGTCGCCGAGGTGTTGTTCTGGAGCAGGCCGGCGATGGCGAAGCTCTGCCCGCTGGCCAGCTCGATGGTCGTCTCGGCGCGGCGCACCGACAGGCCGGGGATGCGGATGGAGTCGACCACGACGGCGCCGTTGTTGGTCAGCTCGCTGACCTCCGGGCGGACGCGCATGCTGATCTGGCCGCCGCCCAGCACGGTGGGGGTGAAGTCCAGGCTGACGCCGTATTTCTTGAACTGGATGGTGGTGGTGCGGTCGTACTGGGCGACCGGGATGGGGAACTCGCCGCCGGCCAGGAAGCTGGCGGTCTCGCCGGACAGGGCGGTCAGGTTCGGCTCGGCCAGCACGGTGATCAGCCCGTCCTCGGCCAGCGCGTCCACCACCGTGTTGATGTCCACCCGCCCGTTGCTGGAGCGGTAGCTGCCGCCGAAGGAGTTGGTCGGCGGGAGGGCGCGGATCAGGTTGCCGGCTGCGTCGAGAATGGGGCGCCCGGTGGCGATCCCGAAGGCGAAGGAGCCGATGTTGAACATGCTCTCGAAATTGACGCCCAGTTCCTTGGTTACCTGGCGCGACACCTCGGCGACGCGGACCCGCAGGTTCACCTGGGCGGGGGAGGCGACGGTCAGGCGGTTGGTGACGGTCTGCCCCTGCCCGACGTAGCGCTCGGCCAGCTCGACCATCTGCCGCGCCGTGGCGGGGGAGGAGACGGTGCCGGTCAACGTGATGCCGTTGCCGGTGCTCTGCACGTCGATGGCGGCGTTGGGGACCTGGGCGACCAGCTTCGACCGCAGGTCGCCGACCGGCATGGTGACGACGACGCTGAAGGCGGCGAGTGGCTTGTTGTCCGCCGAGAGGGCGTAGACGCTGGCCCGTCCCGGCGTCTTGGCAACGATGAAGAAGGCCTGCGGGCCGGACGCCTGCACGTCGGCGATCTCCGGGGCGGAGGTGAAGACGCTGGCCGCCGGGGCCGGCAGGTTGACCGGCTGTCCGCCGCCGACCTCCAGCGTGATCTCGCGGGGGCGCTGCTGCGCCTGGGATTGCTGGGATTGGGCGGGCGCCGCGGCCAGCGCCGCGAACAGCCCGGCCAGGAGGGCCGCCCCCATGATCCTGAGGGCCGCGACCCGGCTTGTGGTGTTGATGGTTGCCATCGTCATGACTTCGTCCCCCCTGGGTCGGCGCACCGGTTCAGCGTTCGAGCGTTTCCGTCTTGGAGCCGCGGATGATGAGCAGCGGCGGGCGGCGGGCGGCGGGCGCCTCCGCGCTGTGGGGTGCGGGAAGCTGGCGCAGGGCGGGCGACACGTCTTCGGCCCAGGTCGGGGCCGAAGCGGCTTCCGCATCGCCCGCGGCAAGGACGGTCTCGTCGGAAAGCAGGCTGCGCAGCGCCAGCGACAGCTTGCCCATCGCGGCGGCGACGGTGACCGTCTCGCTCTGACGGGCGGTGACCTCCAGCGTCACGGTGCGGGGGATGCGTCCGTCCGGCCCGTTCTTCGCCATGCCCGCCTCGCCGAGCTGCTGGTCGATGGCGATAACGCGCAGGTTCTGGAGCACGGTTTCGCCGACCGCCCGGCTGCGCAGGTCGCGCCCTGCCTGGGATTCGAAATTCTGGGTCAGGATCAGATCCACGCGGTCGCCGGGCCAGATCAGCCCGCCGGTCGCGCTGACCGCGTCCACCGCCACCGAGACGG
This sequence comes from Azospirillum sp. Marseille-Q6669, assembly GCF_965111635.1. Classification (NCBI taxonomy): domain Bacteria; kingdom Pseudomonadati; phylum Pseudomonadota; class Alphaproteobacteria; order Rhodospirillales; family Azospirillaceae; genus Azospirillum; species Azospirillum sp. Marseille-Q6669. The sequence goes on along the minus strand of NZ_CBCOOP010000006.1, from coordinate 183,908 downwards.
CGCGGCTGCCCGGCGACAGGACGGCGGCGAGGAAGCCGCGCTCCCCCGGCGCGACGATGTGGCCGGCCATGATCGGCTCGCCCGCCGCGAAGGACCGGCGGGTGACGGCGCCGCTGTAGGCGCTTTCGGCAACGCGGCCCCGCACCATGTAGCCGTCGCCGAGGCGACCCGGCGGCCAGGGCTCCCAGCGCAGATCCTCGGCGCGCAGAAGCATGCCGGTGGAGATCGGGCGGGCGGCGACCAGCACGGAATCCATGGGCGCCTGGGGCGCCGGGACCGCGACGGCGGCGGTCGGGGCCGGCAGCATCGAGAAGGACACGTAGCCCACCAGCGACAGCCCGACGAGCAGCAGGGACAGGAAAAGCACTCTCAGAACCATGCCGCTCCTCCGGTGGGGTTGGAGAGGGTGAGCAGCCCGCCGGCGGCCAGGGCGACGCCGTAGGGCACGGAATGGCGGGTGGCGATGCGGTGCGCCTCGGCCGCCAGGAGATGGGCAACGATCCGGGCCGGGCCGGGCTGGCCGCCGAAGAAGCGCAGCAACCGGCGCGCCGGGCGCGCGTTGCGCAGGGCGAGCCATCCGGCGAGATAGAGAAGGGAGAGCACTCCGCCGGCCAGCGCGGTGGTGGTCGCGAAGGGGGCGGCCCGCTCCACCCCGACCAGCAGCAGGATGGCCGAGGCCAGCTTCACGTCCCCGCCGCCCAGCCAGCCCCGCCCATGAAGGGCACACAGGATGAGGAACAGCGTGGCGGCGGCGGCAAGGCTGGCCCAGGGAAAGGGGGCGCCCTGCCACAGCGGAAGCGCGAGACCGAGGCTGGCGAGGAGGATCGACACCGTGTCCGGAATGATGCGCCGGCACAGGTCGTCCGCCGCCGCCCAGCCCAGCGCAAGCCCCGCCATGGGCAGTACCAGGGAGAGGGGATCGAAGACCGCGATCGTATCCATGGCGGGAGCTTTGCGTGGGAGGGGAGGAGCGGTGTTTACGGAATTTTCGTCGAGGTGCCGCTGACCGTGGAGCCGATGCCGGTGAACAGGGTGCTGACGTTGGTGCCGAAGGTGCGGGCGCCGCCGATGATGACCAGCGCGACAAGTGCCGCCGCCAGACCGTATTCGAGGGCCGTGATGCCCTTGCGGTCCTTGGTGGCGGCCTGGACCGGGGAAATGATGGCGCGGATGTTGGCGAACAGGGTCATTGATTTTCTCCGTTGATAATTGTTATGCGAAGGGTTTTTGCTTCGACATTGTGAAGCGGAGGGGCTGATTACTGATTTTCAGGGAATGCACGGCGTCTGTGATTTCAGGATGTCGAAAGCCGGTATTTTAATAAACCTATCGATTGGGGTAGTCCGGCGGGCCGGCATCGTTGTCTTTGCGATCCGCAACGCAACTTTTAGCGCTGCCTTCAGGCAAAGTGCAGGAATCGCCATGTGCAGCGGCGTCGGGTCAAAGAAACGGGAAGGAGAGCGCAACGCGGGGGCGTGAATGACAATCGGATTGCTTTGAAAGGAAATGATTAGAATTTGAAGTGATTATCGAGCTATGCCGGGATTGTGCCGGCACCGGGGCCGCCACTCCCTTCGTAGCGTGCGGAGCATTTGGAGTCCCGACGGTGGTGGCGCCTCTCCCCGGAATGGTGGCAGGCCTGCCGGTTGGCGAAGCAGAGTCGGTAGCCGGGTCGGGGTACCCTTTTCCGTCAGACCGAAGCGCCCGGACCGGATCGTCCGTCCGGGAACGGGGCCGGACGAATGGGGCGAGGGGTTAATCCCGCCGGTCCTACGACCAGTGGCAATAGGTCGCATGTTCGTGATAATGAGAATAACTATCATCCAGGCCGAAGGGCATGGATACTGACCGGCAGGCCCCGCCATGGATTGCCGCCGCGGGCCACCGCCGTCAAGGAGCGAGAGTCAGGATGTCATTGTTCGGCAAGTATGTCGCGCCGGCCGCGGCGCTGTCCGCCCTGTTGATCGCCGGTGGCTCCGGCTTGGCCGCCGATCCGGCGGAGATGCAGAAGGCGGACCTGCAGAAGGCCAAGGCCGAGCTGGGCAAGGCGCTGTTCTTCGACAACAACCTGTCCTCCACCCGCAGCCAGTCCTGCGCGACCTGCCACAACCCGGAGTTCGGCTTCGCCGACCCGCGCGGCGCGGCGTCGCTGGGAGCCGACGGCAAGTCGCTGGGCGACCGCAACGCGCCGACCGCCGCCTATGCCCACCTTTCCCCGCGCTTCGGCTTCAAGGCCAGCGGGGTTCCCTTCGGCGGGCAGTTCCACGACGGCCGGGCCGCCACTCTCCAGGAGCAGGCCGGCGGCCCGCCGCTGAACCCCGCCGAGATGGCCATGGCCTCCAAGGCGGAGGTGCAGGGGCGGTTGAAGGAGAACGCCGACTACGCGCGGAGTTTCGTCGCCCTCTATGGCGCGGGGGTGCTGGACGACGCCGACCGCGCTTATGACGCGATGACCGACAGCATCGCCGCCTTCGAGACGACCGACGTCTTCTCGCCCTTCGATTCCAAGTACGACCGTTATCTGCGCGGCGAATACAAGATGACCGGCGAGGAGGAGCTGGGGATGACCCTGTTCTTCTCGCAGCAGTTCACCAACTGCAACGTCTGCCACAAGCTGAACGCCATGCCGGCGGCGAAGAACGAGGTCTTCACCAACTACGAGTACCACAACATCGGCGTTCCGGTGAACGCGGAGCTGCGGGCGGCCAACGGGGTGGCGGCGACGCACATCGACCGCGGGCTGGCCGAGAATCCGGCGCTGAAGGGCCAGAAGGCGCATGAGGGGAAATTCAAGACGCCGACCCTGCGCAACGTCGCGGTGACCGGCCCCTACATGCACAACGGCGTCTTCAAGGACCTGGAGACCGTCGTCCGCTTCTACAACAAGTACAACAGCACCAAGCCGGCGGACCAGATCAATCCCGAAACCGGCAAGCCCTGGGCCAATCCGGAAATCGCCGCCACCGTCTCCATCAAGGAGCTGGAGGAGGGGCCGGCGCTCGACGACCGCCGAATCAAGGCGCTGGTCGCCTTCATGAAGACGCTGACCGACGCCCGCTACGAACCGCTGGTGAAGTGAGCGTGGGTGGGCGGGGCCGCCGCGATGGCCCCGCCGTCCGCCGCAAATTCGGCAATGCGCAGCCTGCTTGGCAATTGCATCTTGACAATAAGAGTGATTAGCGGCGCATGTTGAGAATGCTTCGCACTTTCATGGCTCTCACGCCAACGATCACCGACGCTTGAGGAGACCTTCATGTTCAAGCACGCCTCCGGCCTTGCCGCCGCGGCTCTCATCGCGCTGGCGCCGCTCGCCGCCGACGCTCAGTCGTCCAAGCCCGCCTACAAGGACGTGGTGAAGACCTACGCCGACATCGCCCAGGCCAGCTACGAGGACTCCGCCAGCACCGCCAAGGCGCTGAAGAAGGCCGTCGACGCGCTGGTGGCCAACCCGTCGGAGGCGACGCTGGCCGCCGCTCGCACGGCGTGGCTGAACGCCCGCGTCCCCTACATGCAGACTGAGGCCTTCCGCTTCGGCAACCCGATCGTCGACGAGTGGGAAGGCAAGGTCAACGCTTGGCCGCTGGACGAGGGCCTGATCGACTATGTGGACGACGGCTATGCTGGCGGCGACAGCAACCCGTTCGCCAAGGCCAACGTGATCGCCAACCCGAAGATCAAGGCCGGCGACAAGACCATCGACGCCCGCAAGATCACCAAGGAGCTGCTGGCCGACAAGCTGCACGAGGCCGGCAAGGTCGAGGCCAACGTGGCGACCGGCTACCACGCCGTCGAGTTCCTGCTGTGGGGCCAGGACCTGAACGGCACGGGTCCGGGAGCCGGCGACCGTAAGGCGACCGACTACGCCAAGGGCAAGGACTGCACCAACGGCAACTGCGACCGCCGCGCCCAGTTCCTGACCGTCGCCACCCAGATGCTGGTCGAGGATCTGGAGGAGATGGCCAAGGCCTGGGGCGCCAAGGGTAAGGCCCGCGCGTCCGTCGCCAAGGCCAAGGAGTCGGAGGGCGTTGCCCGCATCCTGACCGGCCTCGGCAGCCTCAGCTACGGCGAGCTGGCCGGCGAGCGCATGAAGCTCGGCCTCATGCTGCACGATCCGGAGGAGGAGCATGACTGCTTCTCCGACAACACCCACAACTCGCACTATTACGACCAGATCGGCATGGTCAACGTCTACAGCGGCCGCTACACCCGCGTGGACGGCAAGGTCGTGACCGGCCCGTCGCTGTCGCAGTATGTCGCCGCCACCGCGCCGGAGGCCGACGCCAAGGTGAAGGAGGCGATGACCGCCACCACCGCTGCGATGAAGGTCATGAAGGACACCGCCGACAGCGGCAAGATGGCCTACGATCAGATGATCGGCACCGACAACGCCGAGGGCAACGCGATCATTTCGACCGCGGTGGACCGTCTGGTCGACCAGAAGAAGGCCCTGGAAGGCGTCGTCGCCGCCCTGGGCGTCTCGGTCGAGCTGGCCGGTTCGGACAGCCTCGACAACCCGTCGGCCGTCGGCAAGTAAGCCGGCGGGCCACGGGTTGCGGTCCCTCTTTCCCGCGTGGGGCGGCGTTGTCCGCTCCCCGCCGACCGCCCGCGCGGGGGAGGGACCGCAGCCCGGCCTTTTCGTCTTTATGAAATGGGGCACTCCGCCCGACCGATGCCCGCCCGACCGATGAAAGCCCGCCTCGCCTTCCTGCTCGCTCTGCTGCCGGCCCTGCCGGCGGTGGCGGGCGACCTCGACGTCCGGATCGGCGAAAAGCTGTTCCGGAGGATGTGGGTCAGCGCCCCCACGGTGACGCACGCCAACGACGGGCTGGGTCCGCTCTACGACGCCCGCTCCTGCGCCGCCTGCCATCCGGCGGCCCGTCAGGGGCGCCCGCCCGACCCCGATACGCCCGACGACCGCGGCGTCGGCTACGCGCTGAAGCTCAGTGGCGATCCCGTCTATGGGCGGCAGATCCAGACCAACGCGGTGCTCGGCTTCGCCATCGAGGGCAAGCCCGTCCTGACCTACCGCGAGGAGACGGTGCGATTCCCCGACGGCGACACGGCGACGCTGCGCCGCCCGCTGGTGACCGTCATCGACCTCAATTACGGACCGCTGGCCGAGGCAACGGCGATCTCCGCCCGCATCGCCCCGTCCGTGCGCGGCATGGGCCTGCTGGAGCGCATTCCCGAGGCCGACATCCTGTCCGGCGCCGATCCGGAGGACCGCGACGGCGACGGCATCGCCGGACGCCCCAACTGGGTGGCGCCGGAGGGCACACGGCAACTCGGCCGCTTCGGTTGGAAGGCCGTCCACCCGACGCTGCACCGCCAGAATTCTGAGGCCTTCAGCCTCGACATCGGCATGTCGACCCCGGCCTATCCCGAGCCCTGGGGCGACTGCACCCCGGCGCAGACCGAATGCCGGAACGCCCCGCACGGCGACTCCCCGCAGTATGAGGGGCTGGAGATCCCCTCCACGGTGATCGGGCTGATCGACGGTTATCTGCGCACCCTGCCGCCCGACGGCGGGCTGGAGGCGCCGCGTGACACGGCGGGCAGCGCGCTGTTCGCCGCCACCGGCTGCGCGTCCTGCCACCGCCCCTCCTTCACCACGGCGGAGGACGCCGCGCATCCCGCGCTGTCCCGCCGGACGATCTTCCCCTACAGCGACCTGCTTCTCCACGACCTGGGCGAGGATCTGGCCGACGGCGTGGCGATGGGCGAGGCGCGGGGCCGCGACTGGCGCACGACGCCGCTGTGGGGGATGAAGCGGCTGGCGCAGTCCGACGGCACGCTGGCCCTGCTCCACGACGGGCGGGCGCGCAGCGTGACCGAGGCCATCCTGTGGCACGGCGGCGAGGCGGACAGGGCGCGCGGCGCCTTCATGGCCCTGCCGCGCGGCGACCGGGAAAAGTTGGTGCGTTTCGTTCTGGGGCTCTAAAGTCCACACGGTTTGAATGGCATAGGTGATGAGATGCAACGCCGCCGCATGATCGGCCTGATGTCGGCCGCCGCCCTGTCGATCCTCCTGCCGGGCAAGCTCGCCCTGGCGGCGCGGGAGCCGGCGGGGGACGCCGCCGTGCTGGGCGGTCTGGTCCGAACCCACGCCCTGCCGCGCTTCGACGCGCTGGCCAGTGCCGCTGGCATCTACGCGGAGCGGCTGGCCCAGTTCACCGCGGCGCCGACGGCGGACGGGCTGGAAAGCTGCCGCGCCGCCCACCGCGCCGTTTACGAGGCTTGGGCCGGCGTCCAGCACCTGCGCGCCGGCCCGCTGTCGATGGAGCTGCGCGCCGACCGCATCGCCTTCTGGCCGGAGCGGGCCGGGGTGGTGCAGCGCCAGATCCTCGCCATGCTGAAGGCCCGCGATCCGAAGCTGCTGGAGCCGGGCGGGCTGGCCCGCCAGAGCGCCGCGGTGCAGGGGCTGACCGCGCTGGAGCGGCTGCTGTTCGACGAGGGCGTCACCGCCGCTGGTTTCCAGGGGGATGAGGCCGGACGCTTCCGCGGCGCGCTGGCCGCCGCGGTGGCGCAGAACGTCCTCGCCATCACCCGCGAGGTCCGCGACGGCTGGAAGGCGCTGGAGGCGCCGCTGACCGCCGGAGAACAGACCGCGCTCGGCCCCGACGCCGGGTCCGCGGTCAACGTCCTGTTCACCGGGGCGCTCACCGCCCTGCAGGTGGTCGCCGACCAGAAGCTGCTGGCGCCGCTCGGCCCCAACGCCGGGGAAGCCAAGCCCGCGGTGGCCGAGGCGCTGCGCAGCGGCCAGTCGGCGCGCAACGTCCGCATCAACCTGGAGGCGCTGCGCGCGCTGCTGCTGGGCGAGGGCGGCGGTCCCGGCCTGACCGCGCTGCTGCCCGCCGGCGACGCCGGGACCCAGGCCCGCCGCGCGCTGGAGGAGGGCTTCACCGCCGCGATCCGCGCCGCCGAGGCGATCCCCGCCCCGATCAACGTCGCCGTCACCGATCCGGCCAAGCGCAAGACCGTGGAGGCCACCCTGCAACGGGCCAAGGACCTGCGCAACCTGCTGACCGGCACGGTGGCGCCGCTGCTGGACATCAGCATCGGCTTCAATGAACTGGATGGAGACTGAGCGATGGACGCGACCCGCCGGGGCACCCTGCTGCTGATTGGCGGCGGCCTGCTTGGAGGAGGGCTGCTTGGTGCCCTCCTGGGGCCGGCGCGGGCGGAGACCGCCGGGGGGACGCTGTTCCTCAACGCCTACGCCACCGCGACGGCATCGCCGGAGTATGGCGTGGCGGCGCTGGACGGAGCGGGCGGCGTGCGCTTCACCACCCCGACTCCGGGCCGCGCCCATGGCATCGTCCCGCACCCGACGCGGGCCGAGGCGGTCGCCTTCGCCCGCCGTCCGGGGCGCTGGTTCATGCCGCTGTCCTTGGTTGACGGGCACCCGGGGCCGGTGATCCGCGCGCCGGAGGACCGCCGCTTCACCGGCCATGGCGCCTTCTCCACCGACGGGCGGCTGCTCTACGTGGCGGAGGACGATGTGCCGCGCGAGACCGGGTCGATCGGCGTCTACGACGCGATGGACGGCTACCGCCGTGTCGGCGCGATGCCGACCCACGGGCTGGGGCCGCACGAGCTTCTGATGATCGCGGACGGCACGGTCCTGGCGGTCGGCAACGGCGGCGTCATCACCCACCCGGACACCGGCCGGGCCAAGCTGAACCTGGACGAGATGGACTCCTCCATCACCTACGTCGAGGTGGCGAGCGGGAAGCTGCTCGATCAGGTGCGCCTGCCGGAGGAGCACGCGAATCTCGGCATCCGCCACATCGCCGCTCTGGCCGACGGCGGCATCGCCTTCGGCGCGCAGGACGAGCGGCCCGTCGGCATGCTCCAGCCGCTGACCGGCACGCACCGTCCGGGTGGCGGCGCGGTGCGCCTGTTCGAGACGCCGGACGACGAGCTGTCCCGCTTCGAGGGCTACATCGGCAGCGTCGCCGCCGACAAGGGCAAGGTCGCGGCCAGTTCGCCCAAGGGCGGCATCATCGGGCTGTGGGACGACGCCACCGGCGCGTGGCTGGGGTCGGCGGCGCTGCCCGACGGCTGCGGCATTGCCCCGGATGGCGACGGCTTCCTGGCGAGCAGCGGGCTGGGCAATCTCCGGACCGTCGGCGCGGCGCCGGACCTGCCGGGCGACGGCCTGCGGCTGGCCGACTTCCGCTGGGACAATCATATGACTCGTTTTGCCATATGACTCGTTTTGCCACCTGACGCGCCGTCCGTAAGGTCTTCTATGAAAAAGCGCCGGGCGGCGGCCTGTACGGTGGCCCGCCGCCCGCGGTGCTGGTAGGCTTGGGAACACTGCCGCCAAGACACTGCCGCCGGACGCCATGATCGTTGATGAATATCTGGGGTTTCGCGCCGGGGACGAGGTTCTCGACCTTGCGGAGCTGACCGCCGGAACCGCGCGCATCAAGGAACTTCACCTCGTGCCCAGCGACTGGGCGAACGGGCCGACCGTCATCGCCGTGATGGTCAACGGCGCCGAGCGTTACGTCATCCAACTCAAGAAGGTGCACGCCCACGGCGCGGAAGAGCCGGAGGTGCGGGGACGCCGCGTGGTCCCCCTGCGCCGCAGCCCGCATTGATCCTCTTCCCCCGGTCCGGAGGCTTCCATCGTGATGCGTGACTTCTGCCGGCCCGGACGGTCGGCGCTGGTGGCGGCGGAGGCCGCGGTGGCCACCTCGCACCCGCTGGCGAGCGCGGCGGCCCTTGAGATCCTGGCGGCGGGCGGCAACGCCGTGGACGCGGCCATCGCCGCCGTCGCTGTGCAATGCGTGGTCGAGCCGCACATGACCGGCATCGGCGGCGATGCCTTCGCCCTCTACGCCCCGGCGAACGGGCCGGTGGTCGCCCTGAACGGCAGCGGGCGCGCTCCCGCCGCCGCGAGCGTGGAGCGTCTGGCCGGGCTGGGCGTCACCGGCGAGATCCCGCGCCACGGCGCCCACGCGGTCACCGTGCCGGGCGCCGTCGCCGCCTGGACGCGGCTGCACGCCGACCACGGGCGGCTTTCGCTCGACCGGATCTTCCTCCGCGCCATCCGCTACGCCGAGGAGGGCTACGGCGTCTCCCCGCGGGTGGCCCGGGATTGGGCGGCGGCGGTCCCCCTTCTGGCGGCGGACGAGGGCTGCCGCGCCGTCTTCCTGCCCGGTGGCCGCGCCCCGCGCGCCGGGGAACGCCATGCCCAGCCCTTGCTCGGCCAGCGGCTGCGCGACATCGCGGCGCACGGGGCGGCGGCCTTCTACACGGGGGCGACGGCGGAGTCGCTGGTCGGCTTCCTGCGCGCCCGCGGCGGGTTGCACACGCTGGACGACTTCGTGGCGGCGCAGGACGGGGCGGAGTATGTGACGCCCATCGCGACCGACTACCGCGGATATGAGATTCTCGAGTGCCCGCCGAACGGCCAGGGCCTCGCCGCGCTGATGATCCTGAACGCGCTGGGCGGCTTCGACCTGTCGCCGTCGGTCGGCGACGCGGACCGCCACCATCTGCAGGCCGAGGCGACCAAGCTCGCCTACCACCACCGCGACGTCCTGGTGGGGGAGGGCGGACCGGACGCCGCCGCGGCGCTGCTGTCCGCGGAGGCGACGGCGGCGCTGCGCCGCCGCATCAACCCGGCCCGCGCCCAGCCCCCCGCGCTGTGGACGGAGGCGGAGCACAAGGACACGGTCTGCCTCAGCGTGGTCGACCGCGACGGCAACGCCATCTCCTTCATCAACTCGATTTTCCACAGCTTCGGCAGCGTGCAGCTCGACCCGGCGACCGGCGTCCTCCTGCACAGCCGCGGCACCTCCTTCCGCCTGACTGAGGGGCACCCCAACGCCCTGGCGCCGCGCCGCCGCCCGCTGCACACCATCATCCCCGGCCTGATCCGCAAGGACGGGCGCGCGGTCTGCCCCTTCGGCGTGATGGGCGGCCATTATCAGGCGGCCGGGCACGGCGCCTTCGTATCGGCGGTGCTCGACCGCGGGTTGGACGTCCAGACCGCCATCGACCAGCCGCGCAGCTTCGCCTTCAACGGGGTTCTGGAGATCGAACCCACCGTGGCGGAGGACACCGCGGCGGAACTGGCGCGCCGCGGCCACGCGGTGGTCCGCCGGGACGAGGCGATGGGCGGTGGGCAGGCGATCTGGATCGACCACGCGGCCGGCCTGCTGATCGCCGGCTCGGACCACCGCAAGGACGGCTGCGCCTTGGGGTTTTGATGGGGGCCTCTTGGGAGGGGCGGTTGCGCCGCCCCCCTCGCGTCAGGCGCCCACCACCGGTTCCACCGCCGCGGCGATGGACAGCAGACGGCGGTCGGCCCCCGCCGCGCCGACCAGCATCAGGCCGCTGGGCAGGTCGCCGGCGCGCTGCATCGGCAGGCTGATGGCGCAGCGGTCCAGAAAATTGAACAGCGCGCAGTTGCGCAGCAGCAGCAGGTTCAGTCGTGCGAACTCCGCATCATCGGCGAAGGCGTCGATGCGCGGCGCCAGCAGCGGCACGGTCGGCATCAGCAGCGCGTCGTAGTCCGCCGTGGTCCGGTCGGTGCGGGCGATCAGGTCGGCGCGGCGCTGAGTGACCTCGATGTAATCGGCGGCGCTCATGGTCCGGCCGCGCTCGATCCGCACGCGGACGCGGGGATCGTAGAGGTCGCCCTTCTCCGCCAGCAGATCGCGGTGCCAGTGGGCCGCCTCCGCCGCGGGCAGGCCGCCCTTGGCGTTGGCCGGGCCGACTTCCGCCAGCTCCGCCATGGGGATGTCGATGATGCGCGCCCCGGCCTCGGACAGGCGGCGGCAGGCGGCGTCGAAGGCGGCGGCCACCGCGTCCTCCATGCCATCCAGGACCACGGTTTGCGGCACGGCGAAGCGCAGCCCGGCCACCCTGACCGGCGGGGGCACCCACTCCGCCTCGCCGGCCAGGACGGCGTCGGCGATGGCGCAGCACTCCACCGTCCGGGCGAGCGGCCCGATGGAATCCAGCGACCAGGACAGCGGCAGGGCGCCGCGCAGCGACACCCGGCGCTGCGTCGGCTTGAAGCCGACGATGCCGCACAGCGCCGCCGGGATGCGGACCGAGCCGCCGGTGTCGGTGCCCAGCGCCAGCGGGACATGGCCGGCCGCCACCGACACCCCGGCGCCCGACGACGAGCCGCCGGGGATGCGCGCGGGATCGGCGGGGTTGCCGGGGGTGCCGTAATGCGGGTTGATGCCGACGCCGGAGAAGGCGAACTCCGTCATGTTGGTCCGCCCCACCACCACCGCCCCGGCGGCGCGCAGCCGGGCCACCGCGTCGGCGTCGCGGTCGGCGGGGGCGGCGCCCTCCAGCGCCCGCGACCCGGCCCGCGTGACGTTCCCGGCCTCGTCGAACAGGTCCTTGACCGAGATCGGCAGGCCGGCCAGCGGGGAGGGGTGCTGCCCGGCCCGGCGCAGCAGGTCCTGGGCGTCCGCCGCCGCGCGGGCCGGCTCGGCGTGCAGGGCGGTGTAGGTCTTGCGCGCCTCCTCGCCTCCGGCCGCGATGGCGGCGAGGGCGGCGTCGACGAGCTGGCGGCTGGTGGTGGCGCCGTCGTCGAGCTGGCGGGACAGGGTGGCGATGGTGGGCGTCGTCATGGCGGGAAACGACCCGGGTTTAAGGGGGGGGAGGGGGGTCAGGCGTCGCCGGCCAGGGGGCGCAGCTCGGCCAGCCGGGCGGGGGCCAGCGGGATGCCGTCGCGCAGGGTGCGGGCGCGGCGGGCGTAGCGGCGCTCGCCCGGCATGCGGTCCTGCCCCGCCTCCTTGACGTTCCCGATGAGGCCGGCGACGCGGTCGGCGAAGGCGCCGGTCCCGCCGCGCTCCGGGTCGATGACGATGAAGAGCTGGCCGGTGCAGGGCGTCTCGGCGCCGGGATGGGCCGACCAATCGACCTCGCGCGAGTATTTGCCGCCGGTCAGCGCCGCCGCCAGCACCTCGATCATGAAGGCGATGGAGCCGCCCTTGTGGCCGCCGAAGGGCAGCAGGGCGCCGCCGTCGAGAACGGCCTTGGGGTCGGTGGTCGGCTTGCCGTCGCGATCCACGCCGGAGCCGGCGGGGATGGTGTGCCCCTCGCGCGCCGCGATGCGCACGTCGCCGTTGGCCATGGAGCTGGCCGCCTGGTCGAACACCATCGGGTCGCCGCCGGCCACCGGGGTGGCGAAGGCCATCGGGTTGGTGCCGTAGACGGCGGCCTTGCCGCCCGGCGGCACGACGCAGGCGAAGCTGTTGACGAAGGAGAGCGCCACCAGCCCCTCCCGCGCGAAGGGCTCGACGTCCGGCCACAGGGCGCTGAAATGGTGGGAGTTGCGGATCGCCATCACGGCGACGCCGTTGTCGCGCACCATCTCCAGGAAACGGTCGCGGGCGGCCAGGAAGGCGGGCTGGGTGAAGCCGTTGGCGGCATCGACGCGCAGGAAGGCGGGACCGGCCTCCTCCACCGTCGGTTCGGCCCGCCCATCCACCCATCCGCTCTTCAGCGAGCCCACATAGCCGGGGATGCGGAACACGCCGTGGCTGGTGGAGCCGTCGCGCTCGCAGGACGCGCAGTTCTCCGCCAGGATCGCCGCCACCCGCTCCGACGCGCCGTGGCGCCGGAAGATGCGCTCCAGAAGGGCCACCAGATCGGCGAAGGCGACGGGGGTCGCGGTGTCCGCGGTCTGGGCGAAGGCCGCGGCGGCGCGGCGGCTGGGGGTTTCGTCACTCATGCTCGTCCCTTCCGGTTCTCGTGCTCTTTGTCTTTGTGCTCGTCTTGCGGGCGCCCCGGACTCTTGCCGGTCCACCGGTCGCCGGGCGCACCATAGCGCGCGGCGGCGGCGCGGGTGAAAGGGAATGGCATCCGCGCGTTCGCAATCGTTCTGCGGGGCCTGGGATTGAAGGACGGGCTTCGTTTGTAATCCTGAATGTGCGTAAATATAACCAACTGACTTTGTTGGCGAATCGGACGGCGACGGGAACCATGTCGCCGCCGGGACCGTTGTCTGGGAGCCTGCCGGCCGACGGCGCATCCGCTGGTCGTCACGGTGCTCCGGCACGGAGGAGCGGCAAATTGCCGCGTTCATCGCCACGCGGGCGTGAAAGCGCGCGGAATCAGCCCTGCCATGCTTCCGGTGGGTGTTGACGGGCAGATGTTGCGGTGCACAATAAGCAATGAACCGGACGAGCATTATAAAATGCTTGTTCTGGATCAAGGTCACGGGCCTGCGTTCCTGTCAAACAGACGGGGACACTGCAGACGCCGGTTGCCGCGGTTGAGTGTTTTGTAGAGGGGTCACGATGCGCGATCATTCCAGCCGTCACGGTGATTCCGGTTTCGACGCCGGGGTTCTCTGGGGAACCTCCATCGCTGGCATCGCTCTGTCCGGCCTCATGGCGTTCACCTGGAATCCCGCGGACGCGTCCTCGTCCGGGCCGGCCTCGGCCATCATCGATCGCGGCGCCCACCAGCTCGACCACGCCGCCTGCACGGAGGCGCTGTCCACCCTGCTGGCCCGCTTCCGCGACAACCCGGACGTTCTCTGGATTTGGGTGGAGCAGAGCGTTCCGACGGGCCATGGGCTGGTCGTGCGCACCAAGGCCACTTCGGTGTCGCCCGACGCCCCGCGGCCCTACGCCGTCCGTCCCAACGCCGCCGTGAATCCGGAACAGGCCTGCGGCTTCACCAGCAATTCGGTCCATGCGCTGTCGATGGGCGGCATCGCCCAGCCCTACGATGTGACCGCTCCCGACCCCTGGAGCGTGGCCAACGGCCCGTAAGGCGCCGGCAATCGCCGCGGGCGGCGTCTGGCTTGGGCCTCAGGCCCGGGCGGCCCGCCGAATCTTCTTCTGAACATACATGGCGGCGTCGGCGGCGCGCAGCGCGTCGTCGGGCGTCGTGGTGCCGGGGTCAGCGCTGACCACCCCGACGCTCGCCCCGGGATAGTCGAAGGCGCAACCGCCCAGGCGGTAGGCGCCGCGGATCAGCGGTGTCACCCGCTCGCGCAGGGCGTCGGCGGCGTCATCCCCCTCGGCGCCGGGCGTGGCGCCCATGCCGACGATGATGAACTCGTCGCCGCCCAGCCGGCCCAGCGTGTCGCCCGCCCGCAGCCCCGTGCCGATGCGCCGCCCCACCTCGGTTAAGAATTCGTCGCCCGCCTCGTGCCCGTGGGTGTCGTTGATGGCCTTGAAGCCGTCCAGGTCGATGAAGCCAATCAGCACGCTCTGGCCGGCCCGCTCGGCCATAGCGAACAGCCGGTGCAACTCCGCGACCACGGCGCGCCGGTTCGGCAGACCGGTCAGCGCGTCGGTGTAGGAATAGGATTCCAGCGCCGCGTTCAATTCCCGGAACTGGGTCAGGAGTTGTTCGCGCTGGATGTGAAGGGCGATCAGCGAGGCGAACAGGCGCAGCACCTGCTCTCCCTTGGGCGTCAGCGGCTTTTGCTCCGAGCTGGCGGCGCAGAGCGTGCCGAACAGGCTGCCGTCGTCGAGATGGACGGGCGTGCTGACATAGGTGCGGATGCCCAGAGCCGCCGCCGCCTCGGAGTCGCCCCAGCAGTTGGGCACGTCGTCGGTGTAGAGCTTCCCTTCGTCGAGCGCCCGCTTGCACAGCGTGCCCTCCCACGGAACGGCCAGCCCTTCAGGAATGGTCAGGGTTTTGGTGTTGCAGGAGAAGAGAATGCGCTGGATGCCGTGTTCCAGCTCGATCCGGGTGAGGTAGGTGGCCTCCAGCTCCGTCACCAGCTCCAGAAGCGACAGCAGGGGCCGCGTCAGCTCCTCCACCGTCTTCGCCGACGAAAGAGTGTCTGAAAGTTGTGCAAACAGTTCGTCGGCCATGCGGTCAATCACTCTAAAGGCAAGCGCTCAAACCCGCATCGCGTGCGGGAACGCAGTCTCATGTCCATTCACGGGAATTTTTATCAAACATCATACTAACGAATGGCCTATGGTGAGGCAACGAAGGAATGATTTCACGCCTATGACGGTGCCCCCGGGCCTCGTGGGGGCCTTGTGCCGAAAAATTCCGCATGGTGGCGTTTGACCGGGCAGGCCGTCGCGGAGTAACCCTTGCCGCGCAACCACCGATACGGGAACCGCAGTTCATGACAGCCCCGCGCGACCGGGTGCTGGACGTCCACGACCGTCCGCCCCCGGCCACCTTTTTCCTGCTCAGCCTCCAGCACCTGTTCGCCATGTTCGGCGCCAACGTGCTGGTGCCGATCCTCACCGGTCTCGACCCGTCGGTGGCGCTCGTCACCAGCGGTCTGGGCACCCTGATCTATCTGGCCTTCACCAAATGGCGGCTGCCCGCCTATCTGGGCTCCTCCTTCGCCTTCATCGGCCCGATCGTCGCCGCCACCCAGATCGGCGGGACCGGCGGCGCGCTGGTCGGGGCCTGTGCGGCGGGGGCGGTCTATGTGGCGGTCGCCCTGCTGATCCGCGCCTTCGGCGTGCGCTGGCTGCTGGCCATCCTGCCGCCCATCGTCGTCGGGCCGGTGATCGTGGTGATCGGCCTCGGCCTCGCCTCGGTCGCCGTGGGCATGGCCCAGAACACCGCCGGCGGCGGCGAGTACAGCCTGCCGCACTTCCTGCTGGCGCTGGCGACGCTGGGCAGCATCTTCCTCTACTCCATCGTGCTGCGCGGCTTCTTCACGGTGGTGCCGATCCTGCTGGGCATCCTGACCGGCTATGCGCTGGGCGTGGTCTTCGGCATGGTGGACTTCGGACCGGTCGCTGCGGCGCCCTTCCTGCGGATGCCCGACTTCCACCTGCTGTTCTCCGGCATGAAGGAGGGCGTCTCGGCCTGGGCGATGATCCTGCTGGTGGCGCCGGTGGCGCTGGTCACCATCGCCGAGCACATCGGCGGGCAGATCGTGCTGAGCCGCGTCGTCGGCCGCAACTTCATCGCCGATCCGGGCCTGCACCGCTCGGTGTTCGGCGACGGCGTGGCGACCATGGTGGCGGGCGCGCTGGGCGGTCCCCCGGCGACGACCTACGGTGAGAACATCGGCGTGTTGGCGGTGACCCGCGTGTTCAGCGTCTGGGTGATCGGCGGGGCGGCGACGCTCGCCATCATCCTGGGTTTCGTGGGCAAGCTGTCGGCTTTCCTGTCCAGCATCCCCACGGCGGTGATGGGCGGCGTGTCCATCGCCCTGTTCGGCGTCATCGCGTCCTCGGGCATCCGCACCCTGATCGAAGGCAAGGTGGATCTGGGCGACAAGCGCAACCTGCTGATCTCCTCGACCATCCTGGTGATCGGCATTGGCGGGGCGTCGCTGAAGTTCGGCGACGGCGGCTTCGTCGTCTCCTCGATGGCGCTGGCGGCGCTGATGGGTGTCGTCCTGAACGCGGTCCTGCCGGGCCGCGGCACCGGCGGCGACGCCGAGGCCATCCTGTCCTCCGACCACATCTGACCAACCGGATCGCGGCCGGCCAAGGCGGAGTCCCCCTGGGGGCTCCGCCTTTTTTATTCCCCGACCTTTTTATTCCTCGTTTTGGCCCATCAGGATCGCGTCGATCCGCCCGACCAGTTCGTCGATCCGATAGGGCTTCGCCAGCACCGGGATGCCGGTGGCGCGGGCGATGTCCTCGCTGTAGCCGGTCGCCAGGATGACCGGCAGGCTGGGTCGCCGCTCGCGGGCTTCGCGGGCCAGGTCGATGCCGCTCATCCCACCGGGCATCACCACGTCGCTCAGCAGCACGTCGACCCCGTCGTCCGACAGGTGGGGCAGCGCTTCCTCCGCAGTGGCTGCGGAGAGCACGGCGAACCCGGCGTCCTCCAGCGCCGTGCTGACGGTCATGGCGACGATGGGATCGTCCTCCACCACAAGGACGCGGCCGTGGCGCCGCGCGCCAACCGACGGCGGCACGATGGCGGCGGGCAGGGCGGGCTCCACCGCCGGAGTCACGGCGGAGCGGCGGAGCAGAAGATGCACCGTCGTGCCGCGGTCCGGCGCGCTGTCGATCCAGGCGGTGCCGCCGGCCTGCC
Organism: Azospirillum sp. Marseille-Q6669; assembly: GCF_965111635.1. Classification (NCBI taxonomy): domain Bacteria; kingdom Pseudomonadati; phylum Pseudomonadota; class Alphaproteobacteria; order Rhodospirillales; family Azospirillaceae; genus Azospirillum; species Azospirillum sp. Marseille-Q6669. Next base: position 166,937 of record NZ_CBCOOP010000006.1, on the reverse strand, counting down.
GGGCGAGGCCGTAGACCTGGGCCAGCCCCAGCCCCGTCCCCTTACCGAGGTCCTTCGTCGTGAAGAACGGCTCGAAGGCACGGGCTGCCACCGCGGCGGGCATGCCGCAGCCGGTGTCCGACACGGACAGGTGCAGGAATTCGCCCTCCACCCCCCGCGGATCGCCCGGAGGAAACACCGTGTTGACCGCCTCCACCGTCAGCCGCCCGCCGGACGGCATGGCGTCGCGCGCGTTGACGGCGAGGTTGATGACCGCCAGTTCGAACTGGGTCGGGTCCACCTCGACGGGCCAGAGATCGTCGCCGAGGCGGAGATCCAGCGCGATGTCGGCGCGCAGCGCCCGTTCCAGCAGGGCCGACATGGCGAGCATCCGGTCGCGCACGCCGATGGCTTCCGGGCGCAGGCTGTCGCGCCGGGCGAAGGCCATGAGCTGCTGCACCAGCTTGGCTCCGCGCCCCACCGCCTGCTGCCCGGCGTCGAGCAGGGCGTGGACCTGCGGCTCCTCCGTGCGGCGCCCGATCATCGACAGGCAGCCTTCCAGCGCCTGGAGCAGATTGTTGAAGTCGTGAGCCACGCCGCCGGTCAACTGGCCGACCGCCTCCATCTTTTGGGCTTGGCGAAGCTGCTCCTCGGTCTGCCGCAGGGCGGCGTCGGCCTCCTTCTGGGCGGTGATGTCGCGGCCCACGGCGTGGATGAAGCGGTCGTCCGGTACGGCGACCCAGGACAGCCAGAGATAACGCCCGTCCTTGTGGCGGTAGCGGTTCTCGAAGCGCGGCGTGGTGTGCCCGGCGCCCAGCCGTGCCGCCTCGGCCCGCGTGCGCTCCAGATCGTCCGGATGCACGAAGTCCAAGAAGTTGCGCGTCGCCAGTTCGCCCTCCGACCAGCCCAGCAGGCTGGTCCAGGCCGGGTTCACCGCGCTGATGGCGCCGTCGAAGCGCGCCACCAGCATGACATCGGTGGACAGGCGCCACATGCGGTCGCGGTCGGCGGTGCGTTCGGCGACGCGCTGCTCCAGCGTGGCGTTCAGGTCGCGCAGCGCGTCCTCGGCCCGTTTGGCCTCGGTGACGTCGCTGCCTTCGCAGAAGATCCCGGTCACCCGCCCGTCGGCGTCCTTGATCGGCTGGTAGATGAAGGTGATGAAGCGTACCTCGACGGGCGCGCCGGGTTGGCGGACGACCCGCACCGGCAGGGCGTGCCCGACGAAGGGCTTCCCGCTGTCGTAGACGCGGCCCAGCAACTCGAAGAAGCCCTGCCCGGCGACCTCCGGCATGGCCTCGTGCACCGGCTTGCCGATCAGGGGGCGGTCGCCAACCAGTTGCCGGTAGGAGTCGTTGGCCAGTTCGAACACATGGTCCGGGCCGCGCAGCACACACATGAAGTTGGGCGCCTGCCGGAACAGGGTGCGCATCTGCTCCCCCTCCGCGGCCAGCCGGGCATTGGCGCGGCGCAGCGACTCCTCGGCCTGGGCGCGCTCCAGGGCGGACCATGTGCGCTCCGCCACCTCCTCGACCAGCCGGACCTCGTCCGGATGCCAGCGCCGCGCCTTGCGGTCGTGGATGTAGAGGGCCGCGACCATCCGCCCGTTCTTCACCAGGCTGGTGGTGACGGTGGAGGCGAGGTTCAGCGCCGCGAAGGCGGCTTGGCGGTCCGGCGCGGCGAATCGCGGGTCCGTCGCTGTGTCGTGGATGGTCAGCGTCCCGCCGCCGCGCAGCGTGTCCAGAAGTTCCGGTCCGAAGCTCAGCAGGTCATGGGTGCCGGCCTGATGATCGACGCTGCCGTCGGTCCAGTTCCGCTCCGTCGTGAAAAAGCGCGCGGTCTCGTCCATCACGCCGTAACCGACGCGGCTGGCTCCCAGGTGGCGACCCAGGGCTTCCGCCGCCGCCGCCGCCACCGCGAAAGGGTCGGAGAGCTGGCGCAGCCGGGATTCCAGCTCCAGATGGAAGGCGGTGCGCCGGGCGGCGAGCACCTGTGCGGTCGTCTCGACGACGGCGCAGAACATCCCCGGAATGCGCCCGTCCTCGCCCCGCACCGGGGTGTAGGAGAAGGTGAACCAGGCGTCCTCGCGGAAGCCCCGGCGCTCCATCGGGATCAGCAGATCCTCGTACCAGGAGGCTTCGCCGGACAGCGTGCGGTCGACCAGCGGCTTGATCTGGTGCCAGATGTCCCACCACACCTCCGCGAACGGACGGCCGAGCGCCTCCGGGTGCTTGGCCCCGAAGATCGGCACATAGCCGTCGTTGTAGAGGAAGGCCAACTCGGGCCCCCAGGCCACGAACATCGCCTGCCGGGAGGAGAGGACGACGCTGACGATGGTGCGCAGGCTCTGCGGCCAGCCCTCCGGCGGGCCGAGCGCCGTGGATGCCCAGTCGTGGGAGCGCATCCGCTCTCCCATCTCGCCCCCGCCGGACAGGAAATCCAAGTTGCCGCCAATCACCGGCAGGTCGGTCATACGCCGACTCCGCGGATTTTGCACGGAATAAGGGTTTGATGTTCAAGGCTGCTATCGTCGGTCGTGGCTTTCATCGAGCTTTCGGGCCGAGGCGAGGTTGCGTCTGGTGTCTTAACACACAACGCCCGGAAAGATAGCTCGTCGAAGGGCGGTTTTCCCTAACCGTTCCGGCTGATGCGGCCTCCGCGCCACGGTGCGGGGGACGTCATTTACTCCGCCGCGAAGCCCTGCGCCTGGAGCTGCCACAGGGAGTTGAAAAGTCCGCCGCGCCGCCGCAGCTCCGTGGGGTGGCCGTCCTCCGCGATGCGGCCGTCCACCAGGACCAGCACGCGGTCGAAGGCCGACACCGTGGACAGGCGGTGCGCCACCGCGACCACCGTCCGCCCCTGGGCCAGATCGGCCAGCGCCGCCTGGATCTCCTGCTCCGACTGGGTGTCGAGGGCCGAGGTCGCCTCGTCGAGGATCAGGATCGGCGCGTTCTTCAGGAAGGCGCGGGCGATGCCCAGCCGCTGCCGCTGCCCGCCCGACAGCCGCACGCCACGCTCGCCGACCAGCGTGCCGTAGCCCTCCGGCAACTGCCGGATGAAGCCGTCGCAGAAGGCGTGGCGGGCGGCCTCGAACACCTCCTCGTCGCTGGCGTCGGGGCGGCCGTAGCGGATGTTCTCCAGGATTGGGCGGTGGAACAGAGCGATGTCCTGGGGCACCACCGCGATCTTGGCCCGCAGGTCGTCCTGGGCGAGCGTGGTCAGCGGCTGACCGTCAATGAGGATGTCGCCGCGCTGCACGTCGTCCAATCGCTGGATCAGGCTGATGATGGTGGACTTGCCGGCTCCCGACGGGCCGACCAGACCGACCTTCTGCCCGGCCGGGATGGTCAGGCTGAAATCCTCCAGCACCTTGCGCCCTTCGGGATAGCGGTAGGAGACCCGCTCGAACGCGATGGCGCCGCCGCCGGGCTTGGCGGGTTCGGCGGGAACGGGGTCGAGCACGTCGTGGGGGCGGGCGATCGCCCGCAGGCTCTCATCAATGGCGCTGACCTGCTGGGTGGCGGTGACCAGCGCGAAGGCGAGGTCGCGGGAGCCGTGCAGGATGCGGAAGGTGAGCGCGCTGACGATCACCACATCGCCGGTGGTGATCGTGCCGTCCCGCCACAGCAGCAGCGCCCACAGCAGCATCGATCCGGCCATCACCCACAGGCAGACGTCATGGACGACGCGGGTCTTCTCCAGATGCATCCAGCTCCGGCGGTGCGCCCCGGCCTCCACCGTGAAGGCCTGCCGCAGGCGCTCGCGCTCCCGGCCGCGGGCGGAGAAGGCCTTCACCGTCCAGACGTTGGACACGACGTCGACCAGCTCGCCGTTGGTGCGGGCGGACTGCTCGGCGAAGGCGTGGTGGACGGTCCGGCCGCGCAGCCCCAGCCCGACGATGGCGACGGCGACCACCACGGCGAACATCACCAACGCCGCCGCCATGCCCCAATGGATGGTCAGCAGCACCAGCACCGCCCCCAGGAAATCGGTGACCGGCGGGACGATGCTCCAGGTCAGGGTGCGGAAGATGGTGGTGGCGGCGTTCTCGGTGGCGGCGATGCGGTTACCCAGCGACCCGGCCAGATGCGTCGAGAAGTAGCGCATCGAATGGCCGGTCAGGTGCCGGAACAGGTCCAGCCGCATGTCGACGCCGGTCGCCAGCACGGTCCGGCAACCAAGCCAGCCGCCCAGCCGCCACAGCACATTCTCCGCCGCGATGAAGCCGAGGAACAGGCCGAGCGGAGTCCAGACATCCGCCGCCGCCCGGTCGGGAGAGGCCATGGCGTCGATCAGCAGCTTCATCCCGTACTGCACGGCGACCGCACAGCCCGCCGCCGCCACGATCACCGAGAACAGCCCGCCGAACGACCAGGGCCGCCGCCGGATGTAGCGCATCAGGAAGCGGCCGGGACGGTCCGGGATGGTGTCCTTGCTCGAACCGCTCATTGAGCCGCCTGGAGTTCCGGCCGGGTGGATTGCGGCTGGCCGAGCAGCGCGCCGATGCGGGCCTGTCCGCGCTCCAACGCGGCGGCCAGCGGCTGATACAGGCAACGCCCACCCTGCTCGTCGCACAGGCCGTAGAGGCCGGTCTCGCAATGGCGGTCGTTGGCCCAGCCGGGATAGTCGAGGATCGGGTAGAGGCAGACGCCCTCCACCGGCACCTCGGCCTTCAAGGCCGTGATCACCTCCCCCGTCACATAGTCGAGCCAGGGCACGCGGGCGTCGCCCTCGGCGCCGGTTTCGGCCACCAGGACCGGGCGGCCGTAGCGCTGGTGGACCTCCGCCAGGATGTCGGCGAAGGGGCGGTAGCGCGGGTCGTCGCGTCCGATGGTGCCGCCCTTCAGGAACCACTGGTTGTCGGAGTAGTAGTTGACGCCGATGACGTCCAGATACTCGGGCTTGCCGCCCAGCCCTGGCCAGGCGTAGCCGCCGATCATGTCCCACGCCTCGTACTGGGCCAGCCTAGCCTCCTCCGCAGCTCCGGCGTCGCCCTTGCGGTCGGGGCGTGGCAGCACATTGATGACCGGATCGACCTGGACGATGCGGGCGCGCGGGTCGGCGGCGCGGATCGCGTCGATGGCCGCGATGCTGGCGCGGACGAGTTGGTGCTTGAGTTCGGCCCCGCGGCGCTCGGCCATGGGGTTGATGAAGCGCTTCATGTCGCCGCCGGCCCAGGCCCAGTAGGAGATTTCATTGACCGGGCAATAGGCGGGCGTCTCCACGCCCTCACCAACGCCCTCATCGCGCAGCAAGGCGGCGGTGGCCCCGGCGAAACGGGCGAAGCGCTCCACGAAGGCGGGCCGCCAGATGTCGATGTCGTCCGGCCAGCCGTAATGGCAGAGGTCCCAGATCACCTGGACCCCGGCCTCCCGCGCCGCGCGGACCATGGGCAGCAGGCTGGACCAGTCGTAGTGGCCCGGCGTGGTCTCGATGAGGTGCCAGCGCACGCCGTCGCGCACGCTGTGCAGGCCGTGGGCGGCCATGCGCCGGTAGTCCTCGGCGGCCAGCCGGTCGTGGCCGGTCGCCGCGATCAGGTCGAGCCGGCGCCCGTCGTGCCGCCGGTGCGTCGAGCATTCGAAACCGCCGAGGAAGACGCTGTCGAACAGGGTGGGGGTGTGCATGGGGTGCTCTTCGTGGAGGGCGGGGAGTCGGGGAGGCATTGCCCCCCCTCCCTAACCCTCCCCGCTGCGCAGGGGAGGGGATTAAGCTCCCCTCTCCTGCGAAGCGGGGAGGGAAGGGGCCCGCGGCGAAGCCGTGGGAAGGGTGGGGGCAAGGATGCGCGCAGCTCCTCCTAATCCCCCATCCCCGCGACCCGCACTTCCCGCTCCGCGCCCAGCGAGCCGAAGGCCCGCGCGGCGGCGGCGAGACCGCGGCTCTGCTGCTCCTCCTTCTCCAGGCGGGCATAGACCGCCAGCGCCTGCGCCACCACCTGATCCATGTTGTAGTAGCGGTAGGTGCCGAGCCGGCCCAGGAAGATCACGTCCGGGGTGCCGTCGGCCAGCGCCTGGTACTTGCGGAACAGCTCCTGGTTCTCCGGGCGGGGGATCGGGTAGTAGGGATCGCCCTGCGCGGAGGGATACTCGTAGGTGATGCTGGTCTTCGGGTGGCTTTGCCCGGTCAGGTGCTTGTACTCGGTGACGCGGGTGTAGGGCACCGCCTCCGACGGCTCGTTCACCACGGCGACGGGCTGGAACCACTCTTGGTCGACCGTCTCGTGCCGGAAGGTCAGGGAGCGGTAGGGCAGCTTGCCGAAGCGGTGGCCGAAATACTCGTCGATCGGGCCGGTGAAGACGATGCGGTCGTAGGCGATCTCGTCGCGCACGTCGTCGAAATCGGTGTTCAGCATCACCTTGATGTTCGGGTGGTCGAGCATGCTCTCGAACATCCGCGTGTAGCCGTTCAGCGGCATCGCCTGGAAGCTGTCGCCGAAATAGCGGTCGTCGTCGTTGGTCCGCGTCGGCACGCGGGCGGTCACCGCCTTGTCGAGCTGCGACGGGTCGAGGCCCCACTGCTTGCGGGTGTAGCCGCGGAAGAACTTCTCGTACAGTTCCCGCCCGATCGCGCCGACCACCACGTCCTCCGAGGTGCGGACGTCGGCCACCGGCTCCGACCGGCTTTTGAGGAACTCCGCCACGCCGGCCTCGTCGAGGTCCAGCCCGTACAGTTGGTTGACCGTCGTCCGGTTGATCGGGATGGGGACGAGCCGCTCGTCCACCCGCGCCAGGACGCGGTGCTCGTAGGGGCGCCACTTGGTGAAGCGTGACAGGTAGTCGGCGACCGGCTTGGAATTGGTGTGGAAGATGTGCGGGCCGTAGCGGTGGATCAGCACGCCCGCATCGTCGTAGTGATCGTAGGCGTTGCCGCCGATGTGCGGGCGCCGATCGATCAGCAGGACGCGCTTGTTCAGCCCCGCGGCCAGCCGTTCCGCCAGCACGCTGCCGGCGAAGCCCGCCCCGACGATCAGATAGTCGAAGCCGGAGCGGCGGCCGGCGGCGCGCCCGTTGGCGTGCTTGGCCGGATGGTGGATCGCGGGAGCCGGGCGATGGGCCGGCGGCGCGGCGCGTCCGCGCTGGCGGGCCTGTTCCATCAGCGTCTTCATGCGGCCCTGCGTCCTGTCCCAGGACATGTCGCGCAGGACATGGTCGGCGGTGGCGCGCAGGCGCTCCGGGTCGGCGGTGTCGGCCAGGGCGGCCTCGACGGCGGCGACGAATTCCTCCGGCGCGTCGGCGATGCGCACGACGCCGCTGTCGCCATAGCCGCGCACCACGTCGGTGATCGAGGTGGAGACGACCGGGCGCCCGGCGGCCAGATATTCCGGCGTCTTGGTCGGGCTGATGAAGCGGGTGGATTCGTTGCGCGCGAAGGGCATCAGGGCGACGTCCCAGCCCGCCAGATAATGCGGCAGGTCGTCGTAGCTCTTCGGACCGAGATAGTGGATGTTCGGACGGCGGGGCAGGTCGGCCGGGTCGATCTTCACCACCGGGCCGACCAGGACGAACTGCCAGTCGGGCCGGGCCGCGGCTGCGGCGTCGAGCAGGGCGATGTCCAGCCGCTCGTCGATAACACCGTAGAAGCCGAGCCGCGGGTGCGGGATGGCCGCCTGATCGGCGGGCTCCTCGACGATGCCGCGGGCGGCGGCGAAATGGGCGACGTCGACGCTGCTGGGGAAGGCGTGGGCGTTGGGGTGCAGGGTGCGCTTGGCCTCGTAGAGGCTGACGCCGCCGGTGAACACCACGTCGGCCCGCGCCATCAGCTGCCGCTCGCGCTCGACCAGTTCCGGCGGGGCGCCGTGGAAGGCCGACAGCTCGTCCATGCAGTCGTAGACCACCAGCGCCCCGCGCAGATGGCCGGACAGGCCGAGGCTCATCGGCGTGTAGTACCAGAGGATCGGATCGGTCACCCCCTCCTCGGCCAGATAACGGTCGAGAAGCTGGCGCTGGGCGGTGACCGCCGCCTCGCCGTCCACGCCGGCGGGCAGGCGGGGCACCAGGACGAGGACGCCCTCATCCTCGCGCACGTCCAGCCAGGGCTCGGGCGTGTCGTTGTGGATCGGCTCCTCGACGAACAGCACGCGGTGGTCGCGCGCGAATCGCGACATAAGATGTTGTGGACGCTGATAAACGAAGCTCCAGCGCAGGTGCGAGAAGCAGATCAGGGTCTGCGATGCGATGTCGATGGTTTTGGAATGCGGAGAGTCGGCGGTCGGACGTGTTCTTTTTCGGTTTCTGCCGATTGGGAACTGGTGTTGGCCGGCCCAACTCATGTGTCCATCCTCTCATCAATGACGTGTCATCGGATTGCCGCTGGGGAATTCGCCACGAATACAGTGGACTTTTGCGGCGCAGCGGAGTGACGTCGAAAACCGGAAACCAATAACGGGGTCGGCAGGGGTGGGTTCCGTGACAGAAATGCGTTGCGGAAAACGGTTCCCCATATTTTCAACGCTCGTTCTTTTGCGCCGGGTTGGCTGAGGTAAGCGCATATTTCAGCGGGCGGGGGTGGTATCCGGGGAAGACTGCGCGTCTCCAGTCCTTTTCGATGCGCGCGGATTTGGTGATGTGTCTCTCTCTTCACTCGACCTGAGCGGGTTCCGTCTTTCAGAAATTAATGCGCATTACGGATTTTCCGTTCATAGTGCATTCAAGGAGTCGGGGAAGTTTGGAAGGAGACGAGGGATGTGCCGAATTTTTGCCGGTCAGGACCCGGAGCGTTTCCGCATGGTAACCCGGCGGGTCCGCCTCAGCGGTCATTCGACGAGTGTCTGTCTGGAAGCGGCCTTCTGGGACGCGCTGGAGGAAATCGCGGCGATGCAGGGCGTCTCTCTGGGCCGCTTCTTGTCAAAGTTGCACGATGAAGTCTTGGCCCGAGGGGTGGAGCGGCGCAATTTCGCCGGCCTGCTGCGCTGCGCTTGCCTGACCTACGCCCAGGAAGTGAAGGGCCACCGCCCCTGCGTGGAAGAACTGGAGCGAGAGGCGCGCACCGATTTCGCTGCGGTGGCCGCCGCCGTCCTTCCGGCGGGCATTCCGACCTCTTTCACCGCCCCGGAAAAAGAACGCGAGACGGCCTGAGCGCAAAAGAGTGCCCCCCTCCTCCGTCCGGAAGAGAGGGGCTGTAATCCGCGCGGCGTCCCGAATAATGGGACAGAGCAGCGGTCAGATCGCGTTCTTGGTCATTTGGCCGGCGATGTAGTCGGCTTGCCGCAGCGCCAGCGCGACGATGGTCAGGGTCGGATTTTCGGCGCCGCCGGTGGTGAACTGCGAACCGTCGGACACGAACAGGTTCGCCACATCGTGGGTCTGGCCCCACTTGTTCACCACGCCGTCGCGCGCCTTCTCGCTCATCCGGTTGGTGCCCAGATTGTGGGTGGACGGGTAGGGCGGCGTCGGGAAGCTGCGGGTCGCCCCCACCGACTCATACAGCGCCATGCCCTGCCGGTAGGCGTGCTGGCGCATGGCGACGTCGTTGGGGTGGTCGTCGAAATGGACGTTGGGGACGGGCATCCCGTGCTTGTCCTTCTTGTCGGCGTGCAGGGTGATGCGGTTGCTCTCCTGCGGCATGTCCTCGCCGACCAGCCACATGCCGGCCATATGGTCGTAGCCGTCGAGCGCCGAGGTGAACTCCCGCCCCCAGGCACCGGGGTCGAGGAAGGCGGCCATGAAGGGCAGGCCGAGCGACAGGGTCTCCATCTCATACCCGCCGACGAAGCCGCGGTCGGGCTTGTTCTTCGCCTCGTCACGGATGATGCCGGCCATGGTGGTGCCGCGGTGCATGCGCACCGGCTTCTCGAACACGCCGTAGACCGAGCCGGTCATGTGACGCATGTAGTTCCGCCCCACCTGGCCGGAGGAGTTGGCAAGACCGTCCGGGAACAGGGAGGACGCAGAGTTCAGCAGCAGGCGGGGGCTTTCGATGGAGTTGCCGGCCACCGCGACGATGCGGGCCTTCTGGCGCTGGATCGCCCCGTCCTTGTCGGCGTAGACGACGCCGGTCACCTTGCCCTTGGCGTCGTGCTCGATCTTCAGCACCTGGGCGTTAGCGCGGACCTCCAGCTTGCCGGTCTCCTCGCCCTTGGGGATCTCGGCGATCAGGGTCGACCATTTCGCCCCGGACTTGCAGCCCTGGAAACAGAAGCCGATCTGCTGGCAACTCCCGCGCCCGTCGCGGGGCGCCGAGTTGATGGCCATGTTGCCGGTGTGGCACTCCGTGTAGCCCATCTTGTCGGCGCCGGCCTTCAGGACCTTGAAGTTGTTGTTGCCGGGCAGGCCGGGGATGCCGTTGGTGCGTGTGACGCCCATGCGATCCTCCGCCTTGGCGTACCACGGCTCCAGTTCCTCCAGCGTGATCGGCCAGTCCAGCAGGTTGGCGCCGGCGACCTCGCCGTAGGTCGTGCGCGTCTTGAACTCGTGCGGCTGGAAGCGCAGCGCCGCACCCGCCCAATGCACGGTGGAGCCGCCGACCGCCTTGACGATCCAGGCCGGCAGGCCCGGGAAATCCCGCGACACCCGCCAGCTTCCCGAGGTGGTGCGCGGGTCGAGCCAGGAGATCTGGGCGAAGCTGGCCCATTCGTCGTTCTGGAAATCCTCCATGTTGTGGCGGCCGCCAGCTTCCAGGATCACCGTCTTGATGCCCTTCAGCGCCAGTTGGGTGCCCAGCGTGCCGCCGCCGGCCCCGGAGCCCACGATCACCACGACGCTGTCGTCGTTCAGGTCGAATTTCGCTGCCATGGCTGAAACATCCTTCCCGAGACGGTGGTCAGAGCCACTCGATGTCGTTGAACCCGCGGTCGATGTAGCCGCCCTTGGCCGCGCTCTCGCCCTCGTAGCCGAAGAGCGGCCAGACCTCCTGGTTGTTGTAGATCCCGGTGACCAGCCCGCCGCGCACCGTCTGGAAGAACGGATCGGCCTCGATCTCGTGCAGCAGGCGGACCCGGTCGGCCTCCCAGCCGACCTCCGCGTAGGGGGCGTCGTGCTTGGCCTTGGCCAGCCGGTCGAGCTTCGCCATGCCGGACTCGTACAGCTCCTTGAGCGCGGCGTCGGCGGCCGCCTTCTCGTCCTGCGCCTTCATGGCGACGGCGTAGAAGCGGTCGGCCAGCCGGTCGTGCGGGTAGATGTCCCGCGACACCCGGATCAGCGAGCGCATGGTGTCGGGCGCCAGGGCCTTGGTCTCATACCCCCAGGCCTCGCGCGGGCAGAGGATCGCCCCGCCCGACACCAGGATGGCCGTCGCCGCGGCGGCGGTGGCCGAGGCCGCCAGGAAGGCGCGCCGATGCATGGTGGGGTTCGGGGCGGGTTTTGCTGTTGTGCTCGTCGGAGAACGCATGGCTTCCTCCCAAGACCGATTATGATTTTTGCTTCGAGGGGGCCGCGCCTTTGTCAGCGGTAGCGGCCGTGACGCTGCAGGACCTCGATCTTGTAGCCGTCGGGGTCCTGGACGAAAAAGAAGCGGGCCATCAGCGCGCCGTCCCGCGCGAACTCCTTGATCGGGTTGGGGCCGTAGCCGAGCGCCGTGAAGCGCCGGTGTTCCCCGTCCAGATCCTCGACGCAGACGGCCAGATGGCCGTAGCCGTCGCCGTGGGCGTAGGGTTCGCTGCGGCCGTGGTTGATGGTCAGCTCGATCTCGAAGTCGTTTTCGGCGTTGCGCAGATAGACCAGGGTGAAGCCGTCGAAGGCGTAGCGGTCGGCGCATTCCAGGCCGAACGCGCGGGCGTAGAAGTCCCGCGACCGTTCCTCGTCGAGGACCCGGATCATCATGTGGATGGCCTTGGCCATGGGGGCTGGCTCCGTTCCGGTTGGTGGCTCCAGCGTAAATGTTAGTGATGCGGATTGTTTGTGTGGCAGTAAGTATCTACTACAGGCACGACGTGAAGGGAGTAGCCCGGTCGGCGGTCGCTCATCCCTGCTTTCGGGACGGCGTTCCGGCCGCGATGGCGTATCCTCACGGCCTGGAAGAGGAGCTTCCCATGCGACACAGGACGGGCCGACCTCTCGCGGTGGCGGGTCTCGCCACGCTCGTGCTTATGGCCGCACCAGTGGCCCAGGCCGCGTCGCCAACATCGGAGTGGCGCGGCTGGCTGTCCGACAGTGCGGACGGGCTGCGCGACGGGGCTGAGCGCGCGATCATTCTCGGCGGCGCCCCGCTGTACCAGAACCGGCACACGGTGGCGGGGCTGACGCTCGGCTGTCTGGCCGGCGGGGCGATGGGGGCGACAGGCGCCGTCGCGGCGGGTGCGGCGACCGGCGGGGCCGCCCTGCCGGCGACCGGCCCGGCCGCGGCGCTGGGCTGCGCGCTGGGGGCTGCGGCGGGCGGGGCGATGGGCCGCCCGCTCGACCAGCCGATGGAGTAGCCGCCACCACCCTGCGTTGGGGAACCTTCGCCGCCACCTGCAGTTTGCCTACGAACGGTGAGCGGTGCCGACCCTCACCCATCGCAGCACGGAGGGCGGCGCATGGCGCGGCAGATTCCTCTCGACTCCGCGGGGCGTGCCGACGATCCGGAGCGGGACCGGGCGCGCGACGACGGCACGCACGAGATCGCCTCTGATATGGCCTACCGGCGGCTTGCCATCGTCAACGTCGTCTTCGTTGGCGCGCCGGGGGGTGGCGACCGGCCCGGCGATCGGCCCAGCCGCGACCGGCAATGGGTGCTGATCGACACCGGCGTCATGGGCACGGCGGGCCTCATCGCCAAGGCGGCGGAGGAGCGTTTCGGGCCGGACTCGCGACCCGCGGCCATCGTGAGGACCCACGGGCATTTCGACCATGTCGGCGCCCTTGAGGATCTGGCCGAGCGCTGGGACGCGCCGGTCTACGCCCACGGGCTGGAGCATCCCTATCTCGACGGCAGCGCGTCCTATCCGCCGCCCGATCCGTCGGTCGGCGGCGGCCTGATGTCCTTGATGGCGCCGCTCTACCCCCGCGGGCCGGTGAATGTGGGCGGCCGGCTGCGCCGCCTTCCGGAGGACGGCAGCGTGCCGGGCATGCCGGGATGGCGCTGGCTCGCGACGCCGGGGCACAGCCCTGGACACGTCTCCTTCTGGCGCGCGGCGGACCGCAGCCTCATCGCGGGCGACGCCTTCATCACGACGCGCCAGGAATCCGCCTACGCCGTGGCGGTGCAGGACCCGGAGATGCACGGCCCGCCAATGTACTACACGACGGATTGGCAGAAGGCGCGGGACTCGGTGGTTCTGCTGGCGGGGTTGGAGCCCGAACTTGTTGTCACCGGCCACGGTCCCGCCATGCGTGGAGGCGGAATGCGGGCGGCGCTCCATGAGCTTGCCCGCGATTTCGACCGGATCGCCGTGCCGGACCACGGAACCTACGTCGAGACGCCCGCCTGTGCCGAGGACGGCAGCGCCTACCGGCGGCCTTGAACCGCCGGCCCGCTCACCCTTTCCAGAATGGCTTGTCCATCTCCTCCCGCGCCGCTGCCTCGTCGAAGCCGAGGTCGGCCCAGAGATGCGCGTCCATGCGGGCCAGGGCGCGGCGCAAGGCCCGCCGCTCGCGCCAGCCGGTCAGGCGGGAGAGCCAGGAGCCGGCGGTGGGGCCGGCGGTCGTTCCGCTGCGCCGTTTGTCGTGCGTTCCGCTCATGCTCGTCATGCGGCCCTCCCGCCGGTCGGTCATTCCTCGAAGCCCGAAAATCGCGCGTCGGTTTGTGGACGACAAACCATGCTTTCTCATAAGATGGATGAGCAAAAGTCATCCATGGAGCCTTCCATGCGGCGTGCCCTGCCGCCCCTTCACGCCCTGCGCGCCTTCGAGGCGGCGGCCCGCCACGAGAGCTTCTCCAAAGCGGCGGACGAGCTGTGCGTGACGCAGGGCGCGGTCAGCCGGCAGATCATGGGGCTGGAGGAGTGGCTGGGCGTGCCGCTGTTCCGGCGGCTGACCCGCCGGGTCGAACTGACCGACGACGGGCGTGCCCTGCTGCCCGTGCTGTCGGAGTCCTTCGACCGCATCGCCGGGACGGCGGCGCGGCTGGCCGCGCGGGGAAGGGACCTGCGGATCAAGGTGGCCTTCTCCTTCGGCATCCGCTGGCTGATGCCGCGGCTGGTCCGTTTCCAGGCGCGGCACCCCGACGTGCAGGTGCGGGTGACCGTCGCCTGGAGCAGCGGGCTGGAGTTCGACCCGCAGGAATTTGACGCCGCCATCCCCTATTGCCGGGAGGTGCCGCCGGGCTTCTCCGCCGTGGAGGTGCTGCCGGAGCGCCTGACCGTGGTCTGCCCGCCGGCCCTGGCGGAGCGGTTGCGGGTGCCGATGGACCTCGGCGCCATCCCGCTGCTGCACGGCTGTTCGGAGGGGCAGGACTGGCGGGCCTGGCTGGCCGCGGCGGGGCTGCCCTTCTTCGAGGCGCTGCGCCAGGGCGCGGTGTTCGACGCCATGGACCCGGCGATGCAGGCCGCCGCCGCCGGGATGGGCGCCACCGTTGCCGACCGTATGCTGTGCGCCGAGGATGTGGCGGCGGGCCGGCTCGTTCTGCCCTTTCCGGAGATCGAGGCGTCGTCCGGCAGCTACTGGTTCGTCTGTCCGGAGGGCATGCAGGACCGCCCCGCCGTCGCCGTCTTCCGCGGCTGGCTGCTGGAGGAGGCGCGCGACGAGAGGGCGCAACAAAGTGCTGCGGCGGCTGTTTCCCCGGTTTGAGCGGAAATCTGGACCGGGGGGCGCCGCCATGGGAGCGCAGGGGGAGCCGCGCAGGGAACTCGACGAGGACACCATCGCCTTCGCCGGCAAGCTGTTCCATTGGGCGCGATCCGGCGGCACCGCCGAACTGACGGAGCTGCTGGAGATGGGCCTGCCGGCCAACCTGCGCAACGACAAGGGCGACAGCCTGCTGATGCTGGCCAGCTATCATGGCCATGCCGAGTTGGCCCGCAACCTGATGCGTCACGGCGCCGATCCGGAACTGGCGAACGACCGCGGACAGACGCCGCTGGCCGCCGCCGCCTTCAAGGGGGACGGCGTGGTGCTGCGCGTTCTGCTGGAGGAGGGGGCCGCGGTGGACGGCTGCGGGCCGGACGGGCGGACGGCTTTGATGACCGCCGCCATGTTCGACCGGGTGGACATGGTGGACTTTCTGCTGGCCCGCGGCGCCGACCCCGACGCGCGGGACGCCCGCGGTCTGACCGCCCGCGAGGCGGCACTCGCCATGGGGGCCGCGAACGCCGCCGCCCGGCTGGCGCCCGGCGGGGAGGCGGCCTGACGGTTCAACGGGGTGGTCCCATCTCCAGCAGCTTGCGGCGTCCCTCGGGCGACAATTGGCTGAGCACCTCGATCGCCCGGTTGTCCAGACGGCCGCGCAGGTCAGCCTCGGCGGCGTGGGCCTGTTCGAGCGCGCGCCGCAGGCTTTCCGGCTCGAAGGCGGGGGCCTGCATGCTGTCGTGAAGCTGTCGGCGCATCGCCTCCATGTTCTGATGCATGCGCTCGATCGACGTGCGCTCCGCCTCGTAGCCGCGCCGCAGGATCGCCGCGTCGGCAGGCGACAGCGCACGCTCCGCGCGTTCGACGAAGCGTGCGATTCCCTGGCCGGGATCGGGCGGCGGCGGTGGAGGCATGAGGTGCAGCGCCTGCGCGGCCAGGATGCCGCCCAACAGCATGTTCATGCCGAGCGAGCCGACCAGCAGGTACCAGGGCCAACGGCGCGGGGCGGCTGGACCGGCGATGGGACGGCTCATCGGATCGCCCCCAGATAGCTGCTGTTCACCACCACCTCCGCGTAACCGTTCGCCTGGGGGGGGTGCACCGGCAGGACTCCCTGGGCAGCGGCGAGGAATCCCGTCATCCCCATGACCGCGAGAAATCCCGCGGCCGGCCAGAAGCGGATGGGCGGTGCCGACAGGGTCCAGGGGGCGGGGAGGCGCTCCACCGGCGGCGCGTCGAGCCGCGCGGCGATGCCGTCCATCACCCGCCGCACGCTGTCCTCGTCCACCGCCGGAGCGGCGCGGTCGAGCAGGGTGTCCAGCACCGCGGCGTCGGCCAGGATGGCCCGCGCCTCGGCGGAGTCTTCAAGAAGGGTCAGGGCATCGACGCCGTCCGTCGCGGGCCAGCGGTCGATGTCGCCGCCGTAGAGGTCGGCGAAGCGCTTAAACTCTTTGAGTGTCATTTCTCGTCGCCGTCCTTCTGACGGATCAGGGAGTTGAGACGGGTGCGGACCATACGCCGCGCCCGGACCAGCAGGCTTTCCATGGCCGAAACCGAGACCTTCAGAACCTCCGATGCTTCCGCGCAGCTCATCTCATGGTAGTAGCACAGGCTGAGCGCCGCCCGCTGCCGTTCCGGCAAGGCGGCGATCGCCGCGTCCACCGCCGCACCGAGCTGGCGTTCCGCCAGCAGCCCGTCGGCGCCGATGGCCGGGTCGGCCACCTCCACCGCGTCGTCGAGCGGCTGGAAACTCCTGCGGCGTCGGTAGTCGATCGAGCGGTTGACGACGATGCGGTAAAGCCACGTGGAGAAGCGGGTGCCGTCACCGCGCCAGCGGTCGGCGTGCGTCCAGATCTGCAGGAAGGCGTCCTGCACGACCTCCTCCGCGTCGCTCGCGTTGCCGACCACCCGGTGGGCGAGCGCGAGGCTCCGGCGCAGGTGACGGCGGGTCAGCCGGTCGAAGGCCGCCCGGTTCCCCACGGCCGTTTCAGCCATCAGCGATTCGTCGTCATCCTCGTCGATCACCGCCACGCGGCCATCCTCTGCTCCTTCCCGGGTCCTGGCCTGAATCTGGGGCCGTCCGGCCGGCTCCAGGAACCCTGTTGGTGGTGATACGCGGGCGCTTGGGACCTCCTGCGCGGTCGGGAGCGAAAATTTGCGGCCGGTCGACCCCGACGGCGTCAAGGGGCGGCGTCAAGGCATTCGTACCCGCGGCCGCGTGGGCGCGCTACACTGCGCGTCCCGAAGCACTGTCCCCCAAATCCCGTCAGCGGGCCAAACACACGGACCGTCATGAGCGCCAGCCGCGATTCATCCCCCGCCACGCTCCAGAAGACGCTGGCGCAGGCCGTCGTCCATCACCAGAACGGACGGCTGGCGGAGGCGCGGCCCCTCTACGAGCGGGTGCTGCGCCAGATGCCGGACCAGAGCGACGCGCTGCATCTGCTGGGCCTGCTGACGGCGCAGACCGGCGATCCGGAATCGGGGGTCGTGCTGATCCGCAAGGCCGTGGCGAAGGACGGCGCCCAGCCGGTCTTCCGCCTCAACCTGGGCCGCGTGCTGGAGGCGGTGGGGCGCTGGGCGGATGCCGCGGATGCCTACGGCCACGCCGCCCGCCTCGACCCGCTGACCCTCGATCATCACCGGTTGGAGGCCGCCGCCCACGCCAAACTGGGGCGGACGGAGGCAGCGGCGCGGGCCTTCCGTCGCCTGCTGGCGTTGGCGCCGGAGGATGGGGAGGCCGCCAACGCGCTGGCCGACGCGCTGTACGATCTGGGGCGGCCCGGTCCGGCGGCGGACTGGTACGGGCGGGCGTCGGCGCTCGTCCCCGGCGAGGTGCTGGCGCTCTACAACCAGGGCGCCGCGCTGCGCGACGCCGGGCGCCCGCGCGATGCGCTTGCCGCCTTCCGCCGCGCCGTGGCTCTGGCGCCGCTGCTCGTCCAGGCGCGGGAGCAGGTGACCGGCCTGTGCCATGCGCTGGGCGACCTGTCGGGCGCGGCGGAGGCCGGTCGCCGGCTGATGGCGCTGGAACCGGGCCACGGCGAAGGCGCGAAGATCCTGGGCGCGGCGCTGGCCGCGACAGGACCCTGGCGGGAGGGGGCGGTGTGGTTGGAGCGCGCGGCGGCGCTGGCTCCGGCCCCTGACGCCCTGCTGGTGCTCGGCAACCTCTGGCAGGAGCGGGGGCATCCCGCAGCGGCGCCGCGTTGCTACCGCCACGCCCTGGCGCTGGCCCCGGACTCCGCGACGGCGCTGACCGGGCTTGGCATGGCGCTGTCGGCCTTGGGAAGGGAAGAGGAGGCCGCGGCGGCCGCCCGCCGCGCTGTCCGCGCCGACCCGGAGGAGGCCGGCCATGCCCTCAACGCCGGGGCCGTCCAGCACCGGGCAAGGCGTCCCGAGGAGGCGCGGGCGTGGTTCCGGCGCGCGCTGGCCTTGCAGCCCGACGGGGCGGCTGGCTGGACCAACCTCGGCTCCCACGCCATCGACGCGGGCGCCTTCGACGACGCACTCACCCTGCTGCGGCGGGCGCTGGTCCTGCGCACGGCGGAGCGGGAGGCGCTGGCCAGCTCCAACCTGGGCGTCGCGCTGATGGCGCTTGGCCGCCATGGCGAGGCGGTGGCCGCTCTGCGCGCCGCGCTGGACCGCGCGCAGGGGGATGCGGAGGTGCGCTCCAACCTGCTGTTCTGCCTGTGCTTCGCCGAAGAGGCCGACCTCGGCGCGGTGTTCGACGAGCACCGGCGGTTCGAGCGCGCCGTGATGCCGCTGCCGCCCGCCGTCCCGCGCTTCGCCGCGGTGGACCCCGACCCGGAGCGCCGCCTGCGCGTCGGCTATCTGTCGCCGGATTTCCAGCGCTACCCGGGGCCGGGCTATCACTTCCTGCTGCCGCTGGTCGAAGGCCACGACCGGTCGGCGGTGGAGGTGACCTGCTATTACGCCGACCTTCCGAAGGACGCCGCGACCGCCCGCTTCGCCGCGCTGTCCGACCGCTGGCGCGACGTCGCGGCCCTGCCGGACGGCGAGCTGGAGCGGCTGATCCGGGAGGACGGGATCGACGTGCTGGTGGACTGCGGCGGGCACATGTCGCGCAACCGCATGCCGCTGTTCATCCGCCGCCCGGCGCCGGTCCAGGTCAGCCTGCCGCTCTACCCGAACACGACAGGGCTGACGGCGATGGACTACCAGTTCTCCGACCACCGCTTCGCTGCGGCGAGCGCGGACGCCCTGCACACCGAGAAGCTGATCCGCCTGCCGGGAAGCGTGCTGTGCTACCGCCCAGCGGAGTCCGCCGCGACACCGCCCGCCCGCCCGCCGGTGGAGACGGCGGGGGTGTTCACCTTCGGCTCCTTCAACAACCTGACGAAGCTGAACGCCTCGACGCTGGCGCTGTGGGGCCGGGTGCTGACGGCGGTGCCGGAGGCGCGGCTGATGCTGAAGTGGCGGGGACTGTCCGGCGGCGGGGTGGCGCGGCGGGTGCTGGACGCCTTCGCCGCCCATGGGGTTGAGGAATCGCGGCTGCTGCTGCGCGGGACCGCCCCCGACCCCTACGAGGATTATCGGTTGCTCGATTGCGCGCTGGACCCCGTCTTCGCCAACGGCGGCACGACGACCTGCGACGCGCTGTGGATGGGGGTGCCGGTGTTGTCCATCGCGGGGGAGGCGATGATCTCGCGCTGGGGCGCCACGATGCTGGGCAGCGTCGGGCTGGGCGCGTTGGTGGTGGAGCGCGAGGACGACTACGTGGCGCTCGCCGTCCGGCTGGCCACGGACCGCGCCTTCCTGGCGGCGCAGCGCGCGGGCTTGCGCGAGCGGATGGCGCGCTCCCCCCTGATGGATGAGACGGGGTACGTCCGGGCGGTCGAGGCCGGTTACCGCATGGCGTGGAGGCGCTGGTGCGCCGTTCTGCCGCCTGCCCGCATCGACATGAGCGCGGCATGACGGACGCCGTCTTCGACCTTTCGTCCGCCCGGCGCATCCTGGTGGTGAAGCTGGACGAGGCGGGCGACTTCGTGCTCGCCACGCCCTTCCTGCGCGGGCTGCGAGCCTCGGCGCCACAGGCGCGCATCGTGCTGGCGGTGCGCCCGGCGGTGACCGACCTCGCCGAGACCTACCCGCATGTCGACGCGGTGGTGGCTCCCCATCCGAAGCCGGGGGGCGGCATCGATCTGCGCGGCGTCACGCCCGGCGGTGCGGCGGCCTTCGCGGAGGCGTTCCGCGCCGGCTTCGACCTGACGCTGGTCCCCCGCTACGATTTCGACCGCCACGGCGCCACGGCGCTCGCCGCGAACAGCCGTGCCCGCACCGTTGTCGGATTCTCCGAGACGGTCACGCCCTGGAAGGCCTCGGGCAACATCGGCTTCGACCGCGCCTACACCCACCGGCTGACGCCCCCGCCCGGCCGCCACGAGGTGGAGCAGAACCTCGCCCTGCTGCGCTTCGCCGGCGGTGAACCGGACGGCGACGGGGTGGAACTGCACCTGACCGCGGAGGACCGGGCGGAGGCCGCCTGTCGGCTGGCCGGTGCGGCGGGGGAACGGATCATCGCCGTGGCGCCGGGGGCCGCCGCCTCGCGCCGCGAATACCCGCCGGAGCGGCTGGCCGCGGTGGTCGCCGTGGTGGCGATTGCGCTCGGCGCTCGGGTGGCGGTTCTCGGCACGGAGCTGGAGCGGGTGGCGGCGGAGCGGATCGCCGCAGCCCTGCCGGGGCGGGTTATCGACCTGACCGGGCGGACCGGGCTGCGCTTGGCGGCGGCGGTGATCGAGCGGATGGCGGGGCTGATCGCCATGGATTCCGGCCCGGCCCATCTCGGGGCCGCCGTGGGGGTGCCGGTCGCCGTCTTCTCCTGCCATCCGGAGGGCGGGGACCCCAACCATTTCCACGCGCCGGATCGCTTCCGCCCCTGGTGCGCGCGGGCGCTGGTGCTGCGGCCTGCGGCGGCGCTTCCGCCCTGTCCGCCGGAAAGCTGCACGGCGGCCGAAGCGCACTGCATCGCCTCGATTCTGCCGGAGCTGGCGGCGGCGCGCATCCTCGCCCTGTTCGGCGGGAGCGGCGGCGCGTCGCCCTGACCCGTCCGCCCATCGGTCCCTGTGGCCGATGGGCAACCCTTGACGGCCCCGGCCCGGCAGAGCCCTTTCGGAGTGCCGCTTTCCAGCCTGTGGCGGACTTGCATCACTCCCCGATATTTCGCGATACGGAAGCCACGCCCCTGGCACGAACGGCCCCCAAAACCGTATCTTATATGCATTGCAACATCAGTCGGTCCGTGAGGGATCATGAAGTCGTTCTTGTCCTCGCTTCAGCGGGATTGGGCGTCCTGGAGCCCGGTCGAGCGTTTCGTCGCCGTCGGCTTCGTCACGGCGGCTCCGATCGCCTCGCTGGCTTTCCTGCTCGCCCTCTGACCGGCCTTGAATCCGGCGCTGTCCTTATCGGCGCCCGAAGGCACGCGCACGCTTCCCTTGGCCCCGTCCTGCGTCCGGTGCGATACAGGAGGAGAGAAGGAACGGACGAACCGTTCCGGCAGGAGAGGGATGACGAATCATGGGCGATAAGGTTGCCATCATCACCGCGGGCGGCAGCGGTATGGGGGCCGCGGCGGCGCGGCGCCTCGCGGCGGACGGATTCAAGGTCGCGGTGCTGTCCTCCTCCGGTAAGGGAGAGGCTCTGGCGGAGGAACTGGGCGGGATCGGCGTGACCGGCTCGAACCAGTCCGCCGAGGATCTGGAGCGTCTGGTGAGCCGGACGATGGAGCGTTGGGGGCGCATCGACGCGCTGGTGAACAGCGCCGGCCACGGCCCGCGCAAGGCGCTGCTGGAGTTGACCGACGAGGACTGGCACAAGGGGATCGAGGTCTATTTCCTGAACGTCGTCCGGGCGGTCCGGCTGGTGACACCGGTCATGGTCGGGCAGAAGGGCGGGACGATCATCAACATCTCGACCGCCTGGGCCTTCGAGCCGAGCCCGATGTTCCCGACCTCCGCCGTCGCGCGGGCCGGGCTGGCCTCCTTCACCAAGCTGTTCGCCGACCAGTACGCCGCCGACAATGTGCGGATGAACAACGTGCTGCCCGGCTGGATCGACAGCCTTCCGGCGACCGAGGAGCGGCGCCAGGGCGTGCCGATGGCCCGCTACGGCAAGAGCGAGGAGATCGCGGCGACCGTCGCCTTCCTCGCCTCCGACGGGGCCGGCTACATCACCGGACAGAACATCCGGGTGGACGGCGGCCTCATGCGGTCGGTCTGAGCACACAAAAAAAACGGTGCGGATGGCGCCCCTTCCGGAACGCCGCCCGCACCGCGAGGTGAAGCGAGGGGGATCGCCTCAGCTCTTGTTGCCGACGATGGCCTGATACTGCTTCCAGACCTCAGGGTAGCGCCGGACATAGTCCTGGTTGACCTTGTTCGCGATCTCGCGGAACTTCGCCTGCTCCGCCTCGGGAGCCACGGCCAGACGACCGCCCTGGGCGATCATCTGGTCCATGGTCTTCTTGTCGGCGTCGATGGCGCGCTGCCATTGCTTGGCGATGATCTCGTTGGTGGTCGTCTCCACCACCTGGCGCAGGTCGTCGGGCAGGCCCTTCATCCACTTGTCGTCGACCAGGACCGAGTAGGTGAGCAGGCTCATGCCCGGCACCAGCGAGGCGACCTTGGCGGCGTTGGTGCCGACCATCTCCCAGCCGCCGGCGGAGGTGTAGATGCCGTCGATGGCCCCCTGCATCAGCGCCGCCGCCATTTCAGAGGCGGGCATCGACACCGGGCTGGCCCCGAAGTCGCGCATCAGAAGCTGCAGGACGCGGCCGCCGGTCAGGCGGATCTTGCTGCCCTTCAGGTCGCCGACGGAGTCGACTTCCTTGTCCTTGAACAGGAAGATCAGGTCGGCGGTGCGCATCAGCCCCATGACGCGGATGCCCTTGTCGGACACCAGCCCGGACAGCAGCTTGGAGACCTCCTGCGCGGTTTCCGGCTTGGACATCGCGGCGTCGGTGACGGCGAAGGGCAGGTTCACCACGCCATACTGCGGGGCGATGCTCTCAAGTTGCACGCTGACCGGCCAGACCATGTGCACGGCGCCCGACCCGAGGGCGGCGACGGCGTCCTTGTCCTTGTAGAGCGTGCCGGAATGGAAGACCTTCGGCTTGATGCGGCCCTTCGAGCGCTCCTCGATGAGGGCCGCATACTCGTCCATCATCTTGGCGGTCCAGTGGGACGTCGCGATCTCGTCCGTCATCACCATCTCGACCGGCGCCGCCTGCGCGCGGGCCTGCCCCGGCGTCCCGGCGGCCAGCCCGGCCACGGTCATTCCGACCAGCAGCGTCTTCGCCCAGAATGGCCTGAAGAGTGACGGATTGAACATTGGCTTCCCTCCCATGACTGCGTTCGGACGCTTCTGGCCCGCTTGTCCGAACGATCATAGGGGAAAACAGTGCGGTATGCCAACATTATTGTACGGACAACTCGCTGCGATGGGTGGTGAGCCCCGCCGTCAGCTTTTGCGGCGCGACCAGAACAGGACGGCCGCCGCCCCGGCCAGCGGGAAGGCCATCATCAGGGCGAAGGTCTCGCCGTAGCTGCCGACTGTGTTGAACAGGGTGGCGAACAGCGCCGGCCCGACGACCACACCGGAGAAGGTGAACATCAGGGCACCGCCCGTCGCCGTGCTGGCCGTTCCCTTCGGCGCGACCCGCGCCACCTCCGCCAGGAACACGCCGTTCCAGCCGATGGCGGCGATGCCGAACACCGTCAGCACGCCGATCACCGCGGGCACCGGCCAGTTCGGTCCCAGGCCGGCGGTGGCCAATGCGGCGCTGGCGGACAGCACGCCGATCCCGCCCAGCACCGCCACGCCGGAGCGCAGCCGGTCGGCCAGCAGCCCCCAGCCGATGCGCGCCGCCGCCCCCGCCGCCTGCATCACCGACACCGCCAGCCCGGCGGACACGATGGACCAGTGCAGGTCGTGCACCAGCATGCTCACCGTGAAGGCCATCAGCGACAGCTGGATCGCCGAGAAGAAGAAGCCCATCAGCGCGAAGCCGCGCAGCGCCGGCACCCGCCAGACCAGCCGCGGCCCCTCCATCAAATTGCCGCGGATCGGCAGGCCGGGGCTGCGGTCGTCGTCCCACACCCGGCGGCCCGGTGCGAAGAGGGCCAGCAGCAGCGCGAACATGCCGGCCACCGCCAGCGCCGCTCCGCGCCAGCCGGCGATCTCGCCGATTCCCGGCAGGGTCAGCCCGGCCAGCACGCCGGCCAGCGGCACGCCGGTCTGCTTCAGCGAGAAGACCAGATTGCGCCGCGCCGGCGGGGTGAAGCGGTTCAGCAGATGGGAGGAGGAGGGGTTCACCAGCCCGTAGCCGATGCCAAGCAGCACCGACGCCAGCGCCGCGACCCACAGGGACCCGGTGGCGAGGCCCAGGCAACCGATCAGCCCCAAAGCCAGCGCCAGGACGCCCACCGTCCCGGCGCCCCAGCGGCGGACGACCAGACCGGCGAAGGCCGACACCAGGGCGGCGGCGCTGTAGATGACGCTGATCTGGTAGCCGACCGCCTCCGACCCCACCCCCAGCGAGGCGGCGGCCAGCGGGGCGACCGTTGCCAGCGTCAGGACCGACAGGGTGGCGACGGTCTGGACGCTGGTCACCTCCGCCAGCAGCAGGGGAAAGGGGGCGGGCGGGGTTTCTTGCGTGGTCATGGGAGTCCGGACAAGTGGCGGTGGCGCGGGGCGCATGAACGGGCAATCCCTGGCTACAGCATTCCGGCGCGGCGGGCCAATGCCAGGATTCGATGGGACCCCAGCACCAGAGGCCGCTCGACCAGCCTGCCGTCCAGCACGCAGACCCCGCCGCCCGCCGCCTCGAAGGCGGCCAGGACCCGCCCGGCTCGGAGGACCGCCTCCGGCGACGGAGTGTAGGCGTCGTGGATGGCGGTGATCTGCTTGGGATGGATGGCCGAGCGCGCGGTGAAGCCGTGCAGGACGCTGCGCGCCAGTTCCTGGCGGTAGCCCTCCTCGTCGTCCAGCGCGATCCACGGCATGTCCAGCGCGTCCAGCCCGAAGCGGGCGGCGGCGTGGACGATCCGGGTGCGGGCCTGGACCAGCGGCTCCCAGGCCAGCGGCACGCGCAGCTCCGCCGACAGGTCGGCCCCGCCGAACATCAGGAAGGACAGGCGGGGGGAGGCCGCGGCGATCGCCATCACGTTCTCCAGCCCGTCGGCGCTCTCGATCAGCGCGCCGAGCGCGCCGGGGAGGTTGCGCTCGTCGAGAAGCCCGGCGGCCAGCCGGACGTCCTCGGCCCCGTCCACCTTCGGCAGCAGGATGCCCGCCCAGCGCGGCGCGGCGTCGTTTGGAAGATCGGTCAAAGCGAGGATGTCGAGCAGGCCGGTGCGGCTGCGCACCGAATTGGTTCGAACGAAAACCGTCGGCCCGCCCGCGCCGGTGTGTTCCCGCAGGAAGGAACAGACGGCGGCGCGGGCGCTGTCCTTGTCGCCGGGGGCCACCGCATCCTCCAGATCGATGATGACCGCGTCGGCGCCGGCCCCCAGGGCCTTGGCGAAACGGTCCGGGCGGGCGCCGGGAACGAACAGGTAGGAGCGGCGGACCGGCGAATCCGGCGCCGTTGCTGCGTTCTGCGGATTGTTGGACATGAAAACGCTTTCCAAGGGTGAGGGGGCGTGTTATTTGTACGTACAACATGCTATCACACGCGCTGAACATGTCACCTTGAAATGATCGGCGCCCCGCACTCATCCCTCCGATCCGCAGACAAGAGACGCCCGCCCATGCCCGATGTTCAGGAACCGCGGACCATCGTCGCCGACCTTGGCCGCTACCTCGAGGATTTCACCGTCGGCGATGTCTACGAGCACCGCCCCGGCCGGACCATCACCGAAGCGGACAACATCCAGTTCAGCCTGCTGACGATGAACCGCCACCCCATGCACTGCGACCACGCCTTCGCCGAGAAGTCGGAGTTCGGCAAGCCGCTGGTCAACAGCGGCCTGACCCTGGCCATGGTGCTGGGCATGACGGTGGACGACGTCTCCTACAAGTCCGTCGCCAATCTCGGCTGGAAGGAGATCAAGCTGGTCGCCCCGGTCTTCCCCGGTGACACGATCTACGCGCGCTCCAAGGTGCTGGACGTGCGCGAATCCAAGAAGCGCCCGACCCAGGGCATCGTGACCACCTACACCGAGGGCTACAAGGCCGACGGCACGGTCTTCGTGACCTTCGAGCGGGCCAGCCTCGTCCCCAAGCGGGGCCACGGCATCGGCGATTGATCTGGGCGATTGATCCGGGGCGACTGATCCGGACAACCCGGAACGACCCGATGGCCCGAGAAGAACAAAAGGGAGGAACCATGCCCGCCACCGATCCGACCACCAATTCCATCGCCAACACGCTGGCGGCCTTCGTCGCCGACACCCCCGACGACGCCATTCCGGCGGAGGTCCGCGTCCGCGCGCCGCACCACATGCTGGACGCCGTGGGCATCGCGCTCGCCTCGACGCGCTACGACTTCGCCCACAAGACGCTGACCGCGCTGCGCGGGCTGGCGGGGGAGGGGCCGGTGCCGGTGATCGGCATGCCCGCCTCGCTGCCCGCCCGCGACGCGGCGACGGTCAACGGGCTGCTCTGCCACGGTCTCGACTACGACGACACCCACATCGGCGGCGTCATCCACCCGACCGCCAGCGTGATGCCCGCCGTTCTGTCGGCGGCGGCGATGACCGGGGCGGACGGCCGTTCCGTGGTCAGCGCCTATGTGCTGGGCGTCGAGGTGGCGGCCCGGCTCGGCGCGGTGGCGCGCGGCGGCTTCCATCAGGTGGGCTTCCACCCGACGGGCATGATCGGCGTGTTCGGCTGCGCGCTGGCCGCCGGCCGGCTGCTCGGCCTGACCCGCGCGCAGCTCGCCGCCGCCCAGGGCATCGCCCTGTCGATGGCGAGCGGCAGCCTGGAGTTCCTGGAGGACGGCGCCTGGAACAAGCGCCTGCATCCCGGCTGGGCGGCGGCGGCGGGCATCACCGCGGCGGCGCTGGCTCGCGAGGGCTTCACCGGCGTCACCCGTCCCTACGAGGGCCGCTTCGGCCTGTTCAACGCCTATCTCGGCAAGGAGGCCGGGCGTGCCGAGTTGGGCATCGCCACCGCCGGCCTTGGCGAGACGTGGGAGCTGATGGCGACGGCGATCAAGCCCTATCCGGCCTGCCACTTCACCCACGCCTGCGTGGACGCCGCCCTGGAGCTGCGCCGTGACGGCCTCGACATCGCGCGCATCCGCCGCATCGAGGCGCTGGTGCCCGAGCAGGTCGTCAAGACCGTCTGTGAGCCGGAGGCCAACAAGAAGCGCCCCTCCAACTCCTACGACGCGCAGTTCAGCGTGCCCTTCCTGGTCGCCGCCGCGCTGGTGCGCGGGCGCCTGACCCTGGCGGAGCTGGAGAACGACGCGCTGGGCGACGCGGCGATCCTCGACATCGCGTCGAAGGTGTCCTACCGCCACGACCCGGACTCGCCCTTCCCGAAGGCCTATTCGGGCGAGCTGGTCATCACGCTCGACGACGGGCGGGAACTCCGTCACCGCGAGCACATCAACCGCGGCGCCGCCGACCGCCCGCTGTCCAACGCCGAGATCGTGGACAAGTACCGCGGCAACGCCGCCATGACCGTGAACGAGACCGCCGCGGCGCGCATCGCCGACGCCGTCCTCGGCCTCGACGCCAGCCCGCGCGCGGCGGACTCCTTGTCCGTCCTGTCGCCGTCCGTCCGCTGACCATTCATTCCGGGAAACACGCCATGAGCGACACCAACACCAGCATGACCGACGCGGAACGCGACGAGCAGGACCGCCTGATCCTCGACAGCGTGGACCGCTTCCTCGACCGCCATGTCCGGCCGGTCGCCCTGAAGCTGGAGCATGACGACGCCTACCCCGACGAGATCGTCGAGCGGATGAAGGAGCTGGGCCTGTTCGGGGCGACGATCCCCGAGGAGTATGGCGGGCTGGGCCTGCGCCCCTCCACCTACGCCAAGATGATCGAGCGCATCTCGTCGGTCTGGATGTCGCTGTCCGGCATCATCAATTCGCACCTGATCATGGCCTTCATCGTCACCAAGACGGGGACGGAGGAGCAGAAGGCCGCCTTCCTGCCGCGCTTCGCCACCGGCGAGCTGCGCGGCGGCCTCGCTTTGACCGAGCCGGACTGCGGCACCGACCTCCAGGCCATCCGCACGGTGGCCAAGCGCGACGGCGACGACTACGTCATCAACGGCTCCAAGACCTGGATCACCAACGGAATCCAGGGAAGCTGCTTCGCCCTGCTGGTCAAGACCGACCCGACGGCGCAGCCCCGCCACAAGGGCATGACGATGTTCCTGGCCGAGAAGGGGCCGGGCTTCAAGGTCAGCCGCAAGCTGGAGAAGCTGGGCTACAAGGGCATCGATTCCGCCGAGCTGGTCTTCGAGGACTACCGCGTCCCGGCCGACCGGCTGATCGGCGGAGTCGAGGGCCGCGGCATGGCCTGCGCCATCTCCGGCCTGGAGCTGGGCCGCGTCAACGTGGCGTCGCGCGGCGTCGGTGTCGCCCAGGCGGCGCTGGACGAATCCGTCAAGTACAGCCAGCAGCGCAAGACCTTCGGCAAGCCGATCCACGAGCATCAGGCCGTGGCGATGAAGCTGGCCGACATGGCGACCCGCGTCTCCGCGGCACGGCTGCTCGTGCAGCAGGCGGCCAAGGCGCTCGACCGCGGCGAGCGCTGCGACTACGAGGCCGGCATGGCCAAGCTCTTCGCCTCCGAAGCGGCGGTGGAGAACTCCCTGGACGCCATGCGCATCCACGGTGGCTACGGCTACTCCAAGGAGTTCGTGGTGGAACGGCTCTACCGTGACGCCCCCCTGCTGTGCATCGGCGAGGGCACCAACGAGATCCAGCGCATCATCATCGCCAAGCGGCTGATCGAGCAGAATCCGGTGTGAGGGTGGGTGGTCGCGTCGGGCCCCCCTCCCGGCCTCCCCCCGCTTCGCAGGGGGAGGAGAAAGCCCTCCCCTGCGAAGCGGGGGAGGGTTGGGTGGGGGCTCCAGCGCAACCACTCCCCATACACCCCGCACACCCCATCAGGGAGACACCGCGTGCTACCCCTCGAAGGCGTCACCGTCATCGCCGTGGAGCAATACGGCGCCGGCCCGTTCGGCACCATGCTGCTGGCCGATCTCGGGGCCGAAGTCATCAAGGTCGAGAATCCCGCCGAAGGCGGCGAGGTCGGCCGGCATGTCGGCCCCCATTTCTTCGGTCCCGGCAACAGCCATTTCTACCAGTCCTTCAACCGCAACAAGCGCAGCATCACCCTCAACCTGAAGCACCCCGAGGGCATGGCGGTGCTGCACGAGCTGGTGCGCCACGCCGACGCCGTGCTGGACAACCTGCGCGGCGACCTGCCCGACAAGCTGGGCCTGACCTACGAGCATCTGAAGGCGGTCAACCCGAAGATCGTCTGCGCCCACCTGTCCGCCTACGGGCGCACGGGGCCGCGGCGGGCCTGGCCGGGCTACGACTATCTGATGCAGGCGGAGGCCGGGTACCTGTCGGTGACCGGTGAGCCGGATGGCCCGCCCGCCCGCTTCGGCATGTCGGTGGTCGACATGATGACCGGCCTGATGACCGCCTTCGGCCTCGTCTCCGGCGTGGTCGGGGCGCGGGCGAGCGGCAAGGGCTCGGACGTGGACGTCAGCCTGTTCGACACGGCGCTGCACAACATGACCTACCTCGCCACCTGGTACCTCAACGGCGGCCACAACCAGGGGCGGGAGCCGCGTTCCGCGCATCCCTCCCTCACCCCTTCGCAGCTCTACCGGACGCGCGACGGCTGGCTGTTCGTCATGTGCAACAAGGAGAAGTTCTGGCCGGTCTTCTGCGACAAGATCGGCAAGCCGGAATGGGGGGACGACCCGCGCTTCCGCAGCTTCAAGGACCGGCTCGCCAACCGCGAGCAGCTCACCGTCCTGCTGGACGAGGTGCTCGGCCAGCGCGACACGGCGGAGTGGGTGGAGATCCTCGGCGGCGCGGTTCCCGCCGCCCCGGTCCTCGACATCGCGCAATCGCTGGAGAACCCCTTCGTCCGCGACAGCGACCGGGTGGCCGATTTCGCCTACCCGGACGGGTCCCACGGCGTGCGGATGCTGACCGGGCCGGTGCGCATCGGCGGCGAGACGCTGCCCACCCGCACCGCCCCGGCGCTGGGCGCCGACACCGAGGACGTGCTGGGCCGCATCGGCATCGGGCCGGAGCGGATCGCCGCGCTGCGCGAGCAGGGGGCGCTGTGAAGGCCGCCGTTCGCCCGGCCTCCGTCCGCCCGTCCGCCGCGGAGGGGCCGCGCTTCCAGGAGATCCTGGACGCGCTGCGCGCCGACATCTCGGACGGGCGGGTCGGGGTGGGCGAACGGCTGCCGACCGAGCAGGAGCTGTGCCTGCGCTTTTCCGCCAGCCGCTACACGGTGCGGGAGGCGCTGCGCCGGCTCCAGGATCTCGGCCTGATCGCGCGCCGCCAGGGCTCGGGATCGGTGGTGACCGCCGCCCGGCCCGACGGGCGGTTCCACAACACGCTGTCCAGCCTCGCGGAGATCGGGCAGTACGCCTCCTCCACCCGGCTGGAGGTGCTGGCGGTGGAGAAGATCCTGGTGGAGGGACGGACGGCGGAGCTTTTGCGCTCCCAGCCGGACACGCCGTGGGTCCGGGTGGTGGCGCTGCGCCGCCAGCCGGGGGAGCGGACGCCGCTCTGCTACACCGAGGTGTTCCTGCCCGCTGCCTTCGACGACGTGGCCCAGGCCATCGGCACCTTTCCGGTCGCCGTTTACGCGGTGCTGGAAAGCCGCTACGGCCTGCGCATCGAGGAGGTCGTGCAGTCGATCGAGGCCACCTCGGCGGACGCCAACTTGGCGTCCCGCCTGTCGGTGGAGGTTGGCACACCGATCCTGGTGGTGATCCGCCATTATCTGGATGCCGAAGGAAACGCGCTGGAGGTGGCGGTCAGCAGCCACGCGGCCGGACGATACCGCTATGAAATGACGCTGCAACGATCCGGGTAAGGGGGCCATCAAGGCCCTGCCTGCGGCGAACGGCCGGAAGAGCCGCGCGGGGACAGCACCGGAAGGGAGGGAAGGAATGACGGAAAACCTCATCGGGGACGCCGCGGCTTGCGCGCGGACCCTGGCCAGGATTCAGGGGGTGGCCCTGGACGATGCCGACGCCGCCCTGTGCGGGTGCCTGCTGGCCGCCGTGCCGGGCCTGCTGGCGGCGGCGCATCCCGGCGGCTCGCTGTTCGACGTGCCGCTGGGCGCCCATGCCGCGTTGATTGCCGGGGAGCGGGCATGACCGATCCCACATCGCTGACCCTGACGGACGCCGCAAAGGCGGTCCGCGACGGCGCGCTGCGGGCGGAAGCCTTGGCCGACGCCTGCCTGGACCGCATCGCCCGGCTGAATCCAACGCTCAACGCCTTCCTGTCGGTCGAGCCGGAGGAGGCGCTGGCCGCCGCCCGCGCCGCCGACGTGGAGGCGCGGGCCGGGCGGCTGCGCGGGCCGCTGCACGGCGTGCCGCTGGCCCACAAGGACATGTTCTATCGCGCCGGCAAGCGCTGCACCTGCGGCTCCCCGACGATCCGCGGCGGCTTCCGCCCGGAGCGGACGGCCACGGTGCTGGAGCGGCTGGACGCGGCGGGGGCGGTGACGCTCGGCACGCTGCACATGGCCGAGTTCGCCATGGGGCCGACCGGGCACAACGCCCATCTCGGGCGCTGCCGCAACCCCTGGGACCCGGACCGCGTCGCCGGCGGCTCCTCCTCCGGCTCCGGGGCGGCGGTGGCGGGGCGGCTGGCCTTCGGCTCGCTGGGGTCGGACACCGGCGGGTCGGTGCGGCTTCCGGCGGCGCTGTGCGGCGTGGTCGGGCTGAAGCCGACGCAGGGGGCGACGCCGATGGACGGCGTGATGCCGCTGTCGGAAAGCCTGGACTGCGTCGGGCCGCTGGCCCGCAGCGCCGAGGACGCGGCGACGCTGTTCTCGGTCATCACCGGGCGGACGGACGCCGCCGACGGCATCGGGCAAGGGGTGGAGGGGCTGCGGCTGGGCATCCCGCGCCAATTCTACTACGACGGCCTGGACCCCGCCGTCGCCGCCGCGCTGGAGCGGGCGCGGGCGGTGCTGGAGCGCGCCGGCGCCCGCGTCGTGGACGTGGACATCCCCGATCACGAGCCCTACGGCGACCTCGCCAACCTCGTTTTCACGCCGGAGGCGGCGGCCGTCCATGCGCCCTGGCTGCGCGAGCGTCCGCAGGACTACGGCCCGCAGGTCCGCGCGCGGCTTCTGCAGGGGCTGATGGTGCCGGCGGCCTCCTACCTCCAGGCGAAGCAGCTCCGCGCGCTTCATCTCCGGGCGATGATCGACGGCCCCTTCGCGCAATGCGACGCGCTGTTCGTTCCCGCCCTGCGCGGCCGCGTGCCGACCGCTGCCCAGACCGACGTGGGCGCCGGGCCGGCGATGGCCGCGGTGGTCGCCGGAGTGGCGGCGCTGACCCGCCCGGTCTCCTACCTCGGCCTGCCGGCGCTCGTTACGCCCGCGGGCTTCGATCCGGACGGGATGCCGATCGCCATGCAGCTCATCGCCCGCCCGCAGGCGGAAGCCACGCTGCTGCGCATCGCCGACGCCTACGAGCGCGCCACCGGCTGGCTGAGCCGCGTCCCCCAGACACAGGTCTTCTCGTGAAGGGAGTTCCACCCATGCCGGGAACCGATACATTGACTTCTGCGGCACCCCCCGCGGCGCCTCCCCAGACCCATGCGGTGGACAACGCCTTGCCGCCGGGCCGCGGCCTGCCGAGCTGGTGGAGCTTCATCGAGGACCGCATCCTCCTGAACATCGCCACGATCCTGATGATGGCGGCCATCGGCTTCATGTTCTACGAGGCGTCCAGCCGCTCCCTCCTGTCGGAAAGCCACTGGTGGGCGGAGGAGTTGGTCCGCTTCCTGGTGGTGTGGAGCGTCCTGCTGTCGCTGGGCGTCGGCACGCGGCACGGTCACTACATCCGCATGGACCTGCTGCTGAACATGATGCCGCACCGGGTGCGGCTGGCCTTCGCCTGGCTGAACAGCCTGATCGGGCTGGCCTTCAGCGTGCTGCTGGTGATCGCCGGATTCCAGGAGGTCGCGCATCTCCAGGCGATCGGCATGTTCACCGAATCCAACCTCGACCTGCCGCTGTGGATGGTCCGGCTGGTGCTGCCGCTGGGCGGGGTGCTCTACGGCTTCGCCTTCGTCGGCAACATCATCCTGCTGCTGCGCGGCCATGACCCCGATCCGCCCGTCGAGGGCGAGAATCTCTGAACGACGGCCGAAAAAGGGGAGGAAACACCATGACCACCATCATCGCCGTCGTCAGCCTGCTGTTCTTCGTGGCGGCGGGCGTGCACATCGCGCTGGCGCTGGGCGTCATCGCGGTCGGCCTGCTGACCTTCAACTTCAACATCCCGGTCGTCCTGGTCGCGCAGATGGCCTGGGATTCCGTGGACAAATACGCGCTGGTCTGCATCCCGTTCTTCATCTTCGCCGGCAACCTGATGTCGCGCGGCAACCTCGCGCTGGTCATCCTGGAGCTGGTCGGGACGATCATCCGCTACTTCCGCGGCGGCATCGCCCTGGCGCTGGCCATGTCCAGCGTGTTCTTCGCGGCGGTCAACGGCTCGTCGGTGGCCTGCGCCGTGGCGCTCGGCCCGGCGGCGGTGAAGCTGATGCCGAAGGAGGGCTACCCGCCCCGCTTCGCCGCCTCGCTGGTGGCGGTCTGCGGCACGCTGGGTCTGATGATCCCGCCGTCGCTGACCTTCATCCTGATCGGTTCCATCGTCGGTCTGCCGATCACCGACCTGTTCATCGCCGGCATCGTGCCCGGTCTGTTCGAGGCGTTCCTGCTCGGCCTCACCACGCTGATCGTCAGCCGGCTCAAGGGCTACGGCCATGTCGGGGAGCGTCCGGACTGGAAGGGCTTCGGCCAGCGCCTGCCGGGTGCCGCCGGGGCGCTGATGATGCCGGTGCTCATCATCGGCACGATCTACATGGGCTGGTTCACCCCGACCGAGGTGTCGGCGCTCGCCGCCATCTACGCGGTGGTCCTGGTGACGGTCGTCTACCGCACCGCCAACCTCGCCGCTGTGTGGGAGACGGCGCGGGAGTCGGTGCTCCAGACGGTGATGATCTACGGCGTGCTGCTCGGCTCCGGCCTGCTGACCGCGGTGCTGACCCGCCTCGGCCTGTCCGCCGAGCTGACCGCGATGCTCAAGGAGGCGCAGGTCTCCCCCTTCGAGTTCCTGCTGGCCGTCAACCTGCTCCTGCTCGTCATCGGCATGTTCCTGGACGGCGTGTCGATGATCGTGCTGCTGGCGCCGATCCTGTTCCCGATGGCGCAGGCGGTGGGGGTGAACCCGATCCATTTCGCCGTCATCATGACCGCTCTGGTCGAGGTGGCGACCCTGACGCCGCCGGTCGGGCTGAACCTGTTCGTGATGAGCCGCATCACCAAGATGCCGCTCCACGCCATCGTGAAGGGGGTGCTGCCCTTCTACGGGATGCGGGTGGTGGCGCTGCTCGCCATCAACGCCTTCCCGGCCCTGTCGCTGGTCCTGCTCACGTAAGCCGTCCCGCGCGGAACATCCTCGTACACCGGTTGCATCGGCGCCCCGCCTCGTCCATCTTCCGGCATCATGAGGGATGCGATGTCGGACGAAGCGGACAGCCTGAAGGAAAACAGCGGCACGGACGGCGTGGCGGAGCGGGGGGAGACCCCGCTCTACCAGGAGATCGTCCGCACCTTGCTGGAGGAGATCGACGCCGGCGCCTACGCCGTCGGCGACCGCCTGCCGACCGAGCAGGAGCTGTGCAGCCGCTTCGCCGTCAGCCGCCACACGGTGCGCGAGGCGCTGCGCCGGCTTCAGGAGATGGGCTACATCCTGCGCCGCCAGGGATCGGGGTCGGTCCTGGCGGCGCGCCGCGCCGACGGGCGCTTTGTCAACTCCATCAGTTCCCTGGACGAGCTGGTGCAGTACGCCACCTCGACCCGGCTGGAAATCCTCTCGGTGGACCGCATCATCGTGGAGGAGGAACTGGCGGGCCGGCTGGGCTGCCGCCCCGAGACGCAGTGGTTCCGCGTCAGCGCCCTGCGCCGCACCCGCGAGACGTCGGAGCCCTTCTCCTACGTCGAGGTCTACATCGACGCCGCCTTCTCCGACGTGGTGCGCAACCTGGAGGTGGTGCAGTACGCCATCTACACGGTGCTGGAGCAACGTTACGGAGTCCGCATCGCCGAGGTGATGCAGGACATCGAGGCCGCCCCGGCCAGCCTGAACGTCGCCTCGCGCCTGCATGTCCCGCCGCAATCGCCGATCCTCGTCATCACCCGGCGCTATTTCACCGAGGACGGGCGTCTGGTGGAGATCGCGGTCAACACCCATCCGGGCGCCGGTTTCCGCTACACTATGTCGCTGCAGCGGCGCTGAGAGACACGGCCTCACGGCCGGCGGAACGGTTCCCCCCGCGGGTCGAGGCCTTCGCGCAGCCCCTCGGCCAGCAGATTGATGGCCAGCGCGATGGCGGCGACGGTGACCGTGGTCGCGGCGATCAGGTGGGGGGCGTCGCGCAGGTCGGCCAGCCCGTCGCGGATCAGGGTGCCCAGCGACACCGCCGGCTCCTGGATGCCCAGACCGAGCCCGCTCAGCGTCGCCTCCGCCACCATGACGGGACCGATGGAGAGGGCGGCGCGGATGGCGACCGGCCCGGCGACCGCCGGCAACAGATGGCGGCGGACCGTGTGCAGCGGTCCCGCGCCGAGGGCGGCGGAGGCCCGCACATGCTCGGCGGTCCGGTTGGACAGGGCCAGCGCCCGGCACCAGCGGACCTGCGAGGGCCATGCCGCCAGGGCGAGCGTCAGCACCATGGCCTCGGTGCCCGGACCCAGCAGCGCGGCGGCGACGATGGCGAGCGACAGCTCGGGAAAGCCTTGCAGCAGGTCGGCCAGCCGCAGGACCACGGCGTCGGTGCGCCCGCCGACCCAGCCCGCCACCCCGCCCGAGGCGACGCCCAGCCCCACCGCCAGGGCGAGCGCCAGCCCGGCGATGGCGGCGGAGGTTCCCGTCCCGGCGATCAGCCGGGCGGCGACGTCGCGGCCCAGCCCGTCGCACCCCAGCGGGTGGGCGGCGGATGGTTCCGCCCAAGCCTGCCCGAGATCCATGGCGGACGGGTCGAGCGGCAGCAGAAGGGCGGCCAGGGCCAGAAGCACCGCCAGCGCCGCCGCGAGCAGCAGGCCGGCGCGTCCGGCGCAGGAACGCACGGCGATCATGACGGCTTCCCATCGCCGCGCAACCTATTGTTGCGGAGTCGCGGATCGGCGAGACCGATCAGCAGCTCGGCGGTCAGGCTGATGGCGATCTGCATCAGGACGAAGACCAGAACGGTGGCTCCGGCGACCGTGTGGTCGCGGGCCAGCACCGCCTGGACGGTCAGCCGCCCCACCCCCGGCAGGGCGAAGACGGTCTCCACCGCCGCCGTGGTGGTGAGGATCGTCCCGGCCACCGATCCGGCCGCCGCCGCCAGCGGCACCAGAGCGTTCGGCAGGGCGTGGCGCAGCAGAACGGCGGTTCGTCCCAGCCCCTTGGCCTGCGCGGTGCGGATGAAGTCGCGTCCCAGCACCTCCATCACCTGGGTCCGTGTCAGGCGGGCGATCATCGCCACCGCCGGCAGGGCGAGCGCCGCCACGGCCCAGGGCGCCGTACCGGACCCCGCCAGCATCAGCCACGTCGCCAGCGCCAGCGGCGGCACCGACAGGGCCATCACCGACCCGATGGTGAGGGCCGTGCCCGGCCACGCCCGCCGGACATCCGCCGCGGCGAGGCCCAGCAGGAGTCCGAGGGGCAGGGCCAGCACCGCCGCACCCGCCATCAGCCCCAACGTCACCGGCAAGGCTTCGCCCAGCAGCGCCGTCACCGGAACGCCGCCATAGCGCAGCGATTGGCCGAGGTCGCCGCGCAGCAGGGCCAGCGTGTAGGACAGGAATTGAACGGCGATCGGCTGATCCAGCCCGGCGTCTTCCCGCAGCCGGCGGATCATCTCCGGGTCGGCGGCCCGACCGTCGACCATAAGCAGGACCGGATCGCCGGGAAGCGCGTGGGAGGCCAGGAAGCTCGCCAGCACGGCGGCTCCGGCCAGAAGAAGAAGCGCCGGCAGGCGCCGGGCCATTCGCCAAGCCAGTCGCCGAGCCAGTCGCCAGGACAGGCCATAGCGGCCGAGGCGGCGTGCCGTCATGGCAACCGGGCGGAATGGTAATCCGTCGTGCCGTCCGGCCGGATGACCACCCCGGTCACGCCGGGCCGCACCAGAGCTACGAACTGCGGCACGGGAAGAGGCACCGCCACGGCCTGCTCCCGGAGCAGGGCTTCGGCGTCCCGGTAGAGCGCGTTGCGGGCGTCGGGGTCGGCGAGGCCGCGCGCCCGCTCCATGAGCCGGTCGAAATCCGGGTTGTGCCAACGGACGCGGTTCGTCGGGCTGGCGCTGTGCCATTGGGTGGCGAGCTGGTCCATGGGATCGGGGAAATCCGCCGTCCAGCCGTTGATGAACAGCGCCTCGCGCCCCTCGTTGATCGCCGCCACGAAGGCCGCGCGCTCCTGGATGCGCACGCCGACCGGAATGCCCAGCGCCGCGGTGAGCTGGGCGGCGAAATAGGTGGCCTCCTCGCGCACGTTGGGACCACCGGCGATCTGGAGCGGCGGCAATCCGCGCCCCCCGGCGTGGCCGGACTCCGCCAGAAGCGCCTTGGCCCGGTTCGGATCGGTCGGGGTCAACGGCACCGCGTCGGGGTGGTAGCCGCCCAGGCCGGGCGTGACGAAGCCGTTCGTCAGCAGCGCCCGCCCGGCATGGAGCCCGTTCACCGTGGCGACCCGGTCCAGCGCGTAACGGAACGCCTCGCGCACCCGCCGGTCGCGGAAGGGCGGGTACAGATCCTGGTTCAGGGCAAGATAGCGCACCTGCGCGCGGGAGAAGGCCGCGATCTGCCCGTCGTAGCGCGGCTGACGGACCACCGTGCGCACCGCGTTGTCGGGAAGCGGCGCGATGTCCAGCTCTCCGGCGTCGTA
Source organism: Azospirillum sp. Marseille-Q6669 (assembly GCF_965111635.1). Classification (NCBI taxonomy): domain Bacteria; kingdom Pseudomonadati; phylum Pseudomonadota; class Alphaproteobacteria; order Rhodospirillales; family Azospirillaceae; genus Azospirillum; species Azospirillum sp. Marseille-Q6669. The sequence continues at coordinate 129,195 of NZ_CBCOOP010000006.1, read as the reverse complement.
GCGCGCCAGCAGCGTGTTGGTGTCGGGCAACACCGCCAGGGACACCGCCTCCACGGCCGGAGCACCGCCCCAATAATCGGCGTGGGCCTCCAGACGCACGGATTCGCCGCGCCGCCAGGACGTGAGGCGGAACGGCCCGGTGCCGCCGGACGCCCGCTCGTGCCAAGCCGGCCCGAATTCGTCCTCCATGCCGCGGTCGACGAACAGGAACGGGTAGAGCGGGAACAGCGCGTCGGGTTCGGCCAGCCGCACGACGAGTGTGTGAGGGTCGGGAATGGCGACGCCGGACAGCGAGGCGGCGGTCCCCTGCTGCAACGCCGCGGCCCCCTCGATGCCGCGCAGGTAGAAGGCGCTGTAGCCGGGCTGGGGCGTGCGCGTCAGATGGTGTTCCCAGGTCCACAGGATGTCGGCGGCGGTGAATGGGCGTCCCGAATGGAACCGCACGTCCGGGCGCAGGGTAAAGCGCCACGTCCGCCCGCCGTCCGGCGTCTCCCAACGGGTGGCCAGCGCCGGAACGGCGTTGCCGGCGGCGTCGACGGCGGTGAAGCCCTCATAGACCTGCCGCAGGACACCGGATGAGACCAAGCCGGGAAAGGCGAACGGATCGATGGTCGTCAGATCGTCGGAAAGGCTGGCCCGCAAGGTTCCCGCCGCTGCCGGAAACACGGCACCCGCGACACCGGTCACGATGGCCGGATATCCTGCCCGCCGTGTCGGCGCGCGCCGTCGCCGAGCTTCTCCAGATCACCGGATCGGAAGCCGAGATCGCGCTGGCACTGTGCTCCGGCCAGAGCGGAACCGGAACTGCACCGGACGTCCGCCATATGTATGCACAAGAGTGCGTCCATATCCAGGTATTCGCGCGGCCGGCGATGCATCGGGCAGCATACCCGGATTCGATCAGACGCGCGACCCGAAATGCCAGCAGATCGTCGTCACCTGCCGCACGATTCCCGCTTGGTTGCGCAGGCCGGTCTTGCCCAGGATGGACGAAACCTGATTGTAGACGGTGCGCCGCTCCACCCCGCGATCCTCGGCGATCTCGTCGACGCTCCGGCCGGAGCACAGTGCCAGCGCGATCTCGGCTTCCGATCCGGTGATCTGGAGAAGCTCGGCGACGGCGCGCGCCGACACGGCGGGCAGGATATCCGGATCGACGAGAGTCAGGAGGAGGATGCCGGTCATCGGGCCGCCGCTTCCGACGCTTTGGGCCGGCGGCTCCGACAGGGTGGCGAAATAGGGCGACGGCTGGTCCAGGCGCGACACGCGCAACGTGATCGGCGTACGGGTGCGGCGGCGGAAGAAGCCGGCGGCCCGCTTCGACAGTTCCGCCTGTTCGGTGGGTGCGTCCGGGATGATCAGCCGGCCGCCGACCAGGGACAGCCCGTCTCCCCGCGCCACGATGGAGGCGAAGGACTGGTTGCCGTCGATGACTTGGCAGCGCGGCGTCAGAAGCGCCGCCGGGTAGGGCAGGGCGTCGAGAAGCCGGACGACGAAGGTGGGCTGGCCCGACGGCGGCAGGACGCTGCCGCCGTTGAGGGAGATCAGGCTGTCGAAGCCGCCCCGGACGCTGTCCTGGACGTTGCTGGTGACGTCGCGCCGGATCTGGTACCACCAGCCGTCCGTGTCGTCCAACCGCTCGTAGGTGATCTGGATGACCCGCCCGTCGGAATGGAGCGTGAAGGACTGCCAGAACCGGTTGAACCGGCGGAGATCCTCGGCATAGCCGATCCATCGCGCCGGATCGGAATAGATGGTGTCCGAGCTGAACTTCTTGTGCTTCACGCATTCCCACACGATGTCGCGGAACGTCACCGAGCGTGAGAAGTCGATGAAGGGATAGATCGTCTTCTGCTTGTCGTTGGTTGCCAGCAGCGTGTCGCTCTTGTCGAAGACGGTGAGCGCGGCGTTCATGTCCCGGGCGCGGCTGGAGAGGTCGTGGACCAGATCGGACATCAATCCTTCCTCCCTTTCGCTGCCAGGGGTGACGGGATGCGCCCCTGACCGTGGCCTGGGCCGCCGGTCAGGGGAGCGTTCGCGGAGCGCGCTGCCAATCGTATGAATTTAGCAGCAAAACAACCGCATCATGCAACGGTCAATACGATGGTATGACGCTCAGGCCGCCTCGACCGTGAGGTAGCAGCCGGCGAGTTCCTCCGTTCCCAGCTCCACGCCGAGCGTCGTCCGGAAGGCGTCCTGGGTGTTGGCGACAGCCTTCTGCCAAGCGGCGGCGTCGGGAGCGTCCGGGTGATGGTGAACCCGGGCGCCCACAAGACGCATCATGTCCGCCTCGTAACGGTCCATGAACAGGATGTGCTCGTGCCAAGCCGCGTCGGCCGCCTTCGTCGGGACCAGGATCAGGTTCGGCTTCGCCGCGACCACGACGAGGAACTGGCGGTAGGCCTCGACCGACGCCGCGGCCTGATCCGACGTGTAGCCGGCCATCTCGAGCCGCTTGTTGATGAAGGAGAGGTCGAGGTTCGCCGGCTGCACGGGCGAGACGCGTTCGCTGTTGTCGTTCATTCTCAATGGTCCTTTCAGAAGGGAATGAGGTTCACTTCGGTCCTCGAAGACCTCCGCCCGATGACGCCGGCCCGTGCCTTGTGGGAAAACGTTGCCCGCGGTGGCATCCGGCAGGCTTCAGGCGAGAGGTGTCCTGACCGGCGGTGTCCCGCCGGCCGATGCCTGTGCGTGGCACCGTTCGGCTTGATCCGGCTGATGCCGTGGGCAAGCCGCCAAGGCTGCGTTCGCGTGCGCCGCGCGTCCCGTACGCTCCTGCAACAGGCCCGCCATGCGCCCCTCCTGCATACCCGAGTGTATCATAGTAGCGGTTGTGCAAGCGCTCAAGGAAATATCGCGTATTTGTATTGAATCTGTCGATGATAGTTTCCCAAGGTGGAATACATACGCGTTCATTTCCGCTGTGGTGATAGCCGATTCTTGTGAAACATCTCACTTGATAGAATCGTTTCCGTTGCTATCCGCGGAAGAGTTGGTATCTTCTGCGTGAGGTTGCAAATCCATGTCATTGTCATGGGGTTCCGGATGCAGGACCGGCGAGCACATCCTTTTTCTTCACCATGGCTCAACGGACTGCTCGCAGAGGCTTTGCGACGTCCGGTTCTCGACGGGGCCGAGGACGCTCTGATCCTTGCGGACCTCTTCGCCGCGGTTGCGCCGCCGCTCCCCGCGGATGCGATCACCCGGGCCTCACGGGCCAGCGGCTGGCTGCATCAAGCGGTGGCGACGGCGCAGGAACAGCCTCCGCATCGGGTGGGCCGGGACCTGAGGAGCTTCGCCGACTACATGGTCGAGGCGGTGCGGTTGATGCAGCGGCACGGCCATTTCCAGGACCGCAACGACCGTCAGCGGGTGAAGGCCCTCCTGAAGAAAGCGGGTGGGCGTGGGGTGGTGCCGGACCGGACCGCCGCCGCGGAGCGTCTGCTGGCCGCCGCCGAAAGCCCGGACGCGGGGCGGTCGGATGCGATCGCCGAGGCCCTGGGCACCGGGGCGCTCGGTCCGCCGGGCGGTCTCGATTCCGCGACGACGGTGCTGCTCGGGCTGGCGGCCCTGCCGGTTGACAAGCGCCGGACGCGGCTGCACGGCATGGGCATGGCCCTGCGGGCGCCGTCGCCGCCGGAAGGCTGGAATGGCTGAGGCGTCGCACAGGAGAGCGGGTTGCGGATCCTCTCAAGGACTCAGGGCAGCAGGATCGCCGACTGCCATTGCTGCAGGAACCGCTCCCGCTTCAGCCGGTCGAGGAACACCAGCAGGGCCGGGCTGAGGGCGATAGGGTGCAGCGGCGCCGCCGTGCTGGAGCGCAGGCCCGACGCCGACGCCTCCCGCTTGATGCCGGAGGAGATGGCGTAGAGGGCGGAGCGGTCGGCCACCACCTCCTGCCCGCGCGGCGACAGCAGATAGTCGATGAACCGGCCGGCGAGCTGCGGCCGGGGCGCCGTCCGGGGAATCACCGCGACGCGGGAGATGACCAGCGTGTAGTCCTCCGGCACCACGATGCCGATGGGCGCCCCCGCCGCCGCCCGCGCCCGCGCGTAGGAGCCGAGGACGTTGTAGGCGATCAGCACCTCGCCCCGCTCCACCATGTCGAGGATCTCGCCGGAGCAGCAGGCCAGCCGCGCCTGGGCGTTGCCCATCATCGCGACGAGCTGCCAGTACTGGCCGAACAGCAGGGCGTCGTGGGAAGCCAGCAGATAGCCGATGCCGCTGGTGGCCGTGTCGTAAGTGGCGACGCGCCGGCCGAAGCGCGCCGGGTCGTCGCGCAGCAGCCGGATCAGCGCCGGGCGCGTGCGCGGCACCTGGGCGTCCGGCAGAAGGTCGCGGTTGTAGGCGATCACCGCCGGCTCGAAGGTGAAGCCGAAAGCTTCGTCCCGCCAGTTTGCCCAGTCCGGCAGAGCGTCGGTCAGGGCGGAGCGGTGGGGCTGGGTGTGACCGTCGTTGACCAGCTTCACCTGCAGGTCGGAGGCCGAGCTGATGAGCAGGTCGGGAGTCTCCGCCGCGGCCCCCTTGGCCGGCACGGCCACCGCCTCGGCGTAGAGGTCGGCGGTGTCCATGTCCTTGTATTCGACGGTGACGTCGGGGTGGAGCTGCTGGAAATCGAGGACCAGCGGCTCGATGGCCTGCCGGTCGGTGGCGGAATGGATGCGCAGCCGCTCCCGCTCGCCGCCGGGGGCGGGGTAGGTGAGCAGTTGCGCCGCCTGCGCGGCCTGCATCCAAGGCGCCCAGAGCAGGGCGACGAGGACCAGAAGGGGCAGCAGGGCCCGCGTGGCCCCTCCCCCCGCCGTGGTGATTCCGCCGCCCGCCTCTGGGAAGTCGATGCGCGCGATCAGCCCGCCGCCGGGGCGGTCGAGCAGGGACAAATCCGCTCCGTGCGCCTCGACCACCGAGGTGACGATGGCGAGGCCCAGCCCGCTGCCCGCCACCCCGGCGGCGGAGCTGCCGCGCCCGAACCGCTCCAGCACGCGGCGCTTCTCGGCGTCCGGCACGCCGGGGCCGCGGTCGGCGATCTCCACGCGCAGACCGCGCCCGTTTGGCCGGGGGGTCAGCGTCAGGTCGATGGGGCCGGACGGGCCGGCGTACTTCACCGCGTTGTCGAGCAGGTTGGTCAGCGCCTCGCGCAGGCTGATGGCGTCGCCGGGGACGGTGGCGGGTTCCGCCGCGCGGTCGATGTCCAGGCGGATCGCCGTGTCGCCGGCCACCGCGCGGGCGCGCTGGAACACCTGCTCCAGCAGGGCGCCGAGATCGACATCCTCGGGCTTCAGCGCCTCGCTGCGGTGGATCACCATGGCGTGGTTGAGGAGTTGGCTGGTGAGCTGGCTGGCCTCCACCGCGTTGCGGTGCACGCGCTGGGCGATGCGGTGGAGGGCATCGGGATCGTCCTCGTCGATGGCGAGTTCGGCCTGCAGGCGCAGGCTGGCCAGCGGTGTGCGGATCTGGTGGGCGGCGTCGGCCAGGAAGGTCTGCATGGTGTCGAGATTGGATTGGAGACGTGCCATGAGCTGGTTGATCGCCTGGACGAGCTGGGAGACCTCCTGCGGCGGCGGCATGGCGATGGGGGAGAAGTCGTGGGGCTGCCGCTCGCGGATCATCCGCTCCAGCGAGCCCAGGGGGGCCAGCGCCTGCCGCACCCCGAACCAGATCAGCCCGCCCGCCGCGACGACGGTGAAGGCGATGGGAAGGAAGGCGTTCGCCAGGATGTCGCGGGCCAGCGCCCCGCGCTCCTCCCGCGTCTGGGCGACGGCTATGGTGACCCAGCCGCCGAGGTCCGGCTGCGTGGCGAAGCGCTTCAGGACGGCGACGCGCACCGGCATGCCGCGGAAGCTGGCGTTCTCGAAACGGGTGGTGGAGTCGCTGCCGGCAGCGCCGGCGACCGCGGCCTTGGCGGGCGCCACCGGCAGGTCGTGGTAGCCGGTGACCAGCTCGCCGTCCGGCGCGGTGATCCGGTAGAACACGCGGTCGCGCCGGGCCTGGGCCAGGATGCCCAGCGAGGAATAGGGCAGGTCGACGGAAAAGCGCCCGTCCTCCACCCGCACCGTGTCGGAGATCGACAGGGCCGACGCCATCAGCAGCCGGTCGAAGGCGGCGTCGGCGGCGCGCTGGGCGTAGGCGCTGACGAACAGGAACAGCCCGGCGGTCAGGACGGCCAGCACGCCGAGCAGCCGGATGAACAGCCGCCGCCGCAGCGAGAATCCTTCAGCCTTCGGCACACACTTCCGCCACATACCCCAGCCCCCGAACCGTCCGGATCTCCACCGACGCGCCCTCCAGCTTGCGCCGGAGGCGGGAGACATACAACTCGATGGCGTTCAGCGCGGTGGGCTGGTCGAGGCTGAACAGCCGGTCCATCAGGTCCTCCTTGGACAGGACGGTGTTCAGGTTGCTGAGAAACAGCTCCAAAAGGCGGAATTCGCGGCCGCCCAGATCGACGGGGCGGGCGTCGACCAGCACCTTCTTGGCGGCGGCGTCGAAGACCAGATTGCCGAACTGCGTGCGCGAGGAGGCGAGTCCGTGCGAGCGGCGCAGCAGGGCGCGGCAGCGGGCCTCCAGTTCCCGCAGGTCGAAGGGCTTCACGATGAAGTCGTCGGCCCCCAGATCGAGCAGGTCGACCCGCACATTCACCTGCGAGCGGGCGGTCATCACCAGGACCGGCGTGGCGTCGCGGCGCTGGCGCAGGCGGTTCAGCAGCGTCTGTCCGTCCACCCCCGGCAGCATGATGTCGAGCAGGACGAGCTGGTACGCCTCCTGGCGCAGCAACTCCTCCGCCTCGTCCCCGGTCGGCGCCCAGTCGACGGCGTAGCCCAGCTTGCGCAGCCGGTGGACGATGGCGTCGGCCAGATCCTCGGTGTCCTCGACGACGAGTATGCGCATGGTCCGTCTCCCGGTGCCGGGGCACCGTAATGCACAAATCAGTGCGCCATGAAGATGGGAATGGCGGGCGGCTCGCGCAGCACGTCGAGCGTCACGCCGCCCCATACCCGCTCACGCACACGGCTGTGGCCGTAGGCGCCCATCACCAGCAGGTCGCAACCGGCCTCCGCCGCCGTCTCCTGCAAGGCCCGCCCGACCGCGCGACCCGACGCCGTGACCTTGCGGATGGTCGCCGCGACACCGTGCAGGGCAAGGTAGGCCGACAGGCGGTCGGGGTCGGCGGTGCGTCCGGGATCGGCGACCTCCGCCGACAGGATGACCGCCTTGCCGGCCCGTTGCAGAAGCGGCAGCGCCGCCGCGACCGCCCGCGAGGCCGCGGCCCCGCCGTCCCAGGCCACAGCGACCGCGGACCCGACCGAGGCCGGTTCGGCCGCCGGGGCCAGCAGCAGGGGGCGGCCGGAGCCGAACAGGGTGGCCTCGATGGCCGGACCCATGGCGTTGGTCCTGTCGGAGGTCTGGGCGATCACCACCAGATCGGCGAGCCGCGCCTCCTCCGCCAAGGTCTCGGCCAGCGGGCCGGTCGCCTGCTGCCAGGAGGCGGACAGGCCGTCCGCGCCCTCGCCGCCGCCGGTCAGGCTGTCCGCCTCCGCGGCGCCGAAGCGGCTGCGGAATTCCTCGAACAGGTCGTGGGCGGAGTCGATCACCCGCGCCTGATCCTCCTGCCCGATGCGGATGAGTTGCTCGACCAGCGCCTTGGGAATCGCGGCGCTTTCCACGGAGGTGCGGATTTCGACCTGCGGCATGACGCTCAACCCTTCCACATGGGCGCGGAAGCGGGTGGCGAGCAGAAAGGCCGTGGCGATGGCGCGGCGGTCCAACGGCCGCCCGGTCAGGGGAACCAGTACCTTCTTGATCATCGGAAGCGCTCCGTCACGATAGCCGGGAGGTGTGCATGAGGACTTCGTTGCTGCCGCGCCAGATCATGTCGAGCGCCACATAGGTGATGATGACGAGACCGACCCAGCCGACCCAGCGGTGCTTGTGCAGCACATGCGCGATCATGTTGGCCGCGGCCCCCATCAGCACGACGGACAGCAGCAGGCCGATGACCAGGATGGTGGGGTGGTCCTTGGCGGCGCCGGCCACGGCCAGCACGTTGTCGAGCGACATCGACACGTCCGCCACGACGATCTGCCAGATCGCCGCGCCCACCGTGACGCCGCCGACCGCGGCACCGGCGGCGGCGCTTCCGGACACGCCCACCGGCGTGTCGGGGGCGTCCATCGCCTCGTCGGGCGCCACCTCGTCCGTCCCGTGGGAGCGCAGCTCGCGGTACATCTTCCAGCAGACCCACAGCAGCAGCACGCCGCCGGCCAGGGTCAGCCCGATGATGGCGAGAAGCTGCGTGGTGATCAGCGCGAAGAAGATGCGCAGGACGATGGCCGCACCGATGCCCCAGAAGATCACCTTGCGGCGCTGCGCCAGCGGCACCGCGGCGGCGGCCATGCCGACGACGATGGCGTTGTCGCCGGCCAGAACGAGGTCGATGGCGACCACCTGCCCGAGGGCGGCGAGCTGCGACCAGAGATCGACGCTTTCCATGGAAAAGTCCTTCGCGGGATGGCGGTCTTACGTCGCGGGATGGCTGCCGGACGGCGAGGCGCTGCCGCCCTTGCCCGCGCTCTTGCCCGCCCCGTTGCTCCGGTAGCGCAGGACCATCGGGCCGATCACCAGCAGGGCCGCGATGATCAGCAGGACCGCCGAAATCGGGTGGGTCAGGAAGACCGACGGGTCGCCCTGGCTGATCGCCAGCGCGCGGCGGAACTGCTGTTCGGCCAGCGGACCCAGGATCAGCCCGACCACGCAGGGCGCCACCGGCACGTTCAGCACGCGCATGCCGAAGCCGGCCAGCCCGATCACCCACAGGATGACCAGATCGATGACGTTGTTGTTCAGCGTGTAGGCGCCAAGCGACGAGAAGACCAGGATGCCGGCGTACAGCCAGTGCCGCGGGATCAGCAGCAGCTTCACCCAGAAGCCGACCAGCGGCAGGTTCAGCACCAGCAGAAGCACGTTGCCGATGTAGAGGCTGGCGATCATGCCCCAGACCAGCTCGGGGTTGTTGTCGAACAGCGTCGGGCCGGGCTGCAGGCCGTATTGCTGGAAGGCGGCGAGCATGATGGCGGCGGTCGCCGAGGTCGGCAGGCCGAGCGAGAGCAGCGGCGCGAGCACGCCGGCGGCCGACGCGTTGTTGGCGGCCTCCGGTCCGGCGACGGCCTCGATGGCGCCCTTGCCGAACTCCTCCGGCTTCTTCGCCAGACGCTTCTCGATCAGATAGGACAGGAAGGTCGGGATCTCGCTGCCGCCTGCCGGCAGGGTGCCGATGGGGAAGCCCAGCAGCGTGCCGCGCAGCCATGGCTTCCACGAGCGCGCCCAGTCCTCGCGGCTCATCCATTTGGAGCCCTTGAGCGCGTAGATCTCCTCCGTCTCGAAGCGGTGGCGGGAGGCGACGTAGAGCGTCTCGCCGACCGCGAACAGGCCGACCGCGACCACCACCGTGTCGATGCCGTCGAGCAGCTCCGGCACGCCGAAGGCCAGCCGCGCTTGGCCGGTCTGCATGTCGATGCCGACAAGGCCCAGCGCCAGCCCGAGGAACAGGCTCGCCAGACCGCGGGCCAACGAGCTGCCCAGCACGGCTGTGACGGTGGTCAGCGCCAGCACCATCAGCGCGAAATACTCGGCCGGGCCGAACAGCAGCGCCATCTTGACCATCAGCGGGGCGACGAAGGTCAGCGCCGCGGTGGCGATGGTGCCGGCGATGAAGGAGCCGATGGCGGCGGTCGCCAGCGCCTGGGCGCCGCGGCCCTGGCGGGCCATGGCGTGGCCGTCGATGGCGGTGACGATGCTGCCGGACTCGCCCGGCGCGTTCAGAAGGATCGAGGTCGTCGAGCCGCCGTACATGGCGCCGTAGTAGATGCCGGCGAACATGATGAAGGCGGAGGTCGGCTCCAGCCCGTAGGTGACCGGCAGCAGCAGGGCCACGGTCAGCGCCGGGCCGATGCCGGGCAGCACGCCGACCGCGGTGCCCACCGTCACGCCGATCGCCGACCACAGCAGATTGTACGGCGTCAGCGCCACGAGGAAGCCGTGGCCCAGGGCGGCAAGGGTGTCCATAGTGCAGTTTCCTTCCCGAAGCGGGGGCGCGATGCGGGGCTTGTCCGGCGTCCTTATTCGGCGTCGGGGGAGGTGAGCCGTTCGACGATGCTGCCCTCGGGCAGGTTCAGGCCGAGCCCGTAATTGAAGGCCACGAAGGTGAAGGCGGCGAGCGCCAGCCCGATGGCGAGATTGACCATCAGCCGCCGGCCGCCGAAGGCGCGGGAGACCGCAGCGAACAGAATGGTGGTGGAGGGTATCCAGCCCAGCGTGTCAAGCAGCAGGAACTGGACGGCCAGCCCCGCCGCGACCAGCGCCACCGCCCACAGGTCCAGTTCCAGCCCCTCGGCGTGGGCAACGGCCCCGGCGAAGGCTTCGCGCAGCAGGGACAGGCCGACCAGGACGAGGCCGCCCGAGATCAGGTAGGGGAACAGGGCGGGGCCGACCACCGCCCGGCCGACGCTCGGGGTCAGCATGGTCTCGACCGCGATCAAGCCCCCAAGGGCGATCAGCCCGCCGCCCAGCACCGCCTCTCCGGCGCGCATGCTTCGACCGGTGGTCATCGCTTCATCCTCCCAGACTGTTTTTTGCGGACCGGTGGGCGCGGCGACCGCGCCCACCCGGTTCGGTCCTCACTTCACGAGGCCGATGTCCTTCAGCGTGCCCTCGATCTGCGCGCGCTCCTGCTTCAGGAAGGAGGCGAACTCGGCGGAGGGCTGGTAGAGGTCGATCCAGCCGCGCTGCTTCACGGCCTGCTTCCACTCGTCGCTGGCGACGGCCTTGGCGACGGCCTCCTGCAGTTCCTTCAGCTCGGCCGGCTTGGCGGAAGCCTGGGCGAAGACGCCGCGCCAGTTCACGAACTCCAGGTCGACACCCTGCTCCTTGAGGGTCGGCGTGTCGGAGCCCGGCAGGCGCTGCGGGGCGGAGACGGCGATGGCGCGCAGCTTGCCCGCCTGGAACTGCGGGGCGAACTCGCTGTAGCCGCCCATGCCGAGCGTCACATGGCCGCCGAGCGCCGAGGCCAGCAGCTCGCCGCCGCCCGCGGTGGCGACGTAGTTGACCTTGTTGGGATCGACGCCGACCGCCTTGGCGATCAGCCCGGCCAGGATCTGGTCGCTGCCGCCCGCCGAGCCGCCGCCCCAGGACACCGAGCCGGGGTCCGCCTTGAACTTCTTGATCAGGTCGTCGAAGGTCTTGATGGGCGAATCCGGGGGAACGACGATGGCCGTGTATTCACCGGTCAGCCGGGCCAGCGGGGTCACCTGATCGAGCGTCACCGCCGACTTGTTGGTGACGATGGCGCCCAGCATGATCTGGCCGCCGACCAGGATCGTCGGCGAGCGCTTCTTGGCGGTGACGAACTGGGCGAGGCCGACCGTGCCGCCGGCGCCGGGGATGTTCACGACCTGGATGTTGGAGGCCAGCTTCTGGTCTTGGAGAACCTGCTGGAGCGTGCGGGCGTGCTGGTCCCAGCCGCCGCCGGGGCTCGCCGGGGCGATGATCTCCAGCCCCTTGATCTCGGCCATCGCCGGGGCGGCGGCGAGGGTGGCCGTGGCGAGGACGGCGGCGGTCAGGACGCCCTTCACGGCGCCCGGCATGCGGATGGTCATGACGCTTCGCTCCATGGCTGTGTCTTGTTTTGGGGTGCTTTGTTTTGAAACCCGGCGGCCTGCCGCCGGCCAACCGTCACTTGACGAGGCCCAACTCGGTCAGGACGCCTTCGATCCGCGTCCGCTCGTCCTTGACGAAGGCGGCGAACTGGTCGGGCGGCAGGTAGAGGTCGATCCAGCCGCGCTCCTCGGCGATGCGCTTCCACTCGTCGGTGCGGACCATGGCGCCGACCGCGTCGTCCAGGACCTGCTTCTCCGACGCCTTCAGGTTGCCCGGCGCCATGACGGCGCGCCAGTTCACCAGCTCGACATCCACGCCCTGCTCCTTGAAGGTCGGGACGTCGATGCCGGGAAGGCGCTGCGGGGCGGAGATCGCCAGGGCGCGCAGCTTTCCGGCCTGGAGCTGCGAGGCCATCTCGTTGTAGCCGCCGGTCGCCACGGTGATGTGCCCGCCGAGCACCGAGGCCATCATCTCGCCGCCCGCTCCGGCGGCGATGTAGTTCATCTTGGACACGTCGCCGCCGATCGCCTTGACCAGCAGGCCGTAGAGGATGTGGTCGGGGCTGCCGACGGCGAAGCCGCCCCAGGAGACCGAGCCGGGATCGGCCTTGAACTTCTGGACCAAGTCGTCGAGCGTCTTCAGCGGAGAATCCGCAGCCACGACGATGGGCTGGTACTCGCCGGTCAGGCGGGCCAGCGGGGTCACCTGATCGAGCGACACCGGCGACTTGTTGATCAGGATCGCCCCGATCATGCCGAGGCCGGAGATCATCAGGCCGGGGTTGCGCTTCTTGGCGGTGACGAACTGGCTGAGGCCGATGGTGCCGCCGGCTCCCGGAATGTTGACCACCTGGACGCTGGAGGCCAGCTTGTGGTCCTGAAGGACCTGCTGCATGGCGCGCGCGTGCTGGTCATAGCCGCCGCCGGCGTTGGCGGGGGCGATGATCTCCAGATTCTTGATCTCCGCGGACGCGGGAGCGGCGAACAGGGCGGCAGCGGCCAGCACGGCCGCCGCCAGCATCCCCTTGGCGGGGTTGCCGAGGCTCATGGTGTTTCCTCCGAGTGGACTTTTTTGCTTTTTGGACGGCGCTTGCTGCGCCTTACGGTGCCTTGGCGGTGGACCTCTGCGGGCGCGCCTCATAGAGGAGGACGGAGCCGCCGGCCCCCGCGCCGCAGGCGGCGCCATAAAAGAGCGGGGTTCGCTCGTCCGCCGATGCGGTCTTCGCCGTGGGTTCCGCCGGCTTTCGGGCTGCGGATTCGGTCGCCATGGTGGAGGTTCCGGGAACGGTGGTTGGTTGTTCCAACTGTTTAACAGGCGAACCTGTCATGAACCTGTCAGCCACCAGCCGGCCATGCAAAATTTCGGCGCTCCACCCGGAAGAGGCGGAGACCGGTTCGTGGCGGTTTTCCCCCCGCCGGGGTGATGGGGAGGAGCACTTTGCCCCTTCCCCAACCCTCCCCGCTCTCGGCGGACCGAAGGTCCGCCTGCCCGTCAGCGCAAACCATAGGTTTGCGCGAGAGCTTCGCAGGGGAGGGGATTTTCAGCTCCCTCCCCTGCGTCAGCGGGGAGGGCCAGGGTGGGGGCAAGAACCCCTCGGAACCTACCCCACCACCAGCAGGAACAGCCCCTGGCCGAGATAGACGGTGCCGGTCAGGGCGACGAGACGCTGGCTCCAGGTGCGGAACTGGGCGTCGCTCATGGCGTCAAGCACGCGGCGCGACAGGTTCGTCCCCAGTACGGCCATGCCGATGCAGACGAGCGTCACCGTGATGTCCAGCGCCTCCGCCTCCGACGCCGCGACGAGGGAGCCGAAATAGACCGTCTTGAACAGATGGCCGAAGACCTGCATCGTCGCCTTGGTCGCGACGACGCTCTGCCGCGACAGGCTGGACTTCACGAAGAAGACGTCGAGCAGCGGCCCCGAGATGCCGGCGATCAGCTGCACGCCCATGCACAGGACGCCGGCCAATGTGCTGTGGCCGCGCCGCGACACGTTCGGCGACCAGTGCGACGGGACGGCCATCGCCATGAAGGGCGAAAGCCCCAGCACGATCAGCGATTCCGCCTTGCCGGGCACGTAGCGGATCAGGGTGAAGACAGCGACCGCAACCGCCCCGCCCAACAGGAACCGGGCCACGATCCCCCATTGCACGTGCCGCCGCCACAGCCACGCCCGCCAGCCGTTGGCGGTCATCTGCGTGATCCCGTGCAGCAGCATGGCCGAGGACACCGGCAGCAGCACCAGCAGCAACCCCATCAGCACCATGCCGCCGGCCATGCCGAACAGGCCCGACAGGAACGAGGTCACCAGCGCCGCAAGGCCGAGTCCGAGTGTCAGGGGAACCGTCAGCATCCCGCTCGTCCGAAAGTTTTCTTTGGCTGTGGACCGCATGATGCCCCTGACGCGCTTGCGCCGCAAACGGGATTGTCTGATGCTGACCCCCAGGAAATGTTGGGGTGCATGGGAGGAGGGGATCGGATGCGGCGCCTGCCATCGCTGAACGCCTTGCGGGCGTTCGAGGCCGCGGCCCGCCACGGCAGTTTCACCGGGGCGGCGAGCGAGCTGAACGTCTCGCAGGCCGCGGTGAGCCGCATGGTGCGCCTGCTGGAGGAGCGGATGGGCTTCCCGCTGTTCGAGCGGCGGGCCAACGCGCTGGAGCTGACCGACCGCGGGCGGGCGCTGCAGCCCGGCCTGACCGGCGCCTTCGACACGATCGCGGAGAGCGTCGAGCGGGTCGCCGCCATGCGCGATGGCCCGGTGCTGACCTTGGGGGTGGGTGCCACCTTCGCGGTGCGCTGGCTGATCCCGCGCCTGTCGGCCTTCCACGAGAGCCACCCCGACGTGGAGGTGCGCATCGCCACCGGCGGCGCCGGCGCGCCGATCCGCGAGGATTGGACCTGCGCCCTGCTGCTGGGCGACGGGCACTGGCCGGGCTACGAGGTGGAGGAGCTGTTCACCGCCGACATGCTGCCGGTCTGCGCGCCGGCTCTGGCGCGGACGCTGCGCCGTCCGGAGGATCTGCTGTCGGCGACGCTGCTGTCGGTGTCGCACTGGGCGGACGACTGGCCGCACTGGTTTGCCTCGGCGGGGCTGGCGCCGCCGGCCGTGAAGGGGCTGTCCTTCAGCAGCTACGCCATGACCTTGCAGGCGGCGGCGGACGGGGTGGGGGTGGCGCTGGGGGCGCGGCTCTACATCGCCGACGATCTGGCGGCGGGCCGGCTGGTCACGCCTTTCGCGCTGGCCGTGCCGATGGGGCGGGCGTGGTATCTGGTCTCGCGCCCGGCGCGGCACCGGGAGCCGGGCTTCACCGTCTTCCGGGACTGGCTGCGCACCGCCGTTGGATCGTCAGACCCCGAAAAGAAAAGACCGCCGGAGCGTGCCCCGGCGGTCTGAAGTCGCACTTTGGAGAAACGTCACTCGGCGGGACCACGCGCACGGCGCGGCCTGCCGATTGGGTTTCAAAGGATAACCGAACGAAAACACTTATACTAGTATATCACTGAGTGCGCAAGCCCTTTCGCTCACATGACGGCGCCCATCTGCCAGGGCGTGAACTCGTCGGAGCCGAAGCCCAGCTCCTCGCTCTTGGTCTTCCGGCCCGACGCGGTGTCGAGGATGAGCTGGAAGATCGCCCGCCCGACCTCCTCGATGGTGGCGTCGCCGGTGGCGATGGGGCCGCAGTCGATGTCCATGTCGTCGGGCATCTTGCGGAACAGCGGCGTGTTGGTGGCGAGCTTCAGCGAGGGCGTCGGCTTGCAACCGAAGACGGAGCCGCGCCCGGTGGTGAAGCACAGCACGTTGGCTCCACCCGCCACCTGCCCGGTGGCCGACACCGGGTCGTAGCCCGGCGTGTCCATGAAGACGAGGCCCGGCCCGGTGATCGGCTCGGCGTAGCGCACCACCTCGACAAGGTTGGTCGTGCCGGCCTTGGCGACCGCGCCCAGCGACTTCTCCAGGATGGTGGTCAGACCGCCTTTCTTGTTGCCGGGCGACGGGTTGTTGTTCATCTCGCCGCCGCTGCGGCTGGTGTAGTCCTCCCACCAGCGGATGCGCTCGACCAGCGTCTCGCCGACCGCCGGGCTGACGGCGCGGCGGGTCAGCAGATGCTCGGCGCCATAGACCTCCGGCGTCTCGCTCAGCACCGCGGTGCCGCCGTTGCGGATCAGCAGATCGACGGCGTGGCCCAGCGCCGGGTTGGCGGTGATGCCCGAATAGCCGTCCGAGCCGCCGCATTGCAGCGCCAGGATCAGATGGCTGGCCGGCACGGTCTCGCGCGTCACGTCGTTGACGCGGGGCAGCAGGGCGCGGATGCGCTCCACGCTCGCCCGCACGGTGGCGGCGGTGCCGCCGCTCTCCTGGATCGCCAGAGTCTGCAGGGTGTCGCCGACGGTCAGCCCCTCGACTTCGACCAGCTTGTCGATCTGGTTCACCTCGCAGCCGAGGCCGAGCACGAGCACGGCGGCGAAGTTCGGGTGGCGGGCGTAGCCGGCGATGGTCCGGCGCAGCGCGTCGATGGCGTCGCCCTGCGAGCCCATGCCGCAGCCGTAGGAATGGGTCAGCGCGACCACCCCGTCGATGTTGGGGTAGGCGGCCAGCGCGTCGCCGCGGAACTGGTCGGCGATCATCCGCGCGGCGGTGGCCGAGCAGTTCACCGTGGTCAGGATGCCGATGTAATTGCGGGTCGCCACGCGCCCATCCGGGCGGACGATGCCCTGGAAGGTGGCGCGCTCCGCCTCCGGCACGAGGTCGGTGGCGTGGACGTCGGCACCGAAGGCGTAATCGCGCTCGAAGCTGTCGCCCACGCCGATGTTGTGGACATGGACATGGTCGCCCGGCGCGATGGGGGCGGTCGCGAAGCCGATGACCTGGTTGTACTTGCGCACCGGTTCGCCGACCGCGATGGCCTGCACCGCGACCTTGTGGCCGGAGGGGATCGCGGTCCGGGTGACGACGCCGGTGTCGGGCAGGGGGGTGCCCTCCGGCAGGTCGGCGCCGGCAACGACGACGTTGTCCGCGGGGTGCAGGCGGATGGTCAGCGATGCCATGGTGGTGGTCCTCTCATGGAGATTCCCTCCCCCTCTGGGGAGAGGGGCAGGGGGAGGAGGATGCGCGTGGCGGTACGTCCGGCAAAAGCGCAACCCCCTCACCCGGCGCCGTTGGCGCCACCCTCTCCCCGGAGGGGAGAGGGGTTTCACGTCAGAGCTTGTAGGCCTTCTTGGCGAGGGTGTAGGCGAGATCCACCGCCACCTCCGCGGCCTCGTCCTCCTCCAGCCGGTGCTCGGCGACGAGGCGGGCCAGGAAGGCGCAGTCGACGCGGCGGGCCACGTCGTGGCGGGCCGGGATGGAGCAGAAGGCGCGCGTGTCGTCGTTGAAGCCGACCGTGTTGTAGAAGCCGGCCGTCTCCGTGATCATCTCGCGGTAGCGGCGCATGCCCTCGGGGCTGTCGTGGAACCACCAGGCCGGGCCGACGCGCAGCGCCGGGTAATGGCCGGCCAGCGGCGCCAGCTCGCGGGCGTAGCTGGTCTCATCCAGCGTAAACAGGATGATGGTCAGGTCGCGCTCGTTGCCGACGCGGTCGAGCAGCGGCTTCAGCGCCCGCACATACTCGGTGCCGGTCGGGATGTCGGCGCCCTTGTCGCGGCCGAAGCGCTCGAAGACGCCCGGATTGTGGTTGCGGAAGCTGCCGGGGTGGATCTGCATGACCAGCCCGTCGTCCAGGCTCATCTTGGCCATCTCGGTCAGCATCTGGCCGCGGAAGATCTCCGCCTCGGCCGCCGTGATGGTGCCGCGCAGCGCCTTCTCGAACAGCCGCTCGGCGTCGGCGTCGGACAGGTCGGCGGTGGTCGCGGTGGCGTGGCCGTGGTCGGTCGAGGTGGCGCCGCCGACCTCCTTGAAATACTGGCGGCGGTTGCGCAGGGCGGCGAGGTAGCCGGCCCAGGTCCCGGTGTTCTCACCGGACAGCGTGCCCAACGTCTCGACGTTGGCCTGGAAGCCCTCGAACTCCGGATCAACGACCGGGTCCGGGCGGAAGGCGGTGATGACGCGGCCCTTCCAGCCACTCTCGCGGATGGCGCGATGATGCTCCAGCGTGTCGAGCGGGGACTCGGTGGTCGCCAGCAGCTCGATGTTGAAGCGCTCGAACAGGGCGCGCGGCAGGAATTCCGGCTTCTGCAGGCAGGCGTCGATCTGGTCGAAGATGCGGTCGGCGCTGGCCCCGCTCAGCCGCTCCGTCACGCCGAACACCGTCTCGAAGGCGTGGTCGAGCCACATGCGCGTCGGGGTGCCGCGGAACAGGTGCCAGTTCTGCGCCAGCTGGCGCCAGATCTTGCGGGGATCGCTCTCCACCGCCCCGCCGTCCTTGCGCGGCACGCCCAGGCTCTCCAACGTCACGCCCTGGCTGTAGAGCATGCGGAAGGCGTAATGGTCGGGCACCACGAACAGCGACGCCGGGTTCGGGAACGCCTCGTTCTTGGCGAACCAGGACGGGTCCGTGTGGCCGTGCGGGCTGATGATCGGCAGGTGGCCCACCTCCGCGTACAGCCGGCGCGCGATGTCGCGCTGCGTGGGATCGCTGGGGAAGAGGCGGTCGGGGTGGAGCATCGTTCATCTCCGGAATGAGGGATGCCGGACGGGGGTCCGGTGCCCATTTGAATGGGTGGTTCGGGTGTGGCGCGTGGCGCTGCGCCGGTCGTGCCCCGCATGTCGGAATATATTAATATATCAGTTCCGGATGCAAGGACTTTGTGCGTCCCGCCCACAATTCTGTCGGCAAGACGCGCAATTCAAGAGGGGCCGGTTCAATTAAGGCCGGTCAGAGGCGGCGCGAATCGTGGGCGGCGAAGTCCACGGCCCGCGGGCGGTACCCGCTGGTGAAGAGGGGGGAGGAGATCACCATGTCGGCGGTCGCCTCGTTGCAGGCCATCGGGATGTTGTAGAGCGTGGCGAGGCGGGTCAGCGCCTTCACGTCCACATCGTGGGGCTGGGCGGTCATCGGGTCGACGAAGAAGACGAGAAGGTCGATCCGGCCCTCCGCGATCATCGCGCCGATCTGCTGGTCGCCGCCCAGCGGACCGCTTTTCAGCGAGGTGATGTCCAGCTGGGGATGGGCCTCCCGGACCAGCCGGCCGGTGGTGCCGGTGGACCAGAAGACGTTCCCCTCCAGCGCGTGGATGTTGGCGCCGAGCCAGCCGATCAGGTCGGGCTTGCGGGCGTCGTGGGCGACCAGGGCGATGCGTTTGCGGTCCACGGTGACGGTCCTTGCGGCTGTGCGCTCCGCGGTGGAGCTTCATTCAATATACTAGTATACTGACGAGTGGCGCAACGCGCTTCCCGGTGGGACAAACTGGCGCGGAACCGGGGCGCCGCGCGGGGTGAAGGCGTTTGACCCACCCCGCCGGGTATTAGTATATTGCGATGAAGGGCGGACCGTCCGCGGCGTGAACCAGCGGGTTCGATGCCGGTGTCCCGGAGATCCGGCGCCCTTGAATCTTCCTGGCAGGAGCGGGTGTTGAAAAAGGCGGCGCAGACATCGACGGCGGATTCCGAACAGGCTGAGGGCGTCAAGACGCGGACCCGGCGCCGCACGGCGGCGGCGGTCGCCCGCCCGGCCCAGCGCGGCACCACCGTGGCCGCGACGATCTACCGCGACCTGCGCAACGAGATCGTCTCGCTCCGCCGCAAGCCGGGCGAGCCGGTCGCCGAGAAGGTGATCGCCCAGGATTACGGCGTCAGCCGCACCCCGGTGCGCGAGGCCGTTCTGCGTCTGGCGGACGAGGGGCTGATCGAGATCTTTCCGCAATCGGGCACCTTCGTCTCCCGCATCCCGCTGGGCGCCCTGCCCGAAGCCATCGCCATCCGCAAGGCGCTGGAGGAGGCGACCGTCCGCTACGCCGCCAAACGCGCCACCCGCAGCCAGATCGCCAAGCTGCGCGCCAACCTGGAACTCCAGCGCGAGATGGAGGCCGCCCAGAATTTCGAAGGCTTCCACCAGGCCGACGAGACCTTCCACGCGCTGCTGGCGGAGACCGCCGGCTATCCGGGATTCTGGAACCTGACGCAGCAGGTGAAGGTGCAGGTGGACCGTTACCGGCTGCTGACCCTGCCGGTGCTCGGCCGCGTCCCGGACGTGATCGCCGAGCATTCGGTCATCATCGAGGCCATCGCCAACAACGACCCGGAGGCGGCGGCGAAGGCCATCGACCTGCATCTGGACTATCTCCAAGTCACCATCGCCGACGCGCAGAAGGCCAACCCGCTCTACTTCACCGCCCCCTCGGAGGACGAGGCCGAGCCGGTCTGAAGGCTGCTCTGCGCTCTTGGCTTTGGACCGTGGCTGATTTCTAATATATCAGTCACGTTCCTCCCAACACCGCGCAAGACAGCCAGGAGACCGCGATGCAATCGCTCTACCGCGCCGATCCGGCCCGCTACACCGCCATGACCTACCGCCGCAGCGGGCGGAGCGGGCTCGACCTGCCGGCCATTTCGCTGGGGCTGTGGCAGAATTTCGGCGGCACCGACGTGTTCGAGACCGGGCGCGCCGTGCTGCGCCGGGCCTTCGACCGCGGCATCACCCATTTCGACCTCGCCAACAATTACGGCCCGCCGCCGGGCTCGGCGGAGGAGAATTTCGGGCGCGTCCTGGCGACCGACTTCAAGGCACACCGCGACGAGCTGATCGTCTCCACCAAGGCCGGCTACGACATGTGGCCCGGCCCCTATGGAAGCTGGGGCTCGCGCAAGTACCTGACGGCCAGCCTGGATCAGAGCCTCAAGCGGATGGGGCTCGACTATGTGGACATCTTCTACTCGCACCGCGTCGACCCGCGCACCCCGCTGGAGGAGACGATGGGCGCGCTCGACCACGCCGTGCGGCAGGGCAAGGCGCTCTATGTCGGCATCTCCTCCTACTCGCCGGAGATGACGCGGCGGGCGGCGGCGATCCTCAAGGACCTCGGCACCCCCTGCCTGATCCACCAGCCGTCCTACTCGATGCTGAACCGTTGGATCGAGGGCGGTCTGCTCGACGCGCTGGAGGAGACCGGGATCGGCTGCATCGCCTTCTCGCCGCTGGCCCAGGGCATGCTGACCACCAAGTATCTGAACGGCCAGCCCACCGACGCCCGCGCTGCCAAGGGCGGCACGCTGAAGGCGCACTTCCTGTCGCCGGAGAATCTGGAGCGCGTGCGCGCCCTGGACGCCATCGCCACGCGGCGCGGCCAGACGCTGGCCCAGATGGCCATCGCCTGGGTGCTGCGCGACCCGCGGGTGACCTCCGCCCTGGTCGGCGCCCGCAACGTCGAGCAGCTCGACAACTCGCTCGACGCGCTGAAGAACACCGCCTTCACGCCGGAGGAACTCGCCGAGATCGACCGCCACGCCGTCGATGGCGGGCTGAACCTTTGGCAGAACTCGTCGAACGCCGAAGCCGGCTGATCCGCCGAAAGCCGACATGAAAAGGGCCGCGCCGGGTATGCCGGCGCGGCCCTTTTTTCATGACCCTGCGGAGATCGCCTCAGCGCATGAGGAGGTGAGGGAGCCAGAGTGAGAAGGTGGGAACGTAGGTGACGAGGAGGAGGGTGACGAAGAGGGCGCCGTAGAAGGGTGTGATGGAGCGCATGACCTGCCCGACGGAGACCTCGCCGATGGCGCAGCCGATGAACTGGGTGGTGCCGACCGGCGGGGTGTTGAGGCCGAGCGCGCAGTTGATCAGCATGACGATGCCGAACTGCACCGGGTCCATGCCGTACTGCATGGCGATGGGCAGGAAGATCGGCGTGCAGATCAGGATCGTGCTGGCCATGTCCATGAAGGTGCCGAGCAGGAACAGGATGATGTTGATCAGCAGGAAGATGACCAGCGGGTTGGTCGAGATGCCGGCCATCAGCTCGCCGGTGATCTCGGCCACCTGATAGAGGCCCATGATGTACTGGAACATCGTGGAGACGCCGATCAGCAGCAGGACCACGCCGGTCGTCTTGACCGTCTTGGCGGCGGCCGCCAGGAAGTGGTCCCAGGTCAGCGTGCGGTAGACGAAGGTGGTGAGCAGCAGGGCGTAGATCACCGCGATGGAGGCGGACTCGGTGGCGGTGAAGACGCCGGACGTGATGCCGGCCAGGATGATCACGACGATGAGCAGGCCGGGGGCCGCGGCGGCGAAGGAGCGGCCCAGGATGGCCCAGCCAGGGAAGGTGCCGGCAGGGTAGCCGCGCTTGACCGCGACGTAGTAGGCCGCACCCAGGTTGCAGACCATCAGCAGCAGGGCGGGGACGATGCCGGCGGCGATCAGCGCGCCGATGGAGGCTTTGCCGCCGGCGGCCAGGGCGTAGATGATCATGTTGTGGCTGGTCGGCATCAGCGCGCCGACCAGGGCGGCGTGGGTGGTGACGTTGACGGCGTAGTCGGCGTGGTAGCCCTCGCGCTTCATCATCGGGATCATCACCGCACCCATGGCCGAGACGTCGGCGACGGGGGAGCCGGCGACGCCGCCGAACAGCGTGCAGGCGACGACGTTGGACATGCCGAGGCCGCCGCGGATGTGGCCGACCATGTTCTTGGCGGTGGCGACGATCTTGTCGGCGACGCCGCCGTGGAGCATCAGCTCGCCGGAGAAGACGAAGAAGGGGATGGCGAGGAAGGAGAAGACGTTCATGCCGGACATCATCTGCTGGAAGATGACGGCGACGGGGAGGCCCTCGTAGAGGATGGTGCAGAGCGCCGACAGGCCGATGGCGAAGGCGACCGGGATGCCCAGGACGAGGAAGCCGAAGAAGGTGACGGCGAGAATGGTCAGTTCCATGATGGTGCGACCTCCTCGCCGCGGATGATGGCGACGACGTGTTCGATGGCGAAGAGCACGATCAGGACGCCGGAGAGGACGAGCGGGATGTAGCGGACGGCTTCGGAGACGTGCAGGTTGGGGATGTAGTAGGCGGCGACGGAGGTGCCGAGGACCCAGCCGTTGTAGGCCATGCAGGCGCCGAAGACGCCGACGAGGGCGTAGATGACGATCTCGACCTTGCGGCGGATGACGTCGGGCAGCATGACGAGGAAGGATTCCAGGCCGATGTGGCCGGCGTCGCGGACGCCGACGGCGGCGCCGATGAGGGTGACGTAGAGGACCAGCACGATGGCCAGGCTCTCCGCCCAGGTCGGCGAGTCGTTCAGCACGTAGCGGCCGAAGACCTGATAGAACACCACACAGACGATGGCCATCAGGCCGACCATCGCCACGCACATCCCCGACCGCGCCAGACGCGCGTTCACCCGCGTGAGCAGGCCCGCGCTGCGCGGAGGGCTATGGTCCATTGCTTGCAGCTCGATTTCCATGCCGCCTGCTCCCCTCAAAGGACGCGGCGCCGCCCTTCGGTGTGCCGAAGGGAAGCGCCGCGTTCGACTGTGCTTACTTCGTGTCCTGGATGCGCTTGACGAGGCCGTCCAGCTTCGGCGTGCTCGCGAACTGCTTGTAGACGGGAGCCATCGCGTCGATGAACTCCTGCTTGTTCGTGACCTCGACGATCTGGGCGCCGGCCTTCACGACCACGTCCTTGGACTTCATCTCACGCTCGTCCCACAGCTTGCGCATGTAGGGGACGGAGTCCTTGGCGGCCTTGCGGATGGCGGCTTGGTCGTCCTTGGACAGGCGGTCCCACGAGACCTTGGAGAAGACCAGCACTTCCGGCGCCATCGCGTGCTCGGTCAAGGTGAAGTACTTGGCGGCCTCGAAGTGGCGCGAGGACTCGTAGGACGGGTAGTTGTTCTCCGCCGCGTCGACGATGCCGGTCTTCAGCGCGGTGTAGACCTCGCCGAAGGGCATCGGCGTGGCGTTGGCGCCCAGCGCCTGGATCATGGCGACGAACAGGTCGGACTGCTGGACGCGAATCTTGGCGCCCTTCATGTCGGCCAGCGTCTTGTAGGGCTTGGCGGCCGAATACATGCTGCGCGAGCCGCTGTCGTAGAAGGCCAGGCCGATCATGCCCTGGCTCTCCATGGCGGCGAGGATCTCATCGCCGATCGGGCCGTCCAGAACGGCGCGCATGTGCTCGGTGGAGCGGAAGATGAAGGGCAGGGCGGTGACCATCGTCTCCGGGACGACGTTGTTCAGCGGCGCCACGTTGATGCGCATCATGTCGAGCCCGCCGATCTTCAGCTGCTCGATGGTGTCCTTCTCGGTGCCGAGCGCGCCGTTCGGGTAGACCTTCACGCCGAGCTTGCCGCCGGTCCGCTCCTTCAGGAGCTTGTCGACGTACTTCACGGCCTCGACGGTCGGGTAGTCGGCCGGGTGGATGTCCGCGGAGCGGAAATCGCGAGCCATGACCGGGGTGGCGAGCAGGGTGCAGGCCGCGCAGGCGGCGAGAAGGGCGGCGCGGATACCGCGGGTCGAAAGATGCATAGCGTGTCCTCCTGGCGATTCTTAGACAGCGGTTTTTAGGCTGGTTCTTTGGTTTGGACGGTTGGGTCCGGGAGCCGCCCGGCGCGTGTTCCCGCGCGCCGGGCAGCGGGTGATGTCTTTCAGGCGAGGAAGTCCTCGCGCGGGGGCGTGAAGATGTCGAGCAGGACGCCCGGCTCCAGCGCCACGACGCCGTGCAGGGCGTTGGACGGCACCATGTAGCCGTCGCCGGTGCCCAGCCGCCGGGTGACGCCCTCGATGGTGACGTCGAAAGCACCCTTCTCGACCACGGCGCACTGGACGTGCGGGTGGCGGTGCTGCGGCCCGATGGCGCCGGTATCGAACTCCACGCGCACCATCATCATGGCGTCGTTGTGGCCCAGGATCTTGCGGCGCACCCCGGCGCCGAGATCCTGCCAGTCCACCGCCTCGTCGATCACGAAAACGTCCGTGCTCATTCTCATCTTCCCCTTACTTTCGCAGGTGGCCCCTGATCGCTGATCCGGTCAGCGGGCGAGCCAGCCGCCGTCCACCGGCAGGATCGTGCCGTGGACGTAATCGGACGCATCGGAGGCCAGGAACACCGCGGGTCCGCCCATGTCGGCGGGCTCGCTCCAGCGTCCGGCGGGGATGCGGGCCAGAATTTCGGCGTTGCGGCGCTCGTCGGCGCGCAGCGCGGTGGTGACGCTGGTCGCGACGTAGCCCGGCGCGATGGCGTTCACGTTGATGCCCTTGCCCGCCCATTCGTTGGCGAGCAGCCGGGTGATCCCGGCGATGCCGCTCTTCGACGCCGCGTAGGAGGGCACGCGGACGCCGCCCTGGAAGGACAGCATGGAGGCGATGTTGATGATCTTGCCCTTCCGCCCGTTGCCCAGCGCGTAGCGCCCGAAAGCCTGGCAGAGGAAGAAGACCGACTTCAGGTTCACGTCCAGAACGGCGTCCCAGTCGGCCTCGGTGAAGTCCAGCGGGTCGTCGCGGCGGATCAGCCCGGCGTTGTTGACCAGGATGTCCAGCCCGCCGAGCGTGCCGACCGTCTCCTCCATCAGTGCGGGGATCGGGGCAATGCTCGACAGGTCGGCGGGGATCGCGGCGAAACGGCGGCCCAGCCCCTCGACCAGCGCACGCGTCTCGTCCGGCGCGGTGCGCCCGGCCACGGCGATGTCGGCGCCGGCCCGCGCCAGGGCGACCGCGATGGCCTGCCCGATGCCGCCGTTGCCCCCGGTGACCAGGGCGGTCTTTCCGGTGAGGTCGAAGGGGTTGGTCATGACGGGGTGCTTTCTGTCTTCGTCTTGGACGGGGTCTTCGACGAGTCGTCCGGCTGCACGCCGGAGAAGAAGAAGGGGTTGGCCCCCTGGGTGTTCGGAACGGATTCCAGCAGGGCGCCGAGATGGATCGTCATCAGCCGTTCCGCCTCGGCCGGGTCGCGCGCCGCGATGGCGTCGACGATGCCGCCGTGCTCGGCCAGCACATGCGGGATGCGGCCGGGCTCCGGCAGGGTCAGGCGGCGGTAGCGGTCCACCTGCATCTTCACCTGCTGAGCCATGTTCCACAGGCCGGGGAAGCCGGCGATCTCGGAAATCAGGCTGTGGAACGCCTCGTCGGCCTCGTGGAAGCCGTCGAGATCGCCCGCCGCCATCGTCTCCTGCTGGAGCAGGATGTTGGCCCGCAGCGCTGCGATCTGACTGCGCGCGGCACGGACGGCGGCGTAGCGGACCGCGGTGCATTCCAGCGAGGTGCGGATCACCACCGCTTCGGGCAGGGCGTTGACCGGGATGCGGGCGACGAAGGTGCCGGACTGCGGGAAGATCTCGACCAGCCCGTCGTCGGCCAGCCGCAGCAGGGCCTCACGCACCGGGGTGCGGCTGACGCCGAAGGACTCCGCGACGTGCTTCTCCACAATGGGCTCCCCCGGCTTGCGCCGCATGGCGACGATGTCCCCGCGCAACGACCGGTAGATCTCCGCGGTGGCCGTGGCGCGGGCGGACAGGCGCGGTTCCTTCGCGGTTCCCAAGACGGTTTTGGGCGCCTTGCCGGGCCCAGTCTCCGCAGCGGTTCCGGGCGGTTGAGCGTCCAGGGCGCGCCTGGAGGTCGAAGCCATTGCAGTCCTCCCCATGCGCCGGCCCGTGCCCCATCTGGGGCCGGTCCGTGCTGTTCCTTGAGGGAGAGCATATTAATATATCAGCGTGCTGCGCAAGCCGATTTTGAGGAAGGGGCGAACATTTTTTTGGGGTGGTGGGGCTTTGCCAGCGCAGGGGGAGGTTGTGATCGTTAAGCACGGCGAGAAATTTGTAGTATTTTGAATGAAAGAGTAGCGGGCAATGGTGTAGCCATTGGAAAACAAATTTGGCCCGGGCGCTGTTTAATTCTGATTGGGTTTCCTATAAAATCTTTAGTTAAGGCAGAATAAATGTATAGTTTGCAACATATAAATTCTTTGAAACTCTATGGAAGATTTCGAATATTTAAATAAGACATTTTTCTGCCTGTCGTGGAATACGTTATTTGAGCAATGTTCGGTCTGGTTGAGGTGTCAGCTGGCGATGAGAGTATCAAAGATATGCTTCAATCTCTGCTTTGCGCTTAAGATTCAGGGAGATTGGTCCAAACGCGCCTTCCATATTAATCAAGTCAAGATTTCGTAAGGTCTGTATAGATGAATCAAAAGTTATTACCCCTCGAACAAAATGGTTTCGAAGGGTATTTGCGGATATGGAACGCCTTCCCCAGTATCTCTTTCTTTTGAGTAGGGCTAATATCTGGCGAGAACCTACGTCAATATCCATTCGCGATTTAAGTCCGGCAATAGACTGGTCTAAATCCTCAAGAATATTATCAAATTTTTCTATTCCGAAATAATGGCTATGAGTTTTTCTAACGGTAGCAATGTCTGATGATCCAATCATTACTACTTCATAGTTTTGATTTGCTGGAAATTGGCGCTCGTAGCTAATATACTTGCGATTCGCCTCTCTCGCGTCGCGCCCAACAGCTTCCCAAGTAACGAAAACACCGCTTTTCCAATCGAAGACGATGATCCAATTATTGATTGCGTCTTCGCTCCCTTGGACGGTTTGAAGGGTGCGGACAACGTCTTCGTTCACATAACTGTCGAAAACTCGGTTGCGGTCAGAGGCGTAGATAATTTGCTGAGCCACCTCTCTTTGGCGATCGAGTTCAATCTTCTCCCTGGCTCCTGGATCGCGTCCACTTTCAATTTCATAAAAAACGTCTGACAGATTTTTGAAATAGCTGATAACCTCAGGATTGCCTTCTTGTTCTTTTAAATGGTATCCATAAATAACCGAGCTTCGTTCAATGGATTCTGCCCAATAGTGTTGGATTCGGCTTCTCAGTTGTAATTCAAGGGTGCAGCCATCACGCTCAAGAATTAGATGCGTTCCCCTGTATCCAGTTTGATCGCGCCCGCGTACGCGGTAGTCTGCAATGCGCTTCAAAGAGAATGCAGCCCCTTTATTGATCTGTCCTGTTATAAAATCAATCAGACGGTTTACTTCAGTGTTCCGATCTACTATAATTCGGCTTCCACCAATATCCTGAAGCTGCGTTAGGCGCACGCTTAGACGACGAAGCTTTCGGAGAATTTGAGGCTTTCTTTTCAGCCTTTGGGCAATATAGTATTTCCCTCCATAATCTTGAAGCTACGTCTGGAGTTCTAACGTTGTGTTAGAGAGGGGGTTCAGATGTGCAGCGCGATACTGGTCAAAGGCGTCTTCTAGCTCGATCATTTCCTCGGTTAATTCAGTATCATTTGCAAGAAGGCGGCCCGCTCTATCAATTCTTGATTTGGAGATCGGGATCAACTTCTTCTCTCCTTCAATTCTTCATGCGCAATCACAATGACAAGCGGTGCACGTTTAACATAGAATAAAGAGTAATGGAAGTTTTTATCCTTATGCTGAATTCATTGCAAATGATTTGCATGCATATATATAAGCTAACCGAAACATTTTTGGCGTCGATCGTCCAAGTAAATTGGTTAAAATATAGTAAATTATTTGCTTCGCGTTCGTGATTTCTATTATTATCTATGTGATGACATGCTTGTTCATTTGTTTTGGGGCGCTATTGTCGGGTGGGCGCTTGGTGTATTTGTGTGAGGTGGTTTTAGCGTTGCGTCGCTCTTCCATTACAGTGCCAAGCACACCATGGCGCCCCTCCGCCACCCCCTTGCCAGCCTCCGTCCGCAATGGCATACTAGTATGCAAGTTGCCGCGATGGACGCCATGACCGACTCGCCGACCTCATCCGCCCCCACCGACATCCGCGGCCCCCGCCTGCACGGGGTCTACGACGCCCTGCGCGCCGCCGTGCTGTCGGGGGAGATCCGCCCCGGCGAGGGGATTTCAGAAACCCGCGTGGCCGCCCGCTACGGCGTCAGCCGCACCCCGGTGCGCGAGGCCTTCCGTCGGCTGGCCGACGAGGGGTTCCTGCGCATCGTGCCGCAGGTCGGCACCTTCGTGGCGCCGATCCAACTCGGCGCGGTGTCCGACAGCCAGTTCATCCGCGAAACCCTGGAATGCCGGACCGTGCGTCTGGCCGCCGAGCGGGCGGAGGCGGCGGACGTCGCCTCGCTCACCCGGCTTCTCGCCTCGCACCGCGCGGTGATGGCGCCCGACCGCCATTCCGAGTTCTTCGCCCTGGACGAGGCCACCCACGCCGAGCTGGCCCGCATCGCCGGGCGTCCGGCGGTGTGGGACCTGCTGGTCGCCGTCAAGGCGCAGCTCGACCGCGTGCGTTTCCTGTCGCTGCATAGCGAAGGCTGGGCGGCCAAGATCGTCGGCGAGCACCAGAGCATCGTGGACCGCGTCGCCGCCCGCGACCCCGACGGGGCGGAGGAGGCCATGCGCGCCCATCTGCGCACTGTCTTCGCCGCGGTGGACGAGATCGCCCGAACCAACAGCCACTTCTTCGAGACGTAAAGCCCTTATGCGGAGTGTTCCATGCGCCTGAGCCCCGACACGCTGCCCTCGTTGCGCCATGGCGCGCAGCGTCCCGGCTATGACCGTGCCGCGCTGACCACCGGAATCGTCCATCTGGGCATCGGCGCCTTCCACCGCGCCCATCAGGCCGTCTACACCGACGACGCCCTGGCCCGGTCCTTCGGTCCCTGGGGCATCGCCGGGGTCAGCCTGCGCAGCCCCGACACGCGCGACGCGCTGGAGCCGCAGGGCGGCCTCTACACCGTCGCGGTGCGCGACGCCGCCGGCGAGCGGCTGCGGGTGATCGGCTCGGTCACCCAGCTGCTGGTCGCTCCGGAGGACCCCGCCGCGGTGCTGGACCTCCTGACCCGTCCGTCCGTCCGCATCGTCACCCTGACCGTGACCGAGAAGGGCTATTGCCACGACCCGGCGACCGGCGCGCTGAACGAGGCCCATCCGGACATCGTCCACGACCTCGCCAACCCGGACAGCCCGCGCAGCGTACCCGGCTTCCTGGTGGAGGCGCTGATCCGCCGCCGCGCCGCCGGGGTCGAACCCTTCACGGTGCTGAGCTGCGACAACCTGCCGAGCAACGGCGACACCGCCGCGGGCCTGCTGCGCCGCTACGCCGAGCTGCGCGACCCCGCGCTGGGGACGTGGTTCGCCGGGAACGTCGCCTGCCCGAACAGCATGGTGGACCGCATCGTGCCGGCCACCACCGACGCCGACCGCGACCGCGTGTCGGACGGGCTGGGCCTGCGCGACTCCTGGCCGGTGGTGACCGAGCCGTTCAGCCAGTGGGTGATCGAGGACCGCTTCCCCACCGGGCGCCCGGCCTGGGAGCTGGAAGGGGCGGAGCTGGTCCCCGACGTCCATCCCTATGAGACGATGAAGCTGCGCCTGCTGAACGGCAGCCACTCCACGCTCGCCTATCTCGGCTATCTCGCCGGCTACGAGACGGTGTCGGATACCATGGCCGATCCGGCCTTCGCCCGGCTGATCCGCGGCCTGATGGACGAGGAATCCGGTCCGACGCTGCACATGCCGCCGGGCGCCGACCTCGACCATTACAAGGATGCGCTGATCGAGCGCTTCCGCAATCCCGCCCTGCGCCACCGCACTTGGCAGATCGCCATGGACGGCACGCAGAAGCTGCCGCAGCGGCTGCTTGGCACCATCCGCGACCGGCTGGCCGCCGGAGCGCCCATCGACCGGCTGGCGCTGGGGGTGGCGGCCTGGATGCGCTACGTCTCCGGCACCGACGAGGCCGGCCGCCCCATCGACGTGCGCGACCCCATGGCCGCCAAGCTCGCCGAGCTGGCGGCGGAGGCGGGGCCGGACGCCGACCGTCTGGCGACCGCCCTGTTCGGGCTGAGCGCCGTCTTCGGCGACGACCTGCCGCGCGACCCGCGCTTCACCGCCGCCGTGACCGACGCGCTGCGCCGGCTCTACGCCGAGGGCGCCCACGCCGTCGTGCAATCGGTCGCGGAGGCGGCGGCGGGCTGAGGCGCCCCATCCCACAAATCCCATCGAGACATGCCGGACTCGGCACAGCACTCTTTTTCAAGGAGCAGACCATGGAACAGACTTGGCGTTGGTTCGGCCCGGACGATGTGATCCGGCTCAACCACATCCGTCAGACCGGCGCCACCGGCATCGTCACCGCGCTGCACCAGATCCCCTACGGCGTGGTCTGGTCGGTCGAGGAGATCGAGGAGCGCAAGGCAATGATCGCCGCCGACCCCTCGCTCGGCCTGCGCTGGAGCGTGGTGGAAAGCCTGCCGGTCCATGAGTCCATCAAGATCGGCGAGGGCGACCTGACCCCGCTGTTCGACAACTACCGCCAGTCGCTGCGCAACCTCGCGGCCTGCGGGGTGACGACGGTCTGCTACAACTTCATGCCGATCCTCGACTGGACCCGCACCGACCTCGCCGCGCCAGTGCCGGGCGGCGGCACCTCGCTGCGCTTCAACGCCCATGAGCACGCCGCCTTCGACGTCTTCATGCTGGAGCGTCCGGGCGCCGAGGACGATCATGCGCCGGAGGTCCTGGCCCGCGCCCGCGCCTGGTTCGACAAGGCGTCGGAGGACGACAAGAAGAAGCTTCTCGCCAACATCATGGCCGGCCTACCGGGCGCCTTCGACCGCTACGACATCCCGGGCCTGCGCAAGATGCTCGACCGCTACAAGGACATGAGCCACGGCGCGCTGCGCGAGACGCTGGCCCGCTTCCTGCGCGAGGTGATCCCGACCGCGGAAGAGGTGGGCATCCGCATGTGCATCCACCCCGACGACCCGCCGCGTCCGCTGATGGGCCTGCCGCGCATCGTCAGCAACGAGGACGACCTGGACTTCATCGTCAACGTCATCGATTCCGAGGCCAACGGCATCACCTTCTGCACCGGCTCGCTCGGCGCCGGGGCGAAGAACGACGTGCCGGCGATGATCAAGCGTTTCGCCCCGAAGGTCACCTTCGCTCATCTGCGCAACGTGAAGAAGGACCCCGACGGCTCCTTCCAGGAAGCCGAGCATCTGGGCGGCGACGTCGACATGGTGTCGGTCGTTACCACGCTCCTGGAGGAGCAGAAGCGCCGCAAGGACGCCGGCAACCCGAACTGGCGCATACCCTTCCGTCCCGACCACGGGCACGAGCTGTTGGACGACGTGGGCAAGAAGACCCACCCCGGCTACCCGGCGATCGGCCGCCTGCGCGGTCTG
>NZ_CBCOOP010000006.1:0-92500 GCF_965111635.1 Azospirillum sp. Marseille-Q6669 | reverse complement strand
ATAACGGTCCTAAGGTAGCGAAATTCCTTGTCGGGTAAGTTCCGACCTGCACGAATGGCGTAACGACTTCCCCGCTGTCTCCAACACCAACTCAGCGAAATTGAACTCTCCGTGAAGATGCGGAGTACCCGCGGTCAGACGGAAAGACCCCGTGCACCTTTACTACAGCTTTGCAGTGGTGCTAGGGATCTCATGTGTAGGATAGGTGGGAGGCTAGGAAGCCCGGGCGCCAGCTCGGGTGGAGCCATCCTTGAAATACCACCCTTGAGGTCTCTGGCATCTAACCGCGCTCCGTTGATCCGGAGCCGGGACCCTGCATGGCGGGTAGTTTGACTGGGGCGGTCGCCTCCCAAAGTGTAACGGAGGCGCGCGATGGTGGGCTCAGAGCGGTCGGAAATCGCTCGACGAGTGCAATGGCATAAGCCCGCCTGACTGCAAGACAGACAAGTCGAGCAGAGACGAAAGTCGGCCATAGTGATCCGGTGGTCCCACGTGGACGGGCCATCGCTCAACGGATAAAAGGTACGCCGGGGATAACAGGCTGATGACTCCCAAGAGTCCATATCGACGGAGTCGTTTGGCACCTCGATGTCGGCTCATCACATCCTGGGGCTGGAGCAGGTCCCAAGGGTTCGGCTGTTCGCCGATTAAAGTGGTACGTGAGCTGGGTTTAGAACGTCGTGAGACAGTTCGGTCCCTATCTGCCGTGGGTGTCGGAGTTTTGCGAGGATCTGTCCCTAGTACGAGAGGACCGGGATGGACATACCTCTGGTGCACCGGTTGTCACGCCAGTGGCATGGCCGGGTAGCTAAGTATGGACGGGATAACCGCTGAAAGCATCTAAGCGGGAAACCCACCTCAAAACCAGAACTCCCTTGAGAGCCGTGACAGACCATCACGTCGATAGGAGGCATGTGGACGGGCGGCAACGCCTGAAGCTGAGCCTTACTAATCGCTCGATCGGCTTGATCCTTCCCAGCAGGCGGCCCGCGCGCAGCGGCAAGCCCTGGGCGCACGAGCCAACACCGCAAAGAACAAGAGCAAACGTCCTCAAACTTAACGAAACCCGCCCGTCCGGTCCGGATGGTTCGCGTGTGCCTTGGTGACCTGGTGGTCATGGCGAGGCTCCCAACACCCGATCCCATTCCGAACTCGGCCGTGAAACGCCTCAGCGCCGATGGTACTGCGTCTTAAGACGTGGGAGAGTAGGTCGCCGCCAGGTCACCACGGCACACGCCAAGCCATCAAGGACTTGGATGGATGGGTTTCAAACACACTTGACAATCGTCGTCGCACTGCCGGTTCCCAGCAGCCCAACACCCGCGGGGTGGAGCAGCCCGGTAGCTCGTCAGGCTCATAACCTGAAGGTCGCAGGTTCAAATCCTGCCCCCGCAACCAAATCACCTGTTCGCCAAGGCCGGTTCCCACTCGGGACCGGCCTTTCGCGTTTTCAGGCCGCAGGTCCTATCAAGGCGCTTCGGGTCATGAGGCTGCATCGCCAGCCTCGTCGACAATTTCGGATGTTGGATCCGGTTTTGGGGGTGAATTGTGCCGTTTTAGCACCAAGGCTGCTGCATATTTCCGCCCTTTCAGTCGAAATCGAGGGCTCGGGCACCGAGGAACGCTATTTTTCCGCCGTTGTGGTCCGCTTACAGGCATTAATGTGGGCTCAAGGCTGGCTTGTTAAGGTATCGACCGGCCGGACTGGCCGTGCAGACCTTTCTTATCGTCCGGATGGCTGGCCCAGGGCAGCCTCGCTTTTGCCTTGGGCTCTCCAGAACACCGCTTCCGCTTCGCCATCATCGGGGCCGTCGGTCCTCGCTGGACAACCAAGTTCATCCGATCGTTCCGGATATGTGGACCATCTCAACCGAGGCAACGGTCGCATTCATGGCGGTTTGACGTGGGTTCGGGAGGCTCTTTTCCCGCACCGGATTGACTGGGGGCAGCTGCACGGTGAACGCGGTTCCGGCACCGTCGCGGCTGTCAACCTCTATGCGCCCGGCGTGAGCCTCTATGATGCGTTTGACAAGATAGAGACCGAGTCCTGCTCCGGCGCGCCGCCCGACGTTGGGTGATCGGTAAAACTTTTCGAAGATGTGGCCCAGATCGGCCGACAGGATCGCTGCACCCGGATTGTGGACGCGCAGTTGCACCGTGCCGCGCTCCACCGACAGGGTCACGGTGACCTCACAGGGATGGGAATACTTGACCGCGTTGTCGATCAGGTTCGACAGAGCCACCGACAGGAGTGATGGATCAGCCATGACCGTTGCCGGCTCGCTCGGCAGATGGACGGCAAAGGTGGCATGACGGTGCAGCAAAGCCAAATCGGCGCACAGCGACCGTGTCAGGTCCGCCGTGTCCAACGGCTGCAGGGCCGGCGTGAGGCTCGCCGCTTCCAGCCAATCCTCGGCGAGGCAGTCCTCGACCAGCTTGCGCATGCGCTGCGCTGCGCGTCGGATGCGCGCCAGCTTGTCGAGGCTTCGTCCCGCCAACTCGCCGCCCGCTCCGGTCAGATCATCCACCGCGACGTGGATGACGGCCAGCGGGTTGCGGAACTCGTGCGACACCATGGCCAGGAAGTTTCGCTGCTCCGCCATGGCGTTGCGTTGGATCTCCAAGGCCGTCTCGGCCTTTTGGCGCGCGGCGTCCAGACTCTGTTCCAGGTCCTTGTGAACGGAGATGTCGTTGAGGTTGACGATCAGCGCTTCGCGCCGTGCGAATCCCACCGCGGCGGCGGACACGCGCAGCCACAGCCGCCGTCCGTCGGGCAGGCGGGCCAACGTTTCAGCCTCCCATGGCTCGCCCGGCGGAGGGCTCCGGGCCTGAAGCATGGTTTCGGGCTCTCCCACCGCGCCCAGGTCGATCAGATCGGGCAGCCGGGCGCCGATGGCGGTCCCTTGGATGGGGCCGAGCAGGTCCGCGGCCCGCTGGTTCAGGAAGGCGACCGTCAGGCTGTCCGGAAACACCACGAGGATCGGCAGCGGCGAGGAACTGACCAGATCGCTCAATTGCCGCTCGCTCTCCGTCAGCAGCCGGGCAACGCGTTCGCGTTCCCGCACCTCGCCAGCCAAGGCTTCGGCGCGCCGGGCCTCCTGCGAGGCCAGCCGCTCGGCAACCATCAGCACCATTCCGGCGCAGCCGATGAAGACGAAGGGGATGTTCCAGACGAACAGAACCAGCGCCATGGTGCCACCGCCACCCCCATTGTTCGGCACCATGTTGATCGAACTGCCCAGAGCCATGGCGATGCGAAACGTCAGCATCACCGCGTTGACGGCGAACAGGCCGATCACCAACCGCCGGCCGATCACGCTGCCGTCGGACCGTCCGACCAGAGCGGCGATGGTGGCGACCGAAAAGGCGAGCAGCCCGGTGCTGACCAGAGCGACGCGCGCGTTGCCGTCGTCGAGCAGCCAGAGCAGCGGCGTCCCCACCAGAAGG
Source organism: Azospirillum sp. Marseille-Q6669 (assembly GCF_965111635.1). Taxonomy (NCBI): domain Bacteria; kingdom Pseudomonadati; phylum Pseudomonadota; class Alphaproteobacteria; order Rhodospirillales; family Azospirillaceae; genus Azospirillum; species Azospirillum sp. Marseille-Q6669. The sequence goes on along the minus strand of NZ_CBCOOP010000006.1, from coordinate 89,053 downwards.
GCCGCCACATACGGAACGGCCGGAAGGGGCGGCAGGCCGACGAACTGCCGCATTCCCATGTAGGTGAAGCCCTGGCCCAGCAGGAGAATGCCGTTGGCGACGGCGATGCTCAGCCACTCCGGCACCGGGGCGGGAAGCATCCGCAGCAGGAAAAAGACCCCCACCAGGATGTTGCCCCACGCCCAGCCCCGCGGACCGGGCACCGAGGTGTTGAGCTTGTAGAGAAGCGTGGCCACCAGAGCCGAGAGGAAAATCATCACTCCGGTCATGGCGAAAAGTGTGTTGCCGTCCAGATGCATGGGCCCGCCCTCTATACCGCCTGCTGTGCCGGCCGCCATGCCGTATCGAAATTGTGCCACATCGGGATTGCGTCGTGTCGGTACGTTCCATGTCACCGGGTGCGGCACCCTCGGGCGGTTGTTGACCCGAGTCTCGCTTTAATTCCTATTGCCCCTTTCGCGAGCAATGCCGTAGAGACAGTATCGTCTTTCCTCCGCACTTTCTTCCACAAGGTGCTCGTCGCGTAAAGGACGGTTATGACGCCCGATGACGTTTCGGTTTTCCTCGTGGAAGACGACGAAGATTTCCGAGATGCCCTTGCCGATTGTCTCGATGGGGCCGGCTTTCATGTCCGTGCTTTTGCGGATGCGCTCAGTTTCTACAAAGGTTCTTTATCAGTGCGACCGGACGTTGCGGTGATCGACGTCAACCTTCCGGATGAAAGCGGGTTGGAGGTGCTTGGACACGTCACCACCCTGGGGATCGGGGCCATCCTGCTGACCGCTCGCGGCACCACCAGCGACCGGGTGGCGGGGTACGAGGCTGGGGCTGACATCTATTTCGTCAAGCCCGTGGACACGCATGAGCTGATCGCGGCGATCCGCGGTCTTGCCGTCAAGGGCCGTCGCCGCATGGAAGCCGCCGGGAAGAGCGTGGAAGCCCCGGCCTCCGAGGGTGCCGCACCGGTCTGGCTGCTGAAGCAGCGCTCGCACCTGCTGGTCGGTCCGGACCTGCAGGTCGTGCGTCTCGCCGATCAGCAAACCAGACTCCTGGCCGCGCTCGCCCTGCACGCGCCCAACGCCGCGCCGCGGGACGACCTGCTGGCCGCGCTCGGGCACAATCCGGAATTCAGCGACCGCCAGATCCTGGACTCCGCGATCCGCCGCCTGCGCCGCACCGTCGAGGTTTCCGCCGGCATTCCTCTCGCCGTGACCACCATCCCGCGGGTGGGTTACGCGTTGCGCGACGGCATCGTCCTCGACCCGAATTGAGCGCTCCCCTCCCTCCAGCGGTGGACCAGATCATGCCGGCGAACCATACGGCCGATTTGAAGACCGGTATCCCCGCCCCACCCACGAACAAACGATGGGCGGACAAACGATGGGCGCTGTCCCTGGTCCGCCGTCACCGATGCGCCATCGTCCAAGCGCCCGGCCACGCCGCCGGTTACATGAATCTGGGTGAGGGGCTGCGCACGCTCGGCCAGGATGGCGCGGCGGCGGCGGTCAACGCCCGGGCTCTGACGCTGCGCCCGGATTATCCCCAGGCGCTCTGCGCGCGGTCGGTCCTGTTCGCTGGGCAGGGTTGTCCGCGGGCGGCGCTGCGTCTGGCCTTGCGGGCGCTGGCGGTGGACCCGGCCTTTCCCACCGGCTGGGACTGGCTCGCCAGGCTGGCCGGCGCCGAATCGCTCGACGAGGTCCGGCTGAGGGCGATGCTCCGCTCCGTCCGGCTGACCCCGGCCCGCCCGGAGGCGCTGGTCGCCTTCGGCACGGCCCTGACGGACGGGGACCGGGTGCGGGGCGATGCCTGGGCGCGGGAAGAGGGAGTCGGCATTCTGCAGCGGACCCTGGCGCTCGATCCGGCGTCCCCGGAGGCGATCGGGGCGCTGGCCGGCGCCGCCTTCCGCCTCAGCCGTTTTTCAGAGGTGCTGCGTCTGATCCGCCGGCTGCACCGGATCGATCCGCAGAACGCCAACGCCTACGCCATGCGCAGCGTGGTCGCCACCATGCTGGGCGACTTCGACGCGGCGGTCGCCCATGGCCGTTGCGCCGTGCTTCTGGCGCCGGGGGAGGCCACACCCTGGATCAATCTGGCGCTTGGCCTGCACGCGCTGCAGCATCCGGAAATTGCCGCCCATTACAATCGGCGTGCCGCTCGGCTGGACCCGGGTGGAGCGGTGGGCCGCTTCAATCTGTCGCTGAACCTGCTGGCGATGGGCGATCTGGCGCGCGGCTGGCGGCTCTACGAGGCGCGCTGGCGCATGGGCGGCGCCAGGACGCCGGATCACGCTCCACTCTGGGACGGCACCGACCCGGCGGGCCGACGTATCCTGCTGACCGCGGAGCAGGGACAGGGGGACACGCTGCACTTCATCCGCTACGCCCCGCTGCTGGCCGCGCGCGGCGCGCGGGTGGAGGCGCAGGTGCAGCCGTCGCTGGTCCGGCTGGTCTCCCTGATGCCCGGCGTGTCCGCGGTCCACCGGTCGGACGAACCGCCGCCGCCCTGCGATGCCGTGGTCGCCCTGCTGAGCCTGCCGCGCCTGTTCGGGACGACGCTGGACACCATCCCGGCCGCCGTTCCCTATCTGCGCACGGCGCCGGCCGACGAGGCGCGCTGGCGGGAGCGCCTGACGGGAGAACACCGGGTCGGAGAGCGCCGACTGAAGGTCGGGCTGGTCTGGGCCGGGGACTCGCATGCCGCGCACCTCGGCGCCAACGCGGTGGACGGGCGGCGCAGCTTGCCGCTGGCGGCGCTCGCTCCGCTGGCCTCCGTGCCGGGAATCGCCTGGATCAGCCTCCAGAAGGGCGCTCCGGCGGCCCAGGCCGGGATGCCGCCGCCCGGCATGGACCTGACCGACTGGATGGACGAGGTCACGGACTTCGCCGACACCGCCGCCCTGATCACGCAGCTCGATCTTGTCATCTCGGTCGACACGTCGGTGTGCCATCTCGCTGGCGGTCTGGGCAAGCCGGTCTGGGTGCTGTCGCGCTTCGACGCCTGCTGGCGCTGGCTGATCGGCCGAGACGACACGCCCTGGTACCCGACCATGCGCCTGTTCCGGCAGGAACGCCCCGGCGATTGGGATCCGGTCATCGCCCGGCTCGCCGCCCGCCTCCGCATCGTGGCGGACCACCGGATTCCCGCCGCGCCCACCCTATTAAGGGCATGAGCCTGCGGGGCCGCCGTCACGGCCCCTTCCGTCGAGCCGGTCAGAAACCGGTCAGATCCACGTCACCTTTTGTCCATGTGATTGGTGCGGCTTCTTCACTATCGTCCAAAACCGCCACTTTTGGTGTGCGCCATGCAGCTGAAAGTCGCGGGTTTGGCATAATTCTCTACGAAGATCAGAGAATAAGTGAAATGAAGCCGTGTTTTTTAAAGAACCTGACTCGTAATCCGTTCAGTTTTACTTTGAAGACTGCGCTCTTGTTGCGCCGGAGCCCGGCGGCATAAGCGGAACGGACCCGTTCCCAGCACCCCAGAACTCCAGACTTTGAACACTGACCGTGGCCTCCGCCGCTCGGAGAGCCCTCGCACATCCTGACCGTCCTAACCGAGGGGAAACACGACCATGGCCGATCCGAACTTCACGCTGCTTGGCACCGCTCTGTTCGGCATCGGAAAAGTCGGCCCCTCCGGCGTGGCGGGACAGGCCACCCCGGTGTTCGTCGACATCGACGGCGACGGCGATCTCGACGCCCTGATCGGCGATGTGAATGGCGGCATCACGCTATACCGGAACGTCGGGACGATCGACTGGCCGTCCTTCACCCACGCCGGCACGAACCCCTTCGGCCTGAGCAACGTCGGCGGCTGGTCGTCGCCGGCCTTCGCCGACCTCGATGGCGACGGCGACCTCGATCTGCTGATCGGCAGCGATTCCGCGAACAGCACCAACGGTTCCCCGCTCACCGGGCGCGGCTACCTGTTCTATTTCCGCAACGTCGGCACGGCGACCGCCCCCAGCTACGTGCTGGCCGGCACGAACCCCTTCGGCCTCAGCAGCACCGGCTTCTACGCGAAGCCGACCTTCGCCGACATCGACGGCGACGGCGATCTCGACGCCATCATCGGCAGCGGCAGCGGCGACCTGTACGTCTACCGCAACGTCGGCACCCGGACGGCGCCCAGCTTCTCACTGGTCGGCGTCAACGCCTTCGGCCTCGGAAAGGTCGGCAGCGAGAGCATCAACATGTCCTCGCCGACCTTCGCGGACATCGACGGCGACGGCGATCTCGACGCCATCATCGGCACCAACGCCGGCGACACGGTCGTTTACCGCAACATCGGCAGCCGGACGAACCCGAACTTCACGCTGGTCGGCACCAACCCCTTCGGCCTCGCCGACAGCGGCAGCTACGCCCGGCCGGTCTTCGTTGACCTCGACGGCGACGGCGACCTCGACGCGATCGTCGGCGAGCAGGGGGGGAGGATCGTCGCCTACTGGAACGGCCCGGCCCCCGTCGCTCCGCCGACCGGGCTGACGCTGGGCTGGGATACGGACAGCGGCGTGCGGGGCGACCGCATCACCAACAACACCCGACCGGCCATCACCGGCACGGCGGTCGCCGGTTCGACCGTGGTGCTGTATGACGGGTCCACCGCCATCGGGACCGCGACGGCGGGCAGTGGTGGGCAGTGGACGATCACCCCGACGGGCACGTTGGGCGCCGGCGCCCACACGCTGACCGCCAAGACCAGCCAGAACGGCGGCACCTCCTCCGCCTCCGGCGCGCTGGTCGTGACCATCGACCTGTCCGCTCCGACGCTGGTGTCGGCGGCGGTGAACGGGACCGCGCTGACGCTGACCTACTCGGAGGCGATGTTCAGCGTCGCCTTGGACAAGTCCGCCTTCACGGTGAAGGTGAACGGCGTCGCGGTCGAGATCAGCAGCCTTTACGTCAGCGGCTCGACGGTCAACGTGATCCTCGCCAAGGAGGTCGTCCGCTACAAGACGGTGACGGTGGACTACACGCCGCCCTCGTCGAACCCGGTCCAAGACGCCGCCGGCAACAGCGCCGGCGCGCTGACCGGGCGGGCGGTGGTCAACAACACGCCGGGCGATCCGAACTTTCTGCCGCCCTCCACCAACCCGCTGGGGCTGGGCGACAGCGGCAGCTACGCCCGGCCGGCGGTCGCCGATCTGGACGGCGACGGCGACCTCGACGTGCTGGTGGGCAACGCCGCCGGCGATACGCTCTATTACCGCAACATCGGCACCCGGACGAACCCGACCTTCACGCTGGCCGGCACCAACCCCTTCGGCCTGGGCCGCGTCGGCACGAACGCCTCGACCAGCTTCGCGGACATCGACGGCGACGGCGATCTCGACGCGCTGATCGGCAACCAGAACGGCGGCATCGTCGTCTACCGCAACGTCGGCACCCGGACGGCGCCCAGCTTCACGCTGGTCGGCACCAATCCCTTCGGCCTCGGCGGGGTCGGCACCGCCGCGGCGCCCACCTTCGCGGACATCGACGGCGACGGCGACCTCGACGTCCTGATCGGCAACGGCGCCGGCAACCTGGTTCTCTATTGGAACGCCGGCACCTCGGCGGCGCCCACCTTCACGCTGGGAGGCACCAATCCCTTGGGGCTGGGCAGCGTGACCGGCGGCGCCATGCCGTCCTTCGTGGATGTCGACGGCGACGGCGATCTCGACGCGCTGATCGGCACCCCGGACGGCAACACGATCGTCTACCGCAACGTCGGCTACAGCGACAACCCCAGCTTCACGCTGGTCGGCACCAACCCCTTTGGGCTCGAGGACGTCGGGAACCGGGCGACGCCGGTGTTCGCCGACATCGATGGCGACGGTGACCTCGACGCGCTGACCGGCAACGCGGACGGCGACCTGATCGTGTCGCGGCAGGTGCCGCCGCCCGACGCGCCGGAAGGGCTGACCCTCGACCCCGGGTCGGATTTCGGCGTGGCCGGCGACCGGCTCACCGGCGACGCGACCCCGACGATCACCGGCACGGCGCTGGCCGGGCTGACGGTGGTGCTGTACGACGGGGCGACGGCGCTGGGGACCACCACCGCCGGTAGCGACGGGCTGTGGACCATCACGCCGGCCACCCCGCTGGCCGACGGCGCGCGGACCCTGACCGCGAAGACCCGGAACAGCGACGGCACCTCGGCACCGTCCAAGACCTTGGTCGTCACCATCGACACAACGCTGCCGGTCCTGTCCTCGGCGACGGTGAACGGCGCCGTCCTGACGCTGAGCTACTCCGAGGCGCTGGACCTGATGTCCAAGCCTGCGGCCTCAGCCTTCACGGTGAAGGCGGGCGGCGCGACGGTGGGCGTGACCAACGTCGCCATCACCGGTTCGGTCGTCACCCTGACCCTGGAATACGCGGTCCTGCGCACCGACACGGTGACGGTGGACTACACCCCACCGCAGACGGCGCCGGCGCGGGACGTCGCGGGCAACGACACCGCCACGCTGACCAGCCAGCCGGTGAGCAACCAGACCGACCCCTATTTCAACCTTCTGGGCACCAACCCGTTCGGTCTCGCCAACGCCGGGGCGGGTGCCACGCCGACCTTTGCCGACATCGACGGCGACGGCGACCTGGACATGCTGGTCGGCATCCAGAGCGGCGACTCGATCCTCTATCGCAACGTCGGGACGGCGACGACGCCCAGCTTCACGCTGGAAGGCACCAACCCCTTCGGCCTCGGGAACGTCGGCTCCTATTCCTACGCCGTGCCCACCGTCGCCGACATCGACGGCGACGGCGACCTCGACGTCTTCATCGGCAACGCCTACGGCAACACGATCTTTTATCGCAACGTCGGAACGACGGCAGCGCCCAGCTTCACGCTGGTCGGCACCAACCCGTTCGGCATCGGCCAGAACAATTATGCAGCTCCGACGTTTGTGGACATCGACGGCGACGGCGACCTCGATCTCTTCGTCGGCGGCATGTACGGCAACGTCAACTTCTACCGCAACGTCGGGACAACGGCAGCGCCCAGCTTCACGCTGGCCGGCAACAATCCGCTGGGCCTTGCGAACATCGGCGGCGAAGTCCGGCCGGTCTTCGCGGACATCGACGGTGACGGCGACCTCGATGCCATCATCGGAAACAACAACGGGGACGATGTGGTCTTCCGCAACGTCGGAACGACGGCGGCGCCCAGCTTCACGCTGGTCGGCACCAACCCGTTCGGCCTCAAATCCCACAACTATCAGGTTCGGCCAACCCTCCTGGACATCGACGGTGATGGCGACCTCGACCTCGTGATCGGGAATGGCGGCAACATGGTCGTCTACCTGCAGGCGCCCCCGCCGCCCGGCGCGCCAAGCAGCCTTGGCCTTGCCGCCGCGTCCGACAGCGGCGTGGCCGGCGACCGGATCACCAACAGCACGACTCCCGTCATCACCGGCTCCGCCGCGTCCGGAGCCACGGTGGTGCTGTACCGGGGCGCCACGGCGATCGGCACCGCCACCGCGGTCAACGGGCAGTGGACCATCACACCGACCGGCACCCTCGCACAGGGTAGCCACACCCTGACCGCGACGGCCACCCGCGAGGGAAGCACCTCCCAGGCATCCACCGCTTTCACCCTGACCATCGACACGACGGCGCCGAACGCTCCGGCGGTGACCTCGGCGGCGCTGACCAACAGCACGACGCCGACCCTCACCGGCACGGCGGAGGCGAACAGCACGGTCACCGTCACGGTGGGTGGGGCGACCTACACAACCACGGCCGCGTCGGGGACCGGCGCCTGGAGCGTCAACCTGTCCTCGGCCACCCCGGCCTCGGGCACGCTGAGCCTGAACGCCAACGGCACCAACCCCGTGTCCGTCACGGCGACCGACGCCGCGGGCAACGTCTCGTCGGCGGGGACGCAGACGCTGACCATCGACACCACCGCCCCGAACGCCCCGGCGGTGACCAGCGCCGCCCTGACCAAAGCCGTGAAGCCGACCATCAGCGGCACGGCGGAGGCGAACAGCACGATCACCGTCACGGTCGGCGGCGCCACCTACACGACCGCCGCGTCGGGAACCGGCGCCTGGAGCGTCAACCTCGCCACGGCCACCCCGGCCTCGGGCACGCTGGGGCTCAACGCCAACGGGACCAACGCCGTGTCCGTCACGGCGCACGACGGTGCCGGCAACGTCTCCTCGGCGGGGACGCAGACGCTGACCATCGACACCACCGCCCCGAACGCGCCCTCGGTGACCTCGGCGGCCCTGAGCAACAGCGCCACTCCGGTGATCGCCGGCACGGCCGAAGCGGACAGCACGGTCACCGTCACGGTCGGCGGGGCGACCTACACCACCACGGCGGCTGCGGGAACCGGCGCCTGGAGTGTGGATCTGTCCACGGCCACCCCGGCCTCGGGCACGCTGGGGCTCAACGCCAACGGGACCAACGCCGTGTCCGTCGCGGCGCGCGACGCCGCGGGCAACGTGTCGTCGGCGGGAACGCAGACGCTGACCATCGACACCACCGCGCCGAACGCGCCCTCGGTGACCTCGGCAGCCCTGAGCAACAACGCCACTCCGGTGATCGCCGGCACGGCCGAAGCGGACAGCACGGTCACCGTCACGGTCGGCGGGGCGACCTACACCACCACGGCGGCTGCGGGAACCGGCGCCTGGAGCGTCAACCTCGCCACGGCCACCCCGGCCTCGGGCACGCTGGGCCTCAACGCCAACGGGACCAATGCCGTTTCCGTCACGGCGCGCGACGCCGCAGGCAACGTGTCATCGGCGGGGACGCAGACGCTGACCATCGACACCACCGCGCCGAACGCGCCCTCGGTGACCTCGGCGGCCCTGACCAAAAGCACCACTCCGGTGATCGCCGGCACGGCCGAAGCGGACAGCACGGTCACCGTCACGGTGGGCGGCGCCACCTACACCACGGCCGCGTCGGGATCCGGCGCCTGGAGCGTGGACCTGTCCTCGGCCACTCCGGCCTCGGGCACGCTGGGCCTCAACGCCAACGGCGCCAACCCCGTCTCGGTCACGGCGCGCGATGCCGCCGGCAACGTGTCGTCGGCGGGGACGCAGACGCTGACTGTCGACACCACCGCGCCCACCGCGCCCTCGGTGACCTCGGCGACGCTGACCAACAGCACGACGCCGACCCTGACCGGCACGGCGGAAGCCGGCAGCATCGTCACCGTCACCGTCGGTGGGGCGAAATACACCGCCATGGCGACCGGCGGAAACTGGTCCATCGACCTTGCCACCGCGACGCCGGTAACCGGTTCGTTGAACCTCAACGCCAATGGCACGAACGCCGTCTCTGCCACCGCCACCGACGCGGCGGGCAACACGTCGTCCGCCGGCACCCAATCGTTGACCATCGACACCACGCTGCCTAGCGCTCCGGCGGTGACCAGCGCCGCGCTGAGCAACAGCACGACGCCGACCCTCACCGGCTTGGCCGAGGCCGGCAGCACCGTCACCGTCACGGTGGGCGGCGCTACCTACACCACGACGGCGACGGGTGGGCGTTGGTCCATCGACCTCGCCACGGCGACGCCAACCATCGGCTCGCTCAGCCTCAACGCCAACGGCGCCAACCCGATCTCTGCGACGGCGACCGATGCCTCGGGCAATGTCTCGGCGCCGGGCACGCAGTCGCTGACCATCGACACGACAGCGCCGGACGCTCCGAACGTCACCACGGTGCTGAGCAACAGCACGACGCCGACCCTCACCGGCTTGGCCGAGGCCGGCAGCACCGTCACCGTCACGGTGGGCGGCGCTACCTACACCACGACGGCGACGGGTGGGCGTTGGTCCATCGACCTCGCCACGGCGACGCCAACCATCGGCTCGCTCAGCCTCAACCCGAACGGTGCCAATCCCGTCTCGGCCACCGCCACCGATGCTGCGGGCAACACCTCGATCCTGGCACGCAGTCGCTGACCATCGACACCACGGCGCCCAATGCTCCGGCGGTGACCAGTGCGGCGCTGAGCAACAGCACGACCCCGACTGTTGCGGGCACGGCGGAGGCTGGCAGCACCGTCACCGTCATGGTGGGTGGGGCGACCTACACCACCACCGCGACGGGTGGAAACTGGTCCATCAACCTCGCTACCGCGACGCCGACCGCTGGCTCGTTGAACCTCAACGCCAGCGGCGCCAATCCCGTCTCGGCCACCGCCACCGATGCCGCGGGCAACGTCTCGGCGCCGGGCACCCAATCGCTGACCATCGACACCACGCTGCCCGATGCGCCGACCGTCGCCACGGCGCTGAGCAACAGCACCACCCCGACCCTCACCGGCACGGCCGAAGCCGGGGCGACGGTGACGGTCACGGTGGGCGGCGCCACCTACACCACCACCGCGACCGGCGGGAACTGGTCCATCGACCTCGCCACGGCGACGCCGACCGCCGGTTCGCTGAGCCTGAACGCCAACGGCGCCAACCCGGTCTCGGCCACGGCGACCGATGCCTCGGGCAATGTCTCGGCGCCGGGCACCCAATCGCTGACCATCGACACCACGCTGCCCGATGCGCCGACCGTCACCACGGCGCTGAGCAACAGCACCACCCCGCCCCTCACCGGTTCGGCCGAGGCCGGCAGCACCGTCACCGTCACGGTGGGCGGCGCCACCTACACCACCACCGCCACGAACGGCGGCGCCTGGAGCCTCGACCTCGCCACGGCCACACCGGTCACCGGCACGCTGAGCCTCAACGCCAACGGCGCCAACCCCGTCTCGGCCACCGCCACCGACGCGGCGGGCAACACCTCGATCCCTGGCACGCAGTCGCTGACCGTCGACACCACCCCGCCGACGGCCACCGTGCTGTTCGAGGACGACAGCATCGACGCCATCGAGCAGTCCAGCACCGCCTTCACCATCAGCGGCGGCGAGGCCGGGACCAGCTTCACCTGGACGATCACCTCGACCGGCGGCGGCCAGGTCACCGGCAGCGGCGTGATGAGCGGTCCGACCATGCGGGTGACCGGGCTGGACCTCTCCGGCCTGGGCGACGGCACGCTCACCCTGACCCTCGGCCTGACCGACCCGGCGGGCAACGCCTCGCCGCCCTTCACCGCGGCGACGCAGAAGCTCACCGCCACCGCGGAGAAGCCCGCCCCGGTCGCCCCGCCGCCGACGGCCACCGTGGACGGCGCCACCGTCAACGGCTCGATCATCACCGGCAGCGACGGCAAGCGCGTCACCACCGTGACCATCGCGGCGACCAACAGCAACCGCGTGGAAGACACCAGCACCGCCAACGCCGACCTCGCCGACGTGCCGGTGGTGCGCGAGCAGGTGGTCGACCGGCAGACCGGTGCGGTGTCCACCGTCACCACCCTGACGGTCAGCGTCTCCAACGGCGTGGCCGTCACCACCAGCGGCAGCGCCGAGCGGCAGACCGCCGCGGAGGCGCAGACCGGGCTGACCGGTCTGATCGCCGCCATCGAGGCGCGCACCGACGCCGGCACGGCCTCGCGCGGCAACCTGACCGGCGGCGGCGACGGCTTCCTCTCGGTGCTTTCCGCCCAGGCCCAGCTCCTGGTGCGCGCCATCGACTTCAGCACGCCGGGTGCGACCGCCGGCCAGGCGGTGCAGACCAAGGTGACCGGCAACACGCTGGGCGGCACCGGGGTCGCCAGCACGGCGCCGACCGCGGTGGTGCTCAACACCTCGGCGGCGGCGGGTCCGGTGACCATCCAGCTCGACAACGTCGAATTCGCGGCGGTGGTCGGCAACGCCACGCTGGTCGGCGGCGACGGCGAGCAGATCGTCTACGGCGACGACCACCAGCAGTACATGTACCTGGGGGCCGGCGACGACATCCTGCACGGCGGCGGCGGCAACGACACGATCGCCAGCGCCGGCGGCAACGACACGCTGTACGGCGACGACGGCGACGACGTGGTGATGGGCGGCGAGGGCGACGACTGGCTGTTCGGCGGCGAGGGCAACGACCTGGTCGGCGGCGGCGTCGGCAACGACGCGCTGTTCGGCGGGACGGGCCGCGACATCCTGTTCGGCGAGGACGGCGACGACACGCTGACCGGCGAGGAGGGCGAGGACACGCTGTCCGGCGGGGCGGGCAACGACCTGCTGTTCGGCGGGGCTGGCAACGACTTCCTGATCGGCGACGCGGGCGACGACACGATCAGCGGCGGGGCTGGCAACGACGTGGCGCTGGGCGGGGCGGGGCGCGACCTGATCGGTCTCGGCGCGGGCGACGACCTGGCCAGCGGCGACGGCGGCGACGACACGCTGTTCGGCGAGGACGGCAACGACACGCTGTTCGGCGGGGCGGGCAACGACCTGCTGAACGGCGGGTCGGGCAACGACGTGCTGTTCGCCGACGGCGGTGCGGACACGCTGTGGGGTGGCGCCGGGGCGGACGTCTTCGCCTTCGGGCGGGCGTCGGGCGGATCGGTGGTGATGGACTTCCAGGCGGGTGTGGACCGTCTGGCGCTCTACGACGCCAGCATGGACCTCGGCGCGGTGATCCGCTCGGCGCGGGTGGAGGGCGGCAACACCACCCTCGACGTCGGCGGAGGCAACCGCATCACCATCCTCGGCCAGACCGGCAACGTCGCCGGCTGGTTCGGCTGAGGACGCATACACGCGATACGAAACGGCGGGTGCCGGGGCCTTTGGGCTTCGGCACCCGCCGTTCTGCGTCGGCTTCCCCGAGCGGAGGGGGGCGGACTAATCCGTAGGGGTCTTTGCCGCCGCGGGGTTATCGGTTGGATGATGGTTTACCCGATCGAACGAATCCCCGGAGCCATTCCGCCATGCCGACATTGCCGCACGGATCGCCCGACCGCGGGCTGAAGCCGTTCATCCTCGCCATTCATCGCGAAGCGCTGGAAACCGCCGCGGCCAAGGGGCTGACCGGCACTCTGGCGCAGGTCGCCGCTCTCCAGGACACCGCCAGCCTCGCCTCGGCCAAGGCCGGGCGTCTCGTCACGGAGGAGGAGGTGATGCGCCTGCTGCTTCGGGAGCGCCGCGCCCGTAAGATCCATGAGGCAATGGGAACCGCACCGGTCGCACCGGTCGCACCGGTCCGGAAGCCGGTGGCGGCCCCGTCCCGATTCCGCCTGGGGCGCTGGCGGACCGTGGCGATGGGCATGGCCCTCTCGGCGTCCGCCGGACTGGCTGGAAAGGTCCGCTTGTAGGAAACGGGCGGTGTGCGGTCCGCCGGTACCGAGTGAGTACGCCCATTGCCCTGTTGAGTGAGGCGCGGGGCGCACTGAGGCTGTCGCTTCCCCGCTGTTCGGCACGAAACACACAATGGGAGGTCTCATGTCCGTTCGCCTGGATCGCCGCCAATTGCTGCTCTCCGCCGGAGCCGCCGCGCTGGTGCTGGCCGTGGCGCCGCGCTTCGTCCTGGCCCAAACAACAGGGACCCAAACAACAGGGGGCCAGACACCGGGCGGCAAGGGATTCACGCTGCCGCCGCTGCCCTACGCGCCCGCCGCGCTGGAACCGCACATCGACGCGACGACCATGAGCGTGCATCACGGCAAGCACCATCAGGCTTATGTCGACAACCTCAACAAGGCGCTCGCCAACCACGGCGACCTTCAGGCGATGCCGCTGGCCGACCTGCTGAAGCGCGTCCCGGAACTGCCGGAAAGCATCCGCACCGCGGTGCGCAACAACGGTGGCGGGCACGCCAACCACAGCATGTTCTGGAGCATCATGGGGCCGAAGGCGGGCGGTGCCCCAGACGGCGAGGTCGGAGCGGCCATCGCGCGCGACTTCGGCAGCTTCGACGACTTCAAGACCCGCTTCAACACGGCGGGGGCCGGGCAGTTCGGCAGCGGCTGGGTCTTCGTCACCGCCGACCCGTCGTCGGGCAAACTCGCCATCGCCGCCCGCCCGAACCAGGATTCGCCGGCCATGGAGGGGGTGCCCGTGCTGATGGGCAACGACGTGTGGGAGCACGCCTATTACCTGAAGTACCAGAATCGGCGCGCCGACTATCTGGCGGCCTGGTGGAACGTCGTCGACTGGGGCGCGGTGAACCGCCGCTACGCGGCGATCCGCAAGGGCGAACTGGTGATCTGAGCGGCCAGCCTGACCTAAAACGGAAAAGGGCGGCGGGGATGTCCCCGCCGCCCTTCCTGCGAACCGTCTGGTCCAGTGGCCCGATCAGGCGCCCTGGTGCAGGCGGACGTTGAACAGCGGGCCCTGGCTCTGGCGGCGCAGCGCCTTGGCGACAGCCAGCACGGCGAGGTCGGCCAGCGGCTCGACAATGATGACGGTCATGTAGGCGGCGCCGAAGGAGGCGACCTCCGTCATGGTCTCGGCGGTGAAGCCGTGTCCGTAGAAGGCCCAGAAGGCCACCCAGGCGACGATGCCGCCCTGGTAGGCGGTGGAGAGGGCGAGCGCCTGCGAGTACTTCAGGTCGACATAGGGGGTGGCGTCCGGAACGATCCGCTTCGCCAGCAGGCTGATGCCCCACAGCGGGACCAGCAGCGTGGTGACGTTCATGCCGTACTGCGGCAGGTCGAACGGCGCGAAGAACAGGCCCTGGATCAGCAGGCCGGCGGCGAGGCCGATGGAGGCCGCACCGGCTCCGAACATCAGGAGCAGCGTCGAACCGAGGATCAGGTGAACCTCCGACACGCCCACGGGGTGGTGCGGGAACACCTCGAAGAAGCTGAAGACCAGCGCGGTGGCGATCAGGCTGCGCAGCACCAGCGGCGCGACCCCGCCGTTGTTGCGGACGTCGTCGCGCGCCAGCTTGCCGGCCATCGCGAAGCCGCCGGCGGCCGTCGCGTAGCTGAGAGCGATCTTGGCGCCGTCCACGACGCCGGGTTCGATGTGCATGCTCTATGCCCTTTCCGAGTCTGCCATGCGTTGGGAGGGCGTCGTTGCTGGCAGGCACCGGCATCGCAACCCCCTTGGTCCCCTTGGATGGGCGCACCGGAGGGACGGCTTGCGGAAGACGGGCGGCCTTTAGGCCGGACATCGGCAAGCGACCACCGGGGCACCCCGCCCGAGGACGTACGTTCGGTTACGGCAGGTCTCCTGGCTTGCGGGTCAAGGCGGCATCGTCCGGCCTTCCCGGCGCCCGTTCCCGCAGGCGGCGCCAGTGACACGGAAAGGACGAGGCCGCTCACCGCTCACAGTTGCGGGGGCAGCGCCGGATTTGCCGTTTCCCCCCGATCGGGGCGACGCACCGGCTTCCCTCTTAGCCCCGCGACCGGAGGGCGCGGGGAACCATAACCGGCGCCAGGGTAGGGGCGGGGTCCCCCGCCGTCAAGAGGGGGATGGCGACCCATCGGGGGAGTCGCACGGCTTCCTTGACACCGCTCCCGCGGAACCGACAAGGTCCGGCGGACTGCGCGAGGCCGGATCAACGGGCGAAGGACGGGGTTGCGGGCATGCTACCGGTTCATTTCCTGACCATCGTGCTGAACGGCGATCCCTTCATCCGCTACCACCTGGAGGTTTTCCGCCAACTTCCCTTTCCCTGGCATTGGCACGTCGTGGAAGGGGTGGCGGAGCAGGTCCGCGACTCCTCCTGGTGCGCGCAGCGGGGTGGGCGCGTTCCGCAGGACCTTCACCGCGACGGCCGCAGCAGCGACGGGACGTCGGCGTATCTCGACCGCATCGCCGCGGAGGAGCCCGGGCGCGTGTCGGTCTACCGCAAGCCGCCCGGCATGTTCTGGCAGGGCAAGGTGGAGATGGTGACCGCGCCGCTTGCCGCCATGACGGAGGAATGCCTGCTCTGGCAGGTCGATGCGGACGAGCTTTGGACGGCGGAGCAGATCACCCGGGCGCGCCGGATGTTCCTCGATTCGCCGTCGCGCACGGCGGCGCTGTACCTCTGCCACTTCTTCGTCGGCCCATCCTTGGTCCTCGACCGGCTGGACCAGTACGGCAATTACCGCGCCTACGAATGGCTGCGCACATGGCGGTACCGGCCGGGGGATTTCTGGCACTCACACGTCCCGCCCCGGCTGATGCGCCCGCAAGCCGATGGCGCCGCCGTCGATCTCGGCGCGACCAACCCCTTCCTGCACGAGGAGACGGCGGCGGGCGGGCTGGTCTTCCAGCATTTCGCCTACGCGACGCGGGAGCAGGTCGCGTTCAAGGAAATCTATTACGGCTACGACGGCGCGGTCGAGCGGTGGGACGCCCTGCAGACGGCGGGTCGAGCGGTCGGCAGCGGCACCCTTCCGCTGCGCGATTTCTTCCCCTGGGTGACCGACGCGGCGACCGTCGCCCGCGCCGAGCACGCCATGGTGGAGCCGCTGGCGCGCCCGGACGCCGACGGAGCCTGGGGCTTCGTACCGCCGGCGCGGGGCGCTTCGACCGCTCCGGCGGTGGCGCTGCTGCGGGGCTCAGGCCCCGCCGTTCGCCGCCGCACGCTCGTCCCTGGCGAACCGCCGCCGTTCCCGACCGACCTGATCCGAAGCGTCGGCGTGTTCCTGCTGGACGGTTTGGGTGCGGTGCTGCGGGCGTCCGGCTTCCTGCGGGAGTTGCGGCGGGCCTTGCCGCGGGCTCGAATCACCGTCTTCGCGACATCGGACGCGGAGGCGGTGCTCGCCCTCTGCCCCTACGTCAACCAGCGGGTCAACCTGCCGCCGCTGAAGGGACGGGCGCCCGACGACGCGCTGGTGACCGCCGTGCGCCAGGAGATCGGCCAGCAGTTCAGCGGCGCGTTCGATCTCACGATCAATCCCGGCCGGGGTGAGGACGCCAGCTTCGCCAACCGCCTGATGCAGGATACGGGGGCGCTGCTCCGCCTCGGTTGCAGGGTCGGCCGGCCGGTGCGCGGCTATTACGCCGACGCCTTCCTGACCCACGTCGCGCCGGCTCCCGCCGGCCTGCTGGGGGCGCTGACCGCCGGGGAGCCTGACCCCGCCACGGAGGTCTGGACCTCCCCTGCCGGCGAGCGGGCCGCCGTCGCGCTTCTGGCCGAGGGCGTTCCGGCGCGCTGGCGCTGCGCGGTCGGCCTGTCCGCGTCCGTCGGCACCGGCAGCCTGTCGGAGCTGTGCCGCCGCCTTGCCGCGCGCGGCGACACCGCCATGATCCTGGTCGGCGAGGAGGCCGCCAGGGGAGCCGCGGCGCGCATCGCCGGGGAGGCGGGGGGCGCCTGCGTGAACGCGGTCGGGCGGCTGGGTTTCGACGGGCTGTGCGCCCTGCTGCGGCGCTGCGACCTGTTCGTCGGGACCGGCGCCCCGGCGGAGGACATCGCCGTCGCGGCCGGGCTTCCCATGGTGGGAACCGGCCCGGAGCACGGCGATCCGACCGCCGGGGCGATGGAGAGCGCCATTACGGCTTGGCTGGCCGGCCGCACGTACTGACAAGCGTTCCCACCCGGCCTGTGAGATCCGAGAGGGGAAGCGTGGAAAAACGGAGGGACGGGCGCGCAAGGCGCTTGTGTTGGCGCGTTTGCGCCGCAATGATCCGCCCCCACCGAATCCCGGACGGCCGCAAGCGGCGCGCCGCAGCGGGGCAAAACCATGGATTGAATCCGGCGGCCCGGTAAGCACACGATGCGCAGAGCAGTCATGAAACCCCGTGCGGATTGGCGTCCGGGGCTCCGCAAATACCCCTACGGCGTCCGCGCCATGAGCGCCGGCGCCTTCTGGCGCGAGGATGTGCGGTACGAGTTCTCCGCCCATCAGATCGACCTGATCGAAAGCGTCGCCGACGAGCTGCACACCATGCTGCGCGAGGCGCTGCGCGCGACGGTGGACGGGCGGGCGCTGGCCCGGCTGGGGGTCCGCGGCGGCGTGGCGCGGCTGCTCGAAGCCTCCTGGAACGACTATTGGGCCGCGGGGCGCCTGAACGAGCGGGCCGGCGGGCTGATCGGGCGGCTGACGCTGGCCTATGACGGGCGCGATTCGGTCAAGCTGCTGGCCTGCAACTACGACACCCCGGAAGGCCTGTTCGCCGCCTCGATCATCCAGCGCAACTGGCGCGAGGCCCTGATGGGCGATGCCAATCAGTTCAACGGTTTGCACGAGGGGCTGGTGGAGCGCTGGGAGGAGCTGGCGGCGGGCATGCCGGGCCGTGGGCTCGTCCATCTGGCCTGTGCCACCCCCGACCCGATGCGCGAGAGCGAGCTGGTCTATCTGGCCGCCACCGCGGCGGAGGCCGGGATCGCCACGCATCTGCTGCCGCTGCAGAGCCTGGGCTGGGACGGCCAGCGCTTCATCGACGACGAGGGGCGGGCGGCCTCCTGGCTGGCGAAGATCTACCCCTGGCAGGGGCTGGCCGACGACGCCTTCCTGCAGAAGCTGCGCATGGGCGGCATGAGCATGCTGTCCCCGCTGTGGTGCTGGCCGATGTCGAACCACGGGCTTCTGGCGACGCTGTGGTCGCTCTACCCGCGCCACCCGAACCTGTGCCGCGCCGCGCTCGACCCCGAGGAACTGGCGGGCTGCGACGCGGTGACCGAGCGCAGCCTGTTCGGGCTGGACGACGCGGCCCAGCGCATGACGGCGCACGGCCGCATCGTCTCGGACACCGGCGGCGCAGAGTATCCGGGGGGGCGGGTCTGGCTGGAAACCCCGCCGATCTTCGAGGAGGAGGGCGTCCACGCGCTCCTGCACTGCTGGATCATCGGGGACAAGTGCCTGGGCATGTCGGTCCGTGAATCGGCGGACCCGCGGGTCGGCCCCGACGCGGCGATGGTGCCGCACATCTTCCGCGGCTGACGGGCTTTCACGGGGTGGAAGGAGCCCGCCCTGTTCCAGCGGGGCGCAGGGCGGGCGCTTCGGCGGCGATCAACCGGCAGTCCTCAGCGGCCGCGGCCCGGCGCGAAGGGATTGGGCAACGGCGAGCCGAACGCCGCCCGGCGGGCGTCCCGCCACGCGACGTCGTTGCCGACGCCGCTGTGGGTGGCGGACACCGACACCACCTGACTCTGGTGGCGCAGCCAGCCGCGCAGCTTTTCTTCGAACCGTTGGGCGTCCTGGGCGTCCGCAACCTCCAGTTCCATCGACATCTGCAGCTCGGTCTTCATGGCGTTCCTCCTCTGGACCGTTCCGTTGGACAAACAGCCGGGCGTGCCGCTGGTGCCAAAAAAACAGAAAAGGGCGGGGAACTTTCCCCGCCCTGCGCTGCAACACCGTGAACGCGATGGCCGTCGATGCGATTGGCGGCGCCGCCGCTCACTTGCCTTCGGGCTTCGCCGGGCGGGCCGGCTTGGCGATGCTGGCGATCTGCTTCTGCAGGTCGTCGATCTGCTTCTGAAGCTCTTCATAGGTGTGGCTGGCCGCTGCGGCCGCGCCGTTGGGCGGAACGGCGGACGGACCGGGGGCCGCCGGGCGGGGCGGGGCGGCGGGGTGCTCGCCGGGCTGCCCGTCCTCGGCGCCGCCGAAGGGCGAGAACATGCGCATGGCCCGTTCGAACATCGCCATGTTCTGCTTGCCGACCTCTTCCAGCCGGCCGAAGGGGAACATGCCGCCCAGCGTGTTCTGGAAATAGTCGCGCATCTGCTCCTGGTTGCGCGAGAAGGACTGCATCGAATATTCGAGGTAGCGCGGCACCATCCACTGCATGTTGTCGCCGTAGAAGCCGATGAGCTGGCGCAGGAAGCTGATCGGCAGCAGGTTCTGGCCCTTGCTCTCCTCCTCCACGATGATCTGCGTCAGGACGGAGCGGGTAATGTCCTCTCCGGTCTTCGCGTCATAGACCACAAAGTCGAGCCCGTCCTTGACCATCTGACAGAGATGGTCGAGCGTCACGTAGCTGCTGGTCGCCGTGTTGTAGAGCCGCCGGTTGGCGTACTTCTTGATCGTGATCGTCGCGGACTTCTGGTCTTCCTTGTCGGCCATCGCTGTTTCTTTCAAGAAGGGTCGTGCGGCGAGAATGTTCCAGATATAAGGACTACTCGAAGGAATGCACCCTGTCCAGTGCTGTGCCGCAGCGCTGCGACCCCAGATGGGCGTCCCCCCGATAATTCGGGATTTGCGGCATTTTCGATCGGTCCTTCGCGGCTCTGGTCAAGGGCACCGCCTCCCTCATATACTCCTCGCCATGGCCGAATCGTCCGAATCCGACATCCCGTCCCTGGAAACGCTCGCGCAACGGTACCTCGACCTGTGGCAGGAACAATGGGCGGCCTGCGCCGCCGATCCCGAGATGGCCGATGCCGCCGCCCGCCTGTTCCAGATGATGGCGCAGGGCGCCGCGGCGATGGCGCCCTTCGTCCTGGGGCCGGGCGGTTTCGCCTACGCCAGCCCGCCGGGCACCGGCTGGAATCCGATGCCGCCCCCATCCCAGCCTGCCGGGTCCCAGCCGTCCTCCGAGGGAGAGCCGCGTGACCGGGGACAACGCCACGATCCCCCCGCAACCCGCTCTGCGGCCCACCCCAAGGCTGGGGCCGCGGCCGCTGGCGCTGCATCTGGCGACGGTGGCGGCGACACTGCTCAGCTCCTCCGCCGCATTGCCACACTTGAGGAACGGCTCGCTGCCATGGAAGCCGCATCTGCAGGAGCGGGCGGAGGACCTGCGCCGGCGGATCGCCGCAACCGACGCGGACGCGTTCGCCCAGGCGGTTGACCGGGAGGTCCGCCGCCAGCTGGACCTCGCCTTGACGGGAATCGAGCGCTACCGCCGCCACCCCTACCGCCGCGATTTGCCCGATCCGCCCGTGCTGTGGACGGAGGGGACGTCCCGTCTTCTCGACTACGGCGCACTCGGCCCGGCGACGGGCGCGCCGGTCCTGTTCGTGCCGTCGCTGGTCAATCGCCATTACATCCTCGACCTGTCGGCGCGCAAAAGCCTGATGCGCTGGCTGGCCGCGCAGGGGCTGCGCCCCTTCCTGATCGACTGGGGCACGCCCGGCCCGCTGGAGCGGCGCTACAGCCTGACCGACTACATCGCCGGGCGGCTGGAGCGGGCGCTCGCCGCGGTGGTGGAGGCGGTGGGGCGTCCGGTTCCGGTGGTCGGCTACTGCATGGGCGGGCTGCTCGCCACCGCGCTGGCGCAGCGCCGCCCCAAGGAGGTCGCGGCGCTCGGCCTGCTCGCCACGCCTTGGGACTTCCACGCCGAGGACGCGGGCATGGCCCGCCGCGCCGCGAGCTTTTTCCAGCCCTTCGGCCCGCTGCTGGACGCCTGGGGGGAACTGCCGGTGGACGTGCTGCAGGGGCTGTTCGCCCAGCTCGACCCGCTGCTGGCGCTGAAGAAGTTCTCGCAGTTCGCCCGCATGGAGCCGGACAGCCGCGCCGCGCTCGCCTTCGTGTCGCTGGAGGACTGGTTGAACGACGGGGTGCCTCTGGTCGCCGGAGTGGCCCGCGACACGCTGGCCGGCTGGTACGGTCGCAACGACACGGCGCGCGGCGAATGGCTGGTCGCCGGCCAGCCGGTGGAGCCGGAGCGGTTGAGCATGCCGGTCCTGGCGCTGATCCCGGAGCGCGACCGCATCGTTCCGCCCGCGTCCGCGGTGGCCTTGGCAAGATCAATCGGCAGCGCGCAAATGATCAGGCCGCCGCTCGGTCATATTGGCATGGTGGTCAGCGCCGGTGCCGAAACAGGCGTCTGGCGTCCCCTGGCCGAATGGCTTAGTGCGGCAGGATAACCGCAGCCAGTCAGGTGTCTTGCATTGCGGGAAATCCGCGCATAAGGTTTTTCCCACTCCGTGCGGCCCACTGACACGATAATAAAACTGACAAAATCTGAGGAGCGTCAACATGACCGAGGTTGTGATCGCCAGCGCAGCGCGTACTCCCATCGGCAGCTTCAACGGGGCGCTCAGCGCCGTACCGGCCCATTATCTGGGTGAGATCGCCATCCGCGAAGCGCTGAGCCGCGCCAAGACCGATGCCGCGGAGGTGACCGAGGTCATCCTGGGCCAGATCCTGACCGCCGGTCAGGGCCAGAACCCGGCCCGCCAGGCCGCCGTCAACGCCGGCATCCCGGCCTCCGCCACCGCCTTCGGCATCAACCAGCTCTGCGGTTCGGGCCTGCGCTCGGTGGCGCTCGGCTACCAGGCGATCCGCAACGGCGACGCCGAGGTCATGGTCGTCGGCGGCCAGGAGAGCATGAGCCAGGCCCCGCACGTCATGCATCTGCGCAACGGCGTGAAGATGGGCGCCGCCGAGATGCTCGACACCATGCTGAAGGACGGCCTGATGGACGCCTTCAAGGGCTACCACATGGGCACGACGGCCGAGAACGTCGCCCAGAAGTGGCAGCTGACCCGCGACGAGCAGGACGCCTTCGCCGCCGCCTCGCAGCAGAAGGCCGAGGCCGCCCAGAAGTCCGGCCGCTTCAAGGACGAGATCATCCCGGTCACCATCAAGGGCCGCAAGGGCGACATCATCGTCGCCGACGACGAGTATCCGAAGCACGGCACCACCGCGGAATCGCTGGCCAAGCTGCGCCCGGCCTTTTCCAAGGAGGGCACGGTGACCGCCGGCAACGCGTCGGGCATCAACGACGGCGCCGCCGCGCTCGTCCTGATGACCGCCGAGAACGCGGCCAAGCGCGGCCTGACCCCGCTGGCCCGCATCGTCTCCTGGGCGACCGCCGGCGTCGATCCGGCGATCATGGGCACCGGCCCGATCCCGGCTTCCCGCCTCGCGCTGGAGAAGGCCGGCTGGAAGCATGAGGACCTGGACCTGATCGAGGCAAACGAGGCCTTCGCCGCGCAGGCCCTGGCCGTCAACAAGGACCTTGGCTGGGACACCTCCAAGGTCAACGTCAACGGCGGCGCCATCGCGCTCGGCCACCCGGTCGGCGCGTCCGGCGCCCGCGTCCTGACCACCCTGCTCTATGAGATGCAGAAGCGCGACGCCAAGAAGGGCCTCGCCACCTTGTGCATCGGCGGCGGCATGGGCATCGCCCTCACCGTCGAGCGGGGCTGATGAAAAGCGGGCCGTTCCCTCCGGGGTGCGGCCCGTTTCGTATGTGTGCCTACAGAAACCGATAAAGAATCCAACATCAAGCTTTGGGGGAGGAGCCAATGGCTCGAGTTGCAGTCGTCACGGGCGGAACGCGCGGTATCGGCGAAGCCATCTCCGTCGCGTTGAAGAACGCCGGCTATGTCGTCGCCGCCAACTACGCCGGCAACGATGAAAAGGCGAAGGAATTCTCGGCCCGCACGGGCATCGCGGTCTACAAGTTCGACGTGTCGGACTTCGACGCCGTGAAGGATGGCATCGCGAAGATCACCGCCGAACTCGGGCCGGTGGATGTGGTGGTCAACAACGCGGGCATCACCCGCGACGGCGTGATCCACCGCATGACCCCGCAGCAGTGGAACGACGTCATCGCGACGAACCTCACCTCCTGCTTCAACCTCTGCCGCAACGTCATCGACGGCATGCGCGAGCGCGGCTTCGGCCGCATCGTCAACATCGGCTCGGTGAACGGCCAGGCCGGCCAGTACGGTCAGGTGAACTACGCCGCCGCCAAGTCGGGCATCCACGGCTTCACCAAGGCGCTGGCCCAGGAGGGTGCGGCCAAGGGCGTCACCGTCAACGCCATCGCGCCGGGCTACATCGACACCGACATGGTGCGCGCGGTGCCGCCCAACGTGCTGGAGAAGATCGTCGCCCGCATCCCGGTCGGCCGTCTCGGCAAGGCCGAGGAGATCGCCCGCGGCGTGCTGTTCTTGGTCGGCGACGACGCCGGCTTCATCACCGGCTCGACCCTGTCGATCAACGGCGGCCAGCACATGTACTGATCGGCCGGTGCATTGACTCCCGGGTCTGCGGACCCGTTTGAAGCGACACGAAGCCTTCGCCCCTCTCCCGCCACCGCGGGGGAGGGGTTTTTCTTTGGGCCTTCACGAAAATGGATACCCAAGGACATGGCGTGCGGCGTGGGGCCGAAAAAGCGAAACCCCCGCGCGGGGGGCGGGGGTTTCAGCGGCTGTGCCAGGACATCCGCAATGGTTGAGCCGTCTCAACGGCAATGTTCAGAAATGTGTGGCCGAACAGGTCGGCTTCCTCAAGTAAGCGCAGGTGGACTCATGACAATCACACCCTCCTGGCTACGGGAACATTTGCTGTGATGAGAAGTTGGCTTTTTTGCCAACTTGATGCGGTGTCCACCGCGTCTTCACCTCAACCAGTGTTGCTCTGAGGGATAGCCTGCTCTTCCTTGCGGGGGTTGTCAATACCCGAACTGCGGTCCCGTTACCGCTTGATGACGGGTTTGTGACGTCACTTGAACTGGAAGCCGACCGGACGCTTGTCGTCCAGCGAGACCACCGCGCAGCCGCCCAGCGCCGGGCCGACCGACAGCTCGCCGTAGGCGGTAACCGCCCCCTCCTCCTTCAGGCGCCCGACGAAGCCGCTGCCGTCGCTGCGGGCGACCCAGGCAAAGGGGATCCAGGTCTGGCGCACCGGCTGGCCGCCGGCGCGGACCACCGCGGTGAAGGCCTCGGCGGTCGGGGTGCCCGGCGGGAAGACGGCGAGCACCGTGCCGCCGCCCTCCTCGTTCAGCGCCGCCTGGGTCAGCGCCACCCCCGTCACCACCGCCCAGACGACCAGCGCCAGCGCGCCGAGCGCCAGCGCGAAGCCGTGACCGAAGCCGGGGCTAGAAGAGGAGGAGGTCGCCGGTTCCGTCATGGCCTCAGGCCTTCGCTTCCGCGGCCAGGGCAGGGGCGGGCTTCTCGGCGATCGGCCAGTTGACCACCGCAGCGGCCAGCGCCAGGGCCACGCTGGCCCACCACACCACGTCGTAGGAGCCGACGCGCTCGTACAGCACGCCGCCCAGCCACACGCCGAGGAAGCCGCCCACCTGATGGCTGAGGAAGGCGAAGCCGTAGAGCATGCCGAGATAGCGCGTGCCGAACATCAGAACGACGAGGCCGGAGGTCGGCGGCACCGTGGACAGCCAGAGCAGGCCCATCGCCGCGGCGTAGAGGATCACCGAAACCGGGGTGACCGGCAGCAGGATGAAGATCGCCGTGCACAGGCCGCGCAGCGTGTAGTTGGCGCACAGCAGCAGGCGCTTGCTCATCTTCCCGCCCAGCACGCCGGACATGTAGGACCCGACCACGTTGAACAGCCCGATCAGCGCCATCGCCCAGGAGGCGAGGCCGGGGCTGATCCCGGCGGCGGTCAGGTAGGGCGGCAGGTGCGTGGTGATGAAGGCGAGCTGGAAGCCGCAGACGAAGAAGCCGGTGACCAGCAGCACGTAGCTGCGGTGCTTGAAGGCCTGCCGGATCGTCGCGGCGAAGCCGATGTCGGCCCCGGTGACGGCTTGCGCGCTCTTCGACCCGCCCGCCCCGGCGAAGGAGGAGGCAAGCACCGGGATCATCAGCATCGAGGCGCCGAACAGGATCAGCGCCGTCTGCCAGCCATAGGCGGCGATGAAGGCCTGGCCGGTGGGGGCGAACAGGAACTGGCCCATCGAACCGGCGGCGGTGGCGACGCCCATCGACCAGCTCCGCTTCTCCGGCGGGACGATGCGGCTGAAGCCGGCGATGACGATGCCGAAGGACGCCCCGGCCAGACCCAGCCCGATCAGCAGGCCGGAGCTGAGATGCAGCATCAGCGGCGTGTCGGCGTAGGGCATCAGCGCCAGACCCAGCGCGTAGAGAACGCCACTGATCCCCAGCACCAGCGCTGGGCCGTAGCGGTCGCACAAAGCGCCAGCGAAGGGGGTGCCGATGCCCCAGACCAGATTCTGGATGGCGATCGACAGGGCGAAGACGTCGCGGCCCCAGCCATGCGCCTCCGATAGGGGGGCGGTGAACAGGCCCATGCTGGACCGCGGGCCGAACGCCAGCATGGCGATCAGGCAGCCGCAGGCGATGACGAATCCCGGCGTCCGCCAGGAGCGGGGCGAAGGCGCCCCGCCCATCCGGTTGCTGGTGTCCAAGTTATCCTCCCTTGGCGCGGGCTGTGGCCGGTGCGGCAACGCTGGCCCGCGTCTCATCAGGGTCACACGATAAGCGTGCGCCGGGCGTGCATCAAATTCACAATGGGAAAGAAGGTTATTCGGCTGCGGAATGGCAGGGCAGGGGCAAAGGCGCCTCTTCCGCCGGGGGCAGCAGGTCCAGCAGGCTGTCCTCCAGCACGTCGAAGACGGGGCCGATGCGCCCGGTGAAGCGGCCGCGCAGCAGCCACACCGCGACGGTCAGCGCGAAGTCGGGGGTCTCCAGCGGCCGCACCTGGGCGGCGTGTAGGGTCGGGGCGATCAGCCGCAGCGGGGCCAACCCGAATCCGACGCCGCGGGCGACCAGCGACAGCAGAAGCGACTGGTCGAATCCCTCCACCGTGACGTTCAGCGCCGGGCCGTGCTGCGCCATCGCCCGGCCCATGGCGGTCCGGTACTGGCAGCCGTCGGGCTGAAGCACCCAGCCCACGGCGTTCATCGCCGGCAGCGTCCAGTCCCGCTGCCCGGCCAGCTCGGCCGACGCGACGACCCGCACGGGTTCGCGCGAGATGCAGACGGCGTCCAGGTCGTCCGGCGGCGTCTGGGCGTCGTGAGTCAGCACCAGCGCGCCGTCCAGCGTGCCGTTGCGGACCTGCTCGACCAGCGGCGTGCTCCAGTCCGAATGCAGGCGGACGGTCAGGCCGGGGAAGGCGGCGCGCAGCCGGTCCAGCGGATGGTGCGCGGCGATGGCCGTCAGCACATGGGCCACCCCCAGCCGCAGCAGCCCCTGGGGCTGGGCGGCCCCGGCGAAGGCGTCCGACAGCTCGTCCGTCGCCTTCAGCACCCGATGCGCGTGGGCCAGCGCCATCTCGCCGTCGCGGGTCAGGGCCAGCGGCTTGGTCTGGCGGTCGAACAGGGACACGCCAAGCTCCGCCTCCAGCCGCTGGATCAGGCGCGAGACGGCGGACTGGGTCAGCCCCAGCCGGTGCGCGGCCTCCTGCACGGACTGGGCTTCGGCCACGGCGACGAAGGTGCGGATCTCGTTGAGCTTCATGGCGGCGTCCGGAGCGGCGGTTCGTTCGGCCTCTTGGCCACTGGTATCCGACTGTCCGCCTGGGTTAGCGTCGGGTCAAGCGCAACGAGGGAGTTTCCATGTCCGCCTCGCCCGAGTCCACCACGCCCCCCGCCGACCGTTCCGGCCGCGAATACCCCGACCGTCCCTGGGTGGGGGTGGGCGCCGTGGTGTGGCGCGGCGACCGGGTCCTGCTGATCCGCCGGGGCCGTCCGCCGCGGATGGGGCAGTGGAGCCTGC
This sequence comes from Azospirillum sp. Marseille-Q6669, assembly GCF_965111635.1. Taxonomy (NCBI): domain Bacteria; kingdom Pseudomonadati; phylum Pseudomonadota; class Alphaproteobacteria; order Rhodospirillales; family Azospirillaceae; genus Azospirillum; species Azospirillum sp. Marseille-Q6669. The sequence goes on along the minus strand of NZ_CBCOOP010000006.1, from coordinate 61,974 downwards.
CCGGCGGCGCCCAGTCGGTGGGCGAGACGGTGTTCGAGACGGCGGTCCGCGAGGTGCTGGAGGAAACCGGTCTGCACGTCGTGCCGACGGAGGTGGTCACGGTGGTGGACGCCATGACGCTCGACGACGCTGGGGCCGTCCAGTACCACTACACCATCGTCGAGGTGGCGGCGGAGAGCCCGGAGGGCGAGGCGGTCTGCGCCGACGACGCGCTGGAGGCCCGCTGGGCCACCGTCGACGAGGCCGCAGAACTGACCGAATGGGACGAGACGGAGCGGGTCATCCGCCTGTCGGCGTCGCGGCGAGCCGCCGGATGAAGTCCGGGACCTGCGCCGTGTCCAGGGGCTTGGCCAGCAGATAGCCCTGGATGCGGTCGCAGCGGTAGGCGCGCAGGTACAGAAGCTCGTCCTTGGTCTCCACCCCCTCGGCGATCGCCTGCATCCCCAGAGCGTGGGCGAGGTCGATGATGGCGCGCACGATGGCGGCGGCGTCGCGGTCCTGCACCATCGCCTGGGTGAAGTGCTTGTCGATCTTCAGCGCCTCGACCGGCACGCGGCGCAGCAAGGATAGCGAGGAATAGCCCGTCCCGAAATCGTCCAGCACCAGCCGTACCCCGGCGCCGCGCAACTGGGTCAGCACCTCGCGCGAGGACTCGCTGTGCTCGAACAGGGCGGTTTCGGTCAGCTCCAGTTTCAGATTGGCGGCGGGCAGGCCGGTTTCGGCGAGGATGCCCAGAACGGTGCGGGCGAAGCCGGGGTCCTGCAACTGCCGCGCCGACAGGTTCACCGCCACCGGCACGTCGGCGATGCCGTCCTGCATCCAGCCCGCGGCGGTCTCGCAGGCGCGGCGCACCGTCCATTCGCCGAGGATGTGGATGGCGTCGCTGGTCTCCGCCATTGGGATGAAGACGTCGGGCGGGATTACCGTGCCGTCGTCGAGGCGCCAGCGCGACAGCGCCTCGAACCCGGTCAGCCGCCCGCTCTGGGCGTCGGCCTGCGGCTGGAAGGCAAGGCGCAACTCGCCGTGCCGGATGGCGTCGCGCACGCGGTCGGAGAAGGTGCCGGCGCCTGGCGCGATGGTCGCGTTCTGGTTCACCGCCATATCCCCTCCGGTCCAGCCCTCGGTTGTCGCCCATAGGGGCTTAACAGCCGACGCGAGGCTTGTTAACCATATCTCAGGGGTATTTAAGCGGTTTTTCCAGTTTTACGAAAGGGTTAACGGATTTCTCAACGGTGATAAGATTGGGAGGCGTTAACCCTTCTCCCCAGAAGAGGAGAAGGGTTGCACGGCCGTCCAATCAAACGTTGAAGCGGAAATGGAAGATGTCGCCGTCGTTGACGACGTATTCCTTGCCTTCCTGGCGCATCTTGCCGTTGTCCTTGGCGCCCTGCTCGCCGCCCAGCGTGACGTAGCTGTCGATGTCGATGGTCTCGGCCCGGATGAAGCCGCGCTCGAAATCGGTGTGGATGACGCCCGCTGCTTCCGGGGCCTTGGCGCCGCGGCGCACGGTCCAGGCGCGGGCCTCCTTCGGGCCGACGGTGAAGAAGGTGATGAGGTCGAGAAGCTGGAAGCCGGCGCGGATCAGCTTGTTGAGGCCGGTCTCCTCAAGGCCGAGGGATTCCAGGAATTCCTGCTTCTCGGCGGCGTCGGAGAGCTGGGCGACCTCCGCCTCGATGGCGGCGGAGATGACGACCATGCCGGCGTTCTCGGCCTTGGCCTTCTCGGCAACCTTGGCGGTCAGGCTGTTGCCGGTGGCCGCGGAGGCCTCCTCGACGTTGCAGACGTAGAGGACGGGCTTGGCGGTCAGCAGCATGAACTGCTTGAAGACCGGCTTCTCCTCCTCGCTGACCTCGACGACGCGGGCCGGCTTGCCGTCCTGGAGGACCTTCAGCGCGCGCTCCATCAGATCGGCCTTGATCTTGGAGTCCTTGTCGCCGCCCTTCGCCTTCTTCTGGAGGCTGGTGAGCTGGCGCTCCAGGCTTTCCATGTCGGCGAGCATCAGCTCCGTCTCGACCACCTCGGCGTCGCGAAGGGGATCGACGTTGCCTTCCACATGGGTGACGTCGTCGTCCTCGAAGCAGCGCAGGACGTGGACGATGGCGTCCACCTCGCGGATGTTGGCGAGGAACTGGTTGCCCAGCCCTTCACCCTTCGAGGCGCCGCGGATCAGGCCGGCGATGTCGACGAATTCGAGCTGGGTCGGGATGATCTTCTGCGACTTGGCGATGGCCGCCAGCTTGTCCAGCCGCGGGTCGGGCACGCCGACGCGGCCGACGTTCGGCTCCTTGGTGCAGAAGGGGAAGTTCGCCGCCTCGGCCGCCTGGGTGGCGGTCAGCGCGTTGAACAGGGTCGACTTGCCGACGTTCGGCAGGCCGACGATGCCGCAATTGAAGCCCATGGGGGTGCTCGCCGTCGGAAATCTCGGGAATTGGGGCGCTTTATCCTACGTGGAGCCGCAAAGCGCAAACGGGAAGTGGGGGTGGGCAGGGTTGAGCGCCGCTTCCGGCGCGCCGGAGTCACCGCGGGCGGAATAGGAAGGGCACGGAGAAGACGCGGTCTTCCGCCGTCAGGCCGGGCGGCGGGAGGGGGAAGGGGGACGCCTTGCGCACCGCGGCCAGGGCCGCCCGGTCCAACGCCTCGTCGCCGCTCGACGTCAGGATGGAGGCGTCGAGCACCTCGCCGGCCGTGCCGAGGGTCAGCTTGACGATGGCCTGCCCGCCGCCGACCACCTTTTCCGGCTTGTGCCGTCCGATCCAGGCCCAGACCTGCGCTCCATAATCCACCATTGCGCCCCGGCTGGCCGAGACCGCCTCGACCGCTGCCGCCGCGTTGCGGCCGGTTCCGGTCCCGGTTTCAGCGGACGGCGTCGGTGATGGGCTCGGACCGGGCGCCGCCTGCGGTTTCGGCACCACCTTGACGGGCGGCTTCGGTTTCGGCAGCGGCTTGGGTGGCGGGGGAGGGGGTGGTTCCGGTGCGGGTTCCGGTGCGGGTTCCGGGGTCGGCTCCACCTCCGGAGGCGCTGGTTCCGGCGCCACCTCCGGCTCGGGTTCCGTGGCCGGTTCCGGCACGGGGTCCTGCCGCGGTTCGCTCTCCGGTTCGCTTTCGGGTTCGGGCTCCGCTGCCGGCGGCGGGCCGCTGTCCGCCTCGGACGCCACCAGCATCACCTCGATCACTGGGGTGATGGCTTCGTTGAGGCTGACGGCGCCGGTCTCCTCCGTAACTGTGCCGGGGGCCGCTCCGGCGGCGGACAGGAGGACGGCCAGGACGCCGGCGTGCAGCGTCCCGGACAGGGCGAGCGCCCCCAGCGGCCGGCGGGCCGGCTGGGGGCGCTCATGAAGGCGGATCGCGCGCAAGGCGGGGGCCTCGTCAGCCGGCCTCCATCAGAAGGCCATGGTCAGGCCGAGGTTGAAGGACCGGCCCATGCCGGCCAGCGCGCCGACCGGCTGGCGGTTGCCGCTGGCGCGGAAATCGCCGTAATCGACGCCGCCCAGCGGCAGGTAATAGTGGGCGTCGAACAGGTTCTCGATCCCGACGTCGGCGCGCAGGTTGCCCCAGACGTAGCTGGTGCGCAGGTTGACCAGGGCGTAGCTGGGGGTTTCCGGCTCGTTCCGCCCGGGATCGACCAGGAACTTGCGCCCGACCATCTGGAACTCCAGGACGCTGCTCCAGTCGCCCAGCCGGTGGCCGAGGTCGATCGTCCCGTTCAACGGCATGATGTGGTAGAGGTCGCGCCCGGTGTCGAGGTTGCGGCCGCGGACGTAGCTGACCACGGCGCCCACCGTGAACTCGCCCAGCCGCTCGTCCTGATGGACGATGCTGCGGCCTTCGGCGTTGATGCCATACAGCTCGGCGGTGTGGTTGGCGAAGCGCAGCTGGACGAAGCCGTTCGACAGGGTGCCGATGCGGTCGGCGTCGATGAAGTTCTCGACGTGCGAATAATAGGGCGTGACCTTGACCGACCAGCGCTTGGCCTCGGCGTCCTGCCAGGCGGCGGTGGCGCCGACCGTGTAGGCGGTTTCCGGTTTCAGGTCCGGGTTGCCGACATAGCCGTTGGCGTCGCCGTACCAGCCGATCATGGTGGAGGACATGCCCCCGGTGCCCCAGGCGAACCGCTCATACAGGTTGGGCGAGCGGGTCTTGCGGGCGAAGCCCAGCTCGTAGCGTTCCGACGCGGACGGCGCGAAACGGAGCAGCGCCGTGGCGTCGACGTTCGCGTCCGTCTTGGAGCGATCACCTTGGTTGAAGGCCGTGGCCGCCGCGGCGTCCGGGTTCGCCATGCCCATACCCATGCCCATCATGCCGGTGCGGATCGGGTTGGCCCAGGAGTAGGGCTGGACCGGTCCGTTCTCCATCCACACCACATCGTTGCGCACGCCGAGCAGCGAGGTCCAGGCCGGGGTCCAGCGCTTCTCCCATTCCGCGAAGGTGCCCAGACGGTCGCGCCGCGCGTCGTTCAGGTTCACGAAGGTCAGCGGCGACATCATCGCCGCCCCGGCCACCGGCGGCCACCAGTCGTCGATGCGGTAGCGGACCAGCTCGTTGCCGACGCGCAGCGTGTCCTGCACCGACAGCGGCACCTCCGCCGAGACGGCGTAGCCCATCTCGTGCGAGTCCGTGTTCATCGGCATGCCGCCGTGGTCGGCGCCGCCCTTGTCGTGCAGGAAGTTCATGGCGTGGACGGTGCGCTGCCAGAAGGCCCGGCCGTCCAGCGTGCCCCAGTCGAATTCACCTTTGTAATGGCCGTTCAGGGTGGTGCCGCGGTTCAGCGTCATGTCCATCCGCTGGTTCGCGAAACCGGAGTAGGGCGAATACTGGTAGCCGCCGGACAGAGTGATCTCGTGCCCATCCTTGCGCGCGCTGGCCGACAGCGCGTGGTTCTGCACGTTGTAGAGGGTGGAGCGGACCTTGTCCCCGTTGCCGTTCTCGTGGTCGTCCGCACGGCTCCAGGCGCCGGTGTAGCGCAGGCTGAACCGCTCGGTCGCCGCGGTGGTGGTGCCGGACAGGGTGGTGCCGTTGCCGTTCGACCGGTAGACGGTGGACAGGCTGCCCTCGCCATGGATGGGCTCGCCGGGCTGGGCGTAGACGGGGGGCTTGCTGGTCACCGCGACGGTGCCGGCGATGCTGTCGCCGCCCTTGCTGACCGGGGTGACGCCGGCGATGGCCTCGATGGCGCCGATGACGGCGGGGTCGGCGTAGGACAGCGGCGCGTTCATGTGGTTGGCGCAGGCGGCGGTCATCGGCATGCCGTCGACCTGGACGCGCACGCGGTCGTCGGCCAGCCCGTTCAGCGCCGGCAGGCTGGAGAAGCCGCCCGCGCTGTAGAGCGACATGCCCGGCAGGCTGCGCAGCAGCGCCGCGGCGTCCGCGCTGGCGATCTTGCGGCTGGCGATCTCGGCGGCGTCGAGCGTGCCGGCGCCGAGCGGCCGGGACAGGCCCTTCTCCGGCACCGTGGCGGCGGGTGCCGTCTCCGTCTCGACCGGGACGGCGGGAAGGGCCTGCGGGGTCTGGCCTCGGGCCGGCGCTGCGCTCAGTGCGGCGAGGACCGCCGTCAGAAGGGCGGTGGAGGCGAGAAGGCGGTTGGACAAGCGGGGGGCGTTCGCCGCAGACGCGGCGGTGGACAGGCGAATCATCGGGTGCTCGTTCTCGAATCGGACGAGGGAAGATCGACGCAGCCTTGCCGTCCCGCCCGGTCATCGATCCGCGCGACAATCGGCGCAAGGGGTCGGGACCGGCGGGTTGCGGTGCGGCGGCTGGCGTGAGGGATGGGGTGGGCGCGGCCGGAAGGGCCGCGCCGCCGGGCTCAGCAGCCGGGCGCGGCGATCACAGGGCGCGTGCCGAGGGTGGTCAGACGAGGGCCGGGGGTGCTCGGGCCTTCAGCCGCGACAGGAACCAGCCGGCGGCGATGTGCTGGCCGGGCAGCCCGATGGAGCTGTGGGCGACGACGGAGACCGGCAGCACCAGGGTCAGAAGCGGCGGCGGCGCGGTGAGGCCGGCGACCAGACCGCAGACCGGGCAGTCCTCGCCCATGGACAGCATGGGCTTGCTGTCCGGAAGCAGGGATTCAGGAGGAGGGCCGTCGGGGAGGGCGATGGAGGCCATGCCCTGCGGCGTGCAGATCATGACCGTTTCGCCGGTCGCGGCGTTGGCCACCGGAATCAGGAAGGCCCAGCCGAGAAGCTGCAGAAGCAAAGCGACCCCGCCCGCCATCACGGCGGCGCGGCCCAGCCTGCGTCCAACGCTTCCAAACAAAGCCGGCATGTCCCGGGCGAACCCCTTATCCGAGTAAGGGGATAGGCTAATCGGGCTAAGCCGAAGGAACAAGGGACTATTGGTCGCACCCCCGCGTCGGCGCGCAACCTCAGGAGGGCAAAATCAAGATGGCAGAACCTCGCCCAGCGCCCCAGCCAGATCCGCAGGCAGCACCGGCTTGTGCAGCAGGCGGCAGCCGAGCGACATGGCCTCGCGCAGCCGTTCCGGGGCGGTGTCGCCGGTGATGATGATGCCCGGCACCGGCCAGCGCTGGCGCACCAGCTCGACCACCGAGCGTCCGGAGTCGCCGCCCGGCAGACGGTAGTCGGTCAGCACCACATGGGGGCGCCGCAGGCCGGGCAGCGCCGCGGCCAGCTCCCCCGCCGAGGACACGGCGACCACGCGCAGGCCCCAGCGTTTCAGCATCATGGTCATGCTGCGGCGGACCTGCTCGTCGTCCTCCACCAGCAGCACCGTGCGCCCTTTCAGCCGCGGCTCCCGGTTGGCGACCGGAACCACCGCGGCGCCGGCCTCCGGCTTGCGGGCGTAGGGCACCGTCACCGAAAAGACCGAACCCGAGCCGACCCGCGAGCGCAGCGCCACCTCCGTCCCCAGCAGGCGGGCGAGGCGCGACACGATGGACAGGCCCAGCCCGAAGCCCTGGGTGGCGTTGCGCTCCGGGTTGTTGAGCTGGCGGAATTCCTCGAAGATGGCCTCGCGAGCGTCCTCAGGGATGCCAGGCCCGTTGTCCCACACCTGGAACTCCACCCCGTCCGCCCGGCGGCGGCAGCCGACCAGCACGCGCCCCTTGGCGTCCGTACCATTGGGATGGCCGTGCGCGATGGCGTTGGACAGCAGGTTGCGCAGCAGCCGTTCCAGCAGATGAGGATCGGTGGACACCGCAAGGCGGCTGGGCCGACAGCGCAGCTCGATGGACGACGCCTCGGCCACGCCGCGGAACTCCTCGGCCAGACGGGTCATCAGCGCCGCGGGCGAGAAGTCGCTGACCGATACCTCGATGACGCCGGCCTCCAGCCGGGACAAGTCGAGAAGGCCGCTCAGCATGCCGTTCAGGCTGTCGATGGACGCCTTCAGCCGGTTGAGCGATTCCTGGGCGATCGGGTCAGAGCCGACCGACCCGAGCAGGACATGGGCGTAGAGGGCCGCCGCCTGGATCGGCTGGCGCAGGTCGTGGCTGGCCGCGGCGAGGAACTTGGTCTTGGCCCGGTTCGCCGCCTCCGCCGTCTCCTTCGCTTGCTTGAGCTGCTCCTGCGTCCGCTTCCGCTCGGTCACGTCGCGGAAGATCACGGCGATGCGGCGCTGCTCGGGGGCGCCGACCTTGAAGACGTAGAAGCTGAGCCATTTCTCCAGCGGCGCGGCGTACAGCTCCGTCCGCGTCGATTCTCCGTCGCGCGCTGCGCGGCCGAACACCTCGTACCAGTAATCCTCGAAGGCCGGGCTGATCTCGCGCAGCCGCCGCCCGACGTAATCCTCCCCGGTCATGCGCCGCGCCGCGGGGTTCATCTCCAGATACAGCACGTCCACCGGCCGGTCGCCGTCGAACAGGACGTCGGCGAGGAGGAACCCCTCGTCCATCGCCTCGAACAGGGTGCGGAACCGCCGCTCGCTCTCGGTGAGTTGGGCCGTGCGCTCCTCGACCCGCTGTTCCAGAGCGGCGTTGGCCTCCTCCAACTCCTCGGTGAGGACCTGAAGCTCCTCGTAGGAGGTCTGGAGTTCTTCCGACAAATGGTTTTCGTCCCGGCGGAGCGTGTTCAAGCGCTGGTCGGAATCCGCCAGGGCGTCGAGCAGTTCCGCTCGGCGCGTTTCCGACGCGGTGAGGCGTTCGCGCAACGCGGCGATCTCATGCCGCTGCGCGGTCATCTCCTCTTCGAGCTGAATCCGGTCGGCCGCGAGAAGGCGGGCTTCCTCCTGCGCGTCCTCCGCCGTCACCAGGGCTTGTTCCAGGCTCCGGTCCAGCTCCGCGACGCGCTCGCGCAACACTTCGCGCTCGGACTCGCTAGTCTCGTTCCCCGCACGGATGGATGCCGATCTTCCCAAGCCCTCCCCCCTCGCTGGGAACGAATGATTGCACAGACCGCACAACACTGCGCGCGTGGAAAAGTTATAGGACCAAAGCCGGAATTTCCTGGTCAACGCGCTGTTGTCACAACGCATGTATAAACTGTTGTTTCCGATCCATGGATAAGAGGGACATCCTGGCCATCGGAGCTTCCGCTGGTGGGATCACCGCCCTGCGGAGGCTGTTCGCGGCGATGCCGCACGATGTGACAGCCACGGTCTTCGTCGTTCAGCACATCGGCGCCACCCACAGCGTGCTGCCGGTCCTGCTGTCGCGCGCCGGCTGGCTTCCCGCCTTCCATCCCGAGGATGGGGAGCCGGTGCGGGAGGGCTGGATCCACGTCGCCCCGCCCGATCACCATCTGCTTGTCAAGGACGGCTGCGCGCTGGTGCGCCGCGGCGCGCGGGAGAACCGTTGCCGCCCGGCCATCGACCCGCTGTTCCGGTCGGTGGCGGTCGCCTATGGCGTGCGGGCGGTGGGGCTGATCCTGACCGGCACGCTGGACGACGGGACCGCCGGGCTGCGCGCCGTGAAGCGCTGCGGCGGGCTGGCGATGGTGCAGGACCCGGACGATGCCGAATGGCCGGACATGCCGCGCAACGCCATGCGGCATGTCTCCGTGGACGCCTGCGTTCCGCTGTCCGACCTTCCGGGGCTGCTGGCCCGCTGGCTGGCCGAACCGTGCGGCCCGCCGGTGCCGGTTCCCGACGACATCGCGAGGGAGGCGCGCGTTCCGGAGAACGAGTTCGACGCGGTGCCGGAACTCACCGCCTCCGTCGGCAAGCCGAGCACGCTGAGCTGCCCCGATTGCGGCGGCAATCTGGTGGAGATCGAGGATGGGCCGCTGCTGCGCTTCCGCTGCAAGGTCGGCCACGCCTACGGCCCCGCGGCGCTGGCGGAGGCGCATCGGGAGTCGATCGAGCAGGCCATCTGGGTGGCCCTGCGCACCCATCAGGACCGCGCCATCATGTTCCGGCGCTTGGCCGAGCGGGCCCGCGAGCATGGTCACGCCGCCGTCGAGGCCAACTGGACCCGGTCGGCGCAGGAGGCCGAGCGGACCGTGGCGATGCTGAAGGAGGTGTTGTCGAGACAGGGGCAGGAATTGGCGGGCAGTCTGGCCGACGAAGGAGAGGATTGATGGAACCGCCTCCAGCCGGTGCCGAACGGGCAAAGGCTGGGCCCCCATGACGGACGGCGCCCTGATCGTGGTCGGCGCGTCGGCGGGCGGGTTGGAGGCGCTGGAAACCCTGGTTCGCGAGTTGCCGACCGATCTGCCGGCGGCGGTGTGCGTCGTCCTGCACATCGGCGATCGGCCGAGTTCGGCGCCGTCGATCCTCGACCGGGCCGGGTCGCTTCCGGCCAGCCACGCCACCGACCGGGAGCCGCTCCGCGCCGGCTGCATCTATGTGGCGCCGCCGGGTTGCCATCTGGTGGTGGAACCGCCCGGGCGCCTTCGCCTGTTGCGCGGACCGCGCGAGAACAGCACCCGGCCCGCCGCCGATCCGCTGTTCCGGTCCGCCGCGCGGGCCTATGGCCCCAAGGTCATCGGGGTGGTGCTGTCGGGTGGGTTGAACGACGGCACCGCGGGCCTTGCCGAGATCAAGCGGCGGGGCGGCATCGCCGTGGTGCAGGACCCCGCGGACGCGCGGCATCCCGGCATGCCGCGCAGCGCGCTCGACCACGTCGCGGTCGACCACTGCGTGCCGGCGGCGGCCATGGGCGCGCTGCTCGCCCGCTTGGCCGCGGACCGCGTTCCGGCTGCAACGCGGCCTGTGGCATCCAAGGTGGCATCCATGGAGGCGCCTATGGAAGGCATGTACAAACTGGAAACGCCGTCCGCCCTGACCTGCCCGGATTGCGGAGGGGCGCTCCGGGAAACCAAGGTGGACACGCTGCCCTATTTCACCTGCCACATCGGCCATCGCTACGGCGCCGACAGCATGGAGGAGGCGCAGCTCCACATGGTGGAGCAGGCGTTCGAGGTGGCGTTGCGGGCCTTGAACGAACGCGCCGCCCTGTGCCAACGCTTGGCCGAGACGGCGCAGGGCGTGGGGCAGGCGCTGTCCGCCAAGCGGTGGGACGAGGCCGGGCGCGAGGCGCGCGAGCGTGCGGAGGTGCTGATCCGCTTCCTGGGTGAGGAGTGGGTTCGCCCATCCATTTCCCCCGGAAACGGCGGCGCGCCCGACCGGTTCTGACCGTCTCCTACTCCACCACCGCCTTTTCGCCTCCGTCAGCGCCGAGACGCTGGCGTTCGGTGGTGTCGTGCACGATGGCGACGAGGATCGGCGGCTGTTCCCCGCCGAAATGCTGAAGGCAGACCTCGACCGGATGGGGGCCGCGGTGACTGCCCCGCATCACCGTCTCGAAGACCACCTCCTGCTTGTCGCCCGAGAGAAGGGGCGCCACAAGCGCCCGGAAACGCTCCGCCGGCACCTCGGGCATCAGGTCGTGGACGGCCAGTTGCTTCAGATGCTCCAGCTTGTAGCCCAGCTTGGTCTCGGCTCCGCGGTTCACCAGCAGGAAATGGAAGTTGGACGGGTCCAGGAAATAGACCTCGTTCAGGGATTCGCCGATGATTCGCCCAAGATAGCCGGCAAAGGCTTCGGTCCGGGTCTGTTCGGTCACGTCCTCGATGATCAGGACGATGCCGCGGGCCTCCCGCGCCTCGTACAGCAGCGGGGAGAGCCGGACCCGGCAGGCAACCGCGCGGCCGCGCCGGTCCACGGCGTTGAGCATGACGGGTCCCTGCGGCGCCTCGCTGTGCAGGACCCTCTCCAGGTCGAGGCGGAGCCGGTGCACCGGCAGGCCGATGTCGAGGTCGGGGAAATGTTCGCCCTGCACCTCCTCGGCGCGCAGGCCCCACATGTTCTCGCCCCAGCGGTTCCAGGAGCGCACGCGCAAATCCTGGTCCAGAACGATGATGCCCACGTCCATGCTGCGCAGGATCGATTCCGAGTAGCGGCAGAACTCCCCGGACTCCTCGCCCTGGCGGCGCAGCTCCTCGTTGGCGACCTCCAGCTCCTCGTTCGCGGAGCGCAGCTCCTCGTTCATGGTCTCCAGTTCCTCGTTGGTGGACTGAAGTTCCTCGTTGGTGGTTTCCAACTCCTCGTTGGTGGACTGGAGCTCCTCGTTGGTCGTCTCCAACTCCTCGTTGGAGCTTTGCAGCTCCTCGATCGTCGTCTCCAGGCTTTCCTGGGCGGCTTCCAGCTCCTGCTGCACCTGGAAATGCCGGCTGGTGTCGGTGAAGCCGAGCAGCGTGGCGAAGGGCTTGCCGTCACGCCCGTAAAGCAGGGAGATTTCGATGGTCAGGCGCATCGGCTCGCCCGGCGGCCGGGTGAATTCCTGGTGCTCGATGCGCACCACGCGCCCGGTCTTCTGCACCTCCTCGATGCGCGAGCGCAGCTCCGCCGGGCGATAGGAGATCGACAGGTCCTGGAACGGGCGGCCGATGTCAATCTCGCCCACATCGAGAAGGCGCCGGGCCATGGCGTTGGCGAAGACGAGAATGCCGTCGCCGTTGACCGACAGATAGGCGGTGGCGCTGCTGTCCACGATGCCTTCCATCAGCCGGGTCTGAAAGCTCTGCCGGTGGTTGTTGTGCTCCGGCGCGATGGTCAGGCTGCCGCCCAGGCTGCGCCGCCATTCCTGCGGCACCTTGCGGAAGATGCGGCTCTTCAGATTCACCGGCTCGAACATCTTCGAGCGGGCGAGCTGGGTCTCCGCCTTACCGAGGAACAGGACGCCGTCGTTGGTCAGCGCGTAGTGGAGGCGCGGCAGGACGATGTTCTGGGTGTCGCTTTCCAGATAGATCAGCAGGTTGCGGCAGACCAACAGGTCGATGCGCGAGATCGGGGCGTCGGTCACCAGATTGTGCCGCCCGAAGATCACGCATTTGCGCAGCTCGCGCTGGAAGACGTGGTGGTTGTTGGTGCGCTCGAAATACCGCTCCAGCAGCGGGGACGGCACGCCTTCCACGTCGCGCGGGGAATAGATGGCGTGCCGGGCGATGTTCAGCGCCGCGTCGTCCAGATCGGTGGCGTAGATCTTCACCCGGTTGATGAAGGCGTCCTTGCCCAGTGCCTCCGCGAACAGCATGGCAAGGGAATAGGGCTCCTCCCCCGACGCGCAGCCGGCGCTCCAGATGCGGATGGGGTCGCGGTCGGAACGCTGCGCCAGGATCTGCGGGACCACGTCCTTCCGCAGCACGTCCCACGACTCGGTGTCGCGGAAGAAGGAGGTCACGTTGATCAGCACGGTGTTCAGAAGATGGATGAATTCCTGCGGGTCGGCTTCCAGCAGGCCGTGATAGGCGGCGAAATCCTCGCAGCCGGCATCCTCCATCCGGCGGCGGATGCGCCGTTGCAGGCTGGTGCGCTTATAGCCGCGGAAATCGAGGCCGCGGCTTTCCTGGATGTAGCGGATCAGCGCCTCGAATTCGGGATCGGCGGGTTCCTTGGTGCCGGAATCCTTGCCGGACATCTCAGTGTGCCTCGTCCCAGTTGCCGCCGATGCCGGCCTCCGCCACCAGCGGCACGCCGAGCGTGGCGGCACCCTCCATGACCTGCCGCACCAGGGCGGCGGCGCGTTCGGCCTGATCCTCCGGCGCCTCGAACAGCAGTTCGTCGTGCACCTGCAACAGCATGCGCACGTCGTCGAAGCCGGCTTCCTTCAGGGCGCCGGGCACGCGCGCCATGGCGCGCTTCATGATGTCGGCGGCGGTGCCCTGGATCGGCGCGTTGATCGCCTGCCGTTCCGCGAAGGCGCGGCGGGCGGCGTTCTTGTCGTGGATGCCGGGGATGTAGCAGCGCCGCCCGAACAGAGTCACCACATGGCCGTTCTGGCGGGCGAAGGCCTTGGTCGCCTCCATCCACACCTTCAGCTCGTGGAAGCGCTCGAAATAGGCCTTGATGAAGGCGTTGGCCTCGCCCGGCGCGATGCCGAGCTGGCGGCCCAGCCCGAAGCCGGAAATGCCGTAGATGATGCCAAAGTTGATCGCCTTGGCCTTGCGCCGGATCTCCGAGGTCATCTGGTCCAGCGGCACGCCGAAGACTTGGCTGGCGGTGGCCGCGTGAATGTCGATGCCGTCCTGGAAGGCCTGTTTCAGCGCGGCGATGTCGGCCATCTCGGCGACCAGCCGCAGCTCGATCTGCGAATAGTCGACGGAGATCAGCTTGTGGCCCGGTGCGGCGACGAAGGCACGGCGGATCTTGCGGCCCTCCTCGGTGCGGACCGGGATGTTCTGCAGGTTCGGGTCGGTCGAGGACAGGCGGCCGGTGTTGGTCGCCGCCATGGCGAAGGCGGTGTGCACCCGCTCCGTCCCCTCGACGATCTGGGCCTGGAGCGCGTCCGTGTAGGTGTTCTTCAGCTTGGCGAGCTGGCGCCAGTCGAGCACGCGCTGGGCGATGACGTGGCCCTGCTCCGCCAGTTCCTCCAGCACGCTGGAATCGGTGGAGTAGGCGCCGGTCTTGCCCTTCTTGCCGGTGCCGAGCTTCATCTCGTCGAACAGGATCTCGCCGAGCTGCTTGGGCGAGCCGATGTTGAAGCTGCGCCCGGCGTGCCCGTGCACCTCCTTCTCGATCTCCGCCATGCGGACGGCGAGGTCCTGGGAGAGGCGGGCGAGCGCCGCCCGGTCCACGCGGATGCCGCAGGATTCCATGTCGGCGATCACCGGGACCAGCGGGCGTTCCAGCGTCTCGTAGACGGTGACCATCCGCTCGTCGACCAGCCGCGGCTTCAGCACCCGCCACAGCCGCAGCGTGATGTCGGCGTCCTCCGCTGCATAGGCCAGCGCCTTGTCGAGCGGCACGCGGTCGAAGGTGATCTGGTTCTTCCCGGTGCCGCAGACCTCCTTGTAGGGGATGGTCGTGTGGGCGAGGTGCAGTTCCGCCAGCTCGTCCATGCCGTGGCCGTGGGCGCCGCCCTCCAGCACGTAGGAGATCAGCATGCTGTCGTCGACCGGCGACACGCGCACGCCGTGGCGGGCGAAGAGCTGGTGGTCGAACTTGAAATTGTGCCCGATCTTGAGGATCGCCGGGTCCTCCAGCACCTCCTGCAGCGCTTTCAGCGCGTCCTCCGCCGGGATCTGCTTCGGCGCTTCCGGCGTCTCGAAGGACAGCTCCCCGCTGGCCGCGGCGTTGGGGGCCTGATGGGCCAGGGGGATGTAGCAAGCCAGCCCCGGCTCGGTCGCCAGCGAGATGCCGACCAGAGTCGCCGTGGCGGGGGTCAGCGAGTTGGTCTCGGTGTCCACGGCCAGGATGCCGGTGGTCCGGGCGCGCTCCAGCCAGACGGCCAGGGCGTCAAGGTCCTGCACCAGTTCGTAGCGCTGCTCGACGTCGGTCGGCGGGGCGGGGCGGCTGCGCGGCGCGGCGATCTCCGCCGCCGGGGCGGTGTCGGTGGAAGCGGCGGCCTTGGCCGGGCCGGCGGACGGCGTGGCGGAGGAGGGGACCGCGCCGTCGGCGATGGTTCCGTCCTTGCGCATCTCCGCCTCGACGCGGCTGACGATGGTGCGGAAGCCCTGGGCGCGCAGGAAGTCGATCAGCTTCTGGTGGTCGGGCTCGCGGACCCGCAGCTCCTCCAGCGGCTTCGGCGGCGGAGCATGGTCGTCCAGCAGGACGAGGCGGCGGGAGATCCGCGCCTGCTCGGCGAAGTCGATCAGCTTCTGGCGGCGCGCCGGCTGCTTGATCTCGCCGGCGCGGGCCAGCAGCGATTCCAGGTCGCCGTATTCGGTGATGAGCTGGGCGGCGGTCTTCACGCCGATGCCCGGCACACCCGGCACGTTGTCCACGCTGTCGCCGGCCAGAGCCTGCACGTCCACCACCCGGTCGGGGGCGACGCCGAACTTCTCGAACACCTCGTCGGGGCCGATGGGCTTGTTCTTCAGCGGGTCGAGCATGCGCACGCCGGGGCGGACGAGCTGCATCATGTCCTTGTCGGACGACACGATGGTGACCTCGCGCCCGGCCTCGTTGGCCAGCCGCGCGTATGTGGCGATCAGGTCGTCGGCCTCGTAGCCCTCCAGCTCAAGGCAGGGCAGGCAGAAGGCCTCCGTCGCCTCGCGGATCAGGGCGAACTGGGGCTTCAGCTCCTCCGGCGGCTCGGGGCGGTGGGCCTTGTATTCGGGATAGAACTCGTTGCGGAAGTTCAGCCGCTTCGAATCGAAGACCACCGCCACTGCGGAGGCCTTCAGGTCGGCCAGCAGCTTCAGCAGCATGTTGGAGAAGCCCAGCACCGCGTTCACCGGCGTGCCGTCCGGACGGTTCAGCATCGGCAGGGCGTGGAAGGCCCGGAAGATGAAGCCCGACCCGTCCACCAGATACAGGCCGCTGCCGTCCCCAACGGGCGCGGGGGCTTCGGTGGCGGTCTGGAGCGTGTCGGTGGTCTTTTCGTCGGACATGATGCGGCCTCTTCCCTTTGGGGCGTTACCATGGCCGAAGGCGGCCCGAGAGTCGAGCGCCCGACGCCCCCGAAAAGGCCGGTCGTGAAGGGCCGGGCGGTCAGTCGCCGGTTTGGCGGTTGGGGGCGGCGACCGGCTTGGATTCGGGGGAGCCGCGCTCGCGCAGATAGATGCCGAGCACGACCAGAACCCCCATGGACAGGAACTCGCTCTGCCAGTTCTGGAAGCTCTCGTACCAGAATTCCGGATCGGCGAGGGTTTCGCCCATGGTCCGGATGGGCTGGTGATGCCACGCCGCCTCCTCGTTCGAGCGCCGCGTGCTGCCCGCCAGATGCAGGACGAAGGACATCACGAACAGCGTCACCAGCGCGACGCTGAGCGAGTGGGAGTAGAGCCGCAGCAGCAGGCCGCCCCGGTGCACCGGCCAGGGTGCGTCGGGATCGCCGCGCCGCCGCTCGGGCGCCTCGTCCTCCGGGTTGGCCTCTCCCGGCTTCTTGGATTCCGAGGAGCCCTTCTGGACCAGGATGGCGGTCAGCAGCACATAGACCGACATCTGGAGGAACTCGCTCTCCCAGTTCTCGAAGGTCGCCGACAGGAAATGGCCGGTGGTCAGGTAGTCGAGGAAGCCGACGGGCGGCTGGGCGTGGAGGCGAAGCTCCTCCGCCAGGGCGCGCCATCCGGCCAGCACCTGCCCGACGATCGAGACGAGGAACAGCCCGAACAAGGCAACCGACAGCCCGTTGTCCCGCAGGAAGCGACGCATGTGCTGCACCTTGATTCTGATGCCACGCCCTGGTCCCTCAACGCTTGGCCAAGCAAGAGGTTTCCCCGCCGCTCCCATGCCTCACCAGGAACCTTGAAAGGCGGGGTCCTGTTGATTGGAGGCTCCACACAACAACCTTCGGTCCATTTCCCATGAACCACTCTGTCGCCGGAGCCATCGCCGGGCTGGCCGGCACCGTCGCCATGACGGCGGCCATGCGCGCGATGTTCCGCGCCTTGCCGGAGAAGGACCGTTACCCCTTGCCGCCGCGCCTGATCACGGACCGCGTCGTCGGCCCGACCGGCGTGATGGACGCGATGGATGAGCCGGAGCGCCGCGACCTGACGCTCGCCCTGCATTACGGCTACGGCGCCGCCGCCGGGGCGCTGTATCCGGCGGTCGCGCGTCGGATCGGCGGACCGGCGGTGGCGACGGGGATCGGCTACGGCCTCGCGGTCTGGGGCGCCAGCTATCTCGGCTGGATTCCGGCAATGCGCATCCTGACCCCCGCGACCCGCCATCCGCGCTCCCGCAACAGCCTGATGCTGGCCGCCCATGTGGTGTGGGGAGGGGTGACGGGGGTCGCGGCCGCGTATTTGATGGGAGGGGAAAGCCAGAGCCGAGCCGGTGCGGAGCCGATGGCGGGCGCCCACGAGCATGCCCCTGCTGTCCGGGAGCTGGCGTAGCGCTTCCACAGCGACACGGGGACGCAATCGGAAATGTGAATAAAAAAGGCCTAGCCTGCATTGCGGCTAAGCCTTTGAAATCGCTGGCGGACCCGAATGGATTCGAACCATCGGCCTCTGCCTTCGGAGGGCAGCGCTCTATCCAGCTGAGCTACGGGTCCATCATCAGCGGAGGCGCACCATAGCGAAAAGCCTCGGCCAGTGCAAACACTCCTTTCGACATTTTTTCACACCCCGCCGGGGCCGCCCATCCGTGCTTATTTCGCGGCCAGGAGGCTGCGGTTGCGGTCGGCGCCGCTCGCCAGGGGCTGCTTGGGGTTCTCGATCCAGGTGGCGATGTCGTTGACCACCACCTGACCCTTCAGGTCGCGCAGCAGCATGTGCCAGCCGTCGGGATAGACCGCCACCACATGCCGCCCACCGGATTCGAACTCCTCGACCGCCCGGTTGACGGGGGTCTTCGGCAGCACCTCCTCGTGGGCGCCGTAGAGCACCAGGGAAGGCACCGACAAATGCCCGCAGGCGGCCAGGGCCGTGCCCATCAGGTCGGTCAGCCCCTCCAGCGCATCGACGCGGGAGCCCTTGATGACCAGCGGGTCGCGGCCCAGGGCGCGCAGCATCTCGATGTTGTCGGACGCCTGGATCTTCAGATCCTTCGGCGGGTGCACCACCATCCCCGGAACCGTGTTGTAACTGAGCCACAGCAGCGCCCGCGGGAAGAAGCCCATCGCGTCGCGGCCCCAGACGGCAGGAGCGACCAGAATCGTGCCGTTCACGTCGGGCGGAGCCGCGCTGGTCATGGCCGTCAGCACCACGGCACCGCCCATGCTTTCGCCCATCAGATAGACCGGCAGGCCAGGGTGGCGGGCGTGGATCTGCGAGACGGCCGCCTTGAGGTCGGCTACCAGCGTGTCGGTCCCCGGCCAGATGCCGGTGTTCCGCGTCGCGCCGAAGCCGCGCTGGTCGTAGGCGTAGACGGCGATCCCCCTTGCGGCAAGGCTGCGCCCGGCCCCGTCGAAGGCGTTGGAATAGTCGTTGTAGCCGTGCAGGGCCAGCACCACCGCGCGAGACGTTCCATCCTCGGGCAGCCAGCGGCGCAGCGGCAGTTCGAAGCCGTCGGCGGCGATCAGGGCGCGGTCTGTCAGGGCCGGCTGGGTCACGGGGAGGCCCATCGGCTGGTAGGCCGCGGTGCAGCCGGACAGCAGAAGGCCGATCCCGACGATCAGTTTCGCCATCCGGCCGGCCGCCCTACGCCGCATCGTGCGCGATCTCCTTGCGGGCGTGCGCGCCGCCGGTCAGCTGCAGGAAGATGTCCTCCAGGTCCGACTCCTCGGTACTCAGATCGACCACCCCCAGCCCGGCGCTTGCCAGGGCGGCGAGAATGCCGTCCACCCGCTGGCGGCTCGGCTGGTAGCGGACGATCAGGCGCCGCGGCTCAGCCAGTTCGGCGGTGAAGGCGGACAGTTCCGCCGGCACGGCGTCCAAGTTGCGGTCCACCAGAACGGTCAGCGCCTTGGCGTCCACCCGGCGGAGCAGCGTCGCCGTCGGCTCGCAGGCCACCACCGTGCCATGGTTGATGATGGCGATGGAGTCGCACAGCTCCTGCGCCTCCTCCAGATAATGGGTGGTCAGCAGCACCGTCGAGCCCTCGCGGTTCAGCTTGCGCACATGCTCCCACAACTGGATGCGCAGTTCCACGTCCACGCCGGCGGTCGGCTCGTCCAGCACCAGGACGGGCGGGGTGTGCACCATCGCCTTCGCCACCATCAGACGCCGCTTCATGCCCCCCGACAGCGACCGGGCGTAGGCGTCGGCCTTGTCGCGCAAGCCCACGGCCTCCAGAAGCTCTTCGGTCCGGCGCTCGGCCTTGGGCACGCCGTAGAGGCCGGCCTGAAGCTCCAGCATTTCCCGCGGAGTGAAAAAAGGGTCCATGTTCAGTTCCTGGGGGACCACGCCGATCGACGCCCGCGCTTGGCGCGGATGGGCGTCGATGTCGGTTCCCCAGATCGACACCGTGCCGCCGGTCTTGTTGACCAGACCCGCCATGATGTTGATGAGCGTGGACTTGCCCGCCCCGTTCGGCCCCAGAAGCCCGAACACCGCCCCGCGCGGAATCGCCAGGTCGATGCCCTTAAGAGCTTGTTTCGGGCCGGCCTTTCCGGAGGCCTGGTAGGTCTTGGTGAGGCCGCGCACCTCCACGGCGTATGCGGGGACGGCGTGGGCGGGCAAGGTGGCGGTGGGCAGGGCGGCGGCGTTCAGCGGGTCGTGGGCAACCATGGAATCGAAAGGGCCTTTCCGGTCGTGCCCCTGGTCCGAATCCCCGAGGGCGATCACTGTCCAATCACTTGATCCGTCCGGCGCGTTGGGTATGATCCGACCCCGCGCGCGTGCCTCATTCGGTGGGCATCTTAACGATGGCGTTAACGCGCGTGTGTGTCAAAGCGGAGGATGTCTGCCATGCAGCCAATTGAAACGATTGAAGTCGAAACCCTGACCGTCGGGTGTGACGGCGGCGGCGGCGCGCTCGGCCACCCGCTTGTCTATCTGACGCTGAGCGCCGAGGGGAAGGTCGAATGCCCCTACTGTTCGCGTCACTTCGTCCTGAAGGAAGGCGCCAAGACGGGCACGCACGGGCACTGACCCCGGCGGCGCCTCTTACAGGGCGGAAATGCCACGCGCAGCAAGGGCCGGAGCGATCCGGCCCTTTTTGTTTGCCAATGGTCCGAACCGGTGATTCAGGCCGATTCTGTGGCCTTTCCGCCACCCGGCGCTGTGGCGATGCAACGTCCAGGCGGGATGGGTCATATGCCTCTTTTATTGCAATTGTGAAAAATATAAAACGAACCGCCTTGACGCGCGTCGCGATCCGCCTTCTACTTTTTTGCGGCGCAAAAGAGGCGTCCATCGCAATTGCCCGCTCAGGTCCTCCGCATGCTTTTTCCTGAGGCCAACGCTCTCGCGCCAGATGAGGCCCGGTCCATGAGCCAAGAGACGGAAGAGCAATACAGAAGTATTTTCGAGAACGCGGTCGAAGGTATTTACCAGACCACGGTGGACGGGCGTTATCTGCGGGTCAACCCGGCGCTGGCGCGGATCTACGGCTACCGGTCGCCGGCCGACCTGATCGACAACCTAACGGACATCGCCGGCCAGCTCTACGTCGACCCCGGCAAGCGCGAGGCCTTCGCCCGCCTGATGGCCGAGCGCGATGTGGTGCAGAGCTTCGAGGCGCGGGTCTTCCGCAACGACGGTTCGATCATCTGGATCTCGGAGAACGCGCGCTGCGTGCGCGATCCGCAGGGCCGCATCCGCTACTACGAAGGCACCGTCCAGGACATCACCGAGCGCAAGCAGCACGAGGAGAAGATCCGGCTGCTCGCCACCGTCTTCGACAGCGTGGCCGACGGCATCCTGATCGTGGACCCCGACCTGTCGGTGCAGGCGGTCAACCCGGCCTACGAGGTGATGACCGACTTCCAGCGCGAGGAGCTTCTCCACCGCCCGCTGGTGATCTTCGCCCCTGGCTCGCACGAGCGCGCCTTCATCGAGGACATCTGGCGCACCGCCCGCACCGAAGGGCGCTGGCAGGGCGAGGTGACCAGCTTCCGCCATTCCGGCGACGCCTTCGCGGCCTCGCTGTCGGTCACGGCGGTTCGCGCGCCGGGCGGGGTGCTGGAGCATTACGTGCTGACGCTCGCCGATATCAGCCAGCGCAAGGACCAGGAGCACCAGATCCGCTACCAGGCCAGCTTCGACCGGCTGACCGACCTGCCCAACCGCTGGCTGGTCTGCGAACGGCTGGAGGAGGCCATCGTGCGCGCCCAGCGCATGCGCACCAAGGTCGCCGTGGCCTTCCTCGACCTCAACCGCTTCAAGCAGGTGAACGACACGCTGGGCCACCACGCCGGCGACGACCTGCTGAAGCTGGTGGCCAAGCGGCTGCGCAACTGCACCCGCGTGTCCGACACGGTGGGCCGGCTGGGCGGCGATGAGTTCCTGATCGTGGCCCCCGACGCGGTGGACCGAGCCGCCGGCGCCCGGCTGGTCGAGAAGATCCTCTATTCGATGGGCGAGCCCTTCGCCGTCCACAACCAGGAACTTTTCTGCGGCGCCTCAATCGGCGTGGCTTTCTTCCCCGACGACGGCGAGACGGCGGACCAGCTCCTGCGCAACGCCGACCTCGCCATGTACCACGCCAAGCGCAACCCGGAATGCAAGTTCGTCTTCTACGAGGCGGGCATGCGGGAGCGCACCGGCTTCACGTTGGGGCTGGAAAGCGACCTGCGCCGCGCCGCCGCCACCGGCGAGGAGTTCGCGCTGCATTTCCAGCCCAAGGTGGACATGCCGCAGCGCGGCTCCCACCGGG
Organism: Azospirillum sp. Marseille-Q6669; assembly: GCF_965111635.1. Classification (NCBI taxonomy): domain Bacteria; kingdom Pseudomonadati; phylum Pseudomonadota; class Alphaproteobacteria; order Rhodospirillales; family Azospirillaceae; genus Azospirillum; species Azospirillum sp. Marseille-Q6669. The sequence continues at coordinate 40,437 of NZ_CBCOOP010000006.1, read as the reverse complement.
TGATCGGGGCGGAGGCGCTGATCCGCTGGCACCATCCGGTCCGCGGCCTCGTCAGCCCGGCGGAGTTCATCCCGCTGGCCGAGGAGACCGGCCTGATCTGGGAAATCGGCGCCTGGACCCTGAAGGAGGCCTGCGCCCGGCTGGCCGGCTGGCTGGCGGCGGGGCTGGACATCGCGTCGGTGTCGGTCAACCTGTCGCCGCGCCAGTTCCAAGACGCGCGTCTGGTGACCTTCGTCCGCGACGTGGTGGAGCGCAGCGGCGTGCCGCCGGAGCGGCTGGAGCTGGAGCTGACCGAGGGCGCCATGATCGGCGACATCGAGAAGGCGGTGACCATCCTGCACGGGCTGAAGGGGATCGGCATCCGCCTGTCCATCGACGATTTCGGGACCGGCTATTCCTCGTTGGCCTATCTGAAGCGGTTCCCGATCAACACGCTGAAGATCGACCGCAGCTTCGTCCGCGACATCGTGCAGTCGGCCACCGACCCGGCCATCGTCAACACCATCGTGAATCTGGCCGAGAGCCTGGGCTTCGACACCATCGCCGAGGGAGTGGAGACGGAGGAGCAGGCGGACATGCTGCGCCGCCAGCGCTGCACGCGCATCCAGGGGTTCCTGATCAGCCGCCCGCTGGATGTGGACGCCTTCCAGCGCTTCCTGGTGGAGAACGCCGGGTAGGGCGGCTTCCCGTTGGCGGCCCGGCGGGGATGGGCCGGCGGGAAGCCGCGCCCCGTCAGTTGCCGAGCTTGTTGGTGTCGAGCACGATCATCGCCACGCCGATCTTCTCCTTGCTGGCAGGATCGAGCACGGGAACGCTGACCTCGGTCAGCATGGCGTTCGTCCCGGCGTCCTTCTCCGGGTCGGTCATGTAGAGGTCGGAGCCGCCACTGTAGACCTTCTGCCACTTCGGCTCGTCGCCCTGCCAATAGTCGGAGGTGCCGCCGGTCTGGGCCACGTTCAGGCCGCGGTTGTCCATCAGCAGGATTTCCACGATCCGGCCGTTGCTCTTGTCCGTCACCTCCTTCAGGCGCTTGGTCACGGCGTTGGCGGCGATCTTGTCGTAGGTGGGGTTGGCGGACTTGGCCTTGGCCGCCGCCTTCCAATCGTTGTCCATGGCGTCGATCTTGGCTTGGTCGAGGCCCTTGTTCTGCGCGTTCTGGGCCTTGACGGCGTCGACGACCGCCGGATCGGCGAGCCAGCTCTGGGTCTGCGGGCTCACCGTCTTGCGAACGTTGGCTTCCAGGGCGGGATCGGCGGCGTAGGCCGGCAGCGTGCCGAGCACGGTTAGAAGCGCCGCAGTGGACAGGAGCAGGGAAAAGCGTTTGGACATCGATTCCTCCCATGATTGATCCGCCCACGGGCTGCCTTCGCGGCCTGTGCTCCGTGGGCGCAGAACCATAGGTCCCGCTTCATCCCGCCCGTCAGAGGAATGCATGAATTATTCCGTGAGACGGAAAATCAGCAATCCTAACCATTGTTGTTCTTGAACGGGTGGCGCTTGGTCGAGGGCAAGGTTCAGCGCTCTCCCTCCGTCTCCGCCGTCTGCCGTGGGCGGCTCTGCGCGTAGTGCAGGGATAGGGCGCGGATCTGCTCCTCCGTCAGGTTGCGGACGGCGGCGCCCATGATCCTGGACAGCGGCGTGTCGCCGTGCGCGTCCTTCTGCCAGAGGCGGAGCTGGTCGGCGATGTAGCTCGCGTGCTGGCCGTCGAGGCGGGGGTAGCGCGGGTCGCGGTCCTCGCCATGGCAGCCGGAGCAGGCCGGAACCCCGGTGGCGCGGTCGCCGGAATCGGCGAGCCGGGCGCCCAACTCCAGCAGGGCCGGATCGGCGTCGGCGGGCGGGGGCGGGTAGGGCGCCGCCGTTTGCCCCGCATAGTGGTCAGCCAGGGTGCGCAGGATCGAATCGTCCAGCCCGGCGGCCACCGGCTGCATGATGCCGCTGTGCCGCCCGCCCTCGGCGTAGGCCTTCAGCGCGTGGAAGAGATACTCGGCGTTCTGGCCGGACAGGCGGGGGAAGGCGGCAATGCTGTCCCCGGGGCCGCCCCCGGCTCCGTCATAGCCGTGGCAGCGGGCGCAATTGTCCAGAACCTCGCGGGCGGAGCCGTCCAGCATTTGCAGATCGGCCAGGGCCGAGCGGTCGCCGTCCGGCGGCGTTTCCCCGAAGGCGAGGCGGCGGTATTCCTCGGCGCTCATGCCGTCCAGCCGGCGCAGGAAGGCCGCCACCGCCCAGGGCTCGTCGTCGCGCGCCTGCGCCGGCCAAGCCGGCATGCCGGCGTACTTGATGCCGTTGTAGGTGATCCAATAGAGCTGCTTGTCCGTCCAGTCCCCGGCATGGCCCGGCAGGAAGGGCGGGGTGGGCAGCATGTGGCGCGAGATCGGGTTGCGCCCGACGTCCGGCGCACCGTGGCAGGGGGCGCAGCCGTCCTCGTAATGGCCGGCGCCGCGCCGGATCAGCGCCGGGTCGTCGAGGTCGGGCGGATCGCCCACGAAGGCGGCGTGCGTCTCAATGGAGCTGCGCATCGCCATGCTGAAGAACCAGTGGACCGGTGGCCAGTGCTCCTTGCTGGCGGCGATGCTGTAGAGCCCCGACCAGGCGAACAGGAAGCCCCCCACCGCTTGGGCGCCCAGAACCAGCCCGATGATCGTCAGAACTCTGCGCATGGATGGGACGCTCCGGCTGTTGTGGGTGTTCGTCCCCGAATGAATGCTCCCCTGATGACCGAAGTTCCGGCGGAACCTGCGGCCTTGCCGTGAGTTTAGCCGTGCAACGACGATGCCCGCCGCCGCGGGCCAATGCCGCGAGGGGGGTGCATGGACCGCAGGTCTGGCCGCAGCGAGGGACGCAGACGGAGTTGGCGGGGAGCGGCCCTGGCCGGCGGAATGGGGCTCCTGGCGGCCTGCGAGCGGGGTCCGCAATCCGCGCTCCACCCCGCCGGACGCAACGCCGAGGCGATCCTCGACCTGACGCTGATCCTGGTCGCCGGCGGTGGGGTCATCTTCCTTTTCGTCATGGCGCTGGCGGGTTACGCCGTCATCGCCCGGCCGGAGCGCTTTCCCGGAAGCCGCGCCTGGATCATCGGCGGCGGCCTCGTCTTTCCCATCGTCACGCTGACCGCGCTGCAGGTCTACGAGTTCGCCGTGGCCCGGCAACTGTCGGACACCGGCGGGGTGGAGCCGCTGCGCATCGAGGTCACCGGCTACATGTGGTGGTGGGAAGTCCGCTATCCCGACGTGACGGTGGAGGGCGCCGAGGAGGGGGGTGAGGTGCTGCGCACCGCCAACCGCCTCGTCATCCCGGCCGGGCGCCCGGTGGAGGTGGTGGTGACCGCGGCGGACGTCATCCACAGCTTCTGGGTGCCCAGCCTGGGCGGCAAGATGGACATGATCCCCGGCCACGAGAACCGGCTGATCCTGGTCGGGGAGCGGCCCGGCACCTACCGCGGCCAGTGCGCCGAGTACTGCGGCGCCCAGCACGCGCTGATGGCCTTCGACGTGGTGGTGGAACCGCCCGATCGCTTCGAGGCGTGGCTGGCCGCCGAGCGCCGCCCCACCGCGGAGCCCGACGGGCCGCAGCGGGCCGCCGGGCGCGACGCCTTCCTGCGCTCCGGCTGCGGGTCCTGCCACACGGTGCGCGGGACGCCGGCCAACGGGGCGGCCGGGCCGGACCTGACCCATGTCGGCGGGCGCGGCGCGCTGGCCGCCGGGACGCTGCCCAACACGCCGGAGGCTCTGGCCGGCTGGATCGCCGGGGCGCAGCACATCAAGCCGGAGAACCGCATGCCGTCCTTCCCGATCCTGGGCGGCGACGATCTGCACGCCATCGCCGTTTGGCTGGAGAGCCTGAAATGACCCCGCCGCTCGACGATGCCACCCTGCCCAACCGCCTGCCGCGTCCGAAGGAGGAGCTGGAGGCGCTGAAGCGCGCCTGGAAACCGACCTCCGGCCTCGGCCTGCTGAAGGAGGTGAACAACAACATCATCGGGGTGCTGTACATCGGCACGGCGCTGCTGTTCTTCGTCATCTCGGGCACGCTGGCGCTGGTCATGCGGACGCAGCTCGCCGTGCCGGAAAACGACGTGCTGGGGCACAGCCTCTACAACCAGTTCTTCACCGTGCACGGCACGGGCATGATGTTCCTGTTCGCTGTGCCCATCGTGGAGGCCATCGGCGTCTTCCTGCTGCCCTCCATGCTGGCGGCGCGCGACCTGCCCTTTCCGCGGCTGTCGGCCTTCGCCTTCTGGGCCTATCTGTTCGGCGGGCTGGCCTTCTTCTGCTCGCTGATCTTCGAGGTGGCGCCGGACGGCGGCTGGTTCATGTACCCGCCGCTGACCAGCATGAAGTTCTCCCCCGGCATCAACGCCGATTTCTGGCTGCTCGGGATCGGCTTCATCGAGATATCGGCCATCGCCGGGGCCATCGAGATCATCGTCGGCATCCTGCGCACCCGCCCGCCTGGCATGACGCTGGACAAGATCCCGGTCTATTGCTGGTCGATGCTGGTCATGGCCGGGATGATCGTCTTCGCCTTCCCGGCGGTGATCATCGCGACCGCGCTGTTGGAGATCGAGCGCGCCTTCGACTGGCCCTTCTTCATCGCGGAGCGGGGCGGCGACCCGCTGCTCTGGCAGCACCTGTTCTGGTTCTTTGGCCATCCAGAGGTCTACATCATCTTCCTGCCGGCGGCGGGGCTGGTGTCGATGATGGTGCCGGCACTGGCGCAGCGGCCGCTGATCGGCCACGACTGGGTGGTGGTGGCGCTGGTCGGCACCGGCTTCTTCAGCTTCGGCCTGTGGGTGCACCACATGTTCGCCACCGGCATCCCGCCGCTGAGCCTGAGCTTCTTCTCCGCCGCCAGCATGGCCGTGTCGGTGCCCGCCGGAATCCAGGTCTTCGCCTGGATCGCCACGCTGGGCAAGGGGCGGCTGCAATGGACGGTGGCGACGTGGTTCCTGCTGGGCTTCCTGTTCATCTTCGTGGCCGGCGGCCTGACCGGCGTGATGGTGGCGGTCATCCCCTTCGACTGGCAGGCCCATGACAGCTACTTCGTGGTGGCGCACCTGCATTACGTGCTGATCGGCGGCATGGTCTTCCCGGTCTTCGCCGGGCTGTATCACTGGTGGCCGACGATGAAGGGCACCATGCTGTCGGAGCGGCTGGGGCGCTGGGCCTTCTGGATGATGTTCATCGGCTTCAACGTCGCCTTCTTCCCCATGCATGTCAGCGGCCTGATGGGCATGCCGCGCCGCGTCTACACCTATCCCGGGGATCTGGGCTGGAACGTCCTGAACATGGTCTCGACCGTCGGGGCCTTCGTGATGGCCTTCGGCGTCCTGCTGGTGCTGATCGACATGGCGCGCGACGCCTTCGGCCGGGGCCGCCCGGCGCCGGAGAATCCGTGGAAGGCGGGGACTCTGGAGTGGATTCCGAACGACGACTACGCGACGCGCAGCATCCCGCATGTCCGCTCGCTCTACCCGCTGTGGGACAACCCGAACCTGTCGCGCGAGGTGCAGGAGGGTGCCCACTATCTGCCCGGCGCCCCGACCCGCCGGCGCGAGACCATCGTGACCAGCCCGATCGAGGCCCGGCCCCAGTATCTGATGCCGATGCCCGGCCCGCATTGGAGCCATTTCCTGGCCGGGCTGTTCACCGCCGCCCACTTCATCTGTCTGGCCGTGCAGCTCTACTGGGTGTCGCTGGTGCCGGGGGTGCTGGCCATCGCCTCGATCTTCTGGTGGGTGTGGAGCCTCGACAAGGGCGCCGACCATCCGCCGCAGGACGTCGGCGGCGGCTGGCGGGTGCCGGTCTATCTCCAGGGATCGGAGAACCATTCCTGGTGGGGGACGGCGGTCCTGCTGCTGGTCGACGGGACGGCCTTCGCCTGCCTGTGCTTCACCTACGTCTTCCTGTGGACGGTCAGCCCGGACGTTTGGCCGGTGGGCACCGACTCCCTGCCGGGGCTGGGGTGGCTGTTCGGCGAGGTGGCGCTCTGGATCGTGGCGGCGGGGGCGATGCTGCTGGCGAGCCGCGCCGTTGCCGGCAACCGCTCCTGGGCGATGCGGGGCCTCCTGCTCGCCGGTGTCCTGCTGATGCTGGCCGCCGCGGTGGCCGAGCCCTACAACCGCATCGCCAGCGGTCTCGTGGCGTCGGAGAGCGCCTATGGCGCCATCGTCTACATGCTGGCCTCCTGGCAGGTCTTCCATGTCGTGATCCTGGTCCTGATGACCGGCTTCACGCTGGCGCGCTCCTTCGCCGGGCGGCTGCACGCGCGGCGCCGCGTCACCTTCGACAATGTGATGCTGGTGTGGCTCTACACCTGCGGGCAGGGGATCGTGTCCCTCCTGCTGGTGCATCTGTTTCCGCGTCTGGCCGTGTGAGGTGGACCATGGAAAGGACGGCGTTTACCGCGACCTTCACCGGGATGATGTCGGCCTTTCTGATCTGGGCGGTCCATTTCGCGGCGATCTACGGCATCAACGGGCTGATCTGCGCCCGCGAGTGGGACGGGGCGGACCTGTACGGCCACCCCGTCGCGGTGGTGCTGATCCTCGGCGCCACGGCGGTCGCCCTGCTGCTGGCCGCGGGCGTGCTGGCGGCGGCGCTGTGGGGCGCCGCGCCGGGCCGGCGGACCAGCGAGGACCCGCGCCGCTTCATCCGTCTGTTCACCGGGCTTGCCGCCGCGGGGTCGCTGGTCGCCATCCTGTGGAACGGGCTTCCTGCCGTGCAGGTGCCGGCCTGCGGTTAGCCCAACCGCCTCATTCCGGGATCAGGCGCCGGTAGAGGTGCCATGTGGCGTGGCCGAGCACCGGCATGACGATCACCAGCCCGACGAAGGCCGGCAGCGAACCGAGCAGCAGACCGCCGGCCACGATCATTCCCCAGAGCGCCATGGGCTCGGGATTCCTCAGGGTGGCGCGGACGGAGGTGCGGATGGCCGTCGCCACGCCGACCCGGCGGTCCATGAGGAGCGGGAAGCTGACCACGCTGATCGCCAGCGCCAGAACGGCGAACAGGAAGCCGACCCCGACCCCCAGCACGATCATCGCCCAGCCGGCGCGGGTGGTGAACAGGGCGTGGGTGAAGGCGCTCCAGCCCTCCGGCGCCAGCGGGGCGAGGGTCGCCATGTAGATGAGCTGCGCCGCCACCAGCCACAGCAGGAACACCGCCGTCAGGATCGCCCCCATCGCCAGGATCGCCCCGAAAGCCGGGGAGCGCGCCACCGCGAAGGCGTCGGCCCAGGACACGCGGTCGCCCCGCTCGCGCCGACGGCTCATCTCATAGAGGCCGACCGCGGCGAAGGGGCCGATCAGCACGAAGCCGGAGGCCAGCGGAAACAGCAGGTGCAGCGCGTTTCCGTGGAGCAGAAGTTCGGCCAGCAGCAGCCCGACCAGCGGGTAGATCAGGGCGATGAAGAGGACGTCGGTCCGGCAGGCCATGAAGTCATGGAGCCCTTTCCTCAGCGCGTCGCGCAGGTCGTCGCTGCGGATGCGCCGCACGGTCGGCTCCAGCGCCGCCCGTTCCCGCGCCGGCGGGGCGATGGCGTGGCCCGCTTCGGCCAAGCCGTGGGACCAGGATTTGAAGTGTGCCGCTCCCCATTCCGCAGGGTTTCGGATGGTCATGTCCGTTCCTCCCGAACCGTTCGTTCAGGGGGTGCGAGCCCGCCCGTGCCCGGTCGCGGCCTTCGCTGTCGCGGCCCGGCGGTCACAGGAGATCCCGCGCCCCGCCATGCACGGATGATACGCCGACGAATGGTTGGCGGCACTGTTCATTGGGGGAGGGGAAGGCGCCGGGGCGCGCCGGGTTTTCCGGAACCGGCTCTTGTCCTATTGTCCTGACCGTACGGAAACGATACCGGGGATAAGAATGGCGGATGAGGAAAACCGCAAGGCCGTGCTGGCCCGCGTTCATGGCAAGGTGCAGGGCGTCTGGTACCGCGGCTGGACGGTGGACACGGCGAGCCGGCTGGGGCTGGCCGGCTGGGTGCGCAACCGCGGCGACGGAACGGTGGAGGCGCTGTTCGCCGGCCCGGCGGACGCCGTGGATCGGATGCTGGAGGCCTGCCGCCGCGGCCCCTCCGCCGCCGTGGTCAGCGACATCGCCGTGGAGCCGGCCCGCGATCCCGGTCCGGGCGTCTTCGAGCAACGCCCGACGCAGTGACGTCCGGTCGGGATCAATCCCCCGATCCCGACCGGCCTGCGATTCCAACCAGACGTCGCCCTCACGCCTCCGCGGTCTTGGCGGCGGCGACGAACTCCGCGCTGCCGGCCTTGCCCAGCCCGTTGAAGAACAGGTTCAGCAGGACCGCGGCGATGGTGCCGAGAAGGATGCCGCTGTGCAGGAGCGGCGACAGGAAGGGCGGCATCTTCTGGAAGATCTTGTCAGCGACCAGCGGCACCATGCCCAGGCTGATGCTGATGGCGACGACGTAGATGTTGCCGCGGTTGGTCGTGTAGTCGACCTTCGCCAGGATCTTGATGCCGGTCGCCGCGACCATGCCGAACATCACCAGACCGGCCCCGCCCAGCACATAGGTGGGGACGGAGGCGACGACGTGCGCCAGCTTCGGGAACAGGCCGAAGGCGACCAGGATGGCGCCGCCGGCCACGCAGACCCAGCGGCTGCGCACCCCGGTGATCCCGACCAGCCCGACATTCTGCGAGAAGGAGGTGTAGGGGAAGGTGTTGAAGACGCCGCCGATCAGCGTGCCCAGCCCGTCCGTGCGCAGGCCGCGGGTCAGCTGCTCCGGCGTCACCGGGCGGCCGACCATCTCGCCGACCGCCAGGAACATGCCGGTGGATTCGATCATCACGACGATCATCACCAGCGACATGGTCAGGATCGACCAGAACTCGAACACCGGCATGCCGAACTGGAACGGGCGGATGACGTCCACCCACTTCGCCTGTCCCACCCCGTCGAAGCTGACCAGCCCCAGAACCATGGTCAGGGCGAAGCCCGCGACGATGCCCAGCAGGACCGAGATGTTGGCCCAGAAGCCCTTGGCGTATTTGGTCACCAGCAGGATCACCGCCAGCACGAACAGCGCGACGCCGAGATAGAGCGGATCGCCGAAATTCGGGTTCCCGGCCCCGCCGCCGGCCCAGGTGATGCCCACCCGCATCAGCGAGATGCCGATGATGGCGATAACGGTCCCCGTCACCACCGGCGGGAACAGCGGCAGCAGGCGGCCGACCACCGGGGCGGCCAGCGTGGCGAAGACGCCGGCCCCGATCACCGCACCGTAGATGCCCAGCAACCCCAGCGACGGGTTCCCCGCCATGGCGACCATCGGGCCGACCGCGGCGAAGGTGACGCCCATCATCACCGGCAGGCGGATGCCGAACTTCCAGAAGCCCAGCGTCTGGATCAGCGTGACGATGCCGCAGGCGAACAGGTCGGCGTTGATGAGCAACGCGATCTGGTCCTTGGGCAGCTTCAACGCGCCGCCGATGATGAGCGGCACGGCGATGGCCCCTGCGTACATCACCATCACATGCTGCATGCCCAGCGCCAGCAGGCGCAGCAGCGGAAGCTTCTCGTCAACCGGGTGGGGTCGGGTTGGTGATTCCAGTGACGACATGATCCATGACCTCCGCGAATGAACAGGCGCGAAGTGCATGGCCCGTGCCACAACCGGCGGGGCTGGAGATCATTGTGCGGTCCGCCCGGATGTGCCGCGAAAGATGGCGGTGCTCGGGAGGGGTGCTCAATCCATGGGCAGATCCATATCCCCTCTCCCCTCTGGGGAGAGGGCTAGGGTGAGGGGGTTGCGCTTGTGCCGGATTTTCCGCCATGCGCATCCCCCTCACCGGCCCTTACGGGCCACCCTCTCCCCAGAGGGGAGAGGGCTACTTCGCCGGTATGTTTCGGGTGTTCGCTCAGGGCCGCGCGCTGGACAGCGGCTGCGCCGCTTCCGCCACCACCGCCTTGCGGACGGGCAAGCCGGCGCCGCGCAGGGCTTCGGTGATGCGGTCGCCGTGGCCCTCGTCCTCGACCTCGATCAGCAGGGCGACCTCGGCGGACTTGACGGAGAAGGCGCCGAACAGGCGCTGGTGCTGCACGTCGATGATGTTGCCGCCGCACTCCGCCACGATACGGGCCACCTGGGCCAGCGCGCCGGGCTGGTCGGCCACGTCGATGTCCAGGTTGATCAGGCGGCCGTCGCGGGCGAAGCCGCGCATCAGCACGTTGGCGAGCGTGCGCGTGTCGATGTTGCCGCCCGACACGATCAGGCCGACCCGCTTGCCGCGGAAGCGCTCGGGGTGGAAGAGCAGGGCGGCCAGACCGGCGGCCCCGGCGCCCTCCGCCACGGTCTTCTCCACCTCGATCAGCATGGCGATGGCGCGCTCGATCACCGCTTCCGGCACCAGCACCACGTCGCAGCCGTTCTGCTTCAGGATGTCCATGGGCCGGTCGCCGACGTCGCGCACGGCGATGCCTTCGGCCACCGTCGGGCCGCCGACCTTGACGGGCTTCCCGGCGAGGCGCTGCGCCGCGGCGGGGTAGGTCTCCACCTCCACCCCGACGACCTCCAGGCCGGGCCGCAGCGCGCGGGCGGCGACCGCGGCCCCGGCGGCCAGCCCGCCGCCGCCCACCGGGATGGCCAGCGCGTCGAGGTCCGGCACCTCCGCCAGCATCTCCAGCACGACGGTGCCCTGGCCGGCGATCACCGCGTCGTCGTCGTAGGGATGGACGAAGACCAGCCCGTCCCGCTTGGCGAGGTCGTGGGCGAAGGCCGCGGCCTCGGCCAGGGACTCGCCCTCCAGGATGACCGTGGCGCCGTGATAGCGCGTGCGCTTGACCTTCACGAAGGGGGTGAAGCGCGGCATGACGATGGTCGCCGCGATGCCCAGCCGTTTCGCGTGGTAGGCCACGGCCTGGGCGTGGTTGCCGGCCGACATGGCGATCACTCCGGCTTGCCGCTCCTCCGGCGTCAGGTGGAGCAGCCGGTTGGCCGCCCCGCGCTCCTTGAAGGAGGCGGTGAACTGGAGATTCTCCAGCTTGACCCAGACCTCGGCGCCGGTGATCTGCGACAGGGTTTCCGAGCGCAGGAAGGGCGTGCGGCTGATGCGTCCGGCCAGCCGTTCGGCGGCGGCGTGAATGTCGTCAATGGTGACCGGCATGCTGTGCTTCCTCTACGAACCGCCCTTCCCAGGCGTGCTGGAGACCGCACCGTACAGGTCCGGGCGGCGGTCCGCCAGATGCGTGCCGACGCTGCGCAGGGCAGGGTCGAGATCGACGGTCAGCAACGCCTCGCCGTCGCCGGCCCGCGCCAGCACCGAACCGTCCGGCGCCGCCACGCTGCTGAGGCCGCAATAACGCAACGCCCCCTCCGTCCCGCAGCGGTTGGCGTAGGCGACGAAGATGCCGTTCTCGAAGGCGCGGGCCGGGACGATGGTGGTGGCGACGATCTCATAGGGCGTCATCAGCGCGGTCGGGACGAGCAGCGCGTCCACCCCGGCCAGAGCGTGGCGGCGCACCAGCTCGGGGAACTCCACGTCGTAGCAGATCGCCACGCCGACCCGCATCCCGCCGACCTCGGCGGTCGGGAAGGCGTCGCCGCCCGGCGCGAAGGAACCGCGGTCGAGATCGCCGTAGAGATGCGTCTTGCGCTGGTTCAGAAGGGCGCGCCCGTCCGCCCCGATCAGTTGCGCGGCGTTGTGGACGGCGCCGTCCTCCCCACGCTCCGGATAGCCGTAGAGCAGGGCGATGCCGTGCCGCCGGGCGATCTCGGCGACCCGCACGGCCATCGGCCCGTCCGCCGGCTCGGCCAGGGCGCGCACCGCCGCCGCGCCGATGTCGTAGCCGGTCAGGCCCATTTCCGGCCCGACCAGCAGGGCGGAGCCGTGTCGCGCCGCCTCCGCCGCCGCCCGTTCCAGACGGTCGAGGTTGCGGTGCGGCGCACCGGGCTCCGCGTCCGCCTGGAACAGGGTCAGCCGCATGAGGTCAGGCTTGCTTCTGGCGGTTGGCAAGGGCGCGCACCGACAGGCAGAGGATCTCGAACAGCATCTGCGCGCCGGCGTGGGCGGTGTTGGTCGTGGCGTCGTACTGCGGGGCCACCTCCACCACGTCGCCGCCGATGATGTCCAGCCCGTCGAGCCCGCGCAGGATGGCCAGCGCTTCCCGCGTGGTCAGGCCGCCGACCTCCGGGGTGCCGGTGCCGGGGGCGAAGACCGGGTCCAGGCAATCCACGTCGAACGAGACGTAGACCGGCCCGTCGCCCACCACCTTGCGCGCCGTCTCGATGACGCTGGCGATGCCGCGCTCCGGGATGTCCTCCGCGTGGATCACGGTCATTCCGCTGTCGTAGGAGAACTCCCACAGATACTCGGTGCTGCCGCGGATGCCGATCTGCACCGTGCGCTCCGGGTCCAGAACGCCGTCCAGAACCGCCTGCCGGAAGGGACCGCCGTGGTGGAACTTGGCGCCCTCATAGGGGCCGCCGGTGTCGCAATGGGCGTCGAAATGGATCATGCCCACCGGACGCTCGCGGCCCAGCGCCTTGAGGATCGAATAGGTGATCGAATGGTCGCCGCCGACCGACAGCGGGATGACGCCGGCGTCTATCACGCGGTTGTAGAAGGCCAGGATGTCGCCGTGGCAGGACTCCAGGCTGAAGCGGCTGGACAGCGGCACGTCGCCGACGTCGGCCAGTTTGCAGGAGGCCGCCGGGACCATGCGCAGGGCGTGCTCGTAGGGGCCGATGCGCTCCATCCCGCGCACGGCGCGCGGGCCGAGGCGGGCGCCGGCCCGGTTGGTGACTCCCAGGTCCATCGGAACGCCGATCAGCGCGATGTCCAGCCCGCCGAAGTCCGCCGCCTCTGCCGCGTCGGGGCGGTAGGGGGCGTCGAGCAGGGTGGACACCCCGGCGAAGGGCTGCACCCGCTTGCCGCCGGAGAACTGGAGGGCAGCCACCCGCTGGAACTCCGGATCGTGGAAGTCGTCGCCGCCGGAGCCGCTGTACTTCGTACGCAAACGATCAAGCTTCTGAGGGTCGATCATCGTCCGGATCTCTTTGAAAAAGGAAAGAAGGTTAGTCGTTCTTGGCCCAGGCGCCGAGAAGGCGTGGCAGGTCGCCGAACCACGCGATCAGCCCGAAGACCACCGCCGTCAGCGACACGAAGAGCACCGTCACGGCGGCCATGGTCGGGGTGTAGCCGTAGCGGAGCGCGTTGAAGATCTTGATGGGCAGGGTCTCCAGCGTGAAGCCGACCACCATGTAGGCCACGATGTACTCGTTCAGCGACAGCACGAAGGCGAAGGCGAAGCCGGAGATCACGTAGGGCCGCACCAGCGGCATCACCACCGTGCGCAGCACCGTCCGGTCGTCCGCCCCCATGGTCGCCGCCGCCTCGACGTAGGAGCGGTCCACCGCGCCGAAGCCCAGCGACAGCGTGACCAGCGGCAGCGTCACGAAGAACACCGCGTGGCTGACCACCACCGTCCAGGGGGACCCGTACTCGCCGACCGCCGCCCAGAAGCTGAGGAAGCCCAAGGCGGTGATGACCGGCGGCAGGATGAAGGGCGTCATCCCCAGCACCTCGAACGCCCGCGCCCAGGGGGCCCGCCAGCGCCACAGGAACCAGGCCAGCGGGAAGGCGATCAGCACCGCCAGCGCCGCCGACAGGGTGGCGACGACGAGGCTGGTGATCAGCGCGCCGCGCCAGCCGGGATCGGTGAAGACCTCGGCGTACCAGGCGAGCGAGAAGCCCTGCGGCGGGAAGGTCAGCGCCTTCTTCTCGTTCACCGAGACGCCGGCCACCACCAGGATGGGGGCCGCCAGGACCAGGGCGATCAGGCCGGCGGCCAGGGAATTCAGCGTGCGCATCAGCATCAGGCCGTCTCCTCCCGCCGCCCGGCGAGCAGCGCCAGCCCGACGAGGGCGAGGCTGACCAGCACCAGGAAGACGGCCATCGCCGCCGCGAAGGGCATGTTGGACTGGTAGATCGCCTGGTCGGTGATGAGCACCGACAGCGTCCAGTGCTGCGGCCGCCCGAGAAGCTGCGGCAGCAGGTAGGAGCCGAGCGCGAAGACGAACACCATGATCGTGGTCGCCACGATGGTGTTGCGCAGCGCCGGCACGACCACCGTGAAGAAGGCGCGCAGCGGCGAGGAACCCAGCGTGCGCGCCGCCTCCTCCAGATAGGGGTCGAGACGGGCGAGCGCCGGGTAGAGCACCAGCACCGTGTAGGGAAAGGCCTGATAGACCAGCCCGGCCAGCAATGCGCCGAAGCTGGGGCTGAGCGATTGCGGCTCGGCCATTAGGCCGAGCGCCACGAACAGGTTGGTGATGCCCGCGGTGCGCGACAGCAGGGTGGACCAGGCGAAGCCGATGATGACTTCCGACAGCGACAGGATCGACAGCAGGAAGACCAGCCAGCGGATCTGCGCCCCGCGCGACAGCTTGACCAGCCGGTAGGTGAAGGGGAAGGCGATGCCGACCGACAGCGCCGCGACCAGCGCCGCCAGCCCCAGCGAGAAGGACATCACCCCGCCGAAGAAGGCGGTCAGGAACCGCTCGTAATTGGCGAAGACGAGGTCCGGCTCGTAGAAGCCGCCGGGCACGCGCCGGAAGACGCTGACCGCGATCATCAGGCTGAAGGGGATGACGAAGAAGACGACCAGCATCAGCGCCGGGAACAGGATCGGCGCGTGCTCGGCCAGACCGCGGGGGGCGCGGCGGATCATCGGGCGTGCTCCGCGGCGGGCGGCAGCACGACGCAGGCCGCCGGGGGGAACTCCACCGACAGGGCGCCGCCGGGGGCGACCGGCGGGCGGTCCTGCGGGCGCGACAGCGCGACGATCTCCCGCCCGGCGACGTCGATGCGGAACTCCACGCTGGCGCCGAGGTCGCGCATGAAGGACAGCGTGCCGGTCAGCCGGTTGGGCCCGTCCGTCCCGGCGGGGTGGACGACCACGTCCTCCGGCCGGACCGACAGCAGGACGCGGCCCGTCGGCGGCAGGTCGGGCAGATGCAGGGTGCCGCCGGGAACGGCGGCGGTGCCGGGGGCGGTGACCTCGCCCTCCAGCAGGTTGGTCATGCCGATGAAGTCGGCGACGAAGGCGTCGGCGGGCTGGCGGTAGACCTCCATCGGCGGGGCGGCCTGATGGATGCGCCCCTGCGACATCACCACCACGAGGTCGGCCATGGTCATCGCCTCCCGCTGGTCGTGGGTGACGACGATGGTGGTGATGCCCAGCCGCTGCTGAAGCTGCTTCAGCTCGATCTGCATGGCCTCGCGCAGCTTGGCGTCGAGCGCCGACAGCGGCTCGTCCAGCAGGAACAGCTTGGGCGACAGGGCCAGCGCGCGGGCGATGGCGACTCGCTGCCGCTGCCCGCCCGACAACTTGGAGACGGGCCGGTCGGCGACGCCGGGCAGGCGGACCAGCTCCAGAAGCTCGTCGGCGCGCTTGCGCTGCTCGGCCTTCGTGGCGCCGCGGATGCGCAGAGGGTAGGCGATGTTCTCGCCCGCCGTCAGGTGCGGGAAGAGGGCCAGCGACTGGAACACCATGCCGAATTCCCGCGTGTGGGCGGGGGCTGTGGTGATGTCGCGTCCGTCGATGACCAGCCGTCCGCCGGAGGGGTCCTCCAGCCCGGCGATCATGCGCAGCAGCGTCGTCTTCCCGCAGCCGGACGGGCCGAGCAGGCAGACGAATTGCCCATGCGGGATGCGCAGCGACGCGCCGTGCACCGCGGTCACGGGACCGTATCGTTTGGTGAGACCGTCGAGGACAAGGGCTGACATGGGATGGCTTTGTTCTGATTGAACCTTTGTTCCCTCGCCCCTCTGGGGAGAGGGTTAGGGTGAGGGGGCGCCCATAGGGCGTCAACGCAGCCTCATTGCAGTGCGTGTCCGGCCTGCGGCCGCCCCCTTATCCCATACCCTTCTCCCCAGAGGGGAGAAGGGCTCACACACTCATCCGACGATCATTTCCGTCCACTTCTGGTTCAGCCAGTCGGACTTGCTTGTGTACAGGTCGTAGCGCGGGATGATCGGCGCGATGTCGGAGGACACGGCGGCAAACTCCTGGTCGGTCAGGTCGGTCATCTTGCGGTCGATGGTCGGGGCGGTGCCGACCTTGCGTGACAGCAGGGCCTGGATCGACGGCTGGCACATATAGTCCACGAAGACATGCGCGAGGTCGCCGGCCTTGGAGGCGCGGGTGACTGCCCAGCTGCCGGAGTCGAGGATGCCGCCCTCCTTCGGGAAGGTCGAGCGCACCGGCTGCCCGTCCGCGGCGGCGAGGCCGGTCACGTCGTGGTAGTACTGGCCCATCGGGATCTCGCCGGACTTCAGCGAGGCCTCGAACTGCGCCTCGTCGCGGTACCAGAGCTTCACGTTGGACTTCAGCTCCGCCAGCTTCTTGAAGCAGTCGAGCTGCCCCTGCTCGCTGTCGAGATGCTTGGTGCCGCCGAAGAAGGTCGCCGCGGTGACCTCCAGCAGGAAGCTGTTGCTGACCAGCGCCAGCAGGCCGAGCTTGTCCTTGTTCGCCGGGTCCCACAGGGCCGCCCAGCTGTCCGGGGCCTGCGGGTAGCTCTTGGTGTTGGTGACCAGCGTGATGTACCAGGACACCGCGCCGATGCCGCTGACCTTGCCGTCCGGGTATTTGTTGACGAGGTGCGGGACGACCTTGGCGGCGTTGGGGATCTTCGACAGGTCGAAGGGCGCCCACAGCTCCGCCGAGGCCCCTTTCAGCATCGCCACCTGCGACATCATTGAGACGTCGGCGGGCGCCTGACGGGCGCGGGCCGCCTGTTCGAGCTGGACCAGCCACGCTTCGCCGGTCGGTTCGGCGATGGCCTCCACCGTGATGCCGGTGGCCTTGGAGAATTCCGGGAAGATGTGCTTTTCGAAGGATTCCTTGAAGTAGCCGCCGTAGACGCCGACCTTCAGCGTCTTCGACTGGGCGCGGACGATGTTCGGAAAGCCGATGGCGGCCACCGTGGCCAGCGTGCCCGCTCCGGCCAGAACCGCGCGCCGGCTGATGCCGCCGGTCAAAGCGGCGTGAAGTCCCTGCTTACCCGTCGTCTCGTTCATGGATGCGACCTTTCCTTGCGGACGAGCTTATCTGTTCGTGAGGCCAGCATTGCGGCCTGCGGTCATTAGACGCCCGGCGCCGTTGCCCGAAAATCAGAAAGTTTTGTATCTTACTTCGATCCGGGCCGAAGTATCGGACGCCCCGGAACCGGCGAGCGGGGCAGGGGAGGGCGGCGTCGTGGCGATGATTCAGCTGGAAACCGTGGATCTGCGCCTGTTGCGGTTGTTCATGACCATCGTCGAGGCCGGCGGATTCAGTGCGGCGCAGAGCGAACTGAACCTGTCGCTGTCCACCATATCCACCCATTTCACCGATCTGGAGACCCGGCTGGGCCTGCGGCTGTGCCGGCGTGGGCGGTCGGGATTCCAGCTCACCCCGGAAGGGCAGGCGGTCTATGACGAGGCGCGGCGCGTGTTCGACACGCTGGAGCGCTTCCGCGGCCGGGTGCGCGGCCTGCGCGAGCGGCTGACCGGCACGCTGGCGGTCGGGCTGGTGGACAACACGCTGACCGACCCGCGCGCCCCGCTGGAGCGCGTCTTCGCCCGCTTCACCGAGGCGGCGCCGGAGGTCTCGCTGATCATCAACGTGCGCCCGCCGAACGAACTTCTGCGCGACGTCATCGGCGGGCAGCTCCAACTCGCCATCGCCAGCTTCCCGCGGATCGTACCAAGCCTGTCCTACCAGGACCTCTACAACGAGACGATCCATTTCTGCGTGGCGGACGGGCACCCGCTGTTCACCCTGCCGGACGAGGCCATCGACCTGGACGAAATCCGCCGCTATCGGCTGGTCGCGCGCAGCTATTGGGGGTCGCGCGACCTGAAGATCTTCGCCATATCAACGCCCAAGGCGACGGTCAGCGACATGGAGGGGGCGGCGCGGCTGATCCTGTCCGGCGCCTACGCCGGCTATCTGCCGGACCATTACGCCGCACCCTACGTCAAGGCCGGGCGGCTGCGGATTCTGCTGCCCAAGGTCCTGTCCTATCAGGCGCCGTTCCAGGTGGCCTTCGACGCCAACCGCTCCAAGAGCCCGGTGGTGGACCTGTTCATCGCCCTGACCCGCGAGGAGATGACCGCGCCGGAGTTCCGGAGCAGCCCCGGCCACTAGATGTGATATTCCGGCTCCGGCACCGTCTGGTCCATGGCGAGCGCCGGCACCGTGTCGCGGCACCAGCCGACGATCCGCGCCGGGACGCCGACCACGGTGGCGCAGGGCGGCACGTCCTTCAGGACCACGCTGCCGGCTCCGACCTTGGCGCGGCTGCCAATCTCGATGTTGCCGAGGATCTTGGCCCCGGCGGACAGCAGGACGCCGTCGCGCACCTTCGGATGGCGGTCGCCATGCTCCTTGCCGGTGCCGCCGAGCGTGACCTCCTGAAGGATCGACACGTCGTTGCCGACCACGGCGGTTTCGCCGATCACCAAGCCGGTGCCGTGGTCGATGAAGACGCCGCGCCCGACCGGGACCGCCGGGTGGATGTCCACGGCGAAGACCTCCGACACCCGGCTTTGCAGGAAGTGGGCGAGGTCGCGCCGCTCGCGCCGCCACAGCCAGTGGCCGATGCGGTGCCATTCCAGCGCGTGGAAGCCCTTGTAGTAGAGGAAGGGCGTCAGGCAGTTGTCCGCCGCCGGGTCGCGTGTGCAGATGGCCTGAAGGTCGGAGCAGGCCTCCTCCACGATGCAGGGCGCGTCGGCGACCGCCGAGCGCACGAGCATCGCGAGCTGGTCGGCGGAGATGTAGGAATCACCCAGCTTGCGCGCCAGCAGGCTGCCCAGCGCCGACGGGAAGTCATGGTGCAGCAGGATGGCGGTGTCGATGAAGGGGCGCAGCCAAGGCTCCTTGACGACGACATTCTCCGCCTCGGCGCGCAGCATCGCCCACATGCCGTCGACGCCCTCCAGAAGAGGCGATTCCGGGCGCTCCAACTCCTTGAGGTTCTGGTCCTCAAGGCCCTGATCCTTAAAGCAGGGGGCGACGATGTGATTCATGGTACGCGTGTCCTGATGTTCCCGACCGGTCCCGCCGTCGGTCCGGTCATGGGGCCTTCAACAGGCCGGAGGAAAGCCTAGCACGCCGCTTTCCGGAAGGGGAGCCATGTCGTGGGAAATGAGGGGCCGCCACGAATTTTTACACATTTCCACACTGTGAAAATTGCCTGCCTACCCAGACAGCCCCATCCGCGCAAGCGCGCGGGTTTACCAGGTGATCACATAGTCGCCGGTGTAGGGGCTGGACCCGACCTGCATGTTCCCGGTGCCGAATTTTTCCTGCAAGGCGGCGGCGTTGCCGTTCACCGTGATCCCACGGGCGCTCCAGCCATTGCCGTCGCGGGCGACCGTGAACTCGCCCTTGGACTGTACGAGATTCGGGTCGTTCACGGCGTGTATTTTCATCGTGCCTTGCCGGGCCGCGGCAAGTTCGGTTTCGCGGCTGGTGATGATGTCCTCCCAGCCGTCCTCCTTCTTCAGGGAGCCGGAGGCGAGGCCGCTTCTCATGCGGCTGATTTCATCCGGGTAGGCTTCGAGCACCACCGCCTTCCGGTCGGCCAAGGCTTGGTCCATCGTTTTCGGCATGCCGTCATGAGCCCTTGGAGAGACCCGACCGTGCCGTAGAATATGATTCATAAAAACCCTCATGGGTAGTTTTTGCGGTATATTTTCCATAAGATAGCTTATGGGATTTTTGTGCCGCTTGGGACGGGACACCATCACACATACACCCAGCACCGGATCCGTGCATCTGCTTCCCGTGATCCGGGGGCGGACCGCCCCTTCCGCTCTCAATCGGGGGCGTGTTCCACGGCTAGGGCGTCCCGCCGGACCGGCTCGCGGCCGGCTCGGGGCGGTCGCGGCGCGCCATGGTGTCCACGAAATGGCCCATCGCCAGTTTCATGTCGTTGAAGACCGTGCCCTGCGACACACCCAGATGGGCGGCGATCTGGGGATAGGACAGGCCTTCGACCCGGTTCAGAAGCCACACCTGCCGGGCCCGCGCCGGCAGACGCTCCAGGGCGTCCATGAAGCACGACAGCCGCTCGCGGTGCAGCAGACGCTCTTCCGCCGAAGGGGTCTCCGATGCGATGCCCAGCGCCTCGACGGTGTCCGCCGGGCCGGCCTCGAACCGCTCCTGGGTCCGGCAGCGCCGGAGATGGTCCAGCGCGAGGTTGTGGACCGTCCGGTGAAGGAAAGCCCCGATGTTGTCGATGGGTCCCCTCTCCACGGCCTTGCAGGCGCGCAGGTAGCTTTCCTGCAGCAGATCCTCGGCAACCTGAAGATCACGCACGATCTTCATCGCGCACCCGAACAACGAGCGGCGGTGATCGAGATAGATCGCAATCAGGCTTGCGGACATGATAGCCCTGTCGGTACGGCGGCGGAAAGGACACCACCGCGGTCGGTGCGACATCGGCGGCCTTGCAACATCGAGATTGATAATGATTCTCAATTTCAGATGTCAAGCCGGTTGGACGGGCGCGGGAACGATCACCATCTGCGGGCTATGGGCTGCGGTTTGCGAATTGTGACCCGCCGAGCGATGAAACGTCTCAACTGTACGTGAGTCCGGTCAAGGAAGAGTGGAAGACCAAGCGTGGAGCAGGACAAGGCAGACGGCGGACAGGATGCCGGGGCCTACCGGCATGCGGACCCGATCACGGACGAGGCGCTCACTTGGTTCGTGACGCTTCTCGACGCGCCCGTGGCCCCGGACACCCGAGCCGCCTATCAGGCATGGCGGAACCGCGACCCGCGCCACGCCGCGGCGTTCGACCGCCTGTCGTCGCTTGGGAGCATGCCCGAATTGCAGGCAGCGACGCTCGCCCATCACCCGCAGACGGCCCCTCCGCCGGCGGCCACCCGGTCCGTAGCGCGGCGGCGGTCCGGGCGGTTCGGCGGATGGCGGGCCTCGCTGGCCGCCGCCGCGCTGCTGCTGGCCATCGGCGTCCATCTCCAGCCCACATTGGCGCTCCGCCTGACCGCCGACCACCGCACCGCCGCCGGGGAGCGGCAGGAGATCGCCCTGCCCGACCGGTCCCTGCTGATCCTCGACACCGACTCCGCGGTCGCGCTCGATTTCGCCGAGGGCCGGCGCCACGTCCGGCTGCTGCGCGGGCAGGCTTACTTCGACGTGGTCAGCGACCCCGCCCACCCCTTCCGCGTCACCGCCGGCTTCAGCGAGGTCGAGGTGACCGGCACCGCCTTCACCGTGCGGTCGGACAGCGGGCAGGACGCCGTCTTCCTGGAGCGCGGGCGGGTGTCGGTCAGCCGGCGGGAACCGCCGGGCCGGACGGTGTCCCTCGTTCCGGGTGACCGGGTGACGGCCACGGCGGACGGCCTGTCGGCGCCCGCCCGCTTGGACCCGGCGGTTGCGCTGGCCTGGAAGGACGGGCGTTGCGTGTTCCACGACCAGCCCTTCGCCGCGATCGTCGACACCATCCGGCGCTACCATGGCGCACCGGTCATCCTGGTCGGCGACCGGCTGGCCGGCGCGCGGGTCAGCGGAAACTACCGGCTGGACGATCCCGTCGCGGCGATCCGCTCGCTGGCCGATGTCGTGGGTGCCCGCGTGACCGAGCTTCCTGGCGGAATCATCCTGCTTCGATAGGTTTTGACCTTCTTTCGGGATTTTTTTGTGAGACGCTACGCCCCCGTGCGTCTGCCGAAAAGAGGGGGCACGGTTCATACACCGGTAATCACGCCCCCGCCACCAGCGCAGACGGGAGTTGTGAGGAATGGAAGGCCGGACGGTTTCGACAGGCAAGTTCTTGGTGCGCGCGCGGGGAACCGCCGCCCGGCATCTGATCCTGGCCCTGATGGCGACCACCGCGCTCGGCGGCGTCCTGGCCCTCCCCTCCCGGTCCCTGGCCCAGCAGGCCGCTCCCGCCCCTGGCGCCGCGCAGACGATGGCCTTCGCGCTGCCGGCTCAGCCTCTGCCCGCGGCGCTCGACGCCTTCGCGCGCCGGACCGGCTGGCAGATCGGCTATTCCGCCGATCTGGCCGCCGGGCACAGCTCCCGCCCGGTGTCGGGCAGCATGACCCCCGCCCAGGCGCTCGACACGCTGCTGTCCGGGACGGGCGTCGGCTACCGCACGACCGGCACCGGCTCCGCGACGCTGGTTCCGGCTCCGACCGGCGACGTCACGATGCTGGGGCCGGTGTCGGTCACCGCCTCGACCGGCGCCGGCAGCGGAAGCGGCAACATCACCATCACCAAGGAGGATCTGGATCGCAAGAATCCCCGCGACCTCCGCGACGTCTTCTCCGGCGAGCCGACGATCCGCGTGGGCAGTTCCGTGCCGATGTCGCAGAAGGTCTATGTGAACGGCGTCGAGGAAACCAATCTGGCCGTCACCATCGACGGCAGCCGCCAGAACAACAAGGTCTTCCACCACAACGGCACCACGCTGATCGACCCGGCGCTGCTGAAGGTGGTGCGCGTGGACGCCGGCGTCGCCCCCGCCGACGCCGGGCCGGGCGCGCTCGCCGGCTCCATCGCCTACGAGACGAAGGACGCCAGCGACTTCCTGGCGAGCGACGGCGTCGGCGCCTTCGGCAAGACCACCTTCAACACCAACGGCTCCGGCCTGACCACCAACCTCGCCGGCTTCGGGCGCCACCAGGGGCTGGAGGCGCTGGGCACCGTGACCTACGGCAAGGGTGGCAAATACACCGCGGGCAACGGGCGCAAGGTGGACGGCACCGAGACGGACATGGTCAGCGGCCTTGGCAAGGCGGCGGTGCAGACGGAGAGCGGCCACCGCTTCCAGGCCAGCTACGAGCGGGTCTACGACGATGCGCCGCGGCCCTTCCGCGCGAACATCGGGTCGCTGGCCGGGCGCCCGGCCTGGGAGCCGCGCGTGCGCGACTACTCGCTCGACCGCCAGAACATGGTCTTCACCTACACCGACGCCCTGCCGACGGAGCTGTGGAACCCCAAGCTGGTGCTCGCCTACGGCCGCACCGACGTGGAAACGCCGATCTTCACCCGCCCGGTCGGCAGCAGCACCGTGCCGGGGAGCTACCCGGGCAAGGGCGCGACCAGTTCCTTCAACGGCAAGCTGGAGAACACCTTCGGCTTCCGGATCGGCACTTTCACGACAGGCACCGACTTCTACGTGGACCGCGCCAACTACCGGGACCGGACGATGTCCGCGACCGAGCGGGCGCGCAACAACGGCCTGTACGGTCAGGCCCGGCTGGAGCCGATGGAGCGTCTGCGCCTGTCCTTCGGCCTGCGCGGCGACCGCCAGACCTTCGAGGGGACGACCGGACGGGAATGGACCAACCACGGCCTCAGCCACAACATCTCGGGCGAGTTCGACCTGCTGCCCCGCTACCTGATCGCCAAGGCCGGCGTGTCGCGCGGCTGGGGCGGCGTCCAGATGGCCGAGAATTACATCATGAACCCGGCCTGGAATTACGGCGCCGGCCCGCGTCCGGTGACGGCCACCAACAGCACCGCGGGGCTGGAGGCCCGTTACGAGGGCTTCACCGCGGAAGGCCGGATCTTCCGCACCAAGCTCGACGACGCCCGCGCCGCGCGCTTCGCCGCCACGAGCGCCACCCTCGCCCGCGACGTGCGGTCGGAAGGCTATGAGCTGGGTCTCGGCTACGCCTGGACGAACGGCTTCATCCGCGCCAAATACGCCGACATTGACGTCAAGATCGACGGTCTGCCCGCGGATTCCGACACCGGCACCTACCTCGCCACGCCGATCGGACAGGTCTTCACCATCGGCGGCGCCCACACCGTGCAGTCCTGGAACCTGACCCTGGGCGCCGACCTGGAGTTCGTGCTCGACTACGACAAGGTCCAGGCCGGGCAGCGGCCGCTGAAGGGCTATCAGACGGCCAACCTGTTCGTGGAGCACCGGCTGCCGGAGCACGCCAACTTGGCGCTGCGCCTCGACGTCCGCAACCTCTTCGACGAGACCTACGCCGACCGCGCCACCTACGGCCAGGAGTTCGGCACCGTCACCCCGCTCTACCAGCCGGGCCGGGCCTTCCTGCTGAGCGCCTCGGCGCAGTTCTGATCCCACGCCGCGGCGGCGGCAAGGTCATGGCCCAGGCGGGTCATGACCGGCCCCCAGTCGCCGGGCGAGTCCTGCCGGTAGAGGCGCATCGTCGGGTACCACGGGCTGTCGTCGCGCCCGCGGAACCAGCGCCAGCAGGCGTCGGAGCGTGACAGCATCCACACCGGGCGCCCGACCGCCGCCGCGAGGTGGGCGACCGACGTGTCCACGGTGATGACGAGGTCGAGATGCGCCGCGATGGCCGCGGTGTCGGCGAAGTCGGTCACGCCCACCATAGGGTCGGTGAGCAGCCCCGCCGCGACGGCCGCCCGCGCCTGCTCCGCCGCATCCCCGACCTGAAGGCTGACGGCCGCGATCCCCGGTACGGAGAGCAGCGGTTCCATCAGCGCGAAGGGCACGCTACGGCGGCGGTCCATCGCGTGGGATGTGGGGTCGTGGCGCCGCGGGTTGCCCGACCAGATGAATCCCACGCGCAACGGGCGCTTTTCGGCGGAGCCTCCGGTCTGGCTCCAGCCGAGCCGCTCCGCCCAGGCGGTCACCAGATCGGGGGGCGGCGTGATGTAGGGCCCGCCGGAGGGTATCCCGTCGATGCGCGTGCTGAAGGCGAAGGGCAGGCTCATCAGCGGGCAGCACAGGTCGAAAGCCGGCAGCGCCGCCGCGTCGTCGTAGGTGGCCAGACGGTCGATGCCCCGCACCGAGGCCAGCAGACGGCGCAGCTCCGGCTGGACGATCAGCAGCACCCGCGCGCCGCGATCGGCCAGCAGCGGCGCGTAGCGGACGAATTGCAGGGTGTCGCCCAGGCCCTGCTCGTAATAGAGGAGGATGGTCTTGCCGGCGATGCCCTCGCCCCGCCACACCGGCTTGCCGGACACCGCCGCGGATTGGCCGGTGTAGTCCCAGCGCCGTTCGTAAAGCGCCAGCCCCTCTTCGAAATCGCCGAGGGCCAGCTTCAGCACCGCCAGCTCGCAGACCGGGTGCGGATGGTCCGGGCGCAGGGACTTGGCGGTTTCCAGCGCCGTTTCCGCCTCGACGAACCGGCTCGCGTCACGCAGCGCAATGCCCAGATTCAGGAACGTCTCGAAATGCGCCGGATCGAGGGCGGCGGCGCGTCTCAGCCAAGGCACGGCCTCGCCGATCCGCCCATCGGCGGCCACGGCGGAGCCGAGATTGCCCGGAACGCCGCGCGCCGCCGGCTCCAGCGCCAGGGCGCGGGCGAAATGACGGATGGCCTCGTCGTAGCGACCGGCGGCCTTCAGCGCCGCGCCCAGATTCCCGAGGAAGTCGGTGTTCAACCCGTCCCGCGCCACCGCGGCACCGATCAGCGCGATGGCTTCGTCATGACGGCCCTGTTGGCCGGCGACGATGCCCAGCAGGTGCGCGGCGTGGGCCTGCTCCGGATCGGCGTCAAGGATGCGCTGGTAGATGATCGCCGCCTCGTCCAGCCGCCCGGCCTGATGGTGGTCGATGGCGACCGCGTAGGCTTCCTCGATCGTCGCCATGCCCCCGCACCCCGCGCTCAAATCATCAAACGGGAAATCGTCGAACGGACCCGCCTTGCAGTAAACCGGAACCGGCGCGGCGCGCAAGCGTCCGCCGGCGTCACGCGCCTTCCTTCTCCGGCGTGGCGGGAGGCAGGCGGATGACGAAGCGCGCCCCGTCCGTCCCCGCCTCTCCCTCCTCCAGGCTGATGGTGCCGCCGAGCTGGCTGACGGTGTTGTGCACGATGTGCAGGCCGAGCCCGGCGTGGCCCCGGTCGCGGCGCGTGGTGAAGAAGGGATCGAAGATGCGTGGCCGCAGCGCCACCGGGATGCCCCACCCGTCGTCGGCGACGGCCAGTTCCACGACGTCCGCCGTGGCCCGGCGGGCAACGACCGTCACCGTGCCGCTCCGCCCTTCTCCCTCTTGCCCATCCGCCCCCTCCCCGTCCGCGAAGCCGTGGTTGACCGCGTTCAGCAGCAGGTGCGAGACGATCTGCGCGATGGCCTGCGGATAGCCGTCCATCATCAGACCCGGCGGGCAGTCCACGACGACCCGGTGTGCCGCCGGTTCCCAGAAGGGTCCCAGCGCCTCGACCGCCTGCATCAGGCAGAGGCGCAGGTCGAAGCGCCGGCGCGTCTCTCCCGCCGGATCCACCGCCAGCTCCTTGAAGCGCTGGACCAGTTCCGCCGCGCGGACGGTGTTGTTGACCAGCAACTCGGACACGTCGCCCAGGTCGGTCAGGAAGCGTTCCAGCTCGCGGCGGCGCAATTGGCCGGAATCGAGAAGGCGCTTCATCTTCGGCACCTTCTCGCGGACCAGGGTCGAGGTGGTGAGCGTGATGCCCAGCGGCGTGTTGATCTCGTGCGCCACCCCGGCCACCACCTGCCCCAGAGCGGCCAGCTTCTCCGCCTGCACCAGATGGGCCTGGGTCCGCCGCAACTCCGCCAGGGTGGAGTCCGCCTGTTCCTTGGCCCGGCGCATCTCGTCCTCGCGGCGGTTGATCTCGGCGGCGAAATGATGGACGGCGCGGGCCATGTCGCCCAACTCGTCCCGCCGCTCCAGGTCGGTCACCTGCCCGTCGCGCGGGTCGCGGGCCAGCCGCCGGGTGGCGCCCTGGAGACGGCGCAGGGGCCGCGTGATGCCGCCGGCCACCAGGAGCGCCGCCCCGGCGGCGAACAGCAGGCCGATGGTCGCCCCGATGAGCAGGGTGGAGCGCAGCAGGCCGGCGCTGCGCACCGCGCTGTCCTGGAACAGGTCGTTCAGACGGCGGGCGGTGTTCATCACCGCGGCGGCGTCCATGTCCATCGCGGCGATGGCTCCGTTCTGGCGGGCCAGCCCGTCGGTGGCGCGCTCCAGCCCGTCGCGCCAGGCGGTGATGGCGGCCAGCATCCCGTCCTGGATCAGCGGGGAAATGGGCAGCCCGGCCACCCGGTCGCGCAGCCGCCCGCTCTCGGCGGCGACATCGCGCAGCCCGCGCGTGTCGCGCCGTTCCAGCGCTCTCAGGGTCCGTCCGCTGAGCGCCAGAGCGGTCATGGCGACCGTCTGGGTTTCCTGTTCCATGGCGTGGGCCGACACCGTGCGGCGCAGAAGCTCCGCCACCTCGGCCTGGACGGCGCCATGGCCGGTGCCGGTGATGTCCAGCATCCGTTGGGCGACGGCGTCATAGCGTGGCGCCAGTTGCGGCAGCGTCCACTGGTCCAGCCGCTCGGCGCGCAACCGCGTCAGTTCGGCGAAGGCCGTCTCATAGGCGTCGCTGGCGGCGGCGGGTGCGCCGTCCTGCCCCATCCCCTCGCCCGCCCGGGCCAGCGACGCGGCAAGGCGGTCCGCGCTGCGCTCCAACCGGTCAAGCGACGGGGACAAGGGATCAAGCCGCGGCTGCGCTTCGGGCGGTGGAGCGGCGTCCGAATCGGTGGTGGCCGCCGTGTCCTTCGCAGCCAGCCGGGCGCGCAGCACCGCTTCCCGCAGGTCGTGCAGATCGTCCACCACGGCCCGGCTGTCCAGCAACCGCCGGTCGACCTCGGCCAGGGAGGCGACGAGCGCCGCGTTGGCGGCGTGCTGCCGCTGGCCCGCCTGTTCGGCCAGGGCGAGCAGGCGGGCCTCCTGCTCCGCCATGCCGCGGGCACGGGCGTCGCCGAAGGCGATGGCGTCCACCAGTTCCTCCAGCCGGGCGGTGTGGCGGTCCGACGCGCGGCGGGCGGTGTCGACCGCGTCGGCCTGGGCGCCCTGGTCCGCCAAGCCGCCCAGCGCCTCCAGCGCCTCCCGCGCGCCATGGGTGGCTCGGCGGAACGTGATCTCGTGGGGCAGGCGGCCTTCGGGGGCGGAATGGATGAAGTCGTTGCGGGCCGCGGTGGCGGCGATCATCTCACGGTAGACGGTGCCGGCCAAGACCGCGGCCTCGCGCGAACGGCCGGCGCGCTCCAGCAGAATCCAGGCGGTCACCGCGATCAGCGCCGCGATGACCACCGGGATTCCGCCCACCGTCGCTATGCGATACGAGATCCTCATCAGGCTCCGCCGGCTGCCGTTCCTCCAGGGGACTGCGGAACAGGCCGGCGGCGGAACATCGCAAAGCTAGCGATAGCACTCTGGAGTTGTCGAGTTCTTTCAATTTTGGCGAAAATTAAAACTAATTTGCGGTGGAACCGACAATCAGCGGGTGCGGTCATCCCGGCGTCTCAGTGACCAGCCCCGCTGGGTGCGGGGCTGGACGAGGTCGGAGCCGCCGTGTCGAGGGCCTGTGCCGCGGCCGGGTCGGCCTCGACACGGCGCTTCAGGATCATCAGGCCGAGTGTCGTGACGATGGTCCCGGCGACGATGGCCAGGACATAGGGGCCGAGCGGCGCCACCGCGTTGGGGATCGCCAGCACGAAGACGCCGCCGTGCGGCGCCCGCAGGCCGCAGCCGAACCACATCGACACGGCGCCGGCCACCGCCGACCCGGCCATGGCCGCGGGGATGACGCGCAGCGGGTCCTTGGCGGCGAAGGGAATCGCCCCTTCCGTGATGAAGGCGAGGCCGAGCACGCCGGCGGCCTTGCCCGCCTCGCGCTCCTGCATTGTGAAGCGGCTGGGCACGACCATGGTGGCGAGCGCCAGCCCGAGCGGCGGCGTCATGCCCGCCGCCATCACCGCGGCCATCGGCGTGTAGGTGTTGGAGGCCAGAAGCCCGACCGCGAAGGTGTAGGCCGCCTTGTTGACCGGCCCTCCCATATCCAGCGCCATCATGGCGCCGAGCAGCGCGCCCAGCGCCACCGCGTTGGCCCCGGTCATGCTCTGCAAGAAGGCGGTCAGCCCGTTCATGATCGCGGCGACCGGCGTGCCGATGACGTAGACCATCAGCAAACCGACCGCCAGCGTGCCCAGGAGCGGGATGATCAGCACCGGCTTCAGCCCCTCCAGATTCTGCGGCAGCCGGATGGTGTCGCGCAGCCAGCGGGCGATGTAGCCGGCCAGGAATCCCGCCACGATGCCGCCCAGGAAGCCGGCCCCGATCTTGGCTGCCAGCATCCCGCCGATGAAGCCGGGGGCGAGGCCGGGCCGGTCGGCGATGGAATAGGCGATGTAGCCCGCCAGCACCGGCACCATCAGCCCGAAGGCGGCCTCCCCGCCGATCTGCATCAGCGCCGCCGGCAGGGTTCCCGGCTCCTTGAAGGCCTCGATGCCGAAGACGAAGGACAGGGCGATGAGCAGACCGCCGGCCACCACGAAGGGCAGCATGAAGGACACGCCGGTCAGCAGATGCTTGTAGGGGCCGGACTGCGTCTCCTTCTGCCGCGCCTTGGCCCCCGACACCGCGTTGGCGTAGGCGGGCGCGGCGATAGCCCCGGCCGCGGCCGGAGCCGGCAGGGCGAGCGCCTCGTCGATCACGCGGGCGGGCTGTTTCAGCGCCTCCCCCACCGAGGTCCTCAGCAGGCGCTTGCCGGCGAAGCGGTCGGTGGCGACGTGCGTGTCGGCGCCGATGATGACGGCCTCGGCCTCGGCGATCTCCTCCTCGGTCAGCGCGTTCTTCGCGCCGACCGAGCCCTGGGTCTCGACCTTGATGCGGTAGCCCTTGGCCTGGGCGGCCTGCTTCAGCGCCTCCGCCGCCATGAAGGTGTGGGCGATGCCGGTCGGGCAGGCGGTGATGGCGACCAGCAGGCCGGGGCTGCGCACCACGGTGGGAGCCGGTTTCGGGGCTGGCTGCGGACGGGCGGCTTCGGGCTGCGCGCCGGGGACATCGGCCAGGGCGTTGCCAACCACCGATTTGGTGTCGCGGATCGCTGCGGCGGTCGTGGTGCGCAGGATTGGCTTGCCGGCGAAGCGGGAATCGTCCACGGCGATGTCGGCGGCCAGGATCACCGCGTCGGCCGCCGCGATGTCGGCGGCGGAGAGCGGCGTCTGCACACCGTTCGACCCCTGGGTCTCCACCGCGATGGCGTGGCCCATCAGCGCGGCGGTGCGGCGCAACGCCTCGGCCGCCATGACGGTGTGGGCGATCCCCGTCGGGCAGGCGGTCACAGCCACGAGCTTTGCCATCGCGATCCCTCCGGCGCTGAAATGCCTTACAATTCCTCCACCCGAACGGCCCGCATCAGCTCGGCGAGGCGCTCCGGCGGCGGCAGTTCGGGGCCGAGGCGGGACAGCGTGCCGGCGGCGAAGGCGGTGCCGCGCCGCGCGCAGTCTTCCAACCCCATGCCCTCCAGCCGGGCGGCAACAACCCCGGCCACCATGGCATCCCCGGCGCCGACCGTGCTGGCGACCTCCACGGGCGGCGGCACGGCGAGCAGCGCGCGGCCGCCCTCCACGAAGACGGCGCCCTCGGCGCCCAGCGACACGACGACGAGCGCGATGCCGGACTCCGACAGCTCGCGCGCCGCGCGCACCACCTCGGCCCGATCCTTCAGCGGGCGGCCCAGCAGCTCGGCCAGTTCCGCCGCGTTCGGCTTCACCATGTCGGGGCGGGCGGCCACGGCGTGGCGCAGCGGCGGGCCGCTGGCGTCCACCACCACGAAGGCGCCGCGCCGGTGCAGGGCGGTGACCATCTCGGCATAGGCGGTGTCCGGCACGCCCATCGGGACGCTGCCCGACAGAACGAAGGTCCGGTTGGTGACGGCGAGGTCGTCCACCACGGTCAGCAGCCCCCGCCAGCTTTCCGCCGGGACATGCAAGCCCGGCAGGTTGATGTCGGTGACGGAGCGGCCCTCGCGGTCCACCAGCTTGATGTTCACCCGGCTGCGGCCCGGCAGACGCAGGCAGCGGTCGCGGATGCCGCGGCGGCGGAACAGCGCGTCGAACACGGCGGTGTTCTCCTCGCCGAGGAAGCCGGTGGCGGTGACGGGCGTGGCGCCGCCCGCCAAGGAGGCGCCGGCCAGGAAGGCGGCGACGTTGATGCCCTTGCCGCCGGCGGTCCGCGTCTCGGCGACCGCCCGGTTGACCGCTCCGGCGGCGAATCCCGGCACGTCCAGCGTCTGGTCGATGGCGGCATTCAGCGTCACGGTGACGACACCGGGGCGTGGGGTGGGCTGCGGGCTCATGATACACCTCCGGCGTCGGCGAAACGTTGGCGGACCAACGCTCTTACCTCCGCCGCGTCGGCGCAGTCCAGCGCCTCGCGGGCGGTGCGCTCGGCGTCGGCCATGGCGATGGCGCGCAGCCGCGCCTTGACCGAGGGAACGGCGGGAATGGCCACGCTCAGCTCCGTGACGCCCAGCCCGGACAGCAGCACCGCCCCCGCCGGGTCGCCGGCCACGCCGCCGCAGGCGCCGACCCAGATTCCGGCGCGGCGGGCGGCGTCCACGGTACGCTCCACCATGCGCAGGACGGCGGGGTGCAGCCCGTCCGCCTGCGGGGCCAACACCGGATGCAGCCGGTCCATCGCCAGCACATACTGCGTCAGGTCGTTGGTGCCGATGGAGAAGAAGGACACCTCCCGCGCCAGCCGGTCGGCCATCATCACGGCGGACGGCACCTCGATCATGATGCCGAGTTCGACCGGCGGCACGTTCAGCTCCCGCCGCACCGCCTCGGTGATCGCCTTGGCGCGCTCCAGCTCCGCCGGGGCGGCGATCATCGGGTACATGATGCGCACCGGCCCCTCCACCGAGGCGCGCAGCATGGCGCGGAGCTGGGTGCGGAACAGGTCCTCCCGCTCGAAGCACAGGCGGATGCCGCGCACGCCCAGGAAGGGGTTGCCCTCCGCCGGCATGCGCAGATAGGGGACGTTCTTGTCGCCGCCGATGTCCAGCGTGCGCAGGATGATCGGCAGCCCGTTCATCGCCCGCACCATGGTCTGGTAGGCGGCGAACTGCTCCTCCTCGTCGGGCGGCAGGTCGCGCTGGAGGAACAGGAACTCGGTGCGCATCAGCCCGACGCCCTCGCCGCCGGCCTCCACGGCCTGCACCGCCTCCGCCGGGTCGGAGATGTTGGCGGCGACCTCGACGCGCCGGCCGTCTGTGGTGATGGCCGGCTTGTAGCGGTCGAGCCGCTCGGCCTCCCGCCGCTCGCCCACCTTGACCCTCGCCTCGGCCGCGCGGCCGCGGTCGCGCGCGCTGGGGTCGGCGACCAGCACGCCGCCGTCGCCGTCGAGGATCGCCGCCCGTCCGTTCTCCAGGTCCAGCACTGACGGCCCGGCGGCGACGACCGCGGGGATGTCCAGCGAGCGCGCGATGATCGCCGTGTGGGAGGTGGCGCCGCCCCCCGCCGTGCACAGCCCCAGCACCTTGGCCGGGTCGAGCTTCGCCGTGTCGGACGGCTCCAGATCCTCGGCCAGCAGGATGACGGGGTGGTCCGGCAGGGCCGCCACGCTCTCCGTCACCACCGCCAGCAGGCGCAGCACGCGGCGCCCGACGTCGCTGAGGTCGGCGGCCCGGCCAGCCAACAGCGGGTCGGCGAGCTGGGCCAGCGTGCCGGCGCGCTCCTCGTAGACCGCGCGCCACGCCCAGCCGGCGCTCTTGCCGCGGTCGATCAGGGCGTGGGCCTCGGCGACCATCTCCGGATCGTCGAGAAGCTCCTGATGCGCCTTGAAGATGGCCGCCTTGGCGGCGCCGGCCTTCTTCCAGAACTCCTCGTGCAGGTTGCGCAGGTCGGCGGCGGCGGCGGCGAGCGCCTGATCCAGCCGGCGGTGCTGGGCTTCGGGATCGGGGGCGGTCTCGGCGACCGTCAGCTCCTCGCGCTGGAACTTCCAGACCGGGCCGATGGAGACGCCGGGGGAAGCGGAGATGCCGGCGATCACCCGCCCGTCGTAATCAAGGTCGGCCGGGACGGTCCGCGGGGCCGGCTCCTCCGTGGGCGTTGCCGTGGAGACAGGCTCGTCCAACCCCGCGTCGAAGGCGGTGCGGATGGCCTGGAGCGCCGCCGCCGCGTCCTCGCCCGAGGCGGTGACGGTCAGCGGCTCTCCACCCGACGCGCCGAGCCGCAGCAGGGAAATCAGGCTCTTGGCGTTGGCCGTGGTGCCGCCATGCCGGACGGCGATCTCCGCGCGGAAGCGCTTGGCGACCTCGACCAGCGCCGTTGCCGGGCGGGCGTGCAGCCCGTGGGGGGAGGGGGCGGTGACCGCTATGCCGTCCCCGTCGATGGGAAGCGCGGCCGACTCATTCACCGGCGCGGCGGGTGCCTCGCCGTTCAGAACGGCCATGATGGCGCGCGGGTCGCCCGTGCCGCCCAGCCGCGCGGCCTCCGCGGGATCGCCCAGAACGCCGGTCAGCCGTTGCAACACGGCGATGTGCTCGTCCGACTTGGCGGCGATGCCGACGACCAGCCGCGCCGGTTCCCCGCCGCCCCAATCGACGCCCTGCGGAAACTGCACGACCACCACGCCGGTCCGCCGCACCAGATCGCGCGCGTCGGGAAGCCCGTGGGGGATGGCGATGCCGCTGCCGAGGTAGGTGCCGGACACCGCCTCGCGGCCCAGCATGCTGTCGATGTAGCCGGGGTCGATCAGGCCGCTGTCGACCATCGCCCGCCCGGCGATGCGGATGGCCTCCGTCTTATCCGGCGCGGAGAGCCCAAGGCGCACCTGCGATTCGGAGACCTGAAGCATCGCCCGTCCTCCCCCCGCGCGGAGTCCGTGCGCGGGGCCGGACTCGTCCTTGGAGGAGAGTAACGCATCAGTCGCAGCGACGTTCCGGGACAGATTCGCGCAGGGCACCGCCACCACCACTGCCGCCGCGCGTGTGGGCCAGCATGCCGGTGACGCGGGCAACCAGCGCCGTCGTCTCGAAGGGCTTCTGGAGCACCTCGCAGCCTGGCTCCAGGATGCCGGTGCCGAGCGTCGCGTCGTAGGCGTAGCCGGTCATGAACAGCACGCCCAGCTCGGGCCGCCGCTCATGCACCGCCTCGGCCAGTTGCCGCCCGTTCATGCCGGGCAGTCCCACGTCGGTCACCACCAGATCGGCGCGCAGCCCGCCGTCCAGCAACTCCAGCGCCTCCGTCCCGTCCGACGCCTCGATCACGTCCAGCCCGGCGTCCTCCAGCGCCTGCACCGCGACCATGCGGACCAGCGCCTCGTCCTCCACCAGCAGCACGGTTCCGGCGGTGTTGTCCGCCACGCCATCCACCGCGCCGTTGGCGGCGGGCGCCGCGACGGTGCCCGGTGGAAGGCCAATGTTCTCCTCCCCGTCGCAGCGCGGCAGGTAGAGGCGCACGGCGGTGCCCCGCCCGGCCTCGCTGTCGATGCGCACCAGCCCGTGCGACTGGCTGACGAAGCCATAGACCTGCGACAGCCCCAGCCCTGTCCCCTGCCTGATCGGCTTGGTGGTGAAGAAGGGATCGAAGGCGCGCTTGATGATGTCGGGCGGCATGCCCATGCCGGTGTCGGCGACGGTCAGGACCACATAATCGCCAGGCGCCGCGCCGGAGGCGTCGCCCGCCACGTCGGCCGCCGTCAGATGGGCGTTGGCGGCGGTGATGGTGATGCGCCCGCCGTCCGGCATGGCGTCGCGGGCGTTCACCACCAGATTCAGCAGGGCGATCTCCAACTGGTTGGAATCGCACCAAGCCGCCCAAGCGTCCGGCGGGCAATCGGTCGCGATGGACACCTGCTCCCCCACCGTGCGGCGCAGCAGATCCTCCATCCCCTGGACCAGCACGCAGGGCTCCGTCGCGTCGGGGCGCAGCGGCTGCCGCCGGGCGAAGGCGAGAAGGCGCTGCGTCAGCCCGGCGGCGCGGGTCGCCCCGACCTTGGCGTGGGTGGCGTAGTCGCGCAGGTCCGCCCGCTCCGCCGTGTCCAATCGGGACAGCAGCAGGTCCAGATTGCCAGAGATCGCCGTCAGCAGGTTGTTGAAGTCATGGGCGATGCCGCCGGTGAGCTGGCCCAGCGCGTCCATCTTCTGAGAATGGCGCAGGGCCTCCTCGGCCCGCTCGCGCTCCGCCTCGGCGCGCAGGCGGGCGGAGACGTCGACCACGGCGGCCATGGTGCGCAGGAAGCCGCCCCACCCGTCCCGCTCGATCCGGGCGGAGACCAGCACGTCGGCGACCTCCCCCGACCGCTTGACCAGCCGGTAGGGCATGTCCTGGAAGGCGCCGAGCCGCAGCAGCTCCGGCCAAAGGTTCTCCCGATGCTCCCGCGCGACGTCCGGCGGCATGAACTCCGTGATGTTGCGCCCAAGCACTTGGCCCCGGCTCTCGTAGCCCATGAACTCCAGCCAGCGGTCGCTGACGCTCAGCAGCCGCCCTTCGGCGTCCAGGGAGTGCAGCGGCACCGGCGTCTTGGCGTAGAGCGCGCTGAGGTCGGCCTGGGCGCGCTGCCGCTCCGCCACCTCGCCCAGCAGCCGGCGGTTGGCGGCCACCAGCTCCGCCGTGCGCTCGGCCACCTGCCGCTCCAGATCCTCGCGGGCGTCGGCCTGGGCGGCGCGGGCCTTCACCGCGTCGTCGATGTCGGTGCAGGTGCCGAACCAGCGGGTGATCCGACCGTCGCCGTCGCGCAGCGGCACCGCCCGCCCGAGGAACCAGCGGTACCGGCCCCCGGCTTCGCGCAGCCGGTACTCGACCTCGTAGAAATCGCCCGACCGCACCGCGGCGGTCCACAGCGCGGCGGTCCGCGCCCGGTCGTCCGGATGGACCACCTCCATCCAGGCGGTGCCGGTCATCGCCTCCGGCCGGGTGCCGGTGTAGGCGAACCAATGCAGGTTGTAATAATCGGGAAGCCCGTCCGGCGGGGCCGACCAGACGAGCTGCGGCATGCTTTCCGCGATGGCGCGGAACTTGGCCTCGCTGTCGCGCAGCGCGATTTCCGAGGCGCGGCGGTCGGTGATGTCGCGCACCACCACCGAATAGGCGGCCGGCGCACCCGTGGCATCGCGCGCCACGGTCAGCACCGTGGAGCCGAAGAAGCGCCGCCCGTCCCGCGCCGCGTGGATCCATTCGACCTCGCAGCGCTCCTTCTCCGCCACCCCGGCCAGCAGGCCGCGGATGTTCTCCGCGCAACGCTCCTCCGGCGCGAAGAGCAGCGACAGCGGGCGGCCCAGCGCCTCCTCCTCGGTGTGGCCGAAAAGGCGGCGGCTGCCCTCGTTCCACGAGGTGATGCGGCCCTCCAGATCCAGCGTGACGATGGCGTAGTCGCGGATGTCGTCGATGGCCTGCCGCAGCCGGCGCAGATTCTCCTCGGCCTGCCGCCGCTCGGCCAGGGTGCGCGCCTCCAGGATCGCCCGCTCCACCGCGGCGGGCAGATGGGCCAGCCGCTGCTTCAGCACATAGTCGCGGGCCCCCATCTTCAAGGCCGACACCGCCGTTTCCTCCCCCATCCGCCCGGACAGGAACAGGAACGGGGTTTCCGGGGCGCGGGTCCTGGCGATGCCCAGCGCCTCCAGCCCGTCGAAATCGGGCAGGGAGAAGTCGGCCAGGATCAGGTCGAAGTGCCGCCCGTCCATCGCCGCCTTGACCAGCGCCGCCTCGAAAGCCGCGCGGGTGTCCACGCGGGTCACGTCGCAGGAGATTCCCGCCTTCCGCAGGCGCGCGCAGGCCAGCTCGCAGTCCAGCGGGCTGTCTTCCAGATGCAGGATGGTCACCGCGGAGGGCATTCCGGAGGGCATTCCTTCAGGCGCCTTTTCCCGCAGGTGGGGTTCCCGCCGGACGGCGGGCGCAGCCGACCGGGGGTTCGTTCAGGATCGCCCAGAAGGCGCCCAGGTCGCGGATCGCCTGGAAGAAGGCCTTGAAGTCCACCGGCTTCACCACGAAGGCGTTCACGCCCAGCTTGTAGCTGCGCACGAGGTCGCTCTCCTCGCGCGACGCGGTGAGCATCACGATGGGGACGTGCCGGGTCTCGGGGTCGCTCTTCACCCGCTCCAGCACCTCCAGCCCGTCGATCTTCGGCAGCTTGAGGTCGAGCAGGACGACGGCGGGAAGCTGGGTCGGCTTCCCGGTTTCAGGATCGCGGCGGGTCAGCATCCGCAGCGCCTCCTCGCCGTCGCGGGCGACGATGACGTCGTTGGCGAGCTGGCATTTCTCCAGCGCCGCCAGGGTCAGCTCCAGGTCCCGCGGATTGTCCTCAACCAGCAGGATGGGTTTCAGGTCACTCATCAAGATCTCGCAGATCCGGTTTTGCCGTCCCGGCTTTCGGCAGCGTGAAGTAGAAGATGGCCCCCTTGTCGAGCCGCCCGTCGGCCCAGGTCCGCCCGCCATGGCGGTCCACGGCGCGGCGCACGTTGGCCAGACCGATGCCGATGCCTTCGAATTCCTCGTTGCGGTGCAGCCGTTGGAAGACCCCGAACAGCTTCTTCTCGTAAGCCTGATTGAAGCCGACCCCGTTGTCCCTGACAAAGAAGAGGGTTTCGGTGGGCCGGTCCTCGCAACCCACGGCGATGCGCGCCGGTTCCCGGCCACGGGAGTATTTGATGGCGTTCGACAAAAGATTTTGCAGAACCAGCCGCATCATCACGGGATCGCCGCGCACCGTGGGCAGCGGGGCGATGTCCCAGTCGATGGCCCGCCCGGCGGTGTCGGGGGCCAACGTCTCCCGCACCTCCGCCACCAGGGCGTTCATGTCCACCGAGACGGGGGCCAGCTCGCTACGCCCCATCTGCGAGAAGTGCAGCAGATTGTCCACCAGAGTCCCGGCGCTGTTGGCCGCGTCCACGATAACGTCCAGATAACGCTTCCCGGTGGCGCTCAACCGATCCGACTCCAGCTCCTGCAACAGCTCGGCGTAACCGACGATGTGGCGGAATGGCGCGCGCAGGTCATGGGAGACGGAGTAGGAGAAGGACTCCAGCTCCTTGTTGGAGCGTGCCAACTCCCGCGACAGGGCGGCCAGTTCCTCCGCCTTGCGCAGGACGATGCCGATGACGGCGTGGCGCAACGCCGCGGCGGTGTCGCGCTCCGCCGCGGTCCAGGGCAGCGCGCGGTGGCGCACCGTCTCCTTCCAGGTTTCGAAGGAGGCGCGCGGGGTCAGCCCCCGGCCATCGTGGTCGAGCGGCTTGCGCGGATCGCCGCCCCAGCGGACGGTGCGCACCACCTCGGGCCGGAACCACAGCACGTAGCTGGCGTGCAGCTTCGACACGGCGATGGCCAGCAACCCCGCCGCCTTGCCTCCGAAATCGGCCGCAGCCGGGTAGAGGGCGGGCAGGCTGTCGGTCTCGAACTGCTCCGGCTCGCCCTGGCCGGCCAGCCAATCCACGAGGCCGCGCACCTGCTCTTCCGTCGGGGTGTCGCCGACCAGCGTGCAGCGCCGTTCGAAGACGACGGCGGCCCCACTGGCGTTCGCGAAGCGCAGCAGGTCGTCGGGATGCTCGGTCAGGCCCGCGATGAAGGGATCGGCCTGGGCCATGGCAGCCAGCAGCCGCGCCTGGATGGCCTGCAGGGCGATGCGGTGCTCCGCGTCGCGCCGGTCCTCCACCGCGGCGATGCGCACCGACAGGATCTGCGCGATCAGGTCGCAGGCCGAGCGCACGGCGTAGGACACCGCCTTCGGCTCGTGGTGGTGGCAGGAGACCAGCCCCCAGAGGGCTCCGTGCAGCAGGATCGACACCGACATGGAGGAGGCGGTTTCCATGTTCCGCATGTATTGCACATGCACCGGCGACACGCTGCGCAGGACGGAGAAGCTGAGGTCCAAAGGCGGCGCCCCTTCGGGGACCGGCGGCAGCGCGACCAGGGGCACCGGGGCGTAGCCGGCGTCGGGGATCAGCCGCTGGCGGTTCAGCCGGTACAGCTCGCGCGCCTGGGTGGGGATGTCGGAGGCGGGAAAGCGCAGGTCCATGTAGGAGGGCAGCCGCCCGTTCCCATCCTCCGCCACCACCGTGCCGTGCCAGTCGGCGTCGAAGCGGTAGATCAGCACGCGGTCGAAGCCGGTGAGCGCGCGGACCTCCTGCGCGGCGCAGCTCAGAAGGTCGGTCGGCGCGTTCAGCGCGTCCAATCGCTCCAGCGCCTCGCGCATGCGCGGGTAGACGTGGTCGAGGAGGTCGGTCTCCAGCCCCTCCAGCCGCTCCAGTTCCAGGATCACCACGCGGTTGCCCGCCGCGTCAGCGACGGCGTGGGCAAGAAGCTGGTGACGGCCGGCACCGGGCAGTTCGGTCAAGGCGACCGGCACCGGGCGGGAGGGGACCGGACCGGCGGCGAGGAAGGAGCGGACTGCGGCGGCGATCTGCGGGTGCAGCGCCCGTTCCAACGGCTGACCCAACGCCTGCGCCAGCGGCAGGGACAGCGCCGGCGCGGCGTTGGCGCTGGCTTGGATCAGGGTGTCGCCAGCGTGGCTTCCGGAGAAGGCCAACAACATGCCGTGAGGCTGGATGCTGCCGGGGCGATGAATCGGTTCCCGGCTGCAGGCGTCGAGGTCCAAATCACCAACAGTCATGGCGCTGATCCTCGCAGCAGCGTTCATTCCGAAAACAATGACAATCCAATAGGTCGCTCCTTAATGCCCTGCTCGCCGTCCGGTCTATTCGATGATTTCAGATAATGTCGAATGTTTGACGTGGCGGGCATCTCTTTGGTTATCAACGGCGGGGGACTGAGACAATACCACTTCAGAACAAGGGCATAAGCGATTGGTCATATAGATTGCCTTTCGCTGCCCGCAACGTGGGAAGAGGGGGTAGGACAGGATACGGGATATCGCGCGGGGCGGATCCACGCGGTTGGCACTTTTCGACCGGATCGCGTAAAATTCGCTCCGAAGCTTCGGGCGGAACCGGAACGGGTCCGGCGGACGGAAGGCGGGCAGGAGTGCATCGGAACGGAATCGACGCCGCGCGGCTGGGCACCGCGCGCTGCAGCAGCTGCGCCATCCGGGACCTCGTCCTGTTCGGCGACCTGCGCGACCAAGATTTCGACCTGATCCACATTCCCATCGACGAGTTGCGCTTCCAGCCCGGCGCCACGCTCTACAGCACGGGGGACGAGGGCGGCTCCCTCTACACGATCCGCAGCGGGCTGGTGAAGCTGGTCCAGTTCCTCCCCGACGGGACGCAGCGCATCGTCCGGCTGCTCCGCCGTGGCGCCGTGGCCGGGCTGGAGGTGCTGGTCGGCAAACCCTACGAGCACACCGCCGTCGTGCTTCAGGAGGCCGAGACCTGCCGCCTGCCGCGGGCCGTGGTCGAGCGGCTGAGCAAGGAGACGCCGCGCCTGCACGCCCGCCTGATGGAGCGCTGGTACCAATCCCTGCACCAGGCCGACGAGTGGCTGACCGAGCTGTCCACCGGCAGCGCCCGGCGGCGGCTGGCCCGCCTGTTCCTGAAGCTTGCCGCCGATGCTCCGAGCGAGCCGGTCCTGCTGTCGGGCCGCGAGGATCTGGGCGCCATGCTCGGCGTCGGGATGGAGACGGCCAGCCGCACCATCGCCGAGTTCAAGCGTGCGGGTCTGGTGGTCGAGCAGGCGCCGAACGTCTTCGTCTGCGACCTGCCCGCGCTGGAGGCGGTGGTGCTGGACGGGTAGACGAGGCTCAATCCCTCGGCACCCCCACCCCGACCCTCCCCCGCTT
>NZ_CBCOOP010000005.1:500000-700058 GCF_965111635.1 Azospirillum sp. Marseille-Q6669 | reverse complement strand
CAAGCCGACCCCCCCCCCCCCCCTCGGGGGCGCGCCCGTCCCGATGGGAGCGGGGGCCCAGGGGGTGAAGGAGGGGGGTTTGGCCCTGGCCCCTCCCTTGCCCTCGGGGCCCGCCCCCCATATTTTGACGGATTGTCGCACCTCCACGCACCGTTGCTGAGTTCCCATGGCCGTTCTCGATATCCTCGTCGCCCCGCACCCTGTCCTGAAGCAGAAGGCGAAGCCCGTCGACAAGGTCGACACCCGCATCGCCAAGCTGATGGACGACATGGTCGAGACCATGTACGCCGCGAAGGGCATCGGCCTCGCCGCGCCGCAGATCGGCATCCTGGAGCGGGTGATCGTCGTGGACGTGCACGACAAGGACGAGAAGCCGAACCCCATCCGCCTTGCCAACCCGGAAATTGTCTGGAAATCGGACGAGACGTCGGTGTGCGAGGAGGGATGCCTGTCGGTGCCCGACCAGTACGCCGAGGTCACCCGCCCCTCCTCGGTCCGGGTCCGTTACCTGGACGAGACCAACGAGACGCGCGAGATCGAGGCCGACGGCATGCTGGCCACCTGCATCCAGCACGAGATCGACCATCTGAACGGCGTGCTGTTCGTCGACTACCTGTCGATGCTGAAGCGCAACATGATCCTGCGCAAAGTCCAGAAGATGCAGCGCGCCTAACCTTCTGACGCCTAACCTTCTGACGTTGGACGACTCTTCATGACGCCGCTCCGCCTCGTTTTCATGGGCACGCCGGATTTCGCCGTG
The DNA here is from genome assembly GCF_965111635.1 of Azospirillum sp. Marseille-Q6669. NCBI lineage: Bacteria > Pseudomonadati > Pseudomonadota > Alphaproteobacteria > Rhodospirillales > Azospirillaceae > Azospirillum > Azospirillum sp. Marseille-Q6669. The sequence continues at coordinate 699,298 of NZ_CBCOOP010000005.1, read as the reverse complement.
CCCAGCCTGCGCGCCCTGGCCGATGCCGGGCACGAGGTGGTCTGCGTCTACAGTCAGCCGCCCCGCCCCGCCGGGCGCGGGCAGCAGGTCCAGAAATCCCCGGTCCACCGTTTCGCCGAGGAGCGCGGCATCCCCGTGCGCACGCCCAAGTCGCTGCGCAACGCCGAGGCCCAGGCGGAGTTCGCCGAGTTGAAGGCCGACGCCGCGGTGGTCGCCGCCTACGGTCTGATCCTGCCGCAGCCGATCCTCGACGCGCCGCGGCTGGGCTGCCTGAACGTGCACGGTTCCCTGCTGCCGCGTTGGCGCGGTGCCGCCCCGATCCAGCGCTCCATCCTGGCCGGCGACGCCGAGACCGGCATCACCATCATGCAGATGGACATCGGACTCGACACCGGAGCCATGCTGCTGAAGGACGCGGTGCCGATCACCGCCGAGACCACCGCCAGCAGCCTGCACGACGCGCTGGCCGAGATGGGCGCCCGCCTGATCGTGGAGGCGCTCGGCAGCCTCGCCGAAAGCCGCTTGACCGCCGAGCCGCAGCCGGAGGCCGGCGTGACCTACGCCGCCAAGCTGACGCGCGAGGATGGCCGGCTCGACTGGACGCGCGACGACGCCTATGTGGAGCGGCAGGTCCGCGCCCTCACCCCCTGGCCCGGCTGCTGGTTCGACGCCCCGACACCGACGGGCGGGGTGGAGCGCATCAAGGTGCTGAAGGCCGAACCCGCCCCCGACGCGCGCAAGGCGGCGCCCGGCACGCTGCTGGACGACCGCCTGACCATCGCCTGCTCCGACGGCGCCGTGCGCCTCACCCTGGTGCAGCGGCCCGGCAAGGCCCCGGTGGACGGCGCCGCCCTGCTGCGCGGCTTCACTCTGCCCGTCGGCACCCGTCTCGGCGACGCCGCATGCAGCGCTGGAAACTGACCCTCGAATATGACGGCCGGCCCTTCGTCGGCTGGCAGCGGCAGGACAACGGCCCCTCGGTTCAGCAGACGCTGGAGGAGGCGATCGAACGCCTGTCCGGCGAGACCGTGCGCGTCCACACCTCCGGACGGACGGACGCGGGCGTGCACGCGCTGGGGCAGGTCTGCCATTTCGACCTGGAAAAGCCCTTCACCGGGCTGAAGCTGCGCGACGCGCTGAACTTCCACCTGAGGCCCGCCCCCGTGGCCGTCCTGCAGGCCGAGGCGGTGCCGGAGGACTTCCACGCCCGCATGACCTGCCTGGGGCGCAGCTACGTCTTCCGCATCGTCAACCGCCGCGCCCCGCTCGCCCTGGAGACGGGCCGCGCCTGGCACGTCATGCGGCCGCTGGACGCCGAGGCGATGCACGCGGCCGCTCAGGTCCTGGTCGGCCAGCACGACTTCACCAGCTTCCGCGCCGCGCTCTGCCAGGCCAACTCCCCGGTCAAGACGCTGGAGCGGCTGGCCGTCGAGCGGGTCGGCGACGAGGTCCGGGTGCACGCCGCCGCGCGTTCCTTCCTGCACCATCAGGTGCGCAACATGGTGGGCACGCTGGAGCTGGTCGGCGCCGGCAAGTGGAGCGCCGACGACCTGCGCCGCGCGCTGGAGGCGCGCAACCGCTCCGCCGCCGGGCCGACCGCCCCGCCCGACGGGCTGTATTTCGTCGGCGCCCGCTACTGACACTCCCAAGGCGGCGTCTGGCGCTCGTCGTCAATTGCCGATAGACTCCCAGGCGAAGCACAACCGGCCGGGTTTCCGTCGCCGTGCACCGCCGTCCGCCGCGCCTGTTCCCGCCGTTCCTTCTGCTGATCGCCGCCCTGCTGCTGACCGGCTGCGGCGTGGACGGCGATCAGGCCGCGCTATGCCGCAAGTTGATCCCCGCCTTCGACTCCGGCGCCGTCACCGTCCTGGGCACGGAGGCGCTGGACGGCGACGAGCCGGCGCTGCGCCTGACCTACCGCTCAGAGACCGGCACCCACTGGATCGCCTGCCGCTTCGGCGGACGATTCTTCGATTCGCGACGGCACGAGCTGGTGGCCGTGGCGACCGACCGCATGGGGCGGCTGCGGCCCATGCAATTCACCATGCTGCGCATCTGGGCCGGCCTGCCCGCCGCCCGCCTCGGTCTGCCGCCGGAGTCGAGCGGACCGGAACCGCAGCCGCGGACGGACTGGGCGCCGCTTCTCTTCTTCCTGCAACAGCTCATCAACGCCGCCACGGTGGCCTGCGTCTACGGGCTGCTGGCGCTGGGTTACACGCTGGTCTACGGCATCCTCGGGCAGATCAACCTCGCCATGGGCGAGTTGACGATGATCGGTGCCATGCTGACCGCCATGGGGGCGGCGGCGCTGGGCATGGCCGGGCTGGGCGGCCTGCCGCTGGCGGTGCTGGGGGTCTTCGCCACGGTGATGGCCTTCACCGCCGTCCAGGGCTGGACCATGGACCGGCTGGTGTTCCGCCGCCTGCGCCGCACCCACAACCACACACCGCTGATCGCCGCCGTCGGCCTGTCCATCGCCTATCAGGAGGGGATGCGGCTGCTGCACGGCGCCCGCGACTGGTGGCCCGCCCAGTTCCTGGCCGACCGGCACGAGCTGCTCAGCGACGGCGCCTTCACCGTCACCGCCCTGACCTCGCAGGCGGTGATCCTTCTGATGACCGGCGGGCTCTACGCCCTGCTCTGGGCGATCATGCAGCGCACCGCCTACGGCCGCGCCCACCGCGCCTGCGCCGACGATGTGGGGGCGGCGGAACTGGTCGGGGTGGATGTGGACCGCACCGTCGCCACCACCTTCGCGGTGGGCGGCGCGCTGGCCGCTGCGGCGGGGGCGGTGATCGCGCTCTATTACGGCGGGGTGAATTTCTACACGGGCTATCTGGTGGGCTTCAAGGCGCTGGCCGCCGCGGTGGTCGGCGGCATCGGGTCGGTCCCCGGCGCCATGCTGGGCGGCGCCTTGCTGGGGCTGGTCGAGACCTTCTGGTCGGCTTATTTCGCCATCGCCTACAAGGACATCGTGGCCTTCGGCCTGCTCACCCTCTTCCTGATCTACCGCCCGGACGGGCTGATGGGCCGCCGCCGCGGGCGGGGGGATTGAGAGCCCCCCGGTGGCGGGGACCGGTCAGGGAAGGTCCGCCCCCATGGCCGCGGCGATGGTGTCCAGGTCGCGGTCGGTGACCGTGAACAGCCCGAAGCGGAACGGATAGCCCCAGCTCCGCACCCCGGCGGAGAAGTCCAGCCGGTCGAGCAGGGGCAGGATCGGCGTCTCCCGCCCGTCCAGCCACCGCACGTCGCGGCGGAAGGGCACGAAGCCCCCGCCCATGTCGAACGGGTATGGCGTGCCGTCCCGCACGATGCCCACGGCGGTGAAGGATTGCAGGCGGTCCTTCCCCTGGAAGCGTTCGGTCGGCGAGTAGTAGGCGACGCGGTCCCCGGGGCGAATGCGGCGCAGCGGCGCCGCCTTGCCGTGGCAGACCTGCATGAAGCCCTCTGCCCGCCCCCACCGGACATGCTCGGCGGAGGCGACGGCGATCCAGCTGCGGCTGGCGGTGGTCGGATCCATGGCGGACCTCACGCTTCCGTCGGGGCGAAGACGCGCAGGCGGTGCCCGTCCGGGTCCAGCGCGACGAAGGTGTGGCCGAAATCCATGGCGGTCGGCGGCTGGGCGATGGTCAGGCCGCGCCGCACCCAGTCGTCGTGAAGGGCCTGCACCGCCTCGGCGCCGGCCACCCGGAAGCCGATCTCGCCGCTGCCGCCGAGCGGTCCCGCGGAGGCCGCCGGCTCCACCGTGTGGCGCGACCACAGCCCCAGCATGACACCGGAGTCCAGGGCGAACATGGCGAAGGTGGGCGACGCCTCGACCGGGGGCTTGCCGGTCAGGTCGGTGTAGAAGGCGGCGCTGGCGGTCGGGCTGTCCACATAGAGGAGAATGATGTTGGCGCTGAACATGGGCTGGTGTCCTCGCTGGTCCCCGGCACGGGCGATCCCGTCCGGCGAAGCCCAGGCTAGGCCAACACCCTGACAGTTTCTGTCAGCAGTCGTGCGCGGGCGCGCTCACCGGACCGGGATGCCCTCGGTCTCGCGCCACTCCTTGAGCAGCGCCTGCCGCCGCCGCGGGTAGCGGACCTCCATCGCCGTCACGGAGACGATGCGGTCGGCGCGGAAATGGCGGATCGCCCCGCGCAGTTCGCACCACGCGACCATGACGCGCAGCCGGTCGAAGAAGCCGAGCGCGAAGGGCCAGACGGTGCGCTCGGTGGCGGCCCCGTCGCGGTCGCGGTAGGCGATGGACAGCTTGCGCTCGCTGCGGATGGCCCGCCGGACGATGGCGAGGTCGACGCCGTCCCCGACGATCGGCTCCCCCGGCCCGACGAGCAGCGCGGAGGCGTCCATGCGGTCGCGGAGGTCCGGCGGCAGCACCGCCGCGATCTTGGCGAGCGCGTTCTGCGCCGCCGTCCCCAGCGCGCCGTCGGCGCGGTCAGCCACCCAGCGAATGCCGAGGGCGAGCGCCTCGATCTCCTCCTCCGCGAACATCAGCGGCGGCAGCAGGAAACCGGGCTGGAGGAGATAGCCGACGCCCGGCTCGCCGTCGATGCGGGCACCCTGGGCCTGGAGGGTGGCGATGTCGCGGTAGATCGTGCGCAGGCTGACGCCGAGTTCGTCGGCGAGGACGTGCCCGCTGACCGGCCGGCGGTGGCGCCGCAGGCACTGGATCAGATCGATGAGGCGTTCGGCGCGCGACAGCGGAGGATGCCCCTAAAAACGACGAAGCGGGGACGGCTGGAAGGCCATCCCCGCTCCGGGCGTCACAGCGGACCGTGAGAGCTTACAGGCTGCGCACGTCGGTCAGGTGCCCGGTCACCGCCGCGGCGGCGGCCATGGCCGGGCTGAGCAAGTGGGTGCGCCCGCCGCGGCCCTGGCGGCCTTCGAAGTTGCGGTTGGAGGTCGAGGCGCTGCGCTCGCCCGGCGACAGGCGGTCGGCGTTCATGGCGAGGCACATGGAACAGCCCGGCTCACGCCACTCGAAGCCGGCCTCGGTGAAGATCTTGTCCAGACCCTCTTCCTCCGCCTGCTCCTTGACGAGGCCCGAGCCGGGGACGACCAGGGCGCGCACGCCCTCGGCGACCTTGCGGCCCTGGGCGATCACCGCGGCGGCGCGCAGATCCTCGATGCGGCCGTTGGTGCAGGAGCCGATGAAGACGGTGTCCACCTTCACGTCGGTCAGCTTCTGGCCGGGCTCCAGGCCCATGTAGGCCAGCGAGCGCTCGACGGCGGCGCGCTTGCCGGCGTCGGCCACGTCGGCCGGGTTCGGCACGGTCGCGGTGATCGGCAGCACGTCCTCCGGGCTGGTGCCCCAGGTGACCTGCGGAACGATGTCGGCGGCGTTCAGAACGACGGTGGTGTCGTAGACCGCGCCCTCGTCCGACGGCAGGGTCTTCCAGTACTCCACCGCCTGCTCCCAGGCGCCGGCCTTCGGGGCCAGGGCGCGGCCCTTCACATACGCGAAGGTCTTCTCGTCCGGGGCGATCAGGCCGGCGCGGGCGCCGCCCTCGATGGCCATGTTGCAGACGGTCATGCGGCCTTCCATCGACAGGCCGCGGATGGCGTCGCCGGCGAACTCGATGACGTGGCCGGTGCCGCCGGCGGTGCCGATCCGGCCGATGATCGCCAACACGATGTCCTTGGCGGTCACGCCCTCCGGCAACTCGCCGTCGACGCGGACCAGCATGTTCTTGGCCGGCTTCTGCAGCAGGGTCTGGGTGGCCAGCACATGCTCCACCTCCGACGTGCCGATGCCGAAGGCGAGCGCGCCGAAGGCGCCGTGGGTGGCGGTGTGGCTGTCGCCGCAGACGATGGTGGCGCCGGGCAGCGTGAAGCCCTGCTCCGGACCGACGATATGCACGATGCCCTGGCGGACGTCGTCCATCGGGAAGTAGCGGACGCCGAAGTCGCGCGCGTTCTTGTCCAGCGTCTCGACCTGGATGCGGCTTTCCTCCTCGACGATGCCCTTGGAGCGGTCGGTGGTCGGCACGTTGTGGTCGGGAACGGCGAGGGTCGCTTCCGGACGGCGCACCGGACGGCCGGCAAGCCGCAGCCCCTCGAACGCCTGCGGGCTGGTCACTTCATGGACCAGATGGCGGTCGATGTAGAGGATGCAGGTGCCGTCGTCCTGACGGTGGACGACGTGGCTGTCCCAAATCTTGTCGAACAGGGTGCGCGGCTTGGACATAGCAACTCTCTCTCGCGGCAATTCTCTCTCGCAAACCACAGACCGGACGAACGAAGCGTGCGGTAAGAGGGCCGCACAATAGCCGTCTCTTTCAACCAGGACAAGGCCGAGCCTGTGGAAAACACCCGGCATCCCGCAGCGAAAAATCGCCGCTCCTCCGCGCCGCCCATCGGCTGGCGGGGAAGGCGCTCCTTATGGTAGCGTCCGCCCACCGATCTCCATTGCCCCATTCGATGAAGGGTCATCCCGTGACGGACCCCACTGTCCGCTGTGAACGCTGCGAACGGCCTTATCCTGCCGAGCTTCCCGGCTGCCCGAACTGCCGGCGCATCCGCCAGACCAACATCGCCATCGCCACCACCATGATCCTTTTGGTGCTGTTCGCCATCGGCGGCTGGTTCGGCATCCAGGTCTTCACCGGCTTCTCCACCGGCGGCACGCCGTAACGCCGACCCCTCGCGGGGCTGCCGCACCGGGAACGCAGACCTCCCGCCCCCACCCGCGCCGTAGGATGCGGCAAAATTCAGGGTTGGGAGGACTCATGGCGGATCAGGCCATGCCACGCGCCGCGGCCGGCCAGGGACCCGTGGGCGGTCCGGGCACCGTGGTCTACGCGCAGCTTGCGGGAATCGTGCTGTTCTGGGGCGCCAACTGGCCCCTGATGAAGCTGGCCCTGTCCGACATCGGGCCGCTGACCTTCTGCTTTCTCCGTTTCGCCGGGGCGGCGGCGGTGCTGGCCCTGCTGTCGCGGGTGCTGCGCTTCCCCCTCCTGCCGCCGCCGGGGGAGCGCTGGCCGCTGGCCCTGGTCGGGCTGCTGCAGATCGCCGGCATGCTGGACCTCAGCTCCATTGCGCTGCGGGTGGTGCCGCCGGGACGGGCCGCGGTGCTGGCCTACACCATGCAGATGTGGGCGCTGCCGCTGGGTGTGCTGTTGGCCGGGGAGCGCTTCACGCGTGGGCGGGTGATCGGCGCGTTGCTGACCTTCGCCGGCGTCCTCGTCTTCTTCAACCCGGCGCTGATGGACTGGAGCGACCCGGCGGTGCTGCTCGGCAACGGGCTGCTGCTCGCCTGTGCGCTGAGCTGGGCGCTCGGCGCCACCCTCTACCGCCGGCGCCGCGGCGGCTGGCGCACGCCCTTCTGGACCCAGACCTTCTGGCAGATCGCCGTCAGCGCCGTGGCGACCGCGCCGCTGGCCCTGGCGGCGGAGCACGCCCGGCCGATCCACTGGACGCCCGCGCTGGGCACCGTCCTGGCCTTCAACTGGGTGATCGCCACGGGGCTGTGCTTCTGGTGGTGGGCGAAGTCGCTGACCGCCATGCCGGCGGCCCAGGCCGGGCAGATCATCTGCCTCGTCCCCGTCACCGCCCTGCTGCTGAGCGCGGTCTTCATGGGCGAGCCGCTGACGGCCGGCGTGCTGATCGCGGTGGCGCTGATCGGCGCGGGAATCCTGACGACGATGCGGGCAAGGTAGGGAAGTTGCTCGGGTAGTGGTCGACGCGGGCTCCCACCCAACCCTCCCCCGCTTTCGCAGGGGAGGGCTTTTCTCCTCCCCCTGCGAAAGCGGGGGGAGGTCGGGAGGGGGGCGTCAACGCAACGACGTCCCCAACGCCAAACACCCGCCCGGATCGCTCCGGGCGGGTGCTGGTTTAGGCGTACCGAACGAAAGGGCGCCGGATTACTCCGCGGCGGCCTTCGTGTTGTTCATGCCGCGGCCGGTCGTGCGTTCGGCGATACGGGCCGACTTGCCGCGACGGTCGCGCAGATAGTACAGCTTGGCGCGGCGGACGGCGCCCTTGCGGACCAGCTCGATCGACTCCAGACGCGGGGAGTAGAGCGGGAACACGCGCTCCACACCCTCGCCGTAGCTGATCTTGCGGACGGTGAAGGACGAGTTCACGCCGGCGTTCCGGCGGGCGATCACGACGCCCTCGTAAGCCTGGACACGCTCGCGCGTGCCCTCGACCACCTTCACGTTCACGCGGACGGTGTCGCCCGGCGAGAACACGGGAATGGTCTTGCCGCCGAGGGCCTTCTCGATCTGCTCCTGCTCGAGCTGCTGCAACAGGTTCATGACACTACCCCTTTCCATCGGTGCGCCTCGCGGCGGACCGTCACTCTGGTTTCGGGCCGCGCCGGCGACCCCGTTTTCCAATCTGACCCTCGGCCTTCCTGCCCGCCTCGTAGCGGTCCCACAGGTCCGGTCGCCGGGCCTGCGTGATCCGCTCCGCCTCGGCGAGCCGCCAGGCGCGAACCTTCTCGTGGTGGCCGGACAACAGAATGTCCGGGACCGACCGTTCCACACCCTGCCCGTCGGTCCAGACCGCGGGCCGGGTGTAGTGGGGGTATTCGAGCAACCCCCGTTCGAAACTTTCCTCGCCCGCCGTCTCCACATTGCCCATGACACCGGGGAGCAAGCGCACCACGGCGTCGATCAGGCACAGGGCGGCGGTCTCGCCGCCGGACAGCACGAAATCCCCGAGGCTGACCTCCTCAAGGCCGTGCGCGTCCAGCACCCGCTCATCCACCCCTTCGTACCGGCCGCAGAGCAGGGTGACCACCGGGGTGGCCGCCAGCTCCTTGACCAGCTCCTGGTCGAGCACCCGTCCGCGAGGCGACAGGTAGATCGCCCGTCCGCGTCCAGGAGTGCCCGGAGGACCCGCCGTCGCGGTCAGAGCCGCGTCCAGCACGTCGGGCCGCATGACCATGCCGGCCCCTCCGCCGAAGGGGGTGTCGTCGACGGAGCGGTGTTTATCGCGCGCGAACGAGCGAATGTCCACTGATTCCAACGCCCAGACTCCATTTTCCAGCGCCTTTCCCGCGAGGCTGAGCCCCAGCGGACCCGGAAACATCTCCGGGAATAGCGTCAGAACCTTGGCCGTCCAGACAAGAGAACCGGAAGCGCCGTGATTCACGGGCGGGTTCCCTTGTTTTCAACGTCGTCTTCAGCGACACCCGCGCCGTCCGGCGCGTCCTCTCCGTCCTTTTCCGCCTCGCCTTCGCGCGCTTCGATGACCGCGGGAAGATCGACCACGACGCGGCCTCCCTTCACATCGACCACCGGAACGCAGGCGCGGGTGAAGGGCAGCATCTCCAGCGGCCCCGATTCCGTGCGGATCTCCAGCACGTCACCGGCTCCGAAGTCGTACAGCGCCTTCACCATGCCCCAGACGGTGCCGTCGGCGAGTTCCGCACGCAGGCCGATCAGGTCGGCGTGGTAGAACTCGTCCTCGTCCTCCGTCTCGGGCAGGGCGGAACGGTCCACATAGAGCCGGACACCGGTCAGCTCCTGCGCCTGTTCGCGCGTGGCGACGCCATCGACGCGGACCAGGAACAGGTCCTTCATGGTGCCCTGAAGCGTCAGCGCGAAGCGCCGGGCGCCCCGCTCGTCCGAGAGGGGGCCGTAGGACGCCACGGCTTGCGCATCCTCGGTGAAGCTTTTCACCTTCACGAGGCCGCGGACGCCGTGCGCCCCGGCGAATTGGCCGACGCAGACTTTTGTGGACATGGCTTGAGCGTGTGCGTTGCGGGCTCGCTGCCCCCACCCTGACCCTCCCCTGCGAAGCGGGGGAGGGTCAGGGTGGGGGCGAGGAGCGTTCCCTTTATCAGCCCTCGGCGGCGGCCTTGGCGGCGGCCTCGGCCTTCAGACGCTCCTGCGCCTTGGCCTTCGGGGCGGACTTCTTCGGGGTCTCGCGGATTTCCGGCTTGGCGATCAGGCCGGCGTTCGCCAGGAACAGGGCGACGCGGTCCGTCGGCTGGCCGCCGACCGACAGCCAATGCTTGGCGCGCTCGGCATCCAGGACGATGCGCTGCTCGTGCTCGCGCGGCAGCATCGGGTTGTAGGTGCCGATCTTCTCGATGAAGCGGCCGTCGCGCGGGCTGCGGGCGTCGGCAACGACGATCGAGTAGAACGGACGCTTCTTGGCGCCGCCACGGGCCAGACGGATCTTCAGGGACATGGGACAGTCGCTTCCTTGGTGTAGTCGCTTGATAGGCGGTTGAACGTGATCGCGCTCATCGCGCGGTTGCTTTCGCCGGGGATCAGTTCGGTCCCCGGAAATTCTTCGGCAGGAGGCTCTGCAGCCCGTGGCGCATCAGCCCTTTCTGCCCCAGCTTCTGGACCTGCTTCATCATGCCGCGCATGGTGTCGTACTGCTTGAGCAGCTTGTTCACCTCCTGCACGCTGGTGCCGGAGCCGGCGGCGATGCGCTTGCGGCGCGACGCCTTGATGAGCTCGGGGTGCTTGCGCTCCTTCTTCGTCATCGAGGAGATGATCGCCTCCTGGCGTTTGATCACCCCGTCGTCGATGTTCGCGTCCTTGAGCTGGTTCTTGATCTTGCCGATGCCCGGCAGCATGCCCATCAGGCCGGACATGCCGCCCATCTTGCGCAGCTGCTTGAGCTGGGAGGCCATGTCGTCGAGGTCGAAGCCCTGGCCCTTCTCCATCTTGCGGGCGAGCTTCTCGGCCTCTTCCTTGTCGATGCTCTCGGCGGCCTTCTCGACCAGCGACACGACGTCGCCCATGCCGAGGATGCGGCCGGCGATGCGGTCGGGGTGGAAGGCCTCCAGGGCGTCGATCTTCTCGCCCATGCCCAGCAGCTTGATCGGCTTGCCGGTGATCTGGCGCATCGACAGGGCGGCACCGCCGCGGGCGTCGCCGTCCACGCGGGTCAGCATGATGCCGGTGATGCCGACCTTGTCGTTGAAGTTGGTGGCGACCGTCACCGCGTCCTGGCCGGTCATGGCGTCGGCGACCAGCAGCGTCTCCGCCGGCTTGGTCGCGTCGCGCACGGCCGCGACCTCGGCCATCAACTCCTCGTCGATGGACAGGCGGCCGGCGGTGTCGAGCATGACCACGTCGTAGCCTTCGCGCCGGCCGGTCTCGATGGCGCGCCGCGCGATGGCGACGGGGTCCTGGCCGGGAACGATCGGCAGCGTGGCGACGCCGGTCTGCTCGCCGAGGACCTTCAGCTGCTCCTGGGCCGCCGGACGGCGCACGTCCAGCGAGGCCATCAGGACCTTCTTGCGATCCCGGTTCTTCAGGCGCAGCGCGATCTTGGCTGTGCTGGTGGTCTTGCCCGAGCCCTGCAGGCCGACCATCAGGATCGGCACGGGGGCGGCGGCGTTGAGGTTGATCTCCTCGCCCTGCCCCAGCATCTCCACAAGGTTGTCGTGGACGATCTTGATGACCTGCTGGCCGGGGGTGATCGAGCGCAGGACCTCCTGGCCGATCGCGCGTTCCTTGACCTGGTTGACGAACTGCTTGACCACCGGCAGGGCGACGTCGGCCTCCAGCAACGCCACGCGCACCTCGCGCAGCGCGGCGTTGACGTCCTCCTCGCTCAGCGCGCCGCGGCGGCGCAGCTTGTCGAAGATGTCGCCCAGGCGTCCGGTCAGGCCATCGAACATGGGTCAGCGGTCCTCAGTTTCGGTCTCCATCCGCTCGAACGCGATCGGCTCAAGCACAAACGAGCCAGTGCGCGAAACTCGCGGACTGGCGGAGGTCCCCGGCACGCAGGCCGATGGTACCCGGTCGATGGCTCGACGGATGCAGGTCGGCGGACCATACGCATCGTGGGGGGCGGAGTCAACAACCCAACAACCACGCCCCGCTGGACCCTCTTGCGCAACGCCCCGCGAAGGGCCACTATTTCCTTACACAACCAAGGGCTTTGCGGCCCGGGAACAGCGCCCGCGATAGAACGCATTCGAGGCGTACTTGAATAAAGCGTTAGCGATTGTTAACTTTTTCTTCGCGGCTCCCCTTTAGAGTGTGCCGCGACTCCAACCCGGGATTTCCCTGATGCCCCCCGCGCAAGGCTTCGGAACGAACACGCCGCGCACGAAGCTGACGCAGAGTCAGCTGAACACGATCCTGCTCCGGCATCAGGCTTTCCGGAAAAGCCAGCCGGGCGGTGTGCGCGCGAACCTGAAGATGCGCGACCTGTCGCATCTGGACCTGTCCGGCATCGACCTGTCCGACGCCGACCTGTCCGGGGCGAAGCTGTTCAGCGCCCGGCTGACCCGGGCCAATTTGACCAACGCGAACCTCTACGCCGCCGACCTGCGGCTGGCGAACCTGGAGAAGGCCGACCTGCGCCGCGCCGACCTGCGCGGCGCCTGCCTGCGTGGCGCCGTGCTGTCGGAAGCCATGCTGGTCGAGGTGGACCTGCGCGACGGCACGCTGCTGCATTACAGCCCGTCGGGCGAGATGATGCCGCACAACTTCGAGGACTCCGTCCTGACCTCGGAGCTGACGGCGGCGGTCATCCGCGGCGCCGACCTGTCGCGGGCCAAGGTGGCGAACGCCTTCGTCATGCAGACCGACCTGACCGACGCGATCCTGCGCGGCACCAAGTTCATGCGGGCCAATCTGACCAACTCCAACCTGACGGGCTGCGACCTGACCGACGCCGACCTGTCGGAGGCCAACCTGTCCGGCGCCCGGCTGTCCGGCGCGGTGATGACCAATTGCGCCATCGGGCGCGCCAACTTCACCAACGCCAACCTGATCGGCGCCATTCTGGACGCGGCCCAGCTCCGCTCGCCCAACCTGTCCGCCGCGGTGATGGCGAAGGTTCTGGAGAATCCGGACGACGACCTGCGCGACATCCTGACCCTGCACGTCTCCTGGATCGACAGCGGCGGCAAGGAAGGCAAGCGCGCCGACCTCTCCTCGCTCGACCTTTCGGGGCGCAACCTCGACGGCATCAACCTGTCGGCCGGTATCTTGCAATGCATCACGCTACGCGGCGCGTCGATGATGGGCACCTCGCTGGCCATCGCCGACCTGTCGCTGTCGGACCTGCGCAAGGTGAACTTCACCAAGGCCGACCTGCGCGGCGTCAATTTCGAGCGCGCGACCCTGACCGGCGCCAACCTGACCGAGGCGCAGCTCGGCCCCGTGCACATCCAGGGGTCGAGCAGCCACGTCTGGCGGGCCAACCTCCAGCGTGCCCGCATGGGCATGGCCGTCCTGAAGGACGCCGATCTGCGCAAGGTGAACCTGTCCGGCGCCAACCTCGCCGGGGCGGACCTGCGCGGCGCCAACCTGAGCGAGGCCGACCTGACCGGCACCGACCTGACCGGCGCCGACCTCGACGGAACGGTTCTGGACGGCACCAGCCTGACCGACGCCATCGGGATCGAGGAGATGACCGGGACCTGATCCTTTCCCGGACTCTAGGACCGCCGCTGCGTCCAGGGACCGGAGCGGTAGGCGGTGCGGACGTGGTTGATCAGCAGGTTGCGCGCGTCGATCAGCTGGGCCATGCGGTCGCGGCAGGCGACCACCCCGGTGTCCGGGTGATAGACCGGGGCCAGCTCGCGGAAGCGCTTCACCACCCGGTCCTCGTCGAAGCACCATTCATTGACGAAGCCGAACATCTGCGCGGCGTCGCGCACCTGGGTCAGCTTGCCGTCCAGCGGGCGGAAGGACACCCGCTCCAGCGCGTGGGCCAGCGCCTTGTTGCGGTAGGTCAGCGTTTCCACGGCACCCTCCAGCCGCCCTGCCTCCTCGGCGGGCATCAGCCGGCAGCCGGGTTCGGCCAGTGCCAGCGCCGCCGCCAGCGCCCGGCGGATCGCCGCGTCGCTGTGGCCGGGCGGCAGCCGCAGGTCCAGCACCGCCCGCTCCGCGCCCTCGTCCGGTGCCCCCGGGTCCGACCTGCGGTCGGGCGCCAGCAGCAGCGCGGCGGCGGCGAGCGCCGACAGATCGGTTCCGCGCTTGGCGGCCAGACGGACCACCGCCGCTGCGAAAGCGGGAGCACAGGAAACCCGGTAGGGGATGGCGGGCGGAACGCCGACGCTCCTGGCCGCCGGGAAGAACCCGGCGTCCGCTTCGGTCAGCGCGGCGAAGGGATAGCCATCCGGAGCGGTCATGAGGGGCACCAACGCGTCGTGCGTGTGGCGCGACTCTAACGCAATCCCTGGATTCCGCGCAACGGCCCACCCCGTCGCAGGAGGTGTAACGCGCAACGCGTCATCCCCTGCCTGTCCGCGCTAGCACAGCCGCGCCCGTCTGGTCGGTCAGCGGTGCATCATCGCCGGTTTGGCCGGCAGCTTCTGCAGCATGTCCTCGATGTAGGCCTCGTCGCTCTTGCCCGACATGGCGGCGAAGCCCTTCAGCATTTGACTGCCGAAACTGAAGACGCCAGTCAGGTCGATCTTCCACGCCCCGCCCTCGCGCACGAAGTCGGCGGGAACCAGCGCCGGGCGGTTGTCGACCATCAGCAGGGCGGAGGCGCGGTCGCCGCGCACCCGCACCGGGCCGAGCCCGCTGCTGCCGATCACGTTGGGGCCGAGCCAGCCGTTCTTCATGCCGTGATCGGCCAGTTCGCCGAGCGACATACGGCGCAGGTCGGCCGGGCTGACATAGCGGCGCAAGCCCATGGCGGCGAACCTCTCCGCCGGCTCCAGCTTGGCGAGTCCGGAGTCGTTGCCGCTGCGGGCGACGCCGCGCACCTGCTCCAGCTTGTCGACCGACGCGCGGGACAGCAGCGGGACGACCGCCGCGCCGCGCTTCTGCGCCAGGGCGGAGCGGGCGCTTTCGAAGACCGCCGCGACCTCCCGCTCCTCGGGGGAGGCGGGCGGCGGAGCGGCGAAGGCCGGTATGGAAAAACCGAGAAACAACAGCAGCAGAGCCAGGGCGCGCATGGACGGGTCCGTGTGGTGGCGCGGCGTCAGACTTTCTCCTCGACCCCGAAGAAGGCGAGCTGCCAGCGCATCTCGTCGTCGGACATCGGGTAAAGGACGCCTTCCTTTGCCATAAGCGCGGTTTTTGGCGGAATCTGGGCGATGCGCAATTGCACCTGCCGGGCGAAGCGCATCGACAGGCCGCAGCGCCACACCAGGGAGGTGACGGCGCGCGGGGCGTGGGTGCCGATGATGCGGTCGATGATCGGCATGGGAAGCTGCGCCAGTTCGCTCAGCCCGGCCAGGACGAAGGCGCGGTCGCCCTCCGCCAGCGCGCCTTCCAGCAGCTTCTCCGTCAGCTTGCCTTCCTTGTTCAGCCGGGCCGCCTTGTCGGATGGGCGTTCGGCCGCCTTGTCCTTGTCGCCCGGCAGATGGCCAAGCTCCTCCTCCCCGAAATCGACGAGGCCGCGGGCCACGCCGGCTCCACCGCCGCCGTTGCCCCCGGCCCCGCGGTTGACGCGCGCCCGCACGCCCTCGGCCAGGGCGCGGGCGGCGGCGGGGTCGAGGTCGGTGCGCTCCCGCAGGACCTTCAGCAGGTTGTCGGCGACGAAGCTCGCCAGACGCGCCACGGCGCGGGCCGGCAGGCGCGGCCGGCGCACCAGCGGGGCGTGCCAGGGCTCGTGCTGCGGCGCCTGGTCGAGGATGCGGTCCAGCGTCTCTTCGCGGATCTGGGCCGAGGGGTTGGCGAGCAGGGCGGTCATCGCCGCCTCGTCGTCGGACCGCGCGATGGCGTCGGCGACGGAGGCCGATATCTGCTTGCGCCCGGCGATCGCCGACAGGGCGCCGGCCACCGGCCCGCGCATGATGATGTCGGCCAGATCCTCGTCGGTCAGGATCGGCGAGAATTGCAGGACCGGAGCGCAGACCGACAGCTCCACGTCGCGGGCCAGCGTGTTGATGACGCCGTGCGGCGCGCCGGGCAGCTCCTTCAGCGCCTCCGACAGGATGCCGCGCACCTCCGTCGCCTGATCGCGGGCCAGCGCCTCCAGGCACTCCAGCGTCAGCCGCTCGATCTGCGACGCTTGGTCGGCGGACAGGTCGGGCAGCAGCCGGGCGACCTTCTGCGCCAGGGCGCCGCGCACCGCGACCTCCCGGTCGGTGGCCAGCATCAGGTCGGCCTGCCGCGGCGTGCCGGCGTTGGTGGCGATGGCCTCACGCACCTCCGCCGCCGCGTCGGCGGCCAGGAAATAGAGCAGCTCCGGCCGGGTCTCGGGCGACGCGGCGACGCGGCGGCGCACCGCCGGGTCGGCGCTGCGCGCCATCTGCTTGGCCGCCTCGTAATCGGCGGGGTCGAGAAGCTGGGGATCGGCGTGGTCGCCGCGGATGGTCATAGGGACGCCTCCGCCACGGCAGAGCTTTCCCCCTTGGGAGCCGGAGCGACGGCGTAATGGCCTTTCCCGCGCTTCTTGGCGTCGTACATCGCCGAGTCGGCGCGGTCGGTCAGCTCCTGCACGGTCTCGCCCCCCACCCGGTGCACGGCGATGCCGATGGACAGGCCCAGCGGCTTGTCCGGACCGGCGGAGAGATGGCGCAGCGCGACCATCCCGGCCAGCAGCCGTTCGGCCACCACCACCGCCTGCTCCTCGTCGGTGCGGCCCAGCCACAGGACGAACTCGTCGCCGCCCAGCCGCCCCGGCAGGTCGCCGGGCCGGACGCCTTTGGTCAGCAGCCCGCCGATGGCCTTCAGCACGGCGTCGCCCTGCTGATGCCCATGCAGGTCGTTCACGGCCTTGAAATTGTCGAGGTCCACGTAGAGCAGCGCGGACGGCCCTGTGTCCGAACGGCCGAGCACCTCGTCCAGCCGCTCGAAGAAGGTGCGGCGGTTGAACAGGCCGGTCAGCCCGTCGCGCTCCGACAGACGGCGCAGCCGCTCCTGATAGGCCAGATGCGCGTGGGCGATGCCGATGTGGTCGGCCACGCCGGACAGCAGCATCCGGTCCTCGTCGTCCCACGGATCGGAATCGTCACCGCGCCAGATCACCACGGCGCCGTTCACCGCCTGACGGTGTTCCGTCCGGGCGGCCAACAGCCGGTTCGCCCCCAGGGTCAGCTCATGCGGGTCCTCGCTGCCGGCGATCTCCTCCAGAACGGGGCGCGACAGGTCGGAGAGCAGTTCCTCCGGGATCTCCGCGGCGAAATCGGCGGCGGGACGCAGGGCGCCCGTTTCCGTCGCGCGGTAGATGCGGCAGCCGTCGGCGCCCAGCGCACGCGCGGTTTCCACCGCGGCGACGTGCAGCGCCTTCTGGGCGTCGAGCTGGTCGCGCAACGTGTGGACGATGTGGGCGAGCATCTTTTCGCGGTTGCGCACCCGTGCCAGCTCGGCGGAACGCAGCACCTGCTCCGTCGTTTCGCGGCAGACGCCGCGCGCCCCCATCCATTCTCCCTGCGGGCCGAACAGCGGCACCGCCGACACCACGAAACAGGCGGGCAGATCGTCCACCCGCTTCAGCCACAGCTCCGCCTGATCGACGGGACGGCGGCTGTCGAACGGCAACGGCAGGTCGCCCCACTCGGTCACCGCCAGATCCTTAGGGTTGCGACCAATCAACGCATCCGAGCTGTAGCCCAGCGCGCCCTTGGGCGTGACGAACACGAATCGGCCGTCGCTGCCTGTTTCCCAGGCAAAATCGCTCGAAACCTCGACGAGATCCTTGTAGCGGCGGCGCGACTCGATCAGCGTCTGGCGGAGCTGCCGCTCCAGCGTGGCGTCGCGTCCAAGCAGCAGGATGTCCCCGTCGGGCAGCGGGGTGGCGGCCCATTCGACGATCATCACGCCACGCGGCAACTCCACGGGAAGGGAGCGCAGGCCCGGCGCGACGCTGCACGTCGCCAGCCACCCCTGGATGTCCGCGAGCCAGCGTCCGCCGGCGGACAGCAGCTCGTCCGCGGCGGCGTTCGCGGCGGCAACCGCGTGAGCGGAATCCAACCGGATCGCCGGACCGGGGAATGCGGCCAGGAGCGTGGGGGTAAGGATGGCGCCGGGCGGGTTGGCCGGCGGAACTTCGGACATTGGGTCTGCGGACACGGTGCGAACCTGAGACTGCGCGGGGCGGAGTATACCGGAAAAATGCGTTTCCTCGCCGAATCTTTCTTCAAGCGGTCCGGGCACCTGCCATACGCAACCACTCATTGAAAGCACCGCCGCTCCGGAGCGGAAACGGGCCATGCGGCGAAGCGGCTTGCGGGCGGACCGGCGAAGCCCCATTGTTCAGGCCATGATGGCTTCCCTTCGCGACACCGGGGTCTGGATCTTCGACCTCGACAACACCCTCTATCCCGCTTCCTGCAACCTGTTCGCCCAGGTGGACCGGCGCATCGGCGATTTCATCGCCGGGCATTTCGGAATCACCTACGACGAGGCGCGCGTCATGCAGAAGCGCTTCTTCCGGGAGCACGGGACGACGCTGCGTGGCCTGATGGTGGAGCACGACGTCGATCCGGTGCCCTTCCTGGATTACGTCCACGACATCGACGTCAGCCCGGTGGCACCCTGCCCCAGCATGGCGGACGCGCTCAACCGGCTGCCGGGGCGCAAGATCATCTACACCAACGGCTCCGTCCGCCACGCCGAGAACGTGACTCGGCAGCTGGGCATCGACGGCTGCTTCGAGGCGACCTTCGGCATTGTCGAGGCCGGCTACGTGCCCAAGCCCGATCCGCGCCCCTACGACATCCTGTTGGATCACTACGGCATCGACCCCGCCCGCGCCTGCATGGTGGAGGACATCGCCCGCAACCTCGTCCCCGCCCACGCCCTGGGCATGACGACGGTGTGGGTGCGCAGCGAAGCCGACTGGTCCCGCCCCGACGGGGGCGGAGTCGGCACCGGCAGCCACATCGACCACACCGTGGACGACCTGCCGGCCTGGCTGGAGGAGATCGCGGGCTGAGCGGCGGCCGCAAGGCCCCGCCTTCCCCCCGTAGGAACCCTTTAAGAACCCATTGAGAACAAGGCAACGTTGACAAGGCGGCGCGGCGCGGCCCATGTTCCGAACCCTCGAACAGACAGCCCAGCGAATGCCGCCATGAGCCACGCCAGCCTCGAATCCGCCGTCAACGCCGCGTGGGAAACCCGCGACACCCTGAATGTTTCGACCAAGGGCGCCGTCCGCGACGCCGTGGAGGAGGCCCTGTCCGGCCTCGACTCCGGCGACCTGCGCGTCGCGCAGAAGACGGACGCCGGCTGGGTCGTGAACCAGTGGTTGAAGAAGGCGGTCCTGCTGTCCTTCCGCCTGAACGCCAACGAGACGATCCCCGGCGCGCCGGGTGGCGCCTCTTGGTACGACAAGGTGCCGCCGAAGTTCGAAGGGTGGTCCGAGGCCCAGTTCCAGGTCGCCGGCTTCCGCGCCGTTCCGGGCGCGGTCGTCCGCCGCTCCGCCTACGTCGCGCCGAACGTCATCCTGATGCCCAGCTTCGTCAACGTCGGCGCCTATGTCGACAGCGGCACCATGGTGGACACCTGGGTCACCGTCGGTTCCTGCGCGCAGATCGGCCGGAACGTCCACCTGTCGGGTGGCGTCGGCATCGGCGGCGTGCTCGAGCCGCTCCAGGCCAACCCGGTCATCATCGAGGACGATTGCTTCGTCGGCGCCCGCTCCGAGGTGGTCGAGGGCGTGATCGTGGAGCGCGGCGCCGTGCTGTCCATGGGCGTCTTCATCAGCGCCTCGACCAAGATCATCGACCGCAACACCGGCGAGGTCTTCGTCGGCCGCGTCCCGGCCTACTCCGTCGTGGTGCCGGGCACCCTGCCGGGCAAGCCGCTGCCCGACGGCACGCCGGGCCCGGGCCTCTATTGCGCCGTGATCGTGAAGCGCGTGGACGAGCAGACCCGCGCCAAGACCTCCATCAACGACCTGCTGCGCGACTGACGCCGGGGAAGACGCCACGATGACCACCGCCGCCGCTCCCTCCTTCGACCCTTGCGATCCCGTCGCGGTGGCGCAGGCCCTGATCCGCTGCCCCAGCGTGACGCCCGAGGACGGCGGCGCCCTGGGCGTCCTGGAGGCGGCGCTGGCGCCGCTGGGCTTCGTCTGCCACCGCCTGCGGTTCGAGGAGGAGGGCACGGCGCCGGTGGACAACCTCTACGCCCGCCTGGGCACGGAGGGGCCGAACTTCTGCTTCGCCGGGCACACCGACGTGGTGCCCCCCGGCGAGCTGAAGGGCTGGTCCATCGACCCCTTCGCCGGGGAGATCCACAACGGCCGCCTCTACGGCCGCGGCGCGGTGGACATGAAGGGGGCGATCGCCGCCTTCGTCGCCGCCGCGGCCCGCCATATTAAGGCAGGCGGCGCGCCCAAGGGCTCGATCAGCCTGCTGATCACCGGGGACGAGGAGGGGGTCGCCATCAACGGCACCCGCAAGGTGCTGGACTGGCTGCAGGCCAAGGGTGAAACGCTCGACGCCTGCGTGGTCGGGGAGCCGACCAACCCCAAGGCGCTGGGCGACATGATCAAGATCGGGCGGCGCGGCAGCATGACCGCCTTCCTGACCGTCCACGGCGCGCAGGGGCATGTCGCCTACCCGCATCTGGCCGACAACCCGCTGCCCCGGCTGGCCCGCATGCTGGCCGCCATCACGGCGGAGCCGCTGGACGCCGGCACCCCGCATTTCCAGCCGTCGAACCTGGAGCTGACCACCATCGACGTCGGCAACCCGGCGCACAACGTCATCCCGGCGCAGGGCAAGGCGACGCTGAACATCCGCTTCAACGACCTGCACACCGCCGACACGCTGCTGGCGTGGCTGCGCGAGCGGCTCGACGGGGTGGGCGGCTCCTACGAACTGGACCATTTCGTGTCGGGCGACAGCTTCCTGACCCCGCCCGGCCCGCTGACCGAGCTGGTGGCGGACGCCGCGGAGCGCATCACCGGGCGCCGTCCCGAATATTCGACGACCGGCGGCACGTCGGACGCCCGCTTCATCAAGAATTTCTGCCCGGTGGTCGAGTTCGGCCTCGTCGGGCAGACGATGCACAAGGTGGACGAGCACACCGCGCTGGACGACCTGACCCGCCTGACCGACATTTACGGCGAGGTTTTGCGGAACGTCTTCGACCGGATCGGTTGACGTAAGGCCCCCTCCGACCGTTCCCCCCCACCCTCCGGTGACCGCAACATGCCGCTGACCGCCCGGGACGTCGCCTCCTCCGTCTTCGGCGCCTATCGCCTGGCCCGGTTCGACCCCACCGGATTGCAGCATCTGGACCGCACCCCCGAAGGGGCATGGAAGTCCTTCTACGCCGCGGTGATCGTCGCCCCGGCCTGGACGCTGCTGCTGGCGATCCGCCTGTGGGGCCAGGTGCCGGACACGCCGCTGTTCCAGCTCGTGGTGGTGGAGGCCATCGCCTACGTCATCAGCTGGACGGCCTTTCCCGTGGTCATGCACGGGGTGAGCGGGCTGCTGGACCGGCAGAACCGCTACATCGATTTCCTGTGCGCCTACAACTGGTCGTCGGTCGTGCAGATGGGCATCTATCTGCCGGTGGTGATCCTGGCCGCCACGGGGCTTCTGCCCGGCCCGATCTCCGAAGGGCTGGTGTTCGGCATCATGCTGGCGATGCTGACCTACCAGTGGTTCGTCATGCGCACGGCGCTGGACATCTCCGGCGTCGCGGCGGCGGTCCTGGTCCTGCTCGACCTGTTCCTGTCGGCGCTGATCACCGACTTCGCCGACGGGCTGCTGTAAGGGACCTTTTGCCCCCTCCCTAACCCTCCCCGCTTCGCGGTGGAGGGATCAAGCCCCCTCTCCCGCGCAAACGGGGAGGGCCGGGGAGGGGGCAAGAACGCTCGCCTCCCTCACACCCCGCGGGTGCTGACGCCCGCGTCGGCGAAGGTCGCCATGCCGGCGTGGCAGGCGCAGGCCGACTTCACGATGTTGATCGCCAGCGCCGCGCCCGAGCCCTCGCCCAGGCGCATCCCCAGATCGAGCAGCGGCTCCTTGCCGATGGCCGCCAGCAGATGGTCGTGGCCCGGCTCGACCGAGCGGTGGGCGACCATGCAATGGTCGAGCGCCCGGCGGTCGGCCTTGAACAGCACCGCCGCCGCCGCCGTGCAGGCGTAGCCGTCGAGCAGCACCGGCACCCGCGCCATGCGGGCGGCCAGGATGGCGCCGGCGATGGCCGCCAGTTCATAGCCGCCGAAGCAGCGCAGAGCCTCGAACGGGTCGTCCTTGGCCTGCGGGTTGGCGGCCAGACCGGCCTCGACGGCGGCGACCTTGCGGGCCAGCCCCTCGTCGTCCACGCCGGTGCCGCGGCCCGTCCAGTCCTTGGCTTCGCCGCCGAACAGCGCGTGGCAGAGCGCCGCCGCCGCGGTGGAGTTGCCGATGCCCATCTCGCCGAGCGCCAGAAGCTGGACGCCCGTCTCCACCGCCATCATGCCGTAGGCCATCGCCTGGCAGCAGTCCTCCTCGCCCATCGCCGGACCTTCGGTGAAGTCGGCGGTGGGGGTCTCCAGGTCCAGCTCGTAGACGCGCAGGTCGGAGTCGGCCACCTCGCAGAGCTGGTTCACGGCGGCGCCGCCGTTCTGGAAGTTCTGGACCATCTGGGCGGTCACCGCCGCCGGGTAGGCCGAGACGCCGCGCGCGGCGACGCCGTGGTTGCCGGCGAAGACGGCGACGCGCGGGCGGCGCACCTCCGCCGGGTGCTGGCCCTGCCACGTCGCCATCCACTGGGCGATCTCCTCCAGCCGGCCAAGCGCGCCCGCCGGCTTGGTGAGCTGCCGTTCGCGCTGGAGGGCCGCCGTGCCGGCGTCGAGGTCCGGCCCCGGCAGGTTGCGCACCAGCGCGCGGATTTCCTCGAAGGTGATGGCGGGCTGCGTGTTGCTCATGGCGAAGGGTCCTGGCGCTGACGGCAGAGGATGTGATCGGGAAGCGATGAAAAAAGCGGCGCGACCTTGGACCATTCCCGACCCGCTGTCAAAGCGCCTCTCGTCCGGTCTGTTATCCGTTGTGGGCCTGTTATCCGTTGCGGCGGGCCTGGGGTTGCCGTACTCCGAAGCGCCATGTCCGCAGATTCCCCCGCCCCATCCCTCTCCCGCTGGAACTCCGATCTGGCGCTGGCCGTCGTCTTCCTGACGCGGTTGCCCCTGCGCCTGTCCGGCCCGCTGGCCGAGGACGCCCACGCCCGCGCCATGGGCTGGTTCCCCCTGGTCGGCGCCGGGGTCGGGCTGTTCGGCGGCTCCGTCTACGGGCTGGCCGCAACGGGCCATCTTCCGCCGCTGCCGGCGGCGCTGCTGGCGCTGGGCGCGATGGTCTGGCTGACCGGCGCCCTGCACGAGGACGGGGCGGCGGACGTCGCCGACGGCTTCGGCGGCGGGCGCGACAAGGCCCGCAAGTTGGAGATCATGCGGGACAGCCGGGTCGGCAGCTACGGCGTGCTCGCCATCGTCTTCTCGGTCGCCGTCCGCGCCTCGGCGCTGGCGGCGCTGGCCGAGCCGCGCCTCGTCATCCCCGCCCTGCTCGCCTCGGGCGCCCTGTCGCGCGGCGGCATGGCGGTGATCGCCCGGTTCATGGACCCGGCCCGCGCCGACGGCCTCGCCGCCCGGCAGGGACGCCCGTCGCCCGGCACGGTGATCCTGTCGCTCATGCTGGCGCTGGCCGTGGCCGTGGCGGCGCTGCAGGGGCTGGCCGCTGCCGCGGTCCTCCCGGCCACGCTAGCCGTCCTGGCGGTGGCGTGGCAGGCACGGCGGCAGATCGGCGGCCACACCGGCGACGTGTTCGGCGCCGCCCAGCAGGTGGCGGAGGCCGCCGTTCTGCTCACCCTGGCCGCGACTGTTGCATGAAAAACACTCGCTGGTGGCTCATCCGCCACGCTCCCGTCCCGAATCCGGGAAATGTGATCTACGGGCGAAGCGATCCCGCCGCTGACACCGGCGATTCCGACGCGCTGGCGGCACTGGCGGCGCGGCTGCCCCCGCAGGCAGTCTGGGTGACCTCGCATCTGCGCCGCACGCGGCAGACGGCGGCGGCGCTGCGCCTGCCCGGCAGCGACATGGCGCTGGTCGAGCGGGCGCTGGCCGAACAGGACTTCGGCCGCTGGGAAGGGCTGTCCCACCACGATGTGGCGGAATTGCATCCCGGGGAGGCCCGCCGATTCTGGAGCGACCCGGCGGCGGAGGCCCCACCGGACGGCGAAAGCTTCGCGGCGGTGATGGAGCGGGTGGCCGGCGTCGTCGCCCGGCTGACCGACCTCTACGCCGGGCGCGACATCGTGGCGGTCATCCACGGCGGGTCGATCCGCGCGGCGCTGGCGCTCGCCCTGGATCTGACGCCTCAAGCGGCGCTGCGGCTGGCGGTGGCGCCGCTCTCGCTGTCGCGGATCGACCATTACGCCAACGAGGGGGACGGGTCCTGGTCGGTCGCGGCCCTGAACGCGCTCGGAACCTTTCCGGGCAGCGGGCGTTGACCGGACTCCGTTGGGCTACCAATAGAGGGTCAGACCATGGCAAGAAGCGCTGACGATCGCGAGGCCGCCGAGAAGCTTTGGGGCATGATCAAGGGCGTCCGCATCTGCATGATGACGACGCTGGACGAGAACGGCATTTTACATTCCCGCCCTATGGCCACCTTGCCGCACGCGGGATTCGACGATGGAACCTTGTGGTTCTTTACGCGGGCCGACTCACCGAAGGTCCATGAACTGAAGACGCACTGGCGCGTCAACCTGTCCTACGCCGACCCCGACAAGCAGGATTACGTGTCGGTGTCGGGAGTGGCGGAGACGGTGCGCGACCGCGAGAAAATCCGTTTCCTGTGGCGGGACATTCTGTCCACCTGGTTCCCGCAGGGGGTGGACGATCCCGATCTCACGCTGCTGAAGGTCAGCGTCGATCGGGCCGAATATTGGGACAGCCCGTCGAGCGCGATGGTCTACGCCTACGGCTATGTGAAAGCGAAGATCACCGGCGAGCCGCCGAAACCGGGCGATCACGCGAAGATCGCGTTTCAGTAGGGGCGCCCAATCAGGGCAGTCTTTGCCCCCACCCTTCCCATGCTGCGCATGGACCCCTTCCCTCCCCCGCCCAGCGGGGGAGGGTCAGGGTGGGGGAAAACGCCCCCTCACTCCTCCTCGACCGCCGGCTTCCCACCGCCATCCAGCGCCCCGACCCGCTTCTTCAGATCGGTCACGTCCGCGTGCATCCGCTTCAGCCGGGCCAGCCCCTTGTACTGGTCGAAGGCGCGGTCGCGCGGCACCGCCGGGTAGCCCATGTAGACGGCCTTCGCCGGGATGTCCGTCCCCACGCCGGAATTCGCCGCCACCACCGCGTCGTTGCCGATCTTCACATGGTCGGCCACGCCGACCTTGCCGGCCAGCACCACACGGTCGCCGATGGTCGTGCTGCCGGCGATGCCGACATGGCCGCACAGCATGCAGTTGGTGCCGATCTGCACGTTGTGGCCGATCTGCACGAGGTTGTCGATCTTGGTGCCGGAGCCGATGCGGGTCGCCGTGATGGTGCCGCGGTCGATGGTGGCGTTGGCCCCGATCTCCACGTCGTCGCCCAGGATCACCGTGCCGATGGAGTTCACCCGGTGGATCAGCACGTTGGTGCCGACCACCCGACCCGTCGCCTTGGCCGATTCGACGCTGCCCGGCTCCGGCGTCACGAAGCTGAAGCCGTCGTTGCCGACCGCGGCGTTGGGGTGGATGATGCAGCGCTCGCCCATCACCACCCGCTCGCCGATGCGGGCGCCGGGGTGCAGCAGGCAATCCTTGCCGATCACCGCCTCCGCCCCGACCGTGGCGTGCGGCATGACGATCACGCCCTCGCCCAGCACCGCCTTCGGCCCGACATAGGCGAAGGGACCGACCGACACGCCCGCGCCCAGGATGGCCTCCGGCGCCACGAAAGCGGCGGGGTGGACACCCGGCTCGGCATGGACAGGCTTTTCGAAGACGGTGGTCAGACCGGCCATGGCAAAGCGCGGGCGCTTGACGACGATCCAGCCCTTGAGGTTGGCCGGCACCTCCGCCCCTTCCGCGATCACGGCGGCGACGGCCTTGCCGTTGGCCAGCAGCTCCGTCAGGCCCTTTTCCATGGCGAGCGCCAGATCCTCCGGCCCCTCGGCCTCCGACGGGTGGACGGCGCGGGAGATTTGCAGGGTGCCGTCGCCCTCCAGCGCCGCGCCCAGGGCGGCGGCGATCTCGGCGAGGGTGACCGGGGCGGCGGGGGAAACGGGAGTCATGGCGGCGCTCTGGCTGTCGGTCCGAAGAGGCCGGGACGCTAGCACGGCGGGCCGGTGCTGGCGAGGCCCAGCACTTTTTGTCATTCCCCCGTTTGCAGCAGCGCCCCGCGCACCCGCGCCTGATGGAAGGAATAGAGGAAGGCGGCGCTGCACAGCCCCATGAACAGCACGTTCAGCCCCACCGCCCAGGCCAGATGGTCCCAGCGCATGGTGCCGTCGAACAGGATGGCGCGCATCCCCTCGAAGACGTGGGCGGAGGGCAGCGACAGGGCCACCCATTGCAGCCAGCCCGGCAGCACGCTGACCGGGTAGTAGACGGCGCTGACCGGGGCGAGCATGAAGACGACGATCCAGGCCAGCCCTTCCGCCCCCATGCCGTAGCGCAGGATCAGCGCCACGATGACCAGCCCCAGCGACCAGCCGAAGACGATCAGGTTGGCGAAGAAGCCGGCCAGCGGCAGCCCGAGGTCGAACAGCGAATAGCCGAACAGCGGAATCGCCAGCAGCGCTGCCGGGACGACGCCGATGACGGTGCGGATCAGGCTCATCCCGAACAGCGCCGCCACCCATTCGCCGGGGCGCAACGGGCTGACGAAGAGGTGGCCGAGGTTGCGCGACCACATCTCCTCCAGGAAGGACACCGACACGCCGAGCTGGCCGCGGAACAGCACGTCCCACAGCAGCACCGCGCTGACCAACACCCCCGCCCCCTGCGCCACCCAGGTGCTGGAGGAGGCCATGAACTGGTTGATGTAGCCCCACAGGATCATCTGCATGGTCGGCCAGTAGGCCAGCTCCAGGAAGCGCGGCCAGGAGCCGCGCAGCAGATACCAGTAGCGCAGCACCATCGCCCCGACCCGGCGCAGCGAGAAGGCCGGATTCGGGTGAACCATCGCAGCGGCGTCACTCGGCAGCATCGGCGGCCTCCCGGCTGGCGTTCTCCGCGCCGGCGCGGTCGCGGGCGATGTCGAGGAACACGTCCTCCAGCGAGGTCCGGCCATAGCGGGCCAGCAGCCCCGACGGCGACCCGCGGTCGACGATCCGCCCCTGGCGCATCATCAGCACGTCGTCGCACATCCGCTCCACCTCCATCATGTTGTGGGAGGCGAGCAGGATGGTGGCCCCGGACTCCAGGCGGTAGCGCTCCAGATAGGTACGGATCCAGTCCGCCGTGTCGGGGTCGAGCGAGGCGGTCGGTTCGTCCAGCAGCAGAAGCTCCGGCCGGTTGAGCAGCGCCTTGGCCAGCGCCACCCGCGTCTTCTGCCCGGCCGACAGCCCGCCGGAGGGGCGCTCCAGGAAGCGGGTCAGCTCCAGATGCTCGGCCAGCTCCTCCACCCGCCGCTTCACCCCCTTCAGGCCGTAGAGGTGGCCATAGACGGTCAGGTTCTCCCGCACGGTCAGCCGGTGCGGCAGCTCCACATAGGGCGAGGAGAAGTTCATGCGGGGCAGCGCCGCGTGGCGGTGGCGCACCATGTCCACCCCCAGCACCTCCACCGTGCCGGAGGTCGGCAGCAGCAGCCCGAGCAGCATGGAGATGGTCGTCGTCTTGCCGGCCCCGTTGCCGCCGAGAAGCCCGGTGACCGACCCCGCCGCAACGGTGAAGGAGATGCCGTCCACGGCGGTGACCTCGCCGGACCGGGCGGTGCCGTAGCGTTTGGTCAGATTCACGGCCCGGATGGCGTGCTGTTTTGCGCATTGATCCATAGGCGGAGAATATGGCCGCTTGGCGTGCAAACGCCAGAGTGGCAAAACAGCACCCAGCCATTCGATGTGACGCCGCGGGAAGAGCGGCCCTGCCGGAAAGTCCGTTCATGTCCGCAACCGCCGCTGCTTCCCTTCGCCACGCCATGACCCAGGCCGGCCGGCCGGGTCCGGCGCAGTGGACCAACCTGGACGGACGCGTCACGCTGCGCACCCTGATCCTGATCCGCTGGATCGCCGTGATCGGGCAGCTCGCCACCGTGGCGACGGTGCAGCTCGTCATGGGCTTCCCGCTGCCGCTGGGGCCGGTGCTGGCGGCCATCGGGGCCTCGGTCCTGCTGAACCTCGTGGCGATGGCCCAGCGCGGCGGGCGGCTGCGGCTGGCCGACCGGGACGCCGCGCTCTATCTCGGCTACGACATGCTGCAACTCACGTTGCTGCTCTATCTGACCGGCGGCCTCGCCAACCCCTTCGCCATCCTGCTGCTCGCCCCGATGACGGTGGCCGCAGCGATCCTGTCGCGCTACAGCGTGGTTCTGCTGACCGGGCTCAACCTCGTCTGCCTAACCGTGCTGGCGATGTGGCACTTCCCGCTGCCCTGGCCGGAGCCGATGCCCTCGGTCGCCCCGCTCTACGCCTTCGGCATCTGGCTGTCGCTGTCGGTGTCGGCCGGCTTCATCAGCGGCTACGTCTTCCGTGTGGCCGAGGAGGCGCGGCGCTTCGCCAACGCCCTGTCGGCCTCGCAGGTGGCGCTGGCGCGCGAGCAGCGGCTGTCCTCGCTGGGCGCGCTGGCCGCCGCCGCGGCGCACGAACTGGGGTCGCCGCTCGGCACCATCGCGGTGGTGGCGAAGGAGCTTCTGCACGACATGCCGCCGGACAGCCCCTACACCGAGGACGTCTCCCTGCTGCAAAGCCAGGTGATGCGCTGCCGCGAGATCCTGGCGGAGCTGGCCCGCAAGCCGGAGGCCGACGGCGGCGACCCGTTCGAGCGGCTGCCGCTGACCGCGCTGGTGGAGGCGGCGGGCGCGCCGCACCGGCTGGGCCACATCCAGTTCACGGTCGAGCGCAGCGACGGCTCCGTGGGGGAGGAGCCGATCGTCCGCCGCAGCCCGGAGATCATCCACGGCCTGGGCAACTTCATCCAGAACGCCCACCAGTTCGCCGATGGGCGGGTGACGGTCGCCGCCTCCTGGGATGCCCGGTCCGCGACGGTGGTGGTGATGGACGACGGGCCGGGCTATCCCGCCCATCTGCTGAGCCGCATCGGCGAGCCCTACCTGTCCGCAAGAAGCGAGCGGTCGGGCCATATGGGGCTGGGAATCTTTATTGCACAAACGCTGCTAGAGAAAACGGGTGCCCTTGTAGCCTTTAGCAATAACCGTAGCGGCGGCGCGCGAGTTGTCGTACGTTGGGACCGTGGTGTCTTAGAACCAGAGGACTAGTGGTGGATAGCGCGATGACCACGGACGAGAGTCCAACGGGCGAAACCGCCAAGCTGACGTTCACGGGTGACGTTACCCGCAGCCTCCTCATCGTCGACGACGACGCGCCGTTCCGAACCCGCCTCGCGCGTGCCATGGAAAAGCGCGGTTTCAACGTGGTGGCCGTGGACAGCGTGCAGCTCGGCATCGACGTCGCCCAGGAATCGGCGCCGGCCTTCGCGGTGGTCGACCTGCGGCTGGCCGACGGCAGCGGCCTGGACGTGGTCAAGACCCTGCGCGACGCCCGCCCCGACGCCCGCATCGTCATGCTGACCGGCTATGGCAACATCGCCACGGCGGTCGCCGCGGTGAAGGCCGGCGCGGTGGACTATCTGCCGAAGCCGGCGGACGCCGACGCCGTGGAATCCGCCCTGCTGGCCGACGGCCGCCCGTTGCCCTCCCCGCCGGAAAACCCGATGTCCGCCGACCGCGTGCGGTGGGAGCACATCCAGCGCGTGTTCGAGCAGTGCGACCGCAACGTCTCCGAAACCGCCCGCCGGCTGAAGATGCACCGCCGCACCCTGCAGCGCATCCTGAACAAGCACGCCCCTCGGGGGTGACGCCCCCCTCGCTGGACCGTAAACGAAAAGAGGCCCCTGTCCTTGCGGAGAGGGGCCTTTTTCTTTGCCGCGCGGCGGTTCACTTCCTGACGGAGCAGGTCCTGACACCGAACAGGGTGTAGGCCGGGCAGAAGCCGACCACCGCGGTCAGCAGCGGGACGAGGCCGATCCAGCCCCAGGGGGTCTGCGGGCCGACGAAGACGAGGGCGATCAGGACGAGGCCGACGATGGCGCGCAGCGCGCGGTCGATGGTGCCGACGTTGACGGGCATGGTTGCACCTTATGGAGCGGTGTGGGCGGTTTGTGCGCCCATCCAAGCCCCTTTCCGCCCGCCGGTCTGTGACTCCGTCACACGCCGTCCGTGCGCTCCAGCGCCAGCAGCGCGTCGGGATCGTGCACCGCGACGCGGCCGCGCGACAACTCCACCAAGCCGCGCCGCTCGAACTCCTTCAACTGGCGGCTGACCACCTCGCGCGCCGTGCCCAGCTCGACCGCCAGCGTCTGATGGGTGGTGTCCAGCCCGCCGCGCGCGTCGCGGTGATCGACCAGGAAACGGGCCAGCCGCAGGTCGATGCGCCCGAAGGCCACCTCCTCCACCAGCATCATCATGCCGAGCAGCCGCGTGCCGAAGGAGGCGAAGACGAAATCGCGGAACACTGCGGAGCGCGCCAGCAGTTCATGGAAGGCGCCGGCCCCGAGCGCGATGGCCTCCAGATCGGTCTCCGCCACCCCTTCGGCGCTGTAGTCGGCGCGCGTCATCAGGCAGGCGGTGGTCAGGATGCAGGTCTCGCCCGCCCCGACGCGGTAGAGGACGATCTCCCGCCCGGTTTCGGCGGTCATCTGGACCCGCACCGTGCCGTCCAGCAGCATGAGAAAATTGTGGCACAGGCTGCCTATGCGGAACAGCACCGTACCGCGCGGCACCGCCATCCGCCCCCCCTGTGCGCGCAGAAGGGCTCGCGCGTCGGGTTCCAGGGCGGACAGCGCCGGGAACGCGCCCGCCCAGTCGGCGTCAATCTTTCCAACATGTTGCGGCAGCATGTCCGGTCCCCTTCGATCGACCATGACCATTATCCGCGAAGGGGCTTCCCCGGTCCACCCAAAGGACCGGTCCACCCAATGGCGTCTCCGGGGAGGGTACCCAATGAGCGTGTCTTCCCCACCATATGCCCTCCGGGCAGCATGAAACGGCCGGACGGTCGATGGCGTTCTAGGCAATCGTAACGCCCCGAACGGGGTGCCGTTCGGCATGCGAGGAGGAACCCGCTTTGGCCACCCAGGACATTCAGGATCAACCCCAGCGGCGGCAGGCGGCACCGGTTTCGGCACCGGTCTCGTTCGACCTGTCGACCGCGGCGGCCAGCGCGGTGCGCCGCACCACCGGCATGCTGCTGCGCCACAAGCTGCTGATCGGGACGGTGATCGTGCTGGGGACGGGCATCGCGGGTCTCGTCGCCCTGCGCATGACGCCGCTCTACACCGCCCAGACCCTGATCATGGTGGAGCACCGCAAGAACCAGGTGATGAACTACCAGGAGGTCGTCTCCGGCCTCTCGACCGAGCTGGGGGCCTTGCAGAGCGAGGTGGCGATCCTGAAATCCCCCGCCTTCGCGGAGAAGGTGGTGGACAAGCTCGGCCTGATGAACGATCCGGAGTTCAACGCGGCGCTGCGGCCCGAGCAGACCAACTGGTTCTACTACCTGAACCCGAAGAACCTGGTGCCGGACTCCTGGTGGAACAGCGCCCGCGGCGACCGGCCCGAGATCGCGCTGAGCCCGGAGGAGAAGACGGCCAACGAGCGGACCTCGGTCGTCAACAGCTTCATTGAAAATCTGGCGGTGCGCCCGCAGGGCCGGTCCTACGTCATCGCCGTGGATTTCGACAGCGAGGACCCGCGCAAGGCCTCGCTCATCGCCAACACCATCGGCGAGATGTACCTCGTCGACCAGCTCGACGAGAAGTTCAAGGCGGCCAAGCGCGCCACGGCCTGGCTGGAGGAGCGCATCACCGAGCTGCGGCGCGAGGCCAAGACGACCGGCGAGGCGGCGGAGAAGTACCGCGCCGAAAGCGGCCTGACCAACGCCAACGGCGAAACCACCCTGATCGCCCAGCAGTTGGCTGAGCTGAACACCAGCTACGTCCTGGCCCGCACCAAGCGGCAGGAGGCGGAGGCAAAGCTGCGCGAGGTGACCACCCTGGCGCAGAGCCCGCGCGGCGTGTCGGCCATCGGCGACGTGCTCGGCTCCCCCCTGATCCAGGCGCTGCGCCAGCAGGAGGTCGAGCTTCAGCGCAAGATCGCCGACGCCGCCAACAAGTACGGTGCCCGCCACCCGACGCTGACCGCGCTGCAGAGCGAGCTGCGCGACCTGCAGGGCCAGATCAAGGCCGACGTGGGCCGCATCGTCCAGAACCTGAGCAACGAGGTGGAGGTCGAGCGGGGACGCGAGGCCGCCCTGAAGACCAACCTCGACCAGCTCCAGGCCCAGCGCAACCAGCAGCAGGAATCCAACGTGACCCTGCGCACGCTGGAGCGCGACGCCGAGACCTCGCAGACCATGTACGAGGCGATGCTGACGCGCTTCCAGGAGATCGCCGGCCAGACCGAGATCCAGCAGCCCGATGCCCGCATCGTGTCGGAGGCGGCGATCCCCCTGAACCCGTCGCAGCCCAACAAGAAGATGATCGTCCTGCTGGCCCTGGTCGCCTCGGCCACGCTGGGCGTGCTGCTGGCGATGCTGCGCGAGCAGTCGGAGCGCGGTTTCCGCAGCCCGCACCAATTCGAATCGGCGACCGGCGTGCGCTCGCTGGGCATCGTCCCGGCCATCGGGCGTCGCCGCCGCGGCACGTCGCCCGCCGCCTACGCCATCGACAAGCCGATGTCGGCCTTCGCCGAGGCGATGCAGAACCTGCGCACCACGCTGCTGCTCGCCAACCCGGACGGCCACCAGCGGGTGATCCTGTTCAGCTCCTCCGTCCCCGGTGAGGGCAAGAGTTCGATCGCCGCGGCCTTCGCCCGCATCTGCGCCAACGCCGGCCAGAAGACGATCATCCTGGACTGCGACATGCGCCGCAAGGGGCTGCACCCGATGCTGGGGCTGGAGAACCGGCACGGCCTGTACGAGGTGCTGTCCGGCGAATGCGCGCCGAACGAGGTGATCCAGACCGACCCGCGCACCGGCCTGCATTTCATCGCGTCGGGCCGCGGCTCCGCCCTGCCGCAGGACATGCTGGGCTCCAGCCGGATGCACCAGCTCATCTCGCGGCTGGCGCTCGAATATGACCGGGTGATCCTGGACAGCCCGCCGGTGCTGGCGGTGTCGGAGGGCAAGCTGCTGGCGGCGCTGGCCGACCAGACGGTCTTCATCGTGCATTGGGGCAAGACCAAGCGGGAGACCGCCATGGCCGGGCTGAAGGAGATCGTCGAGGCGGGCGGCGAGGTCGTCGGCGTCCTGTTCTCGCAGGTCGATATCCGCCGCCACGCCCAGTACGAGTTCCCGGACAGGGGGCGCTACCATGGCTACCGCCGCTACTACGCGAACTGACGGCGGCGTTGGAGAAAAGCGACGGCGTCGGGCCGCCCTCCCGACCTCCCCCCGGGGGAGGAGAAAAGCCCTCTCCTGCGCAGCGGGGGAGGGTTGGGTGGGGGCCCGCCGCCCGCACGTCCCTTTACATCCGAAAAGACCCATGACCGCCGGACGACGCATTTTCCTGAACATCCGCGCGCTGGGGCTGGCCCGCGTCGCCACGCTGCTGAGCGGGCTGATCACCACGGCCTGGACCGCGCGCGCGCTCGGACCGGACGGGTTCGGCGTGCTCGGCTTCGGCACCTCCATGCTCGCCTACGCCGCGCTGTTCGTGAATCTGGGCCTCTCCACCTACGCGGTGCGCGAGATCGCCCGCGACCGGGAAAAGGCCACCGATTTGGCGGACCATGTGCTGACGCTGCGGATGCTGCTGGCCGTGTTGGTCGGCGGGCTCTACGCCCTGTTCGTGCTCCAGCTCGACAAATCGGCGCTGGTCAAGGCGGTGCTGCTGGTCCAGGCGGTGCAGTTGCTGGGCAACGCGCTGTTGCTCGACTTCGTCTATCAGGCGACGGAGCGGATGAGCGTCATCGCGGTGCGCGAGATCGGCACGTCGCTCGGCAACATGGTCGCCGTGCTGGCGCTGGTGCGCGGGCCGGACGATCTGGCCATCGCCGCCGGCATCACCGCCATCTCCTTCGTCATCAACGCCGCCCTGATGCTGGCCCGCTTCAGCCGCGATTTCCGGATGCCGCGGCCACGGGTGGACCTCGCCAAGTGGCGGGACATCCTGAAGACCTCCGCCCCGATGGCGGTCAGCGTCTTCGCCTGGGCCCTGTTCTCGCACCTGGATCTGGTGATGCTGGGCTTCATGGCCCCGCAGACGGAGGTCGGCTGGTACGCCGCGGTGACCAAACTGCTGGTGCTGTCGCTGACCGCGGGGAACATCATCCTCAGCGCTTTCATGCCGCAGCTCGCCGCCGCCTATGGCGACCGCGAGGCGATGCAGGCGCGGATGCGCGACTACGCCGCGACCATCCTGTCCATCGGCGCGCTGATCGCGGCGGGCGGCTTCACCTTGGCGCCGGCCATCCTGGGCACCGTCTTCGGCCCGGCCTACGCACCGGCCGCCGACACGCTGCGGCTGCTGATGATCGCGGTCGCCATCGTCCACATCAATCTGACGATGGGCAACCCGCTGCTCGTCTGGCACCGGCAGACCGGATACATGACCGCCATCCTGGTCGGCGGCCTGACCAACGCGGCGCTGAACCTGATCCTGATCCCACGCTACGGGATCGAGGGCTCCGCCGCCGCCACCATCGTCGCGGAGTTGACCGCCATGGCCGGACTCGCCTGGCTGCACCGGCGGGCGGTCGGCCAGCTCTATCTCGGCATCGCCGCGCGGGCGGCACTGTGCGCAGCACTCGCCATGGCGGCCACCATGGGGCTGACCCACGCGCTGCCCGACCTGATGGCCCCCGCGCACCCGCTGCCCGCGCTGCTGATCGGCGGCAGCGTGCTGGTCGCGGTCTACGCGCTGGCGGCTCTGCTCACCGGGCTGGTGCGTCCGTCGCGGCTGCGCCGGCTGATCATGGCAGCGGCATGATGCGCCCGCCTCATCCCGAATCCCGAAGGACGCCGACCGGACGCACCCTTGCCGCCGGTCCGGGGTACCACGAACAAAACAATTCCCGATCAACGGCATAGCCAATTCACGCCACCCCGAATGGCCGGAACAATGCCGCGTTGCAAGACGTTCGGATTGCGCATGGCGCGGGTGGCGGATGGCGGCGGCGCCTTTGGATGCATGCTCCAATCACTAAGCAGGATCGAAAGACTATGCTCCCAAAGTCCTTTCCCGACCGGAACGTCTGCGTGCTCGGTCTCGGCTATGTCGGGCTGACGCTGGCCGTCGCCATGGCGGACGCGGGGTTCCAGGTGCACGGCGTGGAGGTGCGGGACGAGGTGCTGGACAAGCTGGCCCGCGGCGTCCCCCATTTCCATGAGCCTGGCCTCGCCGAGAAGCTTCGTCACGTGATGGAGCGCGGGCGGTTTACCTTCGGCCACACGCCGGACGGGTGCCGGGACTGCACCGTCTTCATCATCACCGTCGGCACCCCGCTGGACCGCGACGGCCGCGTGCGCACCGACATGATCGAGGCGGCAACCCGTCAGGTGGCCGACCGCATCCACGACGGCGACCTGGTCATCCTGCGCTCCACCGTGAAGCTGGGAACGACCCGCGAGGTGGTGGCGCCGATCCTGCGGCGCACCGGCAAGCGCTTCGACATCGCCTTCTGCCCCGAGCGCACGCTGGAGGGACAGGCGCTGGTCGAGCTGAACCAGCTTCCGCAGATCATCGGCGCGGAAAGCGTCGAGGTGGCGGCCCGCGCCTCGCAGATCTTCGGCATGCTGACCCCGACGACGGTCAAGGTCTCGACGCTGGAGACGGCGGAGATGATCAAGCTGGTGGACAACACCTACCGCGACGTCACCTTCGCCTTCGCCAACGAGATCGCCCGGCTGTGCAACGCCATGGAGGTGTCGGCGCTGGAGGTGTCGCGGGCGGGCAAGCTGGGCTATCCGCGCACGCAGCTTCCGCTGCCCGGTCCGGTCGGCGGCCCCTGCCTGGAGAAGGACCCGCACATCCTGATCGAATCCGCCCGCGGGTTCGGGGTGGACATGGACATCACCGCCGCCGGGCGCCGCATCAACGAAAGCCAGCCGGTCGAGGTGTCGCACTTCCTGGAGCGGCTGACCGGCTCCATGCAGGGCTTCCCGCAGGAGCCGACCATCAGCCTGATGGGCCTCGCCTTCAAGGGCCGTCCGGCGACCGACGATTTGCGCGGCACCATGGCGAAGCCGCTGTTCGAGGAGCTGCGCACCCGCTTCCCCAAGGCGCGCTGGCGCGGCTTCGACGCGGTGGTGGCGGCGGACGACATCCGTGGCTTCGGGCTGGAACCGGCCAACAGCATGGCCGAGGCGGTGGAGGGCGCCAACCTCGCCGTCATCCTGAACAACCACCCGGTCTTCACCTCCATGCCGCTGCCCGATCTGGCGCGCCGCATGGACCGGCCGGGGGTCATCTACGACTTCTGGAACAACTTCAACAGCCGCGAAGTGGACCTGCCCGAGGGCACGGCCTACGTGGCGCTGGGCAGCCACGGCGCCGCCCGCTTCGCCCATGTCGCTTGAAGAAATGTCGCCTGAAGGAACGTCGCTTGAAGAAGCGTCCCTTGACGCTGTCGCCTAAGGAAAGAACAATGCCGAAACATTATCTCGTGACCGGGGGCAGCGGCTTCATCGGCGCCGCCCTGGTCCGCCGGCTGGTGCGCGACGGGCACCGCGTCCGCGTGCTCGACGACAACTCCCGCGGCCACCCGCGCCGGCTCGGCGACGCCGTGGACGCGGTCGAATTCGTGTCTGGCGACATCCGCGACCCGGCGGCGGTGGAGCAGGCGGTGCGCGGCGTCGATGGCGTCCTGCATCTGGCCGCCGTCAACGGCACCAAGCACTTCTACGAGAAACCGGAGGTGGTGCTGGACGTCGGCGTGCGCGGCATGCTGAACGTCCTGGACGCCTGCCGGTCGAACGGGGTGGGCGATCTGGTCGTCGCCTCCTCCTCCGAGGCCTACCAGACCCCGCCGACGGTGCCGACGCCGGAGGACATCCCGCTGGTCGTGCCGGACGTGCTGAACCCGCGCTACAGCTACGGCGGGTCGAAGCTGATCTCGGAGCTTCTGGCGGTCAACTGGGGCCGCAGCGGCTTCGACCGCGTCGCCATCTTCCGCCCGCACAACGTCTACGGCCCCGACATGGGGTGGGAGCATGTGGTGCCGGAGTTCGTGCGCCGCGCCGTGGCCGCCATCGACCGCAGCCCGGAGGTGCTCGTGCCCTTCCCCATCCAGGGCGACGGCACCCAGACCCGCGCCTTCATCCACATCGACGACGCGGTGGATGGCATCATGACGGTGATCGAGCGCGGCGAGCATCTCGGCATCTACCATGTCGGCAACCCGGAGGAGATCTCCATCGCCGAACTCGCCCGGCAGATCGTCGGCGTGCTCGGACGGGTCGCGGACATCCAGATCGGGCCACCCGCCCCCGGCGGCACCCAGCGGCGCAGCCCCGACATCGCCCGCCTGTCCGCGCTCGGCTACACGCCGCGCATCCCGCTGAAGGACGGTCTGCCCGGCGTGGTGGACTGGTACGCCGCCCGCAGCCGCGACGGCGACGCCCCGATCGCCAGCGCCGCCGAATAAGGGAACCGAGACCCATGGAGCGAAACAGCCGCATCTTCGTCGCGGGGCACCGCGGCCTCGTCGGCTCGGCCATCGTCCGCCGTCTGGTGGAGGCCGGCTACAGCGACCTCGTGCTGCGTGGCCGCGACGAGCTGGACCTGACCGACCAAGCCGCGGTGCGCGCCTTCTTCGACCGGGAAAAGATCGACTACGTGATCCTGGCAGCGGCCAAGGTCGGCGGCATCCTGGCGAACGAGCGCTTCGGCGGCGACTTCATCCGCGACAACCTGCTGATCCAGACCAACGTCATCGACGCGGCCTGGCGGGCGGGGGTCAGGAAGCTGCTGTTCCTCGGCTCCTCCTGCCTCTACCCGAAGTTCGCGGAGCAGCCGCTGAAGGAGGAGGCGCTGCTGACCGGCGCGCTGGAGCCGACCAACAAGCCCTACGCCATCGCCAAGATCGCCGGCATCACCCAGTGCCAAGCCTACCGGCGGCAGTACGGCTTCAACGCCATCTGCGCCATGCCGTCGAACCTCTACGGCCCCGGCGACCATTTCGACCCGGAGGGCTCCCACGCCATCCCCGGCATGATCCGGCGCTTCCACGACGCGAAGATGGAGCAGGCGCCCAGCGTCACCCTGTGGGGCACCGGCACGCCGCGGCGCGAGTTCCTCTATGTGGACGACATGGCCGACGCCTGCCTGCATCTGATGGAACGCTACGACGGGGAGGACATCATCAACGTCGGCCCCGGCGAGGACATCGCCATCGGCGATCTGGCCCGGCTGATCCGCGGGGTGGTCGGCTACGAGGGAACGTTGACCCAGGATTTGAGCAAGCCGGACGGCCACCCGCGCAAGCTGATGGACGTGTCGCGCCTGTTCGCCACCGGCTGGCGCCCCAAGGTCGGGCTGGAGGAGGGGCTCCGCCGCACCTACGCGTGGTTCCTGGAAAACGCCGCCCCGCCGGTCCCCGCCCCGCCCCTGGATCCGCCGCCACAACGACCGGCGAAGCCGCGGAGTGACCACCCATGCCCGATGACTCCACACCCCTGCGCACCCCCGTCTCCGCTGGGACGATGGCTCCGGCCGCCCTGCCGCCATCGGTCCTGCTGGTGGCGATGAGCTATTGGCCGGAACCGGCCGGCAGCGCGCCGATGATGACCGACCTCGCCACCGCCTTCGCCGCGGCGGGGACGGACATGACCGTGCTGACCGCCCGCCCCAACTATCCGGGCCAAGCCATCTACGACGGCTACGCCGATGGGGCCGAGGACCGCCGCACCGTGAACGGCGTCCGCATCGAGCGGCTGTTCACCATCCCGCCGAAGGGCGGCGGCATGAAGGGCCGGCTGATCCACGAGGGGGTGCTGCACGCCGGCTTCCTGGCGGCGCGCGCCCGCGGGCGAGTCGGGCGGCACAAGGCGGTGCTGTCGCTCTGCCCCTCCATCTTCAGCGTCGCCGTCGCCGACCGCTTCCGCGCGCCGGGCGGGCGGCACATCGCCATTGTCCACGACATCCAGTCGGGCCTCGCTGGCGCGCTGGGGATGGGCGGCGGGGCTGCGCTGAAGGCCATCCAGGCGGTGGAGCGCACCGCGCTGAACCGCGCCGACGGCATCGTCGTGCTGTCGGAGGCGATGGCCGACGTGCTGCGCGACCTCGGCGTGCGGCGGCCGATCACGGTCATCCCGCCCCATGTCGACGCCGAGGCCGTCCGCCCCCTGCCCCGGCCCGAGGGCCAGCCGCCGACCGTGCTCTACAGCGGCGCCTTCGCCCGCAAGCAGGGGCTGGACCAGGTGCTGGAGATGGCCCGCCACCTCCACGCGCTGCGCCCCGACGCCCGCGTTCTGCTGCGCGGCCAGGGCGGGCTGGAGGAGGAGCTGAAGGCCCAGGCCAAGGCGATGGCGCTGCCCAACGTGGAGTTCGCCCCGCTGATCGCCTCCGACCGCCTCGCCGAGGGGCTGGCCGAGGGCGACGTGCATCTGGTGCCGCAGCGTCCGGAGGGGGCGGCCTTCGCCATGCCGGGCAAGGCGGTGACCATCCTGTCCGCCGGACGGCCCTTCGTCTGCACCTGCCTGCCGGGCTCGGCGCTCGACCGGCTGGGGACGGAGATCGACGCCTTCCTGCGCACCCCGCCCGACGCGCCGGAGGCCATGGCGCAGGCCGTGGCCGACCTGTTGAACGATCCCGCCCGGAGCGCGGCCATGGGCCGCCGGGGCCGTGCCTGGGTGGAGGGCAACGCCAGCCGCAGCGCCGTCCTGGCGCGCTACGCCGCGCTGCTGCTGGGAGACGACGCCGCATGACGAAGCCCGCCCTGGTCTTTTCCTGGGAGATGTTCGGCCCCTACCACATGGACCGGTTGGAGGCGGTGGGCCGTCGGCTCGGCCATCTCTACGACGTGGTCGGTCTGGAGGTCGGGTCGAAGTCCCACACCTACGCCTGGGACTCCACCGGGGAAGGGCAGCAGTTCCGCAAGGTCACGCTGTTCCCCGGACGCTCCAAGGCGGACATTCCGGCCTTCCAGGTCTACCGCGCCCTGCTGCGCGAATGCCGCAAGGCGGGGGCCAGCCATGTCTTCCTCTGCCATTACGAGGAGCCGGACGTCTTCGCCCTGGCGGTGACGATGCGGCTGATGGGCCGGCGCGTCGTCAACATGAACGCCTCGAAGTTCGACGACAAGCCGCGCGTCCTCTGGCGCGAGGCGCTGAAGTCCCTGCTCTACAAGCCCTATCAGGCGGCGATCGGGGGCAGCCACCGCACGGTCGACTACTACCGCTTCCTCGGGTTGCCCAAGGACCGGCTGTTCATCGGCTACGACACCCTGTCGCTGGAGCGGGTGCGCCGGCTGTCCGGCATGACCCCGGCCCCGGACGGCGTGCCCTTCGCGGAGCGGCACTTCACCATCATCGCCCGCTTCGTGCCGAAGAAGAACCTGTTCCGCGCGGTCGAGGCCTACGACCTCTACCGCCGGCTCGCCGGAGACGCGGCGCGGCCCCTCCACCTCTGCGGCTCCGGCCCGCTGGAGGCGGACCTGCGGGCGGAGGTCGCCCGGCGCGGGCTGGAGGGGCACATCCTTTTCCGCGGCTTCCTTCAGGAGAAGGGGATCGCGGAGACGCTGGGCTCCACCCTGTGCCTGCTGCTGCCCTCGCTGGAGGAGCAGTTCGGGCTGGTGGTGAACGAGGCGCTGGCGATGGGCGTGCCGACGATCCTGTCCGACCAGTGCGGCGCCCGCGACGTGCTG
The DNA here is from genome assembly GCF_965111635.1 of Azospirillum sp. Marseille-Q6669. Classification (NCBI taxonomy): domain Bacteria; kingdom Pseudomonadati; phylum Pseudomonadota; class Alphaproteobacteria; order Rhodospirillales; family Azospirillaceae; genus Azospirillum; species Azospirillum sp. Marseille-Q6669. The sequence goes on along the minus strand of NZ_CBCOOP010000005.1, from coordinate 658,495 downwards.
ATCCGCAGCGGGCTGAACGGCCACATCGTCGAGCCCGACAACCCGGAGGGGCTGGCCCGCCACATGCTGTCCGTCGCGTCGGACGAGGCGGAATGGCGCCGCCTCAGCCTCAACGGCCGCCCATTCCAGGCGCTGGCCGACGCCGGCTATTTCGCGGAGGCCGTGGAGAAGGCCCTGCACAGCCTGGGCGCCCGCAAGGATGCCGACCAGGGCGCCGCCCAAAGCACCGATGAAAGCGCCCGCAAGGGCACTCGTGAAAGCGAAGCCTGATGACCGACCGCCGCAACACCCCCCACATCGTCGTCTCGGGCCGCCTTCCCCCGCCCATGGACGGGATGAGTCGGGTCACCGCCCTGGTGCTGGACCGCCTGCGCGATCGCGGGCCGGTGCAGGCCACGGTGGAGGTCGCGGACCTGTCGCCGGGTTGGAACGGCGGCGGCCTGCGCTACCACGCGGCCAAGGCCACGCGCGTCCTGCTGGCGGGCCTGCGGCTGGCGGCCGGGGCGACGATCCCCGGACGGCGTTTCTACATGCCCGTCGATTCGGGGCTGGGGATCTTCTACACCGCGGCGCTGGCCGGAACGGCGCGGCTGTTCGGCTATGAACGGACGCTGCACCACCATTCCTTCGCCACCATCTCCAAACCTACGTGGCGGATGAGCCTGCTGACCCGGCTGGCCGGCACGGACTGCATGCATGTGCTGCTCTGCCCGGCCATGCAGGCGCGGTTCCAGGCGCTCTACCCGGCAGCCAAGACGGCGATGAGCGTCTCCAACGCCATCTTCACCCCGCCGGTGCCGCGGCCGCGCCACGGCAAGTCCGGACCGCTGCGCATCGGCCACCTGTCCAACTTGTGCGCCGACAAGGGGCTGGACACGCTGTTCACCCTGCTGCGCGCCCTGCGGTCGGAAGGGGTGGACGTCAAGCTGGTGCTGGCCGGGCCGGGGCTGGGGCGCATGGACAATGCGCTGGTCGCGGCGGGGCTGGTGGCCTTCGACGGCGACGTGGAGTATCGCGGCCCGGTGGACGACGACGCCAAGGCGGCCTTTTACCGCGACATCGACGTCTTCGTCTTCCCCACCCGCTACCGCAACGAGGCGCAGCCGCTGGTGCTGTTCGAGGCGATGGCGGCGGGCGTGCCGGTGCTGGCCTATGACCGCGGCTGCATCGGCAGCGACATTCCCCGTCCCGGCCTCGTCCCGCAGGACCGGGATTTCATCCAGGCGGTGCTCCCGGCATTGCGCCTGTGGGCCAAGGACCGCGACGCGCTGGCGCTGGCCTCCGAGCAGGCCCACGCCCGCGCCCGCGCCGCCCACGAGTCCGGGCACAGCGGCCTCGACGCGTTGCTCGACCGCATCGCCGGCCCGCTGCCCGAAGCCGCCGGAACCGCCGTCCGGCCAAAACGCGCCATGGGCTGAGCGCCCTCACACCCAGCGCGCCGCCATCACCCCCACGCGGGACAGCAGCACCGCCAGCCACGCCAGCGCGCGGGCGGTCCAGGGCGGCGCCGGGTCCAGCCGGGCGGCGTCGCGGGCGTGGAGGCGCTCGTCGAGGCGGCAGGCCTCCAGCAAATTCAACAGATCCGGATCGGGAGCGAGCCGCCGCGCCAGGGCGATCTGCCGGGCGTAATGCCCGTCCACCCACGCCTCCACCCCGGCGACCACCGCGTAGAAATAGGGCGGGCCGAGCCAGGCCGGCAGCCCGCCCATCACCCGGCCCGACCAACGCCAGAAGGCCAGCGGCGCGCTGCGCTTCTCTGGCGGCAGGACCGCCTCGAACAGCCGCAGGTGCCGCCGCTCGACCCTTCGGTGGGACGCGGCGAAGCGCAGGACGTCCGGATCGGAGGTGGCGCCGGCGACGCCGTCGTAGAGGGCGACCGCCACGGTCTCGCCGACATGGCTGGCGCGCAGCTCGCGCAGGATGCGCGGCGGCAGGGCGGACAGGTCGAGTTGCGGCGGCGCCAGCCCGATGGTGGCGGATGGCGGGGCCTCGGCCAAGGGCTTGGGCGACGGACTGAGCGTGTCCACGGGCTCAGCGCGCCCCTTCCGGACCGATGCGCGACCAGGGAAGCTCCTGGAAGCCGATCTTCAGGGCGGGGGAATTCGGGCGCAGACGGTAGTCGTCCTTCGACGGGTTCATGAAATAGGGGTCCGGCTGGTTGCCTCCCTGAACGGAGCGCGCCTGCGTGCGTTCCACCGGTGCCCCCGGCGCGCGCAGGCCGCGGCCTGGCCGGTCGAAGATGTTGTTCTCCAGCCGGTACTCGCCGCCGGTCAGCGCGGTCACCAGCTGCTCCACCGGGACGCGGGCGTGGATCAGGTTGCGGCTGGCCTCGTTGTCGCGCAGGAAGCCCGCCGTCCCCGCCTTCGGCACCCATTCGAAGCGCATGAAACGGTCGCGCTCGTCGGTCAGCACGGCGATGTTGTTCTCCACCCGGTTGCCATCGCCGCCATGGATGAAGACCGACGCCCAGCCGGTGTCCTCCAGGAAATTGCCCTCGACCCGCACGCCGTTGGTCAGGTCGTCCAGATAGACGCCGAAGCCCTTGTAGCGGGTCATCCAGCGCCCCGCCGCGTCGGTGGCGATCCCGCCGGTTCCCCGGATGTCGTTGAAGCGGATGACCAGCTTGGTGTCGATGTCGCTGCGCCCCAGCGTCTCGATGGCGCCGAGGTCGGCGGTCTCCCGCCCGATGTCGCGGATGCGGTTGTACTCGATCACGTTGTCGGTGTTCTTCGTCTCCGGGTTCCAGTTCTTCATGGAGATGCCGTAGCGCGCGGCGTGCCGGATGTCGTTGTGGGCGATCTGGGTGCGGGTCACCCCAGCGCTCATGATGCCACCGCCGTAGAAGTTCACCTCGCCGACATGGCGGATGGTGTTGGCGACGATGCGGTTGCCGGCGCTGCCCGGGGTGAGTTCGATCCCGCTGCGCCCCAGATGCTCCAGCCGGTTGCCGCGCACCTCGCTGTCCGCGACGCCGACCAGCAGCATGCCGGTTCCGACTGCGGAGAAACGGTTGTCGAGGACGCGGTGCCCCGAACCGCCGGCCAGCCGCACCGCCGCCCCGTTGTAGGGCACGTCGGCGAAGGACAGCCCGTCGAGGGTGATGGAGTCCGTCTTCTCCGCCTGGATCAGCGGTGCGGTGCGGGCCACCACCGCCTCGCCGTCGCGGGCGAAGGCCGCCGGGTCGTGGGGGCGAAGCAGCAGGCGCCGGTCCTTGGCGCTCCAGGCGAACTGGCCGGGGAATTTCAGGAAGTCGGGATGGCCGAGCAGGCGGAAGGTGCTGCCGTCGCGGAACGGGTACCAGCCGTCGCGGTCGAGGACCAGCGTGCCGTTGCGGTCGATGCGCTCGATGCCGCGGATGTCATCGGCCTGCCGCTCGCGGTCGAGCGCCTGGACGCGCACGCCGGGGACCGCCCAGGCCGCCTGGACGGTGCCGGGCGGAAAGCGGAACTGCCGCTTGTCGCCGCCGCCCTTGGTCTGCTGGGCGATGAACCAGCCGCTGCGGATCGGGTCCTGCGGGTCGAAGGCGCCGCTCTGCGCGGCGCGCAGCCGCACCCCGCCGGCGGTCACGTCCAGCCCCGGCTCGCGGGCCAGCGGGGCGGAGACGACGCCGTCCCGCTCCGCCTTGAAGCCCGTCACCACCTCCCCGCCCGACAGGACCGGGGTTTCACCGGGAAAGGCGGCGATGCGCAGCCCGGAATCCTCCGGACCCAGCGTCACCGTGTCGGTCAGCCGGTGGGTGCCGCCGCGCAGCAGAACCAGATGCAGCCCGCGCTTGCGCGCCTCCTCCACCGCGCGGCCCAGCGTGGCGACCGGGCCGTCCCGTCCGTCCAGGGTGGAGGCGGCAACCCGCCCGGACCAGCGGTCGTCGCCCTGGGGCGAGACGTGGATCGCCGGTTCGGCCGCAAGGGACGGGTGGGGACCAGCCAGGAAGAGGACCAGCCACAACAGCCCGCCCGCGAAGAGTCCAGGAATCCGGCGCGTCATATCATCTCCGTTCGGCACCCCAGCGAAACTGGCGGCGGGGGCCGGATGAAGCAAAAGCGCGGACGGGGTGCCTCGAAGGTGCCCTGCGGATAGCCCTGACCGGGCGGACCTCGCCGTCTGCGCTCCCGGACGGGGGGACCCGACCGGGGCCGGCGGCGTTGCTTCCGGATGTGCCGCCGTCGCTCCCGAGGGCCGGCACGACGACACCGCCCCACCGGCCGCCCCACCACCGGCCGTGGCTGGCGGTGACGCGCGTTCACGAGGTAAGGCGGAGTCCGGCATGATCGAAACGGCGTTGATCGCGCAGGTGCTGGTGGTGGCCCTGGTCGCCGTGGTGTTCCTCAGCACCGGCACCGCGTCGATGTTCCACCCGCTGACCTACTATCTGATCTTCCACACGCTGGTCTTCGTGATCCGACCGCTGCTGGTCCACGGCTTCGGCATCGACAACGCCTGGCTGTTCATGGGCTACTGGCCGAGTGCGGCGGAGTTCGTGAAGTCGCTGACGGTCAGTTCGGTCGCGCTCGTCGCCTTCTCCGTCGCCTGCGGCTGGGCCGGGCGGGTCAAGCCGGACCTCAGCCGGGCGCCCACCTTCACCTTCGACCGGCTCGACATCACCGCCTTCGTCCTGACCGTGGCGGCGCTGGGGCCGCTGGCCATCTATTCGGCCATCCTGCGCCAGGACGGCGCCGACTTCACCGGCACCGGCGACGTGCAGATGGAGCGCGACCCGCTGACCGGCCAGCCGGTCTACGTCAACACCACCGGCTACATCGCCGAGGCCCATTCGATGGGCCTGCCGCTGACGCTGGGCATCATCTGGGTCAGCCGCTTCCACCCGCTGTCCTTCATCCCCTTCATCGCCTTCGTCAGCTACCGCGCCTATCTGGGCTGGGGGCGCTGGGCGATCATCATGGGCGTGCTGGGCATGGTGCTGCTGATCCTCTACCACACGCGCACCAAGTGGTTCCGCTGGTGGCAGCTCGCCTGCGGCCTGCCGGTCCTGCTGCTGTTCCACACGCTGGGCAACAACCGCGACTTCCTGCGCGGCGTGCTGGCCGGCACCGAGAACCCTGGCAAGCTGTTCAGCATCTTCCAGGGCGGCGAGGGTTCCTTCGTCGAGAGCGTGTCGAACCAGGACATCGCCAACTTCGACTTCCTGGCCTTCATCCTGTGGGCGGTGCCGCAGCAGTCGGGCACCTACACCTGGTTCACCCAGTATCTCCAGCTCTTCACCGAGCCGATCCCGCGCATGCTGTGGCCGGACAAGCCCATCGGCGCGCCGGTCAAATGGGTGTCGCTGCACGATTTCGGCAACTTCTCCAACCTGACCACCTCGCTGGCCGGCGACGGCTGGATGAGCGCGGGGTGGATCGGCGTGATCGTCACCATGGTGGTGGTCGGGCTGATCCTGGGCCGGCTGCACCGCTGGTTCTGGGAGTCCGGCTTCACCAACCGCTACGCGGTGCTGTTCTATTGCGCCTTCATCCCGCTGTCGCTGCAATGGTACCGCGACGGCAACATCACCATCGTCAAGTTCGGCTTCTTCTCGCTGCTGCCCATCCTGCTGTGGATCGGCGCGACCAAGGCGCTGCGCCTGTGGATCGGCGACTCCGCCGGGTCGCCGCTCGCCCAAAGCCGCATGTCCGTCTTCCACAAGCCCGCCTTCCGCCTGCCCGGCGTCCGGTTCCCCGCGGACCGGGCGTGAGGCGACCGGTGAGGGGCGGGCTGGACAGGATCGTTCTGCGCGGGCTGGCCCTCGCCGCCGCGCTGGTCCTGCCGCTGGCCTTCGCGCTGGACCCGCCCGACGGCGACCTGACGGAGTTGGGCGGCTTCGCCGAGAACCGCTTCGGCCCCAAGGCACCGCGCGCGATCTTCGTGCCGCCGCTCGCCGAGGCGGCCCGGCCCGGCGCCTCCTACGACGTGCTGGTGTTCGGAGACGGCTTCTCACGCCCCGAAGCGGAAGAGCGCCACGGCCGCTACGGCCATTACTGGACCGACCACCTGGTCAATCTGACCGGCCTGACCGTCGGCGTGCGGGCTGCGGGCGCCGCGCCGATGGCCGCCTATCTGACCTCCCCTGACTTCCGGGAGCGCCCGCCGCGCGTGGTGATCCTTCAGTTATCGGAACGCGACCTGGGGGAGCGTGTCGGCGGGCTGGCGCTGTCCACCGTCACCACCCCCGCCCCCCACGGGGTGACGACGCCGCGCCCCTCGCCGTCCAGCCCCTAAACCGCCAGCCACGGTCCCTGGAGCGCACACGCGCCCAGGCCTGGAACCCGCCGCCGGTCGGCCACGCGCTCGACCTGCTGGTCAAGGCGCTGCCGCGCGCGCTGCTGAACGTGACCGGTGGCCCGGTGGAGGAGCGGTCCCTGGCCTATGCAGGCCTGTTCAGCTCCGCCGCCGCGACGACCACCCTCTTCCGCGCGGAGGATTTCCAGCCCTGGCGGGCCGATCACCGCCTGCTGGAGGAGCGCCGCGCCGGGCTGCACGCGATCCAGGACGCGGTGGAGGCCAACGGGGCGACGCGCTTCCTGCTGCTGATCGCGCCGGACAAGGGCACGGTCTACGCCGATTTCCTGCTCGATCCGCCGCCTCAGCGGTCCGCGGTGGATGAGGTCATGGCCGCCGATCCGACGCTCCAGGCGGTGCCGCTGGCCTCCGGCCTGACGGCGCTGGCCGCCGGCGGGGTGCGCGACCTCTACGCGCCCAACGGCAGCCGCTGGGGGCTGGAAGGGCAGCTCTACGCGGCACGGACGGTCGCCCGCACGCTGGGGCGGCTGGGCGTGCTGTCCGGCGCCACCGATCCCTCACCCGACGTCGCCATCCTGCCCTGCCGGCCGGGCCAGGGCGACTGCGCCCCCACGCGCACCCAAACCGACTGATGGACAGGACCAGGAGGAACCGCCCAGCCATGGCTCAGGACCAATTTTCGGCAAACAGCGTCCCGGCGGACGTGGCCCACGGCGTCGTGGCGATCGTCGTCACCCACAACCGCCTGCCGCTTCTGGCCACCTGCGTCGCGGCGATCCTCGGCCAGCACCCGCGGCCGGAGCGGCTGGTGGTGGTGGACAGCGGCTCCAGCGACGGCACGCCGGAGTGGCTGGCCGCTCAGGCGGAGGAGTGGGACGACGCGCTGGTCGTGGTGCGGCAGGCCAACTGCGGGTCCGCCGGCGCCTACCACACCGCCTTCGAGACGGCGCTCGGTCTCGGCGCCCGCTGGATCTGGAGCACCGACGACGACGGCATTCCGCAGCCCGGCGCGCTGGCCGAACTGCTGGCCCAGGCGCGGCACCACGGCCTGTCCATGGTCGGCCCGCTGGTGCTGGCGGCGGAGGACCGCTCCACCCTGGCCTTCCCCATGCAGGGCACCCGCGACCCGGACAGCCTGATGGCGCGGGCGGTTGACGGGCTGGTGCCGGGCACCATCGCCCTGTTCAACGGCACGCTGATCGGGCGGGCGGTGTTCGAGCGGATCGGCAACGTGAAGCGCGAGATGTTCATCTGGGGCGACGAGTACGAGTTCACCCTGCGCGCGCGCCGCGCCGGGCTGAAGGTCGGCACGGCGGTGAAGGCGCTCCACATCCATCCCGGCATGTCGCGGACGGAGCACAAGGTGCTGGGCGGTCGGCTGGGCACGGTGGAGACGATGCGGGCCGACCGGGCGCCGCATTTCTTCCGCAACATGGGTTACATCCACGCCAACTACGAGAAAGCCGGGGTGATCCCGCGCATGATCGCCAAATACACCGCCCATTATCTGGTGAACCGGGACTTCCGTAGCCTGCGGGTCTTCCTGGACAGCTACCTGTCCGGCCTGCGCGACGAGTATCCGGAGGAGCTGAAGCGCCCGCCGGTCCGGCTGCCCCTGCCCGAGCGGCCGCGCACCGCCTCGTCCTCCTCCAGCGAGGTCGCCTGATGCCCACCGTCAGCGCCGTCATCGCCACCTTCAACCGCGCGCCGGAGCTTCGCACCGCGCTGTCCCGCCTGCTCGCCCAGACGCACCCCGTCGCGGAGATCCTGGTGGTGGACGACGGGTCCACGGACGGCACCGACGCCATGGTGCGGGGGGAGTTCCCCACCGTCCGCTACGTCCGGCTGCCGCACAACGCCGGGCTGATCTACGCCCGCAACTTCGGCTTCGTGAACACGGCGGGCGATTATGTGCTGTCGGTGGACGACGATTCCTGGTTCGCCGAGCCGGACGGCCTCGCCCGCGCGGTGGCCCACATGGAGACGCACGCGGACGTGGCAGCGGTGGCCTGCAACATCGAGACGCGCGACGGGCTGATCTATTTCCCGCCGCAGGCCGATCCCTTCGACGCGCCCTGGTACGTCGGCTGCGGCCATCTGCTGCGCCGCCGCGCGGTCGCCGCCGTCGGGCTCTACATTCCAGAGTTGTACCGCCAGGGGGAGGAGAAGGACCGCTGCCTGCGGCTGATCGGCGCCGGCCACCGGGTGGTCGCCCTGCCCGGCATCATGGTCTATCACGACAAGAGCGAGAAGGGCCGCAAGCCGGGGCTGGAGCGTTTCTACAACCACCGCAACGACCTGATCCGCGAGATCGCCCGCTGCCCCGCCGGCCTGCTGCCCTGGCGCTTCGCGCGGAGCTGGATCGGCAACAGCTGGAAGAACCTGCGCCACGGCCCACGGCTGACCGACCTCAAGGTCCTGCTGGCCCTGCCGGAAATCCTCCGCATCGGCCTGAAGCACCGCGCGCCCGTGAGCGAGGACGCCTACCGCCGTTGGCTGCACCTGTCCAAGACAGCCGCACCCGGCCTTCCCCAACCCGACCCGACCCCAAGCCACAATCCCTCCCCGCCCAGCGGAGGAGGGTTAGGGTGGGGCAAGCCGCCCCCTTGAAGCCCTCCCCTACGCCGACGTCCGCGCCAGATGGTGCCCGATCGCCGTGCGCAGCTTGTTCAGGCGGCGCGGCAGCTTGCGGAGCTGGCGCAGCACGGCGGGCTGCGGCGGGTTGATCGGCTCGCTCAGCAGGTCGGGGGCCATGCGGCGGATCAGTTCCGCCTGATGCTGGCTGGAGCGGCGGACATCCACCGGCATGGCCAGGGCGATCGCCAGGAAGTCCGCGCAGTTGCCGACCTGGAAGAGCTGCCGACCGGTCAGGTCCACCCCCTGGTCGATGGCCGACAGCCAGCCGGCCACCCGCTGCTCCAGATAGAAGCGGTCGCGCAGGTCCATCGTGCCGCCCGGCAGGACGTCCGGCGTCTTCACCACCCAGGCCAGCCACTCGCGCAGCGCCTCGCAATGGGACGGCGGGTTGTAGAGCTTGCCGCGGAAGGCGTCGAACATCCGGGCGGCGGTATCCTCGCCGTCGGCGGCAAGGCCCGGCGGAATCTGACCCCAGTAGAAGCAGCGCGCCACCTCGAAGACGCCGCCATGCAGGACCACGGCACCCTCCGGCACGCCGTCCCAGGCGCCGTTGGCGTAGAACTCGCCGTCCATCGCCGCGGTGTGACCGCCGGTGTGGGCGGCATAGTCCCGCGCGCGCTGGGCGTCCAGCGGGGGGCAGGGGATCAGGTGATGCTCCACCCCGGCCAGCCGGGCCAGCTTCGGCGGCAGCTTGCGGTCGCCCGGCGTCAGGTCGCGATGGTCGAAGGTGAAGGTGGCGAAGGGCACCTCGGCCTTCTGCGCGGCGGCCAGCAGCAGCCGCGTGTCGTAGCCGGCGGTGAGCTGGAGCATCAGCGGGCGATGGCCGCCCTCCGGTCCCGACAGCGTCCGGTGCAGGTTGCGGATGGCGGTGACCAGGATGGATTCCATCCGCTCATAGGCGAGCGAGTCGGAAAAGCCCGGCGGAACCGCGGGAAAGGGCCGGCGGAAGGTCAGGAAGCCCGGATCGTCCATCGGGCGGGCCGGGTCGAGCACCTGGGTCGGCAGCAGCCGGCGCACCCCCGCCAGCCCGGAGCCGGGCAGCGGGTACCAGTCCAGCCCGGCCTCGTGCGCCAGCGGGCGGCGGAAGCTCGCCTCCTCGCCCAGCAGTTCGGCCATCACCCCGGCGCTGGAGGTGAGCGTCAGGGCGCCATCCACCATCCCGTAGAAGCAGCCGAGCGTCCCGCCGGTGTCGAGATGGACCGCGCGGTTGTTGAGCAGCAGCCAGCGTCCCGTCCAGGAGCGGCACAGCTCCGCGATGTCCCCGGCGCTCGACGCGGCCAGCGCCTCCACCGGGTCGGGGCGCGCCGGGTCGGTCTGCACGGGCAGCCCCAGCAGATGCCAGACCGTCTTGTCGGCGCCCAGCACGCGCCGGACCGGCAGGTCGGGACAATGGGACAGGACGAGCCCGCCGATGTCACGGCTCACCCAATCCGGACGGAGCGCGTGGGTGTTTTTGGACACGATGAATTGCCGCCGGTGCAGCATGCCGACTTCCCCCGGACCTTTCGCGAATGTCAGGGGGTAAACACGCCGCACGGCAAGGGAGGCAGGGCCCTACCCCTTTTCACCCTCCTTTGCGCCACCCTTCTTGCCTTCGCCCATCCGAACGGAGAATATTTCCCACGCTTGGGTGGCAGCGCGTGATTGACTCCGGGGGTCGGTACCTCTATACAGCGGGGCTCATTTTTTGCCCTGAGATCGAGGAGTATGGTGCCGTGAAACGCACGTTCCAGCCCAGCAAAATCGTGCGCAAGCGCCGGCATGGCTTCCGCGCCCGCATGGCGACCGTCGGTGGCCGCAAGGTGATTGCCCGCCGTCGCGCCAAGGGCCGCAGTGTCCTGAGCGCCTGATACGCATGGCGGCGCCGGACCCCAGGGTCGGGCGCCTGAAGCGGCGGCCGGAGTTTCTGGCCGTGGCCGGTACACGGCGCAAGCATGTGGCTCCCGGCCTTATCCTGCAGGTGCGCCGACACGACGAACGGCAGCGGCCCGCCCCTGGCGAGCCGCCGATTCGTCTTGGCCTGACGGCGAGCCGCAAAGTAGGGAACGCGGTCGTGCGCAATCGCGCACGCCGCCGCCTTCGCGAAGCGGCCCGTCAAATTCTGATCGCCCACGCGGCCCCCGGTCACGATTTCGTGCTGGTGGCCCGCGCCGCGACGGCCGAACGGCCGTGGACGGAGCTGCTGGGCGATCTGATCGCGGCGCTGAAACGCCTCGGTCTGTGGCGCGACGTCTCTAAGAGCGACGCGTCCAGGAACGAGGTGAATGGCGGGCCAAACGCCGTCACACCCAAAGGCGGGACCGGCAACGGTTCCGGCGGCGGGGAGGTCGGCGCGTGAGCCCGCTCGCCTATTTTCTGCGCGCGCTCGTGGTCGGCTATCAGTGGACCCTGTCGCCCTTCATCGGGTGGCACTGCCGATTTCAGCCGACCTGTTCAAACTATGCGCTGGATGCGCTATCTAAGCACGGAGCGATCCGGGGCAGTTGGCTGACCGTCCGGAGGCTTCTGCGCTGCCATCCCTGGGGCGGGTGGGGATATGATCCCGTGCCCGAGCCGGGGCGGTCCACCCGCTGTTCGCACGGGCCGGACGACGCGGCGCATCGATGCAGCAATTCGCATGCCGGCCTGAAAACCGGCGTTCGGCCCCCTTCTTAACAGAAGGCCCACGGCAACCGGGATGCCATGACCGATCAACGCAACCTCATCCTCGCGATCGCTCTGTCGATCGCCATCCTCCTGGGATTCCAGTATTTCTACGATGGACCCCGGGTGAAGCAGCAGCAGGCTGCGCAGCAGGCCGCCCAGACGGAGCAGTCGGTCGCCCCCGGCGCCGCGCCCGCTCCGGGCGCCGCTCCCGGTTCGGTGCCCGGCACGGCGGCTCCCGCCACGGTCCGCGACCGCGCCGGCCTGCTCGCCGAGCAGATGGCCGCCGGAACGCGCGTCAAGATCAACACGCCGTCGCTGCACGGATCGGTCAATCTGGTTGGGGGCCGCATCGACGACCTGACGCTGGCCGACTACCGCGTCACCCCTGATCCCAAGAGCCCGGAAATCGTGCTGCTGGCCCCCGCCGGCACGCCCGAGGCCTATTACGCCGAGTTCGGCTGGGTTCCGGAGGACAAGTCACAGCCGGTTCCCGGCGCCGACACCCGTTGGACCGCCGCCGGCACCGCGCTGACCCCGGACCAGCCGCTGACCCTGACCTGGGACAACGGCAAGGGTCTGGTGTTCGAGCGGACCATCGCGGTCGATCCGAACTTCATGTTCACGATCACCCAGAAGGTGCGCAACACCGGCTCCGCCCCGGTCAGCCTGCTGCCCTACAGCCTGGTCAGCCGCGCCGGCACGCCGCACACCGACGGCTACTACATCCTGCATGAAGGCCCGCTCGGCGTCTTCGACGGCAAGCTGAACGAGCACAAGTACGACGACCTGCGCAAGGCCGGCACCATCTCCGCCCAGTCGACCGGCGGCTGGATCGGCATCACCGACAAGTATTGGCTGGTCTCGCTGGTCCCCGACCAGAAGGCCCCGATCACCGCCCGCTTCGTCCACTCCGCCCCCGGCGCCGCCGACCGCTATCAGGTCGACACGCTCGGCAAGGCCGTGGAGGTCGCCCCCGGCGCCACCATCGAACTGACCGACCGCCTGTTCGCCGGCGCCAAGCAGGTCCGGCTGCTCGACGACTATTCGGACAAGCTGGGCATCGCCAACTTCGATCTGGCGATCGACTTCGGCTGGTTCTACTTCCTGACCAAGCCGTTCTTCTACGGGCTGGACCTGCTGGGCCGCCTGTTCGGCAACTTCGGCATCGCCATCCTGGTCTTCACCGTGATCGTCAAGGCGGCCTTCTTCCCGCTGGCCAACAAGTCCTATCACGCGATGGCCAAGATGAAGAAGCTGCAGCCCAAGATGATGGAGCTGCGCGACCGCTTCGGCGACGACAAGGTCCGCCTGAACCAGGAGATGATGGCGCTCTACAAGCGCGAGAAGGTCTCGCCGGTGTCGGGCTGCCTGCCGATCCTGATCCAGATCCCGGTCTTCTTCGCGCTGTACAAGGTGCTGTTCGTGACCATCGAAATGCGGCACGCGCCGTTCTTCGGCTGGATCCACGACCTGTCCGCGCCCGATCCGACCACCATCTTCAACCTGTTCGGTCTGATCCCGTGGCAGCCGCCGCACATCCTGATGCTGGGCCTGTGGCCGATCATCATGGGCATCACCATGTACTTCCAGCAGAAGCTGAACCCGGCACCGCCCGATCCGGTGCAGCAGAAGGTGTTCCAGTTCCTGCCGATCATCTTCACCTTCATGCTCGCCAGCTTCCCGGCTGGTCTGGTGATCTACTGGGCCTGGAACAACACCCTGTCCATCGCCCAGCAGTGGATCATCATGCGGCAGGACGGTGTGAAGGTGACCTGAGGGTTCTCTTCACCTGATACCCGGCTTCCCTGACTTCAGGGCATCGACCGCCGGCAAGCGCCTCCCTTGACGGGCGTTTGCCGGCGGTTATGTTTTGGGCCGGTCACGATCATCCGTACCCCGTGTCTTTCGAAAGCGCCGTCCATGACCTCTTCCAGCAGCTCCCCGATCTCCGGTTTCGACGAGGAGGCCCTGGAAGCGGGGCGGCTTCTGTTCGCCAAGGAATGCGACTTCATCTGGGGCGCCCAGACGGCGGAGCAGTTGCCGGAGGCCGACCTGCCGGAGGTCGCCTTCGCCGGACGGTCCAACGTCGGCAAATCCAGCCTCGTCAACGCGCTGACCGGGCGCAAGACGCTGGCCCGCACCTCCAACACGCCGGGCCGCACCCAGCAGCTCAACTTCTTCAACCTCGGCAACCGGCTGAAGTTGGTCGACATGCCCGGCTACGGCTACGCCAAGGAGTCGAAGGAGAAGATCGAGATCTGGAACGACATGGTCCGCCGCTTCCTGCGCGGCCGCGTCACGCTGCGCCGGGCGCTGGTTCTGGTCGATTCGCGCCACGGGCTGAAGCCCAACGACGAGGAGATCATGACGATGCTCGATCAGGCGGCGGTGCCCTACGTCGTCGTCCTGACCAAGTCGGACAAGGTGCGGTCGCAGGAGCTGGCCGAGGTGAGCAAGCGCACCGTGGCGGCCCTGAAGAAGCACCCCGCCGCCTTCCCGGAAATCCACGCCACCAGCGCCGAGAAGGGCCAGGGCATCGCGGAGCTGCGGGCCAGCCTCGCCCAGCTCGCCAGCCTGGGATGACCCGATGCCCGTCGAGCTGACGCCGGCCCTGCTGTTCCTCATCCAGGCCATCCTGCTGATCGCCGGCCCGTTCCTGCTGTGGCGGCTGTCCGGCCTGAAGCATGTGGCCCCGATGGTGGTCATCCAGATCCTGTTCGGGATCGCGCTCGGCCCGTCGGTTCTCGGGCAGGCCGCCCCGGAAATCTGGCAACCGCTGTTTGCCAAGGGATCGCTGGCGCCGCTCTCCGGGCTGGCTCTGCTCGCCGTGGTCTTCTTCGCCTTCCTGACCGGGCTGCATCTCGATCTGGAGGAGTTCAAGGGGCGCGGGCGCGCCTTCGTCGGGATCAGCCTGTCGAGCATGATGGTGCCGACCCTGCTCGGCGGGGGGCTCGGCTGGTGGATCGTCGGCGCCTTTCCCGAGATGGCCGGGCCGAAGGCCGACCCGCTGTTGTTCGCCGCAGGCTTCGGCATCTGCGTCGGGGTTACCGCCCTGCCGGTGCTGGGGGCCATCCTGCGCGAGATGGGGCTGATCGGGGAGCGGGTCGGGCGGCTGGCGCTGGGCTATGCGGCGGTCAACGACGCGCTGCTGTGGCTTCTCATCACCGCCGTGCTGGCTCTGGCGGCGGGGGGAAGCGGCGGCTTCGCCGGGGTGGCGTGGATCGCCGTCCTCGGCTTCGCCTATCTGGCCGCGACGGAGCTGTTCGCGCGCCCCCTGCTGACCCGGCTGATGAACCGCATCGCCCCGGACGGCTCGGTCGGCGACATGGTGGTGGTGGTCACCTGCGCCGCCCTTCTCGGCTCGGCCGCAGTGACGGAGCTGATCGGGCTGCACTACATCCTGGGCGCCTTCGTCGCCGGCACGGTCATGCCGCGGCGGCTGGCGGCGGCCATCCTGGACCGGCTGGAGCATTTCGCCACGCTGATCCTGCTGCCCTTCTTCTTCACCCTGACCGGGCTGAAGGTCAATCTCGACCTCGCTGCCTCGGCGCAATGGTGGGTCTTCGCGCTGGCGACGGTGGCGACCATCCTGGGCAAGGTCCTGGGCACCGCCCTGCCCGCCCGGCTGTCGGGCGAAAGCGCCGCTGATTCCTGGCGGCTCGGCACGCTGATGTCCTGCAAGGGGCTGATGGAGGTCATCGTCCTGACCATCCTGCTGGAGGCCGGGGTGCTGTCGGAGGCCTGCTTCTCCGCCATGGTGCTGATGGCGGTGGTGGTCACCGCGCTGACCCAGCCGATGACCCTGCTGGCCGGGCGGATCGCCGCCCGCCGGGCGGGCCACGCCGGCACAGCCTGACCCGTCAGCCGGGTTTCCGCACGTTTCCGGTCACCACCGGATCGGCGCCCGGCCCCTCAGACCCGGCCTTTCCGTCCCCGCGCGCCTGCTCCTTCAGCGCCTTGTTGGCCTCCGTCACCTCCTGCGCGTCGGAGGAGCCATAGATCTCCTCGGCCCGCCGGGCGGTCTCCTCCATCTCGGCCTTGTGAGCCTCGGTGAAGGGGTTGCGCGGGGTCGGCATGATGCGGTCGTTCATGGCACCGTCCTTTGCGGTTCATCCTACCCCGGGCGAACCGCCGGGCGCGGCGAGGGTTCCCGGTCGCGGCGCCCCCCTGAAAAAGCCCCCTAGGCACCCCCGGCGCTTTCCGTTAAAGAGTCGGCGGAATCTCACCCGATTGGCCCACCCCGACGAACGGCTCCATCCCGTGCAGAACACGACCCGCGACGAGTGGCTCGCCAAGGCCCGCACCCTGTCCGAAGCCCTGCCCTACATGCGCCGCTACGCCGGGCGCACCTTCGTCATCAAGTACGGCGGCCACGCCATGGGTGACGACAGCCTGGCGGAAAAGTTCGCCCGCGACATCGTCCTGCTGAAGCAGGTCGGCATCAACCCCGTGGTCGTGCACGGCGGCGGCCCGCAGATCGGGCAGATGCTGCAGCGGCTGGCCATCAAGTCCAGCTTCATCGACGGCCTGCGCGTCACCGACAAGGAGACGGTCGAGGTGGTCGAGATGGTGCTGGCCGGCTCCATCAACAAGCAGATCGTCGCCGCCATCAACAACGCCGGCGGCCGTGCTGTCGGCCTGTCGGGCAAGGACGGCAGCCTGATCACCGCGCGCAAGCTGCGCCGCACACAGCGCGACCCGGACAGCAACATCGAGAAGGTGCTGGACCTCGGCTTCGTCGGCGAGCCCTATCAGGTGAACCCGCAGATCCTCACGTCGCTGGCCCAGTCGGACATCATCCCGGTCATCGCCCCGATCGGCTTCGACCGCAACGGCGACACCTACAACATCAACGCCGACACCGCGGCGGGTGCCGTCGCCTCGGCGCTGGGCGCCACCCGCTTCTTCCTGCTGACCGACGTCGCCGGCGTTCTGGACAAGAACAAGGAACTGGTGCCGCGCATGTCGCTGGATCAGGCGCGCGCCGCCATCGCCGACGGCACCGCGACCGGCGGCATGATCCCGAAGATCGAGACCTGCATCGACGCCGTCGAGCAGGGCGTGGACGCCGCCGTCATCCTGGACGGCCGGGTGCCGCACGCCCTGCTGCTGGAGATCTTCACCGAGGGCGGCGCCGGCACGATGATCGGCCGCGAGTGACCGGCTAAGCGAAGGGGACCCGCCATGTCCGACGTGCGCAAGGACCTGCTCCGCCAGATGAAGGCCATCCGCGAACGGATGGACCCGAAGCTGCTGGAACGCGCCAAGCTGTCGGTCTTCGGCAAGGTCCCCTACGACCGCGACTCGGCGAAGGAGGCGGTCGGGCATTTTCTCGACTCCAAGGACGACGGCGGGGCCTTCCGCCGCAAGCTGGAGGCCGCGCTGCGCCAGGACGGCGCACCCGTCGACCTGCCGGATGGGGACGCCGCGAGCGACTCCTCCGGCCCCGCCGAGGAGCCGTCCCAGCCGCGCAAGCCCCGCCGTTTCGGCCGCCTCCTCTAAGATCCAGGGGGCCGCCATGCTCCACGTCTTCGCCTGCGACGGTGACCGGCTGCGCTGGGCCCGCGAGGCCGAGGGCGCCCGCACCCCCCTGCCCGCCGAGGCCGTCTGGCTCGACCTACAGAACCCGACCCCGGAGGAGCTGGTCCGCGCCGAGGCGCTGATGGGCATCAAGCTGCCGACTCGGGAGCAGATGGCGGAGATCGAGGAATCGAGCCGCCTGCGCATCATCCCCGGCGCCGTGCACATGACCGCGCTCGTCCTGGTCTGGGCCGACACCGACCAGCCGCGCATCGTGCCGGTCAGCTTCGTCCTGGCCGGCGGGCGGCTCGCCACCATCCACGCCGTCGATCCGCAGCCCTTCCTGGCCTTCCGCCGCCGCGTCACCCGCAGCGGCGGCGCGGAGTTGACGGCCGAGGCGGTCCTGGCCGCCCTGCTTGATGGCGTGGTGGAGCGCACCGCCGCCGTTCTGCGCCGCGTCGGGCTGGAATTGGACACCATGGGCAGTCGCGCCTTCCGCGGGCGCGCCCTGCCGGTCAAGGGCGAGCGACGGGACGACACCCGCACGCTGAAGCGCATCGGCCACACCGGGCATCTGATCGGCAAGGCGCATGTCAGCCTGTCGACGCTCAACCGCCTGCTGACCTTCCTGGCCCGCGGCGAGGGCTGGACCCCGGCCAAGCGGACCCGGCGCTGGGCGCGCGCCGCCCTGCAGGACGTGACGGGGCTCGGGGAGTACGCCCAGTTCCTGTCCGGGAAGGTCAGCCTGCTGCTGGACACCACGCTGGGCCGCATCAACGTGGAGCAGAACGAGATCGTGAAGATCGTCTCGATCCTGACGGTCGCCCTGTTCCCGCCGACCCTGGTCGCCAGCATCTACGGCATGAACTTCGTGGCCATGCCGGAAAAGGACTGGACCTTCGGCTATCCGCTGGCGGTGATGCTGATGATCCTGTCGGCGACGCTGCCGATGATCTACTTCAAACGGCGGCGCTGGCTGTAACCCCCGCTCAGCCGATGGCGAGCGCCAGCGCCCAGCCCAGCACGACGAGGTTGACGGTCAGCGTGACCGCCATGCCCGGCGCCCGCACATAGGGGTGGATCAGGTAGCCCGCCCAGAACAGCAGGCGGCCCAGCACGAACAGCGCGGTCGCCAGTCGGGCGAATCCCAGGGCGGGCAGCGGCATCTGCGCCACCAGCGCCGCCAGGGCGGGCACGAAGATCAGCGTCTGCTCCACCGTGTTGGTCAGCACGCGCTGGCTGACCCGGTAGAAGCGCGACTCGGCGTCGTCGATGGGGTTCAGGGCGACGGAACGGGCGCGGGCGACCAGCACCCCGCCCACCGTCAGGAACAGCAGCAGCGCCGGCCACAGGGCGAGCCGGCCCCAGAAGGCCATGCGCGCGCCCGGATCGGCGATGTCGGGCGGCGGGGCGAACAGCGGCGGCAGCAGCCACAGGGCCAGCAGCGCCACGACAACCGCGGCGAGGTTGACGGTGGCCGCCAGACGCAGAAGACGGGTCTTGGAGGGACGGGTCTCCGGTGCGGCGGCCATGACGCCTTAGCCCAGGCCCTTCTGGCCCATGTCAAGGAACTTCTGGCGGCGCTGGGCGCGGATCGCCGCGCCGTCCAGCCCGTCGAGATCGCCCAGCGACTCCTCGATGGCGTCGCCCAGCGCCTTGACGGTCTCCGCCGGGTCGCGATGGGCGCCGCCGATCGGCTCGCTCACCACCCGGTCGATGACGCCGAGTTCCTTGAGGTCGTGGCTGATCAGGCGCAGCGCGACGGCGGCCTCGCCGGCCATGTCGGGGTTGCGCCACAGGATCGACGCGCAGCCCTCCGGCGAGATGACGGAGTAGATGGCGTGCTCCAGCATCAGAACCCGGTCGGCCGTCGCGATGGCGATGGCGCCGCCGGACCCGCCCTCGCCGATCACCGCAGCCACCATGGGCACGGTCAGGCGCAGGCAGCGCTCGATGCTCTTGGCGATGGCCTCGGCCTGGCCGCGCTCCTCCGCCTGGACGCCGGGGAAGGCGCCGGCGGTGTCGACCAGCGAGACGACCGGCAGTTTGAAGCGGTCGGCGAGGTCCATCAGGCGCTGGGCCTTGCGGTAGCCCTCGGGCTTGGCCATGCCGAAGTTGTGGCGCACGCGCGTTTCGGTGTCGTGGCCCTTCTCCTGCCCGATCACCACGACCGAGCGGCCGCGGAAGCGGCCCAGCCCGCCGATGACCGCGCGGTCTTCGGCGAAGCCGCGGTCGCCGGCCAGCGGCGTGAAGTCGTCGATCAGCCCCTTCACATAGTCCAGACAGTGCGGACGGTTGGGGTGGCGGGCCACCTGCACCTTCTGCGCCGGGGTGAGCTTCGCGTAGGTCTGCCGGAGGAGCTTGTCGACCTTGGTCTGCAGCTTCGTCACTTCGTCGGCGATGTTGATGTCGCCGGCGTTGGTCAGGTGGCGCAGTTCCTCGATCTTGCCTTCAAGCTCGGCGATCGGCTTTTCGAATTCCAGGAAGGTTTGCATGCCGGAAGGATCACGGACCGAATAGGATAGGACGCGGACGTCGCGGACCGGCCTTGGTACCACGGTGCGCGGCGGCGATGCCACAGCTTATCGCGCGAATCGCCGGCCAAAACTGACCAGAAGCACGCCCAGGACGATCACCGCCGCCCCGCCCCACACCCATGGGGAATAGCGCTCCCCGAACAGCAGCGTCCCGGTGCCCAGCCCGACGGAGGTCGCCACGTAGCCGATCTGGCTGAGATAGACCGGCCCGGCGACGATTTGGAGCCGGAAATACAGCACGTAGGTCAGCGCCGTCACCGCGATCTGGAGCAGGGCCAGTCCGGGCGCGAGACCCAGCGCCGGAAGCTCCGCCACCGCCCCGGTGCCGAGCAGCGCCAGCAAGACCCAGCCCGCCCCGCCCAGCATGGTGCCCGCCGCCAGCGCCACCGGCTGCCCGCCCGGCGGCCAGGCCACGGTGCGGTAGACGTTGCCCGCCGCGACCGACAGCGGCATGACGAAGGCCAGCGCCATCCAGCCGGCCAGATCGGGCGAGGGCAGGCTGCCGCGCGGCCCGACGATCATCAGCGCGCCGACGAATCCGAGCAGAATGCCCGCCACCCGCCCGCGGTCGGGCTTTTCGATCCGCACCGCCACGGCCATCAGCAGCGTCAGAATCGGCGGCAGCGTGTAGACCACCGCCGACAGCCCGCCCCCAGCCAGGGCATGACGAAGAACAGCACCACGTTGGGCAGCGCCATGGACAGCAGCCCCGACACCGCGAAGTAACGCAGGTACCGCCCGGTCAGCGGCATCGGTTGCCGTTTGACGCGCGCCATCCCGGCCAGGATCCCCCGGCGCCCAGCATCATGGAGAAGGCCCAGGGCAGCGGCGGCACGCCGGCCGCCTGCGCGATCTTGGTGACCGGAAAGATCACCCCGATCAACCCGCCGACCAGGAGCAGCAGCGCAAGCGATTCGGCCCCGCGCGAGACCGGCGGGAGGTTGGCGGATGGAAGGGTCAATGTCAGACCCGCGGGGTCCGGGGCTACGACGCCAGCCGTCTTCCAGATCGTCCGGAAAAGCCGGGTCGAGGGTCTGCTCCACCGTGAAGGGGCTGTCCTCGGAAAAACGCTCCACCGGCAGATCGGTTTCGCGGGCGGCCTCACGCCGGGCAAGCTGGTAGGCCTTGGCGAACAGCGCGGGCAGCTTGGGCGTCAGGCTGGGGTTGTCCTCCAACACAAGGGCCGCGTTGTCCCGCTCCCGCTGGATGCTGTTGCGCCAACTCCGCGACCGGCGGGCGGGTTGTTCCTGCCATTTCAGGAGATGCAAAAGAATCAGGCGCAGGCAGCTTCGCAGACGGTCGGCCTCGCTGCGGCCCATGCTCTCGATCTCCTCCGCGAGGTTTTCGGCGTCCACTTCGGACAGCTTGCCGGCGCGCAGAAGCCCGGCCTGCTCCTGCGTCCAGCCGTAGAAATCGTCTCCATACGCGGCGGCGTTGCGTCCCATGGCGGCCCCTTCGGGTGATGTGCCGACACCAATATGGTGAACACGCCGTGGGCTTGGCAACGCCCTCACGCCCCCTGCGCGACGATGCGGTCGTAGGCCGGCAGGGTCAGGAAATCCACGAAGTCGTCCCGCTCCACGAGGTCGCGCAGCATCACCGCGGCGTCCTCGTACAGTCCCCGTTCGAAGGCGCGATCGCCGACGCGGGCCTTCCAGGCGGCCAACTCCTCGGCAATGGTCTCGTCCACCAGCTCCATGGTCACCGGGCGACCGTCGTCCAGCGCGGCGCCGTGGTGGACCCACTGCCAGAGCTGGGTGCGGCTGATCTCGGCGGTGGCGGCGTCCTCCATCAGGTTGAACAGCGGCACGCAGCCGATGCCGCGCAGCCACGCCTCCAGATAGCCGATGGCGACGGCCACGTTGTTGCGCAGGCCGCGCTCCGTCTTCGGCCCCTCCGGGACGGCCAGCAGGTCGGCGGCGGTCACGCTGACGTCGGCGCGCTTGCGGTCGATCTGGTTGGGCTTGCGCATGTAGGCGTCGAAGACCTCCCGCGCGACGGGAACGAGGCCGGGGTGGGCGACCCAGGTGCCGTCATGGCCGTTGGACACTTCCCGCTCCTTGTCGGCGCGGACCTTGGAGAAGGCCACCTCGTTGGCCGCCGGATCGTCTTTCACCGGGATGTAGGCGGCCATGCCGCCGATGGCCGGGGCGCCGCGGCGGTGGCAGGTCTTGACCGCCAGCAGGCTGTAGGACTGCAGGAAGGGCGTCGCCATCGTCACCTCCGCCCGGTCGGGCAGGACGGCGGCGGGGTCGTTGCGGAAGGTCTTGATGAAGCTGAAGATGTAGTCCCAGCGCCCGCAGTTCAGCCCGGCGGAATGGTCGCGCAGCTCGTAGAGGATCTCGTCCATCTCGAAGGCGGCCAGGATGGTCTCCACCAGCACCGTGGCCTTGATCGAGCCATGCGGGATCTTGAGATAATCCTCGGCGACCGAGAACACCTCGTTCCACAGTCGCGCCTCGAAATGGCTTTCCAGCTTCGGCAGGTAAAAATAGGGGCCGGAGCCGTGGGACAGCAATTCCTGCGCGTTGTGAAAGGTGTAGAGGGCGAAGTCGAACAGCGCGCCGGACACCGGTTCGCCGTCGAATCGGACATGCTTCTCCGCCAGATGCCAGCCGCGCGGACGGACCTTGAGGACGGCGGTCCTGTCGTTCAGCCGGTACTTCTTGCCCGACACCGGATCGTCGAAGGCGATGGTCCGGCGCACGGCGTCGCGCAGGTTGACCTGTCCGTCGATCAGGTTGGCCCAGGACGGGCAGCTCGAATCCTCGAAATCCGCCATGAAGACCTTCGCGCCGGAATTCAGCGCGTTGATGATCATCTTGCGGTCCACCGGCCCGGTGATCTCCACCCGGCGGTCGAGCAGGTCGTGCGGCAGCGGCGCGATGGTCCAGTCGGCCTCGCGGATGGCGCGGGTTTCCGGCAGGAAGTCCGGCGTGTGGCCCTGGTCGATCAGCGCCCGCCGCTTGGTCCGCACGTCGAGCAGGCGCAACCGTTCCGACCCGAACCGCCCCTCCAGCTCCGCCAGGAAGGCCAACGCCTCCGGCGTCAGGATCGTCTCGAAGCCCGGCGTGATCGGACCCAGGATCTCAAGCCCGGAGATGGTCGTGGCCATGCGGTTCCCCCAGTTCGTCGCGAGGGCGGTCCGGCGCACTCGCCTGCCAACCCCATTAGGACAAGGGCTATACCACAGCGGGAGAAGCCGCCATAGCCGGATTGGCATCCTTTGAAAGGGGCAACCCTTTTGCGCGCAACACTATTGCGTACGAACGGTTTTTCGCCGGGCCAGCGGGTGATGCTCGTGAACGACCTGTTTCAGACGCTCCGACACCACGTGGGTGTAGATCTGGGTGGTGGCGATGTCGGCGTGCCCCAGCATCTTCTGGACCGAGCGCAGGTCCGCCCCACGGTCGAGCAGATGGGTGGCGAAGGCGTGGCGCAGGACGTGAGGGCTGACCTTCTCCGGGTCGATGTTCGACTCGATGGCCAGCTCCTTCAGCAACTGGGCGAAGCGCTGGCGCGTCAGGTGCCCGTTGGTGGAGCTGCGCGATGGGAAGAGGAAGGCGATCGGCCCGTTCTCCCGGCCAGCCAAAATGAAGTGGCTCCGCCAGGGCAGATAGGCGCCCAGCGCGGCGGAGGCCGGTTCGGACAGCGGCACCATGCGCTCCTTCCCGCCTTTGCCGCGCACGATCAGCCCGCGCCCGTCGCGCAGGATGGCGGCCATCGGCAGGCCGACCAGTTCCGACACGCGCAGACCGGTGGCGTAGAGCACCTCCAGAAGCGCGACCAGCCGCAGCCCTTCCGGACCGCCGCGGGTCTGGGCGGAGTCGATCATCCGCGTGACCTCCTCCACCGTCAGGATCTTGGGCAGCGGGCGGCCCTGCTTGGGGCTGTCGAGCGCCGAGGCCGGATCGTCCACCCGTCGCCCTTCCGAGACCAGAAAGCGGTAGAACTGGCGCATCGCCGACAGGCGGCGGGCCAGCGTGCGCGGCGCCGGCTTCTGCCCGCCCTCCACATACTGGAAGGCGAGGTAGGCGCGCAGATCCTCCGTCACCGCCTTTTCCAGCGGCTGGCCGCGCTGGGCCAGCCAGAGGGCGAGGTCGGCGAGGTCGCGCTCGTAGGCCATGCGGGTGTTCAGCGCCGCGCCGCGCTCCGCCGTCAGCATGTCCAGAAAGGCGTCGACATGGGGCGAGGCCGCGATCGGGCGCGGTTTGCAGGGGCGCCCGCGCCGCTTCGGCTGGGCTTTTGGCGGGGTCGTTTTGGGCATGGGACTCATCCGGCCAGGACCGCGGCGGCTTCACGGGCGATCGCGCGGGCATCGCTGTCCAGACCCACGGCGCGCAGGGCACTGACCACACGCGCCACCACCGCGGGCGGCGTGCCCGCCGGCCCGGCGTTGCCGAGCAGCAGCAGGGCGGCCAGCGCCGTCTCGCCGACGCGCCGGTCGGATGAAGCCTCGGCCAAGCGTTGCCAGAGGGCGGGATCGGCGGTGGGAGGACGGGCGTCCATAGGCGTGGGGGCCGTCTCCTCGGGGTCAGCGGTCCGGCGCCACGCCTCCTCCGGCACGGCGAGGCCCATCGCCTGGAGCAGGGCCAACTGCCCGGCGACGCGGGCGCGGCCCTCCGGATCGGCGCCGCGCAGCGATTCGTCCAGCCAGCCGGCGAGGCCCAGCGCCCCACCGCCCGGCGGCGGACCGAGCGCGATGACGGCGAGCGGCCACAGCCGCGCCACCTCCGCCGTGGGACGGCTGCGCAGGGCGAGATCGTACCAGCGCTTGCCCTTGTCGGCCCGACCCAACGCGAAGCAGAGCCGCGCGGCGGCGGGGGCCAGGGCGGCGGCGTCCGGAGTCGGCGACAGGGTGTCGAGCATGTCCGCCACCACCGCCCCCACCGGACCGGCCAGCATCGGCGGGTCGAGAAGCTCCAGCGCCAGCCCGGCCAACTCCACCCGCCGCCCGCCGCCCATGGCGGCGAGCATGGCCTGCTGCACCAGCGCGCGGGTGCGGGCCGTGCGGTCGCGGGCCGCGGCGTCCTTCAGCCGCAGCAGCTCGTCCCCCTTGGCCGGGGCGGCGCGGTACGCCTCCGCCAGCCGCCGGGAATCGAGGAACAGGGCGGTGGCGGCGCGCTCCGCCGCGGTCATGCGGGTCGCCGGGTCGGTGCCATTGTTGGACGCCACCGCGGCCAGACGGGCCGGGTCGGTCAGGGACAGCACATCCGGCGGCAACCCGGCCTGGACCGTCCGCAGAGCGGCCAGGGTCAGCGGGCTGGGGTCCTTCAGGATGCGCAGCCGGACCGCCGGGCCGCCGGCCATCGCCTCGGCCACCCGCAGGAAATCGGGATCGCCGCCGGGCTGCTCACGCAGCATCTCGAAGGCGAGGTCGTCCCCCGCCGGGGCAGCCCCGGCCTCGGTGGGCATCACCCCGCCGATCCGCCCGGCGCGCAGGCGGCAGAACAGCGCCACCCTCTGCCAATAGGGGCCGGTGAAGGGCTTGGCACGCTCCGTCGCGGCGGCGCAGTCCAGAGGGCCGGCGAGCAGTTGGGCGTCGGTCACGGCGCGGGCGGCGGCCTCGTCGGCCGTCATCGCCTCGGGCAGCAGAGCGGCAAGGTCAGCCGCGCCCCGCGGGTCGCCCATGTCTGCCAGCTTCTCCACCCGTAGCGCGCCGAAGCGGCGCACCGGCTCGGGTTCGCCCGGAGCGGCCGCGGGCGAGCCGCGGCTGAGCAGCAACCGGCGCTGCAGCTCCTTCACGGCGGGCGACGGGGTGAGGGTGGGCAGCTCCGGCAGCAGGGCCAGCACCTCGGCGCGCGGGATGCCGCGCCAGGGGTCGCCGCCCAGTCCGGCGGCTCCCTCCAGAGGCCCGGCGCCGTCGGGGTCGAGCGGCCCCAGCGTCTCCACCGCAATGGCCGAGGGCGACGCCACGGTGGGCACCACGTCGAAGGACGGCGTATGGACGGGCGGCGGAGCGGCGGGCGGGGTCAGCGGTAGCGGAGCAGCGGACGGTCCCGGCGAGGCCAGCGGATCGTCCAGGACCCGCCCGGCCCCGGATTCGACGTCGGGGACGGCCATCCGTTCCGGCGGCGGAAACAGGCGGATCGGCGGCCCGGAAGGCACGGCCTGGGTATAGGCCTGGGCCAGCGCCGGCGTCGCCGCTCCCATCAGGGCTGCGGACACAGCCAGGGCCAGAGGGGCCAACCCGAGAGAAGCGGCGGCAAACATGGAAACGGCGCCGGCTCCGACCCGTCCGCCCCGTGGCGGAGCGGCAGACCGGCGGCGGCGCCCGGCGGCGTCCCCGGCGTCAGCGGGGGAACCGCTCATCCGGAATGACCTTTTCCACCGTCTTGGACGGTGCCGGCATGTCCCAGGAGGCAAGGAAGGCCATGCCACCCCCGATGACGAAGAGGAACAGGACGAAAAGAATGGAAATAACCCGGCTCATGGCGATTGGAGTCGTGTTTCTGTGGAAGGAACGGCGGCGCTGTATCACGGTCTGCGTCCGTGCGGCTTGGGACAAGGGTGCGCTTTCATGCTAATCATCGCACACCGTCCGCACCGCTGGCCCGATGGCCGATGAACGCCGGACGTACCACTTTAGCCACGGGGGCGCCGCTGCGCAACATGCGCAGGCCCCTGCGACCGAATCGAACACCGGCACCCCGGTCTCGCATCAGGAAAGTCCACAGCACCATGACCGCCCGCCTACCACCGCAGGGACAACCGCAAGCCCCTTCGAAGATTCTGCCGAAGACGGTGGTGCTGGTCGGCTTGATGGGCGCCGGGAAAAGCGCGATCGGGCGACGGCTGGCCGCGCGGCTGCACCTGCCCTTCGTCGATGCCGACACGGAGATCGAGACGGCGGCGGGCTGCTCCATCGCGGAAATCTTCGCCCGCGACGGCGAGGCGGTGTTCCGCTCGGTGGAGCGGCGGATCATCACCCGGTTGCTGACCGAACAGCCGGTGCACATCCTGGCGACCGGCGGCGGCGCCTTCATGGACCCGGAGACGCGCGCGGCCATCCGCGCCCACGGCCTGTCGGTCTGGCTGCGCGCCGAACTGGACGTGCTGCTGGCCCGCACGGCACGGCGCACCCACCGCCCGCTGCTGAACGCCGGCGATCCCAAGGAGATCCTGAGCCGGCTGATGACCGCCCGCTACCCCGTCTATGCGGAAGCCGACCTGACGGTGATCAGCGACGAGCGCCCGCCGGAAGCGACCGTGGAGCAGGTGATCGAGGCGCTGGAGGCGCATTTCGGCATCACCCTGCCCCACTCGCATCACCATCATCACCGCCACCCGGCGCATCACCACCACGACAAGCCCTGATCCCGCCATGACCAAAACCGTCACAGACACCGTCCGCCTCGACCTCGGTCCGCGCAGCTACGACATCCTGGTCGGCGACCGGGTGCTCGACGGCGCCGGAGCGCGCATCGCCGCGATCACCAAGGGCAAGGCGCCCATCGTCGTCACCGACGAGAACGTCGCTCCGCTGCACTTGCCGACGCTGGAACGCACACTGCGCGACGCCGGCATCGAGCCGACCCAGGCCATCGTCCTGCCGGCGGGCGAGAAGACCAAGGACATCGCCCATTTCGAACGGCTGATGGACGCCGTCCTGGCGCGCGGGATCGAACGGTCGGCGGTCCTGCTGGCGCTCGGCGGCGGGGTGATCGGCGACATCACCGGCTTCGCCGCCGCCTCGGCGCTGCGCGGCATCGACTTCATCCAGGTGCCGACCACGCTGCTGAGCCAAGTGGACAGCTCGGTCGGCGGCAAGACCGGCATCAACAGCCCGCACGGCAAGAACCTGATCGGCGCCTTCCACCAGCCGCGTCTGGTCATCGCCGACACCGCCACGCTGGATACCCTGCCGCGGCGCGAGGTGCTGGCCGGCTACGCCGAGGTGGTGAAGTACGGGCTCATCCGCCTGCCCGGCTTCTTCGCCTGGCTGGAGGCGAACGGCGAACGGGTGGTCGCCGGCGACAGCGATGCCCGCCGCCACGCCGTCACCGAAAGCTGCCGGGCCAAGGCCGCCATTGTCGGCGTGGACGAGCGGGAGAGCGGCGACCGCGCCCTGCTGAACCTCGGCCACACCTTCGGCCACGCGCTGGAGGCGGCGACCGGCTTCGGCTCTCGCCTGCTGCACGGCGAGGCGGTGTCGATCGGCATGGTCCTGGCCTTCGACCTGTCGGTGCGGCTGGGGCTGTGCCCGCCGGCGGACGCTGAGACGGCGCGCGCCCATCTGGCCCGCGTCGGTCTGCCGGTCCGTCCCACCGACGTGCCCGGTG
Organism: Azospirillum sp. Marseille-Q6669; assembly: GCF_965111635.1. Taxonomy (NCBI): domain Bacteria; kingdom Pseudomonadati; phylum Pseudomonadota; class Alphaproteobacteria; order Rhodospirillales; family Azospirillaceae; genus Azospirillum; species Azospirillum sp. Marseille-Q6669. The sequence goes on along the minus strand of NZ_CBCOOP010000005.1, from coordinate 630,636 downwards.
TGGAATGGGACGTCGACGGGCTGATCCTGTCCATGGCCAAAGACAAGAAGGTCAAGGACGGGCGCATCGCTTTCGTGCTTGTGCGCGCGTTGGGTGACGCCTTCACCCAGCGCGACGTCGATCCGGCGGTGGTGCGTGCGCTACTGGAGGATGCCGTCGCGCGCTGATGCGCTGCACCATAATCCCTTGACCGTTGGGGTGGCAAACTGTCAGAGTTAACGACAGTTCCGATTCGCGTCCAAGATGCGAGAAAAAGCCGCCCCACAAAGGGAGAAGGGACATGCCGAACCGCAAGCTCATCCCCGACGTCATCAAGGATCAGCAGCTCGTCTGCCTGTCCCCGGAGGCCAGTGTCCACGACGCCACCGTTCTGATGGCGGAACGCCGCGTCGCCGCCCTCTTGGTCACCCAGGACCAAGCGGAAGGCGGCCGGTCGCTGAAGGGCATCTTCACCGAGCGCGATCTCGCGGCCCGCGTCGTCGCCCCAGGCCGCGATCCAGCAGCGACCCGGCTCGCCGAGGTCATGACCGCTTCTCCCGACACGCTGGGACCGGACGCCCACGCCTACGAAGCGCTGGACCTGATGGAGCGCCACCATTACCGCCACCTGCCGGTCACCGCGAACGGCGAATCGGACGGCATGGTGATGGGCATCGTCTCCATCCGCGACCTGTTCGCCGTGGTCCGCGCTCATCTGGAGGACGAGATCCGCGACCGTGAGGCTTTCATCTTCGGGTCGAACTACTCCGCCGGCGCTCCTCCATAACCCCAGGCACAGCGCCTCGGCGCGTAATGCTGCAATGCGGTGAAGCCGGCTTGACCTGAACGCTGGCCCCACCGATATTCCCGGGTACGCCCCAACAATCAGGCCGTCCGAACTAGGCCGAACGTCAGAGAGTCCCATGCCGCTGTCCGAACCCGCCGCGCGCGAACCGATCCACATCCGGGAAGTCACCTGCCGGGGCTATCGGCGGACCGATGGGCTGTGGGATGTCGAAGGCCATCTGACCGATGTGAAGAGCTACGCCTTCCACACCGAGCAGCGCGGTCAGATCCTGCCCGGCGACCCGGTGCACGGCATGTGGCTTCGCCTGACGGTGGACAACGACCTGATCGTCCAGGCGGTGGAAGCGGTGACGGAGAAGAGCCCCTACCGCACCTGCGGCTCCGTCACACCCAATTTCCAGCGGCTGGTCGGGCTGAAGATCGGGCCGGGCTGGACCCGCGCGGTGAAGGAGCGGCTGGGCGGCGTCCAAGGCTGCACGCATCTGGTGGAGCTTCTGGGGCCGATCGCCACCACCGCCTTTCAGACCATCTATCCCATCCTGGCGCGCGAACAGGCCGAGAAGGCCCGGGCGGCCGGCGGCGAGGCGGGCAGCAAGGAGGACATGCTGCGCACCAAGCGCCCGGTGCTGCTGAACACCTGCCACATCTTCGACAGCAACGGCGAGGTCGTGCGGAAGAACTGGCCCGACCACTACACCGGCGACCGTCCGCGCGACGCCGCGGACTGAGGCGGCGGTCGGGGCCGACCGGTCTTCATCCGCATCGGACACAGCTTACCGGACAGACACATAAGGGCGCATCCTGTGGACGCGCCCTTTATCTTCTGCCGATCGGAATGCTCCTCCTGTCACGCTTCCAGCGCGGACCGCAGGCCCTCGATCGCCGCGCCCGGCTTTGCCGCCGGCGGCAAAGCCGATGCCGTGGTGCCGGCCCCGCTTTCCGTACGATCCAGCTCGTCGAGCGGTGGCAGGTCGAAGGGCGTCCCCACGAAGGGATCGCCCCCGCCGTGTCCGGCCTGGACATGACCGTCCTCGGTGCAGGCCCGGCGGAAATAGGCTGCGATGAAGACGCGGACCGCCGAGGTCAGGGTGACCTCCGCATTGTCCGCGCCCGGACCGCGCCGCCGGACCTGCTCGTCCAGCCGGTCCTTGATCAGCGTGCAGAGGCCGTTGACCGTCAGGCCCTCGCGGCGGGCGATGTCCTCCAGAGCGTCCCACATGGTCGGCTCCAGACGCATGCTCGTGCGGCGCCCGGCAATCATGATGTTCATGCTCTTCAGCGGTTCCACACACGCGTTGGGATTCACTGTTAACCGCTTCTTCGGCCCGCGCTTCGCCATACGCCGCCCTCTCCACGAACCCGCCGGACGACGCGCGAAAAGTGCATCGCCCACGGCGCATTGATTGGTTGCATGCGCTGCACTCTACTAAATACAGCGAGAATTGCAACCACGGCAGCACTCCAATTATGTTTGAAGACGGAAAAGAACCTCTAGTAGTTGCATGCGTATGTATGCATTTGCAGGTGGCGCTTTTCCCTTGCTGCACGGGCGGCGGCCCGGCGTTCTTGTCGGCGTTGCTGTCAGCGGGCCTCTTCGGGGGTCAGCGTGGTCAGGCCGAGGGCGTGAACGCGCTCCGCCATTTCTTGGGCGAGCAGGCCATAGACCAGCCGCTGGCGCTCCACCCGCGACTTTCCGGCGAAGGCCGCGGAGACGATGGTGACGTGAAAATGCGTCTCGCCTTCCGGGTGGGCGCCGCCATGGCCGGCGTGCCGGCCGGAGTCGTCCTGGATGTCGAGCCGCTCGGGGGCCAGCGCGTCAGTCAGCTTCCGGCGCATGCGGGTGGCGTATTCCATGGGGGTCCTCATTGGGTTTGGGCGGGGTCGGGTTTGGGATTGAGGTGACGGCGCGGCACCGCTCCCGTCAAGCCGCCAATGCCGCAGACCGGCCATTTTCCGCAGTTCGGCACCGCCCCCTTGCGTGCGCTTGCCAGAAAGGATGCCTCTTCCCATACTTCGCACATGAGCAAGCCACGCACCCGCTACGATTTCAGCCGCTACGACCAGCCGCGCACCGCCGTGCGCGCCTGCGATCATCCGGGCTGTGCGGGCGAGGGCGCGTACCGGGCGCCGAAGAGCCGCCGGCAGCTCAACGACTACTACTGGTTCTGCCTGGACCATGTGCGCGAATACAACCGCGCCTGGGACTATTACGCCGGCATGAAGCCCGAGCAGATCGAGGCCGAGGTCCGCCGCGACACCACGTGGCAGAGGCCGAGCTGGCCGCTCGGCTTCTGGGGGGTGCAGGAGAAGTTCCTGCGCGACCGCGCGATGCACGGCTTCAGCTTCGAGTTCGGGCGCGAGGCCGGCAAGGACCAGTCCGAGGAGAGCAAGCAGCGCCGCCAGGCCGCCCGCAGCGCGGAGGAGGAGGCGCTGGTCGTCCTCGACCTCGCCCCGCCGGTGGATTTCCCGCGCATCAAGGCGCGCTACCGCGAGCTGGTGAAAATCCACCATCCCGACGCCAATGGCGGGGACAAGGCGGCCGAAGAAAAGTTGAAGGAGATCAATCAGGCCTACAACACGCTGAAAGCCTGCTATGGTGCGTAACCCCGACGGTTGGCCGGACCAGATTGGCCGGGCGGCCCCGACAACAGACACGTTGGAACGATAAGAACCTCCCATGCCTTCTCAAGGAGCCACCCAGGCCAGCTCGGCCCTGTTCGATCACGTTCCCGACATCACCCTGTCGGTGCGTCAAGTGTTCGGCATCGACAGCGACATGCAGGTGCCGGCCTTCAGCCAGCGCACGGAGCATGTGCCGGACATCGACGAAGCCTACCGCTTCGACCGCGACACGACGCTCGCGATCCTGGCTGGCTTCGCCTACAACCGTCGCGTCATGGTCCAGGGCTATCACGGGACCGGCAAGTCCACCCACATCGAACAGGTGGCCGCGCGCCTGAACTGGCCCTGCATCCGCATCAACCTGGACAGCCACATCAGCCGCATCGACCTGATGGGCAAGGACGCCATCGTCCTGCGCGACGGCGTTCAGGTGACGGAATACCGCGAAGGCATCCTGCCCTGGGCGCTGCAGCACGCCTGCGCGCTGGTCTTCGACGAGTATGACGCGGGCCGTCCCGACGTGATGTTCGTAATCCAGCGCGTGCTGGAGGTGGAAGGCAAGCTGACCCTGCTCGACCAGAACCGCGTCATCCGCCCGCACCCGGCCTTCCGCCTGTTCGCCACCGCGAACACCGTCGGTCTGGGCGACACCACCGGCCTCTACCACGGCACGCAGCAGATCAACCAGGGCCAGATGGACCGCTGGAACATCGTGGCGACGCTGAACTACCTGCCGGTGGACGCCGAGGTGAAGATCGTCGCCTCCAAGGTGCCGGAATACGACAGCGAGGCCGGCCGCAGGACCGTGGCGTCGATGGTGCGCCTGGCCGATCTGACCCGCGCCGGCTTCATCAACGGCGACATCTCCACCGTGATGAGCCCGCGCACGGTCATCACCTGGGCGCAGAACGCCAACATCTTCAACGACATCGCCTTCGCGTTCCGGATCACCTTCCTGAACAAGTGCGACGAGGTGGAGCGGCCGACCGTCGCCGAATACTACCAGCGCTGCTTCGGCACCGAGTTGCCGGAGACGGGAGTGCAGGCGAACCTGGTGTGACGGGGGGCGAGCCGAGGGAAAGGCCGGCAATGGGGTACATCGAGGTCGGACCGAACGGGGAATTGGCGTTGCCGCAGGATCTGCGCGAGCGGCTGGGCGTGAAGCCCGGCGACCGCGTCGAGTTGATCCTGCGCGACGACCGCACCGTCCTGGTCAGACCCCGCCCGCACAGTCTGGACGATCTCATCGGCAGCGGGGGCACGTTCACGCGCGCCCTGTCCCAGGAGGAAATGGACGACGCAATCCGCCGGCGCATGGCGGAACGGCACGCCGGGCCACAGGACCGGACGTCGTGATCGGATTGGACACCAACGTCCTGCTTCGGCTGGTGGTGGAGGACGATCCGGACCAAGCCGCCAAGGCGCGGACCGCCGTTCGCGCCCTGGTCGCCGATGGTGAGGTCTGCTTCGTCGGCGACATCGTCCTGTGCGAGTTCGTCTGGGTTCTGGAAGGCGTCATGCGCCGGGACCGTGAGACCATCGCGCGCATCCTGGACCTCATCCTCGACAACGCGGACATCCGGGTGGAAAGCGAAACGGCCGCGCGGGCCGCATCGGCCCTGCACCGGCAAGGCTTCGACTTTTCCGACGCCCTGCTCGGATTCCGCAACCGGGACGCCGGCTGCACCACCACGCTGACGTTCGACCGCAAGGCAGCCCGTCTGCCGGAATTCCAGATTTTGAGCTGACAGCCCGCCATGACCGACCGTGAAAACCCCGTCGAGGCCTTCAAGCGCTCCACCGCCGCCGCGGTGCGGGCCCTCTCCCGCCGGGCCGACGTGCAGGTGGGCTTCTCCACCGAGCCGCCCGGCGTCGCCGGCCTGCGCGTGCGCATTCCCACCCCGGCGCGCGACCTGAACCCGCACGACGTCGCGACGCTGCGCGGCGCCGCGGATGCCGTGTCGCTGCGGCTGCGCTTCCACGACAACGCCATCCATCTCCAGCGCATGCCACTGGGCGACAGCGCCCGCGCCGCCTACGACGCGCTGGAGCAGGCCCGTTGCGAGGCGCTGGGCGCCAGCCACATGCCCGGCGTGGCCGCCAACCTGGAGGCGGCGCTGGACGAGCGCTACCACAAGCAGGGCTTCGAGCGGCTGGAGGAGCGCGACCAGGTCCCCCTGCCCGAGGTGCTGCGCCTGATCGCCCGCGAGGCGATGACCGGCGCCGCCCCGCCACCCGCCGCCGAGCACGCGGTCAGCCTGTGGCGCGGCTGGATCGAGGAGCGGCTGGGCAAGGACCTGCACGGCCTCGCCGGCCACATGGCCGACCAGGACGCCTACGCCCGCGCCGTGCGCAAGCTGCTGACCGATCTGGACATGGAGGTCGGCAACGACCCCGACGAGCCGCAGGAGCCGGAGGAGGACGAGCGCGACTCCGGCGAGAACGAGAACGAGCCGAACAAGGGCCAGACCCAGGGTGAGGACGACACCCAGAGCCAGGCCGAATCGATGACCTCGCAGGACACCCAGGAGTCCGACCAGGGCGAGCAGGCCGAGGAGGGCACCGGCGAGGAGGGCGACACCGAGATGGGCCAGGGCGAGGGGGCGGAGGAGCCCGCCGGCCCCGGCCAGCCCTGGCGCCCGGAAGCGCGCGGCCGCAACGAGCCCGACCCCAACGCCTACAAGCCCTTCACCACCCGCTTCGACGAGGTGGTCGACGCCGCCGAGCTGTGCGACCCGGAGGAGCTGGCCCGGCTGCGCCACATGCTGGACCAGCAGCTCGTCCATCTCCAGGGCGTGATCTCGAAGCTGGCCAACCGCCTGCAGCGCCGCCTCCTGGCCAAGCAGCAGCGGTCGTGGGAGTTCGACCTCGACGACGGCATCCTCGACGCCGCCCGTCTCGCCCGCATCGTCGTCAACCCGGTCCTTCCCCTCTCCTTCAAGAAGGAGAAGGAGATGGATTTCCGCGACACGGTGGTGTCGCTGCTGATCGACAACTCCGGCTCGATGCGCGGGCGGCCGATCTCCATCGCCGCGATGAGCGCCGACATCCTGGCCCGCACGCTGGAGCGCTGCGCGGTGAAGGTGGAGGTGCTGGGCTTCACCACCCGCGCCTGGAAGGGCGGACAGGCGCGCGAGCACTGGATATCATCCGGCAAGCCCGCCAATCCGGGCCGTCTCAACGACCTGCGCCACATCGTCTACAAGGACGCCGACCAGCCCTGGCGCCGCGCCCGCAAGAATCTCGGCCTGATGCTGCGCGAAGGCATCCTGAAGGAGAACATCGACGGCGAGGCGTTGATGTGGGCGCACAACCGTCTGATCGGGCGGCCCGAGCAGCGGCGGATCCTGATGGTGATCTCCGACGGCGCCCCGGTGGACGACTCGACCCTGTCGGTCAACGCCGGCAACTACCTGGAGCGGCACCTGCGGCAGGTGATCGAGTACATCGAGACCCGCTCGCCGGTGGAGCTGGTGGCCATCGGCATCGGGCACGACGTGACCCGCTACTACCGCCGCGCCGTCACCATCGTGGACGCCGAGCAACTGGGCGGCACCATGATGAACAAGCTGGCCGAGCTGTTCGACGAGGACGACCGCCGGGGCCGCAGCGGCTGGCGCTGAGGCCTAAGGCAGGACCGGAAACGACAAGGGCGCGGATCACTCCGCGCCCTTGTCGTTTATGCCGTCCGGTTCGTCCGGTCACTGCAGGCTGCGCTGCATCTCTTCGAAATTGCGCGAGAAGCCGTTCAGCGGGAAGTCGATGTCGCGCTTGCCGGCGCGCAGGAAGTTCACGCGGACCAGCACCGTGGAGCCGTTGCGGAACTGGTCGACCACGCGGCCCGACACGAAGTTCGGGAACATGCACATGTTGAGCGTGGCGATCTGCGTCTCGATCCGCGGCTGGCGGTCGACGCGGATGGCGCAGTTGTCGATCATGCCCTGGCTGGTCGTCAGGAACAGGTGATAGTCGTTGCCGGTCGGGATGACGCTCAGCGCCACGAAGCCGACCTCCTTGCCGTCGTCGAACAGCCGGTAGTTCATCAGCCGGCAGACCTTGGTGTCGGTCATCCGGTCGATCTCGCAGCGGCTGGTCCAGGCGCCTTCCGGGCCGTACTCGGCGGCGGATTTGGAGAAATCGACGGCGGAGGCCGGTGTGACGGCCAGCGCGGACAGCAGCGCCGCACCAAAAGCGAAGAGACCTGTCCAACGCATCCTGACGCTCCCCATCTGTCGTCCCGTTCGGCCGCTAGCGATCCCGCACGACGGCGGTTACCGCAAACGGATTATAGGCATACCCTAAGGACGAACAAGCCTTTACACCTTTGGTTGGCGTCTTAGTCCACGACGATCGTTCCGCTCCTCATCCTTTTTGAATATTGAGAATGGTTATCGTTCACGCTTGACACCCCGGCCCCCGAATGATCAAGTCGGTGCATGAGAACGCTTCGCAATTGCGGGCGTGAACCGACAAGAATTCGGGAGTCACTGAGAATGCACATCGGATCGCGCGGCGTGTTTGCCGCCACCTTCGCCGCCACGCTGCTGACCATGACGGGTCTCGCCAGCGCCGCCGAGGTGAACATCTACTCCGCGCGCCATTACGATGTGGACAAGGACCTTTATGACGCCTTCACCAAGAAGACCGGCATCAAGATCAACGTCATCGAGGGCAAGGAAGAGGAGCTGATCGAGCGGATGAAGACCGAAGGCGGCAACAGCCCCGCCGACGTGTTCATCACCGTCGACGCCGGCCGCCTGTGGCGCGCCCAGGAGGCCGGTCTGCTCCAGCCGACCCGCTCCAAGGTCATGGAGGAGGCCATCCCGGCCCACCTGCGCGAGCCGGAAGGCCATTGGTTCGGCATTTCCAAGCGCGCCCGCATCCTGGTCTACAACAAGGCCTCGGTGAAGCCGGACGAGATCAAGACTTACGAGGAGCTGGCCGATCCGAAGTGGAAGGACCGCGTCCTCGTCCGCTCCTCGACCAGCGTCTACAACCAGTCGCTCGTCGGCTCGCTGCTCGCCGCTCACGGCGAGAAGGCGACCGAGGAGTGGGCCAAGGGCGTCGTCGCCAACATGGCGCGCAAGCCGCAGGGCGGCGACACCGACCAGATCAAGGGCGTGGCCGCCAACGAAGGCGACGTGGCCGTGACCAACACCTACTACTTCGCCCGCATCGCCTCCTCCGCCAAGCCGGAGGACAAGGCCATCGCGGAGAAGCTGGGCGTGATCTTCCCCAACCAGGGCGACCGCGGCACCCACGTGAACGTCTCCGGCGCCGGCGTCATGAAGAACGCGCCGAACAAGGAGCAGGCCGTCCAGTTCCTGGAGTATCTGGTCAGCCCCGAGGCCCAGAAGATGTTCACGGAAAAGAACTACGAGTACCCGATCGTCGCCGGGGCCGAGACTGCGCCGGTGCTGGTGACCTGGGGCAAGTTCAAGGAAGACCCGCTGAACGCCGCCGTCTACGGCAAGAACAACGCCGAGGCTCTGAAGATCATGGATCGCGCCGGCTGGAAGTAAGCCACCGTCCGGCGTAGCGAAGGGGCGCGTCCCAGCGGTGGAGACGCGCCCTTTTCGTTTGTGCGGTTTAGAATTTTCCCTCTTCGTAGTCGCGGTAGGCTTGCATCACCTCCTCGCGGCTGTTCATGACGAAGGGACCGCCCCAGGCCACCGGCTCACCGAGCGGGCGGCCGGAGAGCAGCAGGAAGCGCGCGCCGGACGGGCCGGCGGTGATCTCCGCCCGGTCACCCTCGCCCAGCACCAGCACACGCGGCCCGCCCAGCCGGACGGAGCTGCCAGGCGCCACCACCGATCCTTCGAAGACCACCAGCGCCGCCGCGTGACCGGCGGGCACCGGCTCGGAGAAGGTGGCACCCGTCGGCAGACTGACGTCGAAGTAGCGGGCCTCCGTCGGGCCGCTGCGCACCGGGCCGGCGGTGCCGTTGCCGGTGGTACCGGCGATCACCGTCACCGTCGTCCCGTCTTCACGCGTCTCGACCGGGATGCGGTCGGCGGCGAACTCCTGGTAGGCGGGGTCCGACATCTTCAGCCGCGCCGGCAGGTTGATCCAGAGCTGGAAGCCCTTCATCAACCCTTCGGTCTGCTCCGGCATCTCGGAATGGATCACGCCGCGCCCCGCGGTCATCCACTGCACGCCGCCGGTCTCGATCACGCCCTCATGGCCGTGGTTGTCCCAGTGGCGCATGCGGCCGGCCAGCATGTAGGTGACCGTCTCGAAACCGCGGTGCGGGTGGTCGGGGAAGCCGGCCAGATAGTCCTGCGGCGTGTCGGACCCGAAGTAATCCAGCATCAGGAAGGGGTCGAGCATGCGCAGGCGCGGCGTGCCGACCATGCGGGTCATGCGCACGCCGGCCCCGTCGGACGCTTCCATGCCTTCGACGGCGGTCAGGACGGGGCGGACGGTTTCGGCGGTCATCGGACGCTCTCCTCAGGCAAAATCGCTGAGAGAGAGGTATTCTTTCCAGAGCGCCGGATAAAGCCCCAGCGCCGCTCAACACTGTTGCGGCAGGGGCAACAGCCTCACTCGTCCGTCTGGCCGGGACGGGAGCGGCTGATGGACAGGCTGAGCAGGATCACCGGCACGATGCCGACCGCGACGATGGCCAGCGCCCCGGTGGCGGCCTCGGTCAGCCGCTCGTCGGAGGCCAGCGTGTAGACGCGCACGGCCAGCGTGTCGAAGTTGAAGGGCCGGACGATCATCGTCGCTGGAAGTTCCTTCATCACGTCGACGAAAACCAGCAGGCCGGCGGTCAGCAGGCTGCCCCACATGATCGGCGCGTGCACCCGGAGCAGCGTCCGCCCCGCCGTGTGGCCGAGCACGCGCGAGGCGAAGTCCATCGTCGGGCGGATCTTGCCCAGGCTGGCCTCGATCGTGTTGAAGGACACCGCCAGGAAGCGGACCAGATAGGCGAACAGCACCGCCGCGATGGTGCCGCTCAGCAGCAGGCCGGTGGACACGCCGAAGGTCTGGCGCATGAAGGCGTCCACGGCGTTGTCGAGATGGGCGAAGGGAATCAGCACGCCGACCGCGATCACCGAACCGGGGATAGCATAGCCCATGGCGGCGACGCGCACCGCGCCCTTCAGCAGCGGCGTCGGGCGCAGCCGCTGCCCGTAGGCCAGGACCAGCGCCAGCGACACCGCCAGCACCGCGGCCAGCGCCGCCAGCGTGAAGCTGTTGCGGGCCAGCGTCAGGAACACCGGCCCGAAGGCCTGGTCCCCAGCGGTCACCGCCATGCGCACCAACAGACCCGCGGGCAGCAGGAAACCGAGCAGCAGCGGCAGGCCGCAGGCCGTCATGGCGGCGGCGGCGCGCCAGCCCTTCAGCGCGTGCTTGGGCAGGCGGCGGTAGCGGGTGGTGGTGTGGTGATAGCGGGCCTGCCGGCGCGACCAGCGCTCCATCAGCACCAGCACCAGAACGAACATCATCAGCACGGCGGCCAGCTGCGCCGCCGCCACCGGCTGCCCCATGGCGAACCATGTCCGGTAGATGCCGGTGACGAAGGTGTTCACCGCGAAATACTGCACGGTCCCGAAATCGGCCAGAACCTCCATCAGCACCAGCGCGAGGCCGGCGACGATGCTGGGGCGGGCCAGCGGCAGCGCCACCGTGAAGAAGCTGCGCCACGGCCCGCGGCCGAGCGTGCGGCTGACCTCCAGCACGCAGACGGACTGTTCCAGGAAGGCGGCGCGCGACAGCAGATAGACGTACGGGTAGAGCACCAGCGTCATCATGAGCGCGGCGCCTTCGAGCGTACGGATGTCGGGAAACCAATAATCCCGGCGCGACCAGTGGAACACCTCGCGCAGCGCGGTCTGCACCGGGCCGACGAACTGGAGCAGATCCGTGTAGACGTACGCCATGACGTAGGCCGGCACCGCCATCGGCAGCAACAGCGCCCACTCCAGCGTACGGCTGCCGGGGAACCGGCACATGGTGACCAGCCAGGCGGTGCCCACCCCGATCACCAGCGTGCCCAGCCCCACTCCGAAGACGAGGCGCACGGTGTTCAGCAGATACTCCGCCAGCACCGTGTCGACCAGATGCTGCCACACCCCGTCCGTCGGCACGAAGACGCGGCTGATCACCGCCAGCACCGGCAGGGTGACCAGCGCCGCGATCAGCAGCGTCGCCAGCGTCCAGCCGCTGAGTCCGATGCGCTGCCACAGCGAGGAGTAGGAGGCGGCGGCCTGAACCGGGCCGCCAGGCGTCGGGCCGGGGGTTTGAAAGGTGTCCGTCGTCAAGGCCGGTTACGCCCATAGGGATGTGTCGAACGGGAGCCCTATGGTCTCACACTGTGCGAATAACTCGCAATGACAACATGCCGCATCCCTTTCCCCTGACGGTATGACAGGGATGCGGCCGCCGTTTGTGGTTACTTGGTGCCGAACATGCGGTCGCCCGCGTCGCCCAGGCCGGGGACGATGTAGGCGTTCTCGTCCAGATGGCTGTCGAGCGAGGCGGTGAAGACCTTCACCCGCGGGTGGGCGGCGGCGAAGACGCGCATGCCCTCGGGCGCCGCGACCAGCGCCATGAAGCGGATGTTCTCGTCGTCCACGCCGTGGCGGTTGAGCACGTCGCAGGCGTGGACGGCGGAGTTGCCGGTCGCCAGCATCGGGTCCACGACGATGAACAGGCGGCCTTCCGCCTCGGGCAGCTTCACCAGATACTCGTGCGGCATCTTGGTGTCGTGGTCGCGGTAGAGGCCGATGTGCCCCTCGCGCGCCGACGGCACCAGCTCGTGCAGGCCCTGGGCCATGCCGAGGCCGGCGCGCAGCACCGGCACGATGGCCAGCTTCTTGCCGGCGATGACCGGCGCGTCCATGGGCTGGAGCGGCGTGTCGATCCGCTCGGTCGTCAAAGGCAGGTCGCGGGTGATCTCATAGCCCATCAGCAGCGAAATCTCGCGCAGCAGGGTGCGGAAACCGCCGGTGGAGCGTTCCTTGGCCCGCATCAGCGTCAGCTTGTGCTGGATCAGCGGGTGGTCGAGGATGAACAGATTGGGAAATTCGGTGTGGGTGCGCATGGATCTCGTGCCGCGGCCTGTCTAGACCCCGATCCTAACCCGACGGGCCCGCTTCGGCCAAGCCGCCCTTAAGCGATCCCGCCGGATGCACCGCTCGGGAGACGAAAATCAGCGGCGGTTGGGAAGCGCCGACCGCCCCGCCTCAACCTCCGGCTGGTCGACCCCGTAGCGGACCACCCGGTTGCGGCCGCTGTTCTTCGCCTGATAGAGGGCGCGGTCGGCGCAGACCACCATCTCTTCCACCGGCAGATCCTCCCCGGCCTCGACCAGCCCGAAGGAGGCGGTGACCGCGATCCGCCGCCCGTCCGGCAGCGTCACCGGCGTCCGCGCCAGCTCGCCGCGCAGCCGCTCGATGACCTGGAACCCCTCGCCGAGGCCGGTTTCCTTCAGGCAGATCAGGAACTCCTCGCCGCCCATGCGGAAGGCCTCGTCGAAGCTGCGGATGCCCCGGCTGATGGCGGCGGCGGTGGCGGCCAGGACGCGGTCGCCGATGTCGTGGCCGTAGGTGTCGTTGATGCCCTTGAAGCGGTCGATGTCGCAGATGGCGACGCAGAAGGCCGGGCCGTTCCGGCGGAAGCGGTTGTGCTCGCGCTCCAGCGCCTCCTGCATGCCGCGGCGGGTGCGCAGGCCGGTCAAGGGGTCCAGCCCGCTCGCCGCCGCCCCGAAGGCGCGCTCGACCCGGCGCAGATGCAGGACGAACTCCTCGAAGCGGGCGATCACCCCCTCATAATCGGCCTCGCTGGGGCTCTCGCCGCCGGCCGCCTTCAGCAGAAGCAGCTTGGCCTTGCGGTGCATCTGCTCATGCAGGGTGACCAGCTTCTCCACGGCGGGCTGGTGGGCCAGATCGTCGGCATTGACCGCCACGCACCACGCCGCGAAGGAGGCCGGCGCCGACACCCGCTCGCCCCCCTGCCCTCCGCGGAAGAAGACCGCGCGGTGCCATTGCCCGATCCATCGCAAATGCTCGTCGAGGACGAGGCCGAGGCTGTCGGATGGCGAGCGTGTGTCGGACGAGTTGGTCATCGGGCTTGCACGCCTTCCCTTCGGACACATCCACCGGTCGCGGCCAGCGGATGCCAACAGTATCGCACGAAGTCATAACCCGGGTCCGCAACCCGGTCGTGCGATTAAGTTGTGCTCATCCGCCAAAAGGGAAAGCCCCGCAGCAACATCGAATTTTATTCAAATGTCTCGCCGCGACGACACGTCACAGCCCGGCCACGCTGTCCAGGAAGCGGCGGATCAGCTCCGGGTCCTTGTGGCCGGGACGATCCTCCACGCCCGACGACACATCGAGCGCCGTGGCGCCGGTGGTTCGCACGGCTTCCGCCGCGTTCTCCGGCTTCAGTCCGCCGGACAGCATCCAGGGCTTCGGCCAGCTCCGCCCGGCGAGCAGCGTCCAGTCGAAGGCGATGCCGTTGCCGCCCGGCAGGGCAGACACCTTGGCCGGCGGCTTGGCGTCGAACAGCAGACGGTCGGCCACCTCGGCGGCCTCCAGCGCGGCGGCCAGATCCTCCGGCCCGCCGACCTTGATCGCCTTCATCACCGGGATGTTGAAGGCCGCCTTCACCTCGGCGATGCGGCGCGGCGTCTCCTTGCCGTGGAGCTGGATCAGGTCGAAGGGGACCTGGCTGACCACATGCTCCAGGAAGTCGTTCTCCGGATCGACGAACAGCCCGACCGTGCGCACGCCGGTGGGGACCAGCCGCGCCAGTTCCGCCGCCATGGATGGCGCAATGGAGCGCGGGCTCGGCGGGTAGAAGACGAAGCCGACGTAGCGCGCCCCGCCGGCCACGGCGGCGTGCAGCGACAGGGGCTCGGTGAGGCCGCAGATCTTCACGCTGACGGGCATGGGAAAGGGGTCCTTACAGTTCCGAAACGATGCGGCGGGCGGCGGCTTCCGGGTCGGCGTCGCCAGTGATCGGGCGTCCGATGACCAGATGGTCCGCCCCGGCGGCCAGCGCCTCGGCGGGGGTCATGACGCGCTTCTGGTCGTTGGCGGCGGCCCAGGCGGGGCGGATGCCCGGCACCATCAGGATGAAGTCCGGCCCGCAGGCCTCGCGGATCAGCGCCACCTCGGCGGGTGAGCAGACAACGCCGTCCACCCCCGAGTCCTTGGCGAGCAGCGCCAGCCGCTTCACCTGATCGGCCACCGGGACGCTCTGCCCGACGGCCTGGAGGTCGGCGGCGTCCATGCTGGTCAGCACGGTGACGGCGAGGATCTTCGGACGGTCCGCACCCGCGCCGGCCGCGGCTTCCGCCGCCGCGCGCATCATCGCCGGGCCGCCGGAGGTGTGGATGGTCAGGAAGGCGGGCTTCAGCGGCAGCGCCGCCCGGATGCCGCCCGCCACCGTGTTGGGGATGTCGTGCAGCTTGAGATCGAGGAACAGCGGCGGGCCATCCTCGCCGATCACCGCGCGGATGCCCGCCGGGCCATGGGCGATGAAGAACTCCAGCCCCAGCTTGATCCCGCCGACCACCCCAGCGATCCGCCGGCCGAGGTCTCGGGCGGTGTCGAGGTCGGTCGTGTCGACGGCGCAGAAGATGCGCGAGGCGGGCGCGATGCTGGGCGTGCTCATGGAAAAACGGCTCTCCGGACCCTGGAAGGTGGTGATGGCGCGCAGCCTAACAAGGGCCGGCGGCAATCACCAGACTTCCGGGGCCGGAGAGCGGAGCGGGACCGCTATTCGCGGTTCACGTCGACGCGCCGGGTCGGCGGAGTCGCGGGGGTGCCCATCGGAGGCGCGATCGGCGGGGCCGCGGGAGCGCCCGCCGCCGGGTTGGCGCCCTGCGTGTTGACGTCGCGCAGCGAGGCGGCGGCGGCGCGGCGGCGCTCCTCGGCGGCCTGATCGCTGTCGTAATCGGCGGTGGCGGCGTCATAGCCGCTCCAGCCGGCCTCACGGTAGCCCTGCGCCCGGCCGGGGATGTCCACCGAGCCGTGGCGCTGCATGACGGCCAGCGCGGAGTCGCACATCGCCTCCTCGACCCGGCCGACCAGCAGCACGCCGCCGCGGCGCACGCCCTCCGCGAAGACCTCCGCATCCTCCCGCGTCACGCCGACGCCGGTCAGCATGGAGACGCGGCGGTCGCGGGCGTCGAAATTCGGGTCCTCCCCGAAGTCGGCGGCGTGGCGCCAGCTTTCCAGCCGGTTCTCGGTGGCCAGACTGGCCGAGGAGCCCAGCTTCGCGCTGTCGGCGCCCATCATGGTGAAGTCCTGCCGCAGATTGGCGGCTTCGAGTTCGCTCAGCGCGCGTTCGGCGCCGGACAGATCGTCATACAGCGCGACAATGGTCTTCTTGTTCATGAACCCGCTCCTGTGCTGGTCCGATCCGGACGCGGTCCGGACTCAGAGGAAGAAATAGAGGAGGGCGAGGACCACCAGCACGACCAGCGCGATGACCCACCAGTTCATGGAGCCGGCCGCACCGCCCGTCGCCGTCCGGTTGCCGTCCGTGTCATAGACACCCACTTTGCGAGGTTCGTCGGCCATGGATGCTTCACTCCCTGTCGGTAAGGCTTCAGCCAACACAGGCTGATTGCCCTCTCAACAGGGGTGGAGCCGCACCGTTCCGCCGATGCCGGGAGGGCGCTCAGCGCCCGGCGGCCCAGTCCGGCAGTTCGGACGCCCGCGCCGGATCGGCTATGGCGCCCGACAGCGCCTCGCCCAGCGCCGGGGCGAACTTGAAGCCGTGGCCGGAGCAGGCGCTCATCAGCCAGCAGCGGGCGGACAGCGGCTCGACCACGAAGCGCTCGTCGTCGGTCACCGTGTAGAAGCAGGTCGCCGCGTTGGCGAGGCTGTAGCGGTGGCCGTCCGCCAGCACCCGGCGGGCGCGGTCCAGCACGTCGCGTGCCTCGTCCGGATCAGGGTCGCGCTCGGTGTCCGGGTCGCCGACGCGTGAGAAGCGGTGGTCGCCCGCCTTCATCGTCGTGCCGGCCACCGGGGGCACGACGTAGACCCCGCTCTCGCCATCCGCGTCGATCAGCATCGGCGCCGTCGCCCAGACGCCGCGCAGCCCCTCCGGCGGCATCAGATAGGCCACGACCTGCCGCGACGGGGTCAGGCGCGCCGCCGTTTCCGGCAGCAGCTTCGTCACCCAGGCCCCGGCGGCGACCACCAGCGCGTCGGCGCCGATGGTCCGGCGGTCGGCGAGCGTCACGGTGGCGCGCTCCGCATCGATCGCCGTCACGGGGGCACGCGCGTGGACCGTCACCCCCAGCGCGTTCAGATGGTGGCTGAGCAGTTCCACGATGCGCCCGGCGAGCAGCACGCCGCCCGACTCCAGATGCAGCCCCTCCGCCACCGCGTTGGCGTCGACGAGCGGGAACTCCGCGGCGATCTGCGCCGGGGTCAGGCGGCGGAAGGGGTGGCCCAGCGACTCCAGCACCGCGACGCTGTCGGCCAGCCAGCGCCGCCCGTCCTCCGCCGAGGCGGTGCAGAGCGTGCCGCTGGGGACGAGCAGCCGTTCGCCCAGATCGCTCCACAGCCGTTCCCACGCCTGGAGGGCGGTGTCGGCCATGCGGGCGTAGCCGGCGCTGGCGCCGTAGGCGTGGCGGAACAGCCGGTGCTGGTCGACGGAGCTGCCGAAGGGGTTGGGCACCTGTCCCTGGTCGAAGACCGCGACCTCGTGCCCGGCGCGGGCCAGCGCCCAGGCCGTGCACAGCCCCATGATGCCGGCGCCGACGACGGTGATGCGGAGAGTCATGATGGAAAAACGCCTCAGCGGATCGTGTCGTTGTGGATCACCATCTCCACCGCCAGCTGGGCGGCGCAGAGGTCTTCCAGCGCGGTGCCGACCGACTTGAACAGGGTGATCTGGTCGTAGAAGCGGCGGCCGGCGCGCTGGCCGCGGGTGAGATCGTACAGGTCGCCGGCGATGTCCGCGTCGGTCAGGATGCCGGCCTTCATCGGCTGCACGATGTCCCCCGCCTCCTTGCAGGCGCCCTCGCGGGTGTCCACGAAGACGCGGGAGCGGCGGATGCAATCGTCGTCCGCCTCGCGCATCTCCGGGGTGAAGCCGCCGACAAGGTCGAGATGGGCGCCCGGCTGAAGCCATTCGCCGCGGATCAGCGGCTCCTTCGCCAGCGTGGCGCAGGAGATCACCTGGGCGCCGCGCACCGCCCCTTCCAGGTCGGCCGTGGCCTCGATGCGGAATTTCGGGCGGTGGAAGCGGCTGGCCACCTTCTTCGCCTTCTCAAGGCTGCGGCCCCAGACCAGCACATGCTTGATCGGCAGGACGGTGGCGAAGGCCTCGATCAGTTCGGGCGCCAGCGCCCCGGTGCCGACCATCAGCAACCGTTCCGAGTCGGGCCGCGCGAGGTAGGAGGCGGCGAGCGCGGAGGCCGCCGCGGTGCGCCGCTTGGTCAGGGCGGTGCCGTCCAGAACCGCCTGGGGCATCCCCGTCTTGCCGTCCATCAGCAGGTAAAGGCCCTGCACCGCCGGCAGGTCCTTCGCCCCGTTGTCGGGGAAGACGGTGACCACCTTGACGCCGATGGACTGGTTGACCTGCCACGCCGGCATCAGCAGCAGCGTGCCGTCGCTCTGGCCATAGGTCTCGATCGTGTGGTGGTGCCGCATCGGCACCTCGACCCCGGCACGGAAGGTCTGCCGCATGCGCTCGATCAGCATGCGGAAGTGCAGGACGGATTTCAGCTCGGCTCCGGTGACGGTGCGCATCGGCGGCTCCCTCCACAGGTCCGGCAAAGCGGAACCCCCCTCCCGCCCCCCAGCCGGACGGGAGGCCGAGGGGGTTACCGGCGAGCGGTCAGTGGACCGTGGTCGCCGGTAGGGCGGCGCCGGACCCGGTCACCGCGGGCAGGCCGGCGGTGCCGGACAGCGGACGGTTCATCTCGGCCAGACGCTTCTCCGCGGCGGCGGCGCGGGCCTGCGTCTCCTTCAGCTCGCGCTCCAGATAGGAGACGCGGTCCGAGGAGCGGCGGGCGCGGCGGCGGTAGCGACGCTGGGCGTTCCAGGCGACGACTCCGCCGGCCAGGAAGCCGATCACCAGCGCCACCAGCGTGGCGAGATAGACCGGAACCTCCAGCGTGAAGGGCAGCGGCCAGAGCGACAGCGTGACCAGGCCACGGTTGGAAATGGCGAACAGCACCGCGGCCAGCGCGATGGGAACGGCGATGATGAGGGCGATGAAACGCACGGGTGTGGTCCTCGTATCCATGATCGGGGGCCGGGGCAGCGCCGGGTCCGCTCCGACGACTCAGTGACGGGCTGTCAATGAACGGACATCATTCGTCGGTGTTCAAGCGCTCGCGCAACTGTTTTCCGGTCTTGAAGAAGGGGATCGCCTTCTCGCCCACCTCGACGGCTTCGCCCGTGCGCGGGTTTCGGCCGGTGCGGGCGTCGCGACGCTTGACGGAGAAGGCGCCGAACCCGCGCAACTCCACCCGGTCGCCGCGGGCGAGCGCCTCGGAGATCTCGTCGAAGATGGTGCCGACGATCTTTTCGATGTCGCGCTGGTACAGGTGCGGATTGCGCTCCGCGAGCCGTTGAATCAGCTCTGATTTGGTCATGGCGATTCCGTTTCCCCCGGTTCGAGCGCCCTTGGACCGCGCTCCTTGACCTGCGCGCAAGCGTGCCACCGGGTCCGGTGACCGTCAAGCTAAGCCTTTCTGGCGGAACCCTTTTCCCGGCAACGCTCCGGCTTGCCCGACGGCCTCCGGGAAAAAGGTCCGAAATATGATTAATCCGTCTTACGGATTGCCTTTGAACTCACCATTTCCGATGACATGGTTGGAACGGTCCCGGTCGCCGGATGCGGTCGAAGGGACGCGGTTGGAGGTTCGCCATGACGCACGCCCATCACACCGGCCCCGCCGACCCGCTGGCCGGCCTGCCCTACGCCGACCGCGTCCGCACCGTCACCGCCGCCCAGGCCCTGGGTTGGCTGCGGGCGGGCTGGGCGGACCTGCGGGTCTCGGGCTGGGTCAGCCTCGCCTACGGCGCCCTGTTCGTCGCCATCGGCTTCGCGCTGACCGGCGGGTTGGTCCTGGCCGGGATGGCCTATCTGATCGCACCGATGATCGGCGCCTTCCTGCTGATCGCCCCGCTCCTGGCGCTTGGCCTCTACCGGATATCCAAGGACGTCGAGGAGGGGCGGCGGCCCAGCCTGTGGCGGGCGCTGACGGCGTGGCGGGCCAACCCTTACCACATCCTGACTGCCGGCCTGATCCTGATGCTCTATGTGATGATCTGGGCGCGGATGAACGTGGTGGCCTTTGCCCTGTTCTTCCCGCACGAGGCCATCGCGCTCGACCATTTCGTGGCGCAGATGTTCAGCCTGGACGGTCTGGTCTTCACCGTCTTCATCACGGCGCTGGGCTTCGCCTTCGCCGCCTTCGCCTTCATCACCAACGTCACCGCCCTGCCGATGATGATGGACCGGCCGGTGGACGCCTTCGCCGCGGCGCTGGCCTCAGCGATGGCCGTGCTGCGCAACCCGCGGGTCCTGGCACTGTGGGCCGGGCTGATCGTGTTGATCACCGGCGCCGGGCTGCTGACCGGCTTCCTCGGCCTGATCGTCGCCCTGCCCCTGGTCGGGCACGCGAGCTGGCACGCCTACCGCGACCTCATCAAGGAGGACGAGGAGGGGTGAGAGCGGTTTGAAAAAGGAAAAAGCCGCCGCGGGGTGACCGCGGCGGCTTTTTCGTAACCAAGTGCGAGAGGCGGGCTCCCTCCCCCGACCCTCCCCCGCTGACGCGAGGGAGGGAGATGGGAAGGACCTTACTCTTCGCCGGTCTGCTGCTTGCGCTTCAGAGCCGCACCCAGGATGTCGCCCAGCGAGGCGCCCGAGTCGGACGAACCGTACTCGGCCATCGCCTGCTTCTCCTCCTCCATCTCGCGGGCCTTGATGGACAGCGAGATGCGGCGGGAGCCGCGGTCGATCTGGGTGACCTTCGCGTCGACCTTCTCGCCGACGGCGAAGCGGTCCGGACGCTGCTCCGAACGGTCGCGGGACAGGTCCGACTTGCGGATGAAGCCGGTGTAGCCCTCGCCGACCGTGACCTCGATGCCACCGTCGGTGACCTGGGTGACGGTGCAGGTGACGACCTCGTTCTTCTTCAGGCCGGCCGTGGCAGCCTCGAACGGATCGTTCGCGAGCTGCTTGATGCCGAGGGAGATGCGCTCCTTCTCGACGTCGACGTCCAGGACCTTGACCTTGACGCGGTCGCCCTTCTTGTACTCGGCGATGGCCTCCTCACCCGACTTGTTCCAGTCGAGGTCGGACATGTGGACCATGCCGTCGATGTCGCCCGGCAGACCGACGAACAGACCGAACTCGGTGATGTTCTTGACCTCGCCTTCCAGCTCCGTGCCCGGGCCGAACTTGTCGAGGAAGGTCTCCCACGGGTTGTCCAGGCACTGCTTGAGGCCCAGGCTGATGCGGCGCTTCTGCGGATCGACGTCCAGGACCATGACCTCGACTTCCTGCGAAGTCGACACGATCTTGCCCGGATGGACGTTCTTCTTCGTCCAGGACATCTCCGAGACGTGCACCAGGCCCTCGATCCCCGGCTCCAGCTCCACGAAGGCGCCGTAGTCGGTGATGTTGGTGACGCGGCCCTTGAACCGCGAGCTGACCGGGTACTTGGCTTCCACGCCTTCCCACGGATCGGCCTCGAGCTGCTTCATGCCGAGGCTGATGCGCTGGGTCTCCGGGTTGAAGCGGATGACCTGGACCGTGACGGTCTGGCCGATCTGCAGGGCCTCGGACGGGTGGTTGATGCGGCGCCACGCGATGTCGGTGACGTGCAGCAGGCCATCGACGCCACCCAGATCCACGAACGCGCCGTAGTCGGTGATGTTCTTGACCACACCCTGCAGAACCTGGCCTTCCTTGAGGTTGGCCACCAGCTCCGAACGGGCCTCGGCGCGGCTCTCTTCGAGAACGGCGCGACGCGACACGACGATGTTGCCGCGCGAGCGGTCCATCTTCAGGATCTGGAACGGCTGCGGGGTGCCCAGCAGCGGGGAGATGTCGCGGACCGGACGGATGTCCACCTGCGAACCCGGCAGGAACGCCACGGCGCCCGACAGGTCGACGGTGAAGCCGCCCTTGACGCGGCCGAAGATGACGCCGGTGACGCGGGTCTGGTCCTGGAAGGACTTCTCCAGCAGCGCCCAGGCCTCTTCGCGCTTGGCCTTCTCACGCGACAGAACGGCTTCGCCGTTCTTGTCTTCCATGCGCTCCAGATACACCTCGACCGTGTCGCCCGCCTTCATCTCGGGCGGCTGGCCGGCAACGGCGAATTCCTTCAGCGCGACGCGGCCTTCCGACTTCAGGCCGACGTCGATGGTGACCATGTCGTTCTCGACGGAGACGACGCGCCCCTTGACGACCGAGCCTTCGAGGGACTCGGCCGTGCCGAGCGACTCCTCGAGCAGAGCCGCAAAGCTTTCCTTCTCGCCGGTCCGGGCCATAGCTTGTGCCATTGAAACTCCTAAGGTTGGCCGAAAGCGATCCCGCCATGGTCCGTCCCGCGGCAAAACGGGCCGGCCCCCGATGGGACCACCGCGCCGGGCACCACGCCCGGCGACTTGGTTGACATATGTTCCTTTGGAGGGCCGAAGCGCCCGGACCCTGATGCTCTCAGACCTTGGGGCCGAAACCGGTTTTCGTTCCGATAAAGGCGGTCGCCGCTGCGAACGCCTGGTCGGCGTCGAGGGCGGAGGTATCAAGCACAAAAGCGTCGGCAGCCGGCAGGAGCGGTGCTACCGTCCTCTGGCTGTCGCGCGCGTCACGGGCCTTCATGTCCTCCAGGACGTCGGACGGTATAGCCGGAATCCCGCGTTCCCGCAACTCCTTGAGTCGCCGTTCGGCCCGCACCTCCACCGAAGCGGTAACGAACAGCTTGGCATCGGCGTTCGGGCATACGACCGTTCCGACGTCCCGCCCGTCCAGCACCGCCCCCGGCGCGCCGCCGGGCGGGGCCGCGGCGAAGCGCCGCTGGAAATCGAGCAGGGCGGCCCGCACCGCCGGCACCACGGCGACCTTGGAGGCCGCCTGCGCCGCCTCGTCGTTGCGCAGAGCCGGGTCGTTCAGGATGCCGTCCTCCGGCCGCAACGCGCGGGCGGCCTGGGCCGCCGCCTCCGCGTCCGCCGGGTCGCCGCCCGCGCGCAGGACGCTGACGCCGACCGCGCGGTAGAGCGCCCCGGTGTCGAGATGCGCGAAGCCGTAGGCCTGGGCGATCCGCTTGGACAGCGTGCCCTTGCCCGCCGCCGCCGGGCCGTCGATGGCGATGACCAGACCCATCGCCCTCACGCCCCCGCGATCTTGGCGCCGACGCCGTTCATCAGGGCGACGAAGCCGGGGAAGCTGGTGTCGATGAAGGCGCCGTCGTCCACCTGCACCGGCTCGGCCGTGGCCATGCCCAGCACCAGGAAGCTCATGGCGATACGGTGGTCCATGGCGGTGGCGACGGTGGCGCCGCCCTGCGGCGGCTTGCCGGTGCCGTAGACGGTCAGGCTGTCGTCGGCCCCGACCTCGACCTTCACGCCGCACTTGGTCAGCCCGTCGGCGACCATGGCGAGGCGGTCGCTCTCCTTCACGCGCAGCTCCTTCAGGCCGAGCATGACGGTGGTGCCCTCCGCGCAGGCGGCGGCGGCGGCAAGGATCGGGTACTCGTCGATCATGCTGGGGGCGCGATCCGCCGGGACGACGATGCCCTTCAGCGGGCCGTGCTTCACACGGAGGTCGGCCACCGGCTCTCCCGCCTCGTCGCGGCGGTTCTCGAAGGCGATGTTCGCGCCCATCTCGACCAGCGTGTCGTAGAGGCCGGTGCGGCGCGGATTCATGCCGACGCCGGGGAGCAGCAGCTCCGAGCCGGGGCGCAGCAGCGCCGCGACCGCCGGGAAGGCGGCGGAGCTGGGGTCGGCGGGCACGACGATGGTGCGCCCGGTCAGCTCCGGCTGGCCGACTACGGACACGGCGAGCGCGCCGTCCTCCATCCGCTCGGTCGTCACGGTGGCGCCGAAATGGCGCAGCATCAGCTCGGTGTGGTCACGGGTCGGCTCCGCCTCGATCACGGTGGTGGTGCCGGCGGTGTTCAGGCCGCAGAGGATGATCGCCGACTTCACCTGGGCGGAGGCCACCGGCAGGCGATAGGTGATCGGAACGGTGCGGTCGCTGCCGACCACGGTCAGCGGCAGCCGTCCGCCGGACCGCCCGACGAAGCGCGCCCCCATCTGCTCCAGCGGACCGGTCACACGGGCCATCGGGCGCTTGTTCAGCGAGGCGTCGCCGGTGAAGACACAGGTGATCGGGTGCGACGCGACGAGGCCCATCAGCAGGCGCGCCGCCGTGCCGCTGTTGCCCATGTCGAGCACCTGCGCCGGCTCGCCCAGACCGCCCAGACCGACGCCGCGCACGCGCCACACCCCGTCCCCGCCGCGCTCCGCCTGGGCGCCCAGCAAGCGCATGGCGGCGGCGGTGTTCAGCACGTCCTCCCCTTCCAGCAGGCCGTGGATGACGGTTTCGCCCACCGCAACGGCACCCAGCATCAGCGACCGGTGCGAGATCGACTTGTCGCCCGGCACGCGGATGGTGCCGGCCAGCGCGCCGGTGGAGGATGAGCGAAGCGGCTTCGCCTGCAGCATGGGAGGGCTCCCCAGACAAGAATGTGACCAGGGCGGAGTACCTAGCACAGCGGGAAGGGCGATGCGAGCGATGCGCGGCTCCCAAAGGGTGATTGGCTGAAAGCCGCGCGCAGGCAATGCGGGCAAGAATCGACACGGATTTCACGGATTGAAACCGGATTTTCCGGAACCGGGCGGCTGGGCGCAGCGCAGCGTCCCGTGATCGGCAAAGATCCGTGAAATCCGTGCCCTGATCCGTGAAATCCGTGTCGATCTTGACCGCCAAAGCCGCGACCGAACCGTTCGAACGTGCCCGTGACCGCTCCCGCGATCAGTCGCCGACCGCCACCCCCTCGCGCCGGGTGTCGGCGCCGCCGGACAGTCCCTGGCCGGTCACCACGATCGCCTGGGTGCCGGAGGTCAGCTCCATCGCCTTGACCGTGTGCCCCCGCGCCTCCAACGCCGCTATCCAGCCTTCCGCCTCGGTGCCCTGCTCCAGCTCGGTCGGGCCGTTGCGGCTGCCGAAGTTGGGGGTGTCCACCGCCGCCTGCGGGTCGAGATTCCAGTCCAGCAGCGCGACCAGCGTCTTGCCCACGTAGTTGATGATGTTGCTTCCGCCCGGCGACCCCACCGAGGCCACCAGGGCGCCGTCGCGGAAGACCAGGGTCGGCGCCATCGAGCTGCGCGGGCGCTTGCCGGGCTCCACCCGGTTGGCGACCGGCTTGCCGTCCTCCGTCGGGGTGAAGGCGAAGTCGGTCAGCTCGTTGTTCAACAGGAAGCCGCGCACCATCAGACGGGAGCCGAAGCCGTCCTCGATGGTGGTGGTCATGGCGACGGCGTTGCCCGCCCCGTCCACCACGGAGATGTGGCTGGTGCCATGCTCCTCGGCCTCGGCGAAGCCCCAGGCGCGGCCTTCCCGGAAAGGCGGCTCGCCCGGCTGGGCCTTGCCCATCGACCGCTCGCCGACCAGGGCGGCGCGGCCCGCCAGATAGCCGCGGTCGAGCAGCCCCTTCACCGGCACCGACACGAAATCGGGGTCGGCCAGATAGAGCCCGCGGTCGGCGAAGGCGAGTCGCCCGGCCTCCGACAGCCAATGCGCCGCCAGCGCCGGATCGCCGCGGGTGGCGGCCATGTCACGGCCCTCCAGGAAGGCCAGCATCTGCAGCACCGCGATCCCACCGGAACTGGGCGGCCCCATGCCGCACAGGGTGTAGACGCGGTAGGGGCCGCAGACCGGTTCCCGCTCCTTCACCCGGTAGGCCTTCAGATCGGCCTCGGTCATGTCGCCGGGATTGGTGGGATGGCCGGTCACCGCCTTGGCGAGGTCGGTGGCGATCGGCCCCTCGTAGAAGGCGGCGGAGCCTTTCTCCGCAATGGCGCGCAGGGTTGCCGCGAACTCCGGGTTCTTCAAGACATGGCCGACCGGCCAGGGCGTGCCGTCCGGCTGGTAGAAATAGGCGCGCGCCGTGGGGTTGGCCGGCAGGTGCTTTTCCATCGCCAGCTGGCCGTTCAGCCGCGGGCTGACCGTGAAGCCGGTCTCGGCCAGCGCGATGGCGCGTTCGAACAGCCGGGGCCAGGGCAGTTTGCCGTGCGTGCGGTGGGCGTGCTCCAGCAGCATCACCGTGCCCGGCACCCCGACCGACCGGCCGCCGACCACCGCGTCGTAGAAGGGCATCGACTTGCCATCCGCCCCCAGGAAACGCTCCGGAGTCGCCGCGGCCGGCGCCGTCTCGCGCCCGTCGAGGGAGGTCACCACCTTCGTTGCGGCATCGTAATGGACCAGGAAGGCGCCGCCCCCGACGCCGGAGCTTTGCGGCTCCACCAGATTGAGGACGAGCTGCACGGCGATGGCCGCGTCAACCGCGCTGCCGCCCGCCCGCAGGATCTCGCGCCCGGCCTCCGCCGCCAGCGGATTCGCGGCGGCCACCATGTACCGCGTGGCGGTGTCGAGGCTGCGGCTGCCGCGTCCGGTCGCGCGCTCCGGCGCCACGTCACCCGCGGCGGAAGGAGTCGTGGACGGCGCCGTCTGGGCCAAGGCCTCCAGCGGCAGCGCCGCCAGCAGGCCGGCGGACAGCAACGCCCGCCAGCGGCGGGACAGCAGGATCGGCATCGGCTTCCTCCCCCATTATCATGGTATCCTTGTGGGCGGCCCGAAGGACCACCGCAGGGTGAAGTTTGGCACCGGCCGCCGGACCTGCCACGTCGACGGCGGCATTCAGCGAACTTTTTTTTGACAAGCGCCCGCTGGCGTGGCAAAGGGCGCGGCTTGCAATTCCCGAATTGGGCATTCCCTAGGAACGTGACGGAGGACGAGGCGTGGCCAAACCCGAATGGGGCGTCAAGCGCATCTGCCCGAGCTGTGGCGCGCGCTATTACGATCTGCGCAAGGACCCGCCGGTGTGCCCGAGCTGCGGAGCGCAGTTCGATCCCGAGGCGTTGCTGAAGTCCCGCAAGGCGCGCCCGGCGCCGGTCGACGATGTCAAGAAGGCCCCGGTGGTCTCCTCGGAGGACGAGGAAACCGAGACCGAGGAAGAAGAGTCGACGGAACTCGACGAAGTCGAGGACGATGTGACCGTCGACGACATCGAGGAAACCGACGAGACGCCCGAGGACGAGGACGATGTCCTGATCGAGGACACCTCGGAACTGGGTGAGGACGACATGGACGAGGTCGTCGACGTCGAAGGCGAGGACGAGGAGGAGCGCTGACCGGCGCTCTTCCGGGTGAGCGGAAAAAAGGTGGACAGGGCTGAATTTTTCTCTTGCATCGGCCCCTCGTCCTGACCAATATCCCGCTCCACCGAGGCAGGCCGTAAGGCTCGCCGCCCAGAGTTTCGGGGCCATAGCTCAGCTGGGAGAGCGCTACAATGGCATTGTAGAGGTCAGGAGTTCGATCCTCCTTGGCTCCACCAAACACCTGAAGGGCCTGCGCATCACCGCGTGGGCCCTTCGGCGTTTCAGGCCTCTGTTTCCTCCCGCCTCTCCTGTCGCCGCCGTCTTGACAGGCGTCAAGGAAGGCTCTTTGGTCGGGCGGCACCGTCGGCTTCCGCCGATTTCCCTTTCCTCCCGCTTCGGACACGCCATGGCCGACATCCTGATCGCCAACACCCTGACAGGCGACACCACCCTGGGCGCGCTGAACGCCGTCGATCCGGACGCCGTGGGCCGGCTGGCGCAGATCCATCCGGTCTTCAACCCCGGCGTCGGCGTGCCCGACAGCGCCAGCCTGAACGATCTCGCCAAGGCCACCGGCATCCCGCTGGACGTGCTGCTGGCCACGGCGCGCGGCGCCATCCACGTCACCGCCCCGGCTGGCGGCTGCGGCTGCGGAAGCGGTGGCTGCGGCACCCCCAAGCACTGAACGCTTTCCCCCTCCCATTCGCGGCGCCGGTCCCCACCTGTTGGTGGCACCCACCATTGGGAACAGGCT
Source organism: Azospirillum sp. Marseille-Q6669 (assembly GCF_965111635.1). Lineage (NCBI taxonomy): Bacteria > Pseudomonadati > Pseudomonadota > Alphaproteobacteria > Rhodospirillales > Azospirillaceae > Azospirillum > Azospirillum sp. Marseille-Q6669. The sequence continues at coordinate 603,162 of NZ_CBCOOP010000005.1, read as the reverse complement.
TCGGGAACGGGAGGACACGCATGACGACGGCGCCAACATCGACCGAGTCTCCGGACGGCTGGCTGGAAACGGTGGTCGTTCCGCGCACCAGCGACATCGGCGGGTTCGAGGTGCGACGCGCCCTGCCCTCCGTCCGCAAGCGGATGGTCGGGCCGTTCGTTTTCCTCGACCAGATGGGGCCGGCCATCCTGAAAGCCGGGGCGGGCATCGACGTGCGCCCCCACCCGCACATCGGGCTGGCCACCGTCACCTACCTGTTCGACGGCGAGATCCTGCACCGCGACAGCCTGGGCACCGTGCTACCGATCCGTCCGGGGGCGGTGAACTGGATGACCGCCGGGCGCGGCATCGCCCATTCCGAACGCTCCGCCACCGACGAGCGCGGCCGCGACCGGCTGCTGTCGGGCATCCAGTCCTGGGTCGCCCTGCCGAAGACCCATGAGGAAACCGACCCCGCCTTCGTCCATCTCGGCGCCGACGAACTGCCGGTGGTGGAGGGCGAGGGCAAGCGGCTGCGCGTCGTCGCGGGCGAGGCGTACGGTGTACGTTCGCCCATGAACACGCTGTGGGACACGCTGTACGTCGATGCCTCGCTGGACGCCGGCGCCCGCCTGCCCATCGACCGTGAGACGGAGGAGCGGGCGCTCTACATCGCCGACGGCACCGTCACGATCCACGGCGACCGCTTCGAGTCCGGGCGGCTTCTGGTGCTGCGTCCCGGCGACGCGGTGACGGTGGAGGCCGAAACCGCCGCCCGCCTGATCCTGCTGGGCGGCGCCGTGATGGACGGCCCGCGCCACATCTGGTGGAACTTCGTCTCCAGCCGCCAGGACCGCATCGAACAGGCCAAGGCCGAATGGAAGGCCGGGCGGTTCGACGCCGTTCCCGGCGAGACGGAGTTCATTCCGCTTCCGGAACGGTGAAGCCGAGCGCCGTCAGCTTCTCCCGCACCGCCGGATCGGCCAGCGCCGCCAGGAAGCGCTGGACCGCCGGCCGCTCCCGGCGGTCGTTGGGGATCACGAAGTCGTAATGCTCCGCCTGCAGGGGCAGGAAGCCCAGCCCGTAGAGGGTGGCGACGCTTTCGATGGCGACGCCCCAGTCGGCGCGGCCCTGGGCCACCGCCACCGCCACGGCGTTGTGCGACTTGGCCTGCGACCAGTAGCCGGTGGGGCGCACCGCCCCGAGCAGCCGGTCGGTCAGGATGCGTGTGCCGCTGCCGGCGTTGCGGTTGACCAGGATGCAGTCGGGGTCCTGCGCCGCCGCCAGACCGGCCTCCTCCGCCGTTTTGCCTTCGAAACGAACATCGCCCTTGCGGAAGACGATGCCCTGAAGGCGGCGGTAACCGGTCACGAGGCCGAGCGCCGGGGTCAGGAAGGGGCGATTGTACTCGCCGCTCTTCGGGTCCATCAGGTGGATGGCCGCCACGTCGCACTCGCCGCGCCGGGCGGCGGCGAGGCCGCCCATAGAACCGACGTTCAACGCCTTGACCGTCAGCCCTTCCCCGACCAGCCGGCCGGTGATGGCGTCCAGCCCGACGCAATGGCTGCCGATCACGATCAGGTCGGCGGGGCGGGTGTCGCGCCCGATGCGCTGGACCGACACCGGGGTGCCGGCCTCCACCGCCTCGGCCTGCGGGTCGATGGCGATGAAGCCGTCCGCCGCGCTGAAGGCGGTCACCGCGCCGGAGCCCTTGGACAGCGGGTAAGCCGCCAGTCCCCCGTCCGCCCCACGCACCAGCGAGACCATCACATATTCGGTTCGGCCCCGTTCCGATCCCAGCCGCATCGGCACCGTCGCGTCCACGCTCTCCTTCGCCGCGGGCGGCAGACCGGCCAGCGCACGCAGCACCGGGGCGACGAACTCGTGGAAGGTGAACATGGCAGAGGTCGGGAAGCCGGGCAGGATCACCACCGGCTTGCCCTTCGTTACGGCCAGGCACAGAGGCTTGCCGGGCTTCAAGGCGACGCCGTGCGCAACGATGCCGGGATCGGTCAGGCGGCTGACGATGCGGTAGGACAGGTCACCCGCCCCCTTCGACGTTCCGCCCGACAGCAGCAGCGCGTCGCAGGCCAGACCCTGTTCGACCAGCGGAGCCAGTTCGGCCTCGTCGTCGCGGGCGATGCCCAGCCGGACCGGCTCCCCGCCCAACTCCTCCACCGCGGCGGCCAGGATGGCGGCGTTCGAATCATAGACGGCACCGGGCCGGATCGGCGCGCCCGGCGCGACGATCTCGTCGCCGGTGGACAGGATCGCCACGCGGGGGCGGCGGACCACCGAGACCTCGGCCCGCCCGATGGCGGCCAGAACGCCGATCTCGCGGGAGGTCAGCAGCTGCCCACGGCGCATCACCGTCTCGCCGCGCCCGATGTCCGACCCGGCGGCGGCGACGAAGGCGCCGGGCACCACCGGCTTGCGGATCGCCACCAGAAGGGCGTCGCCTTCCTCGTACGACTCGGTGTGCTCGACCATCACCACGGCGTCGGCGCCGCGCGGCAGCATGCCGCCGGTGGCAAGCACCGTGGCCGTGCCAGGGGCGACGGTCAGCGCCGGGACGCGCCCGGCGGACAGCACCTCCTCGTTCAGGCGCAGCACGACCGGCGTGTCCTCGCCCGCCCCCAGCGTGTCGGCGGCGCGCACCGCGAAGCCGTCCACCGAGGAGCGGTCGAAACCGGGGACATCGACCTCAGCCACCACGTCGGCGGCCAGCACGCGGCCCAGCGCGGCGCCCAGCGGCACCGTCTCCGCCCCCTTGGGCGTCAGGTCGAGATGGCGGAGGAACCGCGCCTCGGCCTCGTCGCGGCCGACCACCTCGAGAAACTGCTCCTGCCGGGCCGCCTGGGCGACGAACCGCCGGATGTCCTGGTTGGACACGCCCTTTCCCCCCTCGCTTAACTCTGTTCAGAGACTTGTACCGTCAAAACAGCGCAGGGTCACGGTCGCCCCCGCCGGGACGCCCTCGCTTTCCGCGGGGATCAGCACAAAGCCGTCGGCCAGCACCGCCCCGGCCAATCCCGGCCGGTACGGGGAGGCGACCGGCTCGACCATTCCATCCGCCGTCCGGCGCACGCGGTACAGTTCGGTGCAGCCGATCTCCGACACCAGCTTGCGCACCACCACGGCGGGGACCGCCGGATGGGGCAGCCCAGGGTCCCGCCCGGCCAGACGGCGCAGCGCCCGCCCGGCCAGCAGCTCATAGGCCGTCAGGCAGGCCATCGGTTCACCGGGCAGCAGCCCGGCGGGCACGCCGCACGCCGTCCCAAGCGCCGCCGAATCGCCGGGGCGCAGGGCCACGCCGTGCAGGGCGAGTTGCCCCGCCTCGGCCAGCGCCAGGGGGGCCACATCGTCCTCCCCAACCCCGGTGCGCCCTGCGGAGATCAGCAGGTCGGCGCCGGGGGCCGCGTAGGCCGCGGCCAGCGCGGCGCGGTCCGCCGGCAGCGGTCCCACCAGCTCCGCCACGCCGCCATCGCGCGTCACCAGGGCGGTCAGCATGGCGCCCAGCGTTTCGGGTCCGGACCGCGGCCCCCCGGCCAGCACGATCCGCACCCGCGGCCGGGCGCCCACACGCACCATGTCGATCCCCAGCGCGGCGAGCAATCCAAGATCCTGCGGACGCAAGCGGTGACCGGCCTTCAGCAGGACCGTCCCGCCGCGCAGCCCCTCCCCCTGCCGCTCCACGCCCTCGCCCGGGGCGGCGCTGCCCAGCGCCTCGACGAAGGGACCATCGGCCTGCATCGCCTCCACGGGCAGGACGGCGTTGGTTCCCGGCGGCATCGGCTCGCCGGCCGCGACCGTCATGGCGCCCGGCAGCGGAACCGGGTTGTAGGAGCCGGCGCCCAACGTGTCGCTGGAGGCCACCGCCACACCGTCGCGGGCAGCCCGGTCGGCGGGCGGCCAATCCCCCGGCGCGTTCACCGGTTCGGCGAGAACCACTCCCACCGCCAGCATGGCGGCGAGGTCGGCGAGCGCCACGGCGCGCGGCGGCAGAGGGCCGACAGTGGCGTCGATCCAGCCTTCCATGACCGGCAGGGCGGCACGGCTGGAAAAACCGCGCCCGCGCACGTCGGGCGGACTCGCTGCAAAAGGAAGCCGGTCCCCGGTCGCGGGGTCGTCTCCGGCTCTGGCCGAACTCATGGCTGCACCCGTGATGCCTCAGGTCGGCCCCTTATACCGCAACCTCCACACCGCCGCTGCACACACGGTTGCGGCCGGCGCGCTTGGCCTCGTAGAGCAGGCCGTCGGCAAGCTGGGTCAACCGGTCCGGCGTGTCGTCCAGCGTCGGCCGGGCCGTGGCGACGCCGAGGCTGATGGTGACATGGTCGGCGACATGGGACACCGCGTGGGGCAGTCGGCGGTTGGCCACCGTCTCGCGCAGACGCTCGGCGACCTGGACCGCGCCGTCCTCGTCGGTTTCGGGAAGCAGGCAGACGAATTCCTCGCCGCCATAGCGGGCGATCAGGTCGCCCGGCCTCATCATCTGCTCGGCCAGGAGTTGGGCCACCGCGCGCAGGCACTCGTCGCCCGCCTGATGGCCGTAATGGTCATTGTAGGGTTTGAACTGGTCGACATCGAGCATGATCAGCGACAGCGGAAGCTGCACCCGCCCACAGCGCCGCCATTCGCGCAGCAACACCTCGTCGAAGCGGCGGCGGTTGGCGATTCCGGTCAGGCCGTCGGCGAAGGACAAGGTGCGCAGCAGGTCGGTCTGTCGCTTCAGCAGCAGGTGATTGCGCACCCGCGCCTTGACGATCGGCGGGCTGATCGGCTTGGAGATGAAGTCGATGGCGCCGACCTCCAGCCCATAGGTCTCGTCCTCCACCTCGCTCTTGGCCGAGATGAAGATGACCGGAATATCGCGGGTGATCGGATCGGTCTTGAGACGGGAACAGACCTCGTACCCGTCCATGCCCGGCATCATGATGTCCAGCAGAACGAGATCGGGCAGCCGGGACTGCGCCAGTTCCAGCGCCTTCGCCCCGTCGGTGGCGAAATAGATGTCGTGCTCGTCCTTCAGGATGCGGCTCAGGACATGCACGTTGGACGGGATGTCGTCGACCACCAGGATTTTGGAGCGTGCGTCGGTCATGTTCGGTTCCTGGTGGCCGGTTCCTGAAAGGCGGTTCCTGGTGCGAAGCGGGTCAGTCGGCCGGAAGGCTCAGACCGAGGTCCTGGGTGATCCTGCGCAAGATTCCTTGAGCTTTTGTAAAATCGAGGCCGTCGACCGCCGACGAGAGCGCCTTCATGGCCGCCGGGTCGATCCAGTCGGCCAGCGGCGGGGCCAGAACGGCGAACTCCTCCGCGGCGGCGAAGTTGCTGTCACGCAGCAGCCGGGCGAAGCGCTCCAGCATGGGCTCCAGCGTTGCGATGTCCATCGCCGGACCGCCACCGCCCGGCGGGAGGCCGGGGGCGTGTCCCGGCGCAACGGCCAACCGGGCGGCAGCGAGCCGGGCGGCGGAGTCCAGCACCGCCTCCAGCTCCGCGCGCAGAACCGGCAGCTGCTGCGCCGCCGCCGCCCCGTCCCCGCGGAAGGCGGCGACCTGCACCGCGTCCGCGGCGGCGGACAACGTCCGCGCGCCGATGTTGCCCGCCAGGCTCTTCAGCTCATGCCCCAGCGCCTTGGCCCGCGGCAGGTCGCCGGCGGCCAGCGCCGAGGCGATGCCGTCCGCCGCCCCGTCGTAGGTCCGGGCGAAGTCGGTGACGAATTTGCGGAACAGCCCGACGTCGCCGTCGAGGCGGTGCAGCGCGTCCTTCACGTCGATGCCCGGCAGGTCGGCGGGAAGCGCTCCACGGGCGTGGGACGGCACGGCCTTGGGCAGAAGCGGCATGCCGGGCGTCGCCGACGGCTGGCCAAGCCAGCGCGTCACCACGGAAAACAGTTGCTCCACGTCGATCGGCTTGGCGATGTGGTCGTCCATGCCGCCGTCCAGGCAACGCTGGCGGTCGGACGGCAGGGCGCTGGCGGTCATGGCGATGATCGGCAGCCCCTGCCCGGCGGGCCGGGCGCGCAGCCGGCGCGTCGCCTCGAATCCGTCCATCTCCGGCATCTGCACGTCCATCAGGACGAGATCGAAGGGCGGATTCGCCTCCTCGACCCGGGCGACCGCCTCGCGCCCGTTGCCGGCCAGGGTCACGCGGGCACCGGCGCGCTCCAGGATCTCGCGGGCCACCTCCTGGCTGATGCTGTTGTCCTCCACCAGCAGCAGGCGCTGCCCGAACAGCGGGCGCCGTTGCGGCGGGCGGAGAAGGCCGGCGGGGACCGGCGCGCAGGGGTGCAGCGGGATCGTCTCCAGCGCCTCGCCCTCCGCGCCGCGCCCAAAGGCGTCGATCACCGCATCGAGCAGGGAGGAGGCGGTGACCGGCTTCACCAGCGCGCCGCTCAGGCCCAGGTCCGGTGCTCCCGCATCCCCCATCCGCTCGCGGCCGAAGGCGGAGACCACGATGATGACCGGCGCCTTTACCAGCCCGTCCTCGCGGATGCGGCGGGAGGTTTCCAGCCCGTCCATCCCCGGCATCTTCCAGTCCATCAGCACGATGTCGTAGGGCTGCCCGGCGGCGGTCGCGCGCTCCAGCTCCGCGATCGCCTCAGGCCCGGAGGCGCAGAGCGACGCCCGCCAACCGAAGGAGACGACCAGTTCGGCCAGCACTTCGCGCGCCGTGTGATTGTCGTCCACCACCAGCACCGAGAGGCCGCGCGGCACGGCGGAGAACCGCGACGGACGCTCTCCCACCCGCCCGGCATTTCCGAAAGCGGCCTGCCCGAAGACGGGATTCCCGAAAACGGCGGTGAAATGGAAATCGCTGCCCCGGCCCGGCTCGCTCGTCACATCCATGGCGCCGCCCATCAGGGCGACCAGCCGCGTGCAGATGGCCAGCCCGAGGCCGGTGCCGCCGTAACGCCGGGTGGTGGAGCTGTCGGCCTGGCTGAAGGCCTGGAACAGCCGTTCCTTCTGCTCCGCGTCGATGCCGATTCCGGTGTCGCGGATGGAGAAGGTCAGGACCGCCCGCTCCTCCACCACCTCGACGGCGCGGACGGACACCACCACCTCCCCCGCCTCGGTGAACTTGATGGCGTTGCCGGCGAGGTTGATGAGCACCTGCTGAAGGCGCAAGGGGTCGCCGACGAGGTCGAGCGGAACCTCCGGCCCGACCGAGAACAGAACCTCGATGTCCTTGTCCTGCGCCGCCGCGCCGACGATCACCGCCAGGTTCTGCAGCAGGTCGTCCAGGCGGAACTCCACCCGCTCCAGCTCCAGCTTGCCGGCCTCCACCTTGGAAAAGTCCAGGATGTCGTTCAGGATGCCGAGCAGCGACTGGGCCGACACGCGGATCTTCTGGGCGTAGTCGCGCTGGCGCGTCGACAGGTCGGTCTGCTGGAGCAGGTGGACCAGCCCCAGGATGGCGTTCATCGGCGTGCGGATCTCATGGCTCATGTTGGCCAGGAATTCGCTCTTGGCGCGGCTGGCCGCCTCGGCCACGGATTTGGCTTGGCGGAGCGCCTCCTCGGCCCGCTTGCGCTCGGCGATCTCGTGGAAGACGACCACCGCGCCCTCCACCCGGCCGTCCTCCAGCATGGGGGAGGCCGCGAACTCCACCGGGAAGCTGGTGCCGTCCTTGCGCCAGTAGATGTCTTCCGAGCCGCCCCGCGCCTCGCCGGTGCGCAGCACCTCGAAGACCGGGCAGTCGATGGTCGGCGCCGGCGTGCCGTCGGCGCGGGTGTGGTGAAGCAGCACATGCAGGCTGCGGCCCAGCATCTCCTCGTTGCTGTAGCCGGTCAGCGCGCAGGCGGCGGGGTTGGCGAAGGTGATCCGCTCGTCGCGGTCCACGCCGCAGATCCCTTCCGACGCGGATTGCAGGATCAGGTTCAGCCGGCGGTTGGCCCCGGCGAAGGCGCGGTTGGCCAACTCCAGGCTGCGGGCGGTGGCATCCAGGTCGGCGTTCGTCTCGGCCAGCCGACGGCGCCCCACCTCCTCGCGCGACAGGCTGCGCGCCGCCGCCAGCGCCAGCGCCGCGCAGGCGGCCACCGCCAGCAGGACCAGCAGGCCGCCATGGATCGTGCGCTCGCGCCAGGGCGTCAGCGCCTCGTCCCGCGACACCCCGACCTGCACGATCAGCGGTAGATCCTGAACCCGCAGGTTCGCGACGATCCGCTCCGATCCATCCACCGGAGACTGGCTGAAGATCGTGCCGCCGATGGCCCGCGGCGCCTCGTCCATTGGTCGGGTCACCGGAGGCATGTCGGGGGGCGCCGCGGACAGCGATGCGGCGGTGTCCTGGCCCGACAGGCTGAACAGCAGGGTCCCGTCCTCGCGGTACACGGCGACGGCGCCCCCGCGTCCGATGTTCAGCCCGTCGAAGAAGGAACGGAAATAATCGAGGTCCAGGGCGATGTTGGCGACGCCCTGGAAATTCTCCACCGTCCCGATGCGGCGGCTGATGGTGAAGGTCGGCCGGCCGGACAGCCGCCCCCGGATCATCCCGCCGATGTGGAAGGTCTCGCCGTTCCGGTGAGCCTGGAAGAAGGCGCGGTCCGCGTTGTTCATTGGCGGCGACGGATACTGGCGCGTGGTCAGCAGCCCGTTTCCGGCGGCGTCGAAAATCCAGATGGAACTGACCTCCGGCATGGCGTCGGACATCGCGCGCAGTTCCTGCCACAGCGGCAGGTCGCGCCCGACCGCCTCCACCTCCCGCGCGCGGAGCCGGTCGTCGACGCGCTGCAGAATGAGATCGCTGGTGGCGACGGTGCGGCGCACATGCTCGTGCAGCAGGCGGGCGGCGTTCAGCGTCCGGTCACGGGCGTGGCTCACCGCCTCGTCGCGGTCGGCCCAGGTGGCGGCCCCCCACAGGCCGACTCCGAACAGGGCGATCACCCCGACGATGGTCGTCAACAGCGTCCGCAGCCGCGTGCGGGGGGCCGCGGCGTGTCCCTCCGCCGTCAGAAAAGCTTCGTCCATCGCCGGTGTCCGCCAGATCCGGCGCACGCCGGAGGAGAGAAAGGTGCCGCACATGGGAATTATGGCGTCCGGACGATATCCTTCGCAAGAGACTTGAAACGGCTGTCCCCCCGGCTGCGGGACAGCGTGTCGCGCAATGCCTCCGCCCCCTCCTCCGCGGCGTCCAGAACGCTGCCGGCCAGCCCCTCCGCCTCGTGCCGGCGGCCGGAGCGCAGGGCGGCGCTGAGCGCGCGGCAGGCGGACGCCAGACGGACCAGCCCCAAATTGGCCGACGGGGCGATCAGGGCCTGCGCTTCCGCCAGCGCGCAGCCGGATTCACCGCCCATGCGCAGGCGCCCTATCCGCTGGGGCAGCTCGTCGAGGAAGGCGGCGGCCATACGGTCGCACGCCTCGTCCCCCATCTCGTCGGACAGCCGGGCCAGCATCGCGCGGTCGAGCGGCTGACGGAGCGAGATCGGCTCCACCGCCGTGAAGGTCTCGGCCATGGCACCCCGTTCCGCGGAGCCGTCGGTTGCTTCGGCCGCCCGGCCGCCCTGGACGGCCCAGCCCAAGGCGGCGTCGATCGCGTCCAGCATGGTGGCGCGGTCCACCGGCTTGGCGATGTGACCGTTCATGCCGGCGTCGTGGCAGCGCCGAACCTCGTCGGGCAGCGCGCTGGCGCTCATCGCCAGGATCGGGATAATCCCAACCGGCGGCGGCAGGCCGCGGATCGCCCGTGTGGCGGAATGACCGTCCAATTCCGGCATGTGCACGTCCATCAGCACGAGATCGCAGGCGCCGCGCTGCACCGCTTCCACCGCCTGCCGCCCGTTGGCGACGGCGTCCACGCGGTGCCCCGCCCCCTGCAGCATGGCCGTGATCAGCTCCCGGTTCATCGCCAGATCCTCGGCCAGCAGGATGCGGGCCGGACGGCGGTGGACCAGCAGTTCCGCCGCGCAAGGGGCGCCGCTCCCGGCGGGCGGATCGGCTTCGGGCAGGACCAGCGACAACCAGAAGGTCGAGCCGACGCCCGCCTGGCTCTGCACCCCGACCGTCCCGCCCATCATCTCCACGAGCCGCCGGCTGATGGCGAGGCCGAGACCGGTGCCCCCGCGCGACCGGTCGATCTGGCTGAAGCGCTGGAAGAGCTGGCCCTGCCGGTCGGACGGGATGCCGATTCCGGTGTCGGCGACGCTGATCGTCAGATGCGGACCGCCGGGGGTGTCGGCGATCTTCACGACGGTCAGGCCGACGTCGCCATGCTCGGTGAACTTCACAGCGTTGGCCAGCAGGTTCAACACCACTTGCCGCAGCCGGTCGGGATCGCCGCGCAGCCAGTCCGGCACGTCCGAAGCCACGGCGGCGTGCAACGTCAGCCCCTTCGCCTCGGCCTCCAGGCGCAGCACCGCCGCGCAATTGGCGATCAGGTCGCGGATGGCGAAGGAGGTGTCGTTCAGCACCAGCCGCCCCGCCTCGATGCGCGAGAAGTCCAGCACATCCTCGATCACCGTCAGAAGCGACCGCCCGGCGTCGTGCACCAAGCGGGCGTGGCGGCGCTGCCGGGGCGTCAGATCCTCGTCCAGAAGCAGGCGGGCAAAGCCCAGGATGCCGTTCAGCGGGGTGCGCATCTCGTGGCTCATGGTCGCCAGGAACTCGGCCTTGGCGCGGCTGGCCGCCTCGGCCTCCAGGCGGGCCTGGATCAGCGCCTGCTCGTTGCGCTTGGTCTCGGTGACGTCGGTGACGATGCCGTCCCACACGATGTCGCCGTTGTCGCGCCGCGCCGCGCGGCTGGAGACGCTGATCCAGCGGATGTCGCCGTTCGGCCAGATGATCCGGTATTCCAGCCGCCAGGGCTGCAGCGTCTCGGCGGAAGCGTGGATCGAGGCGAGCAGCCGCGGGCGGTCTTCGGGGTGGAGGATGCGGTTCAGCGACTCCAGCGTCACCCGCTCGGTCGCCGGCAGCCCCATCACCTGGAAGAAGCCGGGGCTGCAGTAGGGGAAGCGCAACCGGCCGTCCACCGTCAGCACCCGCTGGTACACACCGCCCGGCAGGTTCGCCACCGTCGCGGTGAATCGGCGCTGGCTTTCGGTGAGGGCGATCTGGAGATCGCAGCGCTCCTGTTCCTTGCGCAGGAAGGTGCCCAGCGCCAGCGTGCCGAGAAAGTTGCCGAGGCTCAGCGGAACCAGCGCGGTGTCGACCAGACGGCGGGCCGTATCGGAGGGCAGCAGGAGGAAGCTGAAGGGCGCCATCACCGTCACCAGCAGGGCCAGCGCGATCAGATGCCGATTGCCGAACCGCCCGGACCGCTGCGCCGCCGCCCCCACCAGCATGCCGATCAGCCCCGCCCCGACCAGCGAGGTCACCCCCGCCACCGCGCCCGGACCGCCCAGCCAGAGGCGGAAGGCCCCCGACACCGCCGCCGCCCCCGCCCCGGCCAGAGCGCCGCCGAACGGCCCGGCCAGCCCGACCATCACGTTGCGCGCGTCGATGAACAGGCCGGGCGCCACCCGCACCGGATCGGCCATGCCCAGCACCGCCACCCCGCCGAACATCAGGCCCAGGAGGGCATTGGCCAGCGGCGCCGGCCAGCCGGCGGCACGGCTGCGGATCTGCAGGAAGACGACCGCCACGACCGCGAACAGCCCGATGTTCTGCGCCAGCCCGAGCAGCAGTTCACTGGAAAGCATGGTCATCACAACCCCCTGGCGGTCCCGTTTCGCATTTTGCCTGTGCGGCGAGAGACGGATTCGCATCGTGCGACGCATTCCCGGCATACGGGCGGATGCCGCTCCGTTTCGGTCCGCCTGTCGTTTCCGGTCACGCAAAGGACGTGCCGCGCCGGAGGTGGTCGTCCATCCTGGGCAGCCCGACAGAGGCAACCTGTTCGGGATCACCATACGGGGTAGCGGAGCGACGGCACGGCGGGGCGGGAAAGGTCCCGCGTTCCGCACCGCACCACGCCCTTCGGGGCACCCCTTCCACACCGGCAATCGTCGCAAATGCCATAGGCCTGTGACGTTCCGGGGATTTCCGCCGGGCGGTCCGGCCCGGCGGCCGCATGACCGGGTTAGTACCGAATTCCGGCGGGGCAAAAGGGCCTTCAATCCCGTTGGCGAAGCGGGATGCCGGCGGTACCGCGCCGGTGTCGCCCGAAGACCGCGCTCTCGCCCGAAGGGGTCCTCCTTTGGGATTCACGCCATGGAAAGCATCGGCAGGACGGCCATCGGGCCGGGGGGACGCGGACCGGAGGCGGTGACGGGAGAAGGTTTATGCAGCACGCCGTTGCCGGGGCCCCGCGGTTGTCCGTGGTGGTTCCCTGCTACAACGAGGCCGAGGGAATCGGCGAATTGCACCGCCGGGTGACCGCGGCCTGCCGCGCCGAGGTCGGGGAGGGCTATGAGCTGATCCTGGTGGATGACGGATCGCGCGACGGCACCTGGAGCCGCATCGCCACTCTGGTGCACGACGATCCGGCGGTGACGGGGGTGCGGCTGTCGCGAAACCATGGCCACCAACTCGCCCTGACCGCCGGACTCCACGTCTGCCGGGGCGAACGCATCCTGATCATCGACGCCGACCTGCAGGACCCGCCGGAGCTGCTCACCACCATGATGGCCCGCATGGACGCCGGGGCCGACGTGGTCTACGGCACCCGCATGGCCCGCGACGGCGAGACGTGGTTCAAGAAGGGCACGGCGGCGCTGTTCTACCGCCTGCTCGACCGGCTGGTCGACATCGAAATCCCCAAGGACACCGGCGACTTCCGTCTGATGAGCCGCCGCGCCCTGGAGGTGCTGAACGCCATGCCGGAGCAGCACCGCTTCATCCGCGGCATGGTGAGCTGGATCGGGCTGAAGCAGGAGCCGCTGCCCTACGACCGGCAGGCCCGCGCCGTCGGCGAGACCAAGTACCCGCTGGGCAAGATGATCCGCTTCGCGGTGGACGCCATCACCAGCTTCTCCATCAAGCCGCTGCGCGCCGCCTCCTACGTCGGCTTCTTCTTCGCGCTGTGCGCGGTGCTGGCGCTGGGCTACGCGCTGGTGAGCTGGTCGCAGCACGCGACGGTTCCCGGCTGGACCAGCGTGATGGTCGTCTCGCTGGTGCTGGGCAGCACGCAGCTGCTGATCCTGGGCGTCCTGGGCGAGTATCTGGGGCGGCTCTACATGGAGACGAAACAGCGGCCGCTGTTCGTGGTGGACCGTATCGCCCGCCATCCGGACGCCATGGCCGCCCAGGTCGCTGCCCAAGCCGCCGCCCAGACCGCGGCCGCCGAAGCCGGCGTGCAGGCCGCGCCGGACCCCGTCGTGGTGCATCTGGGGACCGGCATCGCCGCCGCCGCCGGAGCCTTCTCACGCATCGAGGCCAAGAGCGGGGCCAACAGTTGAGCGGCACGGAAGGCCGGGGACGGGCCGTTCCCTGGACGGCCATCCGCTTTGCCCTGGTCGGCCTGCTGAACACCGGGGTGGATTTCGCGCTGTTCCTGGCGCTGGTGTCGCTGGCCGGGGCGCCCGTTCTGGCCGCCAACGCCGTGGGCTACGGCGCCGGGGTGCTGTGCAGCTTCCTGCTGAACCGCAGCTGGACCTTCCGCCTGCGCCGCGAGGCGGCGCCCATGGCCCGCCGCCTGCCGCTGTTCCTCGCCTTCAACCTCGTCGGGCTGGCGCTGTCCACGCTGGTGGTCGGTCTGCTGGTCCCCGCCGTTCCGCCGCTGGTCGCCAAGATCGCGGCGACCGCCGTCACCTTCGCCTGGAACTACTGGTCCAGCCGGCGCTTCGTCTTCACAGCACCAGCCGCCAATCCCCTCGTCTGACTCCAAGCCACCGGTTGCCCTGCCGGAGGGCGCGAGCGCTTTGCCGCAACGGCGAACCTTGACCGCCGGGCGGCCTACCCCAATCTATGACGGAGCGGCGCCGATCCTCCCCTTTCGGGCCGCCAGCCAGCCGGGCGCCGGAAACGGGCCCAATGTGCAACTCGCTCGCCTCTCGAGGAGGATGCGCCGTGACGACACGTCTTTCGCTCTTCAACAGTCCGCTGCTCCTGGGCTTCGACCAGTTCGAGCGCACGCTGGACCGCATCGCCAAGAATTCCGCGGAAGGCTATCCGCCCTACAACATCGAACAGATCGGGGACGAGGGCCTGCGCATCACGCTGGCCGTGGCCGGCTTCACCTCCGAAGACCTGTCGGTCCAGATCGAGGACAACCAGCTCGTCATCCGCGGCCGCCAGACCGACGACCGCTCGCGCATCTACCTGCACCGCGGCATCGCCGCCCGGCAGTTCCAGCGCAGCTTCGTGCTGGCGGAGGGGATCGAGGTGGTCGGCGCCTCGCTCGACAACGGCCTGCTCAACATCGACCTCAAGCGGCCCCTGCCGGAACCGAAGGTCCGCACCATCAAGATCGAGCAGCCCGCCCAGGCCGCCAGCGGCACCGCCGGACCGCAGACCATCGACGTCGCCCCCGACCGCGGCGACGCCTGACCGGTTTCGGCGCCAACAAGCGCGACTGCCCGCCGCCCACACCTCATCGACCGATTCGTCCAAAGGACTGCGTCATGAACAGCTTCGACACCGACAAGGCCGCGGCCTTCCTGCGCCAACTGTCGCCCCAGGACTTCGCCACCTTCGGGCTGGACCATGTGGCCTATGTCCGGCCGGTGACCGTCGACGACGCCCCGGCCTTCTCCGTCCACGCCGCCGACGGCACGCCGCTGACGGTGCTGGCCGAGCGCGACGTGGCCTTCGCCACCGTCCGCCAGAACGACATGGAGCCGCTGAGCGTCCATTGACGCCCGGGGCGTCCCGCTGATGACGCCCGGAGGTTTCGCCGAAACCTCTCCGGCCGAAAAACCCCACGGAAGGTTGCGAAAGGGCCGGTCCACCGCGGACCGGCCCTTTTCGTTTCTGTACGTCCGGTGCTATGACATTGCTCCGGGACGCCCCCTTCAACCCTTGCCTGCCCCCCTCAACCCGCTATCCTTGTGGGGGACCGCGAAAGTGGCCAAGCGGGCGGATGGGCGCCGGCTTGCGGGGAGATGGCATTGAGCGACGGGGCAGACACCAGCGAGGCTGTGGCCGAGGTTGCGGGGGACAAGTCGGCACGTCCCCAGGGCGGAGGCCGGCGCAGGCAGTGGGAGGACGAGGCCCGCGACGCGCTGCACATCATGCCGCTGTCGGCCATCCCGCTGGAAACGCCGGGTCTTCAGCACGCCCGGCTGATCAAGAACGTGCGGTTGCAGACCGTCGTCGAGATGTTCCACGACGTCCAGACCGGCAGCGGGCAGGTCTCGCCGCGCCACCTCACCGCCTATTTCGAATCCTACAAGGAGGAGGTGGAGCGCGACCTCGTCAAGATCGAGAAGATCGCCGCTGCCTCCAGCTTCGACGTCTACACCTCCCGCATCGAGCTGCGGCGGATGAACATCGATGTCAACAGCATCGAGTCGCTGACCCTGTCCGACCGCAAGAAGGAGGAGCTGACCAACTACATGCGCGTCTTCACGCGCCCGCTGGTCGAGTATGTCTACGGGTCCGAGGACATGCAGGTCCAGGACGTGAAGGACATCATCGGCATGTTCTCCAATCCCAACCGGGACGAGGCGCTGCGCAACCTGCGCATGATGGCCGACCGGCTGGACATCGAGCTGGGGGAGATCCCCCAATTCCTCGAGGAGTACGGAGACATCTTCCTGTCGCTGGCCTATTTCAAGAAATGCCTGGACGACATCGTCCCGGAGATCCAGCGCTTCCTATCCTGGATGGCCGAGATCCGCAGCTCGACCGAGGTCAAGCGCGACGCCCGGCAGATGCGCATGCTCGACGAGATCAGCCGCGACCTGACCGACATCTCCACCTCGATCACCGGGCGGTTCGAGAGCTTCGACAACCGGTCCAAGGACTTCTGGCGCGACATCAACGCCGAGACCTTCCATTCCATCCGCGAGCTGATCGCCTCCCACCACGTCACCATCGGCGGCGTGCTGTGCGGTCTGGCGGTGAAGATGGACCTGTGGAAGGCCCGCTTCGCCCGCGGCGGCGGCGGCCCGAACCGGCGCATGGAGTTCGTGAAGTCGGAAATCCTGCCCGGCCTGTCCCACATCAAGTCGCTGGAACAGTCCGCCCGCTCCGCCAGCGCGTGAGGAGCCCTCCACGGCACGGCTCCGGTTGCCCGGAACGGCGGTTCACTCCGTCAGGGGCACCCTGGCGGTCACCGTCCCCCCGTCCGGCACCGCCAGGGCGAAGGCGTCGAAGGCCGGCGGGCCGAAGGCGCTGCCCGTCGCCCCGCCGCTGAAGCCGTAGGGCTCGCCCGGCATACCCAGCAGGTTTGTGGTGAGCACCGAGTCGCCGTTCCGATCCTGAAACACAGCGACTCCGTAGCGCCCCGCCGGCAGCCTGGCGAAAACCGCCGTCACCTCCGTCCCCGACGCCTCCAGGATTTGCCCGGCGAAACGCCGCTCCGCTTTGTAGGCATCGGCGCCGTCATACAAAGCGATCCACAGTTTGCCCTGTTGGGGCTTGACGTTGCCGATGGTTGCGCGAAGCTCCCCCGCGCAGACTCCCGCCGCGGCGAGGGCCAGCGTCATCGCGCCGACCAACCCCAATCCGACCCGACATGCGCCTCCCATTTCCTGTCCCTTTCCTTCGCCGCGGGGGAACCATCGCCTTTCCAACCCGGTCCCTTCCATGCCTGAAGGAGCGGTCGGCGGGCCACCGCCGCTGCGGGACCGGCGGGATGCGGCTTCGCGAAACGCCGGAAGCGACGTTTCACGATGCGTGAAACGGAGGCTCCCGCGGCGGGGCAGCCCCGCACGCCCTACCACCGCCGGCTGCTGGGCCGGCGCCTGCCCGTGCTGCTGGCCGCCGCGCTGGTGCTGACCCTGCTGGGTCCGTTCGGCACCTTCGCGGATCTGACGCTGGCGCAGCGGCTGGCTTACTGGTGCGGGCTGATCGGGCTGGGCGGTCTCGCCTTCGAGCTTCTGACCCTGGCCGCCGGCCATCGGCTGAGGGAGCGGGCGGGGGCGTGGCGCGCCATGCTGGCCGGGGTGATCCTGGCGGTGGCGGCGCTGATGACGCTGACCGTGGCGCTGCTTGAAAGGACGTTGCGCGGGATGGATTTTTTGCGCCCGCTGGGGTTGGCGGAGCTGTTCGTCTACGTCGTCCTCGTCACCCTGCTGGTGTCCGCCATTCCGGTCTGGCTGGAGTTGCGCGACCGCGGGCTTCTCGCCGGCCCCACGCCGCCGCCATCCCCGCCCGTTCCGGGCAACGCACCGGCATCCCCGGCGGAGCGGCCGGAGCCCACCTTCCTCGCCCGCCTGCCCGCGCGGCTCGGCCGGGACCTTCTGGCGCTGGAGATGGAGGACCATTACGTCCGCGTCCACACGGCGGAGGGCAGCGACCTGATCCTGATGCGGCTGCGCGACGCCATCGCGGAGCTGGCCGGGCTTGAGGGGATGCAGGTCCACCGCTCCCACTGGGTCGCCGCCGCGGCCGTCGCCGGGGTAGAGCGCAAGCCGGACGGCAAGCTGGTGCTGGTTCTGCGCAACGGCCGTCGCGTGCCGGTCAGCCGCAGTTACGCGGCGGCGGTCCGCGAGGCGGGCTGGACGGAGAAGACGGGTCCGTAACCAGCGCCCCCTCAACGCACACGAAGACCCTGTGAAAACCCGAACAGAGGCGGACACCCCACGCAATAACGGGTTCTTTCTCTATCACCATTGGGCGGCCATTACCGTTGAATTCTTGTTAGGTCATTCAAAGTGCCGACACCCTAAGGCTTTCATTCAATAATTCACTTCAACACGCCGTCGCGATGGCATACCATCGAAATCACAGGCACTTTCCTATCAAGGGCATCGAAAACAATAAGGCAATCCAGGCGATAAGAACGCCAAATTTACGCCTACGCCGTGAAGTCTTTCAGTCTTCATTGAGTTGTCAGAGAGCGATCTCACCGCTTCCCCTCGCGTAGCCGGGCATTCCCCTCCTCCCTCGTCGCTCGCCTCCCGCCGCAGAACCGGGTTCGGGACCGCCGACCCGCGTCGCCGTTCCACCCAAACCTTGCGGGTCCCATGACGTACCGCCCCGACATCGACGGCCTTCGCGCGGTATCGATCCTTTCGGTTCTGCTGTTCCATGCGAAGTTTTCCCTGTTCAGCGGCGGATACGTCGGCGTCGATGTGTTCTTCGTGATTTCCGGTTACCTCATCGGCTCGATCGTTCTGAACGACGCGCAGCGCGGCCGCTTTTCCCTCGCCGACTTTTATGTCCGCCGCATCCGCCGCATCCTTCCCGCCCTGTTCGCGGCGCTGGCGGTCACCGCGGTGCTCGCCCTGTTTTTGCTGTCGCCCCAGGAGTTGAAGAGTTTTTCCCAGAACCTCGCGGCGACCACGCTGTTCTCGTCCAACATCGTCTATTATCTGAAGTCCAGTTACTTTGAGAACGCGGCGGAGATGAACCCGCTTCTCCACACCTGGTCGCTGGGGGTGGAGCAGCAATTCTACATCGTCTTCCCACTCGCCGTGCTGGCCCTGCTCCCGTACGGGCGTTCGGTGTGGGTCGCCGTCCTGCTGGCGGCGGCGGCGGCGTCCTTCGCCTTGGGCGTATCGCTGGTCCGGGATCATCCGGTGGCAGCCTTCTACCTGCTGCCGCCCCGGCTGTGGGAGTTGGTGTTGGGCGCCCTTCTCGCCTTCGGCGCCGTTCCGGACATCCGCGGCCGCGCGGTGCGGGAGTTGGCCTGCATGGTCGGTGCCGCCCTGATCCTCGTCAGCGTGTTCGCCCTATCCGAGGCCACGGCCTTTCCAGGCTACGCCGCGCTGCTGCCTTGCCTGGGCGCAGCGCTGATCATCCATGCGGGGCGGGGCGGCTCGACGATGGTCGGGAGAGTGCTGACGCTGCGCCCCATGGTCTTCATCGGCCTGATCTCCTACTCCATGTACATCTGGCATTGGCCGCTGATGGTCTTCGCGCGGTTCTACAAGGGGCGGGACCTGACCACCAAGGAGACGCTGGTCCTTCTCGCGGCCATCGCCGCGGTGTCCGTGCTGTCCTGGCGGCTGATCGAAATTCCCTTCCGCAAACCCAGGGCAAATCTCGGGACGGAGTCGGGACGCCGGCCGTCCAAGGTCTTCGCCCGGACCGGCTGGGTCATGGCGGGGTTGGCGGGGGTCGGGCTGCTCGGCCATCTGTCCAACGGGCTGCCGCAGCGCTTCACCGACTACACGCCGCAGGACATCTCAGGGCGGGAACTCTACA
Source organism: Azospirillum sp. Marseille-Q6669 (assembly GCF_965111635.1). Lineage (NCBI taxonomy): Bacteria > Pseudomonadati > Pseudomonadota > Alphaproteobacteria > Rhodospirillales > Azospirillaceae > Azospirillum > Azospirillum sp. Marseille-Q6669. Next base: position 583,993 of record NZ_CBCOOP010000005.1, on the reverse strand, counting down.
AGGAACACACCTGCTTCCTCGAAACCGACCAGTCCCCCGAGGCGTGGCCGGGCGTGGAGAACTGCCGGATCGGCCCCCTGAAGGCGGAGGCGCCCACCGCCCTGCTGTGGGGGGATTCCTTCGCGGCCCATTATGTGCCGGGGCTCCAGACCGTCGCCGACACCCTGCCCTACAACATCGTCCAGTACACGGCGTCGGGCTGCCCGCCCATCAGGGATCTGTCCGTCAACGCCCGCCCGAACTGCCAGGACTTCAACAGCCGCGTCGACGAGATCATCGACCGCAACGGCATCCGCACCGTTATCATGGCGGCGCGGTGGGAATGGTACATGGACACGAACGCCCTCGATCTCCGCCGCCTGCACGCGACCGTGGAGGCCCTGCTGAACCGGGGCATCCGCATCGTGGTGCTGGGGCAGAGCCCGGTGTTCCGCTTCCGCAACCCCTACGACCACACCTACTTCATGAAGTCGGATCGGGCCTATTCGATCACCGGCCGAGCCGCCGACCAGCCGGTCATCGCCGCGACGCAAGGCGCGCAGTTCGTCGACACCTCTGACTATTTCTGCGACCCCGACCCCTGCAAGGCCCACCCGCTCTGCCGGATCAGGGACGACCAGGGCTTCTACTTCCTGGACCAGGGCCATTTCTCGACCCGTGGCAGCACCCTGATCGTGCAGAGCATCCAGGAGAGCCTGCGCAGCCCCGACCCGTCTTACGGGGAGTGATACCCCACCGGAACGCCGCGAGGCGGGAAGGCGTGGCCGCCCCCCGCCCCGGCGGCCATCGCTACTTCGCCAGATTGCGCAGGACGAAGTTCAGCACGCCGCCGTTCCGGTAATACTCGACCTCGTCCACCGTATCGATGCGCAGCAGCAGCGGCACCTGCCGGGTCTGGCCGTCGGCGCGGGTGATGGTCATCGTCACGTCCTTGCGCGGGCGCAGGTCCTGCTCGATGCCGTCGATGTCGAAGGTCTCCGTGCCGTCCAGCGCCAGATCGTTGCGGGTCAGCCCGTCCTTGAACTGCAACGGCAGGATGCCCATCCCGACGAGGTTGGAGCGGTGGATGCGCTCGAAGCTCTCGGCGATCACGGCGCGGATGCCCAGCAGCTTGGTGCCCTTGGCCGCCCAGTCGCGGCTGGAGCCGGTGCCGTACTCCTTGCCGGCGATCACCACCAGCGGCACGCCCTCCTGGGCGTAGCGCATCGCCGCGGTGTAGATCGGCAACTGCTCGCCCGAGGGGTAGTGCCGGGTCTCGCCGCCCTCCACGCCCGCCAGCATCTCGTTGCGGATGCGGATGTTGGCGAAGGTGCCGCGCATCATCACCTCGTGGTTGCCGCGCCGCGCGCCGTAGGAGTTGAAGTCCTGTGGGCGCACCTGATGGCTCAACAGATACTCGCCGGCCGGGCTGGTCTTCTTGATCGAGCCGGCGGGCGAGATGTGGTCGGTGGTGATGCTGTCGCCCAGAACGGCCAGCGCGCGGGCGCCCCGCACGTCGCTCACCGCGTCGGGGGTCTTCGGCATGTCGGCGAAGAAGGGCGGCAGCTTCACGTAGGTGCTGCCCGCCTGCCACTCGTAGGTCTGGCCCTCGGCGGTCCGGATGCCGCGCCACTGCTCCGGCCCCTCGAACACGTTGCCGTAGCGGCTGCGGAACATCTCCGCCGACAGCGAGGCGTCGATGGCGTCCTGGACCTCCTGGTTGGTCGGCCAGACGTCCTTCAGATAGACGGGCTGGCCGTCATGGCCGGTGCCGATGGGGTCCTTGGCCAAGTCGATCTTCATGTTGCCGGCCAGCGCGTAGGCGACGCACAGCGGCGGCGAGGCCAGATAGTTCGCCCGCGTGTGCGGGTTCACCCGGCCTTCGAAGTTGCGGTTGCCCGACAGCACCGCGGCGACCACGAGGTTGCCCTCCTCCACCGCCGCGGCGATGGGGTCGGGCAGCGGGCCGCTGTTGCCGATGCAGGTGGTGCAGCCGTAGCCGACGATGTTGAAGCCGAGCTGGTCGAGGTAGGGCTGGAGCCCGGCCTTGGCCAGATAGTCGGTGACCACCTGCGATCCCGGCGCCAGCGAGGTCTTGACCCAGGGTTTGGACTTCAGCCCCTTCTCCACCGCCTTGCGGGCGAGCAGGCCGGCGGCCACCAGCACCGCCGGGTTGGAGGTGTTGGTGCAGGAGGTGATGGCGGCGATCACCACCGCCCCCTGGTCGAGGTTGTAGCCGCAGCCCTGGACGGGGACCGAGCGGTCGGCGTCCTCCGCCTTGAAGGTGCCGACCAGATCGCCGCTGAAGCTCTGCGCCGCCTGGGACAGCGGCACGCGGTCCTGCGGGCGCTTCGGGCCGGCCAGCGACGGCTCGACCGTCGTCATGTCCAGCTCCAGCGTGTCGGTGAAGACGGGGTCCGGGGTGCCGGCGTCGCGCCACATGCCCTGGGCGCGGGCGTAGGCCTCGACCATCGCCACGCGGTCGGCGTCGCGGCCGGTGAAGGTCAGGTAGCGGATGGTCTCCGCGTCGATCGGGAAGATGCCGCAGGTGGCGCCGTATTCCGGGGCCATGTTGCCGATGGTGGCGCGGTCGGCCAGCGTCAGGTGGTCCAGACCGGACCCGTAGAACTCCACGAACTTGCCGACCACGCCCTTCTTGCGCAGCATCTGGGTGACGGTCAGCACGAGGTCGGTGGCCGTCGTGCCCTCCTTCAGCCGCCCGGTCAGCTTGAAGCCGACAACCTCGGGAATCAGCATGGAGATGGGCTGGCCGAGCATGGCCGCCTCCGCCTCGATGCCCCCGACGCCCCAGCCCAGCACGCCCAGCCCGTTGACCATGGTGGTGTGGCTGTCGGTGCCGACCAGCGTGTCGGGATAGGCGACGAGCTTGCCCGACGGGTCGCTGTCGGTCCACACGCCCTGGGCCAGATACTCGACGTTCACCTGATGACAGATGCCGGTGCCCGGCGGCACGACGCGGAAATTGTCGAAGGCTTTCTGGCCCCAGCGCAGGAAGGCGTAGCGCTCCAGGTTGCGCTCGAACTCCAGCTCGACGTTCTTCTCGAAGGCGGACGGGTTGCCGAAGTAATCGACCATCACCGAGTGGTCGATGACCAGATCGACCGGGACCAGCGGGTTGATCTTCTTGGGATCGCCGCCCAGCGCGGCCATCGCCTCGCGCATCGCCGCCAGATCGCAGACCGCCGGCACGCCGGTGAAGTCCTGCATCAGCACGCGCGCCGGGCGATAGGCGATCTCACGGTCGGACCGCTTGTCGTGAAGCCACTGGGCCACCGCTTTGACGTCGTCGGTGGACACGGTGCGCCCGTCCTCGAAGCGCAGGAGATTCTCCAGCAGCACCTTCATGGAATAGGGCAGCCGGGAGAGGTCGCCCAGCCCGGCGTCCTCCGCAGCCTTGATGCTGAAATAATCGTAGCTCTTGCCCCCGACGGACAGGGAACGGCGGGTTTTCAGCGAGTCCTGACCGGTGAACGTCGTCACGGCACCCCTCCTTCGCGTTATTGGCGGACCGGCCGGGCGGCGGCCATGGTTTCCGCATGTCTCAACCGCCTGATTTAGTGCCGATCCCGCCCCCCTTCAAACGGCGCCTTGCAAAGGGCAGGCAAGCGGAAGCGTGGGGGCTGCGCTCTCTTCGTGCGAAACGGGGCCGGTCCGTACTAGAATCGCGCAAAACGACAACCAAGCGAATGGGCGGAACGGCCCGGCGCGCGACGGGTGGAGGAAACGGAATGGCATGGCGCGCCCCAGCTTTGGCGGCGGTGGCCCTGGCGATGGCGGTGCTGTGCGCCCCGGCCAAGGCCACTTCGGAGTCGCCGCAAGGGGCGCAGTTTTTCCCCCACCTTGTCTACCGCAGCGGCCCCTACGCGCCCTACGGCATCCCGCTGGCCGACGGGGTGGCCGATTATCTGACGCTGGTCAACCGGCGCGATGGCGGCATCGGCGGGGTGCCCATCGCCTGGGAAGAGTGCGACACCGGCTACAACACCGACCGCGGGGTGGACTGCTACGAGCGGCTGAAGGCCAAGGGGCCGACCGGCGCCGCCGCCGTCCTGCCGCTGTCCACCGGCATCACCTACGCCCTGATCGAACGCGGGGCCGCCGACCATATCCCGGTCTTCTCCTCCGGCTACGGGCGGGCGGACGTGTCGGACGGGCGGGTCTTCCCCTACGCGGTCAACGCCCCGGCCAGCTATTGGACGGGCATCGACGCCGCGATCAGCCACATCGCAACGGAGCTGGGCGCCACGGAGCTGGGCGGGACGGAGCGGCTGCGCGGGCGGAGAATCGCCTACGTCTATCACGACAGCGCCTTCGGCAAGGAGCCGCTGCCCATGCTGGAGGCGCTGCGCGGCCGGCTCGGCTTCGAGATGCGCAGCTTCCCCGTCGCCCCGCCCGGGCTGGACCAGCGCGCCGTCTGGACACAGATCGCCCGCCACTACCGGCCCGATTACGTGATCCTGTGGGGCTGGGGCGTGCAGAACTCCACCGCCCTGCGCGAGGCCGCCGCCGCCGGCTATCCGGCCGACCGCATGATCGGCGTCTGGTGGGCCGGGTCGGAGCTGGACGTCCGGCCGGTCGGTGCGGCGGCGGTCGGATACAAGGCGGTGGCCTTCCACGCCGCCGGGGCGGACCTGCCGGTGATCCGCGCCATCCGCGAGCAGGTCCACGGCCACGGGCTGGGAACCGGCGATCCCGGGCAGATCGGCACGGTGCTCTACAACCGCGGGGTCTTCAACGCCGCCGTCTTGGTCGAGGCCATCCGCACCGCGCAGGGCAAATACGGGCGCCGGCCGCTGACCGGGGCGCAGGTCGCCTGGGGCTTCGATCATCTGGACCTGACCGCCGAACGGCTGGCCGATCTGGGGCTGGACGGCTTCATGCAGCCGCTGCGCATCACCTGCGCCGACCATGAGGGGATCGTGCCGCTGCATGTGCAGCAGTGGGACGGGGAGCGCTGGCTGGACGTCTCCGGCCCCATCGAGCCGCGCCGCGCCCTGATCCGCAAACTGGTGGCGGAGTCGGCCCGGCGTTTCGCGGCGGAGCGCAAGATCGAGCCACGCGCCTGCGATTAGGAAATCGTCAGGTCGGGCGCATCGCCACGTAGCGGCAGAAACGCAACCCGCTGCCCAGCACGCGCAGCCGCGACCACCACAGCGCCAGCTCGCGGGCCAGCGCCTTGAGCACGCGGGGCTCGGGGGCGGCGGTCTTCAACGCCTCGCCCAGCCGGCGCACCCGCTCCACGGCCTGACGACGGTGGAACTGGGTCAGATCCTCGGAAATGCGCAGGTCCAGGTTGCGCTGTGTCAGCTCATCAGCCATGCGGGTGCCCGACCAGGGATAGACCTCCAGCGGCTCGGAGTCGCGCCAGCCGTTCCAGCTTTCCCAGGAGGACGGCGTGCCCTCGATCACATAGTCGAACAGCAGCACGCCGCCCTTCGGCTTCACGCAGTCGCAGACGCGGTCGAGGAAATTCTCCTTGTCGCGCACCCGGTGCATCACCCGGTCGGCCAGCACGAGGTCGAAGGAGCCCGCTTGGTTGAAATGCTCGGGGTCGTAATGGCCGATCGGCGCCTTCTTCGACACACCCAGCGCCTTGGACCGCTCCATCCCCAGCTTCGCCAGCAGGGGCGACATCTCCAGCCCGGTTACCCAGGTGTCGTAGCTGTCGACGATACCGCGCGCCGGCCCGCCCAGCCCCGCCGAGAGATCCAGCACGCTCTTGGCCGGGTTCAGCCCGAAGGAGCGGACGGATTCGACCATCCATTGCGCGTCACCGGGACCGACGCAGTCCTGCCCCCACAGCATCTGCGCCCCTTCCGTGCGGGCGACCGACCAGACCGGTTCGCCCTGACGGTCCAGTTGCAGATTCTCCAGCCGTTCCAGGTCGGCATCGGGCCGCGGCGCCTCGGGCGGCAGGGCGGCAGCCGGCACGGCGGAACCCAGCGCCGCCACCGGGCCGCGCAGGGGCAGGCGGGAGGCGGGGGCGGTGCGGGCCAGCCGGGACAGGGCGGCGAGGTCGTAGCCTTCCCACCAGGCGACGAATTTCGTCCGCCAGTCGGGATTGCGCCAGCGCTCCCTATCCTGAAAATTGTGCCGCATCCGGCGCTGCGTTTCCAAAATTGCTGCCCCACGAAGGACGGCCACCGCCGGCATCAACGGATACCGCACAATATAGAGGTAGACCTCAACAGTCGGGGAGTCAAGTAACCAGCACGAACAGTTGGAGAGGACTTGCATGAACTGTCGCGAAAATTTTATCTAACTATGAAATATTTCCGCAACACCCACCTCTTGCGGTCCCGAAGGCGGCGCGCGGCACGGTGGCCGAAGCGCGCCGCGTTGCAGCATCGCGGCGCAATGCCTATAGTTCCGCCCCAGCACCCCGCAGCCTGTCCCCACACCGCTCAAGGAGCACCGGCGTGCCACACAAGACCGGCAATCCCTGGACCGTCCTGACGACCAAGCCGATCTACGAGAATCCGTGGATGCGGGTGGTGGAGCACGACGTGCTGACCCCGCTCGGCACCCCCGGCATCTACGGCGTCATGCACGCCCAGAATCTGGCGACCGGGGTGCTTCCCATCGACGACCAGGGCCGCGTCACGCTGGTCGGCCAGTACCGCTTCCCCTTGGAGCAGTACAGTTGGGAAATCCCGGAGGGCGGCGGCAAGAAGGGCGTCGAACCGGTGGAGTCGGCCAAGCGGGAGCTGCTGGAGGAGACCGGCCAGAGCGCCCGCCACTGGCTGCCGATCCTGACCATGCATCTGTCCAACAGCATCACCGACGAGACCGCCCATTGCTTTCTCGCCTGGGGGATCGAGCAGGGGCAGGCCGAACCGGAGGAGACCGAGGTCCTGCAACTGCGCCACGTCCCCTTCGCGGAGGCCTACGCCATGGTCAAGCGCGGGGAGATCACCGACGCCATCGCGGTGGCCTGCCTGCTGAGGGTCCGCCTGATGGCGCTCGACGGCGATCTGCCCGAGGACGTCACCCGCCTGATCCTGGGCTGAGGGGCGGAGAGATCATGCAGGCCGTCGCCATCGACTTCGAAACCGCCAACGAATCGCGGACCAGCGCCTGCTCCATCGGCGTCGCCTGGATTGAGGACGGGCGCGTGGTGGAGACCGAGGAGCATCTGATCCGCCCGCGGGAGATGCGCTTCAACCCCTTCAACACCGCTGTCCACGGCCTGCGGGCGGAGGATGTCGCCGGCGCGCCGGAGTTTCCCGAGGTCTGGCACCGCTTCGCCCGCCGGCTGGATGGCCGGCTGGTGCTGGCCCACAACGCCTCCTTCGACATCAGCGTGCTGCGCCACACGCTGGACGATTACGGGCTGGTGTGGCCGGCCTGCAGCTACCTCTGCACGGTGGTGCTGGCGCGCCGGGCGTGGCCGCAACTGGCCGCGCACAAGCTGAATTATCTGGCCGACCATCTGGGGATTGCGCTCGACCACCACCGCGCCGGCAGCGACGCCGAGGCCTGCGGGCGCATCGCGCTCGCCGCCACCAGCGTTCTGGGGCTGGAGCGGCTGGCCGACATCGCCGCGGCCACCGGCATCACGTTCGGGCAGCTGGCGCCGGGCGGCTACAGCCCCTGCAAGGGCGGCAACCCGCCGCGGCGGCGCAAGCTGGTGCCGGTGGTTTAGAGGGAAGCGTGTGGGGCAAGTGCCTCACACGCCACTCCGCTCCGGAAACAGCCCTGCCAATCCTTCCGCGCTTGCCGGACACACGCCGCGCTCGGTCACCAGACCGGTCACCAGACGGGCCGGGGTCACGTCGAAGCCGTAATTGACCGCCGGGCTGCCGGCCGGGGTGACGCGGATGGTTTCGATCCGCCCGTCGGCGGTGATGCCGGTCAGCTCGGTCAGCTCGCGGGAGTCGCGCTCCTCGATGGGGATCTCCTTCACCCCGTCCGCCATCCCCCAGTCGATGGTCGGCGAGGGCAGCGCGACGTAGAAGGGCACGCCGTTGTCGTGGGCGGCCAGAGCCTTGAGGTAGGTGCCGATCTTGTTGCAGACATCGCCGGTCGCCGTGGTGCGGTCGGTGCCGACGATGCACAGATCCACCATGCCGTGCTGCATCAGATGGCCGCCGGTGTTGTCCACCACCACCGTGTGGGGCACGCCGTGGCGGTTCAGCTCCCAGGCGGTCAGGCTGGCGCCCTGGTTGCGCGGGCGCGTCTCGTCCACCCAGACATGCAGGCGGATGCCCTCCTCGAAAGCGACATAGACCGGGGCGAGCGCGGTGCCCCAATCGACGGTGGCGAGCCAGCCGGCGTTGCAGTGGGTCAGCACGTTCACCGCCTCGCCCGGGCCCTTGCGGCGGGCGGCCTCGCGGATCAAAGCGGCGCCGTGCTCGCCGATGGCGCGGTTGATGGCAACATCCTCGTCGCAGACCGCGGCCGCTTCGGCGTAGGCGGCCTCGGCGCGGGCGGCGGGCGGCAGCGGAGCCAGACGGGCGCGCATCCGCTCCAGCGCCCAGCGCAGGTTGACCGCGGTCGGGCGGGTGGCGAGCAGCCGCGCGCCGGCTTCCCCCAGCGCGGCATCGGACGGGTCGGCCCGCATGGCCAGCGCGACGCCGTAGGCGGCGGTCGCCCCGATCAGCGGCGCCCCGCGCACCAGCATGGCGCGAATGGCGTGGGCGGCTTCCTCCAGGTCGGTCAGCCGCGCGACGGCGAAATCATGCGGCATCCGCGTCTGGTCGATGATCTCCACAGACCAGCCGTCCTGCGCCAGCCAGATGGTGCGGTAGGCCGTGCCGTCGATCTTCATACGCCATACTCCCCGCGCTCGATGCTGCTTCGGCCTTTCGGCCCGGCGCGACAATAGGGGGTGGCGCGGCGCGGTTCAACGGGCGTACCCAGGGAACAGGAGCCTGCAAAAAAGTGTTGGTCCGCCACGAAAGCCACGACCATCGATGCTCAACGGCCTCTCCCCCATGCCCCTGCGCGCCCTGCGATCCAAAGGTTCCCCTCTGCTCTACCGGATGCCGGGGTCGGCGCTGGTCCTGATGGTCTGCGCGGTGGCGCTGCTGCTGACGCTCGGGCTGTCGGCCAGCTTCGCGTTGCGCGACCGGGCAGCGGCCCTGCAGCACGCCCAGGACACCGCCGGCAACGCGAGCCTGCTGGTCGCGGAGCACGCGGCCCGGCTGGTGGAGACCAGCGACCTGATCCTGAAGCAGGCGGTCCAGTTCGCCGGACCGGCGGACGCCCCGCTGCCCAGCGACCGGGCGGGCTGGGAGCGCTACGCGGCGCTGGTGCGGGGCACGCCCTATCTGGTGTCGATCTGGCTGTTCGACGCCGAGGGGAACGCCGTCCTGACCACCCGCCGCTTTCCCACCCCGGCGATGAACGTCGCCGACCGCGACTATTTCGTGGCCCAGCGGGCCGGCGGCAGCGAGGCGGGCGGCCATCTCTTCATCACCGCACTGGACAACAGCCGCTACAGCCAGGAGCCGCTGATCCTCCTCTCGCGCCCGCTGGCCGCCGCACCGGGGCAATTCCGCGGCGTGGCCCTGGTCGCCGTCTCGCCGCGCTACGTCCGCGACATCTACAAGAGCTTCGACTTCGACTACGCCCGCTCCATCACCCTGCGCCGGGCCGACGGCACGGTGCTGCTGCACGAGACCCAGGGGCCGGACGCCACCGACAGCGCGTTGGCGGAGGCCGCCGGGGAGCCGGAAATCTCCGCGCTGCGCCGGGTGGACAGTGTACCCGTGACCGCCGAGGTGGCCATCCCGGTGAGCAGCGTCATGGATCGGTGGCACGGGCAGCTTTGGACCTACATCTCCTACGCGCTGGCGGCCTTGGCCGCCGTGGCGGTGATCGGCGGGATGGCCCTTCAGCGCGCCCGGCGGGAGCGGCAGGCGGAGAACGCGCTCCAGCACGCCTACGACACGCTGGAGGAACGGGTCCTGCAGCGCACGGCGGAGCTGGCGCAGACCAACGCCCAGCTCGAAACGGTGGTGACCGACAAGGAGGTTTTGCTGAAGGAGGTTCAGCACCGGGTGAAGAACAACCTTCAGGTCATCTGCAGCCTGTTGCGCCTTCAGGCCGCCCGCATCGACGAGCCGGCCCGCCGCGCCTTCGACGAGAGCCTGCGCCGCATCCAGTGCATGAGCCTGATGCAGGAACTTCTCTACCGCTCCGAGCAGCCGGCGCGCATCGACTTCGCCGACTATCTGCGCCAGCTCTGCGACGGGCTGGTCCGCTCGACCAACCCGACCGGGGCGCGGCTGACGGTGAACGCCCCCCAGCCCTGGAGCCTCGACGTTGATCAGGCCACCCCGCTCGCCCTGATCGCCAGCGAGCTGGTGTCGAACGCGCTGCTCCACGCCTTCCCCCTCGGCCATCCCGGCACGGTGAGCGTGGAGCTGCTGCCGGAGGGGAGCGAGGGCATGCGGATGGTGGTGCGCGACGACGGCACCGGCCTGCCGCCCGATCCGTCCGCCGCGCAAAGCCGCGCGACCGACAAGCGCCAGAGCGGGCTGGGGCTGGTTCTGGTGCGGGCGCTGGCCCAGCAGGCCGGGGCGGCGGTGACCATCGACCGCCAGCCGGACGGCGGACCGGGCACCCGCTTCATCGTGTCGGTGCCGACCCTCGCCAAGACGCAGACGAAAGCCGCCTGAAAGGGGTCAGCCTGAAGTGGGCCGCCCGAGGAGCCGTCAGGGCCGCGGCGGCTCCAGGCGCAGATAGACCATGGCGGAAGCGAGCGCGCTGGCGTAGGCGTCCTCCCCGGCGCGCGGCGGCAGGTCGAGATCGCGCAGGATGCTGTCCAGCCGCAGATCGACCGCGTATTTGCCAGGCGCCTTGGCCTTGCGGCCGTAATACAGGCTGGACACCTCGATGCGCTGGTTCGGCAGCGCCATGCCGACCATCGGCTGCACCAACCGGTCGAGAAGCCCCACGGTGAAATCCAAGTAGTACCCGACCAGCGGCCGGTTGCCGATGAAGGCCAGCAGGCGGGACAGCGCGGGCTCCGCCGGTTCGGTGGGCCAGAAGGACAGGATCAGGCGCTGGCTGGTCAGGACGCGGCCGCCGCGGATGCGCAGCGCCGCGACGCCGCGCAGATCCGCCGTGGCCGCATCGAAGGAGGTGGCCTCGCAATGGATCGCCACCCGCTCCCCGGTCTCCTCCCCGGACAGCAGCAGGGCTCGATCGGGATGTTCGGGCATCGCCGGAACGGACGGCGCTCCCCCGTTGGCCACCACGCTGGCAATGGTCTCGGTCGGCATGCCGCCTCCTCTCCCCGCGCGCCCGGCGGGTCAATGGTTCAGGTGGAAGTGGTAGGCGAGCAGTTCCTTGAACTTCTTCACCAGCGCCAGACAATCCTTGAACTGGTCGCGGTCGAGCTTGCCCAAGGTCTCCGTACGGACGAGGTTGTCGGTCTGGGTGCCGGACACGCTGCCGTCCAGCCCGGCCTTCAGCCGCAGCGTGGACAGGAAGGTGAAGGCGTCGGCCAGTTCGCCCGCCATGCTGCGGTCGAAAACGCCCTGGTCGGCGAGCGCCCAGATGCGTTCGGTCGTGTTGGTCTCCGCCATGTGCTTCTCCAGCGCCAGCGCGCGGACGCCGTGGACGATGGGGAAGATGCCGGCCTTCTTGATGTCCACCGCCTCGCTGCGGCGCCGTTCGAACAAGCCGCCGAACAGACCCGACGGCGTGTCGAACGCGAGCGCCGGGCGGGCGAAGGCGGTGAAGAACATCTGGTTGTCCTGAAGCCGGCCCAGCAGGTAGCCCTTCGCCTCGGCCAGCAGGGCGGCGTCCCCGGCCACCGCCGCCGCGTCGTAGAAGATGGCGAGGTTCATCTGCGCCGCTTCGTCGGGCCGGTGGATCCAGTGGAAGAGGGAATCTTTGTACAGCGCCAGCGGGCGCGTCCAGTCCGGGTTGGACACCATGATGCGCCCCGGGCAGGGCGGGTAGCCGAACTCGACCAGATGGCGGGTGAAGGCGTCGGTCACCTGCGACAGGGATGGGCAGTCGTAGCCGTCGCGCAGGATCAGACCGTTGTCCTGGTCGGTCTTCAGAAGCTGCTCGCCGCGCCCCTCGCTGCCCATCACGATCAGGCAGGAGTTGGCCAAAAGGTCGGGCGGCGCCAGCAGTTCGAACAGGCGGCGGAAGATCTTGCGGTTCAGCTCGGTCACGAGGTCGGCGATGAAGGACACCTTGACGCCCGTGCCGTGCAGCGTGCGGATCAGCCCGACGATGTCCTGGCTGGCCCGGCCCAGATCCTCCGGCGTGGCGGCGCGGTCGACCTTGAGCGCGACGACCTGGGAATGGTTGGACAGGACGGCCAGCAGGTCGGTCTGCTCCAGCAGGCCGGCGACCGCGCCCTGCTCGGTGATGACCAGACGGCGCACCGAATGCTTGGTCATCAGGATCAGCGCGTTGAACAGCAGGTCGTCGCGATCCAGAGCCAGCAGCTCGTAGCGGGCGAGCGGCCCCACCGGGCTGTCCACCGGCCGCCCCTCCAGCACCACGAGGTCGCGCAGGTCGGTGCCGGTCAGGATGCCGACGCGCCCCCCGTTTTTCGGATCGCCATCCCGGACCAGCACACTGCTCGCCTGGTTCCGCTTCATCGCCGCCGCCGCGTCGCGCAGGGACGCCCCGGCCTCGACGAAGACCGGCGGGTGCAGATAGGCCTGCCGGATGCGCGCCATCGTCAGCGCGGCGGTTTCGCGGTTGGATCGCTCGTTGGCCAGCGCGCTCAGCCGGTCGGCGAACGCCTGCTGGATCACCGCGCCGAAGGCGGCGTTCTCGTGCGCCAGTTCGAGAAGGATCGGACGCGGCACCAGATCGCACAGCGTGTCCTCCGCCGCGACGAAGCTGCGCGCCTGCCCGTCGGAGAACAGCGCCTGGAGGTCGAAGCTGTCGTGGGCGCCGTGCACCGCCACCACCTCGCCGCCCCGGCGTTCGTGGACCAGCCCCTGCCGCACCACGAACAGGCAATCCGCCGGCTCGTCCCGGCTCAGGATCACGCCGTCCCGGGCGTAGACGCCGAGGTCGAGCGCGGCGGCGAGCCGCTGCCGCTGCTCCGGCGTCAGGCGGTCGAAGGGGGAGACGGAGAAATCGAAAGCGTCGGACAAAATCCGCTCCACGAACCGGCGGGTGAATAAAAAAGGCGCCTCAAGACCGTGGTCTTGAGGCGCCTTGAAGATTACACCAGCCCCCTCATCTGCGGAAGGCGGGTGCGACCATTCGCATTAGTGAGCGGAAGCCCCTTCGGCGCCCAGGCCGGTCTGCGACCGGATGTACTGGGCCTTGTAAGCCTCGCGCTCGTCCTGCGCCGCCTTGCTGTTGTCGGTGATCGAGAAGAACCAGATCGCCAGGAACGACAGCGGGATGGTGAAGGCGCCCGGGTTGTCGTACGGGAAGATGGCGGCCGGGTTGCCCAGCACCGACTTCCACACGGTCGGACCCAGGATCAGCAGCGTCACCGAAGACACCAGGCCGATCCAGCCGCCCAGCACGGCGCCGCGGGTGGTCATCCGGCCCCAGAACATCGACATCAGCAGAACCGGGAAGTTCGCCGAGGCCGCGATCACGAAGGCGAGGCCGACCATGAAGGCCACGTTCTGGTTCTCGAAGGCGATGCCGAGGAAGATCGAGACGATGCCGATGACCACCGTGGTGATCTTCGACACGCGGATCTCGTCATGCTCCGACGCACGGCCCTTGGCGATCACCGAGGCGTACAGATCGTGCGACACGGCCGAGGCGCCGGCCAGCGTCAGGCCCGCGACCACTGCGAGGATGGTGGCGAAGGCCACCGCCGAGATGAAGCCGAAGAACAGGTCGCCGCCCACCGCGTGCGCGGTGTGGATGGCCGCCATGTTGGAGCCGCCGATGATCATCGCCGGGTTGGGCTTGCCGCCCGCCGCCGCCAGCTTGGCCGCGTCGAGGAACGGATAGGCGCCGGTGGCGTCCGGGGCCAGCAGCAGCACGATGGCGCCGAAGCCGATGATGAAGGTCAGGATGTAGAAGTAGCCGATGAAGCCGGTCGCGTAGAACACCGACTTGCGGGCCTCGCGGGCGTCCGACACCGTGAAGAAGCGCATCAGGATGTGCGGCAGGCCGGCGGTGCCGAACATCAGCGCCATGCCCAGCGAGATCGCCGAGACCGGGTCGGTGATGAGGGCGCCCGGCGCCATGATGCCGGTCGCCTTCGGGTGGACCTGCGTGGCCGTGGCGAACATCGCCTCCGGGCTGAAGCCGAACTTGGCGAGCACCGCGAAGGCCATGAAGGAGGCGCCCGACAGCAGCAGCACGGCCTTGATGATCTGCACCCAGGTGGTGGCGAGCATGCCGCCGAAGGTCACGTAGGCGATCATCAGGACGCCGACGATCACCACCGCCCACATGTAGTCGAGGCCGAACAGCAGCTGGATCAGCTTGCCGGCGCCGACCATCTGGGCGATCAGGTAGAAGGTCACCGTGGCGAGCGAGCCGCAGGCGGCCATCGTGCGCATCGGGGTCTGCTGGAAGCGGTAGGAGGCGACGTCGGCGAAGGTGTACTTGCCGAGGTTGCGCAGGCGCTCAGCGACCAGGAACAGGATGATCGGCCAGCCGACCAGCCAGCCCACCGAGAAGATCAGGCCGTCGAAGCCGGAGGTGTAGACGAGGCCGGCGATGCCGAGGAAGGAGGCCGCCGACATGTAGTCGCCGGCGATGGCGAGGCCGTTCTGGAAGCCGGTGATGCCGCCGCCGGCGGCGTAGAAGTCCTTCGCCGACTTCGTGCGGCGCGCCGCCCAGTAGGTGATGCCGAGCGTGGCCAGCACGAAGATCAGGAACATGACGATCGCCGAGAAGTTCGTCGCCTGCTTCTGAACCGCGCCTTCGACCGCCGCCGCGTGCACCGACGCGGGGATGAGCGCGCCGGCCGCAACGGCCGCGACGCCCACACGATTGACCAGCGAACGCATCACTTCGACTCCTCCATGATCTGCCGGTTCAGCTCATCGAACTCGCCGTTCGCCCGATGCACGTAGATGCCGGTCAGGATGAAGGCGGAGATGATGGTGAAGAGGCCGACGGGGATACCCCAGGTGGTCACGCCATTGCCGATCGGGGTACCCAGGAACCCCTTGCCGAACGCGACCAGCAGGATGAAGCCGAAGTAGATGACGAGCATGGCGATCGAAAGCGTCCACGCGAATGCGCTACGCTTCTGCACCAGCTCCTGAAACTTGGGATTCGCGAGAATCCTCTGAGCGTTTTCTTTCATAGTGCGTCCCCTCGCGAGTGCCGAGCGATTTTTGCAAGGTCATATTAGACACTCGGGCCATATGGTCTTTGTAACGAACTATCCCGTCAACAACTTTGATGCAGGCCAACCGCTAAAAAGCGGCTTGACGCAGCCCGCGGCCGTTGTTCCGGAGGTTCGTTCACAAACCCATGGCAGCGAAAGGGCAAGGGGTGCACGAAATATTGTGAAGCGTGGGCTTAAGAATTGGTGCGCGGAAGCCAAGGTATGCGACCAAAAGTCACACCTTCCTCCTTCAACTCCTCCGCTTCCTTGTCGGTGGCCTCGCCATAGATTCCGCGCGGATCGGTTTCGCCATAATGGATGCGCCGCGCCTCTTCCGCGAAACGCTCCCCGACGTAATCGCAATTCGTTTCAACCGTGCGGCGAACTTCCGCCAATTGACGCATAACCTCCGCCGCGAAGCGCTCGCGCAGTTCTGCCGGCACGGGGGGCGTTGCGGACGCGGGGGGAGCCGTGGGCACCGTTGCAGCGCCGCCTGCCTCTGCGGGCACCGCTTCCGGCGCGCCGCCGTCCCGGGGAGCCTCATCC
The DNA here is from genome assembly GCF_965111635.1 of Azospirillum sp. Marseille-Q6669. Taxonomy (NCBI): domain Bacteria; kingdom Pseudomonadati; phylum Pseudomonadota; class Alphaproteobacteria; order Rhodospirillales; family Azospirillaceae; genus Azospirillum; species Azospirillum sp. Marseille-Q6669. Next base: position 568,206 of record NZ_CBCOOP010000005.1, on the reverse strand, counting down.
CTGGAGCGCCCGCTTTTGGCGATGCGCGGGGCCATGGGGGCCTTGGTGATGTGCGTGTCGCCGCAGACCGGGCAGGCGATGGCCTTGGCGGCAGCCTGCGTCTCGTAGGCGTCGCCGTTGCGGAACCAGGCTTCGAACCGGTGGTCGGCCGTGCATTTCAGAACGAAGAGGATCATGTCCCCGTCGGATGCTCCACAATGAGAAGAACGGATGGTCATGATATACGGTCGGTGACCGGTTGCCAGTTCAGCACGACGCCGGCGTCGCGGTCAAACACACGTCATGAAAGAGCGGAAGGATCCGTCCCTTGTCCACACCGTCCCTCGCCGGATCGCCCCATTCCGCGATCAGCCCGCCGTCCCCCTGGGTCGCGCGCTTCGCGCCGCTGGTGCGCACGGGCGGCCCGGTGCTCGACCTCGCCTGCGGGTCGGGGCGGCACCTGCGGCTGTTCCAGGCGCGCAACCACCCGGTGGTCGGGCTGGACCGCGATCTGCGCGGGGTGGCCGACCTGACCGGGACGGCGGGGGTGGAACTGGTGGAGGCCGATCTGGAGAGCGAAGCACCCGTACCGCTGCTGCACGACCGCCGCTTCGCCGCGATCGTGGTGACCAACTACCTGCACCGCCCGCTGTTCCCCGCCATCCTCGACGCGTTGGAACCCGGCGGCCTTCTCCTTTATGAGACCTTCGCCCTGGGCAACGCCCGCTTCGGCCGCCCCGCCTCCCCCGCCTTCCTGCTGCGCAGCGGCGAGCTTCTGGAGGTGGCGTGCGGGCGTCTGCAGGTCGTCGCCTACGAGCATGGCGAGGTCGCCTCGCCTAAGGCCGCGGTCGTTCAGCGGCTGTGCGCGGTCAAGGATCTGGAGGCCGGAAGCGGCCTGGACGGCGACCCGGAGCCCCGCCCCCTGCCCGCCTGACGGCCGCTCAGAAGCCGACCCGCTCCAGCGTGAAGGTCCGGTCGTGGGTAAGGGCCGGCACCATGCGGCGGGCCTCCTCGACGCGGGCCATGTCCAGCTCCGCCAGGACAAAGCCCACCGCCTCCTCGGCGTCGGCCAGCACCTCGCCCCAGGGGGCGACGATCAGGGAATGACCGTAGGTCAGCCGTCCCTGGTCGTGGCTGCCGGTCTGGGCCGGGGCCAGGACGAAGCAGCCCGTCTCGATGGCGCGGGCGCGCAGCAGCGTGTGCCAGTGCGCCTGCCCGGTCGGCACGGTGAAGGCCGCCGGCACCGTCAGGATCGACGCCCCCGCCTGGGCCAGCGCCCGGTAGAGATAGGCGAAGCGCAGGTCGTAGCAGACGGTCATCCCCACCCCGCCCCAGGGCGTGGCGGCCAGGACCGCGCGGTCGCCGGGCCGGAAGGTCGCGGATTCGCGGTAGCTCTCCCCGCCCTTCAGGTCAACGTCGAACATGTGGAGCTTGTCGTAATGGGCGACGACCCGCCCCTTGGCGTCAAACAGGCAACTGCGGTTGGCCACCCGCCCATCGTCGAGCAGGACGCCCAGCGTCCCGGCGAGCAGCCAGGCTCCCGTCTCCCGCGCCAGATCGGCGAAGAAAGGGATCGCCGGATGCTCGTCCGCCGGCTTCACCCGCTCCAGAACCTTGGCGCGGCCCTGGACGATCATGCTGACATTCTCGGGCAGGGCGATGAAGTCCGCCCCGGCGTCGCGCGCCCGGCGGACCAGATCGCCCGCCGCCTGAAGGTTCGGAAGAATCTCCGTGCCCGCGTTGACCTGGACGCAGGCGGCCTTCAGGACGCCGCTCATCCCCCGATTCCCAGGATCGGGTCGAGCTTGCCGGCGCGGTCCAGCGCGTGGATGTCGTCGGAGCCGCCGTAAGGCTTGCCGTCGATGAAGACCTGCGGGACGGTCATGCGCCCCTCGGCCCGCTGCACCATCTCCTCGCGGCGGCCCGGCTGCATGTAGAGGTCGATCTCCTCATACGCCACCCCCTTGCTGTCGAGCAGACGCTTGGCGCGCGAGCAATAGGGGCAGAAGGGCGTGGTGTAGATGACGACGTCGGCCATGCGGAGGGCTCCTTGGCTGTTTTGAACGGTTATAAGATCAACCGTCGCACGACGTCACCCGTTACGTTGTCATGGCTCACACTCACGGCTCACGTCTTGACGACGCGCGCCAGGGTCAGTGCGTCCACCCGCTCCGCCCCGGCGCGCAGCAGAATCCGCGCGCATTCCGACAGGGTCGCCCCGGTGGTCAGCACGTCGTCGACCAGGACGATGCGCTTTCCCGCAACCCGCGGCTCCAGCCCCGGCCGGACCGCGAAGGCTCCCTTGACGTTCCGCCGCCGCCCCGAGCGGTCGAGCCCGCCCTGCGACGGGGTGGACCGGCGGCGGATCAGCAGGTCGGGAATCACCGGACGCCCGGCCTGCCGGCCCGCCGCCTGGGCGAGCAGGGCCGCCTGGTTGTAGCGGCGCCGGAACAGCCGAAGGCGGTGCAGCGGCACCGGGGCCAGCAGGTCGGCGTCGGCCAGCAGTTCCGCCCCGGCGCGGGCCATCCAGGCGCCGTAGGCCACGGCGGCGTGGATGCGGTCGCCATGCTTGAAGCCGAGGACCAGCGGGCGGCTGCCGTCGTCGTAGGCCAGGACGGCGCGGGCGCGGGCGAAGACCGGAACCTCCGCGATGCAGGCGCCGCACAGCGGCTCCCCCTCCAGCGCGAAGTCGAAGGGCGTGCCGCAACAAGCGCAGAGTGGAGGTGCGATGAAGGTCAGGCCGCTCCAGCACGGCGCGCAGAGGCCGCCCTGCCGGTCCACCGCCCCGCCGCAGCACAGGCAGCGCGGCGGCAGCAGCGTGTCGAGAATTCCCCCTAAAACCTTGGTCGCCAGCCGCTGAAGGGCCATCGCGGCGCGCCCCTCAGTTCAGGCCGGCGATGCGGTCGAAGATCACGAAGGTGTAGTCGCGCAGCGCGATGTAGATCGCCGGCCCGGTGATGAACAGAAGCGCCAGCGTCGCGAAGATCTTCAGATCCTGCTGCAGCGTCGATTCGTTGATGTTGGTCGCCTGCTGGAAGATGGTCATCAGCATGCCGAGCACCGTGGTGACGACGAGGACCGGGGTGGTGATCTTGATGATGACGATCAGCGCCTCATAGGTGGCGCCGATGGCTTCCTCGATGCCCATGGCCAAGCTCCCGCGACATTCAGGACCGACCATAGCACAATGCCGCCCCTTCGCCGATGGTTGTAGCCCGCCGGGGCTGGGCTATATTGCGGGCATGACCACGCCCGACAGCATGACCGTCTTCGACCGCGCGCTCGTCCGCCGCCGCCGCGACCGCGCCGTCCCCGCCTTCGCCGAACACGCCTTCCTGTTCGAGGAGGTCGCCGAACGCCTCGTCGACCGGCTGGAGGACGTGGCCCGCCCCTTTCCCACCGTGCTCGACCTCGGCGCCCATGACGGGGTGATGGGGCGGACGCTGCGCGGACGCAAGGGCGTCGAGACGCTGGTCGCCTGCGACCTCTCCCCCGGCTTCGCCCGGCGGGTCGGGCCGCTGGCCGTCGCCGCCGACGAGGAACTCCTGCCCTTCGTGCCGGAGACCTTCGACCTCGTGGTCAGCAACCTCAGCCTCCACTGGGTCAACGACCTGCCGGGGGCGCTGGTCCAGGTGCGGCAGGCGCTGAAGCCCGACGGCTTCTTCTGCGCGGCCATGCTGGGCGGGGAAACGCTGCTGGAACTGCGCCGCTGCCTGTATGAGGCGGAGATGGAGGTGGCCGGCGGCGTGTCGCCCCGCGTGTCGCCCTTCGCCGAGATCCGCGACGTCGGCGGGCTGATGCAGCGCGCCGGCTTCGCCCTGCCGGTGGTGGACAGCGACGTCATCACCGTCACCTACAGCGACGCCTTCCGCCTGATGCGCGACCTGCGCGGCATGGGCGAGACCAATGCCGTCCTCGCCCGCCGCAAGGTGCCGGCCACCCGCGCCCTGCTGTTCGACGCCGCCCGCCGCTACGCCGAGCGCTACGCCGAACCGGATGGCCGCATCGAGGCGACCTTCCAGATCCTCTATCTTGCCGGCTGGTCGCCGCACGAGAGCCAGCAGCAGCCGCTCAAGCCCGGCTGCGGCGAGGTCCCGCTGGGCGAGGCGCTGAAGGGGTCGGCCGAGAAGCTTCGGTAATCCGGAGCGGAAAGGCGGTCACCCGATCATCCGGATCGCCATCCAGCCCAGCACCCCGGCGTTCACCACCATGATGACCGGCGCCGCCCGCGCCACCGCGGAGCGCCACGTGCGCCCCGCGAGATGGCCGGCGAGGCCGACCGCCAGCAGGCTCGGCAGCGTGCCCAGCGCGAAGGCCGCCATGCCCAGCGCCCCGGTCAGCGCGCTGCCGCTGGCCGCGGCCACCGCCACCGCGCCATAAAGAAGGCCGCAGGGAATGAAGCCGAGCGCCAGCCCCAGCGCGTAGCCGCGCCAGCCCGTGGGGTTGCCGAACAGCGGGCGGGCCAGCCGGGACACCCGGTCGCCCCACCAGCGCTGCACCGCGCCGTCGAGCTTGGGCACCCAGGCGGTCAGCCCCTTCACCGCATAGCCGAGGAAGAACAGCGCCGCGAAGGCCAGAAGCGCCACCGACAGCCATTTCAGCCCCGGCAGCGCCCCGACATGGCCGGCGACCGCCGCCGCCGCCGCGCCGATCAGCGTGTAGGTGGTGCCGCGCCCCAGATGGTAGGGCAGCACCGCCGCCCCGGCCAGCCGGTGAAATTCGCTCATCCGCGAGGCCGGGACCTGCTCCAGCCGCGCGGTGACCTGGGCCAGCACGAAGGGACCGCACATGCCCGCACAATGGGTCGATCCCCCGACCAGCCCGGCGGTCAACAGCGCGACCAGCAGCCCGCCGTCGCGGTCGATGACGACGGCGCACTGGTTGAGGCCGGCTTCGAGAAGCGTCAGGGCCGAATGGGCATCCAAGGCGGACCTCCGGTTGGAAGACCGCCCGTGTATAGGGGAAGCCCGCAGCGAAGGCCATGACCTGAGTCAACGGGCTCCAGCCCGCGCCGGCTCAGCCTTCGAGGTCAGGTCTCGGAGCCGGACTGCGCCACCTCATGCACCTCCACCGGCTGGGCGGCGTGGCGGTTCATGATCTCCAGCGCCTGCTGCTCGCGCCCGGCGTCGGCCAGATTGACCCACAGCAGGATGCCGCCCTTGTCGAGATGCTGGAGCATCGGCTCGTTGCGCTTGTCGGTCAGCCAGTTCGACATGACCGAGCCCATGGCGCCGCCGCCCACGCCCGCCGCCGCAGCGGCCGCCGCCGCCGCCAGGGCCGTGCCGCCGGTCGCCAGGACGGCGCCGGTCGCCAGGATCGCCCCGACATAGGCCGGGAACCCCACCGCCACGCCCTTCACGCTGCCGACATCCTCCGGCGAGACGTAGGACTGGCGCGGCGCGTCGGGGTCGTGGGCGATGTCTTCCGCCCGCTGCGGCACATGGCCGAGATGGTCGCGGATGGTCTGGTCGTTGGCGAGCACGCTCAGCTCATGGCGCTGGAACCCGGCCAGGGTCAGTTCGTCGACGGCCTTCTGCAGGGCGTCGCGGCTTGCGAAGATGCCCACGGCCTCGCGCACGGCGCCGCGCAGATGGCCGGCGGAGCGGTTCGCGTTCGCATCACTTTCGAAGGTCATGGCGGTCTTCCCCTGTTGCGCTTCCCGGTTGAGCTTCAACCATGGGCGCGGAGCGGAGGTTCCCGCCGGGACACCAAGCGGCGTCAGGGCTTTGCCGCGGCGGCGGGCGGAGTCACCACGCCCCGCGGCTCCGGCATGGTGCCGAGGAACCACCACAGGCCCAGCGCGATCAGCGCGGCCTTCACCGCCAGGAACAGGGCGATGTGGCGGGCGAGCGGGTTGCGGACCATGGGCGGCTCCATTGCAGCGGGTCGCCGTCGCCAAACCGGGCCAAACTGGATAGTATCCCCGGCCGAAAGACGGATCACACACGGATCGCACAAAAGGACGCGCCATGAAACGGTTGCTGATGCTCAGCCTGCTGGCCCTCGGCCTGACCGCGCCTGTCGCCGCGCCGGCCCTGGCCCAGATCAACCTCCTGGAAGGCCCCTCCATGGTCAAGGCGGTGACGTCCAACGACGCCAGCGCGCTGCGGCTGCTGCTGCTGAAGGGGGAGAACCCGAATCAGGTCGACGCCGGCGGGCGGCCCGTCCTGCTGCTGGCGATCGGCAACGGCCATCCCGAGCTGGTGCGGCTTCTGCTGGACGGCGGGGCCAACCCCAACCGCGCCGACAAGTCCGGCAACACCCCGCTGCACTACGCGGTGGAGGCCGACGCGCCGGAGGCGGTGGACCTTCTGCTGACCAAGGGCGCCAAGGTCGACCAGGACAACCGCCAGGGCGTCACCCCGCTGATGACCGCGGCGCGCTTCGGCCGCGTCGATCTCGTGGAGCGGCTGCTGAAGGCCGGGGCGCAGGCCGACCGCACCGATTTCACGGGCCGCACGACGCTGAGCTGGGCGCAGGACAGCCGCAACGCCCGCGTGGCCAACCTGCTGCGCCAGGCCGGAGCGCGCTGAGGCCGCGATGGGCGACGCCCTGCTCACCTCCGTCCTCGGCGCCGCCCCCCTGAACGGTCCGGGGCCGCTGTTCCTGCTGCTGCTGGCCCTGGCCATCGACGCCGCCGCGGGCGACTGGATCGGGCGCGTCCTGCCCGACCCGGCGGCTCTGGCGCAGCGCGTCTGCGCCTGGGCCGACCGGCGGCTGAACCGGGTGGAGCGCGGCAAGACCGCCCGCCTGCTGCGCGGCACGCTGGTCGTGCTGGCCCTCGTGCTGGTCGCCGTCGCCGTCGGCCTGATCGTCGAGCGGATCGGCGCGCAGAGCCGCGGCTGGCTGCTGGAACTGGCGGTGATCCTCGCCACCCTGCGCGGGCGGAGCGCCTGGGCGCGGGTGCGGGCGGTGCGCCGCGCCCTGGACACGGGCGGGGTCGCTCCGGCGCGGGACGCCGTCGCCCCCCTCACCCGCCGCCACGCCTTCAGCCTGGACGAGCACGGCGTCGCCCGCGCCGCCATCGAGGCCGCCGCCAAGGGCTTCGCCCGCAAACTGGTGGCCCCGGTCTTCGGCTACGCCCTGCTGGGCGTGCCCGGCCTGCTGGTCTGGGCGGTGGTGGACGGCGCCGACACCGCGCTGGGCCATGCCGGCGTGCGGCACGAACGTTTCGGCCAGACCGCGGCGCGGCTGGACGACGCGCTGAACGCCATCCCGGCACGGCTGGCGGCGGTTCTCCTGGCGCTGGCCGCGCCCTTTGCCGGAGCGAAGGCCGGCGGCGCCTTCCGCACGATGATGCGGGACGGCGGCAAGGCGGCTTCCCTCAACATGGGCTGGCCGACCGCCGCCATGGCCGGCGCGCTGGGTCTGGCGCTGGGCGGACCGCACCGCGACGGCGGCGTGGTCATCACCGAACCGTGGATCGGCGAGGGCCGCGCCCGCGCCACCGCCGCCGACATCGGGCGGGCGCTGGCGGTCTACGCCGTAGGCGGGTTGATCCTGGCGTTGCTGGTGGCGCTGCTGCTGTGGGGGATCGCGGGGCTGTAAAGCGCGGGTGCGGGGGACAGGACTTCACACGGATTGCACGGATTTTTATTTATCCACTCACCGCTATCCCTGGCGACCTCGCACGATAGAAACAGGTTCCAATATTTATTATTAAAAGAAGTCCGTGAAATCCGTGCGTCGATCCGTGAAATCCGTGAAAAACCTTGCCCGCCACACTCCGACTTGACCAAGAAAAAAGGCGCGATCCCGAGGGACCGCGCCTTTTTCATGTCAGCGGCGAACCGCTGTTACCACTTGGACGCCCGGTGCGCCGGCTTGCCGCCCTGGGAGTCGCGGCGGGCGTGACCGCCGTGCTCGTTGCGGGCATGGTCGCTGCGGCCATGCTCGTTGCGGTTCATCGGACGGCCCTGCGGACGGCCACCCGGGGCGCCGTTCGGCTTGCCGCCCTCGGCACCGCCGTTGGCGTTGCGCACCCACGGCTTCTTGTTGTAGCCGCCGCCGTTGCCGCCGCCCGGACGGCCACCCGGACGACCCGCCGGACGGCCGCCGCCGCCGGTCTGGAACGGACGCTGCGGCTCCAGGCCCGGAACGACGTGGATGTCGAGACGGGTGCCGGTGTAGCGCTCGATCCGGAACAGGGCGTCACGGTCGGCGCGGGCGGCGAAGGAGACCGCCACGCCCGAGGCGCCCGCACGGCCCGTGCGGCCGATGCGGTGGACATAGTCCTCCGCCGAACGCGGCAGGTCGAAGTTGATGACGTGCGTGATGTCGCGCACGTCGATGCCGCGCGCCGCCACGTCGGTCGCCACCAGCAGGCGGACCTGGCCGGTGCGCAGGCGCTGGAGCGTGCGGTTGCGCTTGAACTGGTCCATGTCACCGTGCAGGGCGGCGGCGGCATGGCCGGCGTCGCTCAGCTCCTCGGCCAGCGCATCGGCGTCGCGCTTGGTGGCGGCGAAGATGATCGCCTTGCCGACTTCGGGCAGGTCCGCGAAGTGCTTCAGCAGGCGGCGCTTGTGGTCCATGTCGTCGGCATGGTGCAGGCGCTGCTCGACGTTCACCGCGGTGGTGGCGCTTTCCACGGCGACGCGCACCGGGTTGCGCAGCAGGTTGCCGGCGAGCTGGGCCATGCGGCGGTCCAGCGTGGCGGTGAACAGCAGCGTCTGGCGGTTGTCCGGGCAGCACTTGGCGATGGTCTCCACATCGTCCAGGAAGCCCATGTCCAGCATGCGGTCCGCCTCGTCCAGGATCAGCACCTCGACGGCGCTGAGGTCGATGCGGTTGCGCGACACATGGTCGAGCAGACGGCCCGGCGTAGCCACCATCACATCCACCGCGCGCGACAGCAGGCGCAGCTGGTCGCGGTAGGGCATGCCGCCGACCACGTCCACGATGTTGTACTTCATGAACTTGGCGTACTTGCGGGCGGCGTCGGTGACCTGCTTGGCCAGCTCGCGGGTCGGGGCCAGCACCAGCACGCGCGGGGCGGCGACGCCGAGGCGCGGCAGCTCGACGGTGCGGGTCAGCGCCGGCAGCATGAAGGCGGCGGTCTTGCCGGTCCCCGTCTCGGCGGTCGCCAGGATGTCGCGGCCTTCCAGGGCCGGCGGGATCGCCTCGGCCTGGACCGGGGTCGGGGTGTTGTATTCGAACGCCTCAAGCGCCTTCACGACCAGCGGGTGGACGCCCAGCCCGGCGAAAGCGTTGGGGGTAACGGTTTCAGTGGTGTCGGTCACGGTTTCGTCGGCGACGGCAACCTCGGTGACGGCAGTCTCGGCGACAGAAGTCTCGGCGACGGCGGTCTCAACAACGAGGGCGTCGGCGGCGGTGATTTCGATGGACGACAAGTAGGGTAACCTTTCCTCAGGACCAAGACGGCGCACGGCCGCCGCACCAGGATGGTGAGCGGTGGAACGCCGGCGTTTTCGCCGGGAGGAGGTCGGAAGAGGGAGAGGCGTCTGTCCGAAGCAACGGGCGACCGGGTCCCAAGGAAGGCCGTCCCGCAATATCAAAGCGCGTCTCGCTCAAGAGACGCGCGAGCCTCCAGCGATCAAGACGCCTTACATAATGGGTTGCGCTGCACAATCCAAGAAGATTCTTTCACGCCCCCGGTCGAGTCGTGTCCCCGCGAGCGGGTGCCTGCCGTGCGCGCAGCGCATCCCGGATCTCCTCCAGCAGAACCTCCTGGCGGGGCGGCGCCTTCGGCTTGGAATCCTGGAGGAAATGCAGACGGTTGACCTGCCGCACGATGAGGAACAGCGCCCCCGCCACGATGAAGAAGTTGATCAGGGCGTTGATGAAGCGGCCGTAGTTGATGGTCGCCGCCCCCGCCGCCTCTGCCGCGGCGAGGCTCTCGTAATGGCCGCCGGACAGGTTCAGGAAATAGTTGGAGAAGTCGATGCCGCCCATGACCCAGCCGATGGGCGGCATCAGCATGTCCCTGACCAGCGAGTTGACGATGCCGGTGAAGGCCGCGCCGATGATGATGCCGACGGCCAGTTCCACGACGTTGCCGCGGCTGATGAAGGTCTTGAATTCCTGCAACATGGCTGCGCTCCCGCTTGTTGATCGGAAGAACGCCACAGCCCAGCCGAAGTTTCCAGGACCACAAAAGGAAAGGGGCCGGACCCTGCGGCCCAGCCCCTTCCGGAACGTCCCTGGCGGCGTTCGTCGCGACGACGTTCAGCCGACCTTGCCGTGGCAATGCTTGTACTTCTGGCCCGAGCCGCAGGGGCACGGCGCGTTGCGCGGCGTGTTCGCCCAGGCGTTGGGGTCGGCCCCCGGCACCACCGAAGCGGCGGCCTCGCGACGGACCATGCCGGCGGGCAACGGCGCGTCGGCCGGCGGATAGCCCTGAGCAGCGCCCGCTCCGGCCTCGGCCATCGCCAGCGCCGGATCGTCGCGGCCCTCGTGCATCTCCTGCGGCGGACGGGCATACAGCTCCTCCGGCTGCGGGGCGATGCGGATCTCGACATGCATCAGCACGGCGGTCACCTGCTCGCGCAGGGTCGACAGCATGGTCTCGAACAGCTCGAAGGCTTCGCGCTTGTACTCGTTCAGCGGGTCCTTCTGGGCGTAGGCGCGCAAGGAAATGCCCTGGCGGAGATGGTCGAGCTGGAGCAGGTGGTCCTTCCATTCCTGGTCGAGGATCTGCAGCAGCAGGCTCTTCTCCACATGGCGCATCGTTTCGGCGCCGTAATTCTCCACCTTCTCCGCGTATTTGCGGTCGGCAGCCTCGCGGACGCGCTCCTCGATCTCCGGCTCGGCGATGCCCTCTTCCTTGGCCCAGTCGGCGACCGGCAGGTCCATGCCCAGGAGGCGGTTCACCTCCTCGTGCAGGCCGGCGATGTCCCAGGCCTCGGAGTAGGAGTTCGGCGGGATCGCCTTGTTGACCATGTTGGAGACGACCTGATGGCGCATCTCCAGGACGGTCTCGGCGATGTCCTCGGTGTCCATGATCTCGCGACGCTGCTCATAGACGACCTTGCGCTGGTCGTTCATGACGTTGTCGAACTTGAGCAGGTTCTTGCGGACCTCGAAATGGTGGGCCTCGACCTTGGTCTGGGCCTTTTCCAGCGCCTTGTTGATCCAGGGGTGGATGATCGCCTCCCCCTCCTTCAGGCCCAGGCGCTGGAGCATGCCGTCCATGCGCTCCGACCCGAAGATGCGCATCAGGTCGTCGTCCAGCGACAGGAAGAACTTGGAGGCACCCGGATCGCCCTGGCGGCCCGAGCGGCCGCGCAGCTGGTTGTCGATGCGGCGGCTCTCGTGCCGCTCCGTGCCGACGACGTAGAGGCCGCCGGCCTGTTTGACCAGCTCGCGCGCTTCGGCCACCTCGGCCTCGATCTGCTTGACCTTGGCGTCGCGCTCCGGTCCGTCCGGCAGGTTGGCCAGCTCCATCTGGATGCGCATCTCGACGTTGCCGCCGAGCTGGATGTCGGTGCCGCGGCCGGCCATGTTGGTGGCGACCGTGACGGCGCCGGGACGGCCCGCCTGCGCGACGATGTAGGCTTCCTGCTCGTGGTGGCGGGCGTTCAGCACGTTGTGCGGGATGCCGCGCTTCTTCAGCAGCTCGGCGATCAGCTCAGACTTCTCGATGGAGGTGGTGCCGACCAGCACCGGCTGCTGGCGCTTGCGGGCGTCCTCGATCAGGTCGATGATCGCGTCGTACTTCTCCGACGCCTTGCGGTAGACCTCGTCGTCCATGTCCTTGCGCTGGACCGGCACGTTGGTCGGCATGTCCACGACCTCAAGGCCGTAGATCTCCGCGAACTCCGCCGCCTCGGTCATCGCCGTGCCGGTCATGCCGGCCAGCTTCGGGTAGATGCGGAAGTAGTTCTGGAAGGTGATGGAGGCGAGAGTCTGGTTCTCGCGCTGGATCGTCACCTTCTCCTTGGCCTCCAGCGCCTGGTGCAGGCCTTCCGAATAACGGCGGCCCTCCATCATGCGGCCGGTGAACTCATCGATGATGATGACCTTGTCGTCCTTGACGATGTAGTCCTTGTCGCGCTGGAACAGCGTGTAGGCGCGCAGCGCCTGCTGGGAATGGTGGACCAGCGCCACGTTCTGGATGTCGTACAGCCCGCCCGCCTTCAGCAGCCCGGCCTCGGCCAGAAGCTGTTCCATATGCTCCTGCCCGGCCTCGGACAGGCTGACCGTGCGGTTCTTCTCGTCCAACTCATAGTCGTCCCGCGTCAGCTGCGGGATCAGGCGGTCGACCTGCACGTACATCTCCGACGAATCGGTGGACGGGCCGGAGATAATCAGCGGGGTGCGCGCCTCGTCGATCAGGATCGAGTCGACCTCGTCCACGATGGCGAAGTTGAAGGGCCGCTGGACCATGTCCTCCAGCCGGAACTTCATGTTGTCGCGCAGATAGTCGAAGCCGAACTCGTTGTTCGTGCCGTAGGTGATGTCGGCGGCGTAGGCGGCGCGGCGCTCCTCGTCGTCCAGCCCGTGCACGATGCAGCCGGTGGTCAGGCCGAGGAAGCCGTAGATGCGGCCCATCCAGGCGCTGTCGCGCGAGGCCAGATAGTCGTTCACGGTGACGACGTGGACGCCCTTGCCTTCCAGCGCGTTCAGATAGACGGCCAGCGTGGCGACCAGCGTCTTGCCTTCGCCGGTGCGCATCTCGGTGATCTTGCCCTGGTGCAGGACCATGCCGCCCATCAGCTGCACGTCGTAGTGCCGCTGCCCCAGCACGCGCTTGCCCGCCTCGCGCACGGTGGCGAAGGCGTCGGGCAGGATGGCGTCGAGCGTCTCGCCCTGCGACAGCCGGCCGCGCAGCCAATCGGTGCGGGCGCGCAGCGCGTCGTCGGAGAGCGCCGCCAACTCGGGCTCCAGCGCGTTGATCTGCTGGACGGATTTTTGCAGCGCCTTGACGGTGCGCGTGTTGGCGGTGCCGAAAATCTTGCGGGCGAGAGCACCGAACATGAAAACCTCGGGGGTGGAACGTCGTGAAGCCGGCTTTTTGACCGGTCTCACATAGGCCCGAAGCAAGTTTCTGTCAACGAGACCCGCCCCTTTGCCCGGCCCTTTGCGGCGCGCATCGCGGGGGTGTCAGCCCCGCATCGGCTGTGGAGCGGCGAGTGATGCGCCCTGGAAGCACCACCGTTCCGCCGCCATATCGCCTTGAACACGGTCGAAGCAAGGGGCCGAAGCAAGGCGTCATGGCCGCTCATCACGACCGCTTGCCCCGCGCCGCGAACCCATGCTTAATCCCCCGCGGATTCGGGCGCGGGGCCGGATCGTCCGCACAGCCGCCACCAAATCAACGGCCGCCGCCAATCATAAGACGTTCTGTCATGCCATTGACCGTGACAAGACACATCCGCCGGAAGGAAAAGACTCCATGGTGAATCGAGTGTTCCGCGCCGCCCTGCTGTCGATGGCCGCCTGCGGCCTCGCGCTGGCCGCACACGCCCAGACTCCGGCGCCGACTCCGGCTCCCGCCGCCACGCCCGCCCCCGCCGCGCAGGCCGCTCCCGCCCCGGCGGATGCCGATCCGGTGGTGGCGCGCGTCAACGGCGAGGCGGTCCACCGCTCCGACGTCCAGCGCATGGTCGCCCAGCTTCCGCCGCAGGTGCAGCAGATGCCGCTGGAGATGATCTACCCGGCGGTGATCGAGCAGCTCGTCAATTCCAAGCTGGTGGCCGAGGCCGGCTACAAGGCCAACCTCGCCGGCACGCCGGAGGTCAAGGACGAGATCAAGCGCGCCGAGGAGCGCGCGGTGCAGCGCGCCTACATCCAGAAGGAAGTGCAGTCGCGCATCACCCCGGCCAAGCTGGACGAGGCCTACCAGGCCTTCCTGAAGCAGAACCCAGCCCAGGAAGAGGTCAAGGCCAGCCACATCCTCGTCGAGAAGGAGGATGAGGCGAAGGCGATCATCGCCCAGCTCAAGAAGGGCGGCGATTTCGCCAAGCTCGCCAAGGAGAAGTCGAAGGACCCGGTGGCCGCCGAGCAGGGCGGCGATCTCGGCTACTTCACCAAGGACACGATGGTCGAGCCCTTCGCCGACGCCGCCTTCGCCATGAAGAAGGGCGAGGTGAGCAAGGAGCCGGTGAAGACGCAGTTCGGCTGGCACATCATCAAGGTCGAGGACAAGCGCACCCAGCCGCAGCCGTCCCTGGACGAGGTCAAGCCGCAGCTCGAGCAGCAGCTCAGCAAGGACATCGTGACCAACGTCGTCGAGGACCTGCGCAAGGTCGCCAAGGTCGAGACCTTCCAACTCGACGGCTCGCCGATGCCGAAGGAAGAGCCGGCCCCGGCCGCTCCGGCCCCGAAGGCCGAAGAGCCGAAGAAGAACTAAGGTCCGGCAGCGCTTGCCCCCACCCCGACCCTCCCCGCTGACGCAGGGGGGGAGATTGTCCCCTCCCCGCCCAGCGGGGAGGGTTAGGGTGGGGGCAAGCGCCCGCACATCAATACCCCCTCACCCCCGCTCCACCAGCCCCACGAGCCCGTCCCCATGGCCACGACCGTCTCCCCTTGGCACCCGCCGGCTTCCCGACGCTCCCGCCCGTGGCGGGCGTGCGCATCGCCACCGCCAACAGCGGCATCCGATACAAGGGCCGCGACGACCTGATGCTGGCCGTGCTCGACGAGGGCACGACGGTGGCCGGCGTGCTGACCAAGTCGCTGACCTGCTCCGCCCCGGTGATCTGGTGCCGCGACAGCCTGCCTCGCGGCTCGGCTCGCGCGGTCGTGGTCAACGCCGGCAACGCCAACGCCTTCACCGGCAAGGCCGGCGACGCCACCGTCCAGGCGACCGTCGAGGCCGCCGCCAAGATCGCCGGCTGCGCCACCGACGAGGTCTACGTCGCCTCCACCGGCGTGATCGGCATCCCGCTGGCCGCCGACGCCATCGCCAAGGTCCTGCCGGGCATGGTCCCGGCGCTGAAGGACGACTCGGCGGCGCTGGAGGCCGGGGCGCGGGCCATCATGACCACCGACACCTTCGCCAAGGGCTCGACCCGTCAGGTCGCCATCGGCGGGACGACGGTGACGATCAGCGGCTTCGCCAAGGGCTCCGGCATGATCGCCCCGGACATGGCGACCATGCTGGGCTTTCTCTTCACCGACGCGGCCATCGCCGCCCCGGCGCTGCAGTCCATGCTGTCGGAGTTCACCGAGCGCAGCTTCAACGCCATCACGGTGGACGGCGACACCTCGACCAGCGACACCCTGCTGCTGTTCGCCACCGGCAAGGCCGGCAACGCCCCGGTCACCGACGCCCAGGCGCCGGAGCTGGCCGACTTCCGCAAGGCGTTGGAGGAGGTGATGCTCGACCTCGCGCTGCAGATCGTGCGCGACGGCGAGGGGGCGACCAAGTTCGTCTCGATCACGCTGGTCGGCGCCGAGAACGACGTGGCCGCCAAGCGCATCGCCCTGACCGTCGCCAACTCCCCGCTGGTCAAGACCGCGCTGGCCGGCGAGGACGCCAACTGGGGCCGCATCGTCGCCGCCATCGGGCGGGCCGGCGAGCGGGCCGACCGCGACCTCATCAAGATCACCATCGGCGGCACGCTGATCTGCGCCGAGGGCATGGAGGTTCCCGGCTACGACGAGGCGCCGGTCGCCGCCCACATGAAGGGCCAGGAGATCGACGTGCACATCGACCTGGGCATCGGCACCGGAACGTCCCGCGTCTGGACCTGCGACCTGACCCACGGCTACATCGACATCAACGGCTCCTACCGGAGCTGAGGCCGGCCTTGACGTCATGACCGGCGCACTCCTGCCCGAGCGCCTCGACACGGCGCGGCTGACGCTCCGCCCCTTCCGCATGGAGGATGTGGAGCGTTTCGTTCCTCTGATCGGGGAGTGGGAGGTGGCGCGCTGGCTCGCCCGCGTGCCCCATCCCTACGGCCTGGAGGACGGGCGCGTCTGGGTCGCCCTGGCCGCCCGCAACCGGGCGGAGCGCGCGTCGCTCGACCTGCTGGCGGTCCGTAAGGACGATGACCAGCCGGTGGGCGGCATCGGCGTGATCCTGGCGGACGGCGAGATCGGCTATTGGCTGGGCCGGCCGCACCAGGGGGTCGGCTATGGCGCGGAGATGCTGCGGGCCGTCGTTCCCGCCGCCTTCGCGCTGGGCCTGCCCCGCCTGTGGGCGCGGATCGCGCCGGACAACCACCGCTCCCGCCGCGTGCTGGAGACGGTCGGCTTCACGCCGCTCGACGCTGCCGACCATTATGAATTGACCGCCGGACGCTGGCGGTTCCTCACCCAGGAGACCGCGTGATGCCGGCCTGCTTCGACCCCTCCTCCACACCGGCCCCCGGTTCCCTGCCGACCCTGCTGGTCGTCGCGGTCGCCCTGGTGGACGCCGACGGCCGCGTCCTGCTGGCCCAGCGCCCGCCCGGCAAGTCGCTGGCCGGGCTGTGGGAGTTTCCCGGCGGCAAGGTCGACGCGGGCGAGACGCCGGAGGCCGCGCTGGTCCGTGAGCTGAAGGAAGAGCTTGGCATCGACACGGCGGCGAGCTGCCTCGCTCCCTTCACCTTCGCCTCGCACAGCTACGAAACGTTCCACCTGCTGATGCCGCTGTTCGTCTGCCGCGTCTGGGAGGGCGACGTGATGGCGCGGGAGGGTCAGAAGCTCGCCTGGGTCTACCCGAACCGCATGGGCGACTACCCCATGCCCCCCGCCGACGTGCCGCTGGTGGCGATGCTGCGCGACCTGTTGTAGCCGGTTGGGGATTTGCAACGCCGGGGAATTGCGCTACCTTATCGGGAGTGGCCGGCAGGTGCTCCTAACACCCACCGGCACGCTCCTAGTGCTTAGCGCACGGTGAAGCGGATTTCGATCCGCCATCGCCGCCACTGGAGCACCAGGAAAAAGGGCATTTTTGGCATGCCTCTTTCTCCTTTCGAAACGGCGGGTGGCCTGTTCCACCCGCCGTTTTCACCTTACACACGATCGGATGCATTTGCGCCACAGTTTTTCCCGCATCGCGCGATGCGCCACCCTTGTCCCCACAGCCCTTCCGGATTGCGTCTTCACGAATCGGGTGATCTGTGCCACATCATAGCCGTCGCGTTCGGGATCGCACCCCGACCACCAGATTCTGACCCGAACACCAGATTCTAAATCGTCCAGAGACGGACCCGCATCTGAACCGCATCGGCGTGGACTCGCTCTTCAATCTCAAGGCCCATCCGGCGGAGCCGGCCCAGGACCCTGACGGCAACCCCGCCCTGGAGGTGCTGGCGTCGGTCTTCGGCTATTCCGCCTTCCGCGGGCAGCAGGCCGACATCATCGCCCACGTCATCCGTGGCGGCGACGCGCTCGTCCTCATGCCCACGGGCGGCGGCAAGTCGCTGTGCTATCAAGTGCCGGCGCTGGTGCGCGACGGTGTGACGGTGGTGGTTTCGCCGCTGATCGCGCTGATGCGGGACCAGGTGACGGCGCTGCGCGAGTTGGGCGTGCGGGCGGCCTTCCTCAACTCCTCCCTCGACGCCGCCGAGGCGCGCGAGGTGGAGCGGGCCATGGTCCGTGGCGAGATCGACCTCGTCTATGTGGCGCCGGAACGTCTGGTCACCCCGCGCTTCCTCGACCTGCTGGACCGCACCAAGCTCGCCCTCTTCGCACTGGATGAGGCGCATTGCGTCAGCCAGTGGGGTCATGATTTCCGGCCCGAGTATCTCCAGCTCTCCATCCTGCACGAGCGGCACCCGACCGTGCCGCGCGTCGCGCTGACCGCCACGGCGGACGCGCAGACCCGCGCGGAGATCAAGGACAAGCTGGGGCTGACCGAGGCCCGCGTCTTCCTGTCCAGCTTCGACCGGCCCAACATCACCTACCGCGTCGTCCCGAAGAAGAGCGAACGCCAGCAGATGCTGGCCTTCCTGCGGGAGAACCATCCCGAGGACGCCGGCATCATCTATTGCATGTCGCGGGCGAAGGTGGAGGACACCGCCAACTGGCTGAACCAGCAGGGGCGGGAGGCGCTTCCCTACCACGCCGGCCTGCCGCCGGAGGTGCGCGAGGCGAACCAGGACCTGTTCATCAAGGGCGAAGGCATCGTCATGGTGGCGACGGTGGCCTTCGGCATGGGCATCGACAAGCCGAACGTGCGCTTCGTCTGCCACCTCGACCCGCCCAAGAGCCTGGAAGCCTATTATCAGGAGACCGGCCGCGCCGGACGCGACGGCCTGCCCGCCGACGCCTGGATGAGCTACGGCATGGCCGACGTGGTGGGCCTGCGCCAGATGCTGGAGCAGTCGGAGGCCGGCGATTCCCACCGCCGCGTCGAGCGCTCCAAGCTGGAGGCGCTGCTCGGCTTCTGCGAGACCTCGGCCTGCCGCCGCAAGGTGCTGCTGAACTATTTCGGCGAGACGCTGGAGGCGCCCTGCGGCAATTGCGACACCTGCCTGGAGCCGGTGGAGACCTGGGACGGCACCGTCGCCGCGCAGAAGGCCCTGTCGGCGGTCTATCGCACCGGCCAGCGCTACGGCGCCGGGCACCTGATCGACGTGCTGCTGGGCAACGCGACGGAGAAGGTGGCGCAGCAGGCCCACGACGCGCTGAAGACCTTCGGCTGCGGCAAGGAGCTGTCGAAGGCGGAATGGCAGTCGGTCTACCGCCAGCTCGTCGCCGCCGGCTATCTGACGGTCGATCTGGAGGGCTATGGCGGCTTCCGCCTGACCGACGCCGGAATCCCGGTCATCAAGGGCCAGCAGACGGTGAAGCTGCGCAAGGACCCGGTGGTGGAGAAGCGCCGCGGCGTCCACGACGCGCTGCGCCGCCACGTCTCCCGCGGCGGCTCCGCCCCTTCCGGCGGCCTGTCCGGCGAGGGCGTGTCGCGGGCGGGTGCGCGCGGCGCCCTGTCGCCCGCCGACGACGCGCTGTGGCACGCGCTGAAGGACTGCCGCACCGAGCTGGCCCGCGCGCAGGGGGTGCCGCCCTACGTGATCTTCCACGACAGCACGCTGCTGGAGATGGTCGCGACGCGCCCGATGGACCGCGCCGCCTTCGCCCGCCTGCCCGGTGTCGGCGCCCGGAAGCTGGAGCGTTATGCCGACCCCTTTTTGGACGTCATCCGCCAGAAAGGATAATTTTATCCATCTCCCAAAAAAGCGCTTGCGCCGGTCCGCCCCCCCGGTTAATTTCCGCGCCCACGACGCACCGACGTCGGCGCCGCAGTAGCTCAGGGGTAGAGCAACTGATTCGTAATCAGTAGGTCCGGGGTTCAAATCCCTGCTGCGGCACCAGTTTTTGTCAATCGACACAAGGGCTTAGCGCTAATGGCGCTAAGCCCTTCGTCGTTCTAGGTACCATCAAGGTAACAGACCATGCGATTGGCGGCTGAGTCTTAGGCGCGGGCATGATTGGGCGTAGAAGGGGGCTCCTGCGCATATGCACGTGCCATCGACCAACCGCAACAGCCATGTGCAGTTGCTAATGTGACAACATCAGCTGCTCCCTGGGGAATGTCCCACGATGTAATGTCTGAGAGGTGAGGCCGGCCCACCTAGATGTCCTTCCCCCACCTCCCCCAACGATCAGCACACCAAATTACTCGGCACCAACCCGCTAAACGCCTGAACGGCAAAATCAAGCGGCGCACCAATGTTGTCGGTACCTTCACTGGGGAGCCATGCGCCTCATTGGTGCCGTGCTAGCTGGAGCAGCCTGATGAGTGGGCAGTGTGCCGGCGTGACACGACTATGGAAAGCCTGACCGAGCTGTGCCAACCTCAGGCGACTTACCCGCAGGTTATCGCAGCGGAATAGAGTGACAGCTTCAGCTCGCCGAAGAGCGCATAGGTTCCCTCAGACACCACGCCGCTGGGCACGATCTCGCCAAGGTCTCGGCAGGCTTGCCGTGCAGCGAAGATACGGGTCGATTGAAGCTGTTGCCATGCCCCTACAGCAAGGCGTCGAAAAGTGTGACATGCTAGATTATGGGGTCCGCGGTAAAAAAAGTGAATACGTGGCCATTATGTATGAGAATCAAAGGCATAGCCACGCAGCAGGAGGCTGGTCCGCCCTTGGTCAAGCGAGCAACCTTAATGGGGACCTATCGGCGTCCAGTGCATCCTCAGCGCTCAGGGCCCGACTGACCTCCATCACGCGAAGGCACTGGGGACCGTCCGCCCCCAGAGATTAGAGCTGACGGCTGATAGATGGATCACTCATCGAACCCTATATTGCTACGCGTGCATGATCCCTAACCATATGTTAACCGTCTCCTGAGTTTCGGAACGTACAATGAAAGTTTTGAACACGCCCAAAACGCTCCAAGCTGTCAACGAGGAATGTGTGAGCAACATGTCATTGTTCGATACTATGCCAAAGTTTAAGTTTTATCCAAACGCAATAGAGATAAATCGTACTTTCAGTACGAACGTATATCACGAAATAATTATGTCGCCTTCATTTCAGAGGTTGAGTCGTATTCGCTTTTTGGGAGCCATCGATTTTCTCATACATCCAAATGGAGCGCCAACTCATCGGCGACACACCCGCTATCATCATACTCTTGGAGTAGCAGAACTCGCCATTTATTGTTGCCGATGGCTTAACGTGAGCGATGTAGAAGAAAAGCACACCGTCATTGCCGCGCTTTTACATGACATTGGGCATGCTCCGCTTTCGCATAGTCTTGAGCCGGTCTTCAAGAAAAGTTTCGGCATCGGCCACCACGAAGCGGGTCGCCGTATTCTGATGGGAAAAGCTCCAATTGGCGCCGACATTCACCACATTCTAAGAAGTAACGGAATTGACATTGAACGAGTTTTGTCCCTCATAGAAGGAAAAAGCAATGAAAAGACAGCGCATCTTTTTTCAGGACCAATAAACATTGATACTGTCGAAGCTATCTCTAGATCTTACTCATATGCATCATCCAATTCCATAGGCCCTGCGCCGTTCTATATTATCAAGTCCGCAGTACTGAGGGCTGATAATGGAGATCAACGTGTTCTTGACGATTTTTGGCGCCTCAAAGGCAAGGTTTACCAGCACATTATAAACGGAAAGGCTGGCATACTAGCAGATGCTATATCTCAACATTACATGAAGAAAAACTTGGTCAAGTTTGGCGTCGAAAGCTACTATATGAATGAAACTGAGCTCCGGAAGTTCTGTCCTGATATTTTCAGAGCGCTTGAGCTTTCGCAAAGACCAGCCCTCTTAAGGCGTCAATTACTGAATGAAGTAGATGAGGAAATTGGCTTAATTGAGGTTCAAGATCGAAAATTCTATGTTGATGACACTGTGCATAGCTTTAGCCCTGATGCAGATCGCCTGCGCTACCGCCAGACGAAAAAACTAAGGACTTTACATATATCCGAACTTATGCCATCCGTCACTGCCGCGGATGGCGAGTGGATCCAAACAAGCTTCGAGATGGATGATGAGCTTAGCACTCAGGAACATTGAAGAATGCCGCTTATACTCCGAAAAGCGCTTAGAGCAGCTTCGGAGTGACATTGCCCCGCTCCTCGATGGAGCCAACTTCATAATAGGGACCAATGGCTCTTATGCGCGGCGAGAGGCTTCAGGCCAGTCCGACCTAGACTTTTTTATAGTTTGCGAAAAAGAGGCGGATGTTAAGGCCGTTGAGGACCGCATGGCGCTTGTTAAGCCGCAGATTCGCAAAGTGGTAGGAAAGGAGGCATCTAAAGATGGGGCTTTTGGTCGGGTAGAGTCGCTGGATGTTATGTTAAAGAATATCGGCGGAAATGATGATGACAACAAAAAATTTACACGAAGGATGCTTTATCTTCTAGAGGGAGAGTGGCTATACAATGAAGAAATGTTTAAGCATGTGCGGAAAAGGCTCATTCACACTTATATACGCGATGGGATCAACGACCATCAATTGGCTCTCTTTCTTCTAAATGACATCATCAGGTATTACAGAACGATTTGTGTCGATTTTGAGTTTAAAACCCATGAAAGTACCAAAGAATGGGGAACAAGGAATATCAAGTTGGTATTCTCCAGAAAACTTTTGTATTTTAGTGGAGTGCTGGCAATAGCAGAAACATACAGAAAAACTGCAGAGGACAAACGCGATACTCTAGAAGCCTTGTTTGAAATGCCTGTCATTGAGCGCGTTAGGCATATCTGTGGGGATCGTGCCGAACAAGCTCTCGCTCTATATGATGACTTCTTGGGTGATTTCTCTAAAGCAGAGGTCCGTGAGGAATGCGATAAAGTTACCGAGGGGCAGCGAAATAATTCCCAGCTATACAGAAGACTTAAGAACAAAGGGCACGAGTTCTCCGGAAGGCTGATGAATGTACTTAAGAATAACTATGATGACGGGCACCCTATATTCCGATCTCTTGCCTTGTAGGCAAGTGAACTAGGATTCGGTTGCTTGTTTATGATCGGCCCTTTTGATGTGGAAGGGCTGATTTGGGTAATCGTACTACTCGCGCTTTGGTAGCGTGCGGGGAAATAGGAGTGCCGACTAAAACCCATTTTGGCCCGATTTAGATCAACGGCTTGGCTCCACGGAGCAGGGTTTTTATCCGCACTCTTATTGCGCCGTCCACCCTCTGCTCCTGAATGCGGCGCCACCAGTGGTCCATGGTCCGCGAAGACACCCTGGCGTATTGGCGCCGTTCAGGAGTGTGCCGTCGCTCAGTAGCACGACGCGTGCGCGGCATTGTTTTGTGGCATTTTGCCGTCTCGGACGAGGTTCTCCAGCCAACGGCAGTCGTGGGGAATAAGCTTCAGGTCAATGGCCTACTACGAGATTTCCATGCCTCCGCAGGGTGCGGTGATCTCTCGCAGACCACTAGTTGATCCAACAGCATCAAGCCGGTGCAACAGGTTTCTGACCTGCGACGGACCCCAGCAGCCACCTCGCGGCGCGGGCACATGACGGTAGCCTAGCTCGCGACCGATTTCGCGAAGGCTTTTTGGTCCCGATGACATAATCTCTGACACGACGTCGAGGAGATCCTGAGCCCGTTGGTCCGCGAGTTTCCGCATCCGTTGGGAGCCACGTGTTGGAGGAAGGCCGCGCAGGTTGACTCCTCTATTGGGACCGCCCAGCATTACACCCCGTTCTTTCGCGGCGCGCAGAGCGGCTTTGGTCCGTTCGCTGATGGCCTCCCGTTCGTACTCGGCCATGGCCGACAGAATATGGACGGTCAGCTTGTTGGCGTACGGCATGTCCGCGGCGATGAACTCCACGCCGCTTTCCATCAAGTTGGCGATGAAGGCGACGCTTCGTGCAAGACGATCCAGTTTCGCGATCAGCAACGTCGCGCCGGTGAGCTTGCAGAGATGGAGAGCGCGCTGAAGCTGGGGACGATCCGACCGCCGTCCCGACTCGACCTCGAAAAACGTCTCGATGATGCAATCCCCTTCGCGGGAGGCGTGAAGAGCAAGGGCCGCGTGTTGGGCTTCAAGGCCGAGTCCGGAAGCTCCCTGGCGCTGGGTAGACACACGCAGATAACCGACGTACCGAGCCATGCCGACCTCCTGGGTTGCGCTGGAGGGTAAGCGGATGTTCGTGATCTGTACACATGCGCGGAACCCCCGTTCCGGGAATATGTACAGTCCGGGACCAGCCGCTATGCGCCGATTGTGTTGAAAAAGTCGGGGTTGCCGGCGGCCAGAAGTGCTGATTCAGTTCTCCTGGGAATCGGAGAGCACGGCGACGATGGTCGAGAGGGCGGTGATGCGCTGTTCTACGAGTTCAGCCTCAAGCGCCACCTCCCGGACCACCTGCTTCGCTCAATCGACCGGTCCGTCGACCTGTCCAGCATCCGTGCCCATCTGCGGCCGTTCAACAGCGCGATGGGGCGGCCCTCGATCAACCCGGAACTAAAGGCCATACCTTCTTCGCCTACGCCACCAACTACCTGATCGACTTCGACCACGCCGTCATCGTCAATGTCGAGGCGAGCAGTGCCATCCGCTAGGCGGAGGTCGACGCCTCCCGCACTTTGCTCGACCGTACCCAGGAGCATTTCGCGCTTTATTCCGAACGGCTGGCCGCCGACCGCACACCGGCCTCGGCGGCGCCACGCCGATCGAAGTCGCCACGCGGACGTCGCCGCAACCGGGGCCGGGGCATGCCCCGGCCCCGGTTGCCATCAACGCCCGTTCAGGGCATCACATGAGGGGACTCGCACTCTGAGTGGAGGAAACTTGGGGAGCAGGTCATGGCTGGTCCATGAGCGCGGGATCGAACCGCACATTCCAGTCTTCGACAAATCCGAGCGCTACGACGGGACCTTTGAACGGGCCGATTTCACCTACGATCACGAGGCCGACGCCTATGTCTGCTCCGCCGGCAAGGACCTGCGGCCGCGGCAGAAGACCTATCGGACGCCGCGCTCGCTCGCCGACGAGGACGGGATGACCCGCTACCGCGCCAGCACGCTGGACTACGCGCCCTGTCTGCTCAAGCAGCGCTACTGTCCGAACACTCCCGCGCGCAAACGTCCCGGCAGCCGATGTGGCAATTCAGCATGACATCTGCATTTGAAAACCGACATGGCCCCTCGGAGCGACTATGATGGGCGGTAAGAATTTGTTTACAAATGCGCGCGTGATTGAATGCTACGGGTCAAAGAGCGTCGTTGTCGGGTTTCCTATCGCCTCGGACCCCGAGAATTTCCTCCAGCAAAAGGGTTGGAAGGCGGTAGGTTTCTACAGGAGCTCGACGAAGCCACTCCACCGCCTCTTCTGGGTTCAAGTCGCGGGATGGGGCGTGAGGGGTCAGGCGGGTCGCGGTAGCACGGGACAAATTGTGGGACATGAGGCTGAGCGTCGTCTTGTCGGACGCCCCAAGCTCTAGGAACAGCGGAATGGATGGAAGTGATTTGGCGATGTCAGGAAGCCCAACATTCTGTAGAACCTCAGCAAGTATGGCACCGTAACAACTGAATAATCGTACGCATTGATAGCGCACACGCTTCTCAACTACTTCAAGGGTATTTCGAATAACTCTACGACGATCGGGGTCAGTGCTTCGACGCAGCTGGTTTTGAATGATCTGAGGGAGTGGTGTTCCTCGCATCCAAGATAAGGCCATGAAGGCGAGAAAACGATGTAGACGCGAGTCATCTGGCCGCCCCTCTATGATTTTATGACATGTTTCGAGTATGTCGGCATAGGATTGGTATGCTTCCCGGTCATTCGGATGTTTCGGAACCAGGGCTTTGGCCGCCTCGTGAGATATCTCAGCATGCGAATGCAGACGTCGGTAAAGAGCCTGTTGTCTGTGCGGTGAGATGTTTGGATTTATGCGCAAAACGCTGGCAGGCAGAGTTATATCAGCAGCCGCTTCAGCAATCGCCTTTTGCAAGGCCAGCGAGCCCGGTGTTGTGTCGCCAAAGGTGGGAATTCGTTTCAACATCCTTGACAGGCTGCCGGAGAAATATTCATGCAGCAGGTGACTGAAGACAGCATCGACATGGTCGATTTCCGTTCGCTGGCTTTCGGGCCGCTCGACGACACGCAACAGGTCAGCATTTCGGCGGAGGATGCCTGCCTCTATCGCTGGTACGACAGTGGCATCGCGGGGTTGTTCAAGTGGCTTCCTGTGCCAGTTATCATAGTCGATGAGAAAAATATTGCCTTGAAACTCTTTCATCAGCCGCCCAGCCCGTCCAGCCAAATTCCAGAAGTCGACCGACTCCAAGGGTTCGCTGTCCCCCTTTTTTGGGCGGCAGAGGAAAAGATTCTTTGCCGGTAGATTGACGCCCTGGAGGAGAGTTGTAGTACATACGAGATAGTCGATATCCCCTTCCGAAACTGCGTCTTCGACTGCAGTCCGGATTTGCGTCGGCATATTAGAATAGTGGAAAGCAACACCCTGCTTCACGCATGTTACGAGCGCGTAAGACCAATGGACCGTGTCCGCTACAAGCTTGGCTAGTGCCTGTCGCCGTGGAGTTGGCTGCCTATTGAGCCGACCGGAGATAGCAAGCGCGATAGTTTCGGCATCACCTGCGCCGTTGGCGTAAATGATATTTGAAGCGTCTCTACCAAAGTGGGTAGCAAGATTCACAAGTTTCTCGACACGTGTTACCGAGCGGTGGCCCAGGGCTACGTTCCCGACCTTAGTTTGTACGAACGGCGATTCGACATAGCGCAGAGTGAGATCGCCCCCCTCCGCGTCATTAAAAGTCGCGACTAGAAAGTTCTGAGCAACTGTGGGATCGCCACCAGGAAGAGTATCTATATCGACTAGATCAAATATCCGTCCAAAAACATCTAGGTTTCGAATGATTGGGCTGGCAAAGAGGAGTTGGGCTGTAGGTAAACGCTTCAGGAGATCTTCCACAGTCCATTGCAAGAGTACGCCACGGGCGCCCTCACCAATTGAATGCGCTTCATCAACAACGATGAGCTGCGCAAAAAAAGTTGGATGGGCACTTAACATCATTCTAAGTCTTTCTTGAGTCAAAACATATACAGCACGCCCTGGCAGAAACTGTTTTGAATCGATTGGGACAGTAATTACGTCCACCTCAGCTGAAACTCCTCTATCATCGTTGAGAACTTTACGTATGTCGGCGGAGACCTGTGCAATGAGAGCACGGGTCGGGACGATGTAAACGACTGTAAGAGGATCTGGTTCTTCCAAGCGTTTCGCGATGAAACTCTTAAGGACAAAGGATTTTCCCGCAGAAGTTGGCGCAGAAACGGCTACGCGTTTCCCTGAAACAAGACGTCGCCAAAGCTTGAACTGATAATCAGTAAGCACGGTTGGTTGACCACGGTGGCTCACCGTTCGGCGATCCGAAACAACGAACTCTTCCGTGATGAGACTGGCTGGCAAATTGACCAGGGCGTCGCGGATTGAAGGACGCGTGGCCATGGCAGGAAAATTAACCAAGCGTGCCAGGACGACGCGCGCTGCCTGATCGAGCGGAAGCTCAGACGCACCGTAAAGGTCAAAGGCCGATGTCATCGAGCGATAAGCCTGCTCGCGATGCGCGGGAACTTTCGAACATGCCAAAATGGCCGAGGCCTGTACAATACGAACCACTTCTTCGAGGTCAGGACGGTCATCCTGAGTAACGCCAATATCCTGTGCAAGCCATGCTCGTTGCAAACGGCTTGCTGCGGCGTGGAACACGGGATTGGCCCAGACTTTGTTGGCGAGCGCTTGCATCCTAATTATGGGTCCAGCCAATTTGGTTTTGGAAGTGATCGCGCAACTTAGACACCGAAGGGACAGGGAATAAGAAGAGTTCGACTCTCTGTCTGGGTAGGTCGGCGTCTCTCAATGCTTTAGCGAATGCTGGCCCTACATGGCGGAGTTCGGCAATCGCTAGAGATTTGAATTTCGCGTCCAGGTCATCCTTTTCGTCCTTCTCGAGATCGGCATAAGCGGAAAAATCAAAGCCGATAAGGCAGGTCACCACCTCGATGCGGTCTTTGTAGACTTCGTCAAAAGGGTCAAGGTAGCGGAGCAGTGCCGTTTGCGCATCAGCGTCGAGGCCAGTAAAATCAATGTGCCTTTGGACGAGTTCAATCTCGTGCCGCATCTTCTCGCGGTTGGAGCCAGCTTTGATTGATGCGACTGCAGACCTGATCACTTGGCTGAGATCTCTGTGGAGTTTGGCTTCTCCCGAGTAGAAGATCAGGCGCTTAGTCTCTGCATCAAAGCGAGCATGTATACCATCAGAGCCATAGACAGGCATCTGGGTACTGGTTTTAAGCGACATCTTGGCGATGATCTGAGGGGCGTCTAACATCCATTCTGTGAGCAGGTATAGTAGCAGTTCGCCGGCCTCCCCTGTCCGCTGGGACGACCTCCTCGCCCGGATGAACAGCGAACGTGCTTCCTGCTCAAGGCGGGAGATTGCTTGATGACGCTCGAACGCCGACGCCATTTTCTCCAGAGATGCATAGACGGCTTCGACCCGTTTTCGTGGCAGGCTGAAGTGAGTCAGGTAGAGCGCGATCGTCTGGGCGAGTTCCTCGACCGTAGCTTCGGCGTCGCGCAGTGCGGGATAATGCAGACGCAGATTGAGGTGTCGATGGTCGGTGCTCAATTCGTGCTCGGCAGTGCGGATGCGCGACGACAGGACCGACCAGTCCTTTTTGATCACCGCAAGCGCGGTTGCTAGAGTGTTTTCGTTCACGATCTCATCACCGCTATCGGAATCCGAGACAGCCAAAGCCTGTATAGAGATACCATTGCCGCACGACGCTCGCCAACAGAGCGATGCGTAAAAGACCATAATCAATATACGAGCATGGATTAGGGCATATTCTCTTTTAGAAGGTTGCGCGCCGGATTCGGTAGGTGCGGCTTTGGGGGCAGGTCAGCTGGTCACCGCCTCTCGTCCCCATCGTGATCTAGCTCTTCTGTCGCGTACCGATTCGTGGAGCTTGTAGGCGGCCAAAAGGAAAGCAGACCCAATCGTGGCCGGAGACGACTAAATGGCGGATCGGCTGCAAATTGATCATCTGTCGCGCAAACCGGCTCAAGAGCCCGCAGGACCTCGGCCAGATGGTCCGATTGCACCGGACCAGGGTTACTGCGCAAAGACGTTACATGGCATGGCCGACCATCCTCGGGACATCGTTGACTGTGGAGCCGCTGGGTCACAGCCATGGTCCGATGAACCGAGAAGGGCCGGCTCATCGCCGAAGCCGGTCCAAGTCAGGCGAGGCGGCTACGGCGACATGGAGCGGTCAGAAGTCCCAGGGAATGAGGCCGGGGACGGATTCCCTGGCTCGCAAGGCCGAGCGGATGTGTGCGATCCTTTCCCTGGAATCGCGCTTGATCACTTTTATGGGACGGTGATTGCGCTTGTTCCGGCGGCGACGATCAAACCTCAGCAGGTTTTGGGGAGTCGCATCGAAGAACAGCGCGAGCTCCTGCACCCGTCGCGGTTCCTCGGGGACAAAGGTCTTCATCGAGTAGCTGACCGTCCTATGAACAGCCTGCTCGAGAGTCTGGTGCCGGCGCAGCGGTTTGACCATGACCTGGGTGGGCAGGTCGAACTTCGTGCGAAAGAGGTCCCCGATCTCCTCACCATTGAGCGACCGTCCATCCTTCGTCGCGGCGAAGATGAAGTGCGCGTGGCCGTTGATCACTTCGGTTGGGTCTTGACTGAACCCATGCCAATCGCGGGCCTTGCTTTGGTCGATGAACATCCGACCCCTTTCATTCATCTCCTCCGGCATCTTGGTAGCGAACTCGATCCAGCCGATCTGATCCACCCGGTCGAGCTTCGCGCGGTCCAAGAGCCGTCCGACCTGTGCCTTGATCCTTCGAATATCCGTCTGTGCGACGGCATCCAGCGAGGACACGCGGCGTGTCAGCGCGTTGGAGATGTCCGCATCGGTATTCATCCTGGCGATGGGGAGGAACAGCGAGTGACGGGTCGGGAATAGGAGCGTAACGAAGAAGACCTCCGAGTGCTGGTAAGATTTGAACGTTTCTAGGGCTTTCTTAATTCGACTGCGAATGAGGTGTCGACGACAGTCCGGACAGAACATACTCCCGCAGCGAAAAACATTCTGGAAAGAGGAGCGGTTATTTTCGATCGTTGCACACCTTTCCATGCGTGAAGCGAGCGTGCTGGTTACGGGATTTTGCTTGAGGGATTCAATGACTTTCTTGCGATAGCTGCGCTGCTTATAACTATGCTGGTAGCGGTAGGACTTGGCCTTAGGACGAGCCATGGGGATTCAGTTTTCTGTATAAAACCGCCACCTGTCTGGTCAAGGATGGACTTCCTTGATTGCGTCCGGGATGCCAGACAGTGTGACCGGTCTGTGCTCAGCATACGCCGCTTAAGCTCTGTGCAATTCGAGCTGTACGGCCTGACACTTTCAGCGGTGTCTCGGGTGCATCGATTTTTTATTTCGTATCTGCGTCTATCCTCTAAAAGGTGGCGGTCACTTCAGCGGTCGCGCGGTTACACGGTTACCCGGTCACACCGCGCGAACGGGGAGGGGCCAGCCGCCCCCTCCCCTTTGTCGTCAGCCGGTCAGCGCGTTGTCGTCCTCGTCGTCACCGACGACCGTGCCGCGGACGTGGTAGACTTTGATCGCGTTCCCGTAGCCCGGCAGCCGCTTGGTCACCGATGGCCCGCCGCGGCCCTTCACCAGGAACCCACGGGTGTCCAACTCCTTGATCACGTCTCGCGCATGGAGCGGGGCACAGATGTCGTCGCGGAAGGCAGCCGGGAAGATGAAGTAGTCGGTGCCACCATCCTTCGTGCGCGTGCGGAAGCCGACGCGGTTGGCGGCAGCCCTTTCGTCCGGGTCGTCCAGCGACGTGAACCGCGTGGGGCCATAGCGAAGCAGGAAGTCCCGGATCCGCTCGATACCCGCTGTCGCCTCGTGCGCCGTGGTCGATTCGCGCTCGGCGAGCCAATCCCGGAAACACTGACCGGCTGCCTGATAGGCGGCACCGCCCTGCCAAGGCAGGATGTCGTACTGGATCGCCAGTTCCCCAGCGACGGCGGCGAGACCAAACCTGTAGGCCACCCGGCGGACCTGACCGTCCACGTCGTCCGCACAGTACTCCTTCACGAAAGCGCCGATCTGCTGGTTCGCATTGTCATAACCGGCCCGACCATCGGCGATGAGCCGTTCGACGAAAGCGGGACCGGCCATGCCGTAGTGTTCCGTACTGGCCTGCCCGAGCCGGCGGGCGAAGCTGTTCGGCGTGTCGCCCGCCGGCACCCGCTCGAACAGACCCATGTCGGCGCCCGCGTCGGCGGGAAGGTCGATCAGCCTGACCTCCTGACCGGCCTGCACCCGATTCGGTCCCCGCGACAGCATGCTCGACAACGAGGTTTCCCCGGTCGAAAGGACGACGACCTTCCAGCGGCGAGTCGGTTCCGATTCGGCGTTGCGCGTCATCCGGGCCTTGCCCTGGCCGTTCATCAGCAGATAGGCGGCTTCGGCGACGACCCGCGCGGGGGCTTGGCTGATCTCATCCAGAACGAGCAGGTTGTCGTTCCGGCTGGCAGCCAAAGGTTCCAGGGCGTTCTCCGTCGCCCGCCAGGACCGGATGAAGCGGTTGTCCCCCGGTCCCCACACGCTGGCGGCCACAGCGGCGGCCGTCGTCTTGCCGGTGCTCGACCGCCCCCGCAGGTGGATGCCAAGGTTCTCACCCGGCAGCCATTCGAGCAGCGGCCCGACGAAGCCGAGGGAGAGCGCGAGCATCAGCCGCGAGTTACCCTCGGCGGGCGATGCCACGGCTTCCTTCCAGTCGTCCAGCGTGCCGCTGCTGGCGAAGCCCGCATCGGCGTTCCGGTCCACGATCACGTCCTCCTTCGGATTCCCGAGGACGCCCGACGGCAGGACGAACGCGTCCGTGGCGCACCATCCGAGCTGCCCCGCCTGCCGAACGAAGGCCGTCGGTGTGCAGGCGAGAAGGTAGTCGGGAAGGAGCTTGCGGAGGTCGCTGTCCGGAGCCAGGTCCAGGCCGTTGCTGGCCAGCATGCCGGTGAGTGAATTCGCCGGGCCGGAGAGCAGGGAAGCGGGCAAGATCATGGTCCGGCGCGATCCGTCAATCGCGGTCAGATTAACGGCGCGTCCCCATCCCGTGCTGTCGAAGCCGCGGGTGTAGGACAGCACTTCCAACCGGCCGCAGATGCGGTCCAGCCTCTCCGAGCCAGTGGCGGGGTTGGGGGTGCGAAGGAAGACACCGTCGTCTTGCAGAGCGAACGGATAGGGAACGACCATGGTGGTCGACGGGACGGTGGGCAGCTGGGCGGTCATCAGGCGCGCCCCCCGCAGTCGCAGCCGCAATGGCCGCACGGGCGCTTCAACCGGCTCTTGCTGCCGAATGCGGAAGGGGTGTCGGAGGTGGACGCCCGCCGATTGTCGGCGAACCACGCATCAACATCCTCGCGGGCATAGCGGATCGCCCGCCCCGCCCCGCTGTAAAGGGGGCCACCACCCTTCAGGCGGCGCTTCTGGAGGAAGGAGCGGCTCAAGCTGTATTCGGCGGCGACCTGCTTCTCCGTCAGGAATTTCGGCGCCGGAAGGGGGGTGGCCGGCTGGCTGTCGGCCGGCGCGCTGCTGATGGTGAACGTGCTGTGAGTCATAGGTGTGTCCTCATCCGTTGGATGCGCTGCAGTCGCCCGAGTTCGACTGTTCAGCGGATGAGGGCATTGTCAGCCCGAGCGAGCTGTTGGTCAGCGGGGGGCGGGGAAAGGCTTTCCCCGGCGCTCGACCTCGTAATCAAAATATTCCTTGACACGATCCTCGATAGTCTTCCGATCCGGGGGATCCTTAAACTCCCGAGAAATCCACTCGATCATGGCCTTCTTCACCGTGTCCTCATCCGGCAGCCCGTCCGGATGCCCCGCCCACCGAATCATCTCGAAGTAAACACGTTTCCAATCGATTTTTTCCGGTCTCCCCTCCTTCTTGCCCATTACCAAGGGCGCATCGGATCGCATTACCCGCAACCACGATTTCAGCTCTGCCATATTCAACTCGACAGCAGAGGCTATTGAGGTTTGGAAACGGACAACTCCTCCCACCCAGTCTATCTTTGCCGTTCTCCATTCGCTTGAATCCGCTTCTATCGGCCGAACCAAGGTGGCGGCTTCGGAAGTCCAAGGTTGGAACTCTAGGCCGTTGGATATCCAGCCACGATCCGATATGCCGCTGATACTGACGCGCCCCCGCACGCTGACGGTCCCCTCGGAGATAAGCTTGATGACGGTGTCCTGAGCCTTCTCATAGGAAACAGAAAATCCGATCTGGACTTCTCTTACTGCGCTATAAATATCCACCCACTCGGCAAGACAGATTGCATCGCTCATGATTTTCTCTTCGTTTTTGTAATTAGACATTTTGGGAAAGAAGCGAGCCGATGTGGTCGGCGGTCTTCGTTGCACCAACGCGCACCACGTCGTCGGCAAGATGTGCGTATCGAGCCGTCGTAGACTGATTCCTGTGGCCCATCAGCTTGCCGATCACCGCCAAGCTCGTTCCGCCGGCCAGCGCGAAGCTGGCGAAGCTATGGCGAAGATCGTGAATCCGGACATCATCCAGCCCGGCTTCATGCCGCACCTTCTGCCAGAACGGCTGCATGTCCTGATGGGGAGCGTCGGGCCGGCGACCGACGATGACCCAGGGGTTGCCCGAAACCCGCGGAATGGCCGCCAACGTCGCGCGGACCTGATCCGTGATAGGAATCGTATGCTGCCCGGTCTTCGTGTCCGGCAGATGGATGCGTCCGGCGTCCAGGTCGATGAACGACCATTTCAATGTCCGGATCTCTGACTGTCGGAGGCCGGTGAGTAGAAGAAGACGAATGGCAGCGACAAGATAAGGGCTGCTGGATTCATGGCGAACCAGAACCTCGGCAAGCTTCCCAACCTCATCGCCGGACAGATATCGGTTCTTCGGCTTCTCCGGGAACTTTTCCACCCGGCGGCAGGGGTTGGTTCCTTCCGGTCTGAGGCCCCAGATCTCGGCAAGGTTCAGCATCTTGCTGAGGATCGCAAGGCAACGATTCGCATGGTAGGGCGTCTTTTGTAGTGATCCGTGAAACTTGGCGATGTCCGCGCGTGTCAGGTCTTCCACACGGAAGTTTCCAAGCTTCGGAACGATGATTCTGCGAATGGTGGCTTCGGTATCCTTCGCCGTTTTCGGTTTATTTTTCGGCCGCACGTGTTCCTCAAGGAACCGGTCACACAGCTCCGACAGCTTTGGGGCGGACCGTTTGTGCTGGCGTTCCAGCGACGGGTCTCGGCCAGTGCTGACATGGTAGGCCAGTTCACGAGCCCGTTCGCGCGCCTGATCTACGGTCAGGCTACCGAACCGGCCGATCGTCGGCTTGCGTTGCTTGCCGTCTGGCCCGCGATACAGGAACACGAACGAGCGATGCCCCGCCGGGGTGAGCTTGAACCCGAAGCCTTTCACCTCGGTATCCCAGATCATCAGGTCGGTCGCGATCGGTTTGGCGGCGTCGATGACGCGTTTGGTAAGCTTCTCTGTCGGCATGGTACCCCCTTTGGCGACCATATAGGTAACGCCAAGGTAACTGGAAAGGTACAAAGCCAACATATTCTGTGCTGCACGATCAGCAGTTTACAAGTTGTAAACTGCGCACCCGTCCAACGCCATACAACACTGTGAGTCGCAGTGCCGTTACTACATTAAATTTCGTAATCAGTAGGTCCGGGGTTCAAATCCCTGCTGCGGCACCACTCTAAGGCCCTGGAAGGTAACGCCTTCCGGGGCCTTTCCATGTGTGGCAATACTCATCGCGCCCTTTTCCCAGCACGGCCGATGCACCAGCCCCCCTCCCCGTCCCCCCTCAACGACCTCGCCGCCGCGCTGCGCCGGCCCGTGACGAGCGGGCGGGACCTGAAGGCCATCGAGACGCTCTGCGAGGCCTTTCTCGACCGGCCCAGGACCGAGCGGGCGCGGGCGGCGCGGGAGTTGCCCCAGCTTGCGCGGGGAGCGGACACCGTCCTGCTGCTGTCGGCCATGGCCGCCGTCTCCGGCGACCTGCGCTATTACGACGAACTGCTCGACGCGGTGGAGGGGAACATCGCGCAATCCGGGCTGGAGGGGCTGCTGCACATCCACGCCGGCATCGGGCGCCAGCTCTTCCTGATGCGCATGAACCCGGCGAGCCGCCCCGGCTTCTTCGAGGAACGGCAATTCCCCTTCTACCGCCGCATCCTCGACGAGATGCGCCGCCGTCAGGCCATCGTCCCGCCCGCCCGCCGGGCCGAGGGAGCCGACAGCGGGCGGGTCGTGCTGGTGACCAACCAGTTCCTGTCGCTGCGCCACCAGCCGTCGCGCGACCTGCTGTCCTACGCCGCCCTGCTGGAAGACCGCTGCGGGCGGGAGGTGGTGATCCTCAACACCAACATCATGCCAGCGGCGGCGCACAGCCTGTTCGTGCCCTCCTTCGCGGCGTCGGTGGAGCCCACCTTCTCCGGCGATCAGCGGATCGAGGCGGACGGGCGCGGCTATCGGATGCTGTCCTCGGTCGCGCCCTGCGTCAGCCCCGGCAAGATCGCCTGGTTCCTGGAGGCCATCGCGGCGCTCGATCCTGACGCCGTGCTGTCGCTCGGCGGGTCGAACGTCGTGGCTGATCTGATGGCCGGAGCGCGCCCCACCCTGTGCATTCCGACCACCACCGGGACCACCCTGTCGCAGGCCGACATCGTGCTGGATTTCGGCGGAGGCGCGGCACCCGCCCACGGGCCACTGGCCCGGTCCTGGCGGCCCTTCCGCTTCCTGCATTCGCTGGCCGGGGCGGCGCCGCGGACGGACACGGCGCGCGCCGCCTTCGGGCTCGATGACGGCACCTTCGTCTGCGCCGTCGTCGGCAACCGGCTGGACGAGGAGGCGGATGGCGCCTTCCTCGCCATGCTGGAGGCGCTGTTCGACCGCCTGCCGCACGCCATCGCCGTCTTCGCCGGGCACGCCAACGCCCTGCCCCGGCGGCTGGCCGCGTCACGCCATGCAGCACGGCTGCGGTGCCTGGGCTATGTGTCGGACATGGGCGCCCTGCTGGCGGTCTGCGACGCCTATGTGAATCCCCGGCGGACTGGCGGAGGCGCCAGCGCTGCCGAGGCCCTGGCCGCCGGGGCGGTGCCGCTGTCGCTTCCCGGCGGCGACGTCGCCAGCGTCGTCGGTCCGCGCTTCATCCACCCCGACTACGACGCCTTCGTCGAACGGCTGGCCGCGTTGGCCGCCGACCCCGCCGCACTGGCCGCCGCTGCTGCGGAGGCCCGCGTCCAAGGGTCGCGCCGCACCGGGCCGGAGGAAGCCGCCGCCGCCCTGTCGCGCTATCTCGACGAGGCGGCGTCGCTGTTCCGCAGCCGACGTCCGTTGGAAGAGTGATCCGGGCCGCCCCCGTCAACCGCTTTATCGCACAGGCGGAGCAAACTCCCGGCTTGCTTTGGCGCCGGTGCCTTTCCAATATTCCGCGCTCCCCGACCGGGCGTCCGCTGGGACGCCACGGCGGGTGTCTTATTTTCTGCAACGAGGACCTTTTCATGCGCGCCTTCGACGGCCAGCATTCCGACAACGTCGCCATCAAGCGCACGCGGGAGCAGAAGCAGCTTCAGCTCCAGCAGTTGAAGGAGCAGCTCGCCACCCTGAAGTCCCACGCGGCCCCGGCGATCCGTGAAGCGCTGGTGAAGCGCATCGCCGAGCTGGACGCGGAGATGCGCCAGCCGCCGAAGCCGCCGCGCGAAGGCCGCGGCGACGGTCCCCGTGGCGAGGGGCGCGGCCCCCGTGGTGATGGTCCCCGTGGTGACGGCCCCCGGGGCGACCGCCCGCGCCGCGAGGGCTTCTCCCGCAGCGAGGCCTTCCGGTCGGACGGTCCGCGTGGTGACGGCCCGCGCAGTGAAGGCTCGCGTGGCGACGGCCCCCTGTCGCCCTTCGCCTCCCCGCGCCGCCGCGGCTGAGCCGCGGCCCGTTCCCTGATGCGTCCAGCCCGATGAGTCGCCAGCCGTGAGCGAAAACGCCACCCCCGCCCGCCGCCGCCTGCTCGATCAGGCGTGGCTCCTGATGATGTTGCCGCCGCTGTTCTGGTCCAGCAACGCTGTCCTGGGCCGCGCGGTGTCGGGGGAGGTGCCGCCGGTCGGGCTGGCCTTCTGGCGCTGGACGCTGGGGATGCTGCTGGTGCTGCCCTTCGCGTGGCGGCACCTGCGGCACGACGCGCGGGCGCTGGCCGCCCAATGGCCAGTCGTCCTGCTGCTGTCGGCGCTGGGCATCGCGGTCTTCAACACCTTCCTCTATGTGGGTCTGCACACCACCACGGCGCTGAACGCGGTGATGATGCAGTCCTCCATGCCGGTGCTGATCGTGCTGATGAGCCTGGCCCTGTTCGGCGACCGCGTGACCCCGCTGCAAGGGGTGGGCATCGCCGTGTCGCTGACCGGCGCCCTGACGCTGATCGCGCGGGGCGACCCGGCGGTGCTGATCGGGCTGCAACTCGCCGCCGGGGACTTGTGGGTGCTGGCGGCGGTGCTCGGCTACGCCGCCTACACCGCCCTGCTGCGCCGCCGCCCGGCGGTGCATGGCCTCAGCTTCATCGCCGTCACCTTCGCGGGCGGCGCGGCGATGCTGCTGCCCTTCTACCTGTGGGAAAGCGTCGGCGGGAACCCCATGCCGATCACCCCGACGGCGCTGGGGGCGGTCGCCTACGTGGCGCTGTTCCCGTCGATCGCCGCCTATCTCTGCTTCAACCGCGCCGTGGCGTTGGTCGGCGCCAACACGGCGGGGATGTGCATCCATCTGATGCCGGTGTTCGGGAGCGTCCTCGCCATCCTGTTCCTCGGCGAGCAACCCCACCTCTACCACGCCGCCGGCATCGGCCTGATCGCGGCGGGCATCCTGCTGGCCACCCGCCGTGCCAAGGCCTGAGGGTTACAGGTAGCCGAGCTTCCGGGGAAGCCAGAGCGCCAGCTCCGGCACGAAGGTCACCAGGACCAGCGCGCTGAGCATCGCGGCGACCATCCACAGAACCCAACGCACCGTCGATTCCATGCTGATGCCGGCCACCCGCGTGGTCACCATCAGGTTCACCGCCATGGGCGGGGTGAACTGGCCGATGGCGAGATTCATGGTCAGCATCACGCCGAACCACACCGGGTCCCATTGGAAGGCGGTCATGATCGGGGTCAGCAGCGGCAGCAGGATCAGGAAGATCGACACCGCGTCGAGCACCATCCCCAGCGCCAGCAACGCCACGTTCAGCAGCAGCAGGACGAGGACCTCGCTGCCCACCCCCTCGATCGCCAGGGCGGCGACCCGGTCGAAGGCGCCCATCGTGCTGCCCGCCCAGGCGAAGACGCTGGACAGCGCGATGATGAGAAGCACCACGGCGGACATCTCCGCCGCCTCGGCCAGCACCTCGTACAGCTCGCGCCAGGTCAGGCTGCGGTAGACGAAGACGCCGACGGCCAGACCGTAGAAGACGGCGACCACCGCCGCCTCGGTCGGGGTGAAGGCGCCGGTGCGCAGGCCGCCCAGGATGATGACCGGGGCCAGCAGACCCCAGATCGCCTGCCGCAGGCTGCGCCAGAAGGGCGGGCGCGGCCCGGCGTCCTTCAGGCCGAAGCCGTGCTTGCGCGACAGCCAGATCGTCGGCGCCAGCAGGGACAGCCCGGCCAGCACGCCTGGGATCAGCCCCGCCGCGAACAGCGCCGGCACCGACGCCTGCGGGACCAGGACGCTGTAGATGATGAAGGCGACCGAGGGCGGGATCAGGATGGCCGTTGCCGCCGCCGCCGCGATCACGCTGGCCGAGAAGGCCTTCGGATAACCGGCCTTGTGCATGGACGGGATCATCACTGTGGCGACCGCCGCCGCGTCGGCGGGGCCGGAGCCGGAGATGCCGCCCATCACCATGCAGACCAGGATCGCCACCACCGCCAGCCCGCCGTTCTTCGCCCCGACGATGGAGGACGCGAAGGTGACGAGTTGCTTGGCCACGCCCGCCCGCTCGAAGATCAGGCCGGCCAGGATGAAGACCGGGATGGCCAGCAGCGGGTACTTCGCGATGCCGGCATAGACGTTGGTCGGAACCGACAGGATGCCGAGCTGCGCGTCCAGGATCGCCAGCGACCCCGCCAGCCCCAGGGCCACCGCCAGCGGCGCGCCGATCACCAGCAGCAGCAGGAAGCCGCCGAACAGAATCGTCAACGCCATCAGGCCGTTCCCTTCGCCGTGCGGATCAGGCGCCCGATCACGCGCAGGGCGACGACCGTCGACAGCAGCGGAAGCCAGACCGTGTAGAGCCACTGCGGGTTGCCCAGGCCGGGCGAGGTCTCCTCGAACCGCCACTGGTCGTAGGTCAGGCGCCCGCCGTACCAGACGAGCAGGCCAAACATCGCCAGAGCCGCCGTCCAGGCCACCAGCTCCGTCACCCGGCGCAGGGCCGGCGGCAGCTTGTCGGCGATGAAGGTGATGCGGATGTGCCGGTCGGCGGCGGCGGCGACGGCGGAACCGAACAGCGTCATGACCACCAGCAGGAAGATCGAATATTCCTCGGTGAAGGCCAGGGAGACATCGGTCAGGTAGCGCGTCACGACGTTGGCAAAGGTGACGAGGCACAGGGCGGCCATGGACAGGGCGGCCAGCGAACGCTCCAGCGTCACCGGCACCCGCGTCTTGGGCTGCTCCGTCGCCATGCCGGCTTCCAGCAGATCGTTGTTCATCGGAAAATCTCGAATTGGGAACCGGTCGCCCCCACCCTTTTCCCATCGCGGATCAGGGTGGGGGCAACGGCACGGCAAGCCGCAGGCTTACTTCCGGTCGGCGACGGAGGTCTCGGCGGCCTTCACGAGGTCGGGGCCGATGGTCTTGGCCCACTTGTCGTAGACGGCGCGGGTGGCGGTCTGGAACGCCTTCTGCTGCTCGGGCGTCAGCTGCACGACCTCGACGCCCTGGGCGGCGATGTCCTTCAGCAGGCTGTCGTCCTGGGCGGTGATGCCCTTGCGGGCGATGGCGACCTCCTCCGCGGCGGCCTGGACGGCGGCGGCGCGCACCGCCTCCTGGTCCTCCTTGGACCAGCTGTTCCAGACCTCCTTGTTGACCACGAAGATCAGCGGGTCGGCGACGTAGCCCCACAGCGTCAGGTGCTTCTGGCCAAGCGTCGGCAGCTTGCCGGCGACGAACACGCCGACCGGGTTCTCCTGACCGTCGACGGCGCCGGTGGACAGCGCCGGCTGCGCGTCGGCCCAGCTCATCTGCGTCGGGTTGGCGCCCAGTGCCGTGAAGGTGTCGAGGTAGAGCGGCGAGCCGACGACGCGGATCTTCAGGCCCTTCAGGTCCTCCGGGGTGCGGATGGCGCGCTTGGAGTTGGAGACCTCGCGGAAGCCGTTCTCGCCCCAGGCCAGCGGCACCACGTCCTTGCTGGCGAGCAGGTCGAACAGCTGCTTGCCGACCGGCCCCTGGGTCAGCGCGTCCATGGCCTTGTGGTCGGGCATCAGGAAGGGCAGCGAGAAGAGGTTCAGCTCCTTCACCTGCGGCGACCAGTTGATGGTCGAGCCCACCGCCATGTCGATCACGCCCTGGCGCAGCGCGGTGAATTCCTTGGTCTGGTCGCCGTTCACCAGGGCGGAGCCGGGATACATCTTCACATTGATGCGCCCGTTGGTCTTCTCCTTGACCAGCTCGGCCCAGCGGTCGCCGCCGATCCCCCAGGGAAACGGCTTGCCCAGCACGGTGGACAGCTTGTACTCGGCCTTGTAGTCCGCCGCCGCCGCGCCGCTGGCGACCACGCCCGGCAGAACCATGGCGGCCAGCGCCAGACCGGCGAACAGCGCCTTCATCGACTTCATTCTTGTTTCCTCCCGCATACCGCAAACGAAAGATCGGACCGGGATCGTACAGAGGCACGCACGACTGTTCCACGCGGAATTTGACGGCCCGCCCCCAAGCCTGGGACAATGCGGGCATGCAAATGCGCAAACTCCCAACAATCGGGGCATTGGCGTTCGGACTTTTAGGGGGCGGGCTGGCCCTTCCCGCGGGTCCGGCCCTGGCGCAATCGGCGGCGGCGCCCGCCGTCCCGCTCGGCCCCAACCCCAGCGAATGCGAGATCCAGGCCGCCCTGTTCGGCGCCGCCGGCCCCGGCTGCCCGCCCATCGTGATGAAGCGCCCACCGCCGCCGCCCGTCGCGGCGGCACCGCCCCCGGCTCCCGCATCAGCCTCCGCACCGGCTCCCGCCCCGGTGGCGGTGCCCGCCCTGCCGGGGCCGCCGCCGGACCCGCCCGTCGCGGCGCTGAAGGCCGGGCTTCGCGCCGCCGTCGGGGTCGGCTTCGACTTCACTTCGGCGCGCATCGGCCCGGGGTCGCAGGCGGTGCTCGACCGCAGCGGCGCGGTGAGGACGGCGCCGGGGGCGGCGCCCGCCCGCTTCCGCATCGTCGGCCACACCGACGCGGTGGGCGGTGACGCGGCCAACCGGGCGCTGTCGCAGCGCCGGGCCGATGCCGTGGCGGATTATCTGGCGGAACAGCACGGCGTGCGCCGCGACCGGCTGGACACCGCCGGGATGGGGGCGCGGGAACCGCTGCTGCCCAAAAAGCCGAAGGCCGCGGAGAACCGGCGGGTGGAGATCGTGAATTTGGGAGAGTGAGGTGGTTGCGCTGGGCCCCCACCCAACCCTCCCCGCTGACGCAGGGGAGGGCTATTCTCCTCCCCCTACCCGTCCAGATCGTCCCAGCCCCGCCGCTCCCAGGCGCCGTCGATGAAGGCGG
Source organism: Azospirillum sp. Marseille-Q6669 (assembly GCF_965111635.1). Classification (NCBI taxonomy): domain Bacteria; kingdom Pseudomonadati; phylum Pseudomonadota; class Alphaproteobacteria; order Rhodospirillales; family Azospirillaceae; genus Azospirillum; species Azospirillum sp. Marseille-Q6669. The sequence continues at coordinate 527,087 of NZ_CBCOOP010000005.1, read as the reverse complement.
CGGCGCGGGACGAGCGCGGCAGGCCGCAGCAGGTCAGAACCGAGGGCGGAACCCGGCCGCCGCCGCGGCTCCACCACAGGCTGGCGCGGGGCGGCAGCGGGCCGACGCGCTCCTCGACCACGGTGGCGACGGTGGGGTCGGCGCCGTTGGGCTCCGGGCGGCCCAGGATCGCCATGCGGGCGGGCAGCGCATCCACGTCGGCCCCGGCGCGGCAGGCGTCGGCGGCGATGGATTCCGCGCGGGTGAACCAGTGCAGGCAGGCCACCGGAACCACCGCGAGGTCGGTGCCGTAGGGCAGCGTGCCGACGATGGTGAAGGGGTACTGCCGGCCCACCCGGTCGGCGCTGGGCATCATGATGCCGGCCAGCGGCGGCTCCCCGCACAGGCCGGGGGACAGGGCGAAGCGCCAGACCGGGGCCGACTGGAACAGCCGCTCCCAAGGCGAGCCGAGCTGGCGCACCGCCGCGTCCAGAACCTCCGTCAGCCAGGCGTCCCAGGGAAGCAGCACGCCGCGCGGCAGGCCGTAGCCCACGAAATCACCGCGCGCCGGCACCTTCCCGTGGAAGCCCACCGCGAAACCGGGGCTCATCAGCCAGCCCCGCCGTTGTTGGGGGTGCGCGGCATCGGCGCGGTCGGCTGGCCCAGCACGTCGAGGACCCGTGACACCAGCGCCTCGTCGGGCGGCACCGGGGCGAAGCCGGCCTCGACCAGCGCGGCCAGATGGTCTCCGAGCGCCCGGCGCTCCGCCTCATGGGCGGCGCCGGGGAGCGTGCGCTGCCAGTCGGCGGCCAGCCATTCGGCCAGAACCGCCGGGTCCAGCGGCTCCCGCCCGCCGATCATGGCGTAGGCGCGCAGGCTCTGCCGCAGCAGGTCGGGCCGCGCCCAGCCGGTGCGCAACTGCTCCTCCAGCCGCAGCACGATGCGCGACAGGAACACGCTGCGCAGCGCCCGGCGGTAGACGTCCTCGGCGGGCAGGCCGACGCGCTCCCCCTGCGACAGGCCGAAGCCGAGCAGGGACGCCCGCCGCTCCGCCCGCTCGCTCCAGCCGGCGGGCAGCGCGCGCAGCGCGTCGAGCGCCGGCAGGACGGCGAGGAAATCGGAATCCTCGACCCGCGTCAGCGAGCGCGGCGGGGTGTCGAGGACGCGCAGCCGCTCCTCCGCCACCGCCACGGCGGCCTCCGCCCGCGCCAGCAGCGCCTCGTTGGCGCGGTGGCTGCTCAGCCCGGCCAACCCGAGCAGCAGGCCAGCCGCCGCCGTCCCGCCCAGCGCCCAGACGTGGCGCCGCCGCCGCGCCCGCTCCAGCGCACGGTCCACCCCGACCATGTTGGCCTCGGGGAAGACCACCTCGGGCAGCAGACGCTCCAGGAAGAAGGTCTGGGCCGGCGATTCCGCGGAGGCGCCGGGCTGGGTCGCGCTGGTCAGGTAGATGCCGCGCAGCAGCGGCACCGCCTCCTCGGCCTCCGCGGTGAAGGCGGTGTCGACGAGGTCGGCCAAAGCCGCCTCGAAGCCCGCCATGCGCAGCGGGAAGGCGAAGGCGTCGCCGCGCCGCTGGATGTCCGGCTCCTGGTGCAGCCGTTCGGGCAGCCGCTCCTCCAACCGGCGCAGCAGGGCCGCGTACTGCGCGTGGAAGCTGGCCAGCGGGCCGGGCGGCAGGTCCTCCACCGGGAAGGTGATGCCCCAGATCTGGGCGCGCTCCGCCCGGTCCAGCGGGTCGAAATAGGTGGTGAAGCCGTCGACGAGGTCGGCCTTGGTGCACAGCAGGTAGACCGGCACGCGGATGCCGAGATGGGCGCGCAGCTCGCCCAGCCGCTGGCGGATGGTGATGGCGTGGTTGTGCCGCTCCGCGTCGCTCCAGCCGGCGAGGTCGGTCAGGCTGATGGTCAGCAGCACGCCGTTCACCGGCTGGCGCGGGCGGTGCTCCTTCAGCAGGTCGAGCAGGCCGGACCAGACGCGCCCGTCGATGGCCCGGCGGCTGTCCTGGGTGGTGTAGCGGCCCGCCGTATCGATCAGCACCGCCTCGTCGGTGAACCACCAGTCGCAGTTGCGCGTGCCGCCCAGATTCTGCACCGGCATGCCGTCCAGCCCGCCGCCCAGCGCCGCGCCCAGACGGGCGTTGGCCAGCGCCGTCGTCTTGCCCGAGCCGGGGGCGCCGATCACCAGATACCAGGGAAGCTGGTAGAGATACTGGCCGCCCCAGCGCGCGCCGAAGCGCTGCGTCTTCAGCCGGTCGATCACCGCGTCCAGCCGCTCGCGCACCGTGCCCAGCTCGTCCAGCGACGCCTTCAGCTCGGGATCGCGGGACGCCGCCAGCGCCTCGACGAAGCGGGCGTTGGCGGCGCTCTGCCGGCCGTCCTCGTGCCGGTTCAGCGCGTACCACAGGCCGAGCAGGACCAGCGCCGGCAGCAGGCGGGCCAAGCCGCCGAACCCGAGCAGCGGCATCACCGCCCAGCCGAGCAGCCCGACCGACAGGGCGACCGCGAGCGTGGTCCACCAGCGCAGGCGCGGCGCCATCGCCGGATCGGCGCGTCGGGGCTTGTTGCGGGACTTGGGGCGGGTGCGCGGAGACGGTTCGCTCATGGACCGCGGCCTATTCGGGGTAGAGGCGGACATCGACGCGCCGGTTGGCGCCCCGGTTGGCCGGCGTGGTGTTGGGGGCCAGCGGTTCGCGCTCGCCCCGCCCTTCGGCGGTCAGGCGCTCGGTGCCCAGCGTGCGCTCCAGGATCTTCAGCACGGCCACCGCCCGCGCCTCGGTCAGCGCCTCCGGCGTCGGCAGCCCGCCGCCGCGCGGCGTCTGGTCGTCGGTGTGGGCGACCACCAGCACGCGCCCGGCCTCGGGACCCAGCGCCTGCCCGACGCGGTCGACCACGGCGCGGTAGCGGGCGCGGATCGCGTCGCTGCCGGTGGCGAACATGCCCGCCCCCTCGATGCGGATGACCAGCGCCCCGTCGTCGCCGGCCAGCACCGCCACCGCACCGGAGCGGATTTCCGGCTGGAGCAGGGCGGTGACCCGGACGGCCAGCGCCGGCCCGGCGCTGGCCGGCGGCGGCGGGCCGGCGCGGACCAGCTCCAGCGGCCGGTCGGGAAGCCGCGCGCCCAGCCGGGCCACCACCGCGTCGGCCCGCCCGCCCCGCGAGGCCGACAGATTCCGGAACAGCCCGCCGAGCAGCGTCGCCACCGCCACCGCGGCCAGCCAGGGCGGCAGGACGTGCCCCAGCGGGCGGAAGCGCTCGGCGACGCCCCGCCATTGCGGCGACAGCGCGCGCTCCCGCTCGCCGCGCAGGCGGCGCAGCACGCGGAACAGCTCGTCCCGCAGGTGGGCGAGGTCGTGGGCGCCGCGCGGCTTGTCGCGGAACTTGCCCTCGAAGCCCAGCGACAGGCAGGCGTAGAACAGCTCCAGCTCCAGCCGGTGCAGGCGCGGGTCGCTCAGCATGGTGTCGAGCAGGTCGAAGAAGCGGTCCGGCCCGCCGGCGCCGGGATCGACCACCACCGCCAGCCCCTCACGCGCCCAACGGCAGCGCGCCCCCACGGGGTCGCCCGCACCACGTCGTCCAGCATGGTGCACAGGGCGAAGCGGGCGACGCGCACCTCCTCCGGCGGGACGCCGATGGCGGCGGCCTCCTCCTCGAAGCGGCGGACCTCGGCGAGGATGACGTCGCGCAACCCCTCCGGGTTCTCGTGCCCCGAGCGTTCGCGCAGCGACCCGGCGAGGTCGAGCAGTGGCCCGGCGGCGGCCAGCAGCGGGTTCAGCGCCCCGCGCAGCCGCGCCGGCTGGTCCGGCGGCGTGTCCGCCGGCGGGCGGTCCTCAGGGGCCACGGCGGGCCCCGCCGCGAGGAAGGCCGGGAGCGCGCGCAGCCCACCGCCGGACTCCGCGGAAAACTCCCCGCCGTCCCGCAGGCCCGCCCCGCCGCCGAAGCGTCCGTCCGATTCCATGCCCCCGCCGCCGCTCTGCTGTATGATGATCCGTGTGATGGGAAATCCCCCGCCGGAGGAGGTATAGCAGGCCCGGCCGGATGGGGAAATCGGAGGGTTTGATGCAAATCGCGGAAGAAGTCCGCGGCGACGTGACGATCCTGCGCCCGGTGGGGCCGATCGACAGCGCCGCCGCCCCCCGGATCGAGGCGCGCCTGTTCGCCGCGCTGGCCCCCGCCACCCCGGACGTGCCGGAAAAGGTGCCGGCCGGGCTGGTGCTCGACCTGTCGGCGGTGACGCAACTGACCCCGGCGGGGCTGCGCTCGCTGCTGCTGGCGGTGCGGCAGGCGCGGCCGGGTGCGGGAAGCATGAGTGGGCGGTCCGGCGTGCGGATCGTACTGGCGGCGGTGCCCGGCCCGGTCCGCGGCGTGCTGGAGGAGGCCGGGCTGGCGGCGCTTCTGGAGAGTCACGGCGATCTTGACGCCGCCGTGCGCGCCGCCTCACGACAATGAACTAATCCATATTGCGAAGACTGGAGTCGTAGAGCTGCTGCGCCAGGATAGTCTTCAGCAGCGCCTCGACGGTAACGCTCATGTAGCGCGCCTGCTGTTCCAGACGCCGATAGACGTCGAGCGGCAGATCAAGCGTCACGTTGACCCTGCTGGCGTGGGGAAACTCGGTCATATCCCCTCTCCATCTCTGTGAACCGCGTCACGCGACGCCGGGCCACAGACGATAAGACTCCCCTTGGGCGCGGTCCATGGCGCAGTCCGCGAAGCGCGCTGTGCGGTTGCGCCGAACCGCTCCCCCAATTTGGAGCCCTTCAGGCCGCGGCCCGCAGCGCCCCGTGGACCTCCGCCAGGATCTCGTAGGAGCGCACCCGCGCCGCGTGGTCGTGGATGGCCGAGGCCACCATGATCTCGTCGGCCCCGGTTTCGGCGAGGAAGGACTCCAGCCCGCGCCGCACCGTCTCCGCCGAGCCGACGAAGGAGCAGGACAGCATGTTCATCGCCTGCGCCTTCTCCAGCGGCGACCAGAAGCTCTCGATGTCGTCGATGGGCGGCGGCAATTGGCCGCGGGTGCCGCGGATCAGCCGGGCGAAGCTCTGCTGGGCGGAGGTGAAGAGCCGGCGCGCCTCCGCGTCGGTCTCGGCGGCGACGACGTTCACCCCGACCATGGCGTGGGGCCGGTCGAGCTGCGCCGAGGGCGTGAAATTCTCCCGGTAGACCTGCAACGCCCGCATCAGGGCGTCCGGCGCGAAGTGCGAGGCGAAGGCATAAGGCAGGCCGAAGGCGGCGGCCAGCTGCGCGCCGAACAGGCTGGAGCCGAGGATCCACAGCGGCACGTTCGACCCGGCGCCGGGCACCGCCTGCACGCGCTGGCCCGGCTGGACGGGGCCGAGCAGGGCCTGAAGCTCCAGCACGTCCTGTGGGAACTGCTCCGCCACCGACGGGTCGCGGCGCAGGGCGCGCAGCGTCATCTGGTCGGTGCCCGGCGCCCGGCCCAGGCCGAGGTCGATGCGGCCGGGGAACAGCGCCTCCAACGTGCCGAACTGCTCGGCGATGACCAGCGGCGAATGGTTGGGCAGCATGATGCCGCCGGCGCCGACGCGGATGTTCGTGGTGCCCGCCGCCACATGGCCGATGACGACCGAGGTCGCGGCGCTGGCGATGCCGGTCATGTTGTGGTGCTCGGCCAGCCAGTAGCGGCGGTAGCCCAGCCGCTCGGCGTGGCGGGCGAGGTCCAGCGTGTTGCGCAAGGCGTCGCCCGGCGTGCTGCCTTCCGGCACCGGGGCGAGGTCGAGGACGGAGAGGGGCGAGCGGGAGGTGTCGTCGGTCGGCATGAAGGGGGTATCCAATGAAACGGGAAGATCGGGAGAGGCTTTTACCCCCACCCCGACCCTCCCCGCTGGGCGGGGGAGATATTCGCGAAGCGGCGGCAGTCCCTCCCCGCCCAGCGGGGGAGGGTTAGGGTGGGGGCAATAGGGGCCTAGAACGCCGCCCCCTCCTCCACCCAATCCTGAACGCTCCTGGCCAGCGTCTGCCCCTCGGGCAGGAAGGCCAGCGAGACGGAGTTGATGCAGAAGCGCATGCCGGTCGGCGGCGGGCCGTCGGGGAAGACGTGGCCCTGGTGGCTGCCGCAGCGGGCGCACAGCGTCTCCACCCGCACCATGCCGTAGCTGTTGTCCTGCACCAGCTTCAGATGCGCGTTCTCGTAGGGCGCGGTGAAGCTGGGCCAGCCGGTGCCGGATCGAACTTCGTCCCGGACCGGAACAGCGGCAGGCCGCACAGCCGGCAGGCGTAGGTGCCAGGATTCTTGTTGTCGAGCAGGCCGCCGCAGAAGGGCGCCTCCGTCCCATGGCTGAGGAGGACGTGCCGCTCCTCGTCCGACAGGCGCTCCACCAGCACCGCGCGCTGGTCCGGCGTCGGCGGCGTCAGGTCGAAGGGTCCGGCGGTCGGGGAACGGTCGGCGGGGGCGGACATCGGGCGGCTCCAGTGACGGGGTGACGGTCCTAGGGGATATGGGCCAGTCGGTCGCGGATGACACCCGGCGTCAGGCTGCTATCTTCCCTGCACGGAACGAATGGAGGGAGAGACCAGCCATGACCGGAACGACCACCGGCACGAGCAGCGCCTGGACGCACCTGACGGCGTCCGACGGGCACCGGCTGACCGCCTACGAAGCCCGGCCCGTCGGGCCGGAAAAGGGGCGGCTTCTGATCGTCCAGGAGATTTTCGGGATCAACAGCCACATCCGCCGCGTCTGCGACGGCTACGCGGCCGACGGCTACCGCACGCTGGCCCCCGCTTTGTTCGACCGGGCGGAGCGCGGGGTGGAACTGCCCTACGACGAGGCCGGCGTGCAGCGCGGCCGCGACCTGATGGGTGCGGTCAGCGTCGAGGACGCGCTGACCGACGTGGCGGCGGGGCTCGCCCATCTCGGCGGGGCGGAGGGGGCGGCCATCGCCGGCTATTGCTGGGGCGGCACCATCGCCTGGGCCGCCGCGTCGCGCCTGCCCGTCCGCGCCGCCGTCGCCTATTACGGCGGCGGCATCGGCAACCGGTTGGACGAGGTTCCGCGCACTCCCGTGCTGCTGCATTTCGGCGAGACGGACCATGCCATCCCGCTGATGGTGGCCGAGGCGGTTCGCCAGCGCCATCCCGGCGCCATCACGCACCTCTACCCCGCCGGCCACGGCTTCAACTGCGACGAGCGCGCCAGCTACGACGCGGCGAGCGCCGCCCTGGCCAAGCGGCGCACGCTGGGCCTGCTCCAGGCAGTGTTCTGAAAAAGGAAAAGGCCCTTCCCCCCCAGCGTGGGAGGAAGGGCCTTCTTTCAGAACAAATCTTTAGGTGGCGACGTCCGGCTTGGTGCGTCCGGTGTGGCGCTCGATGCCGGCCAGTTCCGCCGCCAGATCGGCCAGCGGCTTCAGCGCCACCGGGGCGTCCAGCCCATGCTCGCCGCCGACCGGCTCGTACCGCTCGAAATAGACGCGCAACGTGGCGCCCGACGTGCCGGTGCCGGACAGGCGGTAGACGATGCGCGAGCCGTCCTCGAACCCGACGCGCAGACCCTGCCGCTCCGACCGGCTGCCGTCCACCGGGTCGGTGTAGGCGAACTCGTCCGCCGCCGCGACCGTGCGCCCGCCGAGAGCCGTGCCGGCCAGCGAGGGCAGTGTCCCGCGCAATTCGGCGATCAGGGCGTCGGCGGCCTCCTGCGGGATGGCCTCGTAATCGTGGCGGCCATAATAGGTGCGCCCGTAGGTGCCCCAATGCTCGGCCATCAGCTCGGCCACCGACAGGCCGCGGGCGGCCAGCACGTTGAGCCACATCAGGACGGCCCAAAGCCCATCCTTCTCGCGCACATGGTCGGCGCCGGTGCCGAAGCTCTCCTCGCCGCACAGGTTGATGCGTCCGGCGTCGAGCAGCGTGCCGAAGAACTTCCAGCCCGTCGGCGTCTCGTAGCAGGAAATCCCCAGCTTCGCCGCCACGCGGTCCACCGCCCGGCTGGTCGGCATGGAGCGGGCGACGCCCGCCAGACCGCCTTTGAAGGCCGGGACGTGGGTGGCGTTGGCGGCCAGCACGGCGAGGCTGTCGCTGGGCGACACGAAGACGTTGCGGCCCAGGATCATGTTGCGGTCGCCGTCGCCGTCCGAGGCGGCGCCGAAGTCCGGCGCGTCCGGCCCGAACAGCCGCTCCACCAGCTCCTCCGCGTGGGCGAGGTTCGGGTCGGGGTGGTGCCCGCCGAAATTCTCCAGCGGCGTGCCGTTGATGACGGTGCCGGCGGGGGCGCCCAGCCGGCGCTCCAGGATCTCCGTGGCGTAGGGGCCGGTGACCGCGTGCATGGCGTCGAACACCATGCGGAAGCCCGACGAGAACAGCTTGCGGATCGCCGCCATGTCGAACAGCGATTCCATCAGCTCCGCGTAGTCGGCCACCGGGTCGATGACCTCCACCGCCATGCCGCCGAGCGCCGTCTCGCCGAGACGGTCGAGGTCGAGGTCCGGCGACTCCAGCGTCTTGTATTCGGTGATGCCCTTGGAGCGGGCGAAGAAGGCGTCGGTCATCGACTCCGGCGCCGGGCCGCCGTTGGCGGCGTTGAACTTGATGCCGAAATCGCCGTCCGGGCCGCCGGGGTTGTGGCTGGCCGACAGGATCACGCCACCGATGGCGCCGCGCTTGCGGATGACGCAGGAAGCCGCCGGGGTGGACAGGATGCCGCCGCGCCCGACGACCGCACGCGCGACGCCGTTGGCCGCGGCCATGCGCAGGATGGTCTGAACGGCGGTGCGGTTGTGGTACCGCCCGTCGCCGCCGATCACCAGCGTGGCGCCGGACAGGCCGTCCACGCAGTCGAAGATGGATTGGACGAAGTTTTCCAGATAGCGCGGCTGCTCAAAGACCTTCACGGCCTTGCGCAGCCCGGAGGTGCCGGGCTTCTGGCCGTCGAAGGGCGTGGTCGGACAGGTGACGGGAACCACTGGACGTCCTCTCTTGGTCGTGTCGGGCCGGGGCGGCGCGCCGTCGCACCGCCACCCCGCCCCGCCACGATGCGCGGCTTTGCGCCGCCGTTCAACTGGGCCGAACGACACCTTACCTTCGGTGGGCCGACTCTTTACGCCTCTTCGACCGAGACGGCTTCCGGCCCCTTGTCGCCCTGGCGGATGGAGATGCGGACGCGCTGACCGTCGTTCAGCCCCTGCAGACCGGAACGCTCCACCGCCTTGACGTGAACGAACACGTCCTGGCCGCCGCCGTCCTGGGCGATGAAGCCGAAGCCCTTGGTGGCGTTGAACCACTTCACAGTGCCCTCGGTCTGGGTGGTCGGGCCGCCCGCCGCCGGACGGCGCGGGCCGCCGAAGCCGCTCCGGTCACCGCCCCGATCGTTGAAGCCGCGGTCGCCACCGCGATCGCCACCGCGATCGTTGAAGCCACGGCTGTCGCCCCGGCCACTGAACCCGCGATCACCGCCCCGGTCGTTGAAACCACGGTTACCGAACCCGCGGTCACCCCCACGCTCGTTGCGGTCGCCGAAGCCACCCCGCTCGCCATAGGACGGGCGCGGCCCCTGGGCACGGGCGGGACGGGCCGGGACGGCGGTGGAGGTGTCGACCGAATGCAGGGCGGAGACCTGGTTGCCCTTGCGCCCCTCGACGATGTCCACCACGACGGTGGCGCCGTCCGGCAGGGACTCGTGACCGGCGGTGCCGACGATGGCGGCGGGGATCAGGGCGTCGGGCGACCCGTCCTCGAACTTGACGAAGCCGAAGCCGCGGGTCGGATCGTACCACTTGACGGTGGCCTGAACCTGGGTGCCGAGGACGACGGGCTGGCGGTAGACGTGCTGGCGCGGGGGTTGACGGTGCATGAGACCCACTGAACTCCAAAAGGCGACTCGGCACCGGCCTCCGGTGCCCGACAGAACACATCGCCTTTCCCCGCGCGAATCACAAGACCGCAGGCGCGCCGTTTTGCGCGCCCGCAGCCCTGGTGCCATTTTTCTCCCCGGTGAGCGGTTTCAGGCCAGCCGCTCGGGGTTGGGCGGCGGCTCCTCCGGCGGGACCGGAATGGCGTCCGGCGGCTCCTTGATCGGTGGCCGCGACGGGTCGCCGGGCATGTCCGGCATGCCGGGCGGCGGCACCGGCATGTCGGGGGTTGGCGGGGAAGGAGGAAGGGGACCCGCAACGCTCAGGTCGGCGGCCATCAGTTCGGCCATCATCCGCATTGTCGCCATCAGCCGCCCCCGCCCATCGTGCCACCCGTAGCACCCGGCGCGGTGCGGGTCAGGCCGCGCGCCTTGTCCAGGGAGTCCATGCAAAGCTGCTCGTTGCCGTCCTTAGCGGCGGAGCGCGCGGCGGTCACCAGCGATTCGATCTGGGCGTTGCGCGCCGCCTGCCCCATCGACCCGCTCTCCATCGAGGAGCCGCTGTTCGGCGCGGCGTCGGGCCGCACCGCCGGAGCGGTCGGCATGGGGGCGCCGGTGCGCGGCGGCTCGATCACCGCCTGATCGCCCGAGGCCGGCGGCGCCACCACCCCGCCCGAGCGGGCGAGCTGGTCCGGCGTCGTGCCGGAACTGCCATTCGGCAAGGCCCCATCCCCCGCGGTGGAGCCGGAGCTGCCCGGCGGCGTCGCGACCGGCGGCGGGCTGGCCGACAGGTTGTTCTCGGCGGCGAAGCGGTCGACCAGCGCGGCGCAGCTTCCCTGCGCCAGAGCGGGACCGCCGCCGCACAGCACGAGGCCGGCGGCGAGCAAAAGGCCCTGTGGGATCGGATGTCGTGCCATCGGTTGCCTCCCCATCAGCAATACCACCCTCAACCGGTGTAGCGGTGCGGCGGTTCCACCTGCTTTTTCCCGCCATGGACACCATTCGGTGGTGCCGTTTCGCCCGCTCCTCCTGTTGAAGGCGCAACGGACAACGGCGGGGGAGAGGGGGTGCGATGGACGGCAACTGTGAAGGCCGGGGGCGCGAAGGCCGTGCCGATGTCTCGGCCGAGGCCGAAGCCTTCTACACGGAGAGTCTCAAGGTCCTGAAGGAGTCCGGCATACCCTTCCTGCTGGGCGGCACCTACGCGCTCAGCGCCTACACCGGGATCACCCGGCCGACCAAGGACATCGACATCTTCTGCCGGGGCGGCGACTTCCCGCGCATCCTCGCGCATTTCCAGGACCGCGGCTTCGGGACGGAGATCGAGGATGAGCGCTGGATCGGCAAGGTCCTGCACGGCGACCTGTTCTTCGACGTGATCTTCAACTCCGCCGCCGCCATCAACCCGGTCAATGACCGCTGGTTCGAGGAGGATCACCGCGCGCTGGTCTGCGGCGCCGACGTGCAGCTCATCCCGCCGACGGAAATGGTCTTCTCCAAGGCCTTCGTGCAGATGCGGCACAAGTACGACGGTCCCGACGTCGCCCACATGATCCTGAAGCAGCACGCCCACATTGACTGGAAACGGCTGCTCGGCCACATGGAGCAGTATTGGGAGGTGCTGCTGATGCACGTCCTGAACTTCCGCTTCATCTACCCGACGGAGCGCGACCACATCCCCGCCTGGCTGTTGCAGGAGCTTCTGGACCGGCTGAACGAGCGCGCGAAGCTGCCGGTGCCGCAGACCCGCATCTGCCGGGGGCGGCTGTTCTCGCGCGAGGATTATCGGATCGACGTCACGGACTGGGGGTTCGCCGACGTCGTCGGCGAGGAAACGAAGCATGGCTGATGCAACCCTGAAGGTCGCCGCCATCGGCGACATCCATGTGGGGGAAACCTCCTCCCATCCCTACCGCGAGCTGTTCCAGGAGATCGCCGACCGGGCGGACGTTCTGGCGCTGGCCGGCGACCTGACCAACCACGGCAAGCCGCGCGAGGCCGAGGTGCTGGCCGAGGACCTGCGCGCCATCGGCATCCCGGTGGTCGCCGTGCTGGGCAACCACGACCACGAATGCGGCCATGTCGAGGAGCTTCAGCGCATCCTGGAGCAGGCGGGCGTCCGCTTCCTCGACAGCAACCCGGTGGAGATCCGCGGCGTCGGCTTCGCCGGGGTGAAGGGCTTCGGCGGCGGGTTCGAGAACCGCATGCTCGACGCCTTCGGCGAACCGGCGATCAAGCAGTTCGTGCACGAGGCGGTGAACGAGGCGATGCGGCTGGAAAGCGCGCTGCGCCAGTTGGAGACCGAGCGGACGATGGTCGTCCTGCACTACGCCCCGATCGCCGAGACGGTGCGCGGCGAGCCGACCGAGATCTATCCCTTCCTCGGCTCCTCCCGTCTGGCGGAAACCATCGACCGCTTCCACGTCCAGGCGGTCGTCCACGGCCACGCCCACCACGGAAGCTACGCCGGCCGGACCCTGCGCGGCACGCCGGTCTACAACGTCGCCCAGACCATCGAGAAGGAGTCGGGGAGGCCCTACGCGCTGATCGAGGTGTGAGGGAAGGTTAGTGGGGGGCCCGACGCGACGACCTCCCCACACCCCCGCCATGCCACCGTCGCACTACCGCCCCGGCGGGGTTCCGGATAGGGCGCGGGCACAATGCCCCATTTTGCGCCCCGCCCTGCCCTTCCGAAGCTCCCATCATGCTGACCGCCAACCTCGCCGCCCTGGGGGCTGCGCTCTGCTGGGCGGCCAGCGGGCTGATCGCCATCGGCCCGGTGCGGGCCATCGGCTCGGTCGCCTTCAACCGCCTGCGCATGAGCATCGTCTTCGTCGGCACGGCGCTGGCCGCGACGCTGCTCGGCGGCTGGCAGACTCTCGACCTGCAGGGTGCGGCGATCCTGGCGCTGTCCGGCGCGGTCGGCATCGTGATGGGCGACACCGCGCTGTTCTGGGCGCTGGGGCGCATCGGCCCGCGCCGCAACTCGGTCATCTACGCCACCAACGCGCCGATCACCGCGCTGCTCGCCTGGGCCGTGCTGGGAGAGGCGCTGGGACCGTGGACGGCGGTCGGCATCGCGCTGGTCACCGCCGGGGTGATGCTGGCGATCTTCTTCCGCGCCAGCCCGGTCCCGAACGGCACCGGCACCGTTCCCCATGACTGGGAGTCGGTGCGGGGCCGCCTGCTGGTCGGCGTCGGCGCCTGCCTGATCGCCGCGGTCTGCCAAGCCGCCGGTTCGGTCATCGCCCGGCCGGTGATGGCGGCGGGCGCCGACCCCATCGCAGCGGCGGCGGTGCGCGTCGGCATGTCGGGGCTGCTGCTGTTCGCCGGCGGGCTGCTGCCCGGCCAGCGCTTCGGCTTCGGCCCCGGCCTGACGCCGCGCATCTTCGCCCAGGTGGTGGTGAACGGCTTCATCGGCCTCGGGCTGGGGATGACGCTGTTGCTGATCGGGCTGGCCCACGGCAACGCCGGCGTGGTCGCCACCCTGTCGGCCACCAGCCCGGTGCTGATCCTGCCGATGCTGTGGGTCTGGACCCGCCAGCGTCCGGGGGCCGGAGCCTGGGCGGGCGCCATCGTCGCAGTGCTGGGCGTGGCGCTGATCGTCAACCGCTGAGCCGGTCGGGAAATCTCCGCGGTTTGGAAATTTTTATCTGAAACGGTTGCGTCCGCCAATTTCCGGGGCAGGATGGAGAAACCGGCACCCGGTTCCCGCATTCCGATAAGGCGCGACACCCCATGGCCTCCCCCCGCCGCAAGCGTTCCGGCGCCGATCCCGCCGCGCCGGTGCTGCATCTGACCCGCTTCCTGCCCTACCGCCTGTCGGTGCTGTCCAACACGGTCAGCCACACGGTGGCGAAGCTGTACGAGAAGCGATTCGGCATCACCATCCCGGAATGGCGGGTCATCGCCGTGCTGGGCGGCGGCGAGACGCTGAGCGCGGGGGAGATCGCCCAGCGCACCGCCATGGACAAGGTGCAGGTCAGCCGGGCGATCAGCCGGATGCTCGATTCGGCGCTGATCCTGCGCGAATCGGGCGCCACCGACCGCCGCAAGGCGCAGCTGACCCTGACGCCCAAGGCGTTGGCGATCTACACGGAGATCGTCCCCCTCGCGCTGGCCTACGAGCGGGAGCTGACCGGCGCCCTGACGGAGGAGGAGATGGGGCAGCTCGACGGCCTGTTGGCCAAGCTCCAGGCCCAGGCCGACGCCCTGGCCGCCCGCCCCGCTACGCGAAGTCCTTGAAGCTGTCCGCCGCCGCGCGGTCGTAGCCCTGGCTGGCGCGCAGGAGCTGGCGCGTGTAGTCCTCCCGCGCGGCCCCCCGGCGCAGCGAGTCCACGTCCATCTCCTCGACGATGCGGCCGCGGTTCATCACCGCCAGCCGGTCGCACATGGTGGCGACCACCGCCAGATTGTGGCTGACCAGCACGTAGGTCAGCGCGTGCTCCGCCCGCAGCCGCTTCAGCAGGTTGAGGATTTCCGCCTGCACCGACACGTCGAGCGCCGAGGTCGGCTCGTCCAGCAGCAGCACGCGCGGCTCCAGCACCAGGGCGCGGGCGATGGCGACGCGCTGGCGCTGCCCGCCGGAGAGCTGGTGCGGGTAGCGGAAGCGGAATTGCGGCCCCAGCCCGACGTCGCGCAGCACCCGGTCGATCCGCCCATCGGCGTCGCGCAGCCCGTGGATGGCGATGGGCTCGGCCAGGATGCGGTCGATGGTGTGGCGGGGGTGCAGCGAGCCGTAGGGGTCCTGGAAGACCATCTGGCAGGACTTGAAGAAGCCCTTCTCACGACGACGGCCTTGCGCCGCGCCGGCCACGGCGATGGACCCGGTCCAGTCGTGGTTCAGCCCGACGACGGCGCGCAGCACTGTCGATTTGCCCGACCCCGATTCGCCGACCAGCCCGAAGCTCTCGCCCTCCTGCACGGTGAAGGACACCCCTTGCACGGCGGCCACCGCATCGGCGCCATGGCCGAAGGTGACGCGCAGATCCTTGACGTCGATCATCGCCCGCCCTCCAGCCAGGACGGGTCGCGCGCCAGCACCGGCAGCTCCGCCCGCGTGTCGTCCAGACGCGGCAGGCTGTCGAGCAGGCCGCGGGTGTAGGGATGCTTCGCCGCGTGCAGCTCCGACGCGCGGCAGGTCTCGACCACCCGGCCGGCGTACATGATCAGGATGCGGTCGCAGAAGGACGCCACGAGGTTGAGGTCGTGGCTGACGAAGATCATCCCCATGCCGCGGCTGGAGCACAGCTCGTCCATGATCGCCAGCACCTGCATCTGCACCGTGACGTCGAGCGCCGAGGTCGGCTCGTCGGCGATCAGCAGGTCGGGGTTGGGGATCAGCATCATGGCGATCATGATGCGCTGGCCCATGCCGCCCGACACCTCGTGCGGGTAGAGGCCGTAGACGCGCTCCGGGTTGCGGATGCGCACGGCCTCTAGCATCTCCAGCGCGCGCCGCTTCGCCTCCGCTTTGTCGGCGCTGGAATGGACGCGGTAGGCCTCGGCGATCTGGGCACCGATGGTCATCACCGGGTTCAGCGAGAATTTCGGGTCCTGCATGACCATGGAGATGCGGCGCCCGCGGATGCCGCGCAGCCGCTTCTCCGGCAGGGTCAGCAGGTCCTCGCCCTGGAAGGACAATTTGTCAGCGGTGACGATTCCAGGCGGCGGGACCAGCCGCAGGATGGCCCGCCCGGTCATCGACTTTCCGGAGCCGGACTCGCCGACGATGCCCAGCTTTTCCCGGCCCACGGTGAAGGAGACGCCGCGCACCGCCTGCGTCAGGCCCGTCCGGGTGGGGAAGGAGATGCGGAGGTTCTCGACCTCCAGCAAGGGTTTGTCGCTCATTGGCCTTTCGGGTCCAGAACGTCGCGCAGGCCGTCGCCCAGCAGGTTGAAGCCCAGGCTGACCACGAAGATGGCGATGCCGGGCATGGTGGCGACCCACCACTGCTCCAGCACATACTGCCGCCCGGTGGCGATCATCGCGCCCCATTCCGGGGCGGGCGGCTGCGCGCCGAGGCCGAGGAAGCCCAGCCCCGCCGCCGTCAGGATGATCCCCGCCATGTCCAGCGTCACCCGCACGATCAGCGAGGAGGAGCAGAGCGGCACCACATGACCGAGGATGATCCGCGGCGTCGAGGCGCCCTGGAGCCGTGCGGCGCTGATGAAGTCGCTCTTGCGGATGGTGATCGTCTCGGCCCGCGCGATGCGGGCGTAGGGCGGCCAGCTGGTGATCGCGATGGCGATGATGGCGTTCTCGATGCCCGGTCCCAGCGCCGAGACGAAGGCCAGCGCCAGGATCAGCTTCGGGAAGGCCAGGAAGATGTCGGTGACGCGCATCAGCACCGCGTCCACCCAGCCGCCGAGATAGCCCGCCACCGTCCCGATCAGCAGCCCGGCCACCGGCGCCGTCACCGCGACCAGCGCCACGATCATCAGCGTCAGGCGGGAGCCATAGAGGATGCGCGTCAGGATGTCCCGGCCGAAGGCGTCGGTGCCCAGCCAGTGCGCCGCGCTGGGCGGCAGCAGACGCTGCGACAGGTCCTGCATGTAGGGGTCGTAGGGCGCGAGCAGCGGGGCCAGCGCCGCCATCAGCACCAGCAGCAGCACGATGCCAAGCCCGATCATGGCCAGCCGGTTGCGCGCGAAGGCCAGCCAGCCCAGATAGACCCGGCCCAGCCGCGCCTGCCCGCGGGACTGCGGCGTCTCCGCCGTCAACCACGCCCGCAGCCCGTTTTCGGTAACGTGCGTCATCGTGCCACCCTCATCGCGCACGGGGGTCCAACAAACGGTACAGCAGGTCGGACAGCAGGTTGAGGCCGATGAACACCGCCCCCACCACCAGCGTGCCGCCCAGCACTGCGTTCATGTCCGCCGACAGCAGCGAGTTGGTGATGTAGAGCCCGAGCCCCGGCCAGGCGAACACCGTTTCCGTCAGCACCGACCCTTCCAGCAGCGAGGCGTAGGACAGCGCCACCACCGTGGTCAGCGGCACCGCGATGTTGCCCAGCGCGTGGCGCCAGATCACCCGCGCCTCCGACATGCCCTTGACGCGGGCCGTCGTGATGTATTCCTGGCGAAGCTGGTCCAGCATGAAGCTGCGCGTCATGCGCGCGATGTAGGCCACGCTGTAGAGGCCGAGGATGCCCGCCGGCAGCACCAGATGGTGCAGCGCGCTCCAGAACACGTCGGTCTCGCCGGCCAGCAGGGCGTCCACCGTGATGATGCCGGTCACCGGATCGACCAGCCCCTCGTAGAAGACGTCCACCCGCCCCGGCCCCGGCGCCCAATCGAGCCGCGCGTAGAAGACCAGCAGCGCCATCAGCCCCAGCCAGAAGATCGGGATGGAATGGCCGATCAGCCCGATCACCCGGATCAGATGGTCCGGCCAGCGCCCGCGATGGACGGCGGCCATCACCCCCGCCGGGATGCCCAGCAGAACGCCGACGACCAGTGCGGCGGTCGCCAGTTCCAGCGTCGCCGGGAAGACGCGCAGGATGTCCTCCAGCACCGGACGGGAGGTCAGCACCGAGGTGCCGAAATCGCCCTGCAGCACGTCGCCGACGTAGCGCAGGAACTGCTGCCACAGCGGCAGGTCCAGCCCCAACTCCTGCCGGACGCGGGCATAGGTGTCGGCGGACACGCGGTCGCCGACCACGGAGATCACCGGGTCGATGGGCACCACGCGCCCGATCAGGAAGGTGACGAGCAGGAGGCCGAGGACGGTCAACGCCACCGAGACGAGCAACCCCGCCCCGCGAATCGCATGACGCCGCCCCGGCATCCCCGGTCGTTTCAAGATAGCGGCCAAGTTTCACCTGAGTTCGAAAACAAAACCCTCTCCCCAGAGGGGAGAGGGGATGAAGTGCGGGAAGGGTAAAGCCCGCCTTACTTCTTGCTGACCTTCCAGTAGTAATTGCTGTCGAAGCTCGGTCCCCAGACCAGCCCTTCGACGTTGCTGCGCTCCGCGATCACCTCGGTCTGCTGGAACATGATGACGAAGGGCGAGGTCTCCAGCACCTCGCGCTGCAACTCCTGATACATCGCGGCGCGCTTGGCGGTGTCGCGCTCCTCGACCGCGGCGGCGGTCTTCTTGGTCAGCTCGGGGATGTCCCAGGCGTTGCGCCAGGACAGCGGCTTGGCCTTCGCGTCGTCGGCATTGTCCGGGTTGGCGGCGAAGGTGTCGGCGTTGGTGTTCGGGTCCTGGTAGTCGGCGCCCCACTGATAGAGCAGCGCCTCGTGGTTGCGGGCGCGGTACTTGGTGACCACCTGCTTGCCATCCGCCGGCAGCAAGTTGATCTTGATGCCCGCCGCCGCCGCGCTGCCCTGGATGGCCTGGGCCATGTCCATGCTGGGCGAGGTGTTGCGGACGTCCATGGTCACCGTGATGCCGTCCGGATAGCCCGCCTGCTTGAGCAGCTCCTTCGCCTTGGCCGGATCGTACGTGTACGGGTTCTCCTCCAGCGCGCCGAGGAAGCCCTTGGGCAGGAAGGCCTGATGGACGGTGCCCAGCCCGTTCATGATGGTCTTCGCCATGCCGTCGTAATCCACGGCGTACTTGAAGGCCTTGCGCACGTCGGGCTTGGCCAGGACCTCGTTCTTCTGGTTCAGGCCGAAATAATAGAGCGTGCCCTTGGGCGCCTGGACGATGCGGATCTTGTCGTTGCCGCGCAGCGGCTCGAACTGCTCCGGCTTCAGGTTGCGGGCCACGTCGACGTCGCCCTTCTCCAGCAGCAGGCGCTGGGTCGCCGGCTCCGCAATGTGGCGGATCAGCACGCGCTTCACCGCCGGCGCACCGCCCCAGTAATTGGGGTTGGCCTCCAGCGACAGAAGCTCGCTGGCCTTCCACTGGCGCAGGACGAAGGGGCCGGACCCGGCGGAGTTGGCCTTCAGGAAGGCGGCGCCGAAGTCGCCGTTGACCTCCTTGCTCTTGACCAGCTTCGAATCGACCACGCCGGAGACGTCGGCGGTCAGGCAGTAGAGCACGAAGGTTGGGGCGTAGGTCTTGTCCGTCTCGAACACCAGGGTGCGCGGGTTGGTCGCGCGGACCTTCTGGTCGACGTTTTCCGGCGTCAGGCCGAACTGGGTCAGGATGAAGGCCGGCCCCTTGTTCATCTTCACGGCACGCTGGAGCGAGTAGGCCACGTCCTCCGCCGTCAGCGGGTTGCCGGAGTGGAACTTGATGCCGTCGCGGATGGTGAAGGTGAAGGTCTTGCCGTCGTCGGAGACGGTCCAGCTTTCCGCGACCTGCCCGTGGATCTTGCTGACGTCGTTGACGTCGAAGCGGATCAGCCGGTCGTAGACCTGGGCGCCGTACTCGGCCCCCGACAACTCGAATATCTCGCCGGGATCGAGCGTCACGATGTCGTCGAACTGCCAGGCCATGACCAGCGTGTCCTTCGGCGTGTCGGCCAGGACCGGCGAGGCCGCGAGACCGAAGGAAAGACCGGCGGACAGAAGGGCGGCACCGGCCAGACGGCGCGCGAGCGTGTTCATGGTTCCCATACTCCCTGCGTGATCCCGGAACGACCCCGGACGGGGCGAATTCTCTTTGGAATTCTTAGCGGTTAACGGCCGGATGATCCGGCGGCGCGGGTTCGCCTGTCAAGCGGGCGGCGGTCATAGCGGCCCCCTGCGACCAAACGCGAAGGCCGTACCCCGGTCCGAAACGGGCTTGCCGATCCCACCCTTCCGTCCACATCACTGTCAAAGCGATGGAGGACCCATGGACCAGGACCGCGAGAACGGCCAGTCGCGCGTGCCCAAGCCGCCGAGCCGCGACGAGGTGGAGACGATCAGCGACGCGCAGCGCTACATCACCGACGACTGGACCGGCGACGGGGGAAAACCGGAGGACAAGCCCACCGACGACAGCGGCCGTTGAGTCCGGAACCGTCCCCGCGTAGCTTCGGCGACCAGCAACCACGCGCGCGGGGACGACCATGATCGGGAACAACGGAAAGCCGGTGTCGAAGGAGGGGCTGCGCCAGCACCTCGCCGCCTACAACACGCAATCGCGCGGTTCGAAGGAGTTCGCGGCGATCCCGCGTGCTCTCGTCACCGTCTGCGACAATCTGAAGGCCGGCAAGACCACCTACGTGAAGTGCCTGGACGGCCAGTTGCAGCTGTCGCGGCGCAAGGACAACAGCGTCCAGGCGGCCTAGCGGCTCGTCACCCCTCGCCCTTCACTGGAAAATCGAACCAGGGCAGGCGCAGGAACTCATATTCGCGCAGCCGTGGCGTCCGCCCGCGCCGCATCCAGTCGTGGAGGATGGCGTAGGGCGCCGCCTGGTCGAGCGTCCAGGCCGCCTCGCCCCGGTCGAAGAACCAGCCGATGTAGGCGCCGACGAGCCCGAGGAACTCCCGCCCCGCCGCGGTCGGCGCGATGCCGAGGAAGCTGACGATGATGTCGTCGAACGGCCCACGGGCGCGGCGGTCGCGCATGACGGTCAGGTCCCAGCCAGCCCCGTCGCGCAGGTCTGGCGGAAGCGGCGCCGTGCAACGGGCGTCGATGTCGGTGATGAAGACCGGCGCCCCGGTCCGCTCCAACAGGTCGAGGGCCACGAAGAAGCGCGCGCAGGCGTAATAGGTGGTCTCCGCCCCCGGCGCGTGGACGGGCAGGTCGATGCGCTCCAGCGACCAGGACAGCCGCCCCGGCTGGGCGGCGCAGCGGCGGTCCAGGTCGGCGTGGTCCTCCGCGTCGGGATTGACGACATGGACATGCACGCGGTTGCCCGCCGGGTCCTTCAGGGCGTGGGACAGGAACCAGCCGCCGAAGCGCCGCCAATAGCCGGAATCGACGCTGACCAGCAGGATCGCGTCACCACCCGCAGCAGGAGGAACCGGCATCGACCGCTCCCCCGCCCCGGCGATGCGCGGCCGGTACGCGGCGAGCGCGTCGAGGAAGACCGGCCGCGCATCGACCTGCCGCCATTTCGCCGCCTGCGGGTCGGCGCGGATGGCCTCCTCCGACCAGCCGCGCAGATAGCGCTGGACAAGCCGCGAGGCGGTCGCCAAGCGCCCCCGCCGGTAGAGACCGTGTGCGATGCAGGCCGCCGCCGCGCCATCCCCCGGCGCGCGCCGCAGTCGGTCCCGCGCCCGCTCAGCGATCCGCTCCAGCCGGGCGTCGTCCAGCATGCCGCGGTGGATGGTCAGCACGGCGGTGCGGAACAGCGCGGCCTCCGCCACCTCCCCCGCCCCGCGGTCCAGCGCCGCCAGGAACAGGTCGAGGACGCGGCCCAGCGGCTCGCCCCAACTCGCCTCCGGGCGGTCGGCGCGGGGAAACTCCGGCAGGGCGCCGCTTGCCTGCAAGGTCGCCATGGCGAGGTTGCTCAGCGCCGCCCCGTCGTCCGGACGCAGCCGCGCCGCCCGGCCGTAGCCCGTCACCGCCCCATCGGCCTCCCCGCCGCCAGCCGTGCACGCCCCACAGCCGCCCAGCCGTCGGCGCTATCCGGCGCCAGGGCCAGGGCATAGGCCAGCCAGCGCTCCGCCGCCAGCGGCTCCGGCCCGCCAGCCAGCAGCCGTCCCGCCGCCAGCGCCGCCGCCCCATAGCCGGGATCGATCCGCAGGGCGGTGCAGAAGCATCCCAGCGCCTCCCCGACCCGGCCCAGATCGCCGAGCGCCACCCCCCGGTTGAAGGTGGCCTTGGCCCGCGCCGGCTCCAACGCCAGAGCGCGCGCGTGCTGCGCGGCCGCCCGCGCCGCATCACCGCCGCCGCGGCGCAGACTGCCCAGATTGTCGTGATAGTCCGCCGCCTCCGGGTCCAGCGCGATGGCCTGGGCGATCAGCGACAGCGCCTCCTCGCTCCGCCCGGTCTGGCCGGACAACACGCCCAGCAGATGCAGCGCGTCGGCCTGTCGCGGATCGGCGTCGAGAATCGCCCGGTAAACCCCGGCGGCCTCGCCCATCCGTCCGGCCCGGTGGTGGCCGATGGCGATGGCGTAGGCTTCGGACAGGCTGACCATGACGACTCCGGGCTGCGCTTGCGACATCGCGCCCGCTTGCGGAGGCGCGCCGTCCCTCTACCATCGCGGGCCATGAGAACCGATCCCGACGGCCTTCCCCATCATGACGACCGCCGCGCCCTGGCGGAAGCCCTGCGCGCCGCTCTGACGCAGCGTTTCCCGAACGCCGACGCCGACCTGACCGCGGCCATCGGGGCCATGGCGGCCAGCCGCTTCTTCGGGGTGCGCTTCCGCGCCGAGGGCAACGCCGCCCGCGCCTGGGTCGCCCGCCGCCCCAACCCTGACGTGTTCGAGGTCTGGGACCCCGCCACCGGCGCCTGGGATTTCGTCGAGCGCCTGCCTGACCCGTCACTTTACCAGCCGACGCCGGAAGGCACCGCGCGCATCGCCGCCAAGGCACAGCAGGCCATGGCCGCGGTCGCCGCCGCCGGGCGTCTGGCCCACGCCCTGGCCGCCGGGATCGAGCCGGACGACGAATAGAAGGCCCGCTCAGGCGGTGGCGAACAACCCGCCGTCCTCCGGCCCCTCCGACCCGCCGTCGGCGTTGGGGTCGGCGTTCGGATCGCCCAGCGCCGTCTCCCAGCCCAGCGCCGGCAGGGCGATGCTGCGCGTGTTGCCCAGCCCGCTGCGCGTGGCGACGAAGCCGCGCTGCTCCATGTAGGTCAGCAGGCGCCGCGCCCGCCCGCGCGACCGGCTGCCGCAGGCGCGGGCCACGTCGGCGTCGGACGGGCAGGGCAGATGGTCCAGCGCCGCGCGGGCCAGCAGCAGAAAGACGACTTGAATGTCCTCCGGCAGGGTGGCCGCGACCTGGGTCGCCTTTTCCCAAGCGGGATTCTCCGCGGTGCCGTCCCCCGCCCCGGCGCGGGCCGCCGCCAGCTTGCGCCGGAAGGCCGGCAATTCCAGAAGCTCGCCCCGCACCCCCTGCGTCCGGCAGCGCACCAGGAAGTCCTGATACAGCACGGCGATGGAGCGGTAGGGCGCCTCCGGATTGGCCAGCACCTCGCGCAGGATCGCCTCGTAGGCGGCTTTGCGCTCCGCCGCCTGCTCCGGCGTTTCCGGCTCCTCCATGGGCGGCGCGGATGCTGCGTCGTCGGTTTCCGGCTCCACCGGCAGGGGGCGCGGGCGGGAGAGCTGGGCCAGCAGATCGGCGCTGGCGCTGGTCGAGGGGCGGCGCACCGGCAGGCGCGGCGGTTCCGGATCGCCCGGCCTGAAGATCAGCTCCCGCGCGTCCTCCAGCGGGGTGTCGGGCAGCGGCATCAGCTTCGGGCTGCCGGCGCGCCCCTGCGTCTCCACCGCGCCGATGCGCAGCGGCAGCGGGCGGCGGGAGATGGCCGGGCCGAGCGCGATGAAATGGCCGCGCTCCAGATCGCGGAACATCTCCGCGGTGCGGCGCTCCATGCCCAGCAGGTCGGCGGCGCGGGCCATGTCGATGTCGAGGAAGGTGCGGCCCATCAGGAAGTTGGACGCCTCCGCCGCCACGTTCTTGGCGAGCTTGGCGAGGCGCTGCGTCGCGATCACCCCGGCCAGCCCGCGCTTGCGCCCGCGGCACATCAGGTTGGTCATGGCGCCCAGCGAGACCTTGCGCGCCTCGTCCGACACCTCGCCGGCGGCCGACGGGGCGAAGAGCTGGGCCTCGTCCACCACCACCAGCATGGGGTACCAGTGGTCGCGGTCGGCGTCGAACAGCCCGCCCAGGAAGGCCGCGGCGTGGCGCATCTGCATGTCCGCGTCCAGCCCCTCCAGGTTCAGCACGACGGAGACGCGGTGCTGGCGCACGCGGGCGGCGACGCTCTGCAAGGCGGCCTCGCTGTGCTCGTCGGCGTTCACCACGATGTGGCCGAAGCGCTCGGCCAGAGTCACGAAGTCGCCTTCGGGGTCGATCACCGCCTGCTGCACCCAACGTGCGCTCTGCTCGATCAGGCGGCGCAGCAGGTGCGACTTGCCGGAACCGGAGTTGCCCTGCACCAGCAGGCGGGTCGCCAGCAGCTCCTCGAGATCCAGCATCGCCGACGCCCCCGTCGCGCCAGCCGTCATGGCCGCCCCCATGTCGATGCCGACCTTCATGCCCCGCCGCCCCCAGATCCATCATCGTCTGCGTTGAAGCGCACCCCTATAGCGCAAAGCGGGGTCATGGTGCGAAGGGCATTTTGGATCGCCCTCGCGCAGACGCCTTGCCTTTGTCACGAAATCGAAAAGATCATCCGCTACAAGATGGGCTTGCCCGCGACGAACATGGACAGCCGGCGGTGGACGAAGCCATGGCCTCGGTGCCAGCAGACGAATGGGACGATCGCTCCGGCACACCGGCGGGGGGCCCCCGCAAGGCCGCGCTGCCGGCGGAATGGATCCGTCTTCTGGCTGGGCTGTCGGTCGCCTTCCAGCCCATCGTGCAGATGCGCACCGGGCGCTGCCACGGGATGGAGGCGCTGCTGCGCGGCCTGGAGCTCAGCCCCTTCGCCAGCCCCAACGACCTGCTGGACGCCGCCTGCATGCAGGGCCTGCTGGCCGAGGTCGAATGCGCCCTGCATGCCAAGGCGGTGGCGGCCTTCCGCGCGCTGGACCACTGGCCGAACGCCAAGCTGTTCCTGAACATCGACGCGCGGGTGGTCGGAGTGGCCGGCTCGCCCTGGCTGGCCCCCGTCGCGCTGGATGGCGGCGCGCCCGACCCGCGCCTGACCATCAGCCTGGAAATTTCCGAGCGGCGGGAGCTGCGTCCCGACCACAGCATCGAGCAGGCCATCGACCGCTACCGGCAGGCGGGCATCGGGGTGGCGCTGGACGATTTCGGCGTCGGCTTCGCCGGGCTGCGGCTGCTCTACGAATCCAAGCCCGACTATCTCAAGATCGACCGCTATTTCATCGACGGCATCGACCAGGACACGCGCAAGCGGGCCATCGCCCACGCGCTGGTCGGCTACGCCCACGCGCTCGGCATCCTCATCATCGCCGAGGGGGTGGAGACGGAGAAGGAATTCTACACCTGCCGCGATCTCGGCTGCGACTTCGCCCAGGGCTATCTGATCGCCCGGCCGAGCCTGGACTTGCGCGCCGTACCCGAGCGCTACGGCATCGTCGAGGAGTTGGACCGCCAGGACCGGCGCAAGCCAAACGAGGCCCGCCTGCGCCTGTCCGAGGTGATCGAGCGGCAGCCGCCGCTGGCCGTCAATTCCCCGAAGACCGAGCTTCTGGAATATTTCCGCGGCGACAACAGCCCGTCCATCGCCCCCATCGTCGACCGCCAGCAGCGCCCGCTGGGGCTGATCCGCGAGCGCGACCTGAAGCGCTTCGTCTATTCGCGCTTCGGCAGCGAGCTTCTGCGCAACAAGGGGCTGGGCGACACGCTGCTGGATTTGGTGGTGAAGAGTCCGGTCTGCGACATCTCCACGCCGCTCGACCAGGTGATCGAGGCCTTCTCGGCGGAGGAGGCCAGCGACGGCATCATCATCATCGAAGGCGGCGAGTATGCCGGCTTCCTGTCCAGCGGCGCGCTGATCCGGCTGGTGCACGAGCGCAACCTCGCCATGGCCGCGGACCAGAACCCGCTGACCCGCCTGCCCGGCAACGCCGCCATCGTGCGCCACATCGAACGCGCCCTTCAGGAGCAGGACCGCAGGCACGTTCTGGCCTATCTCGACTTCGACAACTTCAAGCCCTTCAACGACCGTTTCGGTTTCCGCCAGGGCGACCGCGCCATCCTGATGTTCAGCGAGCGGCTGAAGGCCTGGGCCTCGGGCAACGGCGGCTTCGCCGGCCACATCGGTGGCGATGACTTCTTCGTCGCCCTCAGCGGTGCCGAGGACGAGGACGCGCTCGCCCGCGTGGCGGACCTCGTCGCGCAGTTCCGCTCCGACGCGGAGAGCCTCTACGATCCGGAGGCGCGGGAGGCCGGCTGCTTCGAGGGCAAGGACCGTTACGGCGCGGTGCGGCGCTTCCCGCTGCTGTCGGCCAGCGGCGTCGCCGTGGTGATCGCTCCCGGCCCGCACCGCCTGACCCCCGACGCGATCAACACCGCCATCGCCGGCCACAAGGCCATCGCCAAGGAAAGCCCCGACAAGCTCTGCACCGTCCACCTCCCAACCCTTTCGTCCCCTCGCCCGCCGGTGGCGGGGGAGGGTTAGGGAGGAGGCCGGCCGCGACACCCCGGACACGACGAAAAGCCGGCGCTTTCCGTTGGGAAAGCGCCGGCCTTGCCGTTCATGAAGCCGATTGTCAAGTGTGTTTGAAACCCATCCATCCAAGTCCTTGATGGCTTGGCGTGTGCCGTGGTGACCTGGCGGCGACCTACTCTCCCACGTCTTAAGACGCAGTACCATCGGCGCTGAGGCGTTTCACGGCCGAGTTCGGAATGGGATCGGGTGTTGGGAGCCTCGCCATGACCACCAGGTCACCAAGGCACACGCGAACCATCCGGACCGGACGGGCGGGTTTCGTTAAGTTTGAGGACGTCTGCTCTTGTTCTTTGCGGTGTTGGCTCGTGCGTCCAGGGCTTGCCGCTGCGCGCGGGCCGCCTGCTGGGAAGGATCAAGCCGATCGAGCGATTAGTAAGGCTCAGCTTCAGGCGTTGCCGCCCGTCCACATGCCTCCTATCGACGTGATGGTCTGTCACGGCTCTCAAGGGAGTTCTGGTTTTGAGGTGGGTTTCCCGCTTAGATGCTTTCAGCGGTTATCCCGTCCATACTTAGCTACCCGGCCATGCCACTGGCGTGACAACCGGTGCACCAGAGGTATGTCCATCCCGGTCCTCTCGTACTAGGGACAGATCCTCGCAAAACTCCGACACCCACGGCAGATAGGGACCGAACTGTCTCACGACGTTCTAAACCCAGCTCACGTACCACTTTAATCGGCGAACAGCCGAACCCTTGGGACCTGCTCCAGCCCCAGGATGTGATGAGCCGACATCGAGGTGCCAAACGACTCCGTCGATATGGACTCTTGGGAGTCATCAGCCTGTTATCCCCGGCGTACCTTTTATCCGTTGAGCGATGGCCCGTCCACGTGGGACCACCGGATCACTATGGCCGACTTTCGTCTCTGCTCGACTTGTCTGTCTTGCAGTCAGGCGGGCTTATGCCATTGCACTCGTCGAGCGATTTCCGACCGCTCTGAGCCCACCATCGCGCGCCTCCGTTACACTTTGGGAGGCGACCGCCCCAGTCAAACTACCCGCCATGCAGGGTCCCGGCTCCGGATCAACGGAGCGCGGTTAGATGCCAGAGACCTCAAGGGTGGTATTTCAAGGATGGCTCCACCCGAGCTGGCGCCCGGGCTTCCTAGCCTCCCACCTATCCTACACATGAGATCCCTAGCACCACTGCAAAGCTGTAGTAAAGGTGCACGGGGTC